>NZ_LGKG01000001.1 GCF_001294335.1 Streptomyces chattanoogensis
ATGCAGGGCGTCGCGGTCCGGGTCGGCGTAGACAGCCACACTCCCGATCCCCGCGTCCCGGCAGGCACGGGCAACCCGGACGGCGATCTCGCCACGGTTCGCGATGAGCACCTTGCGCACGATGGGTCCTTCCTTGGCGCTTCGCCGCAACAAATTAACGTCGCGAGTTTAGGGACTGACGACACCGCATGCCGAGCCGATCCCGGGGGTGAGCTTGCCCACACGGAGCGTGGCGGAGGTGTCGTCGAGGGACCGAAGTCCCTTGATAGCCCAGGGTAGGCCCGGAATCCGGAGATGGTCACCAAGGCTCGATGTGGTCTAGGTCTCTGGCCGAGAGCGTTCGGCGGGTCGTCAATTCTTTGTGGAGTCCCTACGAATGGGCGAAGGAATCTTTGCGCCCCGCTCCCGCGGCCGGGGCGCCCCCTCCCGTACACCTGAACGCCACTCGTGCAGACCTCTTGCCCCAGCTATTACCCAGCAGTAGCGTGCGCGATGTCTCCGGTACTCGAGGTAACGGCGGTACCGGCCATGGAGCGGTGACGGCGGAAGTGGGTGGGCGGGTGGTGGCGCGCAGGCCGGTGGCCTTGGTTGCGGCGATGGTGCTGATCCTTGAGGCGCTCGGGATCGTCCTGCTCAACTGGATCCTGAGCATTGTCGTGGATCATCAGCAGATGTCGCTGGCGGGGCTGAAGCCCGGCGCGATGTCCGTCGGCGCCTGGGTCGCGGGCGCGCTGTTCGGGCTCTATCTGCTCCTCTGTGCTGCCGTCATGGCACGGACCGGGCTGCGCGACCGCGCGCCCGGCGGCTTCGCCCGCATCGTGCTCATCACCTGTGCGGTGGTGCACGGTGTGCTCGGCGCGTTCGTCGTCGGGCCGGTGGGCTGGCCGGCGTTCGCCGGGATGATGGTCGTCCTCGCGATGATCGTGCTGACGCTGGTGGCGTACGGGGAGCCCCGGACCCCGGCCGCGGACGGTGACGGGGGCGCCGAGGCGCTCGGTACGGCGCCCGGCTCGGCCTGACCGCCGACGGGGAATGGTGGCCCCCCACCGCAGGGCAGATGGCTCAATCCGGCCGCTGCGGTGGCGAGTTCGCGGATCATCCGCCCGTTACGAGAGTCCTGGGGACTGACCCGTCGGACAGGCCCTAGCCCTCCGCCGGCGCCTCCTTGCGCAGCACACCGATGAACGCCCGCATCCACTTCGGCTGGTCGGGCCAGGCCCGTGCCGAGACGACGTTGCCGTCCACGACCGCCGCGCCGTCGACGAAGATTCCGCCGGCCATCTCCACGTCCGGCGCACAGGCGGGGTAGGCGGAGGTCCGGCGCCCCTTGAGGACGCCGAGCGGGGCGAGGGCGATGGCCGCGTGGCAGATGTGGGCGACGGGCTTGGCGGCGTCGAAGAAGTGGGTGACGACGCGCCGGAAGTCGGGGTCGTTGCGCAGGTATTCGGGCCCCCGGCCGCCCGGGAGCACCAGGGCCGCGTACTCCGTCGGCTCGACGTCCGCCAGGGCGAGGTCGGCCGGCCAGGAGTGGCCCTGGCGCTCGATGTAGGTGTCGAAGCCGTCGACGAAGTCATGGGTGACGAACGACAGCTTCTTGCGGGAGGGCGCCGCGACATGGGTCTCGTAGCCCTCCTCCAGCATCCGCTGGTAGGGGTAGAAGAACTCCAGGTCCTCGGTGGCATCACCGGCGATGATCAGGATCTTGGGCATGGTCCGCGCTCCTCGTGGTCGCATCGGGGCATCCGGTCCCGCCACGATGCGCGCCAGGGCCCGTCGGCAGGGAGAACCCGGGGCCGAATTCCGGCCATCGTGGAAAATCACCCGGACGGCCCCGGGGCGGCCGGCGGGTGCCGGTCGGGCTTCCCGTCCGGACGGACTTGCTGCGTACCGTGCCGGAGGCGGCGTGCCGGCGCACCGCCGGACGGCAATGATCCGACCGGGCCGCTCGTCCCGGGCGTCCAGAGGGCCGTGCGCGCGGGCTCCCGTACGTCCTCGCCGGAGCGCAGGGCGGCAGGGGCCCGGGGAGCGGCCGGGCCGGCGGTGAGCCGGGCGGCGCAGTCGGGATCGCTCACATCGTCCAGGACGCACCGGCGCCCGGTGGCGTTCCGGTCCCGCCCGCCTCCCCGGCGTCGCCCCCGGCCTTGTCCCCGGCGCCTTCGACAACAGCGAACTCATCCCCCACCGCCAGCTTCCCCGTCCGCAGCACGGAGTACAGCGCCCCGAACGCCACACCCCCCTCCGGCGCCCGCCGGTACGTGGCCAGCATGCGCAGCGGCTCGGGCCCGGCCTTGGCGCCCGCCTCCTGGTCGACCAGGGTGACGGCGCAGCGGATCGCCGGCTTGGCGAAGCCCAGCTCGGCGACGCCGGCCGTGACCCGTCGCGCGCGGTCCTCCTCGTGCGGGTCGGTCCAGCCGTCCACGACGATGTTCGGCCGGAACCGGCTCATGGGCAGGGACGGCTTGCCCGCCGCGGTGTAGCGGGCGTTGAGGTGGTCGAGGGTGGCCCGGGAGAGGATGTGCAGCGGGCTGCTGTCGGCGTACGCGGAGGTCCCCGGGTGGATCCCGGGCGCGATCCGTTCGTGCTCCGGCGGTACGCACACCAGCCGGCTGGCCGTCCCGAGGACCTCGGACAGCCACCCGGCCGCGGCATCGCCCTGGTCGATGCCCTGGTACGGCGCCCCGAACAGGTCGACGGGGACGCGGGCCGAGGCGGTGTCGACGGGGAAGCGGACCGGGGCCGTGCCCGCGGTCCGCAGGGTGAGGTACGCCCCCTCCTCGCCGATCTCGGGCCGTATCAGCGCCAGCTTCGGATCCCTGCGCTGACTGCGGTAGACGCCGCCTTCGCCGACCACCATGAAGCTCCGGTCGTACGGCAGCCCGGCGGGCGTCAGCTCGGCCTCGGTCAGCGGGACCCCGGCGCACCCCTTGACCGGATAGGTGAGCAGTTCTGCGATGGTCGCCTTTGTCGCCATGAGGTCAGCTTGCTACATACGGCCGCACCGCGCCGGAGCCGGGGCCCGTCAAGTGGCCTGTGTGCGCGGGCCGTTCAGGTCCACAGGTCGGTGATGGCGATGTCCAGACCGGCGAGCAGCCGGCGCAGCAGCGGCAGGGAGAGGCCGATGACGTTGCCGGGGTCGCCGTCGATGCCGTCGATGAAGGGGGCGGAGCGGCCGTCGAGGGTGAAGGCGCCGGCGACGAAGAGCGGCTCGCCGCTGGCGACGTAGGCGGCGATCTCGGTGTCGGTGGGCTCGCCGAAGCGGACGGTGGTGGCGGCGGTGGCGGAGGTCTTGCGGCCGGTCGCCGTGTCGATGACGCAGTGGCCGGTCTGGAGGACGCCGGAGCGGCCGCGCATGGACTTCCAGCGGGCGGTGGCGTCCTCCGCGTCGGCGGGCTTGCCCAGCGCGCGGCCGTCCAGTTCCAGGACCGAGTCGCAGCCGATGACCAGCGCACCCGCCGCCTCCGGGCGGGCGGCGACCGCGGCGGCCTTGGCCTCGGCCAGGACCCGGGCCAGCTCGCCCGGTGTGGCGGCGGTGAGCGCATCCTCGTCGACACCGCTGACGATCACCTCGGGCGCCAGCCCCGCCTGCTGGAGCAGGCCGAGCCGGGCGGGGGACTGCGAGGCGAGGACGAGGCGGCGGGCCCGGGGGTCGGGCTCGGGGTGGTGGTGGGGGTGGGGCGCTGGGGTCATGGTCGCCATCGTACGGAGGCGGTGGCGGGGAGCGCGCGGCGTTACTTGCCCAGCACCGCCCGCATCACCGACTTCGCGATCGGGCCGCCCAGCTTGCCGCCGGCGATCTCGGAGCGGGGGATGTCCATGTCCTTGGGGTCGACGAAGACGGCCACCGCGACCGGGGAGGTGCCGTCGCTCTGCTTGGCGTACGAGACGAACCAGGCGTAGGGGCGCTCGTCGTTGACGTTGGCGCCGTGCTGGGCGGTGCCGGTCTTGCCGCCGACGGTGACGCCGTCGATCGCCGCCTTCTCCGCGGTGCCCTTGGCGACGGTGTACTCCATCATCTCCTGCACCTTCTTGGCGGTGTCCTCGGAGACGGCCTGCGGGTCGTCGGGGTGCAGCGGCGTCGGCTCGAACTTCTCGATGGTGGACATGCCGGGGCCCTTCAGCTCGTCGACCATGTACGGCTTCATCACCTTGCCGTTGTTGGCGATCCCGGCGACGACCATGGCCATCTGGAGCGGGGTGCTGGTCAGGCTGCCCTGGCCCATGCCGGTGAGCGCGGTCTGCGGCTGGTCGAGCTTCTTGGGGTAGCCGCTGGCGACCGCGCGGACGGGGACGAACTGCTCCTTGTTGAAGCCGAACTTCTCGGCGGTCTCGCGCATCTTGTCCGTCCCCAGCTTGTGGGCCGCGTCCAGGAAGACGTTGTTGCACGACCACTGCATGCCGGTCTTCATCGATGCCTTGTCACAGGGGGCGCCGGCCACGTCGTTGCCGACCCGGGTGTGGGTCTGGGGGAGGGTGTACGGAGCGGGGGCACCGGAGGGGGTGTCGATGTCGGTGACGGTGCCGTGCTCCAGGGCCGCGGCCGCGGTGAGGATCTTGAAGGTCGAGCCGGGCGGGTAGATCTCGCGCAGCGCCCGGTTGTTCATCGGCTTGCTCTTGTCGGCGTCGAGGGCCAGGTACTTCTTGGCCTCCGCCGTGCTCAGCCCGGCGAAGACGGAGGGGTCGTACGACGGGGTGCTGGCCAGCGCGAGGATCTTTCCGGTGCGCGGGTCGAGGGCGACGACGGCGCCGCGGGCGTGCAGATCGGTCAGGCCCTTGTAGGCCGCCTTCTGGGCCTTCTCGTCGATGGTGGTGATGACATCGCCGCCGCGCGGCTTCTCACCCGTCAGCACGGCCTGTGCCCGGTTGAAGAACAGCCGGTCGTCCTTGCCGCTGAGGACCTTCTTGTAGACGCCCTCGAGCATGCTCTCGCCCTGCGCCTGCGAGGCGTACCCGGTGATCGGCGCGTACATCGCCCCGTCCTTGTACGTCCGCTTGTACTTGAAGTCGCCGTCGGTCGCCACGGATCCGGTGACGGGTTTGCCGCCCACGATGATGTTGCCGCGCGGATAGGAGAACGCCTCGATCTTGACCCGGCGGTTGTTCGGGTCGTTCGCGAGCTCCTCGCCCGTGACGAACTGGATCCAGGTCACCCGGACCAGCAGGGCGAGGACCAACACCCCGCAGAAGACGGCTATGTGCCGCAGCGGCCTGTTCATCGCGTCGCTCTCCCACTCCCCAGGGGCGCGGGACAGGTACCACCCGCCCCGCCCGATTTGCGCTCTTCGGGAGGTAAAGATGCGACGAGCGAGGCAAAGGTTGCGTCATTTCCGGACGCTCGTCTCCGGGCCCTCGTCTCCGGACGCTCGTCTCCGGGCCGTCACCCCGGCGCCGTCACCGCCAGGCGAGGAGAATCGTCCCCAGGATCGCGGCTATGGCGAGCACGATGCCCATCCGGCGGAGTTTGTCCTGCGCATCGCGCAGCTCCTCGGGCGGCTCATCGGGCGGGTCGGACCACAGCATGCGACCGATCCTGCGCCCGGGCACGGCCGCGGCGCCTGAGTACGCGTACTCAGGCGCCACGGCGCGAAGGACTAGTCAGTGCATGATGCAGCGACTTTCCGGGGGAGCCGGAGCGGCTCTGCGGTGCATCTCACACCGGACCGGTCGGCGCACACAGCAACCGGCAACGACTCCCGCCCCGGCCCACCCCGACGTACGGGGTCAGCGGGGCCAGTAGCTGGTCCGCCAGGCACGCGGCCCCGGGTGCGGCACCCGGGAGCGGGCCGGAACGGTGGACGCCGGGTCGGACCACTCGTCGCCGCGGGCCTCGCCCGCGGGGGCGGCGGCAGCGGCGGCCACCGCCCGCGCCCGCACCACCGCCAGTGCGGCGGCCAGCTCCTCGGGGGTCGGATTGCCTCGTACGACCTTGATCATGGCGACGGACCTCCTAGAGCGGGATGTTGCCGTGCTTCTTCGGCGGCAGCGCCTCGCGCTTGTTGCGCAGGGTGCGCAGCCCGCGGACGATGTGGCGGCGTGTCTCGGACGGCATGATCACCGCGTCGACATAGCCGCGCTCGGCCGAGACGTACGGGTTGAGCAGGGTGTCCTCGTACTCCTGGATCAGCTCCTGCCGCTTGGCTTCCTGTTCGGCCGGGTCCTCGATCGCGGCGAGCGTGCGGCGGTGCAGGATGTTGACCGCGCCCTGCGCGCCCATGACGGCGATCTGCGCGGTCGGCCAGGCGAGGTTGAGGTCCGCGCCCAGGTGCTTGGAGCCCATGACGTCGTACGCACCGCCGTAGGCCTTGCGCGTGATGACCGTGATCAGCGGGACCGTCGCCTCGGCGTACGCGTAGATCAGCTTGGCGCCGCGGCGGATGATGCCGTCGTACTCCTGGTCGGTGCCGGGCAGGAAGCCGGGGACGTCGACGAAGGTGACGACCGGGACGTTGTACGCATCGCAGGTCCGGATGAACCGCGCGGCCTTTTCGGACGCGTTGATGTCCAGGACACCGGCGAACTGCATGGGCTGGTTGGCGACGATACCGACCGAGTGGCCCTCGACCCGGCCGAAGCCGGTGAGGATGTTCGGCGCGAACAGCGCCTGGGTCTCCAGGAACTCGCCGTCGTCCAGCACATGCTCGATCGCGGTGTGCATGTCATACGGCTGGTTCGCGGAGTCCGGGATCAGGGTGTCCAGCTCACGGTCGTAGTCCGACGTCTCCAGGTCGGCCTCCTCGGGGAAGGACGGCGGCTCGGAGAGGTTGTTGGACGGCAGGTAGGACAGCAGCGTCTTGACGTAGTCGATGGCGTCCTTCTCGTCACCCGCCATGTGGTGCGCCACGCCCGAGGTGCTGTTGTGCGTCCGCGCACCGCCCAGCTCCTCGAAACCGACGTCCTCACCCGTGACCGTCTTGATGACGTCCGGCCCGGTGATGAACATGTGCGACGTCTGGTCGACCATCACCGTGAAGTCGGTGATCGCCGGGGAGTAGACGGCCCCGCCCGCGCACGGGCCGACGACCAGCGAGATCTGCGGGATCACGCCGGAGGCATGGGTGTTGCGGCGGAAGATCTCGCCGTAGGCACCCAGCGAGACCACACCTTCCTGGATGCGGGCGCCGCCGGAGTCGTTGATGCCGATGACCGGGCAGCCGTTCTTCAGCGCGAAGTCCATGACCTTGACGATCTTCTCGCCGAAGACGCCGCCGAGCGCGCCGCCGAAGACCGTGAAGTCCTGGGAGAAGACGGCCACCGGGCGGCCGTCGACGGTGCCGTAACCGGTGACCACGCCGTCGCCGTACGGGCGGTTCTTCTCCATGCCGAAATCGGTCGACCGGTGCCGCGCGAATTCGTCGAGCTCGACGAACGAGCCCTCGTCCAGAAGCAGACCGATGCGCTCACGCGCCGTCAGCTTCCCCTTGGCATGCTGCTTTTCCACCGCACGGGCGGAACCGGCATGGGTGGCTTCTTCGACCCGCCGCTGCAGATCCGCCAGTTTGCCCGCGGTGGTGTGGCTGCCTGGATTGTTCAAAGCGGTTGCTTCCGGTTCGGACATCGGGATGCGGCTCCTGCTCGTCCTGGACTGGTGCTCGTACAAGCGCGTACTGAGGGTGGTACGCGTGGGGAACGGGTTTGGCTACCGACTCGTAGCGTATCCGCGGGACTGCTCTGCGGCACTGCGTCGTTGACCACACCTAGGCTGGTCCCATGACGCCTCAACCACCGGGAAACCGGGACAAAGACGCAGGCCGCTGGAGCGATCTGGACCGCCCGCCGCTCTCCGAGCACGCGCTGCGCCGAGCCCTGGTCCGCCCCGGAGCGCTGTGGACCTCCCTGGACGTCGTCGCCTCCACCGGGTCCACCAACACCGACCTCGCCGCGCGCGCGGCCAAGGGGGAGGTGTCCGAGGGCGCCGTCCTCATCGCCGAGGAGCAGTCGGCGGGCCGCGGGCGGCTGGACCGCCGCTGGTCGGCGCCGCCGCGCTCCGGCCTCTTCTTCTCCGTCTATCTCACCCCCCAGGTCCCGATGTCCCGCTGGGGCTGGCTGCCGCTGCTCACCGGCGTGGCCACCGCCGCCGCCCTCGTCCGTTCGGCAGGCGTCGACATCGCGCTGAAGTGGCCCAACGACCTCCTCGTCACGGTGGCGGGCGCGGAGCGCAAGACGGGCGGCATCCTCGCCGAACGCGCCGGCGACGGCGTCGTCATCGGCATCGGCCTGAACGTCTCGCTCCGCGCCGACGAGCTCCCCGTACCCACCGCCGGCTCCCTCGCGCTGGCGGGCGCGCGCGGCACCGACCGCGACCCGCTGCTGCGCGCCGTACTGCGCTCGCTGGAGGACTGGTACGCCAAATGGCAGGACGCCATCGGCGACCCCGCGGCCAGCCGCCTCCAGGAGACCTACGCCGCCGGCTGCGCCACCCTGGGCCGCTCCGTACGGGCCGAACTGCCCGGCGACGCGGAACTCCTCGGCGAGGCGGTCGCCATCGACGGCGACGGACGGCTGATCCTGGCGACCGCGGACGGCGTGCAGCAGCCGGTGGCCGCGGGCGACATCGTCCACCTGCGGGCCGCACCTGGTACGTGACGACGCCGGCCACGAACGGCGCCTGCCCCGGCCCAGCCCGCTGCGGGGTGCCCTCGCGGCGTACCGCGCACCGCCAGTGAGAGTGAGCCAGAGCACACCTGCCGTATCGTTGGGGCGGTCCGCCGTGGAGCGGACCTTGGGCGAGAAGTGATCGGAAGGGCAGTGCGCAGGGACCGGACAGGGAGCAGGCGGTGACCGCGGACGACCCGGGCACCGCCCCGACGAGCGACGCAGCCGACAAGCCGGACGACGAAGCCACCGGCCCGGAGGACGAGGGCCCCGACCAGGGGGATGAGGCGCCCGCCGGGCCCGACGGGCCCCTCGCCATCCGCCTCGAACAACTCATCCTCGGCGCCGACCGCCGCTATACGCCGTTCCAGGCGGCCCGCAGCGCCGGTGTGTCGATGGATCTCGCGGCCCGCTTCTGGCGCGCCATGGGCTTCGCCGACATCGGCCAGGTCAAGGCGCTGACCGAGGCCGATGTGCTGGCGCTGCGGCGGCTCGCCGGTCTGGTCGAAGCCGGCCTGCTGAGCGAGGCGATGGCCGTACAGGTCGCCCGCTCCACCGGCCAGACCACCGCCCGCCTCGCCGACTGGCAGATCGACTCCTTCCTGGAGGGCCTGACCGAACCGGCCGACACCGGCCTGACCCGCACCGAGATCACCTACCCGCTGGTCGAGCTGCTGCTCCCCGAGCTGGAGGAGTTCCTGGTCTACGTCTGGCGGCGGCAGCTGGCCGCGGCCACCGGGCGGGTCGTCCAGGCCCAGGACGACGCGGAGATGGTCGACCGCCGCCTGGCCGTCGGCTTCGCCGACCTGGTGGGTTTCACCCGCCTGACCCGCCGCCTGGAGGAGGAGGAACTGGGCGAGCTGGTGGAGGCGTTCGAGACCACCTGCGCCGACCTGGTGGCCGCGCACGGCGGCCGGCTGATCAAGACGCTCGGCGACGAGGTCCTCTTCTCGGCCGACGACGCGGGCATCGCGGCGGAGATCGGCCTGCGCCTGATCGAGACCATGACCCACGACGAGACGATGCCGGAGCTGCGGGTCGGCATCGCCTTCGGCACGGTCACGACCCGCATGGGCGATGTCTTCGGCACGACCGTCAACCTCGCCAGCCGGCTCACCTCGATAGCGCCCAAGGACACCGTCCTGGTGGACGAGGCGTTCGCGGAGGAGCTGGGACGTACCGGCGAGGCCCCGGTCTCCGAGGCGGACGCCGCGGCCGCGGAGAAGGCCGCCCGGGAGGGCACGGGCGAGGCACCGCCGTCGTACCGCTTCGCCCTCCAGCCGATGTGGCAGCGGCCGGTCCGTGGCCTGGGGGTCATCGAGCCGTGGCTGCTGAGGCGCCGCTCCTGATCACGTAGGGCGATCACGCAGGGCGTGGGTGGCGCCGTGCGGCGTGGCAGGGCCCGCCGAGTGGGCCGGGCCGGGCTGCCGGGGCTGAGCCGTGGCCCACGGGCCACCCCGGCACCCCCGCGTCGCGACCCCTCCTGTTCGTACGCCCCCGTACCTGAAATGATCCCGCCAGATCACTCAGGTCAACGGTCGTTAACCGGGAGGGCTGTCATGGACGGCGGGACACGCGAGATGCGGCGGTTCGGGGAAGAGGGCTGGGTCGGGATCGAACGGCACGGCTTTGTGGCGGAGCTGGTCATGGACCGGCCGAAGGCCATGAACGCGGTCTCCACGGCGATGGCCGACGCCCTGTCGCAGGCGTGCACCGAGCTGGCCGCCGACCGGTCGGTACGGGCCGTGGTGCTCAGCTCCACCCATGAGCGGGCCTTCTGCGTGGGCGCCGACCTCAAGGAGCGCAACTCCTTCACGGACGCGGACCTGATGCGCCAGCGGCCGCACACCCGCGCCGCGTACACCGGGGTGCTGGAGCTGCCGGTGCCCACCATCGCCGCCGTCCACGGCTTCGCGCTCGGCGGCGGTTTCGAGCTGGCGCTGGCCTGCGATCTGATCGTCGCGGACGGCAGCGCGGTGGTCGGGCTGCCGGAGGTGTCGGTCGGCGTGATCCCCGGCGGTGGGGGCACCCAGCTGCTGCCGCGCCGGGTGGGGGCCGCCAGGGCGGCGGAGCTGGTGTTCACCGCGCGCCGGGTGCCGGCCGCCGAGGCCGCGGAGCTGGGGCTGGTGGACCAGCTGGCCGCCGACGGGCAGGACCGCACGGAGGCGCTGGCGCTGGCGGCCCGGATCGCCCGCAACTCGCCGGTCGGGCTGCGCGCCGCCAAGAAGGCCCTGCGGCTGGGGCACGGCCTCGACCTGCGCGCGGGCCTGGAACTGGAGGACGGCGCCTGGCGCAGCGTGGCCTTTTCGGGGGACCGCGCGGAGGGGGTCGCGGCGTTCAACGAGAAGCGGGACCCTGACTGGCCGGGGGAGTGACCCGTCGGCCGGGGGGGGGCCGGGCGGCGCCCCTCTTGATCACTGAGTGCAACCCTCAGCGGCTCCTGCCCCGGCCTGCCCCGACGTACGGCGCCGCGCGCATTGGGTGAAACATTCCTACCCTGTAGTTCAGGGTGTGCTCACGGTGACGGGTTCACGGGAACGGAATGTGAGGATCCGGTGACGGGCCAGGGCAGTGCCGACGGCGATATGAGGCTGCGGGCGGTGGTGGAGCTGGCGCAGGCGATGGCGGCAGCGCCCACCCCGCACGAATCGGCGCGCGCCGCCGCCCTGGGTGCGCAGCAGGCCCTGGGCGGCTCCTTCGCGGCGGTCTCCAAGTGGGAGCGGGAGCTGGGCAAGCTGCGCGTGCTGGTCAATGTGGGCGAACTGGCCGAAGGGGAAGAGGAGTTCCCGGACGACGAGGCGTACCCGGTGCACGAGTTCCCCGAGATCGCCGGCCTGCCGCACGAGCGGTGGTCCGGTGGTGAGCCCGACGCCTGGGTGGAGACCGCCGACGGGCCGTACGCGGAAGGCCGCCCGGGTGACGGCCGCTGCAACCATCAGCGGGTGGCCGCGCTGCGCCGCCGCGGCCGCGGCTGCTGTGTGGTGGCGCCGATCGTGCTGCACGGCCGGGCGTGGGGTGAGCTGTATGTCGCACGGCGTGTCGGGGAGCCGGTCTTCACCCGGCCGGACGCGGATTTCGCGACCGTGCTCGCCGCCGTCGCGGCCGCCGGGATCGCCCAGACCGAGCGCCTCGCCGAGGCCCGCCGGCTGGCCTTCACCGACGCGCTGACCGGTCTCGCCAACCGCCGCGCCGTGGACATCCGGCTGGACGAGGCGCTGGAGCTGCACTGCCGGGAGGGTGCGGTGGTCAGCCTGGTGGTGTGCGATCTCAACGGGCTGAAGGAGGTGAACGACTCGCGCGGCCACGCCGTCGGTGACCGCCTGCTGGAACGATTCGGCTCGGTGCTCTCGCTGTGCGGCGCGATACTGCCCGGCACCCTCGCGGCCCGGCTCGGCGGCGATGAGTTCTGTCTGCTGTCGGTCGGCCCGTCGTCGGACGAGGTGGTCAAGGTGTCGGGCGAACTGTGCGCCCGTGCCGGGGAGTTGGACCTCGGCGACGGGGTCGCGGTCGGCGTCGCCTCGACCGGCGACCCGATCGGGCCGGTGCGCTCCGCCCGCCGCCTCTTCCGGCTGGCGGACGCGGCGCAGTACCGCGCCAAGGCCGCGCGCTCGGGCGAGCCGGTGGTCGCCGGGCGGCACGGCGGCCCCGACGATCCGGTCGTCCGGCTCGCGGACGCCCCGGAGCCGCGGCAGGGGCCGGAGCGTCGGCGGTTCCGCAGGTGAGGCCGCCGCGGGCAGGTGGTGTCGCCGTGAGAGGTGCACGCTGGGTAAGGGGTGGTCCCGATATCCGGTCGTGACGAAACGCCTCGTGACATCCGGCGATTCAGTCTCTAGGGTGCCTGAATATGGATATGCACACTGTGGTGCTGGGGACGTCCGGCACGACCGCACAGGACGTCATCGCGGTGGCCCGCGGTGCCGCCCGGATCGAGCTGCCCGAAGAGACGCTCGCGGCCGTCGCGGCCTCCCGCGCCTTCATCGACGACCTCGCTGCCAAGCCCGACCCCGTGTACGGCGTTTCGACGGGCTTCGGTGCCCTCGCCGTCCGCCACATCAGCCCCGAGCTGCGCGCCCAGCTCCAGCGCAACATCGTGCGCTCGCACGCCGCCGGGATGGGCCCGCGCGTCGAGCGCGAGGTCGTCCGCGCGCTGATGTTCCTGCGGCTGAAGACCCTGGCCTCCGGCCGTACCGGGGTGCGCCCGGTGGTCGTCGAGACCATGGCCGCGATACTCAACGCCGGCATCACGCCCGTCGTCCACGAATACGGCTCGCTCGGCTGCTCCGGCGACCTGGCCCCGCTCTCGCACTGCGCGCTGACGCTGCTGGGCGAGGGCGACGCCGAGGGGCCCGACGGCGTCGTCCGCCCGGCCGGCGAGCTGCTGGCCGCGCACGGCATCGCCCCCGTCGAGCTGCGCGAGAAGGAGGGCCTGGCCCTCCTCAACGGCACCGACGGCATGCTCGGCATGCTGGTGATGGCCTGCGCCGACCTCGCCCGGCTCTTCACCTCCGCGGACATCACCGCCGCCCTCTCCCTGGAGGCGCTGCTCGGTACGGACAGGGTGCTCGCGCCCGAGCTGCACGCCATCCGCCCGCACCCCGGCCAGGCCGCCTCGGCCGCCAACATGCTCAAGGTGCTGGCCGGTTCGGGCTTCACCGGGCACCACCAGGACGACGCCCCGCGCGTCCAGGATGCCTACTCCATCCGCTGCGCCCCCCAGGTCGCCGGCGCCGGCCGGGACACCCTGGACCACGCCCGCCTGGTGGCCGACCGCGAGCTGGCGTCGTCGGTCGACAACCCGGTGGTGCTCCCCGACGGCCGGGTCGAGTCCAACGGCAACTTCCACGGGGCCCCGGTCGCCTACGTCCTGGACTTCCTCGCCATCGCCGCGGCCGACCTCGGCTCCATCGCGGAGCGCCGTACCGACCGTCTCCTGGACAAGAACCGTTCGCACGGGCTGCCCGCCTTCCTGGCCGGTGACCCGGGCGTCGACTCCGGCCTGATGATCGCGCAGTACACCCAGGCCGCGCTGGTCAGCGAGCTGAAGCGGCTGGCCGCGCCCGCCTCGGTGGACTCCATCCCGTCCTCCGCCATGCAGGAGGACCATGTCTCCATGGGCTGGTCGGCGGCCCGCAAGCTGCGCACCGCCGTCGACAACCTCACCCGGGTCGTCGCCGTCGAGCTCTACGCCGCGACCCGCGCGATCGAGATGCGCGACGGCCTGACGGCGGCCCCCGCGACGCTCGCGGTGCTGGACGCCGTACGGGCGGCTGGCATCAAGGGGCCGGGCGAGGACCGTTTCCTGGCGCCCGACCTGGAGGCCGCCTACGCCTTCGTACGGTCCGGGAAGCTGGTCGAGGCCGTGGAGCCGGTGACCGGGGAGCTGGCCTGACGGACCCTCGGGCGCACGCGCCGGGCTCAGGCTTCTCCGTCGCGGCCGCGCCGCACCGAGTAGCCGACCAGCCCGGCGCCCAGCGCGAGGCAGCCGGCGGCGCCGATGACGTACGGCGTGGTGTCGGGGGAGCCGGTGTCGGCGAGGAGGTGCGGGGACCCGGCGGGGCCCTCGGTGGCGGTCGCGGCGCCGTCGCCGTCCGCCGCGCCGGGGTGCACCGCCGCGCCCGGACGGGCGCCGGAACCGGCCGGCCGGGCATCCTCCACACCGGCGTTCGCGGACGGTACGAACCACAGGGCGCACAGCACCGAACCCGCGGCCGCGGCGGTCAGCAGTGGTCGTCGTGCGGTCACCGGGCGATCCTCCTTGCGGGTCCGGCGCATTGGCCGCTGAGATCGTCCGCTGACATGCGCCGTTGACCGCAGATGTTAGTGACCGCCGCGGGTCGCGGGGAAGTCCGGCCGCGGACGTGCTTACCCTCCGTCCCATGAGCAATGGTGAGACATCACGTTTTGTGCGGCTTCATGTGGAGCTGGTCATGGAGGTCACGGACGCCGAGCGGCTGACCGGCGCCGCCCTCGAGCACATCGGCGGCGACCCCTCCCTCCCCGACGACCAGCGCAAGCAGGCCCAGGACACGGTCCGCGAGGACCCCGCGGAGGCGCTGGCCCATCTCGTCGACCCGTTCGACCTCGTCACGGCCGTGCCGGGCACCGAGCTCGCGCACGCCTCCTGGAGCAGTGAGGAGATGACCGACTACGACCCGGACGCCGAGTGGGACGCGGCGGAGTGGGACCTGGCGGACGACACACCCGCGGAGGCCTGATCCGGGCAGCACCGACCCCCATCCATCGACCACGGCCCCCGTATGCGCCTTTCATCCGGGGGCCTCTCATCTTCCTGCATATGGGTCGTCTGTCTGCCTGCGCATCCCCTGCCCGTATAGGTATCGTCTACCTGCATACGTATCCATTGTGTCCGATTTGAGTGGCATCCTTCACATTCCCCTTTCCTTTTCCGTCGGCGTGCAACACGGTCGAAAGGCACAGACGTAACGAAAGCTCGAACCATCGGATCGGGAGTTCTGCCGGAGATCTGTCGGGAGTTCTGGGTTCGGTAGCAATGGAGATACGCGTGATAACGGACAGCAATCGACGCACGGGTCTGATGACCGGCGCCGCACTGCTCGGGGGCGTCCTCACCCTCACGGCATGCGGCGCCGCCCACGGCGACGACGGCCATGCCGCGCATCCATCGAAGCCCGCGCACCAGACGCAGCCCGCGCACCAGAACGCCCAGCAGGTCGATGCCGCGGCCGTCGAGGACGCCTCGCAGGCCAGGATCGCGATCACGCCCCAGGACGGCACCAACGGCGCCGGCATCGGCAACGGCGCCAAGGTCACGGTCAGCGGCGGCAAGCTCACCGACGTCACCATGACCGCCGGGAACGCCCACAGCACCGTCGAGGGCACGCTGTCCGCCGACGGCACCTCCTGGAAGCCCGACACGGCGCTGGCCAAGTCCACGACGTACAAGATCACCGCCCATGCCGTGGACTCCCAGGGCCGCAAGGCGGTGGAGAACTCGACCTTCACCACCGTCGCCCCGGACCCCCACACCTTCATCGGCACCTTCACCCCGGAGGACGGTTCGACCGTCGGCGTCGGCATGCCGGTGTCGGTCAACTTCGACAAGCCGGTCGTGAACAAGAAGCGCGTCGAATCCGCGATCAGCGTCGCATCGACCAGCAATCAGCGGATCGTCGGCCACTGGTTCGGCAACAAGCGGCTGGACTTCCGCCCCCAGGGGTACTGGCAGCCGGGCTCCACGGTCTCCATGACGCTCGGCCTGGCCGGGGTCGAGGCCTCGCCCGGTGTCAAGGGCATCCAGAGCAAGACCGTCGGCTTCACCGTCGGCCGCTCGCAGATCAGCACCGTCGACGCCAAGACGCACAAGATGACCGTCGTCCGCGACGGCCGGGTGATCAAGACCATCCCGATCTCCGCGGGCGCCAAGGACCACCCCACCTACAACGGCAAGATGGTCATCTCCGAGAGGTTCAAGCAGACCCGGATGAACGGCTCCACGGTCGGCTTCGCCAAGAAGGACGGCAAGGGCGAGTACGACATCCCCGATGTCCCGCACGCCATGCGGCTGTCCGCCTCCGGCACGTTCATCCACGGCAACTACTGGGGCAAGGGCATCTTCGGCAAGGCCAACACCAGCCACGGCTGCATCGGCCTGGAGGACGTCCGGGGCGCCAAGGACCCGTCCACCGACGCGGCATGGTTCTTCGAGCACTCGCGGCTCGGTGACGTCGTCCAGGTGGTCAACTCCGGGGACCGCACCATCCAGCCGGACAACGGCCTCAACGGCTGGAACATGGACTGGTCGCAGTGGGTCGCGGGCAGCGCCCTGCGGTGATCCGCCCGCGCGGGGACGGCCTGCGCACAAGCTGACCGACGCCCGGTGACGCCGTAAATACGGCGCACCGGGCGTCGGCCGTGCGTACGGTGCGCGGCATGGAAATCGACACCGAGGCGTGGTTCGCCGTGGCGGCCGCGGCACACGGGCATGACCGCCCGAGCACACCGGCCCCCGAACACGCCGCCGAGGCCGGGCGGCTGAAGGTCCGCTCCCCGCGCAGCCGCTCCGCCGTCTTCGCCCTTCCCGCCACCGGCGGTTACGCGGGTGTCGCCCTGCTGCGTCTCTTCGGCACCACGGAGAACGCCAAGAACGCCAAGAACGCCACGACCGCCACGACTGCCTTCCTCGACACCTTCACGGTCCACCCCGGGCGGCGCGGCCGCGGGGCGGGCCGCGCACTGTGGGACGAGGTGCGCGCCCGGCTCGCCGCCGAGGGGCGTACGTCGGTCAGCGCGATGGTCCAACGAGGCGGCGCGGGCGAGGAGTTCGCCCTCTCGCGGGGTGCGGAGTGCGCGCTGCCGATGGCGGCGTACGTCCAGGAGGTGCGCGAGGTTCCCGCCGAGCCCGTCCCGCCCCCGCCCGGCTACCGCTTCCTCGCCTGGACGGGCCTCGTCCCCGACGAGCACGCCCTCGCACACGCCCGCGCGCACGACGCCATGGAGGACGCGCCGGCCGGCGACCTGGACCTGCACCGCGACCCCTGGGACCCGGAACGGATACGCGCCGCGGCCCGCCTCGTCCGCGACCGCGGCGGCGTGCTGCTGACCGTGGCGGCCCTCGCCGAGGCCGACGGCGCCATCGCGGGCTACACCGAACTCGTCCTGCCCACCCCTGCCTCCGTACGCGCCGTCCAGTACGACACCGTCGTCGTCCCCGGCCACCGCGGCCGCGGCCTGGGGCGCGCCGTGAAGCTGCGGATGCTGGCGTATCTGCGCGCGGAACGGCCCGGCGTACGGGAGATCGTGACGACCGTCGCGGACGCCAACGGGCCGATGCGGGCGGTCAACGCGGGCCTGGGGTACCGGGCCGACAGCGCGGTGGGGATGTACCAGTTACGGCTGTGAGGGAGCCCGGCCGGCAGGGCCGTCCCCGGGCGCCGCGCCGTCGTCCGTACCCTGACCAGGTGACGGACCACGACAGCAGCGCAGGAAGCCGGAGCGGCCGGACGGGCGGGCGGAAGGGCCGGACCGGCCGGGCGCCCTCGGCGGCCGATGAGCTGGTCGGGAGCGTGCTCGGCAGCGTGCGCTACGCGGCGGACGGGGCGGCGGCCGAGGACGCCGTCGAGGCCGGTGCCTCGATGCTGGCCGCGGCGCCCGCCGGCTGGGAGGCGGTGAGCGCCGCGGTGGTCGCGGCGGCCGCGGCCGGGGTGGCGCAGTGCTGGGCGGGCGGCTGGCAGCCCGCGGACCTCGAGCGGTACGTGCGGCGCCAGGGTCCCGAGGGGACGCAGGCGGCGCTGGTCGTCGACGCGATGGCGGCCGAGGCGTCCCGCGCCCCGGCGGCCGGTGCCCCGCGCGGCGCCCGCTGGGCCGAGCAGCTGCGGCGGCTCGGCGCCGAGGTCTGGTGGGAGGCCGACCGCGGCTATCTCGACGCCCTGGCCGGGCGCCGCCGCACCACCCGCTTCGAGACCGCCTACGACGTCCTCATGACCCTGCGCGCCCTCGCCAGGGTCCCGCGCATCACCCCGCTGCCGACGCCCGGCCGGGCGCCCGCCGGGGAGGCCCGGAGCGCGGCCGCCTCCCGTGCCCTCGGCCGTATCCGCGGCCTGCTGGCCAAGGCCGAGGCGACGAACTTCGCGGAGGAGGCGGAGGCGCTGTCCGCCAAGGCGCAGGAGCTGATGGCCCGGCACAGCATCGACGAGGCCCTCCTGGACAGCGGATCCCAGGGCGGGCAGCCGGGCCCGTCGGCGGTCCGCATCGGCATCGAGGGCCCCTACGAACAGGCCAAGGCGCTGCTCCTGGACGCCGTCGCGGCCGCCAACCGCTGCCAGGCCGTCTGGGCCGCCGACGTGGGCTTCTCCACCGTCGTCGGCTTCACCGCCGACCTGGACGCCGCCGAGATGCTCTACACCTCGCTCCTCCTCCAGGCCACCGCCGCCATGCACCGTGCGGGCGACGCCCACCACGCCCGCTCCCGCCGTACCCGCGACTTCCGACAGACCTTCCTCGTCGCCTACGCGGACCGCATCCGCGCCCGCCTCGCGGCAGCGACCGAGGCCGCCACGAACGCCGCTACCACCGAGTCCCCCGGCACGGCCCCCGCCCTCCTGCCGGTCCTCGCCGCCCGCGAACTGGCCGTGGAGAACACCACCAGCACCCTCTTCCCGGACACCGCCCCGGTCCGCCTGCGCGGCGTACGCGACGCCGACGGCTGGCACGCGGGGCGGGCGGCTGCCGACCGGGCGCGGCTGGGGGAGGACGGTCAGGGCCTGTCCTGACTCGCCGGCCCTTCCACCCACACGATCCGCCGCTCCACCCGCGGATCCCGATGCCCGGCCGACGCCCGCCCGGCCACCGTGAACCCCCACTCCACCAGCGCATCCTCGGTCGCCGCGGCCCCGGTCTCCTCCGTGTACGGCCCGATGACGAGCCGCCCGCCCGGCGCCACCGCCGCACCCAGCAGATGCCGCACCAGGTCCGCGCGGCGCCGCCCGGGCACGTACTCCAGCCCCACCCGTACGACGTCGAACCGCCGCGGCGGCACCCACGTCAGGGCGTTGCCCTCCCAGATGCGGTCCGCCAGACGCGGCAGCCGCCGCCGGGCCAGAGCCGCCAACTCCCCGATGATCTCCAGCCCGTGGACCTCCAGCCTGAGCCCGTCCTGCGCCCCCCACCGCTCCAGGCACTCCATCAGACAGCCGTTGGCGCACCCGACGTCCAGGAACGCCCCGTCCCCCGCCACGGCCGCCGGCACGAACCGCCGCGCCGCGGCCCGGTCCGCCGCACCGCGCCCCATCCCCGACTGCCCCCACGGCGCGCGACGGAGTCGTCGGACCCCGCCGTCTCCTCGGCCCTGCTCCCGTCCGGCCCGGTACCGGCCTCGACCTCACGCACGCCTCCAGGGTTCACGGGAAACCGCACACCCTGTCCGCCGCACCGGCGCGCCGTCAACGGCATTTCGCCCCGGGCGGCTTCACCGCAGCCGGTCGGCCCGGCGCTGCTTGAGGTGGCCCGCGGCTGCCAGCGCCGCCACCACGACGGCCGTGCCGGCGAGCTGCTGACGGCCGTCCGCACCGGCGGCCATGACGGCGAAGACGCCGAGGATGGCGGCGAACGCGAACCACGTCAGGTAGGGGAAGCCCCACATCCGCACGGACAGCAGCTCAGGATTCTCGCGCTCCAGACGGCGGCGCATCTTCAGCTGGGTCAGGCAGACGAGGGACCAGACGACCAGCACCGAGCAGCCGGCGATGTTCAGCAGCCAGGCGAACACGGTGGTCGGCCAGAGGATTCCGGCGATGACGGCGGCGAAGCCGAACACACAGGACGCCAGTACCGCCGCCGCCGGCACGCCCCTGGTGACCCTGCCCAGGAATCGCGGGCCCTGGCCCCGGCTGACGAGCGAGTACGCCATCCGCGACGAGCCGTAGATATTGGCGTTCATCGCGGAGAGCAGTGCCACCAGCACCACGATCTGCATGATCGTGCCGGCCGCCGGGATGCCGAGCCGGTCGAGCACGGTGACGTAGGGGCCGTCCGCGGCGACCTTCGGGTCGTTCCACGGCACCAGGGTGACGACGACGGCCATGGAGCCGATGTAGAAGACGGCGATACGCCACACGGCGGTACGGACGGCGCGGGCCACGTTCCGGCTCGGCCGGTCGGACTCCGCCGCCGCGATGGTCACGGTCTCCAGGCCGGCGAAGGCGGAGACGGCGGTCAGCAGCCCGGCGGCGAGTCCGGCGGCGCCGGTCGGGAAGAAGCCGCCGTGGTTGGTGAGATGGCTGGTGCCGGGTGCGCTGCCGAACACCCCGAGAATGCCGAGCACGCCCAGCACCAGGAAGGCGACGATCGCGGTGACCTTGACGGCGGCGAACCAGAACTCGAACTCGCCGAAGTTCTTCACCGCGGTCAGATTGCTGGCGCAGAAGAACGCCATGAAGATCGCCACCCAGCCGTAGGCGGGGATGAACGACACCCAGGTGTGCATGATCGCACCGGCCGCGGTGGCCTCGGCGGCCACGCCGGCGCAGAGCATCAGCCAGTACATCCAGCCCGAGGTGGCACCCGCCCAGGCACCGAGCTCCTCCTCGGCGTGCACCGAGAACGCGCCGGTGGAGGGCCGGGCCGCGGACATCTCGCCGAGCATCCGCATGATCAGCATGACCAGTGCGCCGGCACCCGCGAAGAGGAGGACGACGGCCGGTCCGGCCGCGGCGATACCGGCCCCGGAGCCCACGAAGAGCCCCGCACCGATGACCCCGCCGAGCGCGATCATCGACAGATGGCGCTGTTTGAGGCCGTGCGACAGCACGGATTCGCCGTCCTGCACGGCCTGCGGGGAATCCTGGGGGGACCGGGTGATTGTCCGACTCATGGTCGTGCCTGTTCATTGCGTGAGACGTTCGGAGAGCCGCACGAGTCTGCGGGGACGCCTGGTACGTATGACGTGAACGCCCGCTATTCGGACCGTTCGCCTACGCGTGGTGAAGGAACCACCACGCGACTGCGCGTCTACCGGGGCGACGACAGGACCTGCAGCACCGCACGCAGCGGCTCCGGCGACGTCGAGAACTCACCGAGGAAGGGATACGACAGTTCCGTGACGAGGAACA
This sequence comes from Streptomyces chattanoogensis, assembly GCF_001294335.1. Classification (GTDB taxonomy): domain Bacteria; phylum Actinomycetota; class Actinomycetes; order Streptomycetales; family Streptomycetaceae; genus Streptomyces; species Streptomyces chattanoogensis. The sequence goes on from NZ_LGKG01000001.1 coordinate 21,177, forward strand.
GGTTGGCGGCGACGAGGACGCTCACCGCCCCGACCATCCCGTAGTGCGTCAGAGCCTGCTCGCAGCCGAAGACGACGGAGAACCCGAGGACCAGGCCACTGGTCAGAAAGATCACCATCCACAAGGACAGCGGCGGACCGGTGTTGGTGCGTGCCTCGAGCAGCCGTTCCGTGCGTGCGCGGCTCAGTTCCTTCAGGGACGCGAGCGAGCTGGTGAGGAACGCCCGTTGGGTGTCGTTGCGGGGCTCGAGGTTCTCGTACGCGGTGTGCAGGCGGTTCAGTGCGCGCTCGGCCTCGGGCGCGGTACGGCCGGACGCGGCGCCGGGCCACTCGGCCGCCGCCGCCCGGCCGTACTCCCACAGCCCCTGCCGGAGCCGTGCGCTCTCGGCCTTCCCGAACACCTCGAGTCCCCTGGCCATCTGCGCCGCCATGGCGCCCTCGGTCCGCGTCGTCTGGTCCGCCGTGTTCACCTGGCCCCAGAGCGCGAGGACGATGAAGCCGACGAGGAACCCGTAGACGACAGCGATGACGGGGAAGACGAACTGTGCGACCTCGTTCTGCCTGCCCTGCCGGAGGCGGGGGAAACGGTGCCGGACGAACGCCTGGACGCCCGCTGTACCGCCGACGACACCGGCGACGAGCCCCGCCAGCAGCAGCCAGGACGGGACGTTGATCACGATCCAACGGGCCACTGCTCCACGCTCCTGACGTACCCACACCCGCCATCACCAGCGCGGTGGCCAACGAACGCGCCGGACTGCGGACACGCTGCCGGTGCCTCTATCCGGCGGGCAATGCGGCCTCGATGAGGTCGCCCGCCCGCCGGGTGCCGCCCTCGGCAGCCATCTCCCGCTGGACGGCCGTGAGGCGGCGGCCCACTTCCGGGTCGGCGACGAGCGCGAGCACCGCCGCACGGAGGGTTGCGGCGTCCGCCTGGTCCACCGGGACGTGGCGGGCCACGCCGAGCCCCTGGAGCGTGTCCGCGTTGCCGAACTGGTCGACGGCCTGCGGGACGGCCACCATCGGCGTGGCGGTGGCCAGGCCCTCCTGGCTGCCTCCCGCGCCGGCGTGCGTGATGAACGCGTCGGCCTCCCGCAGGATCGCCAACTGCGGTACCCAGTGGTGCACTTCGACGTTGTCCGGGACCTCCCCGAGCTCGTCGGCGGTGACGTGCTTGCCCACCTGGAGCACGACGTGCCAGCCCGGCAGGCCGCCGAACGCCTTGACGCACTCGCGGTAGAAATCCGGCTGCTTGGTGAAGGACGAGCCGAGCGAGACGAGCAGCACCCGCTCGGCGTTCGCGGGCCGCTCCCACCCGCCCTGCGCGGTGCGGTCCCCCTGGCAGGCGCCGACAAAGGAGTGGACCGTCTCGTCGACCCGGTCGGCGTGCGGCTGCAGCGCCTTCGGGATGAGCACGATCGAGCGGGCGGGGCGGCCGACGAACGGGTCGGGGTGCTGCGTGATCCCGTTCTCCGCAAGCCAGTCGGTGAACTTCGCGTAGTACGCCCTGCCACGCTCGGTCGCCCTGGGCTCCGCCCACATCGGCTCGGCGACCTCCTCCTCGTACCCGTCCCACGCGACGAGGTTCGGCGAGAGGGAGATCGCGGGCACACCCCAGCGGTGCGCAAGGACGCGCGCCGGATACGAGGTGATGTCGTGCAGCACGAGGTCCGGCTCGTCCCCTTGATACGCCTCGATGAGCTGCGGCAGCGCCTGGATCGCGTCGTCCAGGAACGGCTCGACGTTGTCGAGGAGCGTGGTCCCCCACGCGGACGGGTCGCTGTCGGGCGACGGCAGCGTCGTGCGGTACGGGACCGGCTCGGCACCGGTCGCGGCGACCTCCTCCTTCAAGCGGGGAGGAATCGCGTACGTGACGCGATGCCCTCGGGCGACGAGCTCGCGGATCACTTCGAGGCTCGGGTTCACATGCCCATAGGCGGCTATGGAGAACATGGCGATATGGGCGCGTTTTACCTGCTTTTGGTCCGTCACGCCCTCACCCTAAGAGAGACGAAACGTCTCGTCCAACTTCTTTTCGAGCCGCCGCTCCGTGGAGCGCCATCCGCCGGCGGGGCGCGCAGCCTGCCTGCCGGGGGAGAGTCGTGGGACCGGGTGATCAGCCGTCGGAGGGCCCGTACGCCGCCACGAAGTCGCCGTACTGCTCCTCGGTCTGCCACCCCGGCCCGCGTGTGCCGGACTCGCCATCGGCGGTATCGGGGGACGGGAGTGGATACGAGACAGGGCCACTGCGGACTGTCTTCCGCCGACGACTGTTGCGGCCCTCTCGCTCCTCTGCAATGTGTCATCCCGTGCCGGGCTGCAAGATAAAAGGTCAGTTTCCATGCGGCGGAACAGGATTGCTCGATTCCTTGTCAGCGCTCTGAGTCAGATCGTCAATCCATCGCCGATATGACTCCTCCGCGAGACGACTGGTAATCGACTTAAAAGCGGTCGTAGCCATGCAGCTCTCATAACGGTGGCCCTCGCCGCCGCGGGCGCCAGGCGGCGAGTTCGGATTCGAGGCGGGCAATGGTCGCGGCCGGGTCGTCCTGCGGCGCGGCGCGGGGGTCGTCGAGGTGTCGCTCCGTGTGCACCCCTGGTGCGTCGGGCCCGCCTCCTGGCAGGCGTCGGGGTATGCGCAGGAGGCCCGCTCTTGGCGGGCCCCTGGGCGCGGTGCGCAATGCCCGACCGCGGACGATCTCGACTGAGCCTTGTATTGCGCTCGCATTGCTCCGAGCGACGTGAAGGGGCACGCTAGATGTAGGGCCTTGGTGTCTCTTGCTTCGCTGACGTGGGATGTATTTCGTCAGGCGGGTGAACGAATCTGATGACGGGTACGCAATCACTTGAGTTCGTCATTCCGCTCTTGGTGCCAGTTCTGACAGGGGCGATGGGCGCCCTGGGTATCCTGATCAAGGATTACCGCACGCAAAAGAGCCTTTATCACCAGATGCGGCGTGAAGTTGAAATAGGGCAAGCCGAGGTGCAATTCATTCACGCCTGGATACGGGCTCGTCAACTACTGGGCCCGCTGGGGGAGGATTCCCGTACAGCCCAAGACTGGCTGGACAGATGCTATGCGGCGGTGGAAAGTTCTCAAAGGAAGGTGCCCCTGCCTCAATCGAAGCAGAAGCCTGCCCTGCGTCGCCTGCTCCTGCTTCGGGAGATTCACGGAACTGCTGCGCAAATATGGCGGATCATTTACTGGCTGCTATTCATCTGGTGTAACTGGATCGCAATTGGAGTGGTGTGGCAACTGGTGGATTTGATTAAAGGAGTCCCGGATGCGGTATATGGGGTGCTCGGTATGGTGATCGTCGCGGGCATCTTTGCGCCTGTCACGGCTGTCGCGAGAGTAGTGGCTGTCCATTACGGTAAAGGGGGTAAAAAGCCAGACGCGGTGCCACCCAGGTCTTCTGGTAAGACCGTATGGCGTCACCATAAGGGCGAAGTGGCGCCCCGTCAGCCTTCCCACAGGACTGCTTGGGTTCACCATAAGACTGAAACGGCGCCCCGCCAGCCTTCCGGTACTTGGGCTCACCATGAGACCGGAGCGGCACCCCGTCAGACTTCCCACAGGACCGCTTGGGCTCACCATAAGGCCGAAGTGGCGCCCCGCTGGATTTCCCGTAAGGCCGGCTGGGATCACGAAAGGGCCGAAGCGGCGCCGCGCCAGCATCGTCATTAGAAGTCGTCTGTCGGCTGCGGCCGAAGGCCCCCGTGGCGGCGGTCGAGTCGTACGCCCGGTCCGGGCGATCAGGTGCTGGCCACCCCGTGTCACGGAACGACTCGAAGACGCCCGGAGCCCGACCGGTGAGGACCGCGCCCGCATCATGGTGAAGGTGAAGCGCGAGGCGGCCCTCTCGACGAAACGGGTGCGGCCCGGAAATTGTGAACCTACCGGTCACGGTGGGCGACGCCCTGCCGGCCATCGGACGGCCCAGGGGTCCGCATGACGGCCCGAAGGCCCCTCAGACCCACTCCACCTCGGAGTCGATGTTCGAGGGGCCCTGCGTCGGCAGAGGCGTTCTGGGTGCTTTCCGCTGTCGCTACGTTGTGGTCATGTATCGAACTGCGGGCAGATGCTGCCGGCGAAGAGGTCAGCCGTCCGCTTTGGCGACGCCGACCGGGCAGGACACGCCCGTCCCCCCGATCCCGCAGTACCCCGCCGGATTCTTGTCCAGGTACTGCTGGTGGTACCCCTCCGCCGGATAGAAGGGCCGGCCCTCGGCGGGGAGGATTTCGGTGGTGATGTCTCCGTAGCCGGAATTCTGCAGGACGGTGCGGTAGGCGTCGCGGGAGGACTCGGCGGCGGCCTGCTGGGCGGGGGAGTGGGTGTAGACGGCGGAGCGGTACTGGGTGCCCACGTCGTTGCCCTGGCGGAAGCCCTGGGTGGGGTCGTGGGATTCCCAGAAGAGTTTGAGGAGGGCGGTGTAGGGGACGACGGCGGGGTCGTAGACGACGCGGACGGCCTCGGTGTGGCCGGTGTGGCCGCTGCAGACCTCTTCGTAGGTGGGGTTCGGGGTGTGGCCGCCCTGGTAGCCGACGAGGGTGGTCCAGACGCCGTCGGCCTGCCAGAACTTGCGCTCGGCGCCCCAGAAGCAGCCCAGCCCGAAGTCGGCGGTCTCCAGGCCCTCGGGGTACGGGCCGAGCAGCGGGTTGCCGAGGACGGTGTGCCGGGCGGGGACGGTGAAGTCCGGCTCGGGGCGGCCCTTCAGCGCTTCCTCGGGGGTGGGGAGATGGGTCTTGAAGCGGGAGAACAGCATCAGGATCAGGCTCCAGAGGATGAGGCGGGGACGGGCGCTGCTACGAGGACGGACTGGCGGTGCGGACGGACGTGGCGGTGAGGCGGTCGCGGCTACTGGGGCAACATTCTGCGGCGGGACCGCATTCCGCGCGGCCGGGGCCCGGGTCCGTACGGGTGCCGGCGGCGCTCAGCGCCCCTCCGGCGGAAAGCCCGCCGACGTGCCGCCCATCTGCTCCCAGCCGGCGATGGCCAGGGCCCGGTAGGCGGCGTACTCGGCGGCGGGGCTGCGGCCGTAGGACCACGGGACGGCGCCCACATGGCCGTCGACCAGGCGGAGCTGTTCCATCGCCTCGGCATAGCGCTCGGCGCGGACCAGGAACCACACCAGGAGATGGCGGACGTGCGGGGCCATCGGGTGGTCGGCGGGGGCCTGGCCGAGGGCGAAATGGGCGCCCTCGACGGCCCGCTCGATCACCGCGCTCTGGTAGAGGCTGCGGACCATGTTGGCCTCGGGGAGGTGCTCGTAGACCGCGAAGAGGGGAAGGGCGGGCAGCAGGCTGTTCTCCGGCGCACCGGCCGCCGCGCGCTCCGCGAACGCCTCGGCCTCCTTGCGGGAGCCGTGCCACTTCTCCGACCAGTACGGGAGCGCGGCCAGATGCGCGCCCATGTGATGCGGGGCGCGCTGGGCGACCTTGGACCAGAGCTCTTCGTAGTCGGCGGGCCGGTCGTTCAGGCCACGGGCCACGGCCAGCTCGGTGATGTACGGGATCGGACTGCCCGGTGCCAGCAGGGCCGCCTCCCGGCAGACCGTACGGGCCTCCTCGAGGATCATGCGGAAGTCCTGGGAGCCGGGGTCGCGCAGCGCCTGCAGGACGAGGAACTGGGCGTGCGTCTGCGCACCGCCGGCGTCCTTGGGGGACTCCAGGCGCCAGGTGCGCAGCCAGATGCCGCCGCTGCGCCGCCCGTCGCCGCGCGCGGCGTCCTCGGCGCCCTCCCGCGCCAGCTCGAACGCCGCCGAGCCCGCCAGCGTCTGCACCCGCTGCCAGCGCAGCTCCCAGTCGTCCCCGGTGGCCTTCAGCAGCTCGGCCGCCGGGCGCCAGTCGTGGGTACGCCGTATCTCCTTGAGCGCATCGTCCAGCTCCTGGTCCGGGCCCGGCAGGCGGACGTCGAGTTCGTCCAGCGGCACGAAGCCGTAGCCGGCCATCGGGTCGGCGGCCACCACCAGACCCTGCCGGGTCTGCTGTACGGCCCGCCGGCGCCGCATCCAGGGCAGGAAGACGCAACCGCCGAGTGCGGTCGCGGCGAGGAGCACGAGCAGAGCGTCCATGTGGTGTGTCCCGGTCGGAGTGGTGGCGGGTGGGGCAGGGTCACGATGAGGGGCGAGGGTGAGCCGTCGGCGCACTCTCCTGTTACCTCTGTATTTCACTATCCAGGGAACCAAAAAGTTCCGCGGAGGCCCCTTGCGCGGCCGACTACCCTCGGCAGGCATGAGCGAACAGCGCGAAGAGCGCCACCAGCACTTCGAAACCCTTGCCATCCACGCAGGTCAGGAGCCCGACCAGGCCACCGGCGCGGTGGTGCCGCCCATCTACCAGGTTTCCACTTACAAGCAGGACGGCGTGGGCGGGCTGCGCGGCGGATACGAATACAGCCGCAGCGCCAACCCGACCCGTACCGCCCTTGAAGACAATCTCGCCGCCCTCGACGGCGGGCGCCGCGGCCTCGCCTTCGCCTCCGGCCTCGCCGCGGAGGACTGCCTGCTGCGCACGCTGCTGGCCCCCGGCGACCATGTCGTCATCCCGAACGACGCCTACGGCGGCACCTTCCGCCTCTTCGCGAAGGTCGTCGAGCGGTGGGGTGTGGAGTGGTCGGTGGCCGACACCTCCGACCCGCAGGCCGTACGCGCGGCGCTGCGGCCCCGTACGAAGGCGATCTGGGTCGAGACGCCCAGCAACCCCCTGCTCGGCATCAGCGACATCGCGGCGCTGGCCGGTATCGCCCGGGACGCGGGAGCCAAGCTCGTCGTCGACAACACCTTCGCCAGCCCCTACCTCCAGCAGCCGCTCGCCCTGGGCGCGGACGTGGTGGTCTATTCGACGACCAAGTACATGGGCGGGCACTCGGACGTCGTCGGCGGCGCGCTGGTCGTCAACGACGACACCCTCGGCGAGGAACTCGCCTACCACCAGAACGCGATGGGCGCGATCGCCGGGCCCTTCGACGCCTGGCTGGTGATGCGCGGCATCAAGACCCTGGCCGTACGGATGGACCGGCACAGCGCCAATGCGGCGCGGGTCGCGGAACTGCTGACCTCCCACAAGAAGGTCACCCGCGTCTACTACCCGGGACTGTCCGAGCACGCCGGCCACGAGGTCGCCGCCAAGCAGATGCGCTCCTTCGGCGGCATGGTGTCCTTCCAGGTCGCGGGCGGCGAGCAGGAGGCCGTGGAGGTCTGCAACCGGGCGAAGCTGTTCACCCTCGGGGAGTCGCTGGGCGGCGTGGAGTCGCTGATCGAGCACCCGGGGCGGATGACGCACGCCTCGACGGCCGGTTCCGCGCTGGAGGTCCCGGCCGATCTGGTGCGCCTGTCGGTCGGCATCGAGTCCGTCGACGATCTGCTGGCGGACCTGACGCAGGCGCTCGGGTGATGCGGGCCGGCTGAGCGATTCCCGCCCGTCAGGCGGTTCACCACCCCTCCGCCGGAGGGGTGGTGCGGGCCGGCGGCGGCAGCCACGGCCGGTCCGCCGACCAAGTCAGCAGCGCCGCCAGCGCGAGGAGCGCGAACAGCCAGCCGATCCGGCGCAGAAGGCGGCGCCGCGCCATGAGGCGGCGGCCGCGGGCGACGGCCCGTGCGGCCAGATCGGGCGGTACGGGCGGCGGCGGCCCGGCCAGCATGCGCCGTACCTCGGTCTCCTTGCGGTCGGGCCCGCTCATGGCGGGGCCGGGGCCGGGGCCGGTTCCGGGCGGCTGCTGCGCATCTCCGAGACGGCGTGCCGGAACAGCGCGTGCACCCGCTCGGCGGGCAGGCCCAGTTGGGCCGCGGTCTGTTCCTCGGCCACGTCCTCGTGGAGCAGCAGGACGAGGACCAGCCGCTCCCGGGGCGGGAGCCGGTCCAGGAGGCCGCCGCGCGGCCTGCGGTGCCGGCGGGTGGTGTGCAGGAAACCGGCGGTGAGTTCCCGGCGGGCGCGGTCGTACGGGTCCTCGCCGCGCAGCCGGTCCCAGGCCGCGTACGTCCGCGACAGTGCGCAGATCAGCAACTCCTCGGCGGCCGGGGCCGGTTGGCCGTCCGGCTCGCCGGTGAGCAGGGCGGCGGCATGCAGCAGCCGCCCCGCCGCGCCCGCCACGAAGGACTCGAACTCCCGGGCACGGCAGCGCTCCCGCGCCCACCGCCGCTCTCGCACCGCCCCTCCCGGCTGACGGATCCGCTGCCCCGGCCCCCCGGCAGCCCTGGCCCTCCATGGCACGGCAGAGCGGGCGTCCGGTCAAGGGGCGCGGCAGGAGGCGTGACGAAGCGGGGCCGGGCGGCCGTCAGGAGGCCCGGTGCGTCAGGACGCCGGACCCGCCGGCGAGAGCGAGGTGGTGAGCGTGGCGAGGGAGGTGTTGAAGCGGGTGAGGAGCGCGCAGAAGGCGTCCCGGTCGTCCTCGGACCAGCCCTCCGTCACCAGGGCCATCAGCGCACGGCGCGACGCACGCACCTCCTCCAGACGGGTGCGGCCGCGCTCGGACAGTTCGAGCACCACGGCCCGGCCGTCCTCGGGGTGCGTGGCACGGCTGACCAGACCGGAGTCCACCAGGGGCGCCACCTGGCGGGTGACCGTCGAGGAGTCGATGCCCATCCCGCAGGCCAGGGCCTTGACGCCCATCGGTCCCTCCTGGTCGAGGCGGTTGAGCAGCAGATAGGCGGCGCGGTCCATGGAGTTGCGCGCCTGCCCGACGCCACCCAGCCGGCTCTGCTCGGCGCGGCGGGCGAAGACGGCCACTTGGTGCTGCAGCGCGTCGAGGAGAGCGGTGTCGGGATGGGTCGTCATGTCCGGAGGGGTGGGCATGGCCGGGAGCTCGCTTCATGGAGGTGCGGGATGGATGGGAGGACAGCGTACGCGGACCCTGCCCGGACCGTACCGGCCCTGCCGTACCGATAACGCCCCGTGAGATGGCCGAGACCATTCCGCGCCCTCGGGCCGGATCGCTCCGCACCGTACGGCGGTCTCGCCATACGGTCGAAAAGGCCCGGGACGGGCCGAACTGGGAGACTGGCGCCATGGCAGATCACACGCCTCGTACGCCACAGGAGTCCCTCGCCGCCGAGGTCCCCGCCGACGCCGCGATCGCCGGGGTCGCGGACGCCGAGGACCCGATTGCCGCGATTACCGTCGACGACGTACGCGAGGCGCACAAGCTGCTCTCCGGCGTCTGCCGCACCACTCCTTTGGAGGGCAGCCGCTATCTGTCCGGGCTGCTCGGTTCCCCCGTGCATCTCAAGTGCGAGAACCTCCAGCGCACCGGCTCCTTCAAGATCCGCGGCGCCTACGTACGCATCGCCGCGCTCTCCCCGCAGGAGCGGGCGGCCGGTGTGGTGGCGGCGAGCGCGGGCAACCATGCGCAGGGCGTGGCGCTGGCGGCGTCGCTGCTGGGGGTGCGCTCGACGGTGTTCATGCCGGTGGGCGCGCCGCTGCCGAAGGTCGCCGCGACCCGCGAGTACGGCGCCGAGGTGCGGCTGCACGGCCAGGTGGTGGACGAGACGCTGGCCGCCGCCGAGGAGCACGCGCAGCAGACCGGGGCGGTCTTCATCCACCCCTTCGATCACCTGGACATCATCGCCGGCCAGGGCACGCTCGGCCTGGAGATCCTCGAGCAGTGCCCGGAGGTGCGCTCGATCGTCGTCGGCATCGGCGGTGGCGGGCTGGCCGCCGGGATCGCGCTGGCGGTCAAGGCGCTGCGGCCGGATGTGCGGGTCATCGGGGTGCAGGCGGCGGGTGCGGCCTGCTATCCGCCGTCGCTGGAGGCCGGGCACCCGGTGTCCATCGAGACGCTGACCACGATGGCGGACGGGATCAAGGTCGGGCGGCCCGGTGATGTGCCGTTCCGGATCGTCCACGAGCTGGTGGACGAGGTCCGCACGGTCTCCGAGGACGAGCTCTCCAGCGCGCTGCTGCTGTGCCTGGAGCGGGCGAAGCAGGTGGTGGAGCCGGCCGGGGCGAGCCCGGTGGCGGCGCTGCTGTCCCACCCGGAGACCTTCGAGGGGCCGGTCGTCGCGGTGCTGTCCGGCGGCAACGTCGACCCGCTGCTGATGCAGCGTGTCCTGCGGCACGGCATGGCCGCCGCCGGGCGCTACCTCTCGCTCCGGCTGCGTCTGACCGACCGCCCGGGCGCGCTGGCGACGCTGCTGGGCGTGCTCTCGACGGCCGACGCCAACGTTCTGGACGTGGGACATGTACGGCTCGACCCCCGGCTCGGTCTGACCGAGGTGGAGGTGGAGATCCAGCTGGAGACCAAGGGCCCGGAACACTGTGCCGAGGTCGGCGCGGCGCTGCGGGCGGCGGGCTATCACGTGATCGCCTGACGGTGGTCGGCTCGCGTCGCGCCTGCCCGGCGGACGGGGTGCCCCGCGGGTGCCCGGCCCGCCTCCATAATCCCTGTCGCGATGTATCGCGTTGGGAGTAGCATCCCCGTGTCGGGCCGCCGGTGCGTCGTGGCGGCCCGTTGCGGGCATCTGCGTGCCGGCGTACGGACACGGCAGCCGCGTCGGCAGACGCGCACGGGCGGCCGTGCGCGGACGGCGCAGCAGGCAGATGCGCACGGACGAAGGTAAGTGCACGCAAGCATGTGTGCCCGAGCGCAGAAATGCTCACAGGGCGTGCAAAGTCCGGCAACCGTATATTCGACCTGGAACTGACCCAAGCCATGGGAGTACCCATATGCCAGGCGCTATTTACGCCGAAGGTCTGGTGAAAACATTCGGTGAGGTACGGGCTCTGGACGGCGTCGATCTCGACGTACCCGAAGGGACCGTACTGGGGATGCTCGGCCCGAACGGCGCCGGCAAGACCACCGCCGTACGGGTCCTGACGACCCTGCTCCGGCCTGACCGCGGACGAGCCGAAGTTGCCGGGATAGATGTCCTCGCGCACCCCGACCGGGTGCGCCGCGCCATCGGACTGTCCGGCCAATTCGCCGCCGTGGACGAGTACTTGACCGGCCGGGAGAACCTCACGATGGTCGGCCAGCTCTACCAGATGAGCGGCCGGGACGCCAAGCGCCGGGCCGGTGAGCTGCTGGAACGCTTCAATCTCTCGGACGCCGCGGACCGCACGGCCAAGACCTACTCCGGCGGTATGCGCCGCCGTCTCGACCTGGCGGCGGCACTGGTCGTCAGCCCGCCCGTGATGTTCATGGACGAGCCGACCACCGGCCTGGACCCGCGCAACCGCCAGGCGCTGTGGGAGGTCATCGAGGAGCTGGTCGCGGGCGGTACGACCCTGCTGCTCACCACGCAGTACCTCGAGGAGGCGGACCGCCTCGCGCACGACATCTGCGTCGTCGACCACGGCAAGGTCATCGCCCGGGGCACCTCCGACCAGCTCAAGGCGCGCACCGGAGGAGAGCGCGTCGAGGTCGTGGTGCACGCTGCCGAGCACATCCCCGTCGCCGAGGCCGTGCTGAACGGCTTCGGCAAGGGCGAGGGCACCATCGAACCGCACACGCGCAAGATCACCGTCCCGGTGGCCGGCGGTGCCAAGCTGCTCGCCGAGATCATCCGGGAACTGGACACCCGCGGCGTGGAGATCGACGACATCGGGCTGCGCCGGCCGACGCTCGACGATGTCTTCATCTCGCTGACGGGGCATGTGGCGGAGGCCGCGGACGGGAGCGGGGAGAGCGGCGCGGATGCCGACGGCGGCACCGGAGGACGTCAGAAGAAGGGCCGGAAGGCCACCGGACCGGGCGAGCCGGCCGCCGTACGGGAGACGGCGGGCGGCGGGACGGCCGACGGGGACCGCGGAACGGCCGACAAGGAGGGCGTGAAGTGACGACGGCGAGCCAGCAGGCACAGCCCCCGGCCCCGGTCCACAGCCCGCGGCAGCGCGGCGGCATCGGCGGGTCCGTACGCGACTCCCTGGTGGTGGGCAAGCGCAATCTGATCCGGATGATGCGTATCCCCGAAGTGGTGATCTTCGGGCTGATCCAGCCGATCATGTTCGTGGTGCTGTTCACCTACGTCTTCGGCGGCTCCATCCTCATCCCCGGCGCCCCGTCCGGCAACGCCCAGGCGTACCGCGAATTCCTGATGGCGGGCATCTTCGCGCAGACGGTCACCTTCGCCACGGCAGGTGCCGGCGCGGGCATCGCCGACGATATGCACAAGGGGCTGATCGACCGGTTCCGGTCGCTGCCGATGTCCCGCGGCGCGGTGCTCACCGGCCGCACCCTGGCCGATCTGGTGCAGACCGCGCTCACCCTGGTGGTGCTGGCCGTCGTCGCGCTGCTGATCGGGTGGCGTACGCACGAGAACCTCGCCAAGGTGCTGGCCGGCTTCGCGCTGCTGCTTCTGCTCGGCTACGCCTTCTCCTGGATCGGCGCGCTGATCGGCCTCTCGGTGCGCACCCCCGAGGCGGCGACCTCCGGCGGCCTGATCTGGCTCTTCCCGCTGACCTTCATCTCGAACGCGTTCGTGCCGGTCAACGGCATGCCGGCCGTTCTGCAGCACGTGGCGGAGTGGAACCCGTTCAGTGCGACGGTGGCCGCGGCCCGGGAGCTGTTCGGCAACACCAACCAGCATGTCCCGAAGTCGGTGACCGGTGCCTGGCCGATGGAGCATCCGGTGGTGGCGTCGGTGATCTGGTCGCTGCTGATCATCGCCGTGTTCCGGACGCTGGCGGTGCGCAAGTACCGGTCGGCGACGGCCTGAGGGGGCCCCGCAGCGCGGTCCCCGAGGCCCGTCCACCAAGGCCCGTAGGTACGGCGAAGCGGCCCGGAGCGCTCTTCAGGCTCCGGGCCGCTTTCTGCCCTGTGTGACTGGCGTCGGTCGGCCTCAGGCGCTGTACGGCTTGGCCTCGAGGATCTTCACGGCCGCCTTCTTGCCGTTCGGGAGCTCGTACTCCGCGGTGTCGCCGATCTTCTTGCCGTTCACGCCCGCGCCCAGCGGGGACTGCGGGGAGTAGGTCTCGATGTTCGAGCTCGCGTACTCGCGCGAGGCCAGAAGGAACTCAAGGGTGTCGTCCGGGTCTCCGTCGAACGCGATGGTGACGACCATGCCGGGAGCCACGGAGCCATTGGCGGCAGGAGCCTCGCCGACCTTCGCGGTCTCCAGCAGCTGCTTCAGCTGGCGGACGCGAGCCTCCTGCTTGCCCTGCTCTTCCTTGGCCGCGTGGTACCCGGCGTTCTCCTTCAGGTCACCTTCCTCGCGGGCCGCCGCGATCTTCTCGGTGATCTCGGCGCGGGCGGGACCAGACAGGTGCTCCAGCTCGGCCTTGAGCTGGTCATACGCCTCCTGGGTAAGCCAGGTGACGTTCTCGCTGGTCTGGGTCACAGGTGCTCCTCGTCGGTACTGGGGATAAATCAAACGCCCTACCAGGAAGGTTTGCGCCTTCACGGGTGGGCGAAACCACGAGCCTAACAATTCCGGCACAAAACGGGGAGGGGGAATTCCACAGCTCACACCCGCCGCCACATCGTCGCTGCTCAGAGGCGGTCGGCCGGTGTCGCCTCGCGACGCGCCCGGCCCCTTGCCCCGGGCATGCCGGAGGCGCGGTGGCGGGAATCTGTCATGCCCTGGTCAGTTGCCGCGGGCCGCCTGGCAGCCGACCAGTACGGCATTGGTCGCCCGCTTGGTGGTGCGCAGGGTGATCTCGGTGTTCACCTGGTCCGTGCGCTGGTCGATGGTGACGTCCTTACGGCCCACCTCGGAGCCGTCCGCCGCCTGCGACCGCAGCGTGCACACGCCCTTGTCGTCCTTGTTCTTGATCACTTCGAGGTGGATCCTGACCGCGCTGTCGGACACCGCGTCCCAGGTGATCACGCGGCCGCTGAGATCCTGCCGGGCGATGTACGAGGCGCCCGCCCAGACGACCACGCCGAGCAGCCCGGCGCCCAGCACCGCGCCGATGATCTTGAGCTTGCGGTCCGCGCGCTGGTCCGCGGGGCGGCCGTAGCGTCCTTCCGGGAGCCCGTCGCGCACCGCCGTCATGATCAGTCCTCCTGGTACGGGGGCCGGGGCCGGCAGAGCCTTGCCGGTCTGTGCCCCGTGGGAATACAGCGCCCCCTCGCTTCGGTCACTATAGGAGGCAACTTCTTGAGCCTTTCATCCAGCCTTACCCAGCCTTCACTGAGGATCGAGTCTTGACTGAGCAGCTGCGTTTGATGGCGGTCCATGCCCACCCCGACGACGAGTCGAGCAAGGGTGCGGCCACCATGGCCAAGTACGTGTCCGAGGGGGTGGACGTGCTGGTCGTCACCTGCACAGGAGGCGAGCGAGGTTCCATCCTCAACCCCAAGCTTCAGGGCGACCCGTACATCGAGGAGCACATTCACGAGGTGCGGAAGAAGGAGATGGACGAGGCCCGGGAGATCCTGGGCGTCAAGCAGGAGTGGCTGGGGTTCGTCGACTCCGGGCTGCCCGAGGGCGACCCGCTGCCGCCGCTGCCCGAGGGCTGCTTCGCGCTGCAGGACGTCGAGGAGGCGGCCGGGCGGCTGGTCAGGCTGATCCGTGAGTTCAAGCCGCAGGTCATCACGACCTACGACGAGAACGGCGGTTATCCGCACCCCGACCACATCATGACCCACAAGATCACGATGGTGGCCTTCGAGGCGGCCGGCGACCCGGAGAAGTACCCGGAGGCCGGTGCACCCTGGCAGCCCCAGAAGCTCTACTACAACCAGGGCTTCAACAAGCCGCGCACCATCGCGCTGCACGAGGCGCTGCTGGAGCGCGGCATGGACTCGCCGTACGGCGAGTGGCTGGAGCGCTGGAAGCAGTTCGAGCAGCGCGAGCGCACCCTGACCACCTACATCCCGTGTGCCGACTTCTTCGAGATCCGGGACAAGGCGCTGATCGCCCACGCCACCCAGATCGACCCCGACGGCGGGTGGTTCCGGGTCCCGATGGACATCCAGCGCGAGGTCTGGCCGACGGAGGAGTACGAGCTCGCGAAGTCGCTCGTGGACACCTCCCTCCCCGAGGACGACCTCTTCGCGGGCATCCGCAACAATTGACCCCATGATGAGCGCGACCAGCACCCTCGCCCTGACGCACTTCGTCACCCTTGCCGACAGCTTCGACAAGAACAAGGTGACCCCCGGCGTCCTCGGCTTCATCGTCTTCGCGATCATCGGCGGCGCCGTGTGGCTGCTGATGAAGTCCATGAACAAGCACATGCGGAAGGTGGACTTCGTGGAGGCCCCGGAGGAGGGCGAGGCGACGGCCCCGGCCGCTCCGACGGTGCCGAAGCCGAAGGCCGGCTGAGGGTCCTCGCCCCCGCGCCTCAGGACCGGGTGACGGTGGACGGCCGGCCGATGGGTTACGGCCGGCCGACCGGCCCGGCGGCTCGCTGATCCAAGCGGTCGGCGAGCCGTACCCCGGGCAGGGCCCGTCGCCCCGCGGCCCGGCGTCAGTCCGCGGCGGCCGGCGCGACGGATATGCCCATGACCTCGCGCGCATGGCGGCCCGGCAGCATGCCGAGCCGCCATGCCTGCCACCCCGTCTCCGGCTCCACGCCGCGCTCCAGCAGCAGCGCGAACGCCTCCGCGCACTCCGTCAGCTTTCCGTCGCGGGACGCGTGCGACTCCCGTAGGAGCTGCGCCAGCTCCTCCTGTGCCACGGCCGTGCCCACCACCGAGCCGCCCAGTGAGGCGAACGGCAGCAGCGTGCAGCGCAGGAACCGGGCCCAGTCCTCGCCGCGCAGGTCGCCGTACCCGGCGAAGATCCGCGCCGCCTCGTCGGCCAGCTCCAGCGCCTGCGCCGCCCGGCCGTTTCCCGCGTCGATGATCACCAGCTCCAGGCACGACCAGGCCTCGCCGTGCGGCACCGCGATCCGCTGGAAGTCCTTGCGCGCGTCCTGGAGCAGCTGCCGGGCGAAGCCGCTGTTGCGCAGCGAACCGGTCTGTGCGGCCCGCAGATCCCGGGTTACCCGCCCCGAATGATGCCGGGCGCAGGCCAGGCCGTAGCCGTCCTGCATCCGGCTGAACATCGTGCGCGACCGCTCCAGCTGCCGCAGCGCCGCGTCCTGCTCGCCGCGCTCCTCCAGCGCCTGGCCCAGGTAGTACATCGTCCAGGCCTCGCCGCGGGCGTCCTCATGCCGCTGATGGAGCGTCAGCGCCTGGCGCAGCCGGTCCGCGGCGGGGTCCGGATCGCCGGCCACCAGCCGGGCGCGCGCCAGCTGGGTCATCGCCCAGGCCTCGCCGCGCTCGTCCTGCGTCCGCCCGTAGAGCTCCAGCGCGGCATGGAGCGACTCCTCCGCCCGCGGCACCTCGCCCATCCGCAGATACACCTGGCCGAGCTGGAAGTGCGCCCACGCCTGGCCGTGCACGCTCTCGCTCTCCTCGTGCAGCTCCAGCGCCTCGCGGAGCAGGGCGAGCGCCTCGGCGATCCCCGCCCGGTCCCGCTCCACGGCCGCCAGCGCATGCAGCGTCCAGGCCCGGTCGCCGTGCATATCGGGGCCGGACTGCATCTCCAGCGCCTCCCGCAGCTTGGCCGCGGCCTCGGTGAGATTGCCCTGCTGCTGGAGGGTGATGCCCAGATCGCGCAGCGCACGGGCGGCGCCCGCCGGATGCTGCGCCTCGAAGTACAGGTCCACCACCGACGACAGCGTCGTCCGCGCCTTGTCCAGCTCGCCGAGCTGGCGGGCCGCGACACCCGTACGCCACTGCACCGAGCGCATCAGCAGGCCCTGGCCCACCGCCCTGGTCAGGTCGTTCAGCTCGCCGAGGCGGTAGAGGTCGCCGCGCAGCAGGCAGTAGTCGGCCAGCGCGCCCAGCAGATGCGAGACCGTCGCCTGGTCCACCTCCTGGTCGGCGTGTGCCAGCGCGGCCGTGATGAAGCTGGACTCGTCGTCCAGCCACTGCAGGGCGGCGTCCAGCGAGGTGAAGCCGTGCGAGCCGAAACGGTCGGCGCGCGTCGACGTACGGCCGTCGACCAGGCGGATGACCGAGTCGGCCAGCTCCGCATAGCCGCGGATCAGCCGCTCCTGGGCCGCGACCCGCTCCTCCGGGGCCTCCTCCGCCGTCAGCCGGCCGTAGGCGAAGCGGTGCACCAGCGCATGCAGGCGGTAGCGCCTGCCCCGCACATGCTCGATCAGCCCGGCCCCGGCCAGCGTCGTCAACTGCCGCTCCGCCTCGGCATTCGCCACGCCCAGCAGCGCCGCCGCGGCCGCCGCGCCCAGGGACGCCCGGCCCACCAGGGCCAGCCGGCGCAGCAGCCGCCGGGCCGCCTCCGGCTGATCGGCGTAGCGCAGCGACAGGGCCCGCTCCACCGGCGTCGCCGAGGCGTACGACGCCAGATCCGCGGCCAGCTCGGACGGGGTGCGTGAGCCCAGCGAGGAGCCCGCCGCCCGCAGGGCCAGCGGCAGTCCCGCGCACTGCTCGGAGATCTTCTCGATCGCCTGCGCGTCGTACGGACCCGCCGTGCCCGCGGTCGCCTCCTCCGCGCCGCCCGCCGCCCGCAGCAGCTCCTCGGTGCCCGCCGCGTCCAGCGGGCCCATCGGCAGCTGATGCACCCAGGCCTGGAGGTCCGCGGGCAGCTCCAGTGGCTCACGGGAGGTGACCAGCACCAGGCTGTCCGAGCGGTCCGGCACCAGCGTGCGCACCTGTTCCGGATCGGAGGCATCGTCGAGCAGGACCGTCACCGGAAGGCCCGCCACATGCTGGTGATAGAGCTCGGTCAGCCGCTTGACGTGCTGCTCCTGGGCGGTGCGCTCGCGGAACAGCAGCTGCTCGCGGGGCGCGCCGAGGCGGTTGAGCAGATGCAGCAGGGCGTTCCGGGTAGGCAGCGGCATCTCTCCGGGGGTGTCGCCGCGCAGATCCACCACACACGCGCCACGGAACTGATCGCGCAGCTGGTGGGCCGCCCGCACCGCCAGCGCCGTACGCCCCGAGCCCGGCTCGCCGTGCAGCACCACCACGGTCGGCTTGGTCTCCGTACTCGCGCGGGCCGCGTGCACCCACTGCGCGATCTGCGTCAGCTCCGCCCGGCGCCCCGCGAACGGCCCGTCGGAACGGGGCAGTTGGGAGAACGAGTGCTCCAGTACGGACCGCTGCCGGGCCGCCGCGCTGCGGTCCGCGCCGCGCAGCTGCGGCCCTGGTGCGGCCGTCGTCCCGCCCGCCTTCGACGCCGTGCCGCCGCGGGCCCCCGCCAGCATCCGCTGCTGGTCCAGGAACGGCCGGATGCCGCGCACCTCCAGCGCCGTCAGCCACTGCAGCCGCAACTGCTCCAGGCCGCCGGGCTGGCCCCGTTTCCCCGCCTGCTCGTGTGCCGCCGGCAGATGGCCCGCGGCCAGCTTCACCACCGTGGCCCCGGCCCCGGCGAGCAGTACTGAGGCCCCGGCGCCCAATGCCGCGCCCGCGCCCGTCCCGTACGCGAGGTCCGTACCGAAGGCCGCCAGCGCCGCCACGCCCGCCACCACCGCCGGAGTGCCCAGCTCCTTGCGCGACAGCCGCTCGGCCAGCGGGCGCTGCCCGGCCCCGGCCTCGTCCAGCGCCCGCACATACGCGGTGTACTCCTCCGCCGCGCTGCCCGCGATGTCGTCCAGCGCCGCGCGCGCCCTGCCGAGCAGCACGCCCCCGTCGAGCCGCCCGCCCGGACGCCGAGCCTCCTCCTCCACGGCCCGCGCCACCAGCGCTTCCGCCTCCGCACGGTGCCCGTCACGCAGCACAGCCAGTGACCCCGGCATGCGAATCCCCCTCCAGCAGTTACAGCAGGTTCAGTAGTTGCGACAGTTCCAGTCGTGCCGAACGATTGTGGCCACGGCGCGGTGATCGTCGCCGTACGCACAGTGTTCCGCGTCCACGCGAATTCCGGCAGGCCTGTGGAAAACCGTCCTGTGGACAACTCCCTCCGTATCCGGCGTGCTTCGCCCCATTGGGAGAGGACGGTGCGACGACGCGGCGTCCCGGTGCTGCTCAGCGTCGCGTCGCGGCCCTGGCCCGTACGTCCGATGTCGCCATGACGGGGATCGACGCGGAACCCGAACAGCCGCTGCCCGAAGGCGTGTTGGAGGCCATCGCCCTGCCCGGTGAGATCGCGCGGCTGCGCAGACTCCGGGCGACCGAACCCGGCGTCTGCCGAGACCGCAGTCCGAGCCGATTCCGCGCGACCAAGGCCGGCATCGGTCCCCGAACGGTCAGCGAGATCCTCCACCGACACGGCGTGCCGGTGCGCCGCCGCTGCGCGAACGCGGCATCCCTGCCCCAGACGCCCGCGGGCGACCCCGCGTCGAAGCAGGTGGTGCTCGATGACCAGGTGTGCAGCCATATGGGTCGCAGGACGCGGTGCGACAGCTCACTGAAGGCAGAAAATCCGCTCAGTCGCAATCCCCTCCCGGAGGGGAAATCCGTGAGCTCGGAAATCCGCCAGAGGCACAAAATTATTCAGTCCGCAAATTCGGCGGAGGCATATAGTTCGCTCGGCCGCAACAGTTTTGGAGAGAAACTCCAAGATTGACAGCGTTGTGGAGTTTGCTTATAGTCCCGTCGTTCAATCTCCCGCCGATCGATATCCGAAGGTGTTCATGGCTACGCCTCCAACGCTGCCGAAGTCCAGGCAGCGGTTAATTCTTGCCGTTCTCATGGTGTGTTCGCTGCTGATTTGGCTGGACAACACCGTCCTCAGTATTACTCTGGAGACCCTTGCCGACCCGGTCCGTGGACTGGGCGCCAGCCCGGCCGAGCTGCAATGGGCCACCGGCGCATACACCCTGGTCTTCGCAACCTTGATGTTCACCGCCGGCGCAGTGGGCGACAGCTTCGGCCACCGGAATGTGCTCGCAGTCGGCTTGGTGATCTTTGCCGGGGCCTCGATCTGGGCGGCGTACGCAGGCGATGCAGGCCAGCTGATTGCCGCCCGGGCCGCGATGGGAGTCGGCGCCGCACTGATCATGCCTGCCAACTTCGCCATTCTGTTGTGGACCTTCACCGGCCCCGGGCGGGCAACCGCAATCGCCGTTTCTTCGACATCCACCGGTGTCGGAATGGCGGCGGGTCCGGTGTTGGCGGGACTTCTGCTCAGCCATTTCTGGTGGGGTTCGGTCTTTCTCGTCAACGTCCCGATAGTCGTGCTGGCATTGGCCGGGATCGTCCTGCTGGTTCCCAATTTTCGCAGCCCTACCGTGCGGCCGCTGGACCCGGCTGGGATATTGCTGTCGACCGGCGGACTCGCGGCGTTGACCTACGGCCTGATCCGCGCGGGCCAGGTGGACGCCTGGAGCCGTTCGGACGTCTGGGCGCCGGTCGCGGTCGGGCTTGTCCTGCTGGCCGCTTTCGTGCTCGTCGAATTGAGAATCAAGGAACCGAGTTTCGATCCCCGGATGTTTGCGCAGCGAGTGTTCGGTGGTGGCAATGCGGCCATGGCGTTGCTGCTCTTTTCGGTGGCTGCCGTCACTTTCTACAACGCGTTCTATATGCAGGGTGCATTGGGCTACTCGCCGATGAAGGCCGGCCTGGCCAATGTTCCGACCGCGGTCGGCGCTGTCGTAGGGGCGCCCCTGGGCGCACGTCTGGTTGGCCGATGGTCGCTGCGCCCTGTCGCGGTGCCGGCGCTCACTGTGGCGGCGTTGAGCTTTGGCGCCGTCGGATTTCTCGATCTGCACACCCCACTCGTCTGGATCGAGATCCTGTTGTCGGCGCAGGGACTTTCCGTCGGCTTGGTGATGGCCCCGGTGACCGGAGCGCTGCTCAGCAGCCTGCCGCTGGAACGGTCCGGTGCCGGGTCGGCCGTCACCAACACGGCGCGACAGGCCGGCAGTGTGATCGGGATCGCGGTGGGCGGCACGATCATGTCGATCGCCTATCGAGGCGCAATCGAACCCTCGCTGAGCGATGTTCCGGAGGCGCTACGGGATAGCGCCCGGGTTTCCGCAGAACAGGCTCGGCATGTCGCCGCCACTCTCGACCGGCCCGCTCTTGCGCAGGCCGCCGATCATGCGTTCATCCACGCTATGCACGTCGGCGCGGTCTGGATCATGCTCATCGCACTCTTCGCAGCGGCCGTGCTGCTGATTACCTTGCCTGTTGCCGGAAAGAAGAAGGGGCCGACACCGGAGCCGGATGACGAAGATGCCCGCAGCCCCGAGTCTCGATCCACCGCGTGATGGGCTGTCAGCTGTCCCCTGGCAGTGAGCTCGATGGCGCCGGTCACCTCGCCGAATCTTTTCCCTTTTCCCGAGCGCGGCAATGTCGTCCCTACGCCCTCGGTCGCTCGTATGGATCGAATCGAAGGAGACCCCTGTTGTCGAAAATCAATGATCCCGCTGTGCGTGCGGTTGAATCGGAGCAGGATTATGTGTCCTCCTTGTATGAGTTGCTCACCGAGCGGCTTTCCGAGGCGCGAGTACACCGAGCGAGTGTGCTGAAGGCCCCGGCGGACAGCGCCGGTGAGGCATACGAGAGAGAAATCGCCGCCGAACGTCTGACCAAGGAAATCGGCCGCCTGGAGGGCGCCGAAAAGGGGCTGGTCTTCGGGCGGATCGACTGGAGGGATGGCACGGCCCTGCGCATCGGGCGGATCGGACTGCAGACGGAGGAGGACGACCTGCCTCTGCTCGTGGACTGGCGCGCGAACGCGGCGCGGCCCTTCTACGAGGCGACACCGGTCCACCCGATGGACCTGCGGCGGCGCCGGCACCTGCGCCTCGAGGAGCGCACGGTCATCTCGGTGAGCGACGAACTGCTGGACGGGACCGCCCCGACCGACCAGGACGTCGTGGGGGACGGCCCGTTGACCGAGGCTCTGTCGGCACGGCGTACGGGCAGGATGCACGCGGCCGTCGCGACGCTGCAGGCCGAGCAGGACGAGATCGTCCGCTCCGCCCACCGTGGGGTGACCGTGGTGCAGGGCGGGCCCGGCACCGGCAAGACGGTGGTCGCCCTGCACCGGGCGGCCTATGTCCTGTACGCGTTCCCGCGCGCCACGGAGGAGGGTGTCCTGGTGGTGGGCCCGAACGTTCGGTTCCTCGACTACATCTCCCAGGTCCTTCCCTCGCTCGGAGAGAACGACGTCGTTCTGGCGACCTGCCAGGAACTGGCCGGAGTGTCCACGGACACGGTGGGCCCGTTCGATACGGCGCGTCTCAAGGGCAGCTCCGACCTCGCCGACGCCCTGGCCGGCCTGCTGCGCATCCACCAAGCCCCCGCCGGTGACTTCACCGTGCGGGTCGGACAGGAGCTGGTTCACCTCTCCGGCGAGGAAGTCGCCGCGGCACGCGACGCCGCCGTGGCAGCCGTACAGGGGCACAACCCCGCGCGCCAGGTGTTCAAAGAGCTCCTGGTCGACGCCGTCACCGACGCGATGCAACGAGACATGGGCGACCTCCTGGAGCAGATCGACGCCGATGCCGAAAGGATGACGGGCATCAACCTCGACCGGTTCACGGGAGTCGCCCAGCGCCGTGCCGAAGGTGCGGCCGACTCAGGTCCGGTCCACGAGCTGGACCTGGACGCCATCCGAGCCGATCTCCTCGACGACGCCGGCGTCGACGGAGCGGTCGAGGTGTTGTGGCCGCGGCTGGTACCCGGTGACCTCGTGAAGGCGCTCCTGACGAACGCCGACGCTCTCGCCGAGCGCCTGCCCCGCCTGACCGCGCAGGAGCGGTCCCTTCTGCTGCGCGGTCCGGACGACCCGTGGACCGATGCCGATGTGCCGGTGCTGGACGAGGCGGCGAACCTGGTCGACGGCCCCCCTGAGCGGACGTACGGGCACGTCGTCGTCGACGAGGCGCAGGAACTGACCGCCATGCAGTGGCGGATGATTGTCCGCCGCTGCCCGGCAAAGGCGATGACGCTGGTGGGTGACTTCGCCCAGGCAGGCCCGGTCGCGTCAGCACGTGACTGGAAGGAAGCACTGAGCCCCCACGTCGGACCGCGGTTCCAACTGCACAACCTGACCGTCAGCTACCGCACCACGCAGGAGATTCTGGAGAGCGTCCGGGACCTGCTCACGCGGATCGCTCCGGACCAGAAGCCCACACGGTCACTGCGAAGCGGTGCGAGCCCTCGCACCGTGACCGCATCTCCGGACGGGTTGGTCACCGCCGTCGTTCAGGAACTCCGCGCCCAGAGCACCGCGCACCCGCGCGAGCTTCTGGGAGTGATCTGCGCGGACACCAGGGTGAGCGAGCTGACGGCCCAGGGCATCGCCCACCACGCACGCATCGTGCCGGCGTCCGAAGCACGCGGCCTGGAATTCGACGGGGTCGTCGTCATGAACCCCGAGGAAATCATCACGACCCGCCCCGGTGGGGAAAGGGACTTGTACGTAGCCCTGACCCGGGCCACCAAGCGCCTCTGCACCATCACCGTCCAGCCCGCCTGACGCCTCGGCGCCCGCGTCGTCGCCGCGGGCGCAGCCGGCGCGGCATGGACACCGGCCCGCGCGCACGGGGCTGCTCGCCGCCTGACCGCTCCTGGCCGCACCCGGCCCCATGCGGCCTGGCCCAAGCCGACGACGTTCGGATCCCCTTCGCGCAGCAGGGTGAAGCCGACGTCGGGCTTCGGGTCGTACGCGTCGGGATCGATGCCGAGTTCGTGCGTGCGGCGGCACCGGTGGACGAGCACGTGGGGGCATTCGACAGCGGAGCCGGTGTTCGGCGTGAACACCCCAACCCCAGCCGCCTGTCGGTGCTATGGCATGTTCCGGTCAATATTCCCGCACGAAGACGGCCGTGGGGCAGGGGCGCAGTGGCGCGGCGTCCCACTCGGACCGGTTGGGATGCCCGGCATCCCGGTCCTCGGGCCCGAGCTCCCCGACGAAACCTCACCCCCCCGCTGACCAGCAACTTTCACGAGGAAACGGCTTCCCTGTCGGCACGGTCTTGCGGCCACGGGTCGTCACTCCGGACTCGGCTGTGTAACGGGGCCACTGGCTCGGCGGGAAGAACCGCGCCTGCACGCCGGAACGGCCGCGGCGCTAACTTACCTGTTGACAAGTTTGTTATTGACGCCCCATGGGCGGGGTTCTATCGTTCAAACGATCAAACCTACCTGTTGGCAAGTAAGTCGGGTGGGTGCTCTCGTTCTGTGGCAAGTCCTGTGACAAGGAGGCGAAGGCTGTGGACCAAGTGCGGTCAGAGGAAGGACTTCCGTCGGAGGAGTCGCCTCCGCAACTGCGGGGCGGCCGGTTATACCTGGTCCTGAGCGCGGCCGTGATCGCCATGCTGCTGGGCTCCCTGGACGGCACGATCCTCGGTACGGCCATGCCCAGGATCGTCGGCGAACTGGGCGACGCCGATCGCCTTTCGTGGGTGGTCACGGCCTACATGCTCGCCATCGCCATCTCGACCCCGGTATGGGGAAAGGTCAGCGACATGTGGGGGCGCAAGGGCGCTTTCATGGCCTCTGTCGCCGTTTTCCTGCTGGGTTCGATACTCTCCGGACTTTCCCAGAGTGTGATGGAGCTGGTCGCCTTCCGGGTGCTGCAGGGGCTGGGCGGCGGCGGCCTGATGGTCGGCGCCATGGCGGTCATCGGAACCGTCATCCCACTGCGTCAGCAGGGCCGGTACCAGGGCGTGATCTCCGCTGTGATGGGTCTGGCCATGATCAGTGGGCCGCTCTTCGGCGGCATCATCACCGATCGCCTCGGCTGGCGCTGGTGCTTCTACGTGAACGTCCCGCTGGGCGTCGCCGGGATACTGATGATGTCGGTCCTGCGCCTGCCCAGGCAGCGCTCCCGTGCCCGGATCGACTACGGCGGGGTGATGCTGCTGACCGTCGCGATCATGGCCGCTGTGCTGGTGACCACGTGGGGCGGACGGGACTACAGCTGGGGCTCGCCCATGGTGCTCACGCTGATCGCCGTGGCGGTGCTCGCCGTGGCGGCCCTCCTGTACGTGGAGCGGAGGGTGGCCGAACCGATGCTTCCACTGGGGCTGTTCGCCAGCCGGAACTTCTCCCTGGTCACCGTGATCGGTTTCCTCCTGGGGTGCGTGATGACCAGCGGCATCACGTTCCTGCCGATCTTCCAGCAGGTCGTCCAGGGTGCCTCGGCCACCAACTCCGGGCTGTTGCTGTTGCCCATGTTCGGCGCCATGGTGATCGTGAGCGCGTTCATGGGACGGGTGATCACCAACACGGGCAGGTACAAGGCCTTCATCGTCTCGGGCGGCGTGTTGCTCGCTGTTGCCACCCTGCTGCTCAGCCGCATGACCATCGGGACCGCCCCCGCGCTCTCCGCGGTCTTCATGGCCGTACTCGGCGCGGGAATCGGCCTGTTGACGCAGACGACGATCCTCGTCTCGCTGCAGAGCGCCGACGTCCGCAACATCGGTGTGGCCTCTTCCACGGCAACCCTCGCCCGTACCCTCGGCAGTTCCGTCGGCGTCGCCGTCAGCGGCACGATGTTCGCGAGCGGTGTGGCGCGAGTGCCCGGCGGCGACTCGGCCGCTCGGCCGGATCCGGCTGTTCTGCAGAAGCTTCCGCACGCGGCCCGTACGGCGTATGAACACGGGGTTGTCGACGGGACGGGACGGGTGTTCCTCCTCGCCGGCGTGCTCTCCCTCGTCGCGGTGGTGGCCGCGCTTCTGGTGCGCGAGGTCCCGCTGCGCGCGTCGAACGGTCCGCAGTCCGAACCCGCCGACAGCCCGGGCACCGTGGGGCTGGATGCCACTTCGAGCGACCTGGCCGGCAGTGGGGCCGCGGAACCCCGCGGCGCGGAGGGCTCCCCGCGGCCGGACCGGCGCGGGACGCGGACGGACGCGTCCGCTCTCGACTGATCGATCGCGTATGCCTGTTGCCGGCTGTGACCGGCGGTGGCCCGTTTGTAACGGTGGTGTTGACCGTGCGAGATGGGCGACGATGCTCTGTGCCGGGAATCGCTCCGCGCACCGGCGGTGGCTCCGTCCCCCACGGGTCGTGTGCCCCGCCGGTGCGCGGGCGACGTTTGGGATGGGTCGTTGGGCACCGGAAGGTGAGAGTTGTATGGCACAACAAGTCAGAGGGCTGAAGACCAGTCGCCTGATCGTCGAGACGGCGGCGCAGGTCTTCTGCGAGCGGGGGTACGAAGGGACGAGCACCACCGAAATCCTGTCCCGGTGTCATGTGACCAGGGGCGCGTTGTACTTTCACTTCGCCTCGAAGCAGGACCTCGCCCTCGCGGTGCTCACGGAGGGGAGCGATGTCCTGCTGCCGTTGCGGCGCCGGCTGGTGCTGCAGAGCCTGATCGACTTCAGCCTGGAGTACGCGTACCGGCTGCAGACGGACGTGGTGACGCGCGCCTCCGTACGCCTGCGAACGGAGCTGGAGTACCAGGGCGCGGCGCTGCCCGAGGGGGGCGATGTGCGTGAGGTGATCCTGGGGCTGCTGCGCGAGGCGGAGAAGGCCGGCGAGATCGTGCCCAGCGCCGACCCCGGTGAGGTCGCGGATGTGCTGGTGGGGTCGTCCGCGTCCGTGAGCCTGTTCCGGGTGGGCCAGGAGTCCGGGCTGACCCGTCGCGTGGCCACGCTCTGGAGGTACCTGCTGCCCGCCGTGGCGGTTCCCGGGCTGCTGATGTCCCTGCAGCTCGTCCTGAACCAGGCCGAAACCCGGCTGCGGGAACGGCTCGCGGGGAGGCCCGCCGGGGGGCGGGGCGAAGAGGCGACCGACCCGCCGGCCGACGATCCGCAGGAAGCCCGCCCCGGCTGGGCGCGGCCCGCGACACTCATGGGCTGACGGAACATCAGCGGCCCGGATCCCGCGTATCGCCACCTGTCGCGCCTGTCGCCACCTGTCGCGCGTTACCCACTGTAGAGACATACAGAGTTGTTTGTTAACCGACGGCTCCGTCGGCCGCGCGGCGCGGTCCTGGGGGAGCGATGACCTCGCGGTCGCCCCGGCCTGTCGCGAGCGACACCGGACTCGCCACATGAGACGAATCCCAACGTCGTAATTCGACGTGATCGCGCCAGTGAGATGTCATCACGCCACCGAATTCGACGTGATCACGCCAGTGAGATGTCATCACGCCACCGAGTGGTGCGTGCAGATTGCTAACGGAGCGTCAAAAATGCTGGCCCGTCACATGCGTGTACCCAGAATCTTCCTTGACAAATAGACAAGCCTGCTTGTTATGTTGATCAGTGGGTCGAGGGATACGCGAGCTCATGGGGCGCGGGTCGCGCGGCCTGGTGGCTGCGCAGGTGAAATGCGACATACGAGGATCTGGCGTGAACGGGGGCGGAATCAATGTCGGAATTGTGTCGGTCCGTCTTCCCTGCTGTTCTCTCGCGGGGTCCTATCCGCTATCTCCATGCGCTCCGACGCTCTTCTTACTGTTGACGCGCGAATAGAGCACCAGGAAACCGGGGGTCAGATGCGGGTATTAGTAGCGGAGCCTGATTGTGAATCCGCGAACTCACTCCGTCAGCACATGCGACGCCACGGATATGAGACGGAGATAGCCGATACGGGCGCCGGCGCCCTGGGTTCCTACCAGGAATACGATCTCCTGATTCTTGATCTTGAGCTTCCCGATGTCGATGGGCTGCAGGTCTGCCGCAGCATACGCACCACGAGCGACATACCCATTATCGCCTTCACCTCCCACGGCACCGAACTCGACCGGGTGCTGTGCCTTCAGGCGGGCTGCGACGACTGCCTCGTCAAGCCGTTCGGATTCCGCGAACTCGTCGCCCGGATCGAGGCGATCATGCGTCGTATCCGGCCGAGAGCCATGCGCAGCCGGCGCCTCTCCCACGGTCCACTGCACATCGACCGGGACCGTCGCGAGGTCTATCTGCACGACACCCAGGTCAAGGTGACGCGCAAGGAGTTCGACCTTCTTCAGTTCCTGGCCTCGCAGCCGACGACCGTGTTCTCACGGGAGCAGTTGATGACCGAGGTCTGGGGAGCGTCACTCCCCGGCGGAGCCCTGGGTTCCAATATCGCCCGCACCATCGACACGCACGTCGGAACCCTGCGCAACAAGCTTGGTTCAAGTGAATGGATCATCACCGTGCGCGGAGTCGGATTCCGGTTCGGCGGCGTACAACAGTGTTGACAAACATATGGAGTTGACGACGATGCCGAGTTGACGTGGCTGGGGCAGCGGTGACGTAACGTTCACCGCTGCCCTTTCCCTTGTCGGCGCCGCTTCCGTTTCCTTCGTTGGTGAAGGCCCGCCCTGGCGGCCGTCGCTCAGCGTTCCGTACGGGAGTCCTTCCGGTGGCTCAGAGCGCTCCGGACATCCGCCTCGGCGTAGTACGTCCGGCCGTCCTTCCGGTGGCGTTCCCACTTGTGCTGACTGGCCAGTCGGTAGACGCTGCCCGACGGAATGCCCCAGAGCCGCGAGACGGCCTGCGGGCTGAGCCAGCGCGGTGGGTGATTCCCCCCGTGCGCCGACTGCCCGGGGTGCCCGGGCTGCCTCATGCGTTCGCGCAGGTGGAGCCACTGGTGCTCCTCCCAGCGGTGCTCGGGGACCGCGTCGCAGCGGATACCGCGCCCCTCGGAGCGGCCGGTGTCCACCGTCGTGCTGAGCGTGCCGGGGCAGCCCGGTTCGACGCATCTGCCGACCGGCACCCGGCGCGGCTGGGCGGGGGAGGCGATCCGGCGCGCGGCCCGCTCCAGACGGCCGAGCTCGTACGAGAAGTCGGCGGCGGCCGGGTGGCGGCAGAGCCAGTCCAGGTGATGCTCCAGGAACATGGCCAGCGCCGGCACGGTCCGCCGCGGGGCGGTCAGCGTCCGCTCCCCGGCGACCAGGCCCGCCCAGCTTGCCAGCCCCCTCAGTACCGCGGACCGCGCCTCGACCGCGCGGCCGTTGAGCCGCATTCCGGGGAGCGGGCCGCCGGAGGTCTTCTCCTGCGGAGCGCGGGAACCGGTCAGCAGAAGGCCGCACTCCTCGTACAGCGCCGGGAGGTTCCGCAGGGCGGAGCGCAGCCCGGCCTGACAGCGCGGGCACAGCCGGTATCCGCTCGCCACCCGGCACGCGGCGCGTTCGGCGGTGTGCGTCTCCCTGCACGCGGTTCCCACGCACACGGTGGTCGTCGCGGCCGCACAGGATGTTTCCGTGGTCATCCACCGATTCCCCTCGTCGACTACTCCTTCAGCTAATGCGAACCCCGGAGCCGAAGGCAAGAAGTCCGTGGAATCTTTGCGGTCACCGTGCGATCTCCTCAAGCATTCCAAGTTTCTGCAAGCTGACGTCCTGTGGTGTGTGAAGTCCCGTCCGTGCCGTCACGCCAGGCTGTGGCCCCCATCACAAATTGTCAGTAAGTTGACGTTTCGCTGGCGCTCCACTGTCGATCCTGCCGGTCTCCTGGCTACTTGTTGTGCGGCTTTTGAAGGACTGGTGTTGATCTCTGTAGGTGGTAGCGAAGAAGCTATTCACTAACTTCCGATGCACTGTCTCCGCCGGCCTGGTCCGGTTTCCGCAGCGATTTCCTTTGCTTTCGCGCTGCCGTCACATGCATGCCGGATCCCATCTGAGTGCGTTTCCCGAGAGGGAGACGCCACCTTCTTGCGCGGCACTTCCCAACGCCTTCTTTCCTTGGCGTGCGTGGCTGAGCGTGTCAGGTGAACCGCGTTCTCGGTGGAATCAGTTCGGACACGTTCAGGGAGAGATATATGGATGCATCTGTCATTGTCGTGGGCGCTGGTCCGGCCGGGCTGATGCTCGCCGGGGAACTCCGTCTGGCGGGTACCGACGTCATCGTCCTGGAGCGGCTGCCCGCGCCCACCGGTGAATCGCGGGGACTGGGTTTCACCGCCCGCACGATGGAGGTCTTCGACCAGCGTGGTCTGCTGCCCAGGTTCGGCGAGATCGAGACCAGTGCCCAGGGCCACTTCGGCGGCCAGCCCGTGGACTTCTCGATTCTCGACGGCGCGCACTACGGCGTGAAGGCCGTGCCGCAGTCGCGGACCGAGGCGATCCTGGAGGAGTGGGCGGCCGGGCTCGGCACGGACCTCCGACGAGGCCACGAGGTCGTGTCGTTCACCGATGACGGTGAGGGTGTGGACGTCGAGGTGGCCGGCCCGGAGGGCACGTACACCCTGCGGACCCGGTTCCTGGTCGGCTGCGACGGCGGGCGCAGCACCATCCGCAAGTCCGGCGGCTTCGACTTCCCGGGCACCTCGGCGACCCGCGAGATGTTCCTGGCGGACGTGCGCGGTTGCGAGATCGAGCCCCGGCCGATCGGGGAGACGGTGGCACGCGGCATGGTGATGTCCGCGCCGCTCGGCGACGGGGTGGACCGCATCATCGTGTGCGAGCAGGGGGCCCCGCCGCGCCGGCGCACGGAACCGCCCGCCTACGAAGAGGTGGCGGCGGCCTGGCAACGGCTGACCGGGCAGGACATCTCGCACGGTGAGCCGGTGTGGGTCAGCGCGTTCGGCGACCCGGCCCGTCAGGTCACCGAGTACCGCCGGGGCCGGGTGCTGCTGGCCGGCGACTCGGCGCACGTGCACCTCCCGGCCGGCGGCCAGGGCATGAACGCCAGCATTCAGGACTCGGTGAACCTGGGGTGGAAGCTCGCGGCCGTGGTCGCAGGGCGGGCCCCGTTGAGCCTGCTCGACACCTACCACTCCGAGCGGCACCCGGTCGGCCGCAGGCTCCTCATGAACACCAGTGCGCAGGGCAAGCTCTTCCTGAGCGGCGACGAGATGCAGCCGGTGCGGGACGTGCTCGCCGAGCTGATCCGCTACGACGTCGTCAGCCGTCACCTGGCCGGGATGGTCTCGGGGCTGGAGATCCGCTACGACGTGGGCGAGGGCGACCACCCGCTCCTCGGTATGCGCATGCCGCACCTGGAACTGGTCGTCGACGACACCAAGACGAGCAGCACCGAACTGCTGCACCCCGCCCGCGGCGTGCTGCTGGACCTGGCCGGTGACGCCGCGCTGCGCGCGAGCGCCGAGGGCTGGTCGGACCGGCTGACCATCGTGGCGGCCACCACGCACGAGGCCCCCGGCCAGGGCCGGTTGGCGGGCGCCACGGCGGTGCTCGTCCGGCCCGACGGATACGTCGCCTGGCTGGCGCCGGGGAGCACGGACTCGCTCGCCGCCTCCCTGGAGCGCTGGTTCGGTCCCGCGCGTGAACTCCCGAAGCAGAAAGGCTAATCATGCACAGCACGCTGATCGTGGCGCGGATGGAGCCTGGTGCGAGCCAGGACGTCAGCCGTCTCTTCGCGTCCTTCGACGGCACCGAGATGCCGCACCTGATGGGGACCCGCCGCCGGCAGCTGTTCTCGTACCGCGGCCTGTACTTCCACCTCCAGGACTTCGAGTCCGACAACGGGGGCGAGCGCATCGAGGAGGCGAAGAGCGACCCGCGGTTCGTCCGGATCAGCGAGGACCTCAAGCCGTTCATCGAGGCGTACGACCCGGCTACCTGGCGTTCACCGGCCGACGCGATGGCGACCCGCTTCTACCACTGGCAGGCGGGCCAGTGACCGGGCGACGGGTCGCCGTCACCGGCATCGGAGTGCTGGCCCCAGGGGCTCTCGGTGTCAAGAACTTCTGGAGCCTGCTGAGCGAGGGCCGTACCGCCACCCGGGGCATCACGCTCTTCGACCCCGCCCCCTTCCGCTCGCGCGTCGCGGCCGAGATCGACTTCGATCCCGCCGCGCACGGTCTCGGCCCCCAGGACGTCCGGCGCATGGACCGCGCCGCCCAGTTCGCCGTGGTCGCGGCCCGCGAGGCCCTGGAGGACAGCGGACTGCACGACGGGGCGCTGGACCCGTACCGCACGGGAGTGACCATCGGCAGCGCCGTCGGCGCGACGATGAGCCTGGACGAGGAGTACCGCGTCGTCAGCGACGGCGGACGGCTCGAGCTGGTGGACCACACCTACGCGTCCCGGCACCTGTACGGCGCCTTCGTGCCCAGTTCGTTCGCCGCCGAGGTGGCCTGGGCGGTCGGCGCCGAGGGGCCGGCCTCGGTGGTGTCGACCGGCTGCACGTCCGGCCTGGATTCCGTCGGGTACGCCTGCGAGCTGATCCGGGAGGGTTCCGCCGACGTCATGATCGCCGGTGCGACGGAAGCCCCGATCTCGCCGATCACGGTGGCCTGCTTCGACGCGATCAAGGCCACCACCCCGCGCAACGACGAGGCCGCCCAGGCCTCTCGCCCGTTCGACGCCACGCGCAACGGCTTCGTCCTGGGCGAGGGGTCCGCGGTGTTCGTCCTGGAGGAGCTGGAGAGCGCGCGGCAGCGCGGGGCCGAGATCCACGCCGAGATCGCCGGCTACGGCACCCGCTGCAACGCCTTCCACATGACCGGACTGCGGCCGGACGGCGCGGAGATGGCCGAGGCGATCCGGGTCGCGCTCGACGAGGCGCGGATGACCGCCGAGGACATCGACTACGTCAACGCGCACGGGTCGGGCACCAAGCAGAACGACCTGCACGAGACCGCCGCCGTCAAGCGGAGCCTGGGCGAGCACGCGTACCGGACCCCGATCAGCTCCATCAAGTCGATGGTCGGCCACTCCCTGGGGGCCATCGGCTCGATCGAGATCGCCGCCTCCGTGCTGGCGATGAAGCACGACGTCGTACCGCCCACAGCCAACCTGCACACCCCCGATCCGCAGTGCGACCTGGACTACGTACCGCTGGTCGCCCGCGACTGGGGGACCGACACGGTGCTGACCGTGGGCAGCGGATTCGGGGGATTCCAGAGCGCCATGGTGCTCACCGGGCCCGAGAGGAGAACGGCATGACGGCGCCCGTCGTGGTGACCGGCATCGGCGTCACGGCACCCAACGGACTGGGCACAGGCCCGTACTGGGAGGCCACCCGGATCGGCCGCAGCGGCATCGGCCGCATCAGCCGGTTCGACCCGAGCCCCTACCCGTCCCGGCTCGCCGGCGAGGTTCCGGGGTTCAACGCCGAGGAGCACCTGCCGAACCGGCTGCTGCCGCAGACCGACCGCATGACGCGCCTGGCGCTGGTGGCCGCGGACTGGGCGCTGGCCGACGCCGGCATCAAGCCCGCCGAACTGCCCGAGTTCGACATGGGAGTGGTCACCGCCAGCGCGTCCGGCGGCTTCGAGTTCGGGCAGAACGAACTGCGGGCGCTGTGGAGCAAGGGCGGGCAGTACGTGAGCGCCTACCAGTCCTTCGCCTGGTTCTACGCCGTCAACTCCGGGCAGATCTCGATCCGTAACGGGATGAAGGGCCCCAGCGGCGTGCTGGTCAGCGACCAGGCGGGCGGCCTGGACGCGATCGCCCAGGCACGCCGGCAGATCCGCCGGGGAACCCGCCTGATCGTCTCGGGCGGTGTGGACGCCTCGATCTGCTCCTGGGGCTGGGTCGCCCAGCTGACCAGCGAACGGATCAGCACCAGCGAGGACCCCGACCGTGCCTATCTTCCCTTCGACCGCGAGGCGCGCGGCCATGTGCCCGGTGAGGGCGGTGCCCTGCACATCCTGGAGGACGGCGAGTCCGCACGGGAGCGCGGGGCGCGGATCTACGGCGAGATAGCGGGCTACGGCTCCACCTTCGACCCCGGCCCCGGCAGCGGGCGCCCGCCCGGCCTGCGCAGGGCCATCCAACTCGCCCTGGACGACGCCGGGATGGTGCCCGACGAGGTGGACGTGGTCTTCGCGGACGCCGCCGCCGTACCGGAGCTGGACCGCATCGAAGCCCAGGCGGTCTCGGGCGTCTTCGGCCGCCGGGGCGTACCGGTCACCGCACCCAAGACGATGACCGGCCGGCTGTACTCCGGCGGGGCCCCGCTCGACCTGGCCGCGGCCCTGCTGGCCATCCGCGACGGCCTGATCCCCCCGACGCCCAACGTCACACCGGATCCCGCGTACCAGATCGACCTGGTGACCCGGGCGCGTCCCGCGAGCGTGCGGGCCGCCCTGGTGGTGGCACGTGGCCACGGCGGGTTCAACTCCGCCCTGATCGTGCGCGCGCCCCAGGCGGGCGGCGTCTGACACAGCTGACCGAACCCTGACAGGAGTGACATCGTGAACGAGATCTTCACCCTCGACGACCTGCGCCGGATCCTGCGCGAGGGAGCGGGCACCGCCGAGGGGACCGACCTCGACGGCGACATCCTCGACGCCGGCTTCGAGGAGCTGGGGTACGAGTCCCTGGCCCTGCTGGAGACCGCCAGCCGCATCGAGCGCGAATACGACATCGCGCTCGACGACACCGCCCTGGCCGACGCCAGGACCCCGCGGGACCTGCTGGAGGCCGTCAACGCCCGCCTGCGGGCGTCCGCCGCCTGATCCGCCGGCGCCGTGCCGACGCGGGGCCGACGCCCGCCTTCGGTCCCCGCACGGCGCCGCCCCCTCGTACACCTGCATTGGAGAGACATGTCGAACCACGAGCGCCGGGTCGCCCTCGTCACGGGCGGCACCAGCGGCATCGGCCTGGCCGTCATCCGGCTGCTGGCCGCCCAGCACCACCGCGTCTACTTCTGCGCCCGCAGCGCCGAGAACGTGGCCGCCACCGTCAAGGAGCTGCGCGCCGAGGGCCTGGAGGTGGACGGCACCGACTGCGACGTCCGTTCCCCCGACGACGTGCGGCGGTTCGTACAGGCCGCCGTGGACCGCTACGGCACCATCGACATCCTGGTCAACAACGCGGGCCGCAGCGGCGGAGGCCCCACGGCGGACATCACGGACGAGCTGTGGCTCGACGTCATCGACACCAACCTCCACAGCGTCTTCCGGATGACCCGCGAGGTGCTGACCAGCGGCGGTATGCGCGACAAGAGCAGCGGGCGGATCATCAACATCGCCTCCACGGCGGGCAAGCAGGGCGTCGTCCTCGGCGCCCCCTACTCCGCGTCCAAGCACGGGGTGGTCGGCTTCACCAAGGCGCTGGGCAACGAGCTGGCGCCCACCGGCATCACCGTCAACGCGGTCTGCCCGGGCTACGTCGAGACGCCGATGGCGCAGCGCGTGCGGCAGGGCTACGCCGCCGCCTACGACACCGACGAGGCGCAGATCCTCCAGAAGTTCCAGGCCAAGATCCCGCTCGGCCGCTACTCCACCCCCGAAGAGGTCGCCGGCCTCGTGGGCTACCTGGTCACCGACACGGCCGCCTCGATCACCGCCCAGGCCCTCAACGTCTGCGGCGGCCTGGGCAACTTCTGACCCGGCCGGGCCCACCGCCCCGGCACCCGGAACACCGCCGCCGCACGGAGCAGCCAAGAAGGAGACAGCACATGCCGCAGACCGCTCTGCGCGAAGTGGAGCACGACATCACGATCTCGGCCCCGGCCGCCGACGTCTACCGGCTGCTCGCCGAGGTCGGGAACTGGCCGCAGATCTTCCCGCCCACCCTCCACGTCGAACAGCTGGAAAGCACCGGGAACCAGGAGCGCATCCGGATCTGGGCCACCGCCGGCGACGAGGCCAAGAGCTGGACCTCGCGCCGCACGCTCGACCCCGTGGCCCGGCGCATCGACTTCCGCCAGGAGGTGTCCGCCCCTCCGGTGGCATCCATGGGCGGGGCGTGGATCATCGAGGAGCTCGCTCCCGAGAAGTCCCGGGTGCGGCTCCTGCACGACTACCGGGCCGTGGACGACGACCCCGAGGGCCTGGCGTGGATCGACCGCGCGGTCGACCGCAACTCGCGCTCGGAACTGGCGGCGCTGCGCGTCAACATCGAGCAGGTGCACGCCCGCCGGGAGCTGACCTTCTCGTTCGAGGACAGCGTGCGCATCGACGGTTCCGCCGAGGACGTCTACGCGTTCATCGACGAGGCCCAGCTCTGGTCCGAGCGGCTGCCGCACGTGGCGTCCGTACGCCTGGAGGAGGACACCCCCGGGCTGCAGACCCTGGAGATGGACACCCGCGCCAAGGACGGCTCCACGCACACGACCAGGTCGTACCGGGTCTGCCTCCCGCACCACAAGATCGCCTACAAGCAGACCACGCTGCCCGCGCTGATGACGCTGCACACCGGCCGCTGGACGTTCCACGAGGAGGCCGGCACCGTCATCGCCACCTCGCAGCACACGGTGACCGTCAACACCGACAACATCTCCGCCGTCCTCGGACCGGACGCCGGAGTCGCTCAGGCCCGGGAGTACCTGCGCGGGGCGCTGGGCGCCAACAGCCGGGCCACCCTCGGCCACGCCAAGGACCACGCCGAACGGCGCCGCCGGCCATGACGGCACCGGGCATCGACACCCAGGTCCTCGTGGTGGGCGCGGGCCCCGTCGGGCTGATGCTCGCCGGCGAGCTGCGGCTCGGCGGGGCCGGTGTCACCGTGCTGGAACAGCTGGCCGCGCCGACCACGGAATCCCGGGCGTCCACCCTCCACGCCCGCACCATGGAGATACTCGAACAGCGGGGCCTGGCCGAGGAGTTGGGCGATCCGCCGAACGGCGGTCCCGGTCACTTCGGAGGCATCGCGCTGGACCTCACGCTGCCCGGCCCCTACCCGGGGCAGTGGAAGGTGCCCCAGGCCCGGACCGAGGAGCTCCTCGCCGGATGGGCCACCGGGCTGGGCGCCGAGCTACGCCGTGGACACCGGGTGGTGGGCATCACCGACCGCGGGGACCACGTCGAGGTGGAGGTGGAGGTGGCGGCGGCGACGCCGCCATCGGCGGGCGGCGGTGGCCCGACGTCGCGCCGCCTCCGCGCGCAGTACGTCGTCGGGTGCGACGGCGAGGAGAGCATCGTCCGGCGGCTGGCCGGCTTCCCGTTCCCCGGGGAGGACGCGACCAAGGAGCTGCTGCGGGCCGACATCGCCGGAATCGACGTTCCCAACCGCCGTTTCGAACGGCACCCCCGCGGCCTGGCCATCGCCTCCCGCGGCCCCACGGGCATCACCCGGGTCATGGCCCACGGCTACGGCACCCCCGCCCGGCCCCGCACCGAGGCTCCCTCCTTCGAGGAGGTGACCCGCCTGTGGGCGGACATCACCGGCGAGGACATCTCCGGCGGCACACCGGTGTGGCTGAACGCCTTCGGCAACGCGCGCCGGCAGGTCTCCCGGTACCGCATGGGCCGCGTCCTGCTGGCCGGGGACGCCGCCCACCGGCAGATGCCCGTGGGCGGCCAGGCGCTCAACTTGGGCCTCCAGGACGCCGTCAACCTCGGCTGGAAGCTCGCCGCGCACCTGCGCGGCACCGGACTGCTCGACAGCTACCACGCCGAGCGCCACCCGGTGGGGCGGCGGGTACTGGGCAACATCGCCGCCCAGGCGCTGCTGCTCCTGGGCGGCCAGGACGTCGAGGAGCTGCGGTCGGTCTTCCGCGGGCTGATCGGGCTGCCGGAAGCGCGCGCCCACCTGGCGGGCATGATCAGCGGACTGGACGTCCGCTACGACATGGCGGGTGGCGGCGAAGGCGAACACCCGCTGCTGGGCGCCCGGTTGCCCGCGTACCGGCTGCACACGGCGGCCGGACCGGCCGGCACCCTCGGGTTGCTGCGGTCCGGCCGGGGCGTCCTGCTGGATCTCGGCAAAGACCCCGCGCTCGCCGCGGCCGCGCGGCGGTGGGCGGACGGCCGCGTAACCCACGTCCGGGCCGAGGCCGAACCCGGCTGCCGGGGCCCGGAGTTCGGTGCGGCACTGGTCCGCCCGGACGGCCACCTCGCCTGGATCGACGGCACACCGGCCGACCTGGACGCGGCCCTGCGCCGCTGGTTCGGCGCGCCCAACCCGGGCACCGGCACGCCGGCACCACGACACCGGGCCTGAACCGGTCCGCCCCTCGGGCGGCCGGCGGGGACTTCCCCCAGGCCCCACCACACCACACCCCTACAGGAGGACACCGTGACCAAGCTTGCGGGCAAGACGGCACTCGTGACCGGTTCGAGCCGGGGCATCGGGCGGGCGACCGCCGAGCGTCTGGCGCGTGAGGGCGCGCTCGTCGCCGTGCACTACGCCTCCCGGGCCGAGGCCGCCCAGGAGACCGTCGCCGCCATCGAGGCGGCCGGTGGCAAGGCGTTCGCCGTCCAGGCCGAACTGGGCGTCGCGGGCGATGTCGACACGCTGTTCGGGGCCCTGGAGAGCGGCCTGAAGGAACGTACCGGCGGCACCGCCCTGGACATCCTGGTCAACAACGCCGCGATCATGGGCGGTGTCGCCCCCGAAGAGGTCACCCCCGAACTCTTCGACCGGCTGGTCGCCGTCAACGCCAAGGCGCCGTTCTTCATCCTGCAGCGTGCCCTCACCCTCATGCCCGACGGCGGCCGCGTCATCAACATCTCCTCCGGGCTCACCCGCTTCGCCAACCCGCAGGAAGTGGCGTACTCGATGACCAAGGGGGCCGTCGAACAGCTCGCGCTGCACTTCGCCAAGCACCTCGGCCCGCGCGGCATCACCGTCAACAGCGTCGCCCCGGGCATCACCAACAACGGCAGCCCGGTGTTCGACATCCCGGAGGCCGTGGAGCAGATGGCCCAGATGTCCACCTTCGGCCGGGTGGCCGAGCCCAGGGACGTCGGCGACGTGGTGGCCTTCCTCGCCTCGGACGACGCCCGCTGGATCACCGGTGCCTTCATCGACGCCAGCGGTGGCACGTTGCTGGGCTGACGTCCGCCCGCGGCGCCCGACCCGTGCGCCGCGCCCCCGACCGGCCGGTCGCGGTGATCCCCGCATCGCGGCCGGCCCTGTCCCGACCGAACCCCTGGCGGTGCATCTCCATGGCGCAGGCCTCGGCCTCCTCCTCACCCTCGGCTCCGGCGACCCACGCGGGGCAGGGCCCCGTCCGCTGGCGGCCGGGCCAGTGGCTGCTGCTGAGCGTCCTCGCGGGCAACATGCTCATCGACGCGCTCGAAGTCTCGGTCGTCCTCGTCACCCTGCCGACGATCGGCCACGCCTTCCACCTCTCGACGTGGGCCACACAGTGGGTGATGGGCGGTTTCGCGCTCGGCTTCGGCGCGGCGCTGATCCCCGGCGCCCGGCTGACCACCGCGCTGGGACGGCGACCGGTCTACCTCACCGCGCTGCTCGCGTTCACCGCCGCCTCCCTGGCGGGCGGCCTGGCCACCGACCCGGTGGTGCTGACAGTCACCCGGGTCGTCAAGGGCGTGTGCGCCGCGCTCACCGCCCCCACCGGGCTGGCCATCATCACCACCACCTTCCGCGAAGGCCCCGAGCGCAGCCGGGCGATCTCGGTCTACTCGTTCTTCGGAGCCATCGGCTTCACGGCCGGACTCCTGCTCTCCGGCCTGCTGACACCGGCCGGCTGGCGCTGGGTCTTCCTCTTCCCGGCCCCCGTGGCGCTGCTGCTGCTCCTGCTCGGCGTGCGGTACATCCCCCGCGACGGCAGGCGCGTCCCGTCGCCCGCCGTGCCGCTGCGCCGGCTGCTGCGCAACGGGCGGCTGATGCGGTCGGCGCTCGGCGCGGCGGTGCTCAACGGCACGTTCCTGGGGCTGCTGTTCATCGTCACGTTCCGGCTTCAGACGGTCCGGGGCTGGACACCGTGGGGGACCGCGCTGGCCTTCCTGCCGGCCTGCGTTCCGCTCGCGGTCTCCGCGCTGCGCTCGGGGCCGCTGGTGCGGCGCTTCGGCACACCCCGGCTGATCGCGCTGGGCGCCGCCGCCGCGTGCGCCGGCGACGTGCTGGCGCTGCGCACGGCCGCCCTGGACGCGCCGTACCCGACCGGTCTGCTGCCCGTCACGGCGCTGGTCGGGGCGGGCTTTGTCTTCGCGTTCGTGGCCCTGAACACGCAGGCGGGCGGGAGCGTTCCGGCGGAGCAGCGGGGTACCGCCATCGCCCTGTACCAGACCGCCGTGCAGTTCGGCGCGGTGCTGATGCTGGGTTCGGTGTCGGCGCTGCTGGCCGCCGGCCACCCCGGGCGGGCGGTCGGGGCCGACGCGCTCGCCGCCGCGTACCGCCCGCCCCTGCTGCTGGTCGCCGCGGTCGCCGCCGCGGGCCTGCTGATCGCACTGGGCGGCCTCGTCGCGGCCGGCTCCCGCCGCCGCCCACCACGCTGACCCGCACCGTCCCCGACCATGGAAGGCGCCCCTGTGACCGCGCAACCGATCACCACGTCCAGGCTCCCCTCACTCACCGGACTGCGGTTCATCGCCGCTGCCCTGGTGTTCGCCGTCCACGGGGCGAGCACCGGGGTCTTCAAGGACCAGGCCGTGGCGGCGGACTACTTCACGTTCTTCGGGAACGCGGGGGCCGTCGGCGTGTCGTTCTTCTTCCTCCTCAGCGGGTTCGTGCTCACCTGGTCGGCGCGGACCGGGGACAGCGCCCGGCGGTTCTGGCGGCGCCGCTTCTTCAAGATCGTCCCCAACCACGTGGTGACCTTCGCCGCCGCCCTCGTGCTGATGTCCCTGGTCAGCGCGCAGATCGCGTTCCCGCAGACGCTCGCCAACCTGTTCCTGCTGCACGCCTGGCTGCCGGACGTCTCCTATGTGGAGACCGCCAACACGGTCAGCTGGTCTCTGTCCGTGGAGATGCTCTTCTACCTGGCGTTCCCGCTGCTGATCCGGCTGGTGAACAAGGTCCGGCCGAACCGGCTGTGGTACGGGGCGGCGGGCGCCGCGGCGCTGGTCCTGGTCCTGCCGGTCATCGCCCAGCACCTGCTGCCCGGCACCCCGCACTACTCCTTCCTGCCGGTGTCGTGGACGCAGGTCTGGTTCGTCTACGTCTTCCCGCTCAGCCGCCTGCTGGAGTTCCTGCTCGGGATGTTCATGGCCCGCATCCTGCTGACCGGCCGGTGGCCCGGGCTCGGCCTGCTGCCGGCCGGGCTGCTGGCCGTGGCCGCCTACCTGCTGCCGGTCTTCGTGACGTTCAACCAGCTCTACAACTACGCTGCCGTCACGGTCGTCCCGCTCGCGCTGCTCATCCCGGCTGCCGCCGCGGCGGACGTCAGGGGGCGCCGGACCTGGCTGAGCACCCGGACGTTCGTCTGGCTCGGTGAGATCTCCTTCGCCTTCTACCTCGTCCACTCCCTGGTGCTGACGTACGGGCACCGGATCTTCGGCTCGCAGCCCAACATCTTCGGGCAGCCCACCGGCCCGGCCTGGGGCGCCCCGGCCGGCCTCGCCTTCCTCGCCGGCTGCTTCGCGGTGTCGGTGCTCCTGGCGTGGGGGCTGTACGCGCTCCTCGAGCGGCCCGCGATGCGCCGCTGGTCGCGGCCGGCCCGGGCCGCCTCGGGCGCCCGCGCCGGCGTGGCAGCGGACGCCTGACCCGCCCCTTCCCACCCTCGGTTCTCTTCCCGGTTCGTCTCACTACAGAAGGAATTCAACGCCATGTCCGAACAGCCCATCCGCCTCGCCGTCATCACCGGCAGTGTCCGCGACGGCCGGTTCGGCCCCACCGTGACCGACTGGATCACCGCCCAGACGGCGCACCGCACCGACCTCGACGTGGACGTCATCGACCTCGCGGACGTCCCGCTGGGAACGGCGGGCCCCACCCGTGAGCCCTCGCCCGAGATGACCGCGGTCCTGGACACGATCCGTCCGCGCATCGCCGCGGCGGACGCCTTCGTCGTGGTGACGCCGGAGTACAACCACAGCTTCCCGGCCGTCCTGAAGAACGCCATCGACTGGCACCTGGTGGAGTGGCGGGCCAAGCCGGTCGGGTTCGTCTGCTACGGCGGCTTCTCCGGCGGGCTGCGCGCCGTCGAGCAGCTCCGGCTGGTCTTCGCGGAGCTGCACGCCGTCGGTATCCGGGACACCGTCAGCTTCCACGGCGGTGCCGCTGCCTTCGACGAGAACGGCACGCCCAGGGACGCCGAGGGCGCCGCCGCGGCCGCCAAGACCCTGCTGGACCAGCTCACCTGGTGGGCGCTGGCCCTGCGCGAGGCCCGCGACAAGCGCCCGTACGGGGCCTGAGCACAGCCGACGGAACGGGAGCCGGAGCGCCGAGGGAGAGGGCCACGCGACGATGAAGTACACGATGTTGGGAAAGACCGGGCTACGGGTGTCGGAACTGTGCCTGGGCGCCGGGACGTTCGGCGAGGACGAGTGGGGGGCCGCCACCCCGGTGGCGTCCCGGCTGGTCGACCAGTACGCCGAGGCCGGCGGCAACTTCGTCGACACCGCCAACGTCTACGGCGGCGGGCTGTCGGAGCGCTGCGTCGGCGAGGTGCTGTCAGGGCGGCGCGACCGCTTCGTCCTGGCGACGAAGTACAACGCGATGACCCGGCCGGGGGACGTCAACTCCGCGGGAAACCACCGGAAGAACCTGGTCAGCTCGCTGGAGACCAGCCTGCGCCGGCTGCGCACCGACCGGATCGACCTGCTCTGGCTGCACGCCCGCGACCCCTTCACCCCGGTCGAGGAGGTCATGCGGGCGCTCGACGACCAGATCCGGGCCGGCAAGATCCTCTACGTCGGCGCCTCCAACTGGCCGGCCTGGGAGGTCTCGCGGGCCAACATGCTCGCCGAGCTGCGCGGCTGGTCGGCCTTCGCCGGGATCCAGGTGCGCTACAACCTCCTGGAGCGCACCCCGGAACGCGAGCTGCTTCCCATGGCCGGGGCGTGCGACGTCAGCGTGTTCGCCTGGGGCCCGCTGGCGGAGGGCCGGCTGACCGGCAAGTACCTCCGCAGCGAGAGCGGGCGCCTGAGCGTGGAGAACTGGGCCGGCGACAGTGAACGGGACACCGCGGTCGTCCGCGAGGTCGTCAGGATCGCCGAGGAGGGCGGCTGGACCCCGGCGCAGGTCGCCCTGGCCTGGCTGCGCGGCCGCCCCGCACAGCCGCTGCCCATCCTCGGCGCCACCCGGGAGTCCCAGCTCGCGGACACCCTGGCCTGCCTCGACGTCCGCCTCGACGAGGCGCAGACCAGGCGGCTGGACGAGCTGAGCCAGGTGCCGATGGGCTTCCCGAACGAACTGATGCGGGTGCCCAAGTTCACCCGCAACGCCTTCTCGGACCGCTGGCAGGACCTGGAGCACCGCCGCCC
Source organism: Streptomyces chattanoogensis (assembly GCF_001294335.1). GTDB lineage: Bacteria > Actinomycetota > Actinomycetes > Streptomycetales > Streptomycetaceae > Streptomyces > Streptomyces chattanoogensis. Next base: position 63,864 of record NZ_LGKG01000001.1, read on the forward strand.
CGCCGCCCGTACCGTCGCCGACTTCCTCGGATGACCGGGCGCGCCACGGGTGCCGGCCCCCGCCCGGCACGTGCTGCCGGGCGCGGGGCGCGCTGCGCCGTGCGGGCTCCCAGGCCCCCGCACCGGCGCCTACCGTCGGCCGGCCGCACGCCCCTCGCGCGGCCGGCGAGCAACTCCCTTTCCGAGGTGGCCGCATGAGAATCCTGATCACCGGCGGGGCCGGCTTCAAAGGCTCGCACTTCGTCCGCTCCCTCCTCGACGACCGGTACGCCGGCTGGGAGGGGGCCAGGGTCACGGTCCTGGACAAGCTCACCTACGCGGGCAACCGGGCCGGCCTCCCCGCCTCGCACCCGCGCCTGACGTTCGTCCAGGGCGACGTGTGCGACAGCGCCCTGCTGCGCGAGGTGCTGCCCGGGCACGACGCGGTGGTGCACTTCGCCGCCGAGTCGCACGTCGACCGTTCCATCACCGGGGCCGCCGAGTTCTTCCGCACCAATGTGCTGGGCACCCAGGCCCTGCTGGACGCGGTGCTGGCGACCGGCGTCGAGCGGGTGGTGCACGTCTCCACGGACGAGGTCTACGGCTCCATCGAGGAGGGCGCCTGGACCGAGGAACGGCCGCTGCTGCCCAACACCCCGTACGCCGCTTCCAAGGCGGGCTCCGACCTGGTCGCCCGCTCGTACTGGCGCACCCACGGCGTGGACGTCTCCGTCACCCGGTGTTCCCACAACTACGGGCCGTACCAGCACCCGGAGAAGCTCATCCCGCTATTCATCACCAACCTGCTCGAGGGCAGGCCGGTCCCGCTGTACGGGGACGGCCGCAACGTCCGCGAGTGGATGCACGTCGACGACCACTGCCGGGCCCTCCACCTCGTCCTCAACAACGGCCGGGCCGGCGAGGTCTACAACGTCGGCGGCGGCAACGAGCGCACCAACCTCGCCCTCACCGAGCGGCTCCTCGAGCTGTGCGGCGCCGACGCGTCGATGGTGCGCCGGGTCGCCGACCGCAAGGGGCACGACCTGCGCTACGCCCTCGACGAGACCAAGATCCGCGAGGAGCTGGGGTACACACCCCGGATCCCCTTCGACCAGGGCCTGGCCGACACGGTCGCCTGGTACCGGGACAACCCGGGCTGGTGGCGAGAGCTGCCGGCCACGAACGCGTAAGCCCGTCCGACCGTCAATCGCCCGTGCCACACGGAAAGTTGGCTCATGCTGCCACACACCAGTGCCACCCCCAATGACTCCAGGACCCTGACGCCCCGTGCGGACGGCGACGCCGCAGGGCGCATGGCCCGCTCGGCCGCGGCGACCGAGGGCGCCATGCTGCGCACCGGCGAGGTCCGAGCCTGGCTCGACGAGCGGGCCCGGGCCAACGTCTTCCAGGTCGACCGGGTGCCCTTCGACGCGTTGGACGGCTGGTCCTTCCAGGGCGGTACCGGCAACCTGGTCCACCGCAGCGGGAAGTTCTTCACCGTCGAGGGCCTGTCCGTCACCGCCGTGGACGGCGACCGGCGCCGGCAGTGGCAGCAGCCCATCATCAAGCAGCCCGAAGTGGGCATCCTCGGGCTGCTGGTCAAGGAGTTCGACGGCGTACCGCACTTTCTGATGCAGGCCAAGATGGAGCCGGGGAACCCCAACCTGCTCCAGCTGTCCCCGACCGTGCAGGCCACGCGGAGCAACTACACCGGAGTCCACCGCGGCGCCGCCGTGAAGTACATCGAGTACTTCACCCGGGCGGGCCGCGGCCGGGTCCTCGCCGACGTCCTGCAGTCCGAGCACGGCTCGTGGTTCCACCGCAAGAGCAACCGCAACATGATCGTCGAAGCGGTCGGAGAGGTGCCGCTGCTGGACGACTTCTGCTGGCTGACCCTGGGGCAGATCAACCAACTGCTGCACCAGGACAACGTGGTGAACATGGACTCGCGGACCGTGCTGTCCTGTGTCCCGCTCGCCGGCGGCACCGAGGCCCGTCTGTCCGACACCGCACTGCTGTCCTGGTTCTGCGGCGAGCGCTCGCGGCACACCGTCACCGCCGAGCGGGTGCCGCTGAACGGCATCACGCGCTGGAAGCGCGGCCCGGATGCCATCGAGCACGACGAGGGCCGCTACTTCCGTGTGGTCGCGGTGGCCGTCCGGGCCGGCAACCGTGAGGTGACCGGCTGGACCCAACCACTGTTCGAGCCGGTCGGCCGGGGCGTGGCGGCCTTCCTGTGGCGCACCATCGGCGGGGTGCCGCACGTCCTGGCGCACGCCCGGGTCGAGGGCGGCTTCCTCGACACCGTCGAACTGGGGCCGACCGTTCAGTACACCCCGGAGAACTACCGGCACCTGCCGGCCGAGGACCGCCCGCCGTACCTCGACGCGGTGCTCGACGCCGACCCGTCGCGGATCCGGTACGAGGCCGTGCACTCCGAGGAGGGCGGCCGCTTCCTGAACGCCGAGAGCCGCTACCTGGTCATCGAGGCGGACGAGTCCCAGGCACCCCTGGACCCGCCGCCCGGCTACCAGTGGGTCACCCCCGGCCAGCTGACCTCCCTGGTACCGCACGGGCACTACCTCAACGTCCAGGCCCGCACCCTGCTCGCATGTCTCCACGCGATGGGGGAGCAGGGCTGATGGATCCGGTGCGGATCGCCGTCATGGGCCTGGCCTCGATCGCCCGGCGGCGCCTGCTGCCCGCCATGGCGGCCTGCCCCGACGTCGAGATCGTCGCGGTGGCGAGCCGCGACGCGGACCGTGCGCGGGAGGCGGCCCGCGCCTACGGGTGCCGGGCGGTGCACGGCTACGACCGGCTGCTCGACCGCGCGGACGTGGAGGCCGTCTACGTTCCACTGCCCTCGTCACTGCACGCGCGGTGGACCGAGGCCGCGCTGCGGGCGGGCAAACACGTCCTCGTCGAGAAGCCGCTCGCCGACGACGCCGGGCGCGCCGCCGCGCTGCTGGCGTCGGCCCGGTCGGCGGGCCTGGTGCTGCGCGAGAACGTGATGTTCGTGCACCACGGGCAGCACGCGGCCGTCCGCGGACTGGCCGAGGACGGCGCGATCGGCCAACTGCGCTCCTTCCAGGCGACGTTCACCATCCCGCCGCTCCCCGACGACGACATCCGCTACGACCCGGACCTGGGCGGGGGAGCACTGGCGGACGTGGGGGTGTACCCCGTGCGGGCCGCCCAGCACTTCCTGGGGCCGGATCTCGCGGTGCGCGGTGCCGTGCTGACCGCGGGGCCCGGCCGTCGCGTGGAGACCTCCGGTGCGGCGCTGCTGACCGCGGACGGGGGCGTGACCGCCCAGCTGAGCTTCGGCATGGAGCACGCCTACCGGTCCACGTACGAACTGTGCGGCAGCGAGGGCCGGATCCGCATCGACCGTGCCTTCACTCCGCCCGCGGACCACGAACCGGTGGTGTGCCTGACGCGCGCCTCGGGGACGGAGCGGATCCGGCTGCCCGCCGAGGACCAGGTGGCGAGCGCCGTCGCGGCGTTCGCCGCCGCCGTGCGCGCCGGGGCGCCGGCCGACGACGCGCCGCTGTGGCAGGCGCGGCTGCTGGACGGCATCCGGCGGCGCGCCGCCGAGGACGACACAGACCGAGCAGAAACCGCATCGAGGAGTGTGCGATGAGCGCGACCGTGAACTGGATTCCCGAGGGCTTGGACCGTGAGGTTCCCAGCGCAGCCCGTGCCTACGACTACATAGCGGGCGGCACCCACCACTTCGAGGCCGACCGGAAGCTGGGGGACCAGGTGCTCTCGGTACTGCCGGCCAGGGACATGTCCCGCCACAACCGGCAGTTCCTCCAGCGTGTGGTGCGCTTCATGGTCGGCCGGGGCATCCGGCAGTTCCTCGACCTGGGCTCTGGGCTGCCGGTGATGGGCAATGTCCACGAGACCGCCCAGCAGGCCGCCCCCGAGTGCCGGGTGGTCTACGTCGACAACGAGCGGGCCACCATCGGGCACAGCGAGCTGATCCTTCGCGGCGACGAGCGCACCGCCATGGTGGGCGAGGACCTGCGTGACCCGGACGCCGTCCTGAATGCCGAGGCCACCCGCCGCCTGATCGACTTCTCGCAGCCGGTCGGCTTCCTGATGCTGGGCGTGACCCAGTTCCTGCACGACGAGGACGACCCGTGGGCCATCACCGCGGCCTACCGCCGGGCGCTGCCCTCCGGCAGCTGTCTCGCGCTGTCCTGCTTCACCTGGGACAACGACCCCGAGACGATGCGGAACACGGTCGAGATGTTCCAGCGGAGCGGCCGCACGCCGATCGTGCCGCGCACCGGCGAGGAGGTCCGCAGGCTGCTCGGCGACTTCGAACTGCTCGACCCCGGGCTGGTGTTCACGCCCCAGTGGCGCCCGGACGGCGCCTCCGGCGCCGCTGAGGAGCGCTCCAACCTGTACGCGGCCGTCGCGCGTAAGCCCTGAGCGGGGCGGCGGCGCCCACCGGGCCGGCGCGCCGCCTTTCCGGCGCGTCAGGCCTCTTCGGGGTGCGCCGCCGCCACCATCTCCATGGTGATCTCCAGCAGCGCCGACCGCTTCTCCTGGGCGTCCCCGGGGATGTTCGGCAGGGCGAAGGTCCCGAAGTGCAGGGTCAGCAGGGCACTCATGCAGCGCAGCTGGTCGGTGAGCGAGGTGTCCGAGTCGGTGAGCATCTCGCCGATGCTGGTCATCTGCTGCCCGAACTCCTTGCCGACCTTGAGGTCGCGCAGGGTCGCCTCGTTCTCCCGCAGGAAGCGGACGAGTGGGACGGAGGCTTCGAGTGCGGCGCTGTAGCGGCGCAGGATCTCCTGCTTGGTCTCGAGGTTCCGTGGCTGCTGGCGCCCCCAGGAGATGATGTCGTCGACGGGGCGGCTCAGGTCCTGGAAGATGCTGAGGAGAATGTCCTCCTTCGACTTGAAGTGGTAATAGATCGCGGGTTTGCTGACCTCCAGGATTTCCGCGATCTCACGCAGCGAGGTCTTCTCGTAGCCGTTTCGGACAAAGAGCTCAAGGGCCACGTCCTGGATGCGCCTGCGGGTGTCCCCCCGCTCCTTCTTCGTACCTTTTCCGGCCACGCTCTCTCCCTCGGTCCGTCCTCACCCGGCTGGGGCCGGAACACCCACTTACCGGTCGGCAGGCAAGTACCCGCCGCCCAGTGTACGTGTGCGCGTCGCGCATCGCCCGCGCGTCCCTCCGGCCCCGGGTCGCGGACGACCTCGAAGCGCTCGCTCCGTGCCGAGGACGGCCGACACCGGGTCGGCGCACCCGCCACGCACACCTCCGAACCGAAAGGACCGAAGTGCCCATGTCCTCCCAGCAGTGGAACTTCCACCCGGATCAGTTCTGGATGCGCGGTGAACGCCCCCCGGCCCCCGTCGCGTACGACGAGGCCAAGCAGCTGTGGAACGTCTACGGCTACGCGGAGGCGCTCCAGGTGCTCAACGACCCGGAGACCTTCTCCTCCGATCTCAGCGTGCTGGCGCCGGAAGGCCAACGGCAGATCTTCCCCGGCAACCTCACGACGATGGACGCGCCCGAGCACACCAAGATGCGCAAGATCGTCAGCGGGGTGTTCACCCGCGGCGTGGTCGCCGGCCTCGAACCCCGTATCAAGGAGATCACCCACGAACTGCTCGACGCGGTCGAGCCGGGCGACTCGTTCGACCTCGTGGAGGTGCTGGCGCACCCGTTGCCCGTCATCGTCATCGCCGAACTGCTCGGGGTTCCCAGCAGCGACCGCCCGCTGTTCAAGGAGTGGGCCGGCAGGCTGCTGGAGAGCAACCAGGCGTTCTCCACCGGCGAGGACACCCCGGAGCTGCAGCGGCAGCGCGAGGAGACCCTCGCCCAGATCAGGAACTTCTCCGACTACCTGCTCGGCCATGTCGAGCAGCGCCGCGCCGCCCCGCGCGACGACCTGCTGACCAGGCTCGTCCAGGCCGAGGTGGACGGCGAGCGGCTGTCCCCGGCCGAGGTGGGCAACTTCTCGCTGGTCCTGCTGGTGGCGGGGCACATCACCACGACGATGCTGCTGGGCAACACGATCCTGTGCCTGGACGCCCACCCTTCGGCCATGGCGGCCGTACGCCGGGACCGCGCCCGCATCCCCACCGCGATCGAGGAGTCGCTGCGGCTGTTCAGCCCGCTGTCCACGCTGCACCGGGTGACCACTACGGCGGCGCGGATCGGCGACGCCGAGATCCCCCCGCGGTCGGTGGTCATGACGTGGACGGCCGCCGCGGCCCGCGACGAGCGCCAGTTCCGTGACCCGCACACCTTCGACCTCGACCGGGAGAACATCCAGCACCTCTCGTTCGGCAGAGGCGCGCACTTCTGCATGGGTGCGCCGCTGGCCCGCCTTGAAGGCATGCTCGCCCTGAACATCCTCTTCGACCGCTTCCCGGCGCTGCGCCGCGACCCGGCGCGGGACCCGGAGTTCATGCCGGGGGCCAATGTGACGGGCGTGGAGAAGCTGCACCTGCTCACCTGAGCGTCCGGCTCTCCCGAGCGTTCGCGAGCGGGCGCCGCCCCGGGCGGCCCCCGCGCCGTCCCCACCGGCACGGCGCCATGCCCTGACCACCCGAAGTCCGCGCGTCGCCCGTCCGGGCGACGGAGGAGACCGGAACACCCATGAGGCTGCTGTTCGTCGCGGGCCCGGCCCCGTCCGACATCTACGCCGTCGCCCCCCTCGCCACCGCCGCGCGCGCCGCCGGGCACCAGGTGCTGATGTCCACGCCGAAGGAACTGACCCCGGTGGCCACCGGCGTCGGCCTGCCGACCGTCGCCACGACCACCACACCGATCCCCGACATCAGGGCCACCCGCCGCTCCGGCGAGCGTGAGGTGGTCCCCGATGACGTGGACCACCCCGAGTTCATCCAGTACACCGGGCGCTGGTTCGGGCGGCTGGCCGCCGAAACCCTCGTCCGGCTGCGCGAGGTGGCGGCGGCCTGGCGGCCGGACGTGGTGCTCACCGGCCCGCACGCGTACGCGGGGGCGCTCCTCGCCCACGAGCTGTCCGTACCGTGGATCCGGCACACCTGGACCGTGCTGGACACCGTGGGCATCCACGTCGGCAGCGAGGGGGAACTGGCGCCGGAGCTGGCCGAACTGGGCCTCGACCGGATTCCCGGACCGGACCTGCTGATCGACAACTGTCCGCCCGGCATCCGCCCGGCGGACGCTTCCCCCGCGCAGCAGATCCGCTACGTTCCCGTCCATGCCCAGCGCCCGGCCGAGCCGTGGATGTACACCCGCGGCGAGCGCCGACGGGTGTGCGTCACCGGCGGGCGCATGGCCGCCCTCGATGACGACTTCGAGCTGATCCGCGGCACGGTGCGGCAGCTGGCCGAGTGGGACGCCGAGGTCGTCATCCCGGCGCCGCGGAAGGCCGCTGACGCGCTGCGCGCCGAGTTCGGCGACATCCGCGCGGGCTGGATCCCGCTGGACGTACTGATGCCGACCTGCGACCTGATCGTGCACCACGCCGGCGGCGTGCCCGGCCTGACCGGCCTGACGGCCGCGCTCTCGGGCGTCCCACAGCTGCTGATGCCACAGGAGAAGAGGGTGCACACGGCCGCCCGGCTCGTCGCCGAGTACGGCGCCGCGGTCACCCTGCTTCCGGACGAGGTGAGCACCGACAGCGTCGGCAAGGGCATCCGCGAGCTGCTCTCCGCCCCGTCCTACGCCGACCGGGCCCAGGCACTGGCTCAGGAGATCGCCCGGATGCCGTCACCCGCCGAGGTCCTGGGCACCGTCGAGCACCTGGCACGACGCTGAACCGCGCGGACGCCATCCGCCGACCCGCCGTGGCTCGCCCACGTGCGGGGAAGAGTCGGCGGTCGAACTGGTGGCTGCGGAAAGGGAGTTGACGTCACCTCATCCGCATCGGCAGCCGCAGGCACAGGTACAGCCACAGCCACAGCCACAGTCACAGAAACCGACACAGTCACAGTCACAGGCACCGACACAGACACCGACACAGGCACTGCACAGACACCGACGGAGACAGGCATATGAAGGGCATCATCCTCGCTGGTGGCAGCGGCACCCGGCTCAGGCCGCTGACCGGAGTGGTCTCGAAGCAGATCCTCCCGGTCTACAACAAGCCGATGATCTACTACCCCCTGTCCGTCCTCATGCTCGCCGGCATCCGGGACATCCTGGTGATCTCCTCGCCGGCTCACCTGGACATGTTCCGCGACCTGCTCGGCGACGGCTCCCGGCTCGGCATCCGGCTGGAGTACGCCGAGCAGAAGGAACCCAACGGCATCGCCGAGGCGTTCGTCATCGGCGCCGACCACATCGGCGACGACAATGTGGCGCTGATCCTCGGTGACAACGTCTTCCACGGTCACGGCTTCTCCGAGCTGCTGCGCACCGCCGCCGCCCGCCTCGACGGCTGCGCGCTCTTCGGCTACCCGGTCAACGACCCCTGGCGGTACGGCGTCGCCGAACTGGACGCCGACCGAAGGCTGACGGCCCTGACGGAGAAGCCCACCGAACCGGTCTCCAACATCGCGGTCACCGGCCTGTACATGTACAGCAACGACGTGGTCCGGATGGCCCAGGAACTGGTCCCCTCCGACCGCGGCGAGCTGGAGATCACCGATCTGAACAAGGCCTACCTGGCACAAGGCCGGGCCCATCTGGCCGAGCTGGGCCGCGGGTTCGTCTGGCTCGACATGGGCACCCACGACTCCCTGCTGGAGGCCGGCCACTACGTCCAGATCCTCGAACAACGCCAGGGCATACGCATCGGCTGCGTCGAGGAGACCGCCTTCCGGATGGGCTACATCAGCGCGGAGCAGTGCCGCCGGCTCGGTGCCGAGCAGTCCAGCACCGAATACGGGTCCTACCTGGTCAGCCTCGTCGAGGGGGACGGGGTGTACGAGGCGCGGGCCCGCCGGACCGCGCCGGCCGGCTGAGCCCGGGCACCGGCACCGGCACCGGCCCCGGCACCCCTTCTTCTCCTCGCCCACCCACCTCCGGAGGACCCATGCAGGACCCCGCACCGTCCCGGCCCCCGACCGCGGTCGTGCTGGGAGGCACCGGCTGCATCGGACGGCACGTCTGTACCGCCTTCGCCCGGCACGGCTACCGCGTCGTCGTCGTGGCCCGCCGGCCCGCCCCGCACGTGGCGGAGCACATGTTCCGTCCCCTGGACCTGCTCACGGCGTCCGCCGCCGAGCTGGACGCGCTGTTCCGGGACGCGGACGTACGCGCGAGCGTCGTGGTCAACGCCACCGACATGGCGGGTGCCACCGACCTGACCAGCGCCGCGGACGGCGGCGCGGGCCGCGCGGCCGAACTGCTGGCCGCCAACGAGGGGCTGGCCCGCACGCTGGTCGCGGCCCTGGAGGGCAACCCGGGGAGGCCCCGGCTGGTGCACATCGGCACCATCCACGAATACGGGCCCGGCCAGGCAGGGGTCCCGTTGCACGAGGAGATCGAGCCGCGGCCCGCGAACGCCTACGCGGACGCCAAGCTGGCCGCGTCCAGGACCCTCCTCGACGCGGCCTGCGCGGGCCGCGTCGACGGCGTCGCGCTCCGGCTCGTCAACACCTGCGGCCCCTACCCGACCCCGGCGGGTTTCCCGGGCAAGCTCCTCCCCAGGCTGCGCGCCGCGCGGCAGGGCGCCGAACTCTCCGTGCGCGTCGTCGACGCACGGCGCGACTGGATCGATGTGCGCGACGTCGCCGAAGCGTGCGTGCTGGCCGCCGAACGGCCGGTCAGCGGACGGGTGTTCAACATCGGCAGCGGGATCGCGGTGCCGATGCGGGAACTGGTCGCCCACTGCCTCTCCGCCGCCGGCCTGCCGGATTCCGGCGTCACGGAGGAGGACCGCCCGGGGCACGGCGGCGTGCGCGGCCTGGGCGCCGACTGGATCCAGGCCGACATCCGACTGGCCCGCGACCTGCTGGGCTTCGCCCCGCGCTTCGGACTCAGGCAGTCACTACAGGACATGTGGGATGCGGGCGCCACCAGCCGCTGATCCGCCCCTCCCGCGACGGCCGGCCGCGCCGTCTTCCTGGCCCGCGCCTCCGCCGCCTGCAAACCACCGGTCTTGGCCGCCGGCCCGCTACGACGACGGCTCCAGTCTCTCCCGCCTCGCAGAACTGGAGGTCCGCATCCTCGTGTTGAGGGTTCCTGGGCGGCCGGCAGGCTTCCTTGCGACCGCCCCGCCACCGCGAGTTCGACCGCTGCACCCAGGGCTGTGATCGGTGTCACTATTTATGGTTCCTTGGCATTCCTCTTGGATTCCTCTGTGATTGCTGACTTGTTCCTGGTTATCTTTATGAAATTCACGCACTGACGTGGTTGCTTTCTGTGTGCCGGAGCGAAGAAACTCGTCATTACCTTCCGCTGCAGTGTCTCGGTCGGTCATCACAGATTTTCGGTACTGCCATTCCGGCTTCAGGTCGTGGCGGGGGTGGGATTCGTCTTTGCCGTCGCGGTGCTGAACGTGCAGGCAGCGCGCTCCCGTCCGCCGGCCGAGGAGCGGCAACAGCGCCCTGTACGGGACCGCCGTACAGCGGATATCGCATGCGGCGGATGTGGATATCGACGCGGCGTACTGGTCGCCGCCCCCCTGTCTCTCATGACGGAAGTCGCGGTGGGCGGGCTGGTGGTGGCTAGCCGGGATCTCGTCCCACGCACCCCGGGCCGTGCGGCGGGTGAGCGTCGGAAAGGCTGGTCGATTCACTCATGGGAAAGGAGTTCGAGTGCGGGTTCTGTTTGCCGTGTCCAACTGGCCTGGGCACTGGGCCTCTATGGTGCCCCTGGGGTGGGCGTTGCAGGCGGCTGGGCACGAAGTGAACGTCATGTGTACGCCATGCCAGACGCAACCGGTAAGCGGCGCAGGGCTCATGCCGGTTCCGATTCTCGAGGCTATGGACATGACGGTGCGGGGCCGGCTGCACAATTTCCGCATGGCCGAATTCGGCTCATGGCCCTTTTCGGAACTCCCGCTGCACCCGCTCACCGGGAAACCGCTTGACTCGCTCGATGAATTCGATATGAGTGCGTGGTCCCAGGAGAACCATGACTGGGCCATCGGTGTCACGACTCGGAGCAGTGACGCCGCGGTGGATTTCGCGCGCTGGTGGCGTCCCGATCTCGTGGTCCACGACATCATGAGCTTCGAAGGGCCGCTCGTCGGGAAAGTCCTGGACATTCCCGCCGTGTTGCAGCTGTGGGGGCCCGTCGGTCCGGAGGACGACGTGCCGGGAGCACCGCCGGGGGCGAGCTTCGTGCCCATGGACCCCAGTGGGGCGTTCCCCCGGCACGGCGTGGGGCAGATGGGGCCGCACGTCTATGAGCACGTGATCGACCCCTCTCCCACAAGCGCGCGACCACCCCTGAAGGCCGAGCGGCTGTCCATCCGTCATGTGCCGTACAACGGTCCTGGAGCGCGGCTGCCGCACGGCGAGAGCGGCTCTGCCGGACCGCGGGTGTGCGTGGTGTGGGGGACCTCCGTCAGCGGCATTTACGGGCCGGCTTCGTTCGCGGTGCCTCGTGTGGTGAGCGCTCTCGCAGGGCTGGGCGCAGAGGTCCTCGTTCTGCTCGCGGGTGCCGACCGCGAGCGGATGGAGCGCGTGGGAGCGCTTCCACCCGGTGTGCGGCTGATGGAGCGCACGCCGTTGCATTTGCTGCTGCCCAGCTGCGATGTGGTCATCCACCACGGGGGCGCCGGCTGCGCCATGACCGCTCTGACCGCTGGAGTGCCGCAGCTGGCCATCCACACAGGCCTGGATCAGGAAGTGATCGCCGGCCGCATCGCCGGAGCCGGTGCGGCCCGGTCTCTGTCCAATGTTCAGGCGGACGAGGGGGCGATTCGTGCGGCCGTCACGTCACTCCTCACGGATCCCGCCCATGCGATCGCCGCACGGAAACTGCGGGACGAGATGGAGTCCCAGCCCACTCCGGCGGCGCTGGTGTCTTCGCTGTCCGCCCTCGCTCAGTGAGTAGGAGACCTGAATGCGCGTCCTGGTGATGACGACTCCTGACCCGAGCCACCTGGCGACTTTGGTGCCGGTCGCCTGGGCTCTGCGTACCGCGGGCCACGAGGTGCTCGTCCTGGGGAGACCCGACAGCGCGGAACCGGCCCGTACGGCAGGGCTGAACTTCGTGAGCCTGGGCGGGCTGTTCGACACCGAACAGATGGTGCTCAGTGACCTGGCACCAGGGAAACGCCCACTGGAATCCCGGCCGCGCGGTACGAAGGGCGGCTTCGGAGGTGTGTGGATCGAGCATGCGAAATCCATGGTGGAGGACTACCTGGGTTTTGCCCGCTCCTTCCGTCCGGAACTGATCATTTCCGATCCGCTGGAGTACAGCGCACTCATTCTGGGAGCCTTGCTGAGGGTCCCGGTCGTTCACCATCGTTGGGGTGTCGATCCGATCGGCACGCCCCGGCTCCCCACAGCCAGGGAAGAACTGCGCGGGACCTGCCAGTCGCTGGGCCTTGAAACTCTCCCCGAGCCCACGGTGGTCCTTGATTCCTGCCCCGGCGCACTGCAGCTCCCGGAACTGAAGCCCGAGACCCCGGTGCGCTATGTGCCGTTCAACGGCAGCGAGATGCTGCCTTCTTGGCTGCGTGCGGAGTGGGACCGGCGAGACTCGCGCTCCAAGCGGGTCGCCGTCTCTCTCGGCAGAAGAACCCTGGTCTACAACGGGGTGCCCTTCGTGCGGGCGCTGCTGCGCTCGTTCGCGGAGATGCAGGACGTCGAACTGATCGCCACCGTCGGCGCGGAGTACCGGGAGCGCATCGGTCCGGTGCCGGCCAACGTGCGGATGGTCGACCCTGTCCCGCTCCATCTGCTCCTCGGCTCCTGCGATGCCATCATCACCCACGGCGGTGCGGCCACCACCATGACCGCCACCCTCTTCGGGCTGCCGCAGCTCGTACTTCCGCAGATGGCCGATTGTTTCGCGCACGGCGACCGCTTGGCGGCCACCGGCGCGGGAATCAGCTTCGACACCGTGACCGCCCAAGACGATGCGGGGCTTCTCCGCGAGGCGCTGACACAGCTGCTCACAGACCCCCGGTACGCCGAGGCGGCCGGATCCCTGCGTACGGAAATGGCGGGCATGCCGTCCCCCGCGCAGATCGCCTCCGATCTGGAGCAGCTCGCTCTTTCCCGCGCCCACAGCTGAATTGAGCGTCAGTGCGCACCTGCTCACCTGACCCACTTCCCGTTCGGGAAGCAGCCCCCCGACAAGACGAGAAGAGAACGGTTCGCCCATGAAGATGCTGTTCGTCGCGGGCCCCACCCCGTCCAACGCGTTCGCTCTCGCCCCGCTCGCGACCGCGGCACGTGATGAGGGGCACCAGGTTTTCATGTCGACACTGAAGGAGCGGACATCGGTGGTGGCCGGGCTCGGCCTGCCCGCCATCGCCGCCACCACCACCCCGATAGCCGACATCAAGGCCACGCGGCGCTCCGGCGAGCGGGAGATCGTCCCGGACGACGTGGACCACCCCGAGTTCATCCAGTACACGGGCCGCTGGTTCGGGCGTGTGGCGGCGGAAAGCCTGGTACAGCTGCGGGAGGTGGCGGCCGGCTGGCGCCCGGACGTCGTGATCGGAGGCCCGCACGCCTACGCGGCGGCGCTCCTGGCCCACGAACTGTCGGTGCCGTGGGTGCGGCACACCTGGGCCGCGCTGGACACCGTGGGCATCCACGTGGGCAGCGAGGGGGAACTCGAGCCGGAACTACGGCAGTTGGGCCTGGACGGCGTCCCGCAGCCCGATCTGCTGATCGACAACTGCCCGCCCGGAGTCCGGTGGGCCGGCGCCGCCCCCGCCCAACAGCTCCGGTGGGTCCCCATCAACTCCCAGAATCCCGTCGAACCGTGGATGTACACCCGCGGCGAGCGGCGCAGGGTGTGTGTGACGGGCGGAAGCATGGCCGCCCGGGACAACAACTTCGAGCTCATCCGGAGCATGGTGGACAGCCTCGCCGTCCTGGACGCCGAGATCGTCATCCCCGCGCCGGAGGAGGTCGCCGCCGAACTGCGCAACCAGTGCGACGGCATCCGGGCGGGCTGGATTCCGCTGGACGTGCTGATGCCGACCTGCGACCTCATCGTGCACCACGCCGGCGGCCTCACCGGACAGACCGCAATGATCTCGGGAGTGCCGCAACTGCTCCTGCCCCAGGAGAAGAAGGTCCGCCGCGCCGCGCAACTCGTCGCCGACTACGGTGCCGCGATCAACCTGCTGCCCGACGAGGTCACCCCCGACAGCGTCGCGAAGGCCCTCCAGACACTCATTGAGGACTCGGCTTACAAGGACAGGTCCCAGGCTCTCGGCCGGGAGATCGCCGCCATGCCGTCCCCCAGCGAAGTGGTCGGCGTACTCGAGGACCTGGCAACCCGCACACGTTAGGGAGACATGTCGATGAGGGTTCTCTTCGTCACCGGCGGCGGCCAGGCGACCGTGTTCTCGCTGGCCCCGCTCGCCACGGCCCTGCGCGGCGCGGGCCACGAGATCTTCATGGCGGCCAACAGCGACCTGATGTCCGCCACCGAGGCGGCGGCGATCCCGGCGGTCTCGACGACCGACCTGCCGATCCGGCACTTCATCTCCCAGGACCGGCAGGGGCGGCCGGTGCCTCCGCCACTCGACGCCGGGGTGACCGAGCAGGGCGTGTTCACCGGCCGCTGGTTCGGCCGTATGGCCGCCGCGAGCCTGGGCGTCCTCAAGGAGTTCACGGCGGCGTGGCGCCCCGATGTCGTCGTCGGCGGGACCATGACATACGCGGCACCGCTGCTGGCGCGGCATCTCGGGGTCCCGTGGGTGCGGCTGGCGTGGGACGCGATCGACGCGACGCATGTGCACCCCGGCGCCGACGAGGAACTCCAACCCGAGCTGAGCGAGCTGGGACTGGCGCACCTCCCCGAGCCCGACCTGTTCATCGACGTGTGCCCGCCCAGTCTGCGGCCTGCCGCCGCCCGCCCGGCATCGCCGATGCGGTATGTCCCCGCGAATCGGCAACGGCAGCTCGAACCGTGGATGTACACCCGTGGGGACCGCCGCCGGATCTGCCTCACCGCCGGCAGCCAGGTGACCCGCGACGGCCACCACAAGCTCTTCGAGTTCCTGACGCGTACGGTGGCCGAGCTGGCCCCGCTCGACGCCGAAGTCCTGATCGCCGCTCCCGACGGCCTTGCCGCCGACCTGCGCGAGGCCTGCGGCGATGTGCGCGCGGGGTGGTTCCCCCTGGACGTTGTGGCCCCGACGTGTGATCTGCTCGTGCACCACGGGGGCGGCGTGACCAGCCTGACGGGCATGTACTTCGGGACGCCCCAAGTCATCGTCCCAGGCGCGGAGATGCTCGCCGACGCGGCCGAGCGCCTGGCCGGCTACGGCGCGGCCGTGACGCTGAAGACCGGAGAGGACGCGCCCGACGCCGTCGGTGCGGCATGCCGCGAGGCCGTCTCGGACGTCTCCTATGTCACCCGCGCCCAGGCGCTCCGCGACGAGATCACGGCCATGCCGTCGCCGAACCAGATGGTGGGCGCGCTGGCGGCTCTGGCGCACCGCTGAACGTTCCTCCGACATTTCTTGTAAAAGCTCTGAAGTGGCGGTGTTGACGTTGAACAGGGCCGAAGATAAATTCCCTTATCAGTGTTCGCATTGCTTCATCTCCGATGAATCCCAGGCGCCCGCAGAGGGGTATTCACCTCGCGTGCGCTTCGGTTGTCCGCGATCCCGCGCCAGGCCCGCGTGGCCCGCCTGATCGCTTCTTTCTCCACCGATGCCCCGGCTCCGCCGTGTGATGCACGGAAGATGTTCCTTGCCCATTTAACTCCTGTTCGGAGAGATACATGGAAGCGCGAAAGCTCGCTGTGCAGGGCGCGCTGGAATTCACCTCGCGGACGTTCTCCGACGAACGCGGTGTGTTCGTCGCTCCTTTTCAGCAGTCGGTCTTCGAAACCGCCAGAGGGGGACCGCTGTTCGCGGTCGCCCAGGGCAACCACAGCCTGTCCCGACGAGGCGTCGTCCGGGGCATTCACTACACCGTCGCACCTCCGGGCGCCGCCAAGTACGTCTACTGCGCGAGCGGGCGGAGCCTGGACTTCACCGTGGACATCCGGCGCGGCTCGCCCACGTTCGGCAAGTGGGAAGCCGTCCTCCTGGACCAGTCCGGCTTCCGTGCCGTGTACCTGCCGATCGGCGTCGGTCACGCCTTCGTGGCGCTCACCGACCACACCGTCATGTCGTACCTGACCTCGGCCCCGTACGTCGCGGAGCAGGAGCTGGCCCTCTCGCCGCTTGATCCGGCGCTCGGCCTGCCGATCCCCGAAGACATCGACCCGATCCTCTCCGAGCGGGACGCCGCCGCTCCCACCCTCGCCCAGGCCGCGGAGCGCGGGCTGCTCCCCGACTACGAGCTCTGCCTGGAACTGGAGGCCCAACTGGGCACCGCGTCAAGGGCGGAGCGCTGACCGGACCCCGCTCGTGAAAGGCATCACCCTCCGCAGCCTCCTCGGCGACGGCTCCCACCTCGGCCTGAGCATCGACCACGCCGCGCGCGAGCCGCGGCGAGCCACCACGTCGTGGCCCGCAAGCCCGCCCAGTTTCGCGGCTCTTCGGCCATCGGAAACCGAGCGAAGAACGAGAGAGAACGAGAAAGGAAGAGCATGATGAACAGTGACTACAAAGACCCCAAGGTCGTGCCGCACGAGTCGGAGCAGGAACGGGAATCACGCCTGCGCCTCACCAAGCTCCTGGCCGAGACGCCGATCCCGCCCGAGTACCTGATCGACAACCTTCCGGTGTACCTGCGTCGCCATCAACTCGCCGACCTGCTGGCCATGGACGCGCTGTACCGGATGGTCACCGATGTGCCAGGGGTGATCATGGAGTTCGGCGTTCTCCACGGGCGCCATCTCGCTTCCTTCACTGCCCTTCGCAGCATCTACGAGCCCTATAACTCGCTCCGTCGCGTGGTCGGCTTCGACACCTTTACGGGATTTCCCGATATCGCTGACATCGACCGTGCGACGCCCAGCGCGGTCGCCGGCCGGTTCGCTGTTCCCGAGGGCGAAGTGGATCACCTTCGTGCAGTGCTCGCCGCGCACGAACTGGGCGAACCCTATGGCCACACCCAGCGCAGCTTCGTGGTGCAGGGGGATGTCCGCAGTACGCTTCCCCAGTATCTGGAAGAGAATCCGGAGACTGTCATCGCCCTGGCTTACATCGATGTTGATCTGTATGAGCCCACGCTGGAGATCCTTCACGCCATCCGGCCGCACATGGTCAAGGGAAGCATTCTGGCATTCGATGAACTTGCCCACCCGAAATGGCCCGGCGAGACCAAGGCGCTGGCCGAATTCATGGAGCTCGGCAACGCGAAACTGCGCCAGCTGCCCCACCGTGAATCCCCGATCATCTATCTGGAGTGGGGGGAGAACTGATCCGCCGCCGCGCAGGCTCCAGCACCCCCACCACCGGCCCGTCGCCGGTGACCATATGCGAATCGAGAGAGCGGCATGAGGAAGATCCTGGTCACCGGCGGCGCCGGTTTCATCGGCTCGCACTATGTGCGCACGCTTCTCGGCGGAGGCTACCCGGAGTGGGAGGGTGCGCATGTCACCGTCCTGGACAAGCTCACCTACGCCGGGAACCGCGCGAACCTCCCCGAGACGCACCCGCGCCTGACCTTCGTCCGCGGCGACATCTGCGACAGCGATCTGCTGCGCCGACTGCTGCCCGGGCACGACGCGGTGGTCCACTTCGCCGCGGAGTCGCACGTGGACCGCTCCCTGGAAGCGGCCGAGGAGTTCGTCCACACCAATGTGACCGGCACTCAGCGGCTGCTCGACGCGGTCCTCGCCAGCGGTGTGCGGCGCGTCGTCCACGTCTCCACCGACGAGGTCTACGGGTCCATAGACGAGGGGTCCTGGACGGAGGACTGGCCACTCGAGCCCAACTCCCCGTACTCCGCCTCCAAGGCAGCATCGGACCTGCTGGCGAGGTCGTACTGGCGCACCCACGGGCTGAACGTCTCGATCACCCGCTGTTCCAACAACTACGGTCCGTACCAGCACCCCGAGAAGCTCATCCCGCTGTTCGTCACCAATCTGCTCGAAGGACAGCAGGTGCCGCTCTACGGCGACGGCGGCAACATCCGCGAGTGGCTCCATGTGGACGACCACTGCCGTGCGATCGACCTCGTGCTGAACAAGGGCCGGGCCGGTGAGATCTACAACATCGGCGGCGGCAACGAGCAGACCAACCGGGCCATCACCGAACGCCTGCTCGCACTGACCGGCTCGGACTGGTCCAGGGTCCGCCGGGTCGCCGACCGCAAGGGGCACGACCTGCGCTACTCCCTCGACGAGACGAAGATCCGCGAGGAGCTCGGCTACGCCCCGCGGATCACCTTCGACCAGGGGCTCGCCGACACCGTGGCCTGGTACAGGGACAACCCCGCCTGGTGGAAAGGCGCCACGCGGGGAGGCGGTTCGCAGACGTGAGGCCCCTCCTCCCGTGGCTCCGGCCGGCGGCGCCGGGCCGCACCGGGCGTGGGCACCCTCGCCGACAGCGGCACCGTCACCGAGTGCGGCTCCTGGGGCAGCGTGCACCCAGGCCCTGGTCGATCGAATGTTCGATTACATCATCATCGTCGATGAAGGAATTCGTGGAGGCCCGCGGATGACCATGGAGATCTTGGGCAACGGATTCCTCGCCCGGAACCTGAGCCCTCTCGCGCACCGCCACCCGGGCACGGTCGCCATGGCGGCGGGCGTCTCCTGGGCCAGCGGCACTTCGGACGCCGACTTCGCGCGGGAGGCCGCACTGCTGACACAGGCCGCAGACCGGTGCCGTGCCACCGGGCGCCGGCTGCTCTTCTTCTCCACCGCGGCCACCGGCATGTACGGCGCGGTGGACGGGCCCGGCCGGGAGGACAGCCCGATCACCCCCTGCACCCCGTACGGTGCACACAAGCTCGCGCTGGAACGCCAGTTGCAGGATTCCGGTGCCGACCATCTGATCCTGCGTCTGGGGCACCTCGTCGGCACCGGACAGCCCCCGCACCAGCTGATCCCCGCCCTTATCCAGCAGATGCGCAAGGGCTCGGTGCGCATCCAGCGCGCCGCCGCCCGTGACCTGATCGACGTCCGCGACGTGGTCACCGTCATCGACCGGCTGCTCGCCCAGGGGCTCTGCGGCGAGACCGTCAACGTGGCCTCCGGTACGGCCGTACCGGTGGAGCGGATCGTCGACCACCTCGAGACCCGACTGGGTCTGTCGGTCCGCCGCCGGTACGAGGAGGCGGGCGCCCATCACGTCATCTCCACCGAGAAGTTGCGCGCCCTCGTCCCGGAGACGGCGGCCATGGGCTTCGGCCCCGGCTACTACCGGCGGGTGCTCGACGCCTTCATCGCCACGGCTGATCCCTCCACGGCCGCCTGATCGCCCTCCCACCGATCCCTCGGACGGCGCCGCATGCTGCCCGCGCGATGGCGGCGCAGGCCGGAGTGGAGAGCGCCGCGATCGCCGGCCGCGACGCCGCCAGGGCCCGCGAGCCGGCCGGGCACACCGTTCACCACCGACAGGGGAGACATCATGGGCAAGCTCTCAAAGGCAGCATGGGGCACGGGGCCGAGCCGGGGAACCGGGCGGGCCACCGCCCCGGACGTCCAGGTCAGCCCTGCGGGCGTGGTGGTCAAGGGCGTCCCGGAGCAGCTCGTGCCGGACTTCTCCCGGCGCCTGGGCGCCCCGCGGAGCACCGTCAGCAGGGTGGCGCCGGGCGGCACGGACAACGGCAGCGCGCCGGCGCACCATCTGTGTTCCCGAGGCTCTCCGCGCGGTCCTGACCGCGCGCCGTCCTCCACGCGCACCCTCCCTGGCGAAGACCACTCCGTGCTCCGCCGCGGCGACACCCTGCTTCCCCAGGATCCAGTCGATCCGGTCGCCGTGGCCGACGCGTCCACCGCGCAGGTGGCCGGAGAAGAAGCGTCCTGCCCGTATGCCCTCCCTGTCGCCACGTTCGGGAAGCGGGACAGCCGGCGGGTGCCTGCCCCAGCGGCCGGCACTCGCCGGAACACCGCGTCATCGGGGGCGATCACCTGCGTGTGGAGATCTCGACATGACACATGAGCAGCCTTGCGTGGGGGTACTGGGAGGCAGCGGTTTCGTGGGCCGGAACCTGCGCGCAGCCTTCCGGTCGTCGGGCGCCCGGGTCGTCAGCGTCTCCCGGACCCTGCCCGGCGGCACCGGCGGCGACGATCCGGAGGGCGAGCGCTCCATCGCCTTCGACCTGCTCGCGGACGGACCCGCGGAACTCGGCGCGATGCTCGCCGACACCGGGGCGGATGTGATCGTCAATGCCGCCGGCGGCTATTGGAAGATGACAGGCGGGCAGATGTGGGGAGCCAACACGGAGTTGGTGAGCGCCCTGGTGGCGGCGGTGCGGAAGCTGCCGCACCGGCCCCTGCTGATCCAGCTCGGCAGCGTCCACGAGTACGGCCCCGGCAGCAGGGACGCCGGTATCACCGAGGAGCGGACACCAGCTCCGGTCAACGCCTACGGCCGCTCGAAACTGGAGGCGGCACGCCGCGTACTGGATGCGGCTGGCACATCCGAGCTGAACGGCGTCGTGCTGCGGATAGCCAACATCATCGGCCCGGGCTTGCCGGCCGGCAGTCTCCTCGGCGACATCGCGGCGCACCTGAAGCGGTTTGCCCGGGACGGCGACACCGCCGGCAGCGAGCTGGTCCTCGGCCCACTGAGCGCGGAGCGTGACTTCGTCGACGTACGCGATGTCGCCGACGCCATACTTGCCGTGGCGCGCGCGCCACGGGCCGACGTGTCGGGGCGCGTTATCAACATCGGCAGCGGAGCGGCGGTCAGCGCGCGCCGAGTGGCAGAGCGGCTGATCCAACTCAGCGAACTGCCGGTCCGGCTGGTCGAGCGGGCCCGGACGGACACCTCCCGCAGTGACGTGGACTGCCAGATGCTGGACATCTCCCTGGCGCGGCGGCTGTTGGGCTGGGAACCGCGCCGGGACCTGGACGCCTCACTCACCGCGCTCCTCGCGGCCGCGTGAGCCCGTCCGGCCCCGAACCACTGCGCTCCGCCCCTCCACCGCCGGTTCGTCCGCCCCCACCGCCGGTTCGTCCGCCCCCACCGCCGGTTCGTCCGCCCCGTTGCCGGGTGAGGCGGCCGGCCTGCGGCCTTCCCTGCACGACACCCCAACGGAGAAGCACCCATGCGTGTTCTGTTCGCCGTCTTTCCCGCCACCGCACATGTGCACCCGATCGTTCCGCTGGCCTGGGCCCTGCAGAACGCCGGCCACGAGGTACGGGTGGCCATTCATCCCGACGCCGTGGACCTCGTCACCAGCGCGGGCCTCGCGGCCGTGCCTCTCGGCTCCCGCGACAAGCTCGCCTCAGTGGTCGAGTTCAACACGAATCCCGACCTGACCGACAGCCTTGACGACGCCCTGTTCCTGGACACCGCGGATACGTCCGGCTGGGAGGAGCAGTGGGAGAGGATGTGCAAGGTCCTGTCGCTGTACCGCCAGGTCCTGCCCGACTTGGTTGACTTCACCCGCAGTTGGAAGCCAGACCTGGTGGTGTGGGACCAGTTCTGCGTTCCGGCCGCGGTGGCCGCGCGGGTCAGCGGCGCGGCCCAGGCCCGCATGCTGTGGGGCCGTGACAACATCGGCTGGCTGCGCGCGCGGTCTCGGGAGCACCTGGCGGCGCGGGGGGCGCAGCCGCTGGAGGACCCGGTACACGCCCTGATGGAAGGCATGCTGACGCCCTACGGTCTTGAGTACGAGGAGGAGTTGCTGCTCGGGCAGTGGACCATCGACCCCATGCCGAAGGGGATGCAGCTGCCGGTCGACCTGCCGTTCCTCTCGATGCGCCGGATTCCCTTCAACGGGACGGCCTCCGTGCCCAGTTGGGTCAACGAGCGGCCCGAGCGCCCGCGGGTCTGCCTCACCCTCGGTGTCGGCGGGCGCGGCCGCCAGCTCTTCCGGCAGAGCGGTGTCTCGTTCGCCGAGGTCGTCGAGGCAGTGGCCGAGCTGGACGTGGAGCTGGTGGCCACGGTGGGCGCCGCGCAGCGGAGCTCCATCGCCGCGGTGCCGGACAATGTTCGCCTGGTGGAGTACATACCGCTCAGCTACCTGCTGCCGACCTGCTCGGCGGTCATCTACCACGGTGGCGGCGGCACTTTCGCGGCCTCGGTGGCTCATCGGGTGCCGCAGCTGATCACGCCGATGCTGTTCTGGGGCGAGACCACCATCGCCAAGCACGTCGCCGACAGCGGCGCCGGACTGGTGATCGACAGCAACCGGTTCACTGCGGACGCCCTGCAGAAGGGGCTCACCCGGCTGCTCGAGGACCAGTCCTTCCAGGACGGTGCCGCCGCGCTGCACAGGGAGTGGGAGGAGACGCCCTCCCCTGCCGACCTCGTCCCGGTACTGGAGGAACTGACCGCCCGCCACCGCCGCTGAGGGGGGGCGAGCCGACCAAACGGACCCCCTGCTCGATGAGCAGGGGGTCTTTTTCCGTTTCTGGGCCTGATCGAGCAAGGGGCAGGCACCCGCCGAGAAGGGTGCGGCGCTGCGGCCACCGCGCCGGCCGGCACGGGTGCCGGGGCTTCGGGCCCACCGCATCGGTTCGGCGTCTCCCTGCTGATCAGCGCGCTTGAGTTGTGCGACGATGCCGGTATGAACCGACTGGCCAACGAGCAGTCGCCCTATCTGCTCCAGCACGCCGACAACCCGGTCGACTGGTGGCCGTGGTCCGCCGATGCGTTCGAGGAAGCGCGACGGCGCGGCGTCCCGGTGCTGCTCAGCGTGGGATACAGCTCGTGCCACTGGTGCCATGTGATGGCCCACGAAAGCTTCGAGGACCCCGCCACCGCCGCCCTGCTCAACGATCACTTCGTCGCCGTCAAGGTCGACCGTGAGGAGCGGCCGGACGTCGACGCGGTCTACATGGAGGCCGTACAGGCCGCGACCGGGCAGGGCGGCTGGCCGATGACGGTCTTCCTCACCCCGGACGCCGAGCCGTTCTACTTCGGCACCTACTTCCCGCCCGCGCCGCGCCACGGCATGCCGTCCTTCGGGCAGGTCCTCGAAGGCGTACGCAGTGCCTGGGCCGACCGCCGCGACGAGGTCGACGAGGTCGCCGGCCGGATCGTCGCCGACCTGGCCGGCCGCTCGCTCGCCGAGTCGCTGCCCGCGGAGCGCCGCCCGCCGCGCCCCGAGGAGCTGCACACCGCCCTGATGGCGCTGACCCGCGAATTCGACGCGCTGCACGGCGGATTCGGCGGGGCGCCCAAATTCCCGCCGCCCATGGTGCTGGAATTCCTGCTCCGCCACCACGCCCGTACGGGCTCGGCCGCGGCCCTGGAAATGGTGCAGACCACCTGCACGGCGATGGCCCGCGGCGGCATCTACGACCAGCTGGGCGGCGGGTTCGCCCGCTATGCGGTGGACGCGACGTGGACGGTCCCGCACTTCGAGAAGATGCTCTACGACAACGCCCTCCTCTGCCGCACCTACGCGCACCTCTGGCGCACCACCGCCCGCGGCGGAGCCGCTGACGGATGCAGCGACCTCGCCCGCCGGATCGCCCTGGAGACCGCCGACTTCATGGTCCGCGAACTCCGCACCGACCAGGGCGGATTCGCCTCCGCACTGGACGCGGACAGCGACGACGGCACCGGGTCCGGCAGGCATGCCGAGGGCGCCTACTACGTATGGACACCGGACCAGCTCCGCTCCGTACTGGGCGAGAAGGACGCGGAATTCGCCGCCACCCACTTCGGCGTCACGGAGGACGGGACCTTCGAGGAGGGGGCCTCGGTCCTGCAGCTCCCCGAGGTGACCGATGGCCCGGTGGACGCCGAACGGTTGGCTTCTGTCAAGGAGCGGCTGCTCGCGGCGCGTGCCGAGCGGCCGCGGCCCGGCCGGGACGACAAGGTCGTCGCCTCCTGGAACGGCCTGGCCATCGCCGCACTCGCCGAGACCGGCGCCTACTTCGACCGCCCCGACCTGATCCAGGCCGCCACCGACGCCGCCGACCTCCTGGTCCGCGTCCACATGGACTGGCAGGCCCGGCTGCACCGCACCTCCCGGGACGGCACCGCGGGCGCCAACTCCGGTGTCCTGGAGGACTACGCCGACGTCGCCGAGGGATTCCTGACGCTGGCCTCGGTCACCGGGGAGGGCGTGTGGGTGGAGTTCGCCGGCTTCTTCCTGGACACCGTCCTCGTCCAGTTCACCACCCCGGACGGTGCCCTCTACGACACCGCAGCCGACGCCGAGACGCTCATCCGCCGCCCCCAGGACCCCACCGACAACGCCACCCCCTCCGGCTGGACCGCCGCCGCCGGCGCGCTGCTCTCGTACGCGGCGCTGACCGGCAGCACCCTGCACCGGGACGCCGCCGACCGCGCCCTGGGCATCGTCACCGCCCTCGGCGGCCGCGCCCCGCGCTTCATCGGCTGGGGCCTCGCGGTCGCCGAGGCCGCCCTGGCCGGGCCCCGCGAGGTCGCCGTCGTCGGCCCCCGGGACGATCCCGCCACCGCCGCCCTGCACCGCGCCGCGCTGCTCGGCACGGCCCCCGGCACGGTGGTCGCGCTGGGCGCCCCCGGCTCGGACGACGCCGGGGAGATCCCGCTCCTCATGGACCGCCCCCTGGTCGACGGCCGCCCGGCGGCATACGTCTGCCACCACTTCACCTGTGAGCGGCCGACGACGGATCCGGAGGAGCTGGAGGAGCGGCTGCGGGGGTGAGGCACCGGCCGTTTCCGCCTCAAGTCCTAGGACCATCGGCCGGTTTGACCTTGACGCGCGCGTCAAGTTCTAGCCTCGGCGCATGACGAACCGCACCTACCGTGAAGTCCGCCTGGCCGCCCGCCCCCAGGGGCCCGTCACCGATGATCTCTTCGAGATCGCGGAGGTGCCGCTGCCCGAGCCGGGGCCCGGCCAGGTGCTCGTACGCAACACCCACATGGGGGTCGCCGCCGTGATGCGCACCCTGATGGAGGAGACCAGCACGGTGCCGATCCCGTCGTACGAGATCGGGGCGCCGCTGCACGGGTCCGCGGTCGGCGAGGTGGTGGCCGCGCCCGGGGGCGAATTCACCCCAGGTGACCTGGTGGAACACCGTCTCGGCTGGCGCGAGTACGCGCTGCTGGACGCCGCCGGGGTGCACCGCCTCGACCCCGGCCTGATGCCCGACCGCGCCGCCTGCCTCTCCCAGGGGCCCACCGCCCTGATGGGCATCGCCCGCGGAGCCGAAGTCCGCCCCGGGGACACGGTGTTCGTCACCGGGGCGGCGGGCGGCGTGGGCTCCCTGGCGGGCCAGATCGCCCGGCAGTACGGCGCCGCCCGGGTCATCGGCAGCACCGGCTCCCGGCAGAAGGCCGACCGGCTGGTCGAGGAGTTCGGCTATGACGCGGTGGTGATCCGCGGTGCGGGACCCATCGAGGAGCAGCTGCGCAAGGCCGCCCCGGACGGCATCGACGCGCTCTTCGACAACGTGGGCGGCGAGCAGCTGCAGGCCGCCATCGCCCTCGCCAACAGGGGTGCCCGGCTCGCGATCGTGGGAGCCTTGGCCACGCAGCTCTCCACGGACGGACCGGCACCGACGCCGGTCGACACCCTCTCGTTCCTCGCCCGCGGCATCACCATGCGCGGCATCGCCCTTCACGACCACCTCGACCTCATCCCGGAGTGGAACCGGCGCTTCGCCGAGGGCCTGCGCGACGGCACCCTCTCCTTCCCGCACGCCCGGCTGCACGGCATCGAGCAGGCGCCGCGGGCGCTTCGCGAGCTGACCGAGGGGCGCCATCTGGGCGCTGTGGTGGTGGAGTTGTGAGCCGCACGCGGTGAACGAGGCGGCGAGGAACGTCCGCCGCGGGACTGTCAGTGGCCGGTTGTAGCCTGCGAGCGTGGAGACCTTGCTGAGGTACCGATCCCTGGTACGGGAAGCCGAAGCGCTGCGGTCCGGCGCGGACGACCCCGTCGCCGCGGCGCTGCGCACCTGCGACCGTATCGACGCCGTCGATGCGCGGGTGCGGGCCTTCGTACCCGAGGCGGCGCGGCGTACGCGGCTGGCAGAGGCGGCGCGGGAGCGGGTGGCGGCCGGTCCACGGGAAGCCGGGGACCGGCCGCCGCTGTACGGCATACCCGTGGGCCTCAAGGACATCGTGCACGCCGACGGCCTGCCCACGCGTGCGGGGTCCGCGCTACCGCCCGAGGTGCTGGGCGGCGCGCAGGCCACCGTCGTGGACCGGCTGCTCGCCGCTGGGGCCCTGATAGCGGGCAAGACCGTGACGGCGGACCTCACCCACACCGGCAAGTCGGTCATGTGCCTCCCCTGGAGCAACGCCGGGCTGCCGTCACTCAGCCTGCCCGCCGGTCGCGCCGCCAACGGGCTGCCGCTCGGGCTCCAGGTGGTCGGCGCACAGGGTGCGGACGAGCAACTGCTGCAAGCGGCCGCGGGGTTGGAGAGCACACTGGCCAAGGGGGACATCCGTGCGCATCGGTGACGCCGCGGCCGCCGCCGGGCTGACGCCCCGGGCGGTGCGCTATTACGAGCAGCAGGGGCTGGTGACGTTCCGGAGGACGCCGTCGGGGCACCGGGAGTACGACGCGGAGGACATCCGCCGGCTGCGGGCCGTCCGTGAGCTGCGGGAGGCGGGGCTGACCGTCGGCGATGTCCGGGCGTTTGCGCATCTGCTGGCCACGATGCCGGCCGGCGGGGTGCCGGAGGTGATACCCAAGGACCCCCGCTCGGAGCGGTGTGCGGTCGCGGAGGAGGTGGCCCGGCGCCGTCTCGCCGACCTGGACGCCCGTATCGCCCGGCTGTCGCAACTGCGGAGGCGGCTCGCGGCCCGGCTGGGCGAGCCGGGAGAGCCGGGAGAGCCGGGAGAGCCGGTAACGGCCGAGGGCGGGCACGAACCGGGGGCCGGGGCGCGGGCCGGAGCGGACAGCGGGCCGGTCTTCTGGCTCGACGGTGCCGTCCCGCTCGACGCCCCGCCAGACGCGGCCCCGCCCCCGGACGCCCCTCCCCTCAGAGCGTGAGACCGCGGGCCAGGACGTCCATCGTCCGGTGGACCAGCGCCTCCAGATCGGCGTCCGGACCGGCCTCGACCCAGCGCAGCAGGGCCTCCTGAAGGGCCGCCAGGACCGCCGCGGCGACCACCCGCACCTCCAGGTCGTCGGCCGGCCGGCCGGAGCGCTCGGCGAGCACGGCGGAGATCATCGCGGCGTCCCGGGCGGTGTTCTCCGCCGTACGGCCTCTGATGGCGGGCACTTCGCGGACCAGCCGCATGCGCTGGCCGAGTTCCGTACGCTCCGCCGCCGTGATCCTGCCCAGCGCCTCGACGGTGACCTGCCGCATCGACTCGACCATCGGCTCGTCTGCCGGACGGGCGCGCAGCCCCTCCTCCAGGACGCTGTCGTACTCATCGGTCAGGACGATGTCTTCCTTGGTGGGGAAGTAGCGGAAGACGGTGCTGGGCGAGACATCCGCGGCCTCGGCGATCTGGTCGATGGGGGTCGCGTCGTAGCCCTGCTGCTCGAAGAGCCGGTAGGCGGCCCGGCGGATCGCCTGCCGGGTCTGCATCTTCTTCCGCTCCCGCAGCCCGGGCTTCGGGGTCCCGGGCGGCTCGGTCGCGGATCCGGCAGGGGCGGCGGTACGTGCGGTGACCATGGCGCTCATTGTCGGGCATCGGGTGTTCCGGTGACCACGGTTCCGCCCACGGCAGCACGGTGCCTCCCGCCCGCCACGGCCCCGTCCCGTGCACATGGGCGCGGTCCGCGGACGCGGCCAGCCGGTGTACGCCCCCACGAGCAGGCTGCCGAGCAGCGCCTCCCCGGTCCCGCGGCAGGGCCCCCAGCGCCGCATCCGCCGTGACCCGGCTAGCCGAAGTGACAGAAACCACCAAAAGGGGCTTGCTGTCAATTATGACGAATGCGCCGATGGGGGCCGGCCCGTACGGCGGATGGCCGCGACCCGAAGGTCGCGGCCATCTGTTATTTCGTGAGGTCCGGGGCGCCTACGCGTGTGTGTACGCCACCAGCGAGATCCCCACGTAGTGCACGACGAACGCCGCCAGCGTGAACGAGTGGAAGACCTCGTGGAAGCCGAACCACCGGGGTGAGGGGTTGGGCCGCTTGATGCCGTAGATCACGCCGCCCGCGCTGTAGAGGAGGCCGCCGACGATCACCAGCACCAGTACCGCGATGCCGCCCGTCCGCAGGAAGTCGGGGAGGAAGAAGACGGCGGCCCAGCCCATGGCGATGTAGCAGGGGGTGTAGAGCCAGCGCGGGGCGCCGACCCAGAAGACGCGGAAGAGGATGCCGGCCAGGGCGGCCGCCCAGACCGCCCACAGGAGCACTTGGCCGCGGGTGCCCGGTACGAGCAGCATCGTGAGCGGTGTGTAGGTGCCCGCGATGATCAGGAAGATGTTGGCGTGGTCGAGGCGGCGCAGGATGCCGTCGGCCCGGGGGCCCCAGTTGCCGCGGTGGTAGAGCGCGCTGATCCCGAAGAGCAGGCAGGCGCTCAGTGTGTAGATGGCGCACGCCAGCCGGCCGCGGGGGCTGTCGGCGAGGGCGGTGAGTATCACGCCGGACAGCAGCACGGCGGGGAACATTCCGGCGTGCAGCCAGCCGCGGAGTCTGGGCTTGAGTGGTGCGGCCACTGCGGCGACCGCGGAGGCGGCGGTGGGGCTCTCGGCTGCGTCGGGCGCGGAGTTCATGGCGGTCATGCTACCTACGCGACCGTAGGTTACCTCTCCGTCCGGAAGTGGTGACGGTCACGAAGGTGCCCTCTGGACAGAACTCTGTCGGGGTCGGATGATCAAATGAGTGCGGTCGGCACCGGATGAGCGGTCACGAAGCATCCGGGTCGCGGCCCCCAAGGGGCAGGTAAGCGAAGAGGTCCAACAAAAAACGGATGAACCCCGGCAAACCGGGTGGTAGTCCATCACACCCTCATCTAGGAGCGATCGTGGCGCGCGACAACGCGGCTCCCTCCCCCGTCCCGACCCGTCACCAGGACCTGATCTCCTGGGTCGACGAGATCGCAGCGATCACCCAGCCCGACCGGGTCGTCTGGTGCGACGGCTCGGAGGCGGAGTACGAGCGTCTGTGCGAGGAGCTCGTCGACAAGGGCACGTTCAAGAAGCTCGACCCGATCAAGCGCCCCAACTCGTACTACGCCGCCTCCGACCCCACGGACGTGGCCCGGGTCGAGGACCGCACCTTCATCTGCTCCGAGAAGGAGGAGGACGCCGGCCCGACCAACCACTGGAAGGCCCCGGCGGAGATGCGGGCCGTCTTCACCGGAGAGAACGGTGAGGGCGGGATCTTCCGCGGCGCCATGAAGGGCCGCACGATGTACGTCGTCCCCTTCTGCATGGGCCCGCTCGGCTCGCCCCTCTCCGCCATCGGCGTGGAGATCACCGACTCCGCCTATGTCGCGGTCTCGATGCGCACCATGACGCGCATGGGGCAGCCGGTCCTCGACGAGCTCGGCGAGGACGGCTTCTTCGTCAAGGCCGTGCACACCCTCGGCGCCCCGCTGGCCGAGGGCGAGGCGGACGTGCCCTGGCCGTGCAACAGCACCAAGTACATCTCGCACTTCCCCGAGGACCGCGAGATCTGGTCGTACGGCTCCGGATACGGCGGCAACGCCCTGCTCGGCAAGAAGTGCTACGCGCTGCGCATCGCCTCCGTCATGGCGCGCGACGAGGGCTGGCTCGCCGAGCACATGCTGATCCTGAAGCTGACCCCGCCGAGCGGTGAGTCCAAGTACGTCGCCGCCGCGTTCCCGTCCGCCTGCGGCAAGACCAACCTGGCCATGCTCGAGCCGACGGTCCCCGGCTGGACCGTGGAGACCATCGGCGACGACATCGCCTGGATGCGCTTCGGCGAGGACGGCCGGCTCTACGCGATCAACCCCGAGGCCGGCTTCTTCGGCGTCGCGCCCGGCACCGGCGAGCACACCAACGCCAACGCCATGAAGACCCTGTGGGGCAACTCCGTCTTCACCAACGTCGCCCTCACCGACGACGGCGACGTGTGGTGGGAGGGCATGACGGAGGAGACCCCGGCCCACCTGACCGACTGGAAGGGCAACGACTGGACGCCCGAGTCCGGCGTGCCGGCCGCCCACCCCAACGCCCGCTTCACCGTCCCGGCCGCCCAGTGCCCGACCATCGCGCCCGAGTGGGAGGACCCCCGGGGCGTGCCGATCTCGGCGATCCTCTTCGGCGGCCGCCGCGCCAGCGCCGTACCGCTGGTGACCGAGTCCCTCGACTGGAACCACGGTGTCTTCCTCGGCGCGAACGTGGCGTCCGAGAAGACCGCCGCGGCCGAGGGCAAGGTCGGCGAGCTGCGCCGCGACCCGTTCGCCATGCTGCCGTTCTGCGGCTACAACATGGGCGACTACATGGGCCACTGGGTCAAGGTCGGCAAGGACAAGGACCCCGCCAAGCTGCCGAAGATCTACTACGTCAACTGGTTCCGCAAGGACGACAAGGGCCGCTTCGTGTGGCCGGGCTTCGGCGAGAACAGCCGGGTGCTCAAGTGGATCGTCGAGCGCCTGGAGGGCACCGCCGAGGGCGTCGAGACCCCCATCGGCGTGCTGCCCGCCAAGAACGCGCTGGACACTGAGGGCCTCGACCTGGACGACGCGGACCTCGACTTCCTGCTCACCGTCGACAAGGACGTCTGGCGCGAGGAGGCGGCGCTGATCCCCGAGCACCTCAACACCTTCGGTGACCACACGCCGAAGGAGCTGTGGGACGAATACCGGGCGCTGGTGCAGCGCCTCGGCTAGCCGCAGGAGCGTCTGAACGCCCGTCCGGGGCCCCGTACTTGGTGCGGGGCCCCGGACGGTTCGCCGTCAGGCCGTGGCGAGGTCCCGGGCGTCCGTGGCCGCATCGTGCGCCGCCATCCGCTCCGCCGCCAGCGCCTTCGCCGGGCTGTCGTTACGGGAGGTGGCCACCGCCAGGGCGTTCCCCGCGAGGGTGCGGGCGCGCCGGTGCAGGACCGGGACGCGGGACGGATCGCCGCCGTCGCTGGGCTCGGCGCGCAGCGGGTGCCGGCCACCACTCAGCCGCGCCACCTGCTCGGCGATCCGGTCGGCGGCGGCCGCCAGCGCGGCGCCCTCCGGGGCGTCGCCGGCCTGCACCGCCAGGGCGTGCAGCTCATCGGTGACGGTGAGCAGCGCGGTCAGCTGTCCCGCGAGCCGGATCTCCAGCTCCTCCTCGCGGGAGCGGTGCGGTACGTCCGGGACGGCGGCCATGGTGTGGACCGACTTCGTGCGGATCGGTTCGTACATGGGAGGCCTCCTGCAAGCACCTGAAACGAGCAGCCGCACAGGGGCAGCCGAATACGTCTAGGAGGCCATCCTAGCTTAGACCTTGTCTAAAGTTGTGATCCGTATATGAGAAGGGGAGAAGAAGCGGAGAAGTCGCTCCGGGTCAGTACTGTCCGTAACCGTCCAGGAAGGTGCCGATCCGGGTGACGGCGTCCGCCAGATCGTCCGCGCTGGGCAGGGTCACCAGCCGGAAGTGGTCCGGCTCCGGCCAGTTGAAGCCCGTGCCGTGCACGATCATGATCTTCTCGGCGCGCAGCAGGTCCAGGACCATCTGCCGGTCGTCCTTGATCTTGTAGACCTTGGGGTCCAGTCGCGGGAAGGCGTACAGCGCGCCCTTCGGCTTGACGCAGCTGACGCCCGGGATCTGCGTGAGCAGGTCATAGGCCGTATCGCGCTGCTCGCGCAGCCGGCCGCCGGGGAGGACCAGGTCGTTGATCGACTGCCGGCCGCCGAGCGCGGTGGCGACCGCGTGCTGGGCCGGCATGTTGGCGCACAGCCGCATATTGGCCAGGATCGTCAGGCCCTCGATGTACGAGGAGGCGTGCGCCTTGGGACCGCAGACCGCCATCCAGCCGCTGCGGTAGCCCGCGACCCGGTACGCCTTGGACATGCCGTTGAAGGTCAGCGTCAGCAGGTCCGGGGCGAGCGCGGCGAACGGCGTGTGGGTGGCGTCGTCGTAGAGGATCTTGTCGTAGATCTCGTCGGCGCAGACGATCAGATTGTGGCGCCGGGCGATCTCCGCTATGCCGCGCAGCAGTTCGTCGTCGTATACGGCACCCGTGGGGTTGTTGGGGTTGATGACGACGATGGCCTTGGTGCGGTCGGTGACCTTGCGCTCGATGTCGGCGAGGTCCGGCATCCAGTCCGCCTGCTCGTCGCAGCGGTAGTGCACGGCCGTACCGCCGGAGAGGGACACCGACGCCGTCCACAGGGGGTAGTCCGGGGCGGGCACGAGGACCTCGTCGCCGTCGTCCAGGAGCGCCTGCATCGACATCTGGATCAGCTCCGAGACGCCGTTGCCCAGATAGATGTCGTCGACCGACAGCTCGATGCCCTTGGTCTGGTAGTGCTGCATCACCGCGCGGCGGGCGGAGAGCAGGCCCTTGGCATCGCCGTAGCCGTGCGCCGTGCCGACCGAGCGGAGGATGTCCTCCAGGATCTCGGGCGGGCACTCGAAGCCGAATGCCGCGGGATTGCCGGTGTTGAGCTTGAGGATGCGGTGACCCGCCGCCTCCAGCCGCATCGCCTCCTCGAGCACCGGGCCACGGATTTCGTAGCAGACGCCTGCGAGCTTGGTTGACTGGATCACCTGCATGTCCGCCACTTTACGGCGGTGTATCGGCGGGCGCCGGGTGTTTTTCCCCACCTTGATCAGCACTTGGTGTGGGGTTGCTCACGCGGGGTGATCATCGGATGGCCGGGAGCCGGTGCGCCCGCCGCGGCCGGGTGCCGATTTCGTCGGACTCCCGGCGGGGCGCGGCGCGGCGCCGGTACGCTCCGGCGGCATGAGGCCCGACCTGCCGCCGGAGTTCTCCCCGCAGCCCCCGCGCGGCCCCTTCGCCCTGCTCAACGACGAGCCGGTGGCCGAGCCCGGCGCGGATCTGCTCGGCGCAGGCCGGGCCGCCCACCAGCTCGCCGGGCTGCTGGTCGCCTCCCGCGACGCCACCCCCTTCACCCTCGCGGTGGACGCCGGATGGGGCATGGGCAAGAGCAGCCTGATGCGCCTGGTCGACGCGGAGCTCGCGGACCACCCCGAGGTGCACACCGTCTGGTACAACGCCTGGACCTCGACCGGCGCCGACGCCCTCGAAGGGCTGATCAAGTCCGTGCTGATGCGCTTCGACCGGCGGGTGCTGCGGCGCGGCCTCCAGCGGGTCACCGAGCGGCGCGCGCTGATCCGGGTCTTACGGGCCCTGACCACCGTCGCCGCCGGGCCGCTCGGGGTGGCCGGTCTCGTCGACGAGCTCTGGAAGAAGCTGTCCGTCGACTCCCAGGCCCGCAACGCAATGCGCGCCGCCATCGGCGAGCTGGTGCAGGAATGGGGCCAGACCGGCGCCTTCCGGCCGCGGCGGCTCCTGGTGGTCTTCATCGACGACCTGGACCGCTGCTCGGAGGAGACGGTGCTCGCGGTCTGCGAGGCGGTGAAGGTCTATCTGGACGTACCCGGGCTGGCCTTCGTGGTCGGCTGCGACCGGTCGGCGCTGGGGCCGAACGGGCTGCTGCGGGACCTGTCACCGGCCGGGTCGGCGTTCATGGAGAAGATCTTCCAGACCAGCTACCGGATCCCGGCCGCCGACGGACAGGGCGTCAAGGACTACATCCGCTGGTGCGCCCGGACCGCCGGGGTCGAGCCGCTGCTCGACGACGCCCTGGTGGACCTGCTGGCCCAGCGCTCGGACCGTAATCCCCGCCGTATCAAGCGCCTGGTCAACGGCTTCGTCCTGGAGGCCACGCTGAACCCGGTGTGGCGCGACTTCGGCCCCGGCGCGGTGATCAGGACGCTGCTGCTGCAGTACTTCTACCCGGACTTCTACCGGATGCTGACCGGCCCGTCCGGCACCGTGGACGGTGATGTGGTGCGGGAGTTCCGCACGTACCGGGAGGTGCGCCGGACGCTGCTGGCCGCCGGAGGCGGGCTGACCGAGGAGCAGCTCGGGACCGTACGGAGCTTCCTCGCGCCGTACGACCTGCTGCCGCCGGATGCGCGCATCGGGTCCGGCGAGGCGGTGCTGACCGCGCTGGAACGCCAACTGCCCAACGAATTCCCCGACCTGGTGGCCAATTCGGCCTTCACGTCGCTGATCGACGAGCTGACCGCCCTCCCGGACGCGGACCGGCTGCTGCTGCGGCTGCGCGAGGGCCCGCTGGGCGCCGCTGGCGAGCCGACCCGGATGTCCCAGGAATGGGCCCCGGTCTGGCGGGAACTGCCGGGGGCACGCAGGGACGGCTACGCCACCGGGTTCGGGCCGCCGCTGGCGTGGCAGGGGAACGAACCGCCCCTGGGGGCCGGCGGGTACGGCACGCCGCCTGCACCGCAGCAGCCCGCCCCCCAGCCGCAGGGCTCCTACCCCGCCCCCCAGCAGTCGGCCCCGTACCGGCCCGTCCCGTTCCACGTCCTCTGGGTCGACGACCAGCCGGAGCGCAAGGCCGTGGTGCGCGAGGTGCTGGAGAACCTCGGCGTGGGAGTGACGCATGTGTCCGGGAGCTCCGAGGCCGTCGAGGAGCTCCGCCGCAGCACTCCCGACCTGCTGATCTCCGACATCAGCCGGGGGTCGCGGCACGCCGAGGGCTTCCGGATGCTGGAGCAGTTCAAGGAGGACGGGAACTACACCGGTCCGGCGGTGTTCTTCACCATCCGCCGCACCGCCGAACGCGAGGAGCGGGCCGCCGCCCTCGGCGCCTCGCTCACCAACAACGGGCAGGAGCTGCAGGAACTGGTGGTGGCCGCGGAGCGGAACGCGGTCCGGGGACGCCTCGCGGCCACACCCCAGGCCCCGCCCCAGCAGCGCGAGTCCCAGGCCCCGTCCCTGCAGCGTGCCGACCCCGTGGGGCCGGCTCCCTCCTGGGATCATCACCCGTGGGATCTGCTGCCTTAGGGGGTGCACCCCTGGGCGCCCGTCCGCCGTACCGCCCGCCCCGCCAGGACGTCGGTCCGCCGCCCGTCCTCGATCACGAAGCGGCCGGCGATCAGGACGTGGGGAATGCCCGCCGGGAGGGTGCGCGGCTCGTCGTAGGTGGAGCCCGCGGCGACCGTGGCCGGGTCGAAGAGGACCAGGTCGGCGCGGTACCCCTCGCGGACCAGACCCCGGTCCGGCAGCCGGAGCCGGGCGGCCGGGCGTGAGGTGAGGTGGGCGATGCACTCCTCCAGGGACAGGATGCCCAACTCCCGTACGTACCGGCCGAGATAGTGCGGGAAGGTGCCGTACGCGCGCGGGTGCGGCTTGGCGCCCTGGAGGATGCCGTCGCTGCCGCCGGTGTGCACACGGTGGCGCATGATGGCCCGCACGTTCTCCTCGTGGCCTACGTGATGGAGGATCGTCGAGCCGAGACGGTCGTCGACCAGGAGGCGGCGGGCCGTGTCCCAGGGGGCCTCGCCGCGCAGGTCCGCCGACTCCTGGACGGTACGGCCGACGAAGCCGCCCAGAGCCGGTTCCGAGACGCCGGAGATCTCGATGGTGTCCCACTCGACGGGGACGCCGTGGCAGCCGTCGGAGCCGAGCTCCTCGATGTGGTGGCGGATGCGCCCGGCGGTTGCGGCGTCCTTCAGGCGGGCGAGGGTCGCGTCGGGGCCGCCTTCGTTGGCCCAACTGGGCAGCAGCGCCACGAGAGTTGTCGAGCCGGGGGTGTACGGGTACGTGTCGAGGCTGATGTCGGCGCCGTCGGCGAGGGCCCGGTCGAGGAGGGCGAGCAGGTCCCCCGCCCTGCCCCTGTTCACACCGAAGTTCATGGTGGCGTGGGCGAGATGGAGGGAGCAGTCGGCGGTGCGGGCCAGCTCCACCATCTCCCGGTACGCGTCGAGCGCGCCCGCTCCGTAACTGCGGTGGTGGGGGCAGTAGTAGCCGCCGTACGCGGCCACGACCCGGCACAGCTCGGTGAGTTCGGCGTCCTTGGCGTACATGCCGGGGGTGTAGGTCAGGCCGGACGACATGCCGACCGCCCCCTGCTCGAGCCCCTCGGCGACGAGGCGCTTCATGCGGTCGAGCTCGGCCGGGGTGGCGTCCCGGTCGTCCCAGCCGACCGCGGCCATGCGGACCGTGCCCTGCGGGACGAGGTAGGCGGCATTGACAGCGATGCCGCGGCCGCCGTGGGCACGGTCCAGGGCGTCGAGGTACCCGCCGACCGTGCGCCAGGAGAAGTCGATGTCACGGCCCCCGCCGTTCCAGCCGGTGATGGCCCGGCGGATCTCGGCGAGGGTGCGGTCGTCGACCGGGGCGTACGACAGGCCGTCCTGGCCGATGACTTCGAGGGTGACGCCCTGGGCGGCCTTGGCCTCGTGCGCCGGGTCGCGGAGCAGCGCGAGGTCGCTGTGGGCGTGCATGTCGATGAAGCCGGGGGAGAGGGCGAGCCCGTCGGCGTCGACCACGCGCGCGGCCCCCGGGCGCGGCCCGGCGTCCGTCTCCCGTCCGATCCCGGCGATCCGGCCGCCGTCCAGGGCGACGTCGGCGCGGTAGGACGGACCACCGGAACCGTCGATGACGCGGACATTGCGGAAGACGGTGTCCATGGGGCCTCCCGCCCTTCTCATGTGCCCTTCTCACGGCGTGCCGGTCGTACGGCCTCCGGGCCGACGGTGCGCGCCGCCGGGGGGAGGGGGCGCGTACCGTCGGGGGGGGAACCCGGGGATCAGAAGAAGGTGCGGACGTAATCCGTGACCGTGCCGTCCGCCTCCACCAGCGGGATCAGCTGCCACTTGTCGAAGGACGTACACGGGTGGGACAGGCCCAGGCCGACCCAGTCGCCGACCTCCAGGTCACCGGCGTGCTCCGTGGCCAGCCAGGCGTGCTGGTCGGACAGGCCCGTGACGGTCACCCCGTCCGCCCGGCGCTCGCTGCCGTCCCGGCCGGACCGTACGACCTGGGCCTGCGGCAGTCCGAGGTCATAGGGCGCATCGCGCTTGCCCGCGTTGACGAACGCCTGCTGCGGCGTGGGGCGGGAGACGACCTGCGCCCAGAGGCGGAACGCGGGCTGGAGGGCGCCCTCTTCCGGGATGCGGTTGAAGGGGGTGAGGCGGCGGTAGTGGCCGTCGTCGTGCGAGACATACGCGCCCGAGCGGAGCAGTTTGAGGACCGGCGCGGAGAGTCCGGGGATCTCGCCGAAGACCTCGGCGACGGTGTCGAACCAGGCGCTGCCGCCCGCGCTGACGATGATCTGGTCGAGGTCGGCGAACCGGCCCGCCTTGTCGAACTCCACGGCCAGCGCCACCAGCCGGCGCAGCCAGGCGGTCACCCGCGCGGCGTCGGCGTCGGGCACCTCGCCCTCGTAGCCGGCGACGCCGACCAGGCGGAGGGTGTCCACCCCCGCGATGGCATCGGCGAGTTCCAGGCATTCGGCCTCGGTGCGGACGCCGGTACGGGCGCCCTCCCCGGCGCCGAGCTCGATGACGACGTCCACGGGACGGACCGCCCCCGCCTCGCGCAGGGCCGTGTCCATCAGCTCGATGCCGCGCAGCGAGTCGACGTAGCAGACGAAGCGGAAGTCGGCGTCGGCGGCCAGCTCGGCGGCGAGCCAGCGCAGCGCGACCGCGTCCACCACCTCATTGGCGAGGAAGATCCGCTGGATGCCGTGACGGCGGTACACGCGGGCCTGGTGGGGGACGGCGGCGGTGATGCCCCAGGCGCCGT
The DNA here is from genome assembly GCF_001294335.1 of Streptomyces chattanoogensis. GTDB lineage: Bacteria > Actinomycetota > Actinomycetes > Streptomycetales > Streptomycetaceae > Streptomyces > Streptomyces chattanoogensis. Next base: position 101,549 of record NZ_LGKG01000001.1, read on the forward strand.
ACTCCAGTTGGCGGGCGAAGAGCTGGGGGGCCATGCAAGTCTTGCCGTGCGGGGCGAAGGCGAGGCCGTGCCGCTCGGCGTAGGTCTCCAGCAGGGCGAGGTTGTGCTCGACCGACTCGGCGGAGAGCGCCAGGACGGGTGTGGTGAACCCGCCGGTGAAGAGGTTGCGCCGTTCGGCGGCCAGCTCGCCGACGGTGCGGCCCTCGGCGTCCGGGGGCAGCGCCTTGAAGCGGTGATCGATGCGTTCGTCGGCGAGTCCCTTGAGTGCCTGCGCGAGCCGCTCGTCGGCCATGGGGCCTCCTCGGAAGTCGTGTTGCATTCCTTGCAACAGTCATTGCATATAACGCTTACCGCTGTCTAACATCCGGGCCAACATGCGGTCAATGGCCGCCCGAGCGCCGCTCAGTGGCCGCATCAGTGGTGAGAAACCTGCACCGTGCGAAGGAGCGCATCCGATGGTGACCAGGTCCCCGGACGTCAGCGACGGCACCGGCGCCACGCCCGGTGCCGAGGTCGTCTGCCTCGGCGAGTCCATGGTCACCTTCCTGCCCGTCACACCGGGGCGGCTCGCCGATGTCCCCGCCTTCGCGCGCGCCATCGGCGGCGCGGAGTCCAATGTGGCGTGTGTGCTCGCCGCCGCCGGACACCGTACGAAGTGGATCAGCCGGGTGGGCGCCGACCCGTTCGGCGACCACCTGGTGGCTGCCATCGGCGCGTACGGCGTCGACACCGCGGCCGTACGACGCGACCCCGCCCGCCCCACCGGCATCTACTTCCGGACGGCCGGCGACCGCACCACCGGCGCCCATGAAGTCGCCTACTACCGGGCCGGGTCCGCCGCCTCCGCGATGGCCGTCGCCACCATGGACCTGGACGCGATCCGGTCGGGCCGCGTACTGCACCTCTCGGGCATCACGGCCGCGCTCTCCGGCGACTGCCTCGGCCTGCTGCGCGAGCTCACCGCCCCCGGCAGCGGCCGCCCCCTCCTCTCCTTCGACGTCAACCACCGGCCAGGCCTGTGGCGTGACACCTCCGGCGCCCGGGTGCTGCTCGACCTCGCCCGCGGCGCCGACCTGGTCTTCGTCGGCGAGGACGAGGCGGCGGAGGCCTGGGGCGTCACCGGCGGCCCGGACGCCGTGCGGGACGCGCTGCCCGAGCCCGGCGTGCTCGTCGTCAAGTGCGGGGCCACGGGCGCGGTCGCCTACGACCGCCACGGCGGCCGGTTCACCGAGCCCGCCCCGCGCGTCGAGGTCGTCGCCGCCGTCGGCGCGGGCGACGCCTTCGCCGCCGGGTTTCTCTCCGCCACCCTCCGCGGCCTGCCCGTACGCACCCGCCTGCGCCACGGCCACCTGTGGGCCGCCGCGGCCATCACCGTCACCGGTGACCTCGCGCCGCCTCCGGGGCGCGCCCACGCCGACCGGCTCGCCGCCCTCGACGCCGCCGCCTGGGGCACACTGCACCTCGGCCCCGGCTGGACACAGGCCAGGACACAGGCCAAGACACAGGCCGGGACACGAGCCACGGCCGTGGACCAGGAGGTAGCGCATCCCGTGAACGAGCGAAGCGAGGGAGCCATCGAGAGGTGCGCCCCTGGCGAAGGCAGGGCCGAGCGAAGTGAGGCACAAGCATGAGCCAGACCGTCGACCGCGCGCTGAGCATCCTGCCGCTGCTCGCCGAAGGGCCCGCCGACCTGGGACAGGTCGCCGACCGCCTCGGCGTCCACAAATCCACCGCGCTGCGGCTGCTGCGGACCCTCCACGAACACGGCCTCGTCCACCGCCAGTCCGACCAGCGCTACCGCCTCGGCGCCCGGCTCTTCGCGCTCGCCCAGCAGGCCGTCGAGAGCCTCGACGTCCGCGAGATCGCCCACCCCCACCTCGTCGCCCTCAACGAGAAGTGCGGGCACACCGTCCACCTCGCGGTCCACGAGGAGAACGAGGTCCTCTACATCGACAAGGTGGAGAGCCGCTACCCCGTGCGGATGTACTCCCGGATCGGCAAGCCCGTCGCGATCACCGTCGCCGCCGTCGCCAAGCTGCTGCTGGCCGACCTCCCCGAACCCGAGCGCCGCGCCCTCGCCGTGAAGCTCGACTACCCCCGCTACACGGCCCGTTCGACACCCGACGCCACGGCCTTCCTCGCCGAACTGGCCAAGGTCCGCGAACAGGGCTGGGCCACCGACCTCGGCGGCCACGAGGAGTCCATCAACTGCGTCGGCGCCCCCGTCCGCGGCGTGGACGGGCGGGTGGTCGCCGCGATGTCGGTCTCCGCACCGAACGTCGTCGTCACCGCCGACGAACTCCTCGCACTGCTCCCCCTGGTGCGCCGCACCGCGGACGCCATCAGCCGGGAGTACTCCGGCCAGACCCCAGCAAAGGAGACCGAATGACGGACAAGACCGCCCTCACCCCGGCCACCCACACCACCCCGCCCGCGAAGTTCTCCCACGGCGTCAGGAAGGGCAACATCCTGCAGGTCGCCGGCCAGGTCGGCTTCCTCCCCGCCGTCGAGGGGCGGGCCCCGACGCCGGCCGGCCCCACCCTGCGCGAACAGACCCTCCAGACCCTCGCCAACGTCCGGGCCGTCCTCGAAGAAGGCGGCGCCACCTGGGACGACGCGATGATGATCCGCGTCTACCTCACCGACGTGGACCACTTCGCCGAGATGAACGAGATCTACAACCAATACTTCGAGGAGCAGGGCCTCAAGGAAGCCCCCGCCGCCCGCACGACCGTCTATGTCGGTCTGCCCAAGGGCCTGCTCATCGAGATCGACGCGCTGGCCGTCCTGGGCTGACGCGCCCCTGCCGCTCCTGGAAGCCCCGCCCTGAAACCCCCGCACGCCATCCGTCGTCACGGCGCGGCACCCGGTCGTCCGGTGCCGTGCCGCGATCCGCCCTGCCCCGGAAGACCTATGGGATGACGAGGTCCCCCTCATGGCCCCCCGTATCTCCCTGCTCGCTGCCCCCGCGCCCGCTCCCGCTCACACCGGCGGCCTGCTCGCCCTCCTACCGGGCACCGCGGGCCTCCTGACGGTCGCCGCACTCGGCATCGCCCTGCTCCTGATCCTCATCATCAAGGTCCGCCTCCAGCCCTTCGTCGCGCTGCTCGGCGTCTCCCTCGCCGTCGGCCTCGCCGCCGGACTCTCCGTCACCGAACTCTTCGGTACCGTCCAGAAGTCCGACGCCGTCTCGGTGATCGAGACCGGCATGGGCGGCATCCTCGGCCATGTCGCGATCATCATCGGCCTGGGCACCATGCTCGGCGCGATTCTCGAAGTCTCCGGTGGCGCCGAGGTGCTGAGCGGCCGGCTGCTGCGTCTCTTCGGCGAGAGGCGCGCCCCGCTGGCCATGGGGATGACGGGCCTGATCTTCGGTATCCCGGTCTTCTTCGACGTCGGCATCTTCGTCCTCGCCCCGATCGTCCACGCGGCCGCGAAGCGAAGCGGCCGGTCCGTGCTCCTCTTCTGTATGCCGCTGCTCGCCGGCCTGTCCATGACCCACGCCTTCCTGCCGCCGCACCCCGGCCCGGTCGCCGCAGCCGGTCTGTTCCAGGTCGGCCTCGGCTGGGTCGTCCTCATGGGCCTCGTCTGCGGCATCCCCGCCGTACTGGCCGCCTGGGGCTACGCCGCCTGGATCGGCAAGCGGATCTTCGTCCCCGTACCGCAGGATGTGCTCGAGGCCGCCGAGGAGGCCAGGCGCGCCGTCAGGACCGCCGAGAAACCGGTCTCCCTCGCCACCGTCCTCGCCATCATCGGCACCCCCCTCCTCCTCATCCTCCTGGCGACCTTCTCCTCCATAGCCCTGCCCGCTTCCCCCGCCCGCTCCGCCATCGAGTTCCTCGGCCACCCTTTTGTCGCCCTGACCGCCGCCCTGCTGATGGCCTCCTACCTGCTGGGCATCCGCCGCGGCTGGTCCCGTGCGTCCCTGGAGGCCGTCGCCACGGCGTCGTTGAGGCCGGTGGGCAACATCCTGCTGGTGGTCGGCGCCGGCGGGGTCTTCGGCGCGGTCCTCAAGGGCAGCGGTGTCGCCACCGCCCTCTCCGACACCTTCCACGACGTCGGCCTGCCGGTCATCGTCCTGGCCTATCTGCTGGCGCTGGTGCTCCGGGTGGCCCAGGGTTCGGCGACGGTCGCCATCGTGACCACGGCGGGCATCGTGCTGCCGCTGGTGGCGGGGCAGGGGCTGTCCCAGGCAGCACTGGCACTGATCATCATGGCGATTTCGGCAGGGTCGATTTTCGCCTCACATGTGAACGACGGCGGATTCTGGATGGTCGCGAAATACTTCGGGATTCCGGAGCGGGACACGCTGAAGTCCTGGACGGTTCTGGAATCGGTGCTGTCCGTCACCGGTTTCGCGGTGGCTCTGCTGGTGAGTTCCGTGGTCCAGGGAAGGTGACGGCACCCCCTGGGGCCGAACGGCAGTGGCCCCGCCTCGGGCGGGGCCACCGTGCTGCATTGCGCCGGGCGCGTCAGCCCTTGTTCTTGCAGTACTGGCCTTCCTTGCCGATGGCGCGGTACGGGCAGTCGGCGGTTTCCAGGAGCTGCAGTACCGCGTCCTTGTTCCGCGCGGTCTCCTTCGGGATCACCGAATCCTTCGGGTAGAAGCCGCCACCGCCGTTCGAGGACGGATACATCTCGAAGGTGTAGGCGAAGATCCTCTGGTCGCCCCACAGCCAGTCGTCGATCGCCCCGTCGGTGATGTAGAGCTCGCTGGACTGTTCCGGGGTGTAGCCGTTGCTGGCGGCCATCTTCTTTCCGATGGCGGCGAACGTGTCGTGTTCGTCCTGCGTCATACCGGGCCCGGTCGGGTCGTTGGTGAAGCCGAAGGGCCACAGGACGAGTTCGCTGTAGGTGTGGAAGTCGATGGCCGCGGTGATCTGCTGCTTACCGCCCACCTTGCGCCCGCGGACGAAGTCGGACACGACCTTCACCTCGGGGGCCGAGGCGGCGGACGGGCCGCGGTAGGTCTCGTCGCCGGGGTCGTCGGAGGAGCCGTTGCAGCAGCCCCATTTGAAGTCCCAGTTGCGGTTGAGGTCGGTGCCGACCTCGTTGGTGCCGGAGTTGGGCTGGCGGTTCTTGCGCCACATCTGGAACTCGCCGGTGGAGATGTCGAATTCGCCGCCGTCCGGGTTCAGATCCGGGATGACCCAGATTTCCCGGGAGTCGAGCATTTTGGTGATGCGGTCGTCCGAGCCGTACTTCGAGGTGAATTCGTTGAGGAGGTAGAGCGCCATCTCGACGGTGAGGTGCTCCCGGGCGTGCTGGTGCGCGGTGAAGAGGACCTCGGGTTCCTTCTCGTCCTTGGTGACGTTCTTGCTGAGTTTCAGGGCGAGGATGTCGCGGCCCTCGTGGGACTTGCCGATGACCTGCTTGGACAGGATGTCCGGGTGCTTGGCGACGAGCGTGTCGATCTCCTTGGTCGCCTCGTCGTAGTTGTGGTACTTCGTGTAGCCGTCGGGGAAGTCCTTGATGCGGCCGGAACTCGCCGGGGTGCGCGGCGGGTCGGGCAGCTTCTTCAGCCGGTAGCCGAGTTGGCGTACGAGGGCGGCCTGGGCGCGGTCCGCGGTGATGACGACGGCGCGGGCGTGGACCTCGTCGACGGAGGCGCCGGTTGCGGTGAGCGCGGTGCGCTGGGCGGGGGTGGCGGGGCCGGACACCTCGTACTGGTGAGGGGGCTCGGCGGCGCGGGTGGTGGGGGGTGTGCCGGCGGGGGAGGCCTGGGCCTGTGCGGCGGCGATCGAAGCGGCGAGCGCGAGGGAGAGAGCGGCGGCGAGGGCGGTGGTCCGCCCGCCGCGTATACGTCGGGGTCGCATGCGGTCTCCTGTGGGGTGTGAGGCGAAGCGACGGCGCCAGTTTTGGGCCTTGGCATGGTCGGGTCAAGATGTTCGACGGCCAGATGTGAAGGGCGCGCGAACGGGGGCCAACCCGGCAACTTGGCATCGTTTTACGGAAATTCATTGCCTGGGGGCGTTCGACGGCCAACAATGCGCACGTCAAAACCGAAGAGCCGGGACGCTGACACGACCCGGCCTTCGGTACGGAAACTGAGAGGACCCCCACATGAACCGACCTCTCGTCGGCGCCCTGGCCACGGCCGTTCTGGGCGCCGCAGCCCTGGTGGGCAGTGCCGGCAGCGCCGGTGCGGCCCCGCAGGTCCACCACAAGCACAAGGCCCCGCACAGCAAGCACAAGACCGGCCACAAGACCAAGGCCGTCGACTTCGCCGGCACCGTCGCGCTGGACAACTGCTCCGGCTCGATCGTCAAGATGCCGAACTCGCAGGAGAACGACCCCGCCCTGGTGATGTCCAACGGGCACTGTCTGGAGAGCGGTATGCCGGGCGCGGGCGAGGTCATCGTCGACCAGCCGTCCAGCCGCAGCTTCACCGTGCTGGACAAGTCCGCGGGCGACCTGGGCACCATCAAGGCGACCAAGATCGCGTACGCCACGATGACGGACACCGATGTGTCCCTGTACGAGACCGGCTCGACCTACGCCGAGATCGAGCAGAAGTACGGCATCAAGCCGCTGGAGCTGGCCACCGACCACCCGGCCAAGGGTGCGGGGATCAGCGTGGTCTCCGGCTACTGGAAGAAGATCTACTCCTGCAACATCGACGGGTTCGTCAACACCCTCAAGGAGGGCGACTGGACCTGGAAGGACTCGGTCCGCTACACGCCGGACTGCCACACCATCGGCGGGACCTCCGGTTCCCCGGTGATCGACACCGGCAGCGGCAAGGTCGCGGCGATCAACAACACGGGCAATGAGAACGGTGAGAAGTGCACCGAGAACAACCCGTGCGAGGTCGACGAGAACGGCAATGTCACCGTGCACAAGGGCATCAACTACGCCCAGGAGACGTACGGGATACCCAAGTGCTTCGGCACCGGCAACAAGCTGGACCTGAACGCGGAGGGCTGCGAGCTGCCCAAGCCGGCGGGTGTCCGCAGCTGAGGTACCGGGTGAGCTAGAAGCCACCAGCGGCCAGGGCCCGTGCACCCGGTGCACGGGCCCCGGCTGTGGGGGTGGCGCGAGGGACGGGCTACGGAAGCCCGTGGACGTGCCCGCCCACCTGGCTCGCGAAGGCGTTCCCGTTCGACGCGTCCCAGTTGGTGGACCAGGTCATCGCGCCGCGCAGCCCCGGATAGGTCCTGGACGGCTTGAAGGAGCCGCAGTTGCTGCCCTGGGTGAGGCAGTCGAGCGCGGCATTGACGACGGACGGGGACACATAGCCGCTGCCGGCCGCGCTGGAGGAGGCCGGTACGCCGATGCCGACCTGGGACGGATCGAGTCCGCCCTCCAGCTGGATACAGGCCAGCGAGGTCAGGAAGTCCACCGAGCCCTGGGCGTAGACCTTGCCGTCGCAGCCGTTCATCGAACCGCTGTTGTAGTACTGCATGTTGACGGCGGTCAGGAAGTCCTTGATGCCGAGCGCCGTCTTGAAGTACTCGTTCTGCGGTGACTGCATATCGATGGTCTGCGGGGCCATCGTCACCACGACATCGCCGTGCGCGGCGTGGACGGCCTTGAGGGCCTGGGTCATGTACGTCGAATTGAGGCCGTTTTCGAGGTCGATGTCGACACCGTTGAAGCCGTAGTCGTCCATCAGCTTGTTGACGGAGTCGGCGAAGTTCTTGGCGGAGGCTTCGTCACTGACCGAGACGGAGCCCTTTTCGCCGCCCACGGAGAGGACGACCGCCTTCCCGGCCGCCTGTTTGGCCTTGATGTCCGCCTTGAAGTCGTCCACGGAGCCGTAGCCGACGGCCGGGTCGAGGTTGAAGGTGACGGCTCCTGGCTGACCGGTCGCGTCGGCGAAGGAGACCGCGATGATGTCGTAGGCGTCGTCGACGTCCTTGAGTTTCTGGACCGTGGCGCCGTTGTTGAAGTTCTGCCAGTAGCCGGTGACGGCGTGCTTGGGGACGGCGGCGGCATCCGCCGCGTGGGCGTCCGCGACGGTCCCCGCCGAGAGCAGGGCCGCCGCGGACACCCCCGCCAGCAGCCCTTTCACCAGTCTTGCCGTCAGTCTTCGCTTCGCCGTTCCTGAAGATGCGCGAACCACGACTGCCTCCGTGTGGGGGGTAGTTGAGGGGAGTGGTGCCGGTACGCGCTCAGGGGCCCCTGGGCTTGTCGTACAACGTGGTCCAGACCATTGCGCCTGTCAAGAGGTTGGTCATGGGTTGGTCGAGGGGCCGGACGGAAGCGGAAGTTCCCGCATCGGCCGCCCGGCCGGTATGTGCCGTTTCCCTGCGGGCCCGCCGTCATGACGAGTAGCCCAGAACGTGTTCTCTGGGGCGTATCTCGTGGATAAAGTGCTGAGCGTATGGCGCCGATGGCGCAGAGCTGTGCCGATCCGCGGTCCCGGACCCCCGGCGGCCGCTAGGAGTGGGGGAGCGACGTGCCGACCGCGATTGCAGTCACCAGCCCTGACCTCGCGCTGCCCGCCGACCGGCAGACCCCCGCCGCGGTCGTCCTGCAGGCCCCGCATCTGCAGCCGCTGGACGAGGCGTTGACGGAGACCGCTGCCGTACTGGAGCACCACGGCCATCTCGTCGTGCTCTACACCTCCGCCTGTCCGCCGGAACACATCCGCCGGCTGCACACCCTGCGCGCCGTCCTCGAGAGCGACCGGATCGCCATCCTGCCGCTGTCCCTGCCGCCGCTCGGCGTCGCGGTGCTCGCCCACCAGCTGCGGCAGCTGTCGCTGTGCGGCTTCAGCCCGGGGGTGCTGGCCTGTGCGGCGCGGCTGCTGGCGCACTACGTCCATGCGGGCGCGCTCCTGGGCAGCGTCAGCGGCCTGGACCGGGTGGCGGTGGATCTGCGGTCCCATGTGAAGTCCTGGCTGCCGGGGGCGCATTTCGCGGTGCTCGCCAATCCCGAACCGCAGCTGCTGCATCTGGACCGGCACAGCACCGGGGCCGGGCTGCCCGCGCCCGGGTTCGCCACTCAGCTCGCGGTCGCCCGCGGGCAGCTCACCGGCGAGTGGGTGGGCGGTGTGCTGGCCCCGGCCTGGCAGGTGCAGGGCGCCTACGAGGCCCGGCTGCCGGCCGAGTCCGCCCGGTGGTGGGGCACCCAGAAGCTGATCGAGTTCGCGGCCGCCATTCCGGATCCGTCGGTGCTGCACCAACTGGTGTCGTCCGTACGGCGCGAGGAGTGCGGCTGGTGCGGCCTGGAACTCCTCGGCGACCGCTGCGCGTTCTGTGCGACGCCGGTGGCGCGGGACCGGACGGCGGCCGGCGCGGGGCGCTCACCTGCGGCGATAGCGGGGCCGCAGGCAGCGGCACCCGGTACGGCCGCCCCATCCGGTACGGCGGCGGATCCCGGTACGACACCGTGCGCGGCCCCGGCTCCCGAGCCCCACCCGGCTCCCGCGCCCGCCCCGGCGCCCGACCCGGGGGACCCCGCTCCTCCCTCGGCCGACCCGCCGCCACCCCCGTCCGCGCTCCGCCGGCGCGGCCTGTCCCCGGTGTCCCCGTCCGGTATGCCGGACGTACGGGGCGGCGCTCCCGGCCAGTTGGACGTACGAGGGCCGGGCGTCACCGCAGAACCGGCCGCCCCGGGCCGCCGGGACCTCCCCGGCCACCCCGATTTCCCCGGTACCGCACGGACGGTGGCCCGCGTGCGCTGACCCGACCGTGCCGCCTCCGACCGCCTGCCCGTCCCCCCGTCCCCCGATCGAGGTCCCACCCCCATGAACTCACGCCAGCGCCGCGGAGTGATCCTGCTGCTCCTGTCGGCCCTCTGCGCGGTCGGCGCGTTCATCGGCGTCCTGTCGGTGATCAAGAACGTCGAGTCCAAGGTCGGGCCGGAGAGGACGGCGTACCGGCTGAAGGCGGATGTCGCGGCCTATAAAGCGCTGGATCCGGGGCAGTTCGAGAAGGTGAAGATGCCTCAGCGGTGGCTGCCGCCCACCGCCGTGACCGACCTCGACCGGGTCAGCGGCAAGATCGCGGTCACGCCGCTGAAGAAGGGCTCGCTGCTCCAGGAGGACATGGTCGTCGAGCGGCCCGCGCTGAAGGCCGGGCAGCAGGAGATCGCCATCATGATCGACGCCGCCACCGGTGTGGCCGGAAAGATCAACCCCGGTTCCCGGGTGAACATCTACGCCACCTTCGAGGGCAAACGCCCCGAGGACAAGCCCGTCTCCAAGGTCATCGTCGCCGGTGCCCAGGTCATCGACGTCGGCAAACTGACGCCCCTGGAGGCCAGGGACCCGGGCGACACGACCGCGAGCCGGCGGGCGAGCGAGGCCGTGCCGATCACCTTCGCCCTGGACACCCAGGACGCCCAGCGGGTCGCCTACGCCGAGTCCTTCGCCTCCCACGTCCGGCTCGCCCTGCTCGCCCCCGGCAGCGAGGCCACCATCCCGCCCGGCCAGCGCACCTACACCCTCGACGGCGACAAGTGACCCGGAGGCCCAGGTGACCATCCGCATCCTCCCCGCAGTCGGCGACCCGGACGCCGCGCGCATCGTGTCCTCGCTGCTCAGCCAGTTGCCGGACGCCGAGCCCGAGCCGGTGGTCGCCGACTCCGCCGCGCTGCTCGGCGCCCTGGCCCAGGCCGCCCAACCGGCCGCCCAGCCGCCCGCGGGCCCCACCGGCGGCCGCGGCCCGGCCCCCGCCGTCGAGGGGCTGCCCGAGGTCGTCCTCGTCCATGAGCGGATCGGCCCGATGCCGGCGCTGGAGCTGATCCGCGAGGTGGCGCTGCGCTTCCCGGCCGTCGGCGTCGTCCTGATGACGACGGACGCGGGACCCGCGCTGTTCTCCGCGGCGATGGACGCGGGTGCCCGCGGCATCGTCGGACTGCCGCTCGGCTACGACGAACTGGCCGCCCGGGTGCAGGCCGCCGCACAGTGGTCGGCGGGGGTACGGGTCCACCTCGGGGGAGGCCCGGACGCGGCCCCCGGGCCCGCCGGGACGCTGGTGACGGTGACGGGCGCCAAGGGCGGCGTCGGGACTACCGTCACGGCCGTCCAACTGGCGCTCGCCGCGCTCGCCGCGGGCCGCAGCGTCGCCCTGGTGGACATGGACCTCCAGTCCGGCGATGTCGCCTCCTATCTGGACGTGCAGTTCCGCCGCTCCCTCGTGGACCTCGCCGGGATCGAGGACATCTCCGTACGGGTCCTCCAGGACGCGGTGCACGAGCACCACACCGGGCTGGCGCTGCTGCTGGCCCCGGAGGAGGGCGAGCGGGGCGAGGAGGTCGACGACCGGGCCGCCCGGCACATCGTCGCCGCGCTGCGCTCCCGCTACGAAGTGGTGGTCGTCGACTGCGGCTCGCAGATGCAGTCCGCGAACGCCGCGGCCGTCGAACTCGCCGATGTGGCACTGCTGGTGACCACCCCGGACGTGGTGGCCGTACGCGCCGCCAAACGGCAGGTGCGGCTGTGGGACCGGCTCCAGATCCGCAAGGCGGCGGACACCACGACGCTGGTCAACCGGCTCACCCGCAGTACTGAGATCCAGCCGCCGCTGGTCGCCAAGGCCACCGGCACCCGGATGGCCAGGACCCCGGTCCCGGCCGCCTTCAAGGAGCTCCAGCCCTGCGTCGACGCGGGCCGGATGCAGGACCTGGACTCCCGCTCGACGGTCAAGCAGGCCCTGTGGGCGCTGGCCGGCGAGCTGGGCCTGGTCGACTCGCCCACCGACCGCCAGGGACGGGGCGGCCCCCGGGCGCGTACGGCCCTGACGGGACGCAAACGCAAGGCGATCACGGCGGGGGCGCCTCCCGGACCGGGGACGCACCAGGGCCCCGCAGCGGGGTTCGGCCCGGGCCCGCGGTTCGGGACACGGCGCGGCTCGTCGACGGCGGCGGGCGGGACGGGGCCGTTCGACCCGGCCCGCCCGTACGAGGAGGGATGACCCGTGCGGCGCCCCCCGGGCGGCACCGACCGCGGTCAGGTCTCCGTCGAATTCCTGGGCCTGCTGCCGCTGATCGGCGTGGTCCTGATCCTGCTGTGGCAGTTCGTGCTGATCGGCTACACGTACTCGCTGGCGGCCAACTCCGCCGACCGCGGGGCGCGGGCCGCCACCGCGATCGAGGCCGGCGGCGCGGGGGCCTGCCGTACCGCCGCCGTCCGCGATCTGCCTGCCTCCTGGCGCAGCGCCGCCACGACCTCCTGCCGTCCGGAGGCCGGGCTGTGGCAGGCCACGGTCCGCCTCAAGGTGCCGGTGCTGTTCCCCGGGGCGGCCGACTTCCCCTGGACGGTGACCGGTTCGGCCGGTGCGGTGAAGGAGGCCCGAGGATGAGCGGCGCCCGGCGAACCCCCGCCCGGCCGCGCGGCCGCCGCCGCGACCGCGGCCAGGTCTCCATCGAATTCCTCGGCTTCCTGCCGGTCCTGCTGGCCGTCGCGCTGGCCGTGGTCCAGCTGGGCCTGGGCGCGTACGCCGTCCAGCAGGCCGGTACGGGTGCCCGCGCCGCGGCCCGTACCGCGTCCCTGGACGAGGCCGACGGCGAGACCGATCCCCGGGGTGCGGGCCTGGCCGCGATGAGCGGCTGGATCGCCGAGGGCGCCAAGATCTCGGTGGGCGACGACGGGAGCGCGGTGCACGCCACCGTGAGCGTCCGCATCCCCTCCCTCATCCCCGGCGTCGCCGACTTCGGCTCCGCCACGCGCAGCGCCACCATGCCCAGCCCCGCGCACGCCACCCACCCGGCCGCGGCGGGCCCGTACGAAGGAGCCCCGTAGTGCCGGCGCACGTACCACCCACAGGACCAGGAGCACCGCCGCGATGAGTCTGAAAGCCCGGATCGTCGCCCCCGAGCCGCCCGCCGAGGCGCGCCACGACAACCATCTGGTCGCCGTCTACCGCGCCAAGCTGCTCGAAGAGATCGACCTCGCCGAGATGTCGTCGCTGAGCGCCGCCGAGCGCCGCTCGCGCCTGGAGCGCGTCCTGGGCCACATCATCAGCCGCGAGGGCCCGGTGCTCTCCACCGCCGAGCGTTCCCAGCTCATCCGCCGGGTGGTGGACGAGGCGCTGGGCCTGGGCGTCCTGGAGCCGCTGCTCGAAGACGTCTCGATCACCGAGATCATGGTCAACGGACCGGACCAGGTGTACGTCGAGCGGGCGGGCCGGGTGGAGCTGCTGCCCGTCCGCTTCGCCTCGCACGAGCAGCTGATGCAGACCATCGAGCGGATCGTCTCCACCGTCAACCGCCGCGTGGACGAGTCCAATCCGATGGTCGACGCCCGCCTCCCGTCCGGCGAACGCGTCAACGTCATCATCCCGCCGCTCGCCCTCAACGGCGCCACCCTCACCATCCGCCGCTTCCCGCGCGCCTACACCCTCGCCGAACTCATCGGCATGGGCACCCTCGACGAGCAGATGCTGATGCTGCTGGCGGGGCTGGTGCGCGCCAAGTTCAACGTGGTGGTCTCCGGCGCGACGGGTGCCGGGAAGACGACCCTGCTCAACGCCCTGTCCGGCCTGATCCCCGACGGCGAACGCATCATCACCGTCGAGGACGCCGCCGAGCTCCAGCTCCAGCAGTCCCATGTCATCCGCCTGGAGTCCCGCCCGCCCAACGTGGAGGGCAAGGGCCGGATCACCATCCGCGACCTGGTACGCAACTCCCTGCGCATGCGCCCCGACCGCATCATCGTCGGCGAGGTGCGCGGCGGCGAGACCCTCGACATGCTCCAGGCGATGTCCACCGGCCACGACGGCTCGCTCGCCACCGTCCACGCCAACAGCGCCGAGGACGCCCTGATGCGGCTGCAGACGCTGGCCTCCATGTCGGACGTCAAGGTCCCTTTCGAGGCACTGCGGGACCAGATCAACAGCGCCGTCGACTGCCTCGTCCAGCTCACCCGGCACGCCGACGGCTCCCGCCGGATCAGCGAGATCGCCATCCTCGACTCGCGCGGCCACGAGGACTACCGGATCGCCACCGTCTGCCGCTTCGACGCCCGGCCGATGGGCGCCGACCGCGTCGTCCACGGCGCCTTCCGCTACTTCCCGCTGCCCCGCCGCGTCGCCGAACGCCTCTTCATGGCCGGCGAGCCCACCCCGCCCGCTTTCGGCGTGGCGGCCACCGACGACCAACTCGCCACCCGGAAGGCCAGCTCATGACCGGCGGCACCGCCCTGCCCCTGCTCGCCCTCGGGGCCACTGTGCTGTGCGGGGTGCTGGCGGTCGTCGGCGTACGGGTCTACGCCGCCGGGCGCGCCCAGCGCCAGGCCATCGTCGACCGTCTGGCGGACGAGCGCGGCCTGCCCCCGGTCACCCGTCGCCGCCGCTTCCCCTCCGTCGACCGCACCCTGCGCGGCACCCGCTTCGGCCGCCGCCTCGAACTGCGGCTCGCCGTCACCGGTCTGGACGTGACCCCCGGCGAATTCCTCGTCTACCTCCTCGCCGCGGTCATCGCCCTCTGGCTGATCGCCCAGGCCACCCTTGCCCCCTTCTTCGGCCCGATCGCCGCACTGGTCGCCGTCTGGGCCGCCGCCGCCTTCCTCAACTGGCAGCGCCAGAAGCGCATCGAGAAGTTCATCAACCAGCTCCCCGAACTCTCCCGGATCCTCGCCAACGCCACCCAGGCCGGCCTCGCCCTGCGCACGGCCCTCGGCATGGCCGCCGAGGAACTGGAGGCCCCTGCGGGCGAGGAACTGGCCAAGGTCTCCGACAAACTCGCCGTCGGCCACTCCATCGACGAGGCCCTCGGCGAGCTCGCCGAACGCCTCCCCTCCCGCGAACTCGTCGTCCTGGTCACCACCCTGGTCCTCGCCAACCGCGCCGGCGGCACCGTCGTCGGCTCGCTGCGCAACCTCACCAAGACCCTCGAGGAGCGCAAGGAAACCCGCCGCGAGGTCCGCACCCAGCTCTCCCAAGTGGTCGTCACCGCCTACGTCGTCCCGCTGCTCGGCATCGGCACCCTGCTGCTGATGAACCGCATCGCACCGGGCGCCATCGACCGGATGACCTCCACCTTCCTGGGCCAGGCCGCGGTCGTCGTGGCCTTCGCCCTCTACGCCCTCGGCTTCACCTTCATCCGCCGCTTCGCCAAGATCGACGTCTAGGTACGGGACGCGAGCACCCCATGACCATCGGAATCCTCCTGGCCCTCGCCTTCGCCCTCTCGGTCGTCGGCATCTGCTGCGGCATCGCGCTCTACCGCCGCGAGGCCAGACTCCCGCCCGACCTCGCGCTGTCCCTGGAGGTCGGCGCGACCCGCACCACGGCCGTCGGCTCGGCCGTCGACCGCATGGGCATGCGCTACGCGCCCTTCGTCCTGCGCCTGATGGGCGACAAACGCGTCGCCCGGGTCCGGCACCGCATCGACCAGGCCGGCAACCCCGGCGGTCTCACCGTCGACCGCTACGCCGCCCGCCGCGCCGTGTACGGTGCGCTCGGCCTCGTCGCCGCCCTGGTGATGCTCCTGCGCGGCCAGGCCGTCCTCGGCGTCCTCATGATCCTCTTCGCCTTCTTCTGGACCGAGGTCGGCATCTGGGCCGCGATCCGCCAGCGCAAGGACACCATCGAACGCACCCTCCCCGACTTCCTGGACGTCCTCGCCGTCGTCGTCAGCGCGGGGCTCGGCTTCCGCCAGGCGCTGGACCGGGTCGCGGAGAAGTACGAGGGGCCCTGGGCCGACGAACTCCGGATCACCCTCCGTCAGATGGACATGGGCGTCAGCCGCCGGGTGGCCTTCGACGAGCTGCGCAAACGCAACGACTCCGAACAGGTCGCGCAGTTCGTCACGGCCCTCCAGCAGGGCGAGGAGCTCGGCTCCCCGATCGTCGAGACCCTCATCCAGATCGCCAACGACATGCGCCGCACCGACGCCCAGAACGCCCGACGCCGCGCCACCCGCGCGGTCCCCAAGGCCACCATGGTGATCACCACCTTCATGGTCCCGGCCACCATGATCCTGCTGGTGGCCGGCTTCTTCCTGGGCTCGGGCACCGACTTCGGCTCCCTGATGGGCAGATGAGCGATGCGACCGACCGAGACCTCCATGACGGCAGAGACGGCAGAGACGGCAGAGACGACCGAGACCCGCGGACCTGTGGACCGCACCGAACCCGTGGGCCGCACCGAGCCGTCCCTCGCCTGGCGCCGCTGCACCGCCCTCGGCGTCCCCGCCCTGGTCCTCCTCGGCGCCGGGCTCTTCGCCCTCCTCTCCACCGTCTTCCAGCACGACACCTTCCACGACTGCCACTATTTCGGCCCGTCCTTGCGGATGCACATCGCCGCCTGGGCCGGTCTCGGCTGCAGTCTGGCGGCCCCCGTGCTGTACGCCGCACTGCGCGTCGGGGCGGCCCGGCGGGGGTGGCGGACGGACTCCTCCGCGGCCTCTGCCGTCGCCCTCGCGTTCCTGCTCCTGGGCTTGCTGCCACTGCTCTTCAACGCCTTCGGGGTGTGGTTCCTGTACCAGCCCGACCCGTCCGGCGGCTACGACTGCTCGGGCCTGGCGCACCCCCTCACGGCGGTGCTGTTGCGCACGGCCGGATGAGGTCGCTGCGGACCCTGCTTCTCGCCAACGCCTTCGCAGGAGCAACGAGTTGTGCCACAGTGGGTGTGCGCGGCGGCGCCTCTCGCACCACGGTACGAGCGGGTCGGCCGGTCCCAATGGTGTCGGAGTGCCGGATAATCCCGGAGGGGGAGCGGGGGTGGTCAAGGTGCGGCTGACTGACCGAATAGCGCCATCACACCGTCCGTACATCTTCCTCACCGAGGAAGTGGTTCGGATTCCCTGTTCCGGGAACGCTGTTCCGGCGTACTTTTCAAGTGTCCTGAGCGCGGACAAGCGCGCCGGCACCACGGGGGCAGACCAGCCGGACCAGAGCGGGCCGGCCGCCCATGGAGGGGAAGACGATGGCGAAGCGGTTTTTGGGGAACGACCGGGGACAGACCTCGATCGAGTACCTGGGCATCATCGCGGTGGTCGTGGCGATCGTCATCGCGATCGCCGGTACGGACATCGGCCAGTCCATCTACGACGCCATCACCTCGAAGATCTCCCAGCTCACCGGCTGATTGACGCTGTGCGGCAGGGCGTACGACAAGACGCAGGGCAGGCCTTCCCCCTCTACATCGTGGCCGTGGCGGGTCTGCTCTTCCTTGCCTTCGCCTTCTTCGCCGTGGGCCAGGCGGCCGCCACCCGCAACAGCGCGCAGACCGCCGCCGACGCCGCGGCCCTGGGCGCCGCCCAGACGTACCGCGACGACCTGTACCGCGCCCTGCGCAAGGCGGTCGAAGGCGACGACGATGCCTGGGAGGACCTGCTGAAGGCCATGGGTTCCCCCACGGGCACCGCCTGCGACAGCGCCCAGTGGTTCGCCGGGAAGAACGACGCCGATGCCACCAGCTGCACCCCAGACTCCTGGCCGACATCCTTCGCGGTACGGGTCACCACGCGCGGCACGGTGGGCGATTCGATCGTTCCGGGTACGGAGAACAAGCATGCGTCGGCCGGCGCCAAGGCGGTCATCGTCCCGCGCTGCACCGTACGGCCCGCCGAGGGCGGCCGGGGGCCCGGTGACGGCGGCCCGGCCGACAGGAAAGAGCCCGCCAAGGACAAGGGCAAGGGCATGGAGAAGGACAAGGGCAAGGACAAGGGCAAGGACAAGGGCAAGGAGAAGGGCAAGGGGCAGGGGCCGGACAAGGGGAAGGCCCCGGGCAAGGGGAAGATCGAGCTGACCTGCGACGGCAAGCCGCTGACGCTCGACCCCGCGCACCTCGACCCCTTCCCCGAGCCGGCCGGCTTCTTCGCCGTACGACTCGCCGAATGACCCGCCGGATGAACCGCCGAACGCCCCGCCGAACGACCCGGCGCACGACTGGCCGGGTCCGGCCGCACGACCGCCGCTCGCACCACCGCCCGCCGACCGCCCCTTCCGCCACCGAACACGGATGACCAGCAAAGGAATCTCGCCCATGAGCATGCGACGCACCGCGAAGCGCCGTAAGGCGGCGGCCGCGATCGTGATTGCCGCCGGCTTGGCCTTCGGCGCGGTCGGCTGCGGCCACGACAGCGGATCGCCGGACCTGGCGAAGAAGCCGAAGCCGCCGGGCGCGCACAGCTCCCCCGCGACCGCACCGGCCGCGGACGCCACCAAGGTCATCGCGGTGCTCAAGGGCAAGAAGGGCATAGTCCTCACCCTCAACTCCGCGGTGCGGGACGCCGGCGGCTTCGTCACCGTGCAGGGCGTCCTGAAGAACACCAGCGCCGAGCCGTTCAGCGAATCGTCCGCCTGGCGCGGCGACGAGACGGAGATGCAGCAGCACGGCAACCACCTGGGCGGGGCCACCCTCATCGACGCCAAGGAGCGCAAGCGCTACTACGTCCTGCGGGACACCGAGGGGCGCCCGCTGGCGACCACCGGCATCCGGATCATCAAGGCGGGGGAGACCCTGCCGGTCTTCATGCAGTTCCCGTCGCCGCCGGCCAGCACAACCGATGTGGAATTCCAGCTGCCGACCTTCCCCTCCGCCAACATCGAGATCACCGGGTGAGTGACCCCATGCCCACAGGTCGCACCGTGCCCAGGGCCCTGACGGCCGCCGCCTGCGTCATACTTGCCGCCGCCCTGCTGACGCCGCCGGCCCAGGCGGACGATCCGCCCGGCACCCAGGAGGACTCCGCCCCTCCGGTCCGTATCGACCCCCACGACCCCGATCTCCGTATGGTCCAGGGCGCCCGGCTCGCCCCCTCGAAGGTCCTCAACATCAAGTCCATCGTCGAGTCCGACGACGGCTCCGAGCGCCGCCAGGACACCAACGACAACGTGACCTTCTCGCTCCAGGCCGAGGTCCTCTTCGGCAAGGACAGCGCCAAGCTCTCACCGGAGGCACTGTCGCGGATCGACACCATTGCCGCCGAGGTCAGAAAGCAGAACGCCCACCGCCTGCGGGTCTTCGGCTTCACCGACAACCTCGGCTCCGCCGCCCACGGCCTGACCCTCTCCAAGCAACGCGCCAACGCCGTCCAGCGGGAGCTGGCCAATGACCTCGGCTCGTCGGTGACGTTCGACATCCGCGGCTACGGCGAGCAGTACCCGATCGCCGACAACGCCACCGAGACCGGGCGCAGGAAGAACCGCCGGGTCGAGGTCAGCTTTCCGCGGGCCGGGGGATAGCCGTTCCCGTTCCTGTGTGAGGCCGCCGCCAGGCGGACCACATCGTACGCATCGTATTGGACTGAGCGATCCAATACGTGCTAGCTTCGCTGTCATGGCACGGCCCAGGAAATTCGACGAGGGGCGGGCGGTGGACGCCGCGATGGAGGCGTTCTGGGCCGCCGGCTACGAAGCGACGTCCACCCAGGACCTGTGTGATGCCACGGGCCTGGGGCGCAGCAGCATCTACAACACCTTCAAGAGCAAGCACGATCTCTTCGAGCGCGCGCTGGCCCGCTATATGGAGTGCCGCAACGGTGAGCTCTTCGAGCTGCTGGAGAGCGAACTGCCCGCACGGCAGAAGCTCCGCACGGTGCTGCAGCGAGTGATCGACCACGAGTTCGCGAAGGATGCGGACGGCCGCGGTTGTCTCGTCGTCAACGCCTGCGTCGAGGTGGCGGCCCATGACCCGTCGGTCGCCGCCTCGCTGGAGCGGGATTACGGCCTCCGGCTGGAGGCGGTCCGCGCCGTGATCGAGTCCGGCCAGCGCGACGGCGATATCCCGCGCGACAAGGATGCCCGCACCCTCGCCCATCTCCTCATCGCCACGGTCGCCGGGCTGCGCGTCTCGGCGCGGGCCGGGGTCGGCCGCGGGGCGCTGGAGAGCGTTGCGGATGCGGCGTTGAGCGCTTTCTGATTCCTTGCGGGGGATTGCGGGGCTGCGCGTCCCGGCCGCATTTCTGGTGCTTTCTCCCTTCACTGACAGCGTGCCGCCCCTCCTCTGCCTTCATTTTGAACTGCTCGTTCTAAAACAATTCCACATTCCAGTCATTTACCCACCCACTACCTCACCCATGTCTCCACCCAACGGAGCTTCTCCTCATGCCACTTGCCGTATATCTCCTGGGCCTGGGCATCTTCGCCCAGGGCACCTCCGAATTCATGATCTCCGGACTGCTCACCAACATCGCCTCCGACCTCGGCGTCTCCATCCCCGACGCCGGTCTGCTGGTGTCCGCCTTCGCCATCGGCATGCTTGTCGGCGCGCCGGTGCTGGCGGTCGCCACCTTGCGCATACCGCGCCGTACCGCACTGATCGCCTTCCAGGCCGTCTTCATCGCCGGGCATGTGGTCGGAGCGCTGGCGCCGGGATACGGGGTGCTGTTCGCGACCCGCATCGTCAGCGCCTTCGCGTACGCCGGTTTCTGGGCGGTGGCCGCCGCGGCGGCGGTGAGCCTGGTGCCGCCGGGGGCCAAGGGGAAGGCGTTGTCGGTTGTCGCCATGGGGCTCACCCTCGCCACCATCGTCGGTGTGCCGGCCGGTACGGTCCTCAGCCAGCACGCGGGCTGGCGCGCCGCATTCTGGGGCGTGGCCGGGCTGACCGTACTCAGCGCGATCTCGCTGCGGGTCGCACTGCCGGCGGCACGGAATTCTGCCGAGGTACGCGAACGTCCCTCGATCCGCGGTGAGTTGAGGGGTCTGGCCCGCCCGGAACTGTGGGTGTCCTACCTCCTGACGGCCCTGACGTTCGGCGCGGCGGTGGTCACCTTCAGTTATCTCGCACCCTTGCTGACGAAGGTGAGCGGGCTGCCCGAGGGCTGGGTGCCGCTGGTGCTCGCGCTGTACGGCGCCGGCGGGCTGGCCGGGCTGACGGTCGGCGGACGGGTCGCCGACACCGCGCCGCTGCGGACCCTCCTCATCGGAGGCGGTGGGCTGACCATCGCCTCCGCGGCGCTGGCGCTGACGGCCGAAAGCCTCGGCGCCGCCATCGTGCTGGTCCTCGTCCTCGGCTTCACCGGATGGGTCGTCAACCCGGTCGTGCAGTCGCGGGTGTTCCGGATCGCCCCCGATGCGCCGACCCTGGCGGGGGCCGTGAACACCTCGGCCTTCAACACCGGCATCACCCTCACCCCGATGCTGGGCGGCCTCGCCATCGACGCGGACCTCGGCCTCCCCTCCGTGGCCTGGGTCGGCGCCGCCACGGGCGTGCTGGCCCTCGTGGCCGTGGGCTGGGCGGCGACCTTGGAGCGGCGGCCGGTGGTCCCGGCCTACTCCGCGGCCACCGGGTCGATTTCCGGCCCCTTTTGAGGAACGCCATTTTGTCCGGCATTGGCCCGCAACGGGCGGGGCGGATCGCTGTCTTTATAAACAATCAGGGCATGTCGAGGAGTTGAGGGGAAATCAGGTAGCCAGTAGCCCGTAACCCCGGCGGCGGACGAGGTAGGCAAAGGCGCCGCCCGCCCTCTCCCCGCCCATACCGCGAACCGCTCTCACCCGGCAGGCTGCCCGTCGGTAAAATGTCCAGGCCGTCTTCGCGGGCGGCCTGCCCGCAGTCGGCCTGCTCGTGGGGTCGACTGTTGCCTACCGCGACCGGCGTCGCAGGACTTCACGTAACACTCAGGGGGAGAGGCCATCCATGGCTGATGAGTACAAGGTCGACCTCGACCGGCTGGACGAGGTGGTGAAGAAGCTCAACGGCATCACCAACGACATGCAGTGCACCAAGGGCAAGGCGACGAGCAACACGTACCTGCCGCACGGGGCGCTCGGCTCGCAGTTCGAGGAGGAAGCCGAGCTTCGGAAGAAGCACGAGGCCCTGAAGGACTACATCGAGAATCAGATCCTCAAGAAGCTCGAGTCCTTCATCAAGGACCTCACCGACAAGACTGCTGCCACCCACGGCCGTTATCAGGACAAGGAACAAGAGACGGCCAATGCCATGAATCAGGGGCGCCGTGACGGGGCGCCCGTCAATATGAGTTGAGTGGTCGCAGGGTGTCAGCAACAGTGGGACGTGAAAACGGGGGTGGTCGGTAATGACGCAGTTGAATCAAAAGCATTACAAGGACTTCAATCAGGAGGTGATGGCACACAGTGAGTGGGGCGCCGGCATCGGGGCCGAGTCCTACAAAAGTGATCACCAGTTCACGGCGCAGCACACCAGCAAGTTCTGGAAGAAGACGCTCCCTGAGCTGAAGGCCATGGTGGCGACGTCCAACCCCGATACGGTGCGGAGCGTCGGTGAGGCATGGGGCGACGTCGCCCACGACCTCGACGGCGGTTCCTCCAATGACTTCTTCGCCGGAATAACAGAGGGTGCGGTCGAGGCCGCCCGGCAGGCGATGGGCCAAGGCGGGGGAATAAAGGGCGCATTCGACCGTGCCATCGCGGAAGTCCGGGAACACTGGGACGGCAAGGCCGCCCAGATGTTCGAAGCCAGGGCCCGCGAAATCAGCCAGAACATCGCTCACGCCGCGCAGTGGACGCGGGCGGCCGGCAATACCTTGGAAAATGCCGCCAGCGCGCTGGAGGCGTACGGCCCGTACGTCTTGTCCATCGAGGAGCCGGATGCTGTCGACAGCGGCTTGGACAGGGCCGGCGACGAGGTCAAGGGTCTCCTCGGCGGCAATGACGCACGAGATGACACGGTCGCTCTTGCCTCGCTCGAACAGGGCGTACCGACGAAGCAGGTACTCGACTCCACCGGCAGCCAGTTGTCGGCGGGCCGGGAAGCGCAGCTGCGGGGCGCCATTGCGATGGAGTACTTGGGGGCGGCGTACAACTCGGTTGGGCAGTCGATGCCGACTGTGCCTGAGCCTGGGAAGCCGCGCGATCCTCGTGGCAAGGGTGGCTGGACCGGGGATCGGCCCGACGGCGACGGAAGGCCGCCGGGGGGCGTCACTCCTCCCCTGCCCCCCTCCATGACCGGTCCCAGGCCCACGGGTCCGGGCGGTCTCACACCTGGCGGCAGGGGGCCCGGCTACACCTCCCCCATGCCGATGCCCGCACCCAATCCGGGCGGTGTCGGCGGCGGCATCGGTACACATCCCCAGCCGGCAGGCCCGCATCTGCCGCCGGCAGGGCCGCACATGCCGCCGGTGAAGACCGGCCTTGAGGGGCTCGGTGGCGGCGGCGGCGGTGGCGGTGGCGGTGGCCTCGGTCTGGGCGGTGGGGGCGGCGGCACCGGCCTGGGCGGCGGTGGCGGCTCGATCGGTTCGGGGTCCGGTGGCGTCGGAGGTGACAGCGGCGGATCTTCTGGAACGCCTGGTATGCCGGGCGGTATGGGTACCGGCGGCGCCGGGCGCGGGGCAGGAACCGGTCGTGCCGGTATGCCCGGCATGGGCGGAGGCGCCGGAGCCGGCGGCGCAAAGGGCAAAGGTGGTGGTGCCGGCCGCGGCAGCGCAATGGCTCGCCAGCGTGGTGGAGTCGCGGGCGCCGCGAAGCCGAAGTCCGGAGCCGGAGCGCAGGGCGGTTCGGGCCTGCACCGCAGCCGGGGAGGCAGCCAGGCCGGAAAGTCAGGCGGTCGTGGCGGAATGGCGGGCGCTCAGGGCGCGCCCGGCGCGAACGGCAAAAAGAACGCGAAAAACGGAAACGGCAATCGCCCTGACTACCTCGTGGAAGAAGAGGAGACATGGATAAAGCAACGTAATGTTGTCCCCCGTGTCATCGAGTAGTTAGCTGCCGGGTGCGGTCGGCGGAAACGACTTGGGGCCCGCAGTCTTAGGCTGCGGGCCCTAATCTGTCAAGGAGAGGTAGTTACAGCATGAGCTTCGCGTGCAAGCTGCGTGCGTTGGGCGGCACGGTTTTGTCCGGAGCGCTGCTCTTCGGAACCGCGTCGGCTGCTTCGGCAGACCAGATCAGAGATGACCAGTGGCCTCTGAAGTCCTTCAATGCCGAAGAGATTGAGAAAATCTCCACCGGTCAAGGGGTAATCGTTGCCGTCATTGATGACGGCGTAAACGGGAGCCACCCAGATCTTGCGGGAAACGTCCTGCCAGGGAAGGACTTCACCGCTGGCGGACCGGCTAACAAGGAATCAAAGAACAATCACGGTACGACGATGAGCGGGGAAATAGCTGGGCACGGACATGGGCCGGGTGGATCTGCGGGAATCAAGGGGCTGGCTCCAAGTGCGAAGATTCTCCCCATCAAATGGTCGAACATGGACGGTAGCGAATCAGCGAAAGATGATTCCTACGCCCAGCCGTTGCGATATGCCGTGGACCACGGAGCGAAGATCGTCAACATGTCGTTTGGGGTTCAGAGCACCAGCGACGAAGAGAAGGACGCGATCGCATACGCGGTAAAGCACGATGTTCTTCTCGTGTCGGCTTCGGGTAACGAAGGAAGCACCAGCCTTGGCTACCCTGCATCTTCCCCCGGCGTCCTTACGGTGGGCGCCGTAGGATCGGATGGGAAGGTCTGGAAGAAGTCCAACTACGGCCCACAGGTTCTCTTGACGGCGCCCGGAGTGCACATCAGGTCGACAGGCGCCACTTCCCCGTACGGCTATGGGGACGGTACGTCCGATTCAGCCGCCTACGTCTCCGGCGCCGCAGCCCTGATCCGCGCCAAATTCCCCCACCTCTCGGCAGGTCAGGTGGCGAACCGTCTGACGAAGACGGCCCTCATCCCCTCGGGCTCAGGCGTCACCAAAGCCCCGGACGAGCACTACGGCTACGGCTTCATCCGCCCGCTCCGCGCCCTGACGGAGGACATCCCGGCCGGCCCCAAGAACGGCCCCCTCAGGATGCCCGAGGGCACGTCGGCCTCCCCGACGGACACCCCCGCAACCTCCAGCGGCTCCGACGGCGGCGACACCCCCGACGAGGGCAACCAGCAGGCCAGCAGCAAGGACGAAGGAGGCCTGAGCACCGTCGCCATCGTCTCCATCGCCGGTGGCGTCCTCGCCGTCGCCGCTCTCGTCATCGGCCTCGTCGTGGCCTCCAGGCGCAAGAACGACCGCAACGGCCCGCCCCCTGGCGGCCCCGGCGCACCCGGTGCCTATATGCCGCCCGGTGCCACCCCCGGCTACCCGCCCCAGCCCAACTCCTACCAGCAGCCGCCCACTTACCCCGGCAACTACCCGCCCGGCCCCCCGGCCCCGCCCCCAGGGCGGTAGTCGGCCCCCGTGAGTCGAGCGCAAGCCGAGACCCGCGGTCCGGGACCAAGTTGTTCCGCGCCGCGGGTTCTTTGCGTCGTACGCAGGGAGTCAGCCGGTCGCGTCGTACGCAGGGAGTCAGCCGGTCGAGCTGTCCGGCTCCACCGCGAGGCGCACCCCCGCCCGCACCCCCCACCGCCCCATTGCCCCCGCCTCCGCCTCCAGGACATGACGGGCGCGCAGGCGTGGGCGGCCAAGTCGGCCGGGCGGCATGGTGCGTACGGCCAGCACCGTCAGGTTCCGGCTCAGATAGGCGACATCGATCGCGAACCGCATCCTGAAGGTGTGCACCCCGCTCGCCGGGGTCAGCAGCAATGCCCCCTCGATGCCGTCGCGGCCCAACAGGCCACGGGTGCGGGCCCGGTAGGACGCCGCGATCTCCACCGGGATAGCCATGCCGGATTCCGCACCACGAAGTACCCCGGGGCCGTTCTGCCAACGTGCCATGCCCGTCGTTCTATCAGCCGGGCCGCTTCAAGGTCGACGCCTGCCGGTGGTGCTGCTGGTCCTGGCGACGCGGCGCGACCAGCCCGGCCGTCCCCCCCCGCCCCGGCGCCGAGCGGCGTCAAGCCGGCGACCGTGCCGGGGGTCGCCCTTGGGTGGTACGGCCGTCACCGGACGCGCGGAGGCGTGCTGGCCGGGGCCACCCAAGGAGGCGGGCCGACGGGGCGGGCCGGCGATCATGTCACCCGGACGATTCATGATCATTGGGGCGTTTGACGGGCCGCCCGTGGGGGCCGCCGCGGCCCGAGCGGCACCCGCCGGCCCCGCGGGACCCCGGCCGGGCCGCCCGCCGCCGCGCCGAGCCACGCCGCGATACGACACGGTGCACGCACCACGCCCCGGTCGGGGTTATGGTGGGAACCCCCCCTCGGGCCGGTCCGTATTCCCCCCCCACGGACCGGCCCGCTTTTTTGTGCCGCCGGGCAGGACCTGGCGGACACCCGGACACCCGGTCCGCCACCACCCCTGCAACCGGCAACGGCTCCCGCCCCGGCCCCCCACGCCGTGCGGCGCAGGCGCTAGCCCCGCCTCGCCCAGATGTTCACGCCCTCCGTCGACGTGGCGAACCGATCGATCTCGGCCAGTTCCGCCGGCTCCAGCGCGGGCCCGTCGAGCGCCGCGACATTGGCCTCCAGCTGGGCCACGCTGCTGGCGCCGATCAGCGCGGAGGTCATGCGTTCGTCACGGAGGACCCAGGTCAGGGCGAGCTGGGCAAGGGACTGGCCGCGGCGGGCGGCGATCTCGTTGAGGCCGCGCAGACGCCGTACGACGTCCTCGGAGAGCAGATCCGGGTCCAGGGACTTGCCCTGGGAGGCGCGCGAGCCCTCGGGGATACCGTCCAGGTACTTGTCGGTGAGCATGCCCTGGGCCAGTGGAGCGAAGGAGATACAGCCCATGCCCTCGGTCTCGAGCGTGTCCAGCAGGGCGTCGTCCTCGGTCCAGCGGTTGATCATCGAGTACGAGGGCTGGTGGATCAGCGCCGGAACGCCCATTTCACGCAGAATGCCGGCCGCCTCGCGGGTCTGCTCGGCGGAGTAGGAGGAGACACCGGCGTAGAGGGCCTTGCCCTGGTGGACGGCGGAGGCCAGCGCGCCCATCGTCTCCTCGAGCGGGGTGTGGGGATCGAAACGGTGCGAGTAGAAGATATCGACGTAATCGACACCCATCCGCTTCAGTGAGGCATCCAGCGAGGAGAGGAGATATTTGCGCGAACCCCATTCCCCGTACGGACCGGGGTGCATCAGATATCCGGCCTTCGTGGAGAGAATCATCTCGTCGCGGTAGGGCCGGAAGTCCTGGGCGAAGATCTTTCCGAAGTTCAGCTCGGCCGACCCGGGCGGCGGGCCGTAGTTGTTGGCCAGGTCGAAGTGGGTGACGCCCAGGTCGAAGGCCCGGCGCAGGATCGCCCGCTGGGAGGTCAGGGTGCGGTCGTCCCCGAAGTTGTGCCACAGTCCAAGAGAGATGGCGGGGAGTTTCAGACCGCTGCGGCCGGCGCGCCGGTACTCCATGGAGTCATAGCGCGAATCAACGGCGCGGTAGTCAGATGTGCCAGTCATGCTCATCTCCCTATCACGTACTTGTGACACACCTGATTGGGCTCTCGACACACCCGAGAAGTAAAGTTGCCCACTCTTGAGGCGACGGGGCGAGGGCCATTTCGGCACGGAGGGGCTGGACCACATATGACGCGATCTTCCGGAGTGCGCATCCCTTATCCGCCCGCACTGCGCAATCTGGTCTACCGGCTGTACGCGCGTCGGGTGGAGGGCCGCCTGGACCACGACCAGGTGCCCAAGCACATCGGCGTCATCCTGGACGGCAACCGGCGCTGGGCGCGGGCGGACGGGCGGACCACCGAGCAGGGCCACCAGGCGGGCGCGGCCAAGATCGGCGAGCTGCTGGGCTGGTGCGCGGAGACCGATGTGGAGGTCGTCACGCTCTGGCTGCTGTCGACGGACAACCTCGACCGGCCCGAGGCCGAGCTGAAGCCGCTGCTGGGCATCATCGAGAACACCGTCCGGGATCTGGCCGCCGACGGCCGCTGGCGGGTGCACCACGTCGGCAACCGCGATCTGCTACCCGAAGCCACCCAAACGGTCCTCAAGAAGGCCGAACAGGCCACTCTGGACAACAAGGGCATTCTGGTGAATGTCGCCGTCGGCTACGGCGGCCGCCAGGAGATCGCGGACGCGGTGCGCTCGCTGCTGCTCGACCATGCCCGGCGCGGCACCTCCTTCGAGGAGCTCGCCGAGCTCGTCGACGTCGATGCGATCTCGGAGCACCTCTACACCCGCGGCCAGCCGGACCCGGACCTGGTGATCCGTACCAGCGGCGAGCAGCGGCTGTCGGGCTTCATGCTCTGGCAGAGCGCCCACTCGGAGTACTACTTCTGCGAGGTCTTCTGGCCGGCCTTCCGCAAGGTCGACTTCCTGCGCGCACTGCGCGACTACGCGGCCCGGCATCGCCGTTACGGCTTCTAGGGGACAGGGGAACGGATCCCCTAGGGGGAGTTCGAACAGATCCCCTAGGGGATGCGAGCGCCCCTTGCAGGCCACAACGGGGCGGGGGGCGGGGTATTCCCGGTGCCTGGTGGGGGCAGACCACGGCCCAGGCGGGGGACGGACGACGGCCCAAGCGGGGCAAGTGGGGCCCAAGTGGGGGCATCGCGGGACCGGTGGCACCCGGTCCGTGTAGTGGGGGCGCGGGAGTCGTAACCAAAGGTTCATCAAGCGTGTGTCATATGCCGTGGCATGGGGGCGGGGCATCAAGGGAATATCCCTGGCAGGTCGGCGTCCGGAACC
The DNA here is from genome assembly GCF_001294335.1 of Streptomyces chattanoogensis. Taxonomy (GTDB): domain Bacteria; phylum Actinomycetota; class Actinomycetes; order Streptomycetales; family Streptomycetaceae; genus Streptomyces; species Streptomyces chattanoogensis. The sequence continues at coordinate 129,855 of NZ_LGKG01000001.1, forward strand.
AGACATCGGGCGCCGTATCTCAGCGGACGGCATGGGGCCGTCCGCCCGGGAGGCCCTTTGCAGATCACGGACGATCGTGCGGATCGCACGGACGACGCGGAGGGCCGGCGTTCGGCCCTCGCATCGTGGCCTGAACCCGGTCCTGTCCCCGGCGACGCCGTCGCACCCCGACCTCATCCGAGGGGGTTCGTCCACCCGTGGTGAACAGCAACAAGCGCCGTGAGAACGGCCGGCGCACCTACGTCCTCGACACCAGTGTCCTGCTGGCGGATCCAGGCGCCATGTCCCGCTTCGAGGAGCACGAAGTCGTCCTCCCGGTCGTCGTGGTCACGGAGTTGGAGGCCAAGCGGCACCACCCCGAGCTCGGCTACTTCGCCCGGCAGGCGCTCCGCCTGCTGGACGAGTACCGGGTCCAGTACGGCAGGCTGGACGCCCCCATCCCCATCGGAGGGCTCGGCGGCACCCTCCGCGTCGAGCTGAACCACTCGGACCCCGGCATCCTGCCGGCGGGCTTCCGGCTGGGGGACAACGACTCCCGGATCCTGGCCGTGGCCCGCAATCTGCAGGCCGAGGGGTACGACGTCACGGTCGTGTCGAAGGATCTCCCGCTGCGCATCAAGGCCTCTTCGGTCGGTCTGCTGGCCGAGGAGTACCGCGCCGAGCTGGCGATCACCGACTCCGGTTGGACGGGCATGGCCGAACTGACCGTCGCCGCCGAGCAGGTGGACGACCTGTTCGCCGCCGAGACGGCCCATCTGCCGGGCGTCGAGGAGTTCCCCGTCCATACGGGACTGGTGCTGCAGTCCGAGCGCGGCAAGGCGCTGGGCCGGGTCACCGCGGACGGCGGGGTGCGGCTGGTGCGCGGCGACCGGGAGGCGTTCGGCATCCACGGCCGCAGCGCCGAGCAGCGGATCGCGCTGGATCTGCTGCTGGACCCGGAGGTCGGGATCGTCTCGATGGGCGGCCGGGCCGGTACGGGCAAGTCGGCGCTGGCGCTGTGCGCGGGACTGGAGGCCGTACTGGAGCGCCGGCAGCACCGCAAGGTGATGGTCTTCCGCCCGCTGTACGCCGTCGGCGGGCAGGAGCTGGGGTATCTGCCCGGCAGCGAGGCCGAGAAGATGAGCCCCTGGGCGCAGGCGGTCTTCGACACGCTGTCCGCGGTGACGAGCAAGGAGGTCATCGAGGAGGTGGTGGGGCGGGGCATGCTGGAGGTGCTGCCGCTCACGCACATCCGGGGCCGGTCGCTGCATGACGCGTTCGTCATCGTGGACGAGGCCCAGTCGCTCGAGCGGAATGTCCTTTTGACGGTTCTGTCCCGTATCGGCGCCAACTCCCGGGTTGTTCTCACGCATGACGTGGCACAACGGGACAATCTGCGGGTCGGCCGGTACGACGGAGTGGTGGCGGTCGTCGAGAAACTGAAAGGCCATCCGCTTTTCGCGCATGTCACCCTCAACCGCTCCGAGCGGTCGCCGATCGCCGCACTGGTGACCGAAATGCTGGAGGACGGCAGGATCTGACCCGGTGTGAACCACCGCGCCGCCCGGAGAAGCGAAGGAGCTTAGCCGGGCGGCGTGTCTGTGCGCGCGGATATCCGAGAATACTGGTGCGTAAACGAGGTGTGAGCTTTCACACCCGGCCGGGAATTGATTCACGGCGGCCCGTTCGGGCAGAGTCTGGGTCCTGTCAGGCCCCGCATACGGCACCACCAGCATCCCCAGAGGTGCGGAACAACCGAACTTCATAGCGAGTCGCCGTATGCCGCCCGAGCACCACGCGGACCCCTGAGGGGGACGTACCGGGCCAGTGCCTCCCGTGACCAGCCGGTCCCGCCCGCTCAACAGGGTCCGGAACAAGGGGAGACCAGCGCCAGGGGCACGATTGCGTCCGCGAGGTCACCTATGCGGGCGACGCTGGAAGGAAAACGTGTGAGCCGGATCTCGGTCCGGGGATTCGCCGTGGCGTCCGCCACCGCGGTCACCACCGTCGGCGCCGTCGTCGGCGTCGCCGCAGGGCAGCCCGCCTCGGTCAACGCCGAAGCCACCGCCGCCGACGCGACGATCGCCGACATCCCCGCAGGTGCACAGGCCCAGGTGCAGACGGCCTCCCTTACGCAGCAGGCGGACGACGCGTCCACCCAGGCGGATGCGGCGGCCCTGAAGTCTGCACAGGAAGCCGCACGCAAGGCAGCTGCGGAGACCGCGCAGTCCAAGAAGGACGCTGCGGACGAGGCCGCGAAGAAGGCCGCCGACGAGCGCAAGGAGAAGGCGCTGGCCGCGTCCCGCTCCGCATCGCGCGACGTGGGTGACCTCCTCGGCAAGAGCTCCTACACCGTTGCCGAGACCCAGGCCCTCGCGCGCCAGATGATGGCGGGCGACCAGTTCCAGTGCTTCAGCAACATAGTGGACCACGAGTCCGGCTGGAACTACCGCGCCACCAACGCCTCCTCGGGCGCCTACGGCCTCGTCCAGGCCCTGCCGGGCTCCAAGATGTCGTCGGCCGGCTCCGACTGGCAGACCAACCCGGCAACCCAGATCAAGTGGGGCCTGAACTACATGAACGACCGCTACGGCAGCCCCTGCGGCGCCTGGTCGTTCTGGCAGGCCAACAGCTGGTACTAGGCCGTACCGGCGGGAGCGCCGCGGCTCCACCGCACTTCGAAACCCCCGACTGCGTCAGCGTCGGGGGTTTCGCGCATCTGCCACAGGTAACGTCGTGCCGTCAGGTGTGGCACAGGGGAGGGGAAGAGGAAGCGACATGTCCAGATTGCCTCAGTGGGTCGGTGGCCTCGGCGCCGGTCTGACGCGGCTCGCGCAGCGGCTGGAGGAACAGCGCCGCCGGGCGGAGGCCGCGGCGGCGGACGCCGATCCGGAAGAGCTGAGGCGTGACGCATCCACGCCCGGCGGCCTCCCGCCGCGGCCCGCCTTCGCACCGGCCGTCGCCTCGGCCGGAACGCTCACCGCCACCCGTACGGCCGGGGCGGACACCGTGGACACCGTCGACGGCGTGCCGCACACGGCCGCGACGGACGCACCGTCGGCCACCGCTTCCCTCCCGCCCGACTCCGTCCCCGCGCCGCCCGCCTACGCGCCCGCCGTCGCGGCCCGCCCGGATCCCGTCGCGGCGGTGCCGTGGGGCGTACGGGTCGCCGCCGAGGCCGGCTGGCGGCTGCTCGTCCTGGCGGGGACGCTGTGGGTCCTGGCGAAGGTCATCACCACCATCGAACTGGTGGTCCTCTCCTTCATCGCCGCGCTGCTGATCACCGCCCTGCTCCAGCCCACCGTCGCGTGGCTGCGCAACCGCGGGCTGGCGCGCGGGCTGGCCACCGCGCTGACCTTCATCGGCGGGTTCGTCGTCCTGGGCCTGGTCGGCTGGTTCGTGGTGTGGCAGGTCCAGGACAACATCGGCTCGGTGGCCGACCGCATCCAGCAGGGCATCACCGAACTGAAGGGCTGGCTGCTCAAGAGCCCGTTCCATGTGACCGAGAGTCAGATCAACCAGATCGCCAAGAACCTGCAGGACGCGGTCGGCCACAACACCGAGGCGATCACGACGGCCGGTCTGGAGGGCGTCACCGTCATCCTCGAGGTGTTCACCGGCATCCTCCTGGCGATGTTCACCACGCTCTTCCTGCTCTACGACGGCCGCCGCATCTGGACCTGGCTGCTCAAGCTGATGCCCGGCGCGGCCCGCGAGGGCGTGGCGGGCGCGGGTCCGCGGGCCTGGCGCACGCTCACCGCGTATGTCCGAGGCACGGTGATAGTCGCCCTCATCGACGCGATATTCATCGGCATCGGCCTGTGGATCCTCGATGTCCCGCTGGCGGTGCCGCTCGCCGTCTTCATCTTCCTCTTCGCCTTCATCCCCCTGGTGGGCGCGGTGGTCTCGGGGGCGCTGGCGTGCGTCGTCGCGCTCGCCACCCAGGGCGTCTTCGCGGCGCTCGTCGTGCTGGCGATCGTCCTGGCCGTCAATCAGATCGAGGGCCATGTGCTGCAGCCGTTCATCCTGGGCCGCGCGGTACGGGTCCACCCCCTCGCGGTGATCCTCTCGGTGGCCTCCGGCAGCCTGATCGCGGGCGTCGGCGGTGCGGTCGTCGCCGTCCCCCTGGTGGCCGTCACCAACACGGTCGTCGGCTACCTCCGCGCGTACTCCAAGGAGCAGGCGCTACGGATGATGCCCGCGCCGCACGGGGCCACGGCGATCGGGGCGGTGCCCACGGAGCCCAAGGGATAGCTCCCGCCTCGAGGGCAGCTCCCATCCCTCTCAACGCACGGAACCCCGCAGAAGAATCTGCGGGGTTCCGTGCGTATGCCGCCGTGTGGGGCGTGCCGGGGACTTACTCCGCCAGCGCGTCCTCGGCGTCCAGCGTGGCGCCCACGGCCTGCAGGACCGAGGCGATCTTGATGGCCTCGAGGATCGTCTCGCGGTCCACGCCGGCCTTGCGGAGCACCTGCTCATGCGAGTCCAGGCACATACCGCAGCCGTTGATGGCGGAGACGGCCAGCGACCACAGCTCGAAGTCGACCTTCTCCACGCCGGGGTTGCCGATGACGTTCATCCGCAGACCGGCACGGAGGTTGCCGTACTCCGGGTCCGACAGCAGGTGCCGGGTGCGGTAGAAGACGTTGTTCATCGCCATGATGGCGGCGGCCGACTTGGCCGCCTTGTACGCCTCGGCGGAGAGGTTGGCCTTCGCCTCCGGCTCCAGCTCGCGCAGCACCTTGGGCGAGCGCGAGGCGATCGCGCAGGCGAGCACCGTGCCCCACAGCTGCTGCTGCGGCAGGGCGCTGTTGCCGATGACCGAGCCGAGGTTCAGCTTCAGGTCCTTGGCGAAGTCCGGTATGGCGGACTTGAGCTCGTCGAGAGCCATTTCAGATCGGCCTTCCGTTCAGGCTTCCGGTCAGGGGTGGGGGTGTCTTCACTCGCCCGAGAGGAGCGCGACCGGGTCCAGGGTGTCGTCGCCCTTCGACCAGTTGCAGGGGCACAGCTCGTCGGTCTGCAGGGCGTCCAGGACCCGCAGGACCTCCTTGGGGTTACGGCCGACGGAGCCGGCGGTCACCATGGTGAACTGGATCTCGTTGTTCTGGTCGACGATGAAGACGGCGCGCTGCGCGAAGCCGTCCTCGCCCTCGATGCCCAGGGCGCGCATGAGCTCGTGCTTCGAGTCGGCGAGCATCGGGAAGGGCAGGTCGGTCAGGTCCGGGTGGTCCTTGCGCCAGGCGTGGTGCACGAACTCGGAGTCACCGGAGAAGCCGAGGACCTGTGCGTCACGGTCGGCGAACTCGTCGTTCAGCTTGCCGAAGGCGGCGATCTCGGTGGGGCACACGAAGGTGAAGTCCTTCGGCCACGCGAACACGATCTTCCACTTGCCCTCGTAGGTCTTGTGGTTGATCTGCTCGAATTCCTTGCCGGACTCGAGCGAGACGCAGGCGGTCAGGTCGAACTCGGGGAACTTGTCACCGACAGTGAGCACGCGCTCTCCTTGCAGCGGGGGAAAAGCCGTGCGATTTTCCCCTTTTGGGGGATCGGCGGCTTTCCTTGGGGCTTGGACGGGTCACACAGTGCCACAGGAGACATTGATAAGGGAAATAGCTAGACTTGTTGATGTTGATCGGAGGTGGTTATCAGTGGCGCAACCGGTGAGTCCGGGCAGCCGGCCCCGCCAGCCCAGCCTGGCCCAGCTGCGGGCGTTCGTGGCGGTGGCCGAGCAGCTGCACTTCCGCGAGGCGGCCGCCGAGATCGGTATGAGCCAGCCCGCGCTGTCCGGTGCGGTCTCCGCGCTGGAGGAGGCGCTCGGCGTGCAGCTTCTGGAGCGTACGACGCGCAAGGTGCTGCTCTCGCCGGCGGGGGAGCGGGTGGCGGCCCGTGCCCGTACCGTCCTGGAGGCCGTCGGGGAGCTGATGGAGGAGGCGGAGGCGGCCCGCGCCCCCTTCACGGGCGTCCTGCGCCTCGGTGTCATCCCCACCGTCGCCCCGTATCTCCTGCCGACGGTCCTGCGGCTCACCCACGGCTCATACCCGGACCTCGACCTCCAGGTCCACGAGGAACAGACCGCCTCGCTGCTCGAAGGCCTCACCCAGGGCCGTCTCGATCTCCTCCTCCTCGCCGTCCCCCTGGGCGTCCCCCAGGTCACCGAACTCCCGCTCTTCGACGAGGACTTCGTCCTGGTCGCCCCCAAGCAGCACTGGCTGGGCGGCCGCGCCGACATCCCGAGGGAGGCGCTGAAGGAACTCGATCTCCTGCTGCTGGACGAGGGCCACTGCCTGCGCGACCAGGCCCTGGACATCTGCCGCGAGGCGGGCCGGGACGAGGGGGCCCCGGTGACCACGACCGCGGCCGGCCTGTCGACGCTGGTCCAGCTGGTGGCCGGCGGACTCGGGGTGACACTGCTGCCGCGTACGGCCCTACGGGTGGAGACGGCCCGTAACGATCTGCTGACGACCGGCTATTTCGCGGACCCGCAGCCGTCGCGGAGAATCGCCCTCGTGATGCGGACGGGCGCGGCCCGGTCGGCGGAATTCGAGGAGTTCGCGGGGGCGTTGCGGGAGGCGATGCGGTTGTTGCCGGTGCGGGTGGTGGGGGGTTAGCGGCGTGGGGTCAGGCGCCTGCAGTCGTCGACGGGCGGCTTCGAGAAGCGCCGCCACATCGAGCTCGACCTCCGCGCCGATAGAACCCGGGAGCGTGATGCGCTCGCCGGGGGCGTGGATGTGGTGGCTGCGGTATTCGCCGTCGGAGGGATCGGTGAGCACGTGGATGCGCTCGTCCCGCCGGTTGATGATCACGTATACGGGGATCCGGGCATCGGCGTACGCAACGACCTTCGACCGCAGCTCATTGCCGTAGTTGTTCGAGGTCACCTCCAGGACCAAGCGGAAGATGGCCGGGTCGCAGCAGTTGTACTCGACTTCGTGGCCGCGGAAAGGTTCGGCGATGGAGAGATCGGGGACTGCGAAGTCGTACGGGCCGCTGGGCAGCCACACTGCGAGCTTCTGGACGACTCGCGTCGTCTCGCCGTGCAGGCCTGCTTCCATGAAGAGGAGCACGAGGTCGGTCAGTACGCCCGCATGCGACGCATCCGCCAACGGCGTCACACAAATCTCACCCCCCAACACCTCGAACCGCGCCCCCGGCACCCGCTCCATCAGCCAGTCGACTTCGTCCAGCAGGGTCGGGGCGGTGCGGGTGCGCATACAAATCCTCTTCGCTACGGGGCGGCCGGGCCGTCATAGGTCAAGAACGCCGCGCCGCTCCGGAGGACACCGGCTCACTCCGTTCGCAGGCCCTCCGGCCGCATCAGTCGCCAAAGGAGCGGCAGGGAAAGGGCCGTGACGCCCAGGATGACCACGGCGGCGGTGCCGGTGAGGGTGAGGATGGCGGGCCAGTCGGGCTGCAAGGGGCCGTTGGCCATGTGGAGGAGGAGACAGCCCAGGGAGAGGCCGCAGGCGAGGGCCAGGGTGAGGCCGAGGGCCACCGGGACGGCGGTCTGCCACAGGATCGAGCGGGCGAGGGTGGCGCGGGGGGTGCCGAAGGCGTCGAGGGCCGACAACAGGCGGGCGCGGTCGTGGAGTTGTTCCAGGGTGGTGAGGAGGAGGCCGCAGCCGATCAGGAGGAGGACGGCGTGGGCGCCGGCGGTCAGGCCGTGGCGGGTGAGGGCCAGGATGCCGTCGTCGCGGGCGCCGCCGCCCTCGAAGTTCACCAGGTCGATGCGGAAGTCGATGCGGGCGGCGGCGTTGCGTACGTGCTCGATGGCGTCGGGGCTGTCCGGGTCGAGGCGCAGGAAAGCGCCGACGTGGAAGTGGTCCAGCCGGGTGGCGTCCAGCGCCTTGGGGGTCGCGAGGAGGCCGGGGCCGGTGAGCCAGGGCGGGGCGGAGTCGCGGGCGGCGACGTGGCGGGCGGTGGCCGGGACCGTCCAGGTGGCGGGGCGGTGGTGTGCGCCGTGGCCGGCGGGCGGGGTGAGGGTCAGGCGTTCCCCGGGGTGCGGGACGGCGTCGGCGCCGCCCCTGACGAGGAAGACATCGCCGTCGGAGCAGGAGCCGAGGCGGGCCAGTTCGCGCAGGGCGGCGCAGTCGGCGACGGTCAGGGGGTAGGGCTCGGCGTCGGGGTCCCGGGGGTCGGTGCCGGGCGGTGTCCCGGCCGGGCCCACCTGCGCCGTGATGAGGCCGTGGGCGGTGCGGACGCCGTCGGCCGCGGCGAGCCGGGCGTACATCTCGTGGGCGCGGGCGGCGGGTAGCACGCCGTCGCGGGCCAGGACCGTGGTCCACAGGGAGTGCGGGACGGGTTCCGCCGGGAGTTTGGCGTCGATGCCGGCCAGCAGCAGCTGTACGGCGATGGCCCCGGCCACCGCCACGGTGATCCCGCTGACCGAGCGGGCGGCGGTGGTGCCGCTCAACCCGAGCCGCCGCACGGCCAGTTGCCAGGACGGTCCGCCGCGCCCGGAGCGGCCCAGCCGGGCCACCGCCGCGCCCAGCAGCCAGGGCAGCAGCGCCGCGACGCCCAGGAGGAGCAGCGCGGTGCCGAGCATCACCTGGATGTTGGCCGCATCGTTGGAGTGGAACCCGCCGATGGCCTGCGGCAGCAGGAGCGCCACCCCGCCCACCGGCAGCAGCGGCCGCCACCACAGCCTGCGGCACCGCTGCGGCGCCGTGCGGATCACCCCCAGCGGTTCGACGGCGACCCGTCGCATGGCGAAGAGGGTGACGCCCACCGCGCAGCCCGGGACGGCCAGGGCGACGAAGGCCGCCAGACCGGCGTCCGGTACCACGTCGGAGGGAAAGAAGCCGAGGCTGCCGAGGGTGACGGTGGACAGCGGGAGGCGGACGGCGAGGAAGAGTGCGGTGCCGGTGAGCAGGCCGAGCAGCGCCCCGGCCAGCGCCTCGCCCGCGGCGATCCGGCGTGTGGTCGCCCGGTCGGCGCCGACCAGGCGCAGGGCGGCCAGCCGCAGGTCGCGGCGCTCCCCGCCGAACCGCACCGCGGTGGCGAGGAAGACGGCGACGGGTGCGAGCAGCGCGACGCAGCCCACGAGAATGGCCAGGACCACCAGGGGGCTGGACCGGAATCCGTCGTTGCGTTCCCCGAAGCCGGTGATCCGCTCGACGTCCTCGCCGGGTCCGCTCAGCGCTTCGGTGCCCTCGTAGAAGAGGAGCTCGTCGGGGTGGGCCAGGCCGGCGTCGGAGATCCGTTCGCTGATCCGCAGATCCGGGAAGCGTTCCTTGAGCAGGGCGCCTTCGGGGGAGGCGAGGAGGTCGGCGAGGGCGGGGGAGACAGCCGTCTCGCCGGGCGCGGGCACCCGGGACAGGCCTGGTGGGACGGGCGCGTGCGGTCCCTCCGCCCGGACGGCCCGGCCGTGGACCGGCTGGTCGCGGTACCCGGAGTTCTGAGTGGTGATCAGCAGCGTCCGGTCCGTCGGGCCGGAGCCCTCGGCCGCGGGCACCGTGGAGCGGGCCCGGTCGCGGCCGTAGGCGGCGTTCATGGCGTTCGGGATGGCGGCGGCGAGCAGCAGTACGGCCACGCCCAGGCCGACGCCCAGTGCCGTCAGGGCCGTACGGAGCAGGCCCTTACGGCCGCCGGTGACGGCGAACCGGGCGCCCATCGCCAGGTCGCGGCACCAGAGGACGGCCTTCGGTCCCCGCCGGCCGGGCGCCGTCCGGTCGTACGGCACGGGCACGCTCATCCCCCCGCTCACTCCGTCTGCTCATTCCGTCCGCAGCCCGTCGGGCCGCATCATCCGCCACAGCGGCGGCAGGCTGAGCGCCGTGACGAACAGGATCACCCCGGCGCCGATACCGGTGATCCCCGCCACCACCGGCCAGTCCACGACCACCGCGCTGTCGATCAGGGTAAGCAGCAGTGCCCCCAGCGCCAGCCCGCAGCCCAGGGCGAGGCCGAGCCCCAGCGCGACCGGGATGGCGGTCCCCCACAGGACCGACCAGCTCAGGGTGGTGCGGCGGGTGCCGAAGGCGTCGAGGGTGGACAGCAGCCGGCGGCGCTCGTGGAGCTGCTCGACGGTGGAGATGATCAGGCCCGCGCCGATCAGCAGCAGGGTGATGACGGAGCCGATGAAGATGCCGCTGCGGACGCTGGAGAGCTGCTGGTCATGGGGGTTGTCGAGGTGGGAGTACTCGCTCAGGGTCGGGTCGATGCGGGCCGCGGTGTTGCGGAGGTGCTCGAGGGCGTCCGGGGTGCCGCGGTCGAAGTCGATCCGGAGTTCCAGGAGGGGGTTCTGGAGCCGGGACGGGGGGAGCGCGGCGGGTGTGGCCAGGAGGTCGTACGCCGTGTCGACGAAGGGGCCGGCGTCCTGTGCGGGGGGAGCAAGGACGCGGGCGGTACGGGCCGTTCCCGGGATCTTCCAGGGGCTGGGGGGCGGCGGGGGGCCCATGCCGGCCGGCGGGGCGAGGTCGACCGTCGCTCCGGGGGCGAGGCCCTTGCCCCGGGCGTGCGTGACGAAGACATCGCCGTCGCGGCAGGAGGGGAGCTGCGCCAGCCGCCGCAGTTCGGCGCAGCTGCCGACGGCCAGGGACACATGCCGGGAGGGGTCGTACCCGGAGGAGGCGTCGTGCCGGGGCAGCCGTCCGGCGGACGCGTCGATGACACCCCGCGCGGCGGTCACTCCGGGCGTGGCCCGCAGCGCGCCGAGCGCCCGCTGGGCCCGCGGCCAGTCGTCCTCGCCGGACCAGTAGCCGACCTGGGGAAGTTTGCCGGAGCGGGCGTAGGCCTGGGCGTAGCCGGCCTGCATCCCCGTCATCAGCATATGGACGGCGATGGCGCCGGCCACCGCGACGGTGATGCCGCCGACCGCCCGGGTGGCCGGGCCGCTGCTCAACTGGAGGCGGCGGACGGCCAGTTGCCAGGGAACCGGGCCGCCGCGCAGCCGCCCGACCACCGCATCGACCAGCCAGGGCAGCAGCGCGGTGACCCCGAACAGCAGCAGCATGGAACCGACGGCGAGGCGAAGGGTGTTGAGGCCGGTGTCGGTCCAGGGCACCCCGGCCGCCGGGAGCATCAGCACGGCGCCCAGGGCGGGCAGCGCCAACCGCCACAGCACCCGGCGGCGCAGCACCGGGCGGTTGCGGACGATGCCGAGCGGTTCGACGGTGATGCCGCGCTGGGCGATCAGCGTCACCAGGACCGCGGCCGCCGGGACGAGCACGGCGATCGCCGCGGCGGCGAGCGGGCCCGGCGCCACGTCCGACGGGAAGACATTGACGTCCCACAGGGTGATCGGCGAGGCGAACTGCCGCCCGCCCAGGAACAGCACGGCGCCCCCGGCCAGCCCCAGCAGCGAGCCGAACAGCGCCTCGCCGGAGGCGATCCGGCGGGTGGTGCGGACATCGGCGCCGACCAGGCGGAGCGCGGCCAGCCGCTGTTCGCGGCGCTCGTTGCCGATACGGAGGGAGGTGCCGATGAAGACCATGACCGGCATCATCAGCGCCACACACGTCATGATCACCAGCAGCACCACGGGCGTCCGCATCGGCGGCGAGTCCCATGCCTTGCCGAAGTGGTCGATGCGGTAGCCGGCGTTCTCGCGCAGCGCGGACGGCCGGGCGAGATAGGTGAGTTCCTGCGGGCCCAGCAGCCCCTCGTCGCCGATGACACCGGCCACGCGGTAAGGCAGCCGGTCGCGCAGCAGCTTCCCCTCGGGGGATTCCAGCAGCTCCTTGAGGGCGGGCGAGACCAGCATCCGGCCGGGGCCGGGAAGGCGCCGGATGCCCGGCGGTACGGGCGGATGCGCGCCGTCGGGCCGCACCAGGCGGCCGCGGATCTGCGCGCCGCGGTAGACGGTGTCGGCCGAGGCGTAGCGCAGGGTGTGGTCGGCGGGCCTGGGTTCATGCCGCTGGCCGAGGTTCTCGCGTGCCTTCTCTCGGCCGTGCCAGGCGCTGGTCAGGGACGGTACGGACGCGCCGAGCAGCAGGACGGCCACTCCCAGCGCCACGCCGAGTGCCGTCAGGGCCGTACGGATCCAGCCCTCGCGCCCGCCGCCGGCCGCGAACCGCATGCCCATGGCAAGATCGCGGGCCCAGACCGCCGGACCGCTGCGGACCCGGCGGATCGCGTTCATCTGCGGACCCGGCTCATATCAGGCCCGCCAGCATGTCCTTGACCTTGCCGTCGCGCACCACGATCTCGCGGTCGGAGTAGGCGGCGACCCGGGACTCATGGGTGACCAGCACGACCGCGGCGCTGGTGTCGCGGGCGGCATCGGTCAGCAGGGTCAGTACGCGTTCGCCGTTGAGGGAGTCCAGGGCGCCGGTCGGCTCGTCGGCGAAGATCACCCGCGGGCGGGTGACGAGCGCGCGGGCGACCGCGATGCGCTGGCCCTGACCGCCGGAGAGCTCGCCGGGGCGCTGCCCGTGGACGGCGTCGACCTCCAGCCGCTCCAGCCATTCCCGGGCCTGCCGCTCGGCCTCCTTGCGCTTGGCGCCGTTCAGCCGCAGCGGCAGCGCGACGTTCTCCAGTGCGGTCAACTCCGGTACCAGCTGGCCGAACTGGAAGACGAAGCCGAAGTCGGAGCGGCGCAGGGCGCTGCGCTGGGCGTCGCTGAGCCGGGTCAGGTCGTGCGGGCCGTAGCGCACCGTGCCGGAGTCCGGGCGGATGATCCCGGCGAGGCAGTGCAGCAGCGTGGACTTGCCGGAGCCGGAGGGGCCCATGACGGCGACCACCTCACCCGGGTGGACGGAGAATTCCGCGCCGTCGAGCGCGGGCGTCGCCCCGTACGCCTTGTGCAGCGCCTCGGCGGAGAGCAGGGATCCCTCGGGGGTCATGCCCGGACCGTCTCTGCGAGGCGGTCCAGCCGGGCGGCGGTCAGCTCCAGCCAGCGCAGATCGGCCTCCAGGTGGAACAGGGCGTGGTCGCAGATCAGCTGGTCGGCGAAGTCGCCGCCGCGCTTGCGCTCGGTCAGTCCGCGCATCAGCCGCAGATGCTCGGCGCGCTGGGTGTCCAGCATCTCGGCGGCGTTGCGGTCGGTCAGCAGCGCGAGGACGACCTTGGTGTAGAGGGTGGACTGGAGGTAGGGCTCGGGCTTCTCGGGGCGGGCGAGCCACTGGGCGACGTCCGTGACACCGGCGTCCGTGATCGCGTACCGCTTGCGCTCCGGTCCCGCGCCGGGCTCCACCGCGTCCACCTCGACCAGGCCGTTCTTCAGCAGCCGGGACATCGTGGAGTAGACCTGGCCGTAGTGCAGCGGCCGGTCGTGCCCGAAGTGTGCGTCGAAGGCCCGCTTGAGGTCGTACCCATGGCGGGGGCCGGACTCCAGCAGGCCCAGCAGCGTATGACCGATTGACATGCCGACCACCTTACGTCGTGGGTGTATCGCTCGTGTATACGCGGGTTGTATAGCGGGCGTGATCTTCCCGCGCAACGTCCGGTGGGCGGTTCCGGCCGCACCACGGCGCCACGGGCGGCGCGTCAGCGCGGGGGACGGCGGCTCATATCCGGACGGCCGATGTGGCCGGGCTCGCGCTGCACCTCACCGAGCCAGAGGTGCGCCGGGGCGAACTGCTGGATCGCGGCCCTCGCCCGGTCCTGGGTCCCCGGCCGCAGCGGGAACCGGTAGCGCAGGCGGGGCAGTCCGGGCCCGATCGGCTCCTCGTCGCGGACCGTGGTCCAGAGCACCGGATCGCGGTCGTCGATCGGGCCTCTGGGGCAGAGCTCGATGGAGTGCTGCTTCACCCTCCGGTTCATCCGGCTCCAGTACATGCCGACTCCGGCCAGTACGTCCCAGGGGACGATTTGCCGCGCCTTGCCGTTGTCCAGCCACACGCCTGCCCGGTCCACGATGACCGCCGTGCGCCGGCCCGCCCAGATCGCCATGCCGAGCACCGCGCCGAGCACGCCGAGCGCCATCATGAAGAGCACGCCGAGCACACCCTTCACCAGGGCGATGACTTCCACGCCCTCGGCCTCGCCGAGGGTCCCTTGGGCGATTGCCACGACCAGGCCGACCAGCCCCGCCAGGCCCAGTCCGACCAGGAGCAGACAGAACACCAAGTGGGGAACGAGCCTCAGCGTGCTGCGGCGCAGCACGATGGCGTCGGGCGACGGCGATGCGTGGGATGCGTGTGGCATGGGCATGATCATCGATCCTACGCAATCCCGGGTCGGCCGACCGCGGGAAACCGTAAGGTCCTGGCCCATGACGGAATACGGGAACGGGGCCGACCGCACCGAACAACTGCGGGCCGGTTTCCAGCAGCAGGGCACGGCGGCCCGCGACGAGGCGGTCGCCCGCGACGAGCGGCGCACACACCGGGCCCACACGGTGATCGGCGCGGTCATGGCCGCCCTGAGTGTGGTCGTGATCCTCTACCGGCTCGGCAGAGGCGACCACCCCGGCGTATGGACCGCCTGCTGCGCCGTGGGCGCCGCCCTCTCCGCTTCCACGGGCCTGCTCTCCCGCCGCGTCTCGCCGCGCCTGGCACTTGTGGTCGGGTGCCTGGGTGTTGCGTTGACCGGGGTGTCCGACGCCTTGTCCCATCCTCCGGGGCATTGAGCGCGGCGACGCGTACGACCGGCGGGGTGGTCCCGCCGTCGAACCGCCTGCCGACGGTCAGCCCCCGTCGCCCGCCTGCTTGGGCGGCCGCCCCCGGCGCGGGATCGCCCCCGCCCCGCGCGGCAGCCGTCCTGCGTCCGTCAGGGCCTTGCGCAGCAGGAACTCGATCTGTGCGTTGGCGCTGCGCAGTTCGTCGTCGGCCCAGCGGGTGAGGGCGTCGTGGATCAGCGGGTCGAGCCGCAGCAGCACCTGCTTGCGCTGCTGCGGCCGTCGCGCGGGGGGCCGCCGGCTCTCGGTGTCGGAGCCCTCCGGGGTGTCGGTGCTCATCACAGGACCTTGCCTGGTTCGGTGCTCATCAAGAGGACCTTTACTGGTAGAGCGAGCCCGTGTTCAGGACGGGCTGGGCGGCCCGGTCGCCGCACAGCACCACCATCAGATTGCTCACCATGGCCGCCTTGCGCTCCTCGTCCAGCTCGACGATGCCGTGCTCGCTGATCCGGTCCAGCGCCGACTCGACCATACCGACGGCGCCCTCGACGATCTGCTGGCGGGCCGCGACGACCGCGCCGGCCTGCTGCCGCTGGAGCATCGCGGAGGCGATCTCGGGGGCGTAGGCGAGGTGGCTGAAGCGGGTCTCGATGATCTGTACGCCGGCGGCCTGCACCCGGGCGGTCAGCTCCAGGGCGAGCTTCTCGGTGATCTCCTCGGCGTTGCCGCGCAGCGAGAGTCCGTCCTCGTCGTGGGCGTCATAGGGGTACTCGATCGCGATGTGCCGGACCGCCGCCTCGGTCTGGGTGCCGACGAACTCCAGGAAGTCATCGACCTCGAAGAGGGCACGGGCGGTGTCGTCGACCTTCCACACGACGATGGCGGCGAGCTCGATCGGGTTGCCGTAGGCGTCGTTGACCTTCAGTACGGCGGTCTCGTGGTTGCGCACCCGGGTGGAGATCTTCCGGGCGGAGGTCAGCGGGTTGACCCAGCGCAGGCCGTCGGTGCGGATGGTGCCGACGTACCGCCCGAAGAGCTGGATGACCCGGGCCTCACCGGGCGCGACCATCTTCACGCCGGTCATGCAGAAGAAGGAGGCGATCAGCAGGACGGCGCCGGCGATCGCGAACGGTGCGGTCAGTGAGCGGTTGTCGCCGGAGCTGAGGGCGCCGCCGACGCTGATGGCGGCGATGCCGAGGCCCACCCCCAACACGGTCAGCAGCAGGGCGAGGCCGCCCGGGATGCTGTGCGCCGCGGTCTCGCGGACCTGGGGCTCGGGCATCTCGGGAGCGTCGACGGCCGGGTCTGCCGTGGGCTCGGCGGTTGTCTGGTCGGACATGGGGTCCCCGTTCCTCGGGTGCGGCGGGTGATGTCCGCCGCACCAAGTGATGTCGCCGGTCTAGCGAAGGTGAATCAAAGTGATAGCACTTTAGCGCTCTGAACTGGCCGGGTCCAGCCGGATGCCCGAAACCCCCCTTCCGGTTCCCGTACGTCCCGTGCTGTTTGTCACGCCAGAAAAAGCCGTGATCGATGAGTAAGTGTTGACAGGTGCGGTGTTAGCTTCAACAGCTGAATGACCTGGGGGCGGAACCGACTGGAGTTGCTGGAGCAATGGGCCGAGCGGATGCGAGACGGGCGCGGCAGGGGAGCGCCCGCCGGGCCAAGCGGAAACAGACTGAGCCGAAACAGCAGAAGAGCTTCATACGTCGCCTCTTCTCCTGGAAGAAGATCCTCGGCACCGTTCTCGGGCTGATCCTGCTGGGCATGCTCGGCTTCATCGGCCTCTACCTGTATGTGGAGATTCCCGACAAGAGCAACAAGGACGCCGCCAAGCAGAGCAACGTCTTCCAGTACGCCGACGGCAGCATGCTCGCCCGCGACGGCACCATCAACCGCGAGGTCGTACGGCTCGCCCAGGTGCCCAAGAAGGTCCAGTACACCTTCGTCGCCGCCGAGAACAAGACGTTCTTCCACGACTCCGGCGTCGACCTGTTCGGCACCGCCCGCGGCATCCTCAACACCCTGATGGGACACGGCAAGCAGGGTGGTTCGACGATCACCCAGCAGTACGTGAAGAACTACTACCTGAGCGACGAGCAGACGGTCAGCCGTAAGCTCCAGGAGATCATCATCTCGCTCAAGGTGGACGACAAGTACACCAAGTCCCAGATCCTCGAGGGCTACATCAACACCAGCTACTACGGCCGCGGTGCCTATGGCATCCAGGCCGCGGCCAAGGCGTACTACCAAAAGGACGCCAAGGATCTGAGCGTCTCGCAAGGCGCCTATCTGGCCTCGCTGCTCCAGGCGCCGAGCCAGTACGACTGGTCGACCGCGACCCCGACCGGCAAGAAGCTGGTCAAGAACCGCTGGGCCTACACGCTCAACAACATGGTGGAGATGCACTGGCTCTCCAAGGAGAAGCGCGACGAGCTCCTGCAGCGCTTCCCAAAGCCCAAACAGCCGCAGGCGGCGCCCGGTGTGACCGGCCAGAAGGGCTACCTCATCACCGAGGCGAAGAAGGAACTCTTCGCCCAGGGCGTGGACGAGAAGGAGTTCGCGGCCGGCGGCTGGACGGTCAGGCTCGGCATCCAGCCGAAGAAGCAGAAGGCGCTGGAGGCGTCCGTCAAGCGCAAGCTGCTCGACGACCTCGACAAGAAGAAGCGCAAGGTCGACCGGGACGCCCAGCTCGGTGCCGCCTCGGTGGACCCCAAAACGGGCCATATCGTCGCGATGTACGGCGGTGCGGGCCAGTCCGAGCACTGGACGAACAACGCCACCCGCGAGGACTACCAGGCCGCCTCCACCTTCAAGCCGCTGATCCTCGCCTCGGCGCTGGAGAACGACTCCACCACCCAGGACAAGCTGCCGATCACCCCGAGCACGATCTACGACGGCCGCAACCGCCGTCCGGTCGTCGGTGGCGACAAACCCTTCGCGCCGCCCAACGAGGACGAGCACGAGTACGGGAAGATCACCGTCCAGACGGCGACCAACAACTCCGTCAACTCGGTCTTCGCACAGATGGGCGCGGACGTGGGACTGGACAAGGTCAAGGAGACCGCGGTCAAGCTGGGCATGAACGGCAAGAAGATGGACGTCCAGCCCGCCATGACACTGGGCACCATGGGCGCCAGCCCGGTCCAGATGGCCGGGGCGTACGCCACCTTCGACAACCACGGCAGGAAGGTCACCCCGGCCCTGGTCGTCAGCGCCGAGCACAACCAGGAGAAGGTGGATCTGCGCAAGCCGATCGGCGAGCCGGTCCTGGACCGGAAGACCGCCGACACCGTCACCAAGGTGCTGACGGGCGTGGTCAACGACGGCACCGCCTCCCAGTCGGTGAAGAACACCGCCTACGAGGCGGCGGGCAAGACCGGTACCTCCGACGACGACAAGTCGGCCTGGTTCGTGGGCTACACCCCCAAGCTGGTCACCGCGGTCGGCATGTTCGGTGAGGACACCAAGGCCGGTGGCGCCCAGGTCACCCTCAAGGGGACCGGTGGCGGCGGCCGCGTCAACGGCGGTACCTACCCGGCGATCGTGTGGGCCGACTACACCCGGGCCGCGCTGGGCGACAACACCGGTGACACGTTCGACCTGGAGGACGCGGACATGGGGATCCCGCAGACCCCCACGCCGACCCCGAGCGCCACCCCGTCGGCGACCCCCAGCCCGAGCGGCACGCCGAGCGGTACCCCGTCGCGGACCCCGACCCCGACCGGCCCGCCGACGCCGAGCGGCCGCCCGAGCGAGTCCACCGACCCGTCGCCGAGCGATTCGGGTTTCCCGGACGGCGGGACCACCGGCGGTGACACCACCACCGGAGGCACCACCGGGGGCGACACCACAGGCGACACCACCCGCGGACCGGGCGGCGGCAGCGGAAAGAACGGCCTGAGCGACTTCAACTGACGCGCGCGACCACCGGTACACAGGCACCGGTACACACCACCGGTACACGGCACAGCGGCCCCCGCCTCGAGGCGGGGGCCGCTGTGCCGTGTACCCGGCCCGGCATCAGCCTCCGTCGACCTTCTTGGCGATCCGGTCGCCCAGGTTCTTGTCGATATTGCGCCAGTACTGGAGCGCCCGGTCCAGCACCGGCCGGCTGACGCCGTTCAGCAGATGCCCGGAGACGTTGCCGACCAGCCGGTCGCGGGCCGCGTCGTCGAGGACCTCGCGGACCATCGTGCCGGGCTGGCCCCAGTCATCGTCGTCGCGGCGCAGCGTGTAGGCGTTGCGGACCATGTCGCCCGCGGTCTCCCAGCCGGCGGACGGATCGAACCGCTCGGGGCCGGCCGCCGGTCCGCCGTACGAGTTCGGGGCGTACGGCCGGCCCGCGCGGGACGGATCGAAGGGCATCGGGCCGTCCTTGGCGTAGGAGTGCACCGGCACATGCGGCCGGTTCGGCGGCAGCTGGGTGTAGTTGGGGCCGATGCGGTACCGGTGGGTGTCCGGGTAGGAGAAGATCCGGCCGAGCAGCATCTTGTCGGGCGAGACGCTGACGCCCGGGATCAGGTTGCTGGGCTCGAACGCGGCCTGCTCGATGTGGATGAAGTAGTCGTCCGGGTTCTTGTTGAGGGTCATCCGGCCGACCTCGATCAGCGGGTAGTCGCCGTGCGGCCACACCTTGGTCAGATCGAACGGGTTGAAGCGGTAGTCCGCCGCGTCCTCGAACGGCATGACCTGCACATACAGCGTCCAGGACGGGTGGTCGCCGCGCTCGATCGCCTCGTACAGATCGCGCCGGTGGACGTCGGCGTCGGATCCGGCGAGGCGGTCGGCCTCCTCCTGGGTGAGGAAGTCGATGCCCTGGTCGGTCTTGAAGTGGTACTTGATCCAGAACCGCTGGCCGCCCTCGTTGATCCACATGTAGGTGTGGGAGCCGTAGCCGTTCATGTTGCGGTACGTCTTGGGGATGCCGCGGTCGCCCATCAGCCAGGTGACCATGTGCGCGGACTCCGGGGACAGCGTCCAGAAGTCCCACTGCATGTCGTTGTCGCGCAGGCCGTTGTCCGGCCGTCGCTTCTGGGAGCGGATGAAGTCCTGGAACTTGATCGTGTCGCGGACGAAGAAGACCGGGGTGTTGTTGCCGACCAGGTCGTAGTTGCCGGCCTCGGTATAGAACTTCAGGGCGAAGCCCCGCGGGTCGCGCCAGGTGTCCGGGCTGCCCTGCTCCCCGGCCACGGTCGAGAACCGGGCCAGCATCTCGGTCCTCTTGCCGGGCTGGAACACGATCGCCTTGGTGAACTGGCTGACGTCGTTGGTGACCTCGAAGGTCCCGTACGCTCCCGAGCCCTTGGCGTGCACCACCCGCTCGGGCACCCGCTCGCGGTTGAACTGGGCCATCTTCTCGATCAGGTAATGGTCGTGCAGCAGGATCGGGCCGTCGCGCCCGACGGTGAGCGAGTGCTCATCGCTTTCCACCGGGACCCCGGCGTTGTTCGTCGTGGGCGGGACATCACGAGCGGTGCTGGTCATCGGAGGAGCGCCTCCATTCGACGGTGCTGATGAGGGCGGTGGGGACGGTAGGTCCCTTTTGTCCCACCCAAGCAGTCAACGCCTCCGAGGGCATGTCGGCAAGAGTTGGACCCCGTCCGGTCTCAGACGGGGTCCAGCATGTGAAATGTGCGGGGGGCGGGGACGGGGACGGCGGCGGGCCGGGCGCCCGCCGGCGTCAGGCGCGCGCCCCCGTCGGCATCGACAGCTCGAACCAGACCACCTTGCCCATGCTCAGCCGCGTCGCACCCCAGCGCCGGGCCATCCGGTTGACCAGATACAGCCCCCGCCCGCCCTCGTCGGACGGCCGGGCCTGCCGCAGCCGCGGCAGCTGCGGCACATCGTCGCCCACCTCGCAGCGCAGCACATCGGTGCGCAGCAGCCGCAGCGTGATCGGCCGCTCCGCATACCGCACCGCATTGGTGACCACCTCGCTGACCAGCAGCTCCACCTGGTCCGTCAGCTCGTCCAGCCCCCAGCGCACCAGCGCCCGGCGGGCCAGCCGGCGGGCCTGTCCGGCGGTCTGCGCCTTCGGGTCCAGATACCAGTACGCGACATCGCTCGGTGCTATCCCGTCGAACCGGGCGGCCAGCAGCGCGATGTCGTCATCGCGGTCGCCGGGCCCGAGCATGTCCAGCACCTCGTCGCACAGCGGCTCCAGCGGCGGCGGGTTGGGGCCGGTCAGCCGGGCCGTCTCGGTCAGCCGCTCCCGCAGCTGCTCGATGCCGGTCCACACATCCCGGATCCGCGACTCCACCAGACCGTCGGTGTAGAGCACCAGCGTCGCGCCCGCCGGCGCATCCAGCTCCACCGCTTCGAAGTCCACCCCGCCCACACCGATCGGCGCGCCCGGCGGTACCCGCAGCACCTCCGCACGCCCGCCGCGGTGCAGCATCACCGGCGGCGGATGCCCCGCGTTCGCGATGATGATCCGGTGCGCGACCGGGTCGTAGACCGCGTACATGCACGTCGCCATGCGGTCCGAGCCCAGCCGCTGCGCCTGCTCGTCGAGATGGTGCAGCACCTCCTGCGGCGGCAGGTCCAGCCCGGCCAGCGTCTGTGCGGTCGTCCGCAGCTGCCCCATGATCGCCGCCGACGTCATCGAGTGCCCCATGACGTCGCCGACCACCAGCGCCACCCGGCTGCCCGGCAGCGGAATCGCGTCGTACCAGTCGCCGCCCACCCGCGCCGTCTCGGCGGCCGGCAGATAGCGGCTGGCGAGCCGGACACCGGTCGGCTGCGGCAGCGAGTCCGGCAGCATCGTGCGCTGCAGCGCATCGGCGATATACGCCTCGCGCCCGTACAGCACCGCCTTGTCCACACCCAGCGCGGTGTGCGTCGCCAGCTGCGCCGCCACCAGCAGATCGTCCGGCTCGAACGCCGGCCGGTCCGGGCGGCGCAGGAACACCGCCGCCCCGATCACCCGCCGCCGCCCGCGCAGCGGCGCCAGAATCACCCGGTGCCCGCCCGGCAGCCGGGTGTCCGGCCCCAGCAGCTCCGGCAGCGCGGTCCGCGCCGCCTGCGCCTCGCCGAACAGCGGCCGCACGCCCCGCAGCACCTCCGCCAGCGGACCGCCCGGCTGCACCTCGGCCAGCTCCGCCGCACTGCCGCCCATCGCGGGCCCCAGATCCGGCTGCGCGGGCAGTACGGGCATCCGGTGGCCGTTGGTGTCCGGCTCCTCCGGAATCCGGTCCGTACGCCGCAGCCGCAGCACCACCGGCCCGGTCGGCCGCTCGTCGCCGACCGGCAGCGGATCCCGCAGATACACCAGAATCGCGTCGGCGAAGGTCGGCACCGTGGCCCGGCACAGGCCCAGCACGATCTCGTCCAGGTCTATGCCGCGCGCGATCCGCCGCGTCGCCGCCCCGATGAACCGCAGCCGGTCGCCGCCCGCCTGCCGGGCCGCCGCCACCTCGATGCTCTCGCCCGGGTGCGCCGAGCGGGCCGGGGGAGCGGGCGGCGGGCCCGCCGGAGGCGGCACCTGCGCCCCGGCGGCCTCCGCGGCGACGAAGCCGGCATCGCCCTCGCGCTGCCGGCCGATGCCGTCGCCACCGGGGCGCGGCTCCTGGCCCGCCCGCGGTTCCTCGCCCGGCTCGGGCGCCTCGGCACGGCCCACCGCACCCGCTCCCGCCGCCTGCACGGTGCGGGCCGCGGTTCGTTCCTCCGGCACGCCGGCCGGCCGCCCGGCCACGGGCATCGCCACCTCCCTGTACGAATCCGGGTACGCGTCCCCGTACGAACGGGCCACGTCCCGCGCCGCGGCGTGACCGGCCGCGTGGTCAGTCACATGATGACCGGTCAGACGCCCGGCCGTGTGCTCAGTGGCACAACGTTCCGCATCGTCCGCCGTGTCCCGATCCGCCGGACCGTGATCCGCCGCCGGCTCGTCCTGCGCGCCACCGCGCACGCCACCACCACCCATAGCGAGACCCATGCCGAGACCCGTAGCGAGGCCCGTACCGGAAGCTGTACCGATGTCCATGCCGATGTCGTCACCGCCGCGCACCGCGAAGGCGGTGCCGGGATGGGGCGCGAGCCCGGGAGCGGCGGGCCGCTGCAGGGCGTTGCGCGGGTCGGGAACCGCGCCGAGCGGCGCCGTCCCGGAAGCCCCCCGAAAAGGGGACGCCGGGGGCGCGGCGGCCGCTGCCGGCCGCCGCGATTCGTGGGAGGTGGGGTGCTCCGTCACGCGTGGGATTCCATCCGTCCGGGGCTGCATGCCTGATATCTGACGCGTCGGGTATCAGGCGCGTCAGACGCGTCGCAGGTGCAAAAAGAGCTGGATCTCGGGTGGTACGTCCGTACTCGCCGGGGCATACGCATACGCATCCTCCCCGACGACCTCGAAACCCGCGTCGCACACGACCCGGCGCAGGTCGTCCCGAAGGTATCCCGATACCCGGACCGAGGTGCCCAGGAAGGGAATCGTGAAGTCGTCCACATCCGCTTCGACCATCGACAGGGCCAACAGCCCCTCAGGCCGTAGGAGATCATGCAGCAGGCCCAGTGCGTAAGGGATTTCCGCACGCGGCAGCATCAGCAGCGAGAAAAAGGCGGCAATTCCGTCGAAGGAACCCGGTCCGCCGAGCCGGCCGCCGCGCAGATCGGCGATGTCCAGCCGGTGGAATTCCGCACCGGGGGCGTTGTCCCGGGCGAGCTTGACCATCGAGGGGGAGAGGTCGATGCCGACCACGCGGTGCCCGGCGTCCGACAACTGACGGGCGGTCGGCAGGCCCGTACCGCATCCCGCATCCAGGATGCGCGAGCCGTCGGGCAGCGCCCCGGCGAGCCAGTCACCCGATGCGACCTGGCCTTCCTTGTGCGGAAAGGCTTCGTCGTACCGGTCACCGACCACATCGAACGCCTCGGCCTGTCCCGCCCGGTCAAGTGCTAACCGGTTCAGGCCCTCGTATTCGTCGTAGCTTGTCGCGCTCACGACCCCGCCCCTCCTGCGACCGCGGTCAAGTTCGTTTTCCCGTTCTGGAGTTGCGCCTGTGCAGCCTTGCGGAGGACGATCCTACGGTTGCCGACCCCCGGCGCAGCAAGGGGGCTCGGCCCGGCTTCTCGTCACGCAGGAAAAGGCGGCACCCATAGGCGCGTCTTTCCACGGTTCGCCCCTTTCACTCACCCGCGCTTACCCCGCCTGCCTTTACGTACTCACGACCGCAAAGGGTCCGGCGGACGGTCCCAGTTCTCCGGAAGCCGGGGCACCGGCCAGCCGGGATCGGGGCGCCAATTCTCCCAGCCGTCCGCGAACGGCCGGCCCCACGCCCCGATCTGCGCCACCGCCGCCCGTCCCGCCGACCGCACCTCGGCCGCCTGGGCCTCGGTCATCAGCCCGTCCCGCTGCGCCTGTGCGAACTCGTCCTCGTCCCGCCACTCCCAGTGCCGGTCCGGATAGACGCAGATGTCGAGAAAATGGTCCTGCGAGTCGATGCCGTCGCTCCAACGGCGCCGCGGTTCCTCCAAATTGACGTACCAGTTCTTGAAGAGCCAGCCCCGCTCCCAGAACAGCCATACCGACCAGGGATCGCCCGGCCGCGCCAGCTTCAGCACGCCGGTGCCGAACCACTGGTCGTGGGAGGTGCGGCGGGCCTTGGTGTAGCGGGTGGCCAGCGGTTCGCGGTGGACCGGGGTGCCGTCGGCGAGCACCGGCTTGACGACGGCGGTGCCGGGCGCCATCCACACCGCCAGCAGATCATCGGTGTCCTGGACAACGGTCACCGGACGGGCGATGTGGAACCGGTGGGGATCGGCGTTGTCCCGGTAACGCCACAGAATCTGCTCCCCGGGCGCCCAGCGTGCCTGCCGGGCCCGCCCCGCCGCGCGAGTCGTCCCGCCTTCCCTCGTCCCCACCATGTCCGCTGTCATGACCAGAGCTTAGGACCAAGGCGTTACGCGCGCCGTGACCTGAGCCGCACCGGACGTTACGGGCGGGGGAGCGGACGGGGGTGGAACCGGGGGTGCGGAGGCGGACGAGCCCCGGTTCACAAACCCCCCAGGGGTCACCGCTGTGAACGGGTCACCGCTATGGATGGGTCATCCGCAGCACATCCAACGCCGCATCCAACTGCTCCTCGGTCAACAGCCCCTGCTCGACATACCCCTCCTCGATGACGACCTGCCGAATGGTCTTCCGCTCCGCCAGCGACTTCTTCGCCACCTTCGCCGCTTCCTCGTACCCGATGTACTTGTTGAGCGGCGTGACCACCGACGGCGACGACTCCGCATATTCGCGGGCCCGCGCCACGTTCGCCGTGATCCCGTCCACGGTCCGGTCCGCGAGCAGCCGCGCCGCATTCGCCAGCAGGCGCACCGACTCCAGCACATTCCGCGCGATCACCGGAAGCATCACGTTCAGCTCGAAATTCCCGGCCGCGCCCGCCGCCGCCACCGTCGCGTCATTACCGGTGACCTGCGCCGCAACCATCAACACCGCCTCCGGAATGACCGGGTTCACCTTCCCCGGCATGATCGACGACCCCGGCTGCAGATCCGGCAGCGTGATCTCCGCCAGCCCCGTCCGGGGCCCCGACGCCATCCACCGCAGATCATTGGCAATCTTCGTGAACCCGACCCCGATGGTCCGCAGCTGCCCGCTGATTTCGACGATGCCGTCCCGCGCCCCCTGCGCCTCGAAGTGATTACGCGCCTCCGTCAGCGGCAGACCCGTGGCCAGCGCCACCTCCGCAATCACCGCGGCCGAGAATCCCGGCGGGGTATTGATCCCCGTCCCCACGGCCGTACCCCCCAGCGGCAGCTCCGCCAGCCGCGGCAACGAACCCCGCAGCCGCTCGATCCCGTACCGGACCTGGGCCGCATACCCCCCGAATTCCTGCCCCAGCGTCACCGGCGTCGCATCCATCAAATGCGTCCGCCCCGACTTCACCACCTCGGCGAACTCCGCCGCCTTGTGCTCCAGCGACACCGCCAGATGCTCCAGCGCCGGCATCAGGTCACGGATGACGGCCGCCGTCGCCGCAATATGGATCGACGACGGAAACACATCGTTCGACGACTGACTGGCATTGACGTGGTCGTTGGGATGCACCTTCCGGCCGCCGCCCAGCCGCTCGCTCGCCAGCGTCGCGATGACCTCGTTGGCGTTCATGTTGGACGACGTTCCCGACCCCGTCTGGAACACATCGATGGGGAAGTGCTCGTCCCAGCGTCCCTCGGCCACCTCCTGGGCGGCCTCCTGAACGGCCACCGCGGTTTCCTTGTCCAGCACCCCCAACTCCGCGTTCACCTTCGCCGCCGCCGCCTTGATCCGCGCCAGCGCCTCGATATGCGAGCGCTCCAGCCGCTGCCCCGAAATCGGAAAGTTCTCCACCGCCCGCTGCGTCTGCGCCCGCCATTTCGCCCGCGCGGGCACGCGGACCTCGCCCATGGAGTCGTGCTCGATACGGAAGTCGCCGGGGTGGCCGGGGTTCCCGAGGCTGCCGGGGGTTCCGGGGGTGACGGGACCGCTGCCGAAATCGCTGTTCTCGCTCATATCTGTTTCAGTACCTGAGGCGGCGATTCTGTTCCCGGATACGGGCACCGGCTCGCCGATCGCCGCACGGACGGGCGAGGGCCCGGCTCCGGGGAGCCGGGCCCCTGCAGCTGCCTGCCCGCGTGTACCACCGCATCGCTCAGCGGCGGCGCCTGGACATCAGCCCTTCCGGCACTTGTTGTACTCCGCGTGGTGCACGTCAGCGGTGCGGACCTCCTGCTTCACCAGCTCCTCGTACTGCCGGAGCTTGGCCGGGTCCGGGTGGGCCTTGCGCGCTTCTGCGCGGTAAAGGGTCCGGTACTTGTCGGCCTCGTTCTCGTGCTGCTTCCACCGCAGCAGGTACGCATCGCAGTTGCGGCTGCTCGCGGCTGCGGTCTTGGCTGTCGCGGCGGTGGCCGGGGCGACACCGGCGAAGGTGATGCCCGCGACGGCGAGAGTTGTCGTCGGCTGCAACCCTTCCGTCCGGTGATGAACGCGGTCCAGGAGTTGTGGGCGCGTCATCTCCTCCGGCGCCTCGAAGAGTGGTGAACGGCGGTGCGAAGCCCGGCACTTCGGCTGTGCCCAGGTCTTCGGCTACGAGGTCGCCTCATCAAGAGCGAACGGCCCCCACCCAGCGGGTGAGGGCCGTTCGTCTGCGGGCAGGCGCCGGGCGTCAGTTGGCCTGGCGCACCGGAATGCTCGTGAACGTCGGGGCCGGGGCCGGGTCCTGGAAGAAGTCGTTGCCCTTGTCGTCGACGACGATGAAGGCGGGGAAGTCCTCGACCTCGATCTTCCAGACGGCCTCCATGCCGAGCTCCTCGTATTCGAGGACCTCGACCTTCTTGATGCAGTCCTGGGCGAGACGGGCGGCCGGGCCGCCGATGGAGCCCAGGTAGAAGCCGCCGTGCGCGGCGCAGGCGTCGGTGACCTGCTGGGAGCGGTTGCCCTTGGCGAGCATGACCTTGGAGCCGCCGGCCGCCTGGAACTGCTCGACGTAGGCGTCCATACGGCCCGCGGTCGTCGGGCCGAAGGAGCCCGAGGCGTAGCCCTCGGGGGTCTTGGCCGGGCCCGCGTAGTAGACGGGGTGGTTCTTGAGGTACTCCGGCATCGCCTCGCCGGCGTCCAGGCGCTCCTTGATCTTCGCGTGCGCGATGTCGCGGGCGACGACCAGCGTGCCGGTGAGGGAGAGGCGGGTCTTGACCGGGTGGTTGGTCAGCTCGGCCAGGACGTCGTCCATGGGGCGGTTCAGGTCGATGGCGACCGCGTCCAGGTCGGGGCCCGCGCCTTCGGTCAGCTGCTCGTCCGTCGTCTCCGGCAGGAAGCGGGCCGGGTCGGTCTCCAGCTGCTCCAGGAAGACGCCCTCGGCGGTGATCTTCGCGACGGCCTGACGGTCCGCGGAACAGGAGACCGCGATGGCGACCGGGCAGGACGCGCCGTGGCGGGGAAGGCGGACCACGCGGACGTCGTGGCAGAAGTACTTGCCGCCGAACTGCGCGCCGATGCCGATCTTCTGGGTGAGCTCGAAGACCTTGTCCTCCAGCTCCTTGTCGCGGAAGCCGTGGCCCGTCGGGGAGCCCTCGGCGGGCAGCTCGTCCAGGTAGTGCGCGGAGGCGTACTTGGCGGTCTTGAGCGCGTACTCGGCCGAGGTGCCGCCGACGACGATGGCGAGGTGGTATGGGGGGCAGGCGGCCGTGCCGAGGGAGCGGATCTTCTGCTCCAGGAACTTCATCATGGAGGCCTCGTTGAGGACCGCCTTGGTCTCCTGGAAGAGGAAGGACTTGTTGGCCGAGCCGCCGCCCTTGGCCATGAAGAGGAACTTGTACGCGCCGCCGTCGGTCGCGTACAGCTCGATCTGGGCGGGGAGGTTCGAGCCGGTGTTCTTCTCCTCCCACATGGTCAGCGGAGCCATCTGCGAGTACCGCAGGTTGAGCTGGGTGTAGGCGTCGTAGATGCCGCGGGAGAGGGCTGCCTCGTCGCCGCCCTCGGTGAGGACGTTCTGGCCGCGCTTGCCCATCACGATCGCGGTGCCGGTGTCCTGGCACATGGGCAGGACGCCCGCGGCCGCGATGTTCGCGTTCTTGAGCAGGTCGAGCGCGACGAAGCGGTCGTTGGCGCTGGCCTCCGGGTCGTCCAGGATCTTGCGGAGCTGGGCGAGGTGGGCCGGGCGCAGATAGTGCGAGATGTCGTGCATCGCCTCGGCGGCCAGCTTGCGCAGTGCCTCCGGCTCGACCTTGAGGAACGTCCGGCCGTCGGCCTCGAAGGTGCTCACACCCTCCGAAGTGACCAGGCGGTAGGGGGTGTTGTCCTCACCGGTGGGCAGCAGGTCGGTATAGGCGAATTCCGGCATTTGGGGATGATTCCTTACTCGGAGGGGTCCGGCTGGCGTCTACGGCAGCGCCCCAACAGCGTAGAACCCTGAGAGGCGGGGGTGGCTGTGAGGTAAGGCTCATGGCTGTGAGGTAGGGCTCACCCCTCTGACGTGGGCGCCGGCGACCGGGTCGCGTCGGGGGTAGTCGCGATCTATCGCGTTTCGCTACGCTGCTGCCGTGGACGTAGAGGACGCAGCAGACGACAGGGGCCCGCGGCCCGCCGGGGCCGTGCGGCTGACCAAGGCCGAGGCCGCCCCGGCCCCGCCCGCCGAGGCGGAGATCAGGGCCTCCGACGCGGACCGCGACCGCGTCGCCGGGATCCTGCGCGAGGCGCTGGCGGAGGGCCGGCTGGATCCCGAGGAGCACGCCGAGCGGATCGATCTCGTGTACCGCGCCAAGACCATGGGGGAGTTGGAGCCCGTCGTGCGGGACCTGCCCGCGGCGGGCGCCGGCATCCGCGCCCGGCCCGAGCCCGGAGCGTACGCGTACGGGCCCGCCGCCGAGCTCCCGAAGCAGAACCTCGTGGCGATCTTCAGCGCCTCGCTGCGCAAGGGGCGTTGGCGGGTGCCCGGACGGATCAATGCCGTCGCGGTCTTCGGCAGTGTGGAGATCGACCTCACCGAGGCGGTCTTCCCGCAGCAGCAGGTGCAGATCAACGCCACGTCGATCTTCGGCAGCGTGGACATCCGCGTCCCGGAGAACGTGACGCTGCGCAGCAGCGGCTCCGGCGTGCTCGGCTCCTTCGAGATCGAGACGAACGAGGCGGACGACGAGAACGCCCCGCAGGTGCTGGTCAAGGGGTGTGCGGTGCTGGGCAGCGTGGACGCCAGGCCGAAGCGCGGCGCCTGGATCCGCGATCTGCGCAAACGGCTGCGGGACGACCGGCGCGAGCGGCACGAGCTGCTGCACGAGGAGAGGCAGGGGCGTCTGGAGAAACGGCTGGAACGGCATGGCCGGCTGCTCGAGGAGCGGTCCGACCGGCGCGAGCGGATGCGGGAGGAGCGCCGGGAACGGCAGGAGCGGCGGCGGGGTGAGCGGCAGGAGCGCCGGGACCGGTTCCGCTAGCGGATGCGGCTGCCGACCCGGAAGCCTTCGTTCCGGGTTGTGCTTTTCGGGTTTCCGCACGATCGCCACGGTGTGCATAAGAGTGCGTACAGCGGGTAGGGCTGGTGCATCGTCTCTCGTACGGCTGCGGGGTGCGAAAAGCCGTACGCAGCGAGGCGGGCAAGGGTGATTTCTACGCCGAAGCCGTCGTCAGGAGTAGACCGTGCTGCTACCGCATCAGCCCCTGCAGGATGCCGTTGTCATTCCGCCCCAGCGAGCGACCGCCGCTCGCGACGAGGCCGGGCCCTGGCATTCGGAGGCGGTGTGCCGCCGGGACGAAGCCGGGCTGTTCTTCGCCCCGTCCAAGGAGCCGACCGCCGCGCGGCTGGCCAGGGAGGAGGCCGCGAAGCGGGTGTGCGCCCGCTGCCCCGTGATGGTCGAGTGCCGGGAGCATGCGCTGCTCCAGCCCGAGCCGTACGGCGTCTGGGGCGGCCTGACGGCCGCCGAGCGACGGGTCGTCCTGGCCCGCCGCCGGCGCCGGGAGGCCGACCTCCAGCGCGCGGCCCGGATGCCGGCGGCGGGCTGATCCCGCGGCCGGTCCGGCCGGGACGAGCGCCGGCCGGCGCGGCCGGAACGGGCGGCTTCGGCTCGTGAACCCGTGCGCGTACCCGCATCCGTACCCGTGCACAGTCAGGTACCCGTACGCACTTCGCCCCCTTCGGAGATCTCGGAATCTCCGAAGGGGGCGAAGCGTTGGAGCACGAACACACCACCGCAACGGACAACGGCTCCTGCCCCGGTCCGGCGCGGCGCAGGACGCTAGCTGGGGCGCTCGAAGTCCACCGAGCTGTACGCGCGCAGCTTCGACAGGCGGTGCTGGGAGTCGATCTGGCGGATCGTCCCGGACTTGGAGCGCATGACCAGGGACTGGGTGTAGGCGGTCTCGGCGCGGTAGCGGACGCCGCGCAGCAGTTCGCCGTCGGTGATGCCGGTGGCGACGAAGAAGACGTTGTCGCCGCGGACCAGGTCGTCGATCTCCAGGACCTTGTCGAGGTCGTGGCCGGCGTCCAGCGCGCGCTGCCGCTCCTCGTCGTCCTTGGGCCACAGCTTGCCCTGGAAGGCGCCGCCCAGACACTTCAGCGCACAGGCCGCGATGATGCCCTCGGGCGTACCGCCGATGCCCAGCAGCAGATCGACGCCGGTGCCCTCGCGGGCCGCCATGATCGCGCCGGCGACATCGCCGTCGGCGATGAACTTGATCCGCGCGCCCGCCTCGCGGACCTCCTTGACCAGGCCCTCGTGGCGGGGCCGGTCCAGGATGACCACGGTGACGTCCTCGACCGCGGACTTCTTCGCCTTGGCGATCCGCCGGATGTTCACGGCCACCGGGGCCGTGATGTCGACGAAGTCCGCCGCCTCCGGACCGGTGGCGAGCTTGTCCATGTAGAAGACCGCGGACGGGTCGAACATCGAGCCGCGCTCGGCGACCGCCATCACCGACACCGCGTTCGCCATGCCCTTGGCGGTCAGCGTCGTACCGTCCACCGGGTCCACGGCCACGTCGCACTCCGGGCCGGTCCCGTCACCGACGCGCTCGCCGTTGTAGAGCATCGGGGCGTTGTCCTTCTCGCCCTCCCCGATGACCACGACGCCGTTCATCGAGACGGTGTGGATCAGGGCGCGCATGGCCTTGACCGCCGCGCCGTCCGCGCCGTTCTTGTCACCCCGGCCCACCCAGCGGCCCGACGCCATGGCACCGGCCTCGGTGACCCGGACGAGTTCCAGGGCGAGGTTGCGGTCCGGGGCCTCCGGACTGACCTCGAGTTGGGACGGGAGATGATGCTCGGTCATCGAGCGCACCTTTCTGTACGGCGACGGCCGTGAAGGATGAGGGTGATACGACCTTATCCGCACGTCGCCAAAATGAGCAGAGGGCCCTTCGCATGAGCGGCGTCAAGGATGGCCGGAACCTTGCGTTTGCGCAGGTAGCGGCCGTGCCCGGGGGGCCTGTCCGGATTGCTGCGGCCATGGGGGACGATAGGGGCGTGGCAGGTATGCGAGGCAGGCAAACGGTGCGGGACATGGTCCTGTCGCTGGCGGTGATCGGCGTCGTGGTTGCGGCGGTGTATTTCTTCATCCCGCACGACGACAGTCAGAGCGCCCAGCAGAACGCGGTCAAGACGGTCGACTACCGGGTCGAGGTCACGACCGCCCGGCGGGCCGCGCCGTACGCGGTCGCCGCTCCCGAGGGCCTGCCGAAGACCTGGCGCGCCACCTCCGTCTCGTACAAGGCGAGCAGCGACGGCAAGGGCGGCGCCTGGCACCTGGGCATGCTCGACCCCGAGCAGCAGTACGCGGCCGTCGAGCAGAGCGACGCGCCCGCGAAGAAGTTCATCCAGGAGGTCACGCTGGGCGCGGCCAAGGTCGAGGGCAAGCAGGCCGTCGGCAGCAAGAAGTGGGACCGCTACCAGGGCGACACCTACCGGGCGCTGGTGCGGGAGGAGTCCGGTGTGACCACGGTGGTCACGGGGACCGCGCCGTACGGGAGGCTGGCCGATCTGGCGGCCGCCCTGGTGGCGAAGAAGGGCTGAGCGCCCGCGGAACGTACGAGGCCGCCGCACCCGGCAGGGGTGCGGCGGCCTCTGTGTGCCCGGGGCTGTGTTGCTCAGGGCTGTGTGCCTACGGCTGTGGGCTCACGGCGCCTGCGGCTGTGGGCTCAGCGGCGGGGCTCAGACCGTGGCGGCGGCCTCGTCGAAGGCCAGGCGCGGGGAGCGGGGGTAGAACGCGTCGGGGCCCGGCTTGCCGACGTTGATGACCAGGAAGGACTTCTGCTTGCCGTCGCCGAAGAACTCCTTGTCGATGCCGGTGAAGTCGAAGCCGGTCATCGGGCCGGCGGCCAGGCCGGCGGCGCGGATGCCGACGATGAGGTAGCCGGCCTGGAGGGTGGCGTTCTGCGTCCCGGCGGCCTCGCGGTAGCCGGCCTCGGAGAAGAAGGCGTCCTTGACGCCGGGCATGGCCGGGAAGAGGTGCGGCAGCTTCTCGTGGAAGTCCAGGTCGACGGAGAGGACCAGGGTCAGCGGCGCGGACAGCGTCTTGGGGCCGTTGGCGCCCATGGCGTGCTTGACCAGGCGCTGCCGGGCCTCCTCGGAACGGACCAGGGTGAGCCGCAGCGGGGACTGGTTGAAGGCGGTCGGGGCGTACTTCACCAGGTCGTAGACGGCCTGGATCTGCTCATCGGTGACCGGCTCGTCCGTGAACGTGTTGGCGGTCTGGGCCTCGCGGAACAGGAGGTCCTGAGCGGCGGCGTCAAGGGCGAGAGACATAAAGGCACCTCGGTGGGTCGGCGTGAGTCGGCTGGGTCGGGTCAACGTTTCAGGTCAACGGAATCCACTGTAAAGCGGGTATGTGAACTTTCAACTAAATGCCGGGTGGTTGTGACCGGGTTCACATACAGGGGTCCCGCGCGGCGGTCGCGCTACGTCTCGGGCGACTCCTCCGCCAGCGCCGCGTCCAGCCGGGCCCTGGCCCCCTCCAGCCAGTGGCGGCAGACCTTCGCCAGCTCCTCGCCGCGCTCCCACAGCGCCAGCGACTCCTCGAGCGTCGTGCCGCCCGCCTCCAGGCTGCGGACGACCTCGATCAGCTCGTCCCGCGCCTGCTCGTAGCCGAGCACGGACTCCACCTCGGGCTCCGCCTCCGCCGCCGCGCCGTCCGTCACGTCCTCTGCCACGTCCTCTGTCTTCGCCATGTCTTCCTTGTCTCCCACCGTATGAGTCGGCCGCCCTGGTCGGCCGTGAACCGGCCCTCTGAACCGGCCCTCTGAATCGGCCCTACGAGGTGGCTGTATGAGCCGGGTCGCCCTCCACCCGCACCCGGAATTCGCCCTCGGCCACCCGGGCCCGCAGCGCGTCGTCCGCGCCCACCTCTTCCGGCGAGCGCACGGCCGTCCCGTCCGCCTTCTGCAGCACCGCATAGCCGCGCTCCAGCGTCGCCTTGGGGGAGAGCGCGACCACCCGCGCCAGGGTGTGCGTCAGCTCCGAATCGGCCCGGTCCAGCAGATGGCCGAGGGTCCGCCGCCCGCGCTCCAGCAGCGCGGTGATCTGCTCCTCGCGCTCCTCCACCATGCGGTGCGGCCGCTGTATGCACGGCCGGTGCAGCGCCGCGGCCAGCCCCCGCTCCTCCCGTTCGACGAAGCCGCTGACCGCGCGATAGGCCCGCTCCCGCAGCTGGCGGACCCGGGTCAGCTCCTCGCCGACGTCGGGGACGACCTTCTTCGCGGCGTCCGTCGGCGTGGACGCCCGCAGATCGGCGACCAGATCCAGCAGCGGGGTATCCGGCTCATGGCCGATGGCGGAGACGACCGGCGTCCGGGCCGCGCTCACGGCCCGCACGAGCTGCTCGTCGGAGAACGGCAGCAGATCCTCCACGCTGCCGCCGCCCCGCGCCACGATGATCACGTCCACCTCGGGCAGCGCATCCAGCTCCCGCACCGCCTCGATCACCTTCGGCACCGCATGCACGCCCTGTACGGGGACGTTGCGCACTTCGAAGCGGACGGCGGGCCAGCGGTGCCGGGCGTTCTCCAGGACGTCGCGCTCGGCGGCGCTGGCCCGGCCGCAGACCAGGCCGATCAGCTGCGGCAGGAACGGCAGCGGCTTCTTGCGGTCCGCCGCGAACAGCCCCTCCGCCGTCAGCGACTTCTTCAACTGCTCGAGCCGGGCGAGGAGTTCACCCACCCCGACGGGCCGGATCTCGGCGGCCCGCAGCGACAGCTGGCCCCGCGGGGCGTACCACTCCGGCTTGGCGTGCACCACGACCCGGGCGCCCTCGCCGATCACGTCGGCCACCCTGTCGAAGACCTGGCGGTAGCACGTCACGCTCAGCGAGATGTCGTGCGACGGGTCGCGCAGCGTCAGGAACACCACCCCCGCACCGGGCCGCCGCGAGAGCTGGGTGATCTGGCCCTCGACCCATACCGCGCCGAGGCGGTCGATCCACCCGCCGATGAGCCGGGACACCTCGCCGACCGGGATCGGCGTTTCCGCAGACGTTGAGAGAGCCATACGAGCGAGAGTAGCGGCGGCCACTGACAGTGACCCCGGCAACGGCCACCCCCGTGCCTGCGCCCCACCGCTCAGGTCCGCGGTCAGGTGGCCCGGCGCCGCCGCCCGTACTGCACCGCCAGCACCACCAGTCCCACCGCCAGCCAGACCGCGCCCACGGCCTGCGCCGTCGCCGACGCCTCGACGATCACCGCGAGCACCACGGCCAGCCCCAGCAGCGGCACCACCACATGCCGCAGCACGCTCGGCACCTCCGCCCGCCCGCGCACCCGGAACCAGCCGATCACCGAGGCGTGCAGCAGCGCGAACGCGGTCAGCGCACCGACGTTCACGATCGACGACAGCTGGTCGAGCCCGTCGTCCCGGCGGGCCGCCCACACCGCCGCCACCAGCGTCACCAGGGCCGCCCCCAGCAGCGCCCGGCGCGGCACCCCGCTGCCCGCGTCCACCTTCGACATCGCCCCCGGCAGCCGCCGGTCCCGCGCCATCGCGAACAGCAGCCGGCCCGCCGCGGCCTGCCCCGCCAGCGCCGCGAACGCCGCACCGACCGCCTTGCTCACCGCCACCAGGTCGTGCAGCCAGCCGCCGACCGCCGCATCCACCGTCGCGTAGAAGGCCGCGCCCTGCTCACCCGGCTCCGCCGCCAGCCCGGCCGCCGACATCGGGGCCAGCAGCGCCGCCAGATACGTCTGCACGGCGAAGAGCACACCGGCCACCACCAGGCAGGTGAGCACCGCCCGAGCCACCCGCCGCGCTCCCCCGGCGGCTTCCTCCGCGAACGAAGCGATCGCATCGAACCCCAGATACGACAGCACCGCCACCGACACCGCCGACAGCACCGCGCTGACCGAGAACCCGCCCTCGCCGGTCAGTGGCACCGCCCAGCCGCGCTGCGCCCCCTGTGCGGCCAGTGCCACGACCGCCGCCACCACGAACACCGCCAGCACCACGATCTCCAGCGCCAGCACCGCGAACCCGACGACGGCCGCGACCCGTACCCCCCACAGGTTCAGCAGCGTCGTGACGGCCACCGCGAGCGCCGTCCACACCCACTGGTGCACCGACGGCACCAGCGCATGCATCGCGATCCCGGAGAAGAGATAGGCCACCGCCGGGATCAGCAGATAGTCCAGCATCGCCATCCACCCGGCGACGAACCCCGCGCCCTCGCCCAGCCCCACCCGGGCGTAGGTGTAGACCGACCCGGCCCGCGGCGCGACCTGCACCATCTGCGCGTAGGAATACGCGGTGAAGGCCATCGCGACCGTGGCGACGAGGTAGACGACGGTGATCGCACCGTGCGACGCGGCCAGCAGCGTGCCGAAAATGCCGACCGGCGCCATCGGGGCGATGAACAGCAGCCCGTAGACGACCAGGTCCCGGAACGTCAGCGTCCGCCGCAGTTCCCCGGCCGTCCCGACCGTGCTCCCGCTTGCCTCGTCGCCCGTGGTCACGCCGCCGGTGCCCGGCATCCGTCCTCCTTCGTACCCCCTTCCGTACGCCCTTCAACAGTCTGGGCCACCGGCGCGATCTCAGGGTGCCGGGCTACGCCCTACGATGGGCACCATGACTTCCACGCCCGGTCCCTCTTCCCGCCGCAAGGTCCTGCTCGCCGCCCCCCGTGGCTACTGCGCGGGCGTGGACCGCGCTGTGATCGCCGTCGAGAAGGCCCTCGAGCAGTACGGCGCGCCCGTCTACGTGCGCCACGAGATCGTGCACAACAAGTACGTCGTCAAGACCCTCGAGAAGAAGGGCGCGATCTTCGTCGAGGAGACGGAAGAGGTGCCCGAGGGCAACATCGTCATCTTCTCCGCGCACGGCGTGGCCCCCGTCGTCCACGAAGAGGCCGAGCGCGGCAAGCTCGCCACCATCGACGCCACCTGCCCGCTGGTCACCAAGGTCCACAAGGAAGCCATCCGCTACGCCAAGGAGGACTACGACATCCTCCTGATCGGCCACGAGGGCCATGAGGAAGTCATCGGGACGAGCGGCGAGGCGCCCGACCACATCACCCTCGTCGACGGCCCCGGGGACGTCGAGAACGTCGAGGTCCGCGACCCGGACAAGGTCGTCTGGCTCTCCCAGACCACCCTCTCCGTCGACGAGACCATGGAAACCGTCGACGCCCTCAAGGGCCGCTACCCCAACCTCCTCTCGCCGCCCAGCGACGACATCTGCTACGCCACCCAGAACCGCCAGACCGCGGTCAAGCAGATGGGCGCCGAGGCCGAC
Source organism: Streptomyces chattanoogensis (assembly GCF_001294335.1). GTDB lineage: Bacteria > Actinomycetota > Actinomycetes > Streptomycetales > Streptomycetaceae > Streptomyces > Streptomyces chattanoogensis. Next base: position 166,509 of record NZ_LGKG01000001.1, read on the forward strand.
CTCGTCATCGTCGTCGGCTCCAAGAACTCCTCGAACTCCGTCCGCCTCGTCGAGGTCGCCCTCGGCGCGGGCGCGCGCGACGCCCACCTGGTCGACTACGCCGAGGAGATCGACGAGGCCTGGCTGGAGGGCGTGCGCACGGTCGGCGTCACCTCCGGCGCGTCCGTCCCCGAGATCCTCGTCCACGGCGTCCTGGACTGGCTCGCCCAGCGCGGCTACGAGGACGTCGAGACCATCACGGCCGCCGAGGAGTCCATCGCCTTCTCGCTGCCCAAGGAGCTCCGCCGCGACCTGCGCGCCGAGGCGCAGGCCGCCGTCGAGGGCTGACGGGACCGCGCATCCCGGGGGCGATCGGCCCGCTGGCCGCCTAGCCTTTTCCCATGAGGGTCTTCGGTGTGGACATCGGCGGATCGGGCATCAAGGGTGCCCCGGTGGATCTCGAGCGCGGCGACCTCGCCGAGGAGCGCTACAAGGTGCTGACCCCGCACCCGGCCACCCCGGAGGCGGTCGCCGACTGCGTCAGGCAGGTCGTGGACCACTTCGGCTGGTCGGGCCCGGTCGGCGCGACCTTCCCCGGGGTGGTGACCGGCGGTACGACCCGTACCGCCGCCAACGTCGACAAGGGCTGGATCGGCCTCGACGCCGCCGCCCTGCTCACCGGCCGGCTCGGTGCCGGCAGGCCCGTCACGCTGCTCAACGACGCGGACGCGGCGGGCCTGGCCGAGATGCGCTTCGGCGCCGGACGCGACCGGACGACCGGCACCGTCATCGTCCTCACCCTCGGCACCGGCATCGGCAGCGCCGTCTTCACCGGCGGCCGCCTCCTCGCCAACACCGAGCTCGGCCACCTGGAGCTGCACGGCCACGACGCCGAGAAACGGGCCTCGACGAAGGCCAAGGAGGACGAGGAGCTCAGCTGGCAGCGGTGGGCGCACCGCCTGCAGAAATACCTCGCCCATGTGGAGATGCTGTTCTCGCCCGACCTGTTCGTGATCGGCGGCGGGGTGAGCCGCAAGGCGGAGAAATTCCTGCCGCTGATCGAGGGCATCAGGGCCGAGATCGTGCCGGCCCGGCTTCGGAACAACGCGGGGATCGTGGGCGCCGCGATGGCCGCCCATGCCGGTCGGGCTGCTGCGCCACCTCGCGCGGACGGTGCCCCTTCCCCCGCCCGACCGGCCCGCCCGGTAGTGGACTCACCGGTCGGCTGGCCCGACGCTGCGCGATGAGCATCGCCTTGCGGAACAGCGCCACGAGCGCGCAGATCAGGGTGCCGGCGTAGAGCCAGGGCGCATTGAGCGCGAGGACCGTGAAGACCCCCATCACCATCCCGCCGAAGCCGTCCGGGCCGCGCTGGATCGGCAGCGCCCCCAGCGCGAACGCGATCGGCAGCGCGACCGGCGCGGCGATCAGGTCGTACGGCCGTACCCACAGCGACGCGCACAGGCTGACCAGCACGAAGAACACGCCGTACGGGGTCTGGGCGGCGCCCAGGAGCAGCTGGTCGAGGAAGGCGAAGGTGAGCAGCGCGAGGGTGGCCAGCAGCCAGCAGCCCAGGCCGGTGAGCTTGGGGCGCGGCATCCGGCGCAGCAGCCTCGCGACCGGGGCGGGGGGCGGTGGGCGCCGGGGCCGGGCGCGGTACACGGTCGCGGTCTCGCCGCCGGGCGGGCCGCCCGGACCGGCCGGCCCGCCCGACGTCGGTCCGGTCGGTCCGCTCGGCCCGGCGGCTTCCGCGGGGCGGGGCAGCCGGGCATCGGGATCCACGGCGGGGGCCCGGCCGCTCCGTGGCGGACTGTGCTGGCGCCTGCGCGCTTCGTGTTGCTCCACTCGCCAACGGTAGGCCGCTAAGTGGGATTAATAGGTTGCAGGACACGCGCTTTCGGTGAGCTTGGCGGTCCGTTCGGACGGGGGAGGGGCGCGGCGGGCGGCGGGAGCTCCCGGTGGCGGCCACCGGCCCGCGCCCCCGCCCCGTAAACTGGTGGATCGGCCCTCCAGGGATCCGTGTCCGCGCTCCGGATCCGGCCCCGGAACGGCCGCCCACCCCACCACCTCCCCTTCGGAAGTCGAGTCGCCACCGTGTCGCTCACGATCGGAATCGTCGGTCTGCCGAATGTCGGCAAGTCGACCCTGTTCAACGCCCTGACCAAGAACGACGTGCTGGCGGCCAACTACCCGTTCGCCACCATCGAGCCGAACGTCGGCGTCGTCGGCGTCCCCGACCCCCGCCTGGCCAAGCTCGCCGAGATCTTCTCCTCCCAGAAGATCCTTCCGGCCACCGTCGACTTCGTCGACATCGCCGGCATCGTCCGCGGCGCCTCCGAGGGCGAGGGCCTGGGCAACAAGTTCCTCGCGAACATCCGCGAGTCCGATGCGATCTGCCAGGTCATCCGCGCCTTCAAGGACGAGAACGTCGTCCACGTCGACGGCAAGGTCTCGCCCAAGGACGACATCGAGACCATCAACACCGAGCTGATCCTGGCCGACCTCCAGACCATCGAGAAGGTCCTTCCGCGCCTGCAGAAGGAATCCCGTATCAAGAAGGACGTGGCCCCGAAGGTCGCGGCCGTCGAGGCGGCCAAGGAGATCCTCGAGAAGGGCGACACCCTCTTCTCGCAGGGCATCGTCCAGGGCTCGGGCAAGGAGGAGCTCCTCCACGACCTCCACCTGCTCACCACCAAGCCGTTCCTCTACGTCTTCAACGTCGACGAGGACGAGCTGACCGACGAGGACTTCAAGAACGAGCAGCGCGCCCTGGTCGCCCCCGCCGAGGCGATCTTCCTCAACGCCAAGCTCGAGGCCGACCTCGCCGAGCTCGACGAGGACGAGGCCCTCGAACTCCTCCAGTCCGTCGGCCAGGACGAGCCCGGCCTCGCCACCCTCGCCCACGTCGGCTTCAATACCCTCGGCCTGCAGACGTACCTGACGGCCGGCCCCAAGGAAACCCGCGCCTGGACCATCAAGAAGGGCGCCTCCGCCCCCGAGGCCGCCGGTGTCATCCACACCGACTTCCAGAAGGGCTTCATCAAGGCCGAGGTCATCTCCTTCGCCGACCTGGTCGAAACCGGCTCGGTCGCCGAGGCCCGCGCGGCGGGCAAGGCCCGCATGGAGGGCAAGGAGTATGTGATGCAGGACGGGGATGTGGTGGAGTTCCGCTTCAACGTCTGACGCATCACCGCCCCACGCACCCGCGAAGGCCCGCCGACCTGCCCCGAGAGGAGCGGTCGGCGGGCCTTTCCGGTGGGCGAGCCGTTTCCGTGTGCCGTCAGCTGCCGTAGACCGTGGACCGGTGTCCGATGTGCACCACCCAGACGACCAGTTCGCCGTTGTCGACGGTGTAGACGACGCGGTAGTCGCCGACCCTGAGGCGGCGGCGCTCCGGCTGGGAGACGAGCGCGGTGGTCTTGAAGCCGTAGGGGTCCTTTTCCAGCTCGGTCAGCTTGGCCAGGATGCGCAGTGCGGCGTCCCGGGGGATCTTGCGGAGTTCGGCCCGGGCCTCGGGACGGAAGACGGTGCGGTAGGCAGTCGCGCCGTGGTCACTCACGCCGTAGTTACTCACTGCGCGCCAGCGTCTCCTTCATGACGTCCTCGATCGGGGTGCCGGCGGAGCGGTTCGCCATGCGCTCGTCAATGATGCGGTTGATCTCGCGCTCTTCCCACTGCTGGTACTTGCGCAGCACCTCTATCGACACCACGGCGGCGACTTCCTTGCCGCGGCGGGTGATGACGGTGGGGACGTCGTCGCGGTCGGCCCGCTCGACGACCTCGGCCAGGTGCGCGCGGACGTCACGGATGGACTCTATGGGCATCTGCGTCATGCGCCCAAGCGTACCGAGTGTGCCAGGTGTACACAACGGGAACGGGTGCGCCCGGGGGACCGGCTCGGGTGCCGGCTGACCTGTCACGGGTTTGCCGGAACGCGCCGTCGGACAGGAAACGGCCACGCTGCTCATCCCCTTTTCCGGGACCATTCCGGGACCATTCCGGGATCGATTCCGAGGTCATCACCGAAATTATCTCCGGGACATTTCAGCTGGCCTGGCGATCAGTAATGCGGAGTTGAAATCCGGATTCGTAAAAGGAAGGATCTGGTCGCGCGGAAACCGCTTGGCCGCATCGGGCCGTGCGTGCGCAGATGAAGGGGAAGCTGATTTTGTTCAGGTCGCGTATGGCGGTCGTCGGCGGTGCGGTGATCGCGGCCGGGCTGGTGCTCAGTGGCTGTAGCGGTTCGGGAGGGGACGGGGGAAGCGGCGGCGGGAAGGGCGGCGAGGGGTCGGAGTCCACGGCCGCCGAGGGGGCGATGCTCGGTCAGGTGCCCATGGCCGAGGTGAGCGAGATGAGCGGCGCCATGGGGATGTGGGTGACGAAAAAGAATTTCGTCAAGAATGAGCTCAAGAAGATCGTTGGTTACTCGCCGGATGGCGCAAAAGCGCAGTGGCAGATACCGCTCGGCGGGGAGACCTGCTGGGCATCGCCGGAGCCCACCAAGGACGGCCTGATCGCCGTCGTCTTCAAGAACGGAAAAGACGACACCCCGGTCTGTACGGAAATCGGCGTGGTCGATCTGAACAAGGGCACGATGCGCTGGCACAAGCAGTCGCGCAAGGACGGTACCGCCCGGATGTTCGACGAGGTGGTCATCGGCGGCGGCACCGTCGCCGCGTCCGGCACCGGCGAATCCGCGGGCTGGACGGTCGACGGCAAGCCGCTGTGGCAGAGCGCGTACGGAAAGAAGTGCGAAGAGCAGGGGTACGCGGGCAGCGACGACAAGCTGATCGCGGTGCGCAACTGCGGTGAGCTCAAACATCCCCGGCTGGATCTCCAGACGGTGGACTCGAAGACCCGGGCGGTGAAGTCCAGCTACAAGCTGCCGGCCGGCACCCAGTACGCGCATGTGATGTCGACCGATCCGCTGGTCGTCGCCGTCGACAACGGCCATGCGCAGGGCGGCTCCGGGGCCTCGGAGATCCTCTCGATCGACGACAGCGCGCCCCGGGGCAGGCTGCTCGGCAGGATCGGCACCAGCGGCGGGAAGCACGGGAAGTACGACATCGACTGCCCGGCCACCAACGTCCCCGGCTGCTCGCAGTTCGCGGTCAGCAAGAAGAGCGGCACGCTCTTCCTGCCGACGAACGATCCCGCCGACGGCTCGTCCGAGGCCAAGAACGACATCGTGGCGTTCAGCCTGAAGACGGGCAAGCAGACCGGCACGGTCGAAGGGACCGACGCGGGCCGGCTGTTCCCGGTCGGGACCGACGAGAACGGCCAGGTGAGCGTCTACCAGGAGGGCGACGACCTCTCGGAGAAGGGCGGCGCGGTCTGGCGCATCGACCCCGCCTCGTACAAGAAGACCAAGGTTCTGCAGATTCCCGACGCCAGTTCCAAGGCGGAGACGCGCTTCGAGATGGACCGCCGGGTGCTCTTCGCCGGCGAGCGGCTCTACATCGGCGCCGACCACGTCACCGAGCCCTCCACCGTCTACAAGGAGAAGCAGCCGCTGGCCATGGTCTTCGGGCCGAAGAAGTAGCCACATTCCGGCGCTCCTGGCGCCGCCGCTGACCGGGCCGTGCCTCTCCTCCGGGGCACGGTCCTCAGCGTTTCGGCAAAGGCTTGCGGCAATGAACAGGCCGAACCGACCGAACGGACCGGACAGGTCGAACAGGCCGCGGTAAATGGGCCACAGTAAAAGGGGGTTGATTCATTATGGCCCGGAATCGGCCGCGAAATCATCGGCTGTGGAGATGATTTACGGCACTTTTTGCGTGGTTAGCGTGGACGCATGACGGAAGAAACGACGGACGGCATGTGCGTCACGGCCGACGGTGTGGAGCTGGCCGTACGGGATCACGGCGGCGACGGGCCCGCCGTACTGCTGCTGCACGGCGCGGGGCGGACGCTGCTGGACTGGGAGCTGGTCGCGCCGTTGCTCGCCGTACGGCACCGGGTCGTGGCGATGGATCTGCGCGGGCACGGGCGCTCCGGGGACGGCGCGGTGCCGTGGACGTTCGAGGTGGCCGTCGCGGATGTGGCGGCGGTGCTGACGGCGTACGGGATACCGGGTGCCGCGGTCGTCGGGCACTCGATGGGCGGGATGGTGGCCGCGCTGTGTCTGGAGCGGGGAGCGCCGGCCGCGGTCAATCTGGACGGGCACGGAATGGGGCGGCCCGGGCAGTACGCGGGCCTGGACGCCGGGTATGTGGCGGAACGGCTGGCCGAGGCGCGGAAGTTCGCGGAGGAGGCCGGCGGGCGGCCGTTCCCGGCGGCGGCGTTGGCGGGGGTGCTCGGCTATCAGGCCGCCATGGCGAAGGAGCTGGGGATCCCGTACGAGCTGCTGGAGGCGGGGGTACGGCGGTCGCTGGGGGAGACCGCGGACGGGCGGCTGTTCCTGCGGCCGGGGCGCGAGCGGGCGTGCCAGGCGCAGGAGGCGATGGCGGGGCTCGACCTGTTCGCGCTGTACCGGCGGGTCGCACGGCCGCTGCTCATCGCCCGTGCCCTGCGGCCCGACCCGCCGGTGCCGGGTGCCCCGCCCTGGTTCGACGAGCTGATGGCGGCGTACCGGGAGGGGCTGCGGCGGGATCTCGGCGAGCTGGCGCGGACGGCGGGGCGGGTGACCGTTGCGGGGGTCGATGCGACCCATGCGATGCTGCTCGAACGGCCGCGGGAGATCGCCGAGTTGGTGTCGGGGTTCATGGCCGGGCGGGAGTGTGACGCCACCCTCTGGCCAGCGGGTGGCTAGCGGGGAAAGAGCTGGAAGAGGGTGGCCGGGCGGCCCCGGTAGCGTTCGCCGCCCGCCCGGACCGTCTGCTCGATGAAGGTGCGGGCGTAGTCGGCCGGGTCCTGGTCCGGGCCGGTCAGGCCCTTGATGTACGCCTCGTGGGCGGCCAGTGAGGCGACCGCCCGCTCGATGCCGGGGCCGACCTCTGCGGCATGCGTGGGGTACGGCGAGCCCGCCACGGCCACCCAGCGCACCCCCGTCCAAGGGGCGAGGCCCTGGACGTCCTTGAGCTCGGGGAAGATCCAGCGGTTGCCGGCGTCGTCCGCCGCGTCCAGGGCGGCGCGCCCGACGACCCGGTGGTCGGGGGTGTTCCACCGGACGCCGCCCCAGGTGTCGTGGTGGTTGAGGGTGATCAGCAGCTCCGGGCGGTGGCGGCGGATGGCCGCGGCCAGATCGCGGCGCAGCGCCGTACCGCCCTCTATGACGCCGTCGGGGTGGTCGAGGAATTCGACGGTGTGCACGCCGACGAGCGCGGCGCCGGCCCGCTCCTCGGCTTCGCGGGTCGCGGCGCATTCCGCCGGCGGCAGCCCGTCGATGCCCGCCTCGCCGCGGGTGACCAGGAGATAGCTGACTTCCTTCCCTGCGGCGGTCCATTCGGCGATGGCGGCCGCGGCCCCGTACTCGAGGTCGTCGGGGTGGGCGACGATGGCGAGCGCGCGCTGCCAGGTGTCGGGCATGGGGGCCAGGCGCCGTTCCTCGCCGGCACCGTGCTCGTCGGGCATGGCGGTTCCCTTTCGCGGGTCGGTGCGCCGTATCGGCCGGGTCGCGTCGGCCGGGCCGTTTCGGCCGTGTCGTATCGCGTCGGCCGCGCGGCGCCGGCCGTGCGGTTTCGGTCGTATCGCGAGGTGATCGTGTCACGTCTGGGGGCGCATGGGGGCGTGTTTGGGAAGCGCGGCGCAAGGGATGCGCGGGGCGTATGGGGTGGTGGGGTGCGCTGTGGCCCGATTTCACGGTGCTGTGGTGCTTCGTATGGGGGTTGAGCTGGACTTCCTCGCCTCGCGTCAAGTTTTGGCCCAAGGTTGCGGTGATGAACGCGCGGTTGCCACGCTGTTGCTGACTGTCAAGCTGTTGGGAGGGGCACGTGCCTTTCGGTGAGCAGCCCGCGTACCTCCGCGTCGCAGGCGACCTGCGCCAGAAGATCGTCGACGGATTGCTGCCGCCGCACTCCCGGCTCCCCTCCCAGGCCCGCATCCGCGAGGAGTACGGCGTCTCGGACACCGTCGCCCTGGAGGCGCGCAAGGTCCTGATGGCCGAGGGGCTGGTCGAGGGCCGCTCCGGGTCCGGCACCTATGTGCGCGAGCAGCCCGTGCCGCGCCGGATCGCCCGCGCCGGCCATCAGTCGGGCATCTGCTCCACCCCGTTCCGGCAGGAGCAGACGGACGAGCGGGTGAAGGGGACCTGGGAGTCCAGCAGCCGCCAGGAGGGCGCCAGTACGGCGGTCGCGGCGCGGCTGCGCATCCCGGCGGGCGGCAGGGTGATGCGGACCCGCTATCTCTTCCGGGCCGAGGGGGAGCCGGCGATGCTCTCCACCTCCTGGGAGCCGCTGGAGGTCACCGGCCGGACGCCGGTGATGCTGCCGGAGGAGGGGCCGCTGGCCGGGCGCGGGGTGGTGGAGCGGATGGCGGCCATCGACGTCGTGGTGGACAACGTCATCGAGGAGATCGGGGCGCGGCCGGGCCTGGCGGAGGAGGCCATGGCACTGGGCGGGGTGCCGGGACATGCCGTGCTGGTCATCTCCCGTACCTACTTCGCGGGCCGCTGCCCGGTCGAGACGGCCGATGTCGTCACGCTCGCGGACCGCCACCGGGTCAGCTATCACCTTCCGGTGCGCTAGGCCCTGAGTTTCTGGCCTGAGGGCCGCTGCGGGCGCCACTGGGCGGTTTCCGGCCGTCCATGGAACGGATCCCGTACGGTCCGTATTCCGTCATCCTTGTGTCCCATTTGCCTGCATTTCTTCGCGAATGTGGTCCGAATATCGGTGTTGGAAACCTCACACCGCCTCAACTGGGCGGGTCTTTTTGGTCCGTTCGGGAACCCGATCTTCGGATTCGCTCTTACGATGGCGAAGTTTGTGCACGGCACGGGGGAAGACCAGGAGACCAGCACGTGACCACGACGAAGACAACGGATGCGGAGCAGGGCTCGCATGCGAATTACCGTCGGTCCCTCGGGACCATTGCCCTGACCGCCACTGGTCTCGGGTCCATCATCGGTTCGGGCTGGCTCTTCGGAGCCGAGCGGGCCGCCGCCATTGCCGGACCGGCCGCGATCGTGGCCTGGGTCATCGGGGCGCTGGTCGCGCTCACGATTGCGCTCACCTACTCCGAGCTCGGCGCGATGTTCCCGAAGGCCGGCGGCATGGTCCGCTACGGCCAGTACTCGCACGGCTCGCTCGCCGGCTACCTCGCGGCCTGGGCCAACTGGATCGCCATCGTCTCGGTCATCCCGGGTGAGGCGACCGCCTCCGTCCAGTACATGAGCTCGTGGAAGTTCGGCTGGGCGCACGCGCTGTACGACGGCAAGGAGCTGACCGGCACCGGCGTCGCGCTCGCCAGCGTCCTGCTGGTGTTCTACTTCTTCATGAACTGGTTCGCGATCTCGCTGTTCGCCAAGACGAACACCGCGATCACGGTCTTCAAGGTCGTCGTGCCGGTGCTGACCGCGAGCGCGCTGATGGCCGCGCACTTTGACACCGGCAACGTCGCCCACAACGGCGGCTTCACCCCCAACGGCTGGAGCTCGGTCTTCACCGCCGTCGCCGTCTCCGGCATCGTCTGGGCCTACAACGGCTTCCAGTCCCCGCTGAACCTCGCCGGCGAGGCCCGCAACCCGGGCAAGTCGCTGCCCAAGGCCGTCATCTCGTCGATCATCATCGCGCTGGTCATCTACGTCGCCCTCCAGGTGGCGTTCCTGATGGCGGTGCCGGCCGACAACCTGGCCGCCGGCCACGGCTGGGCCGGGCTGAACTTCAACTCCCCGCTCGCCGACCTCGCCGTCGCCTGGGGCCTGAACTGGCTGGCGCTGCTGCTGTACGCCGACGCGTTCGTCTCGCCGTCCGGTACGGGCATGATCTACGCGGCCACCACCTCGCGCATGATTCACGGCGTGCAGGAGAACGGCCATCTGCCCGGCGTCTTCGGCAAGGTGGACAAGAAGACCGGTGTGCCGCGTCCGGCGCTGCTGCTCAACCTCGTGATCGCGTTCCTCTTCCTCGCGGTCTTCCGCGGCTGGGGCTCGCTCGCCGAGATCGTCTCGATCGCCACGGTCATCTCGTACATCACCGGCCCGGTCGCCGTGATGTCGCTGCGCCGGATCTCGCCGGATCTCACGCGCCCGGTGAAGCTGCGCGCGATGCCGGTCGTCGCGCCGGTCGCGATGGTCTTCGGCTCGCTGGTCCTCTACTGGGGCCGCTGGCCGCTCACCGGCAAGGTCATCCTGATCATGGCCGTCGGTCTGCCGGTGTGGGCCTGGTACGAGATCGGCAAGCCGCTCACCCAGGGCCGTAAGCCGTGGGCCGAGCTGGCGCCGCACCTGAAGGCCGGTGCCTGGATGGTCGCCTACCTGCTGATCATGGCCGCCGTGTCGTGGGCGGGCGGCAAGGAGTTCGGCGGCAAGGGCTACATCCCGGAGGGCGTCGACCTTGCGGTGGTCGTGGCGCTGGGTCTGGCCTTCTACTTCTGGGGCGTGCGCAGCGCCTGGCGCAACCCGTCGCTCGTCCAGGCCGAGGCGGAGCTCCAGGCCGAAGCGGAGGCGGAGTCGGCCCAGGACAAGGCTCCTGTGGGCGCCTGAGCCTCCCGCTCCCCCCGTTTCTCACCGGCCACTCGCGGGCCTCTCCCGGTTCCCGGGGGCCCGCGGGTGGCCGGTTCGGTATCTCTTTGTGCAAATCCGTATGCGGTGCGTAAAGGTCGGGCGTACGCTCGGGCATATGCGGATTGCGATTTCGGCATCAGCACAGGAGGGGTGCATGACGGCGCACTGCACGGCGCACTGCACGGCGGACGGAGGGGCGCGATGACGGACGGTGGGGCCGTACTGCCCTGGCTCGTCATCCGCCAGGACGAAGGGGGCAACCGCTATCGCGTCGGCCGTTATGCCACCCGGGCGGAGGCGGAGCGGGTGGCCGACGGGCTGGACACCCGGGGCGACCAGCAGCTTTACGTGGTGGAACGGGTGGGCCGGGCGGCCGGTTGAGGGAGGCGGAAGGAGAAGCGGGACGACGGCGGGGGACGTAGGCTGCGCCGCATGACGACCGTGCGCGTAGTGGTGGGTGCAGCGGTGTGCGACCGGGGACGGCTGCTGGCCGCGCGGCGCAGTGCACCGCCCGCCCTGGCAGGCCGCTGGGAGCTGCCCGGCGGCAAGGTGGAGGACGGCGAGACGCCCGAGCAGGCACTCGTACGCGAGCTGCGCGAGGAACTGGGTGTCGAGGCGGTGGCGCAGGACCGGATCCCGGGCGAATGGGTGCTGCGGCCCGGCTTTGTGCTGCGGGTGTGGACGGCCCGGCTGCTGTCCGGCCGGCCGCGGCCCCTCCAGGACCATGACGAGCTGCGCTGGCTGCTGCCCGGCGAGGAGCAACAGGTCGACTGGCTCGACCAGGACCGCCCGGCCGTCGCCGAGGCGATGCGCCGGCTGTCGGCGGTGCCCGTCCAGCAGCGGACCGCGCCGTCGTAACGCAGTGCGGAGCCCTGGTCAGCGTGCGCGACCGCAAACAAGGCGCATGCCCGGGGCGGCGTGCGGGCGGCGGGCGGAGCGCGCGACGATACCCACCACGGCCGACTCGTCGCTCGCCGCGCGAAGATGCGCCATTTGTGCCACAGTGCACGGTTGAAGGCGATACTTAGGTCCCGATACCGGGTATGTCCTGATTAACCCCGGCAGAGCAGGCGAATAGGCCAGCCATCGGCTCAGGCGCGGAACAGGCACCCAGGGCGGGCATACGGATCGGCTTACCGAGCAGGCGAATCGACGGGGATCCCTTCAGGCTGGGAAGTGATCGGCGTGAGCGACAGCGCAGCGGCAGGGGTCCCGGAGCCGGCGTCCCCGAACGTCCGCAGGCGCAGCACGGTCTCCGATTCACCCATCGCCGAATGGAGCTTCCCCGCCGACCCCGGCTCGGTGCGCAGCGCCCGCTCCAGGGTCCGCGAGACGCTCTCCGACTGGGGTCTGAACGGCGCCGTCGATGTGGCCGTACTCCTCGTCAGCGAGCTGGTCACCAACTCCCTGCGCCATGCCACCGGCCCGATCGGCGTCCGGATGGCGCTGATCGGCGGCGGTGCCCTCCTCGTCGAGGTCTCCGATCCACTGCCCGACCCCCCGCGGGAACGGACCGCGGCCCCCGACGACGAGGGCGGCCGCGGTTTGCAGCTGGTCGCGTGCAGTTCGCGACGCTGGGGCACCCGTCGGGGAAAGAGTGGCAAGACAGTGTGGTTCGAGCTGTCGGTGGCTGGTTAGGAGAGATGTGGAGTCCTGATCGTTGCCATTTCATCGACATCCTGTAGATGGGCTGCGATCGAGACTGTGCTGTGATCGTGAAGACCGTGTTCCGGATAGCCGGGGTGCTGGATACTCAGGCTGGTCCGGTCCGGGCACGATGAGCTGGAGGGGACGGGGCTCGTGAGCGAGATGTCACGTGGCGGGGCGGAATCCGCGCAGACCGAGGGCCAGGGCGGTGTGGACGGCCCCGGTGACCCAGGCAGACACCGGCATGCGCACGGCCCGCACGGCCTGCCCGTCTGGCAGAGCAGCCAGCCCGGATCCATCTACGACTACATCCGCGTCGCCTCCTTCTCGCTGGGGCCCGACGGACGCATCGACCAGTGGAGCGAGCGCGCCGCCGAGATGCTCGGCATCCCGGCCCGTTACGCCGTGGGCAAGGACCCCGTCGAGGCGTTCGTCCCCGGCGAGCTGCACGAGACCGGCCGCCGCAAGGTGTCCGAGATCCTCGACGGCCGCGAATGGACCGGTCTGGTGCCCTACCGCAGGGAGCCGGACGGCGGCACCGACGGCCTCGCCGAGATCTATGTGATGCCCTCCGAGACGGAGACCGGCGAGCGCGCCGCGGTCTGTCTCGTCGTTGACGTCCGGGCGCTGCGCGGCATCGAGACCGACCTCGCCGCCTCGCAGGCCGTTTTCGGTCAATCTCCCATGGGCTTCACCCTGTTCGGCACCGATCTCAAGCTGCTGCGGGTCAACGAACGCTTCGCCACGGTCTTCGGCGGCCCGGCCGGCAAGTACCGCGGCGGCACCCCGCACGACTTCCTGCCGCGCCCCGAGGCCGAGCGGATGACCGCCGCACTGGCCCGCGTCCTGGAAACCGGCGAGCCGGTCACCGAGATGCAGCTGGTCGGCGCGGTGCCCGGTGAGGAGGACCGCCGCCGCTGGTCGGTCTCGCTCTACCGGCTGCACGGCGCCAGCGGCCGCCCCATCGGCGTCGCCGCCCTCGCCGCCGATGTCACCGGCCGCCGCCGCGCCGAACGAGAGGCCGCCAACGCCCGCCGTAACCTCGCGCTGCTGAACGAGGCCGGCGCCCGCATAGGCAACTCCCTCGACCTGGAGACCACCGCCCGCACCCTCCTCGACGTCGCCGTCCCGCAGTTCTGCGATCTGGCCTCGGTGGACCTCTACCAGGGCCTGCTGTCCGGTGACGAGGCCCCGCCCGGCATGACCGACGGCAGCGCGGAGCTGCGCCGGGTGGCCTTCGCCAGCGCCGTCTCCGACGCCCCGCTCGCCACCTCCACCTGCTGCGTCCCCGACGACGGACCGGGCCCGGTCGCTGTCGGCGCCGTCCACCGCTACCCCTTCAACTCCCCCTGCGCGGGCGCCCTGCGCACCGGCCAGGCGCAGATCATCCCGGGCCGCGAGAACGACGACCGCCAGGAGCTGGGCGCGGTGGTGCACTCCACCCTCGCCGTCCCGATGGTCGCCCGGGACACCGTCGTCGGGCTGGTGCAGTTCTCCCGTACGAAGGGCAGCGAGCCGTTCGGGGAGCGCGATACGGCCCTCGCGGTCGAGCTGGCGGCGCGCGCGGCGGTGTGCATCGACAACGCCCGCCTCTACCGCCGCGAGCACGAACGCGCCCTGATCCTCCAGCGCAGTCTGCTCCCGCCCGGCGACCCGGAGGCGGCCGGTCTCGACATCGCCTGCCGCTATCTGCCCGGCACCACCGCCACCGAGGTCGGCGGCGACTGGTTCGACGTCATCGAACTCCCGGGCCACCGCACGGCCCTGGTCGTCGGTGACGTCATGGGCCGCGGTCTGCGCGCCGCCGTCGCCATGGGCGAACTCCGCACCGCCGTACGCACCTTGGCGCTCCTCGACCTCGAGCCCGCCGAGGTGCTGTCCGCCCTGGACGAGATCGCCCGCGGCCTCGGCGGCACGGGCGACGGCCGCCCGGCCCGGGGGCCGGGCAGCCGCCCCGGCGCCGCGAGGATCCCCGAGCAGGGCCGCCCGGCCCGTACCGCCGACCTCTCCGAGGTCTACCTCGCCACCTGCGTCTACGCCGTCTACGACCCGGTCACCCGGCGCTGCACCTTCGCCAACGCCGGGCATCTGCCGCCGGTGCTGGTGGAGGAGGGCGAGGACGCGCTGATGCTGGACGTGCCGCCGGGGATGCCGCTGGGTGTCGGCGGCGAGCCCTTCGAGGAGATCGAGGTCGATCTGCCGGACGGTGCGCTGCTCGCCCTCTACACCGACGGCCTGGTGGAGTCCCGCCACCATCCGCTGGAGGAGGGGCTGCAGGCGTTCCGTACGGCCCTCTCGGACGCCGGCCGCCCGCTGGAGGACGTCTGCGACCACGTCCTGAGCGCCCTGGACACCTCGCACGGAGAGGACGACATCGCGCTGCTGATGGCCCGGGTGCACGGGCTGCCCAAGGACGCGGTGGGCGACTGGAGCCTGGCACCGGAGGCCCGGTCGGTGGCCCGCGCCCGTGAGCTGGCCCGTGACCAGCTCACCGACTGGGGCCTGCAGGAGCTGGTCGATACGACGGAGCTGCTGGTCAGCGAGCTGGTGACCAACGCCCTGCGGCACGGCCACGGCGAGATCCGGCTGCGCCTGCTGCTGGACCGCACCCTGGTCTGCGAGGTCTGGGACGCCGACCTCGCCCAGCCGCGCCGCCGCCGCGCCCGCGACACCGACGAGGGCGGCCGCGGCCTCCAGCTCGTCGGGCTGCTCAGCGCCGGCTGGGGCAGCCGCCGCACCCCCCGCGGCAAGACCGTGTGGTTCGAACTCGCCCTCCCCGACGGGGAGTCGGCGGGGGTGGACCCGACGGAGGCGCTGCTGAGCATGTTCTGAGCCGGGCGCGGGCCGCGGGCGGCGCTGCGAGGCGGCTACGCCCCGGCCCGGCGGACATGGTCCGCGGCCAGCTCCGCCTCCCGCACCACCCGCTCGGTGTCCACATGCACCAGCTCGCCCTCGGCCTTGCGCAGGTGGCCGTCGACGAAGACGTAACGGACGTTCGGCGGCTGGCCGTTGAGGACGATCTGGCTGGTCCAGTCGAAGCGCGGGGCGAAGTTGAGGGTGCCGGGGTCCAGGACCAGGACGTCGGCGCGCTTGCCGGGGGTCAGGGAGCCGATCCGGCCGTCCATGCCGATGCACTCGGCGCCGCCCAGCGTCGCCATGCGCAGCACGGCCGGGATCGTCGGATGGATCTCCGCGTCCTCGTGCCGTGCCCGCTGCAGCCCGACGGCCGCCTTCATCACATTGAACATGTCCGACGTGTCGTTGGTCCCGCCGTCGTGCCCGAGTCCCGCCCGGACGCCGTGCCGGTGCAGCGCGGGCAGCGGCATGATCCCGGAGGCCAGCCGCATATTGCTGAGCGGACAGTGCGCGACCCGCACATCGTGCTCGCCGGTCAGCGCGATCTCCTCGTCGGTGAGATGGATCGCGTGGTTCATCAGCAGACGGGGACCGAAGGCGCCGGCCTCGCGCAGCGCGCGGACCGGGTCGTCCTTGCGATCGTCGCGGTGCTCGAGGACATGGGAGTTGAGCATCACGCCGAGCTCGTCGGCGACCTCACGGAACTGCCGCAGCTCCCTGAGCGCCGCCATCCCGGCGTGTACGGACACCTGGGCGGAGGCCAGCGGCAGCGGGTCGAGGAAGTCCTTCTTGACCTCGGGGAGGAGGCGGATGTCGGCCGCGTTCTGGGCAGCGGCGTACACGAACCGCAGCCCGGCGTCGTCCAGCGCGCGGATATAGCGCTCGCTGGTGTCGTACGGGATCGGATGCACCCAGTCGACGACGGTGGTGACGCCCGCCTGGAGGGCGTCGAGGGCGGCCAGATGGACGAAGCGGTACATGTCCCGGGCGTCGATCCTGGGCAGCACGGCGCGGTTGCAGCCGGCCAGCCAGCCGTACAGGTCCTGGGTGGCGCAGCCGCCGCGGATGCTGGACTGCCACAGGTGGTTGTGCAGATCGACAAAGCCGGGGAGGACGAGCTGTCCGCTCACGTCCACCACCCGGGTGCCGTGCGGTACGTCCAGGTCCTTGCCGACGGCGGCGATCCTGCCGTTCCGCAGCAGGACGTCGGTGCCGCCCTCGAGGGTGCCCAGCGGTCCCTCGCCGACCTCGGGGTCCATGGTGAGCACCAGGCCGGCGCCGCGCAGCACGGTGGTCCGCCGCCTGCCCCGTATCTCCTGCGGCGGACCCGGTCTCTCCCGGCCCGCGGTGGACGTGGTGGTGGCCGCGGCCAGCGGGACGCTGCCGATACCCGCCAGAAGCCTGCGCCGGCTCACTTCCGGGAAGAACGGAAAGTTCATTCCGTTCTTATACCGCGGGGGTGAGCCGGCGCCGTGAGATCGCTTCCGGTCAAATGAGGTGTCGTCAGGAAGGGCTGAACAATGGGCACTTAAGGGGATTGTGCGGCCGCCCGTCGGGTGGTGCTCCCGGGCATACCGGTCACTCGCCGCGGCGCCGGATCTTGTTCCCGAGCCAGACCAGCGGATCGTACTTCCGGTCCACCGCACGTTCCTTGAGCGGGATCAGCGCATTGTCGGTGATCTTGATGTTCTCCGGGCAGACCTCCGTGCAGCACTTGGTGATGTTGCAGTAGCCCAGGCCGTGGTCGTCCTGCGCGGTGCGCCTGCGGTCCAGGCCGTTGTCCGGGGCGGCGTCCAGCGGATGCATGTCCAGCTCGGCGATCCGCATCAGGAAACGCGGCCCGGCGAAGACGGGCTTGTTCTCCTCGTGGTCGCGCACCACATGGCAGGTGTTCTGGCACAGGAAGCACTCGATGCACTTACGGAACTCCTGCGAGCGGTTTACATCCTCCTGCTGCATCCGGTACTCGCCGGGCCCCAGCTCCGCCGGCGGGACGAACGACGGGATCTCCCGCGCCTTGGTGTAGTTGAAGGAGACGTCGGTGACCAGGTCGCGGATGACGGGGAAGGCCCGCATCGGGGTGACCGTGATCGTCTCCGTACGGCCGAACACCGACATCCGCGTCATGCACAGCAGCCGCGGCCGACCGTTGATCTCCGCGCTGCACGAACCGCATTTGCCCGCCTTGCAGTTCCAGCGCACCGCGAGATCGGACGCCTGGGTCGCCTGGAGCCGGTGGATGATGTCCAGGACCACCTCGCCCTCGTGCACCTCGACCCGGAAGTCCTCCAGGCCGCCGCCGTCCGCATCGCCCCGCCACACCCGGAAGTGCGCCAGATACGCGCCGGACGTCCCGGCGGAACCTGGCCCGTCCGCCTGCTGCACCGCCGTCCGCCGCGCGTCCGCCGTGTCCCCGCCCGCCGCCGGCCCGTCCGTCCTCTGCCCGTTCGCCATCTGGCTGCTCACCGGCTCAGCTCCTCGTCCGTCAGGTACTTCATCAGCTCCTCCTTCTCGAAGAGTTCGAGAAGGTCGGGGCGGATCGGCGGGGTCTCGCGGCGGGTCAGCCGGATCTGGCCCAGCGCCGGGTCCGCCTCGGCCCCCTCGGCCCGGCCGTCGGCCAGCTCACAGACCAGATTGATGTTGCGCCAGCGCCGGTCCATCGTCGGATGGTCGTCGCGGGTGTGCCCGCCCCGGCTCTCCTCGCGTTCCAGTGCCGCCCGCGCCACACACTCGCTGACCAGCAGCATGTTCCTCAGATCGATCGAGAGGTGCCAGCCGGGGTTGTACTGACGGTGCCCCTCGACACCCGCCCGCCGGGCCCGCACCCGCAGTCCGGCCAGCCGGTCGAGCGCCTCGGCCATCTCGCCCTCCCGGCGGATGATCCCGACCAGGTCGTTCATCGCCTGCTGGAGCTCCTGATGGAGGGTGTACGGATTCTCCGCCGGGCCCCCGTCGTGCACGGCGCCCGGCCGCTGGTCCTCGGCGCTGAAGGGCCGCAGCGCCTCCGCCTCCGCCGCGTCGATCGCCCGCTCGTCCGGGTCCGGCCGCGCGGTGACCGCCGCGGCGTACTCGGCGGCGTGCAGGCCCGCCCGGCGTCCGAAGACCAGCAGGTCGGACAGGGAATTGCCGCCCAGCCGGTTGGAGCCGTGCATCCCGCCGGCCACCTCACCGGCCGCGAACAGACCGGGCACGCCGTTGGCCGCCGCGGTGTCCGGGTCCACGTCCACCCCGCCCATGACGTAGTGACAGGTCGGCCCGACCTCCATCGGCTCGGCCGTGATGTCCACATCCGCCAGCTCCTTGAACTGGTGGTGCATGGACGGCAGCCGCCGCTTGATCACCTCGGCCGGCATCCGGGTCGAGACATCCAGGAAGACTCCGCCGTGCGGGGAGCCGCGCCCGGCCTTGACCTCGGCGTTGATGGCGCGGGCGACCTCGTCGCGGGGCAGCAGTTCGGGCGGCCGCCGGTTGTTGTCGGGATCGTCGTACCAGCGGTCGCCCTCTTCCTCGGTCTGCGCGTACTTCTCCTTGAAGACGTCCGGGATGTAGTCGAACATGAAGCGCCGGCCGTCGCTGTTGCGCAGCACCCCGCCGTCACCGCGGACGGATTCGGTGACGAGGATCCCCTTCACCGACGGGGGCCAGACCATCCCGGTCGGATGGAACTGCACGAACTCCATGTTGATCAGCGGGGCCCCGGCCAGCAGCGCCAGGGCGTGCCCGTCGCCGGTGTACTCCCACGAGTTCGACGTCACCTTGAAGGACTTGCCGATACCGCCGGTGGCCAGCACCACGGCGGGGGCCTCGAGGACGAAGAAGCGGCCGGACTCGCGCTCGTAGCAGAAGGCGCCCGCAACCTTGTCGCCCTCCTTGAGGACGCGGGTGACGGTGCACTCCTGGAACACCTTCAGCCGGGCGTCGTGCGCCCCGAACTCCCGCTCGTCCTCCTGCTGCAGCGAGACGATCTTCTGCTGGAGGGTGCGGATCAGCTCCAGTCCCGTACGGTCCCCGACATGCGCCAGCCGCGGGTACTCATGGCCGCCGAAGTTGCGCTGGGAGATCCGGCCGTCCGGCGTACGGTCGAAGAGCGCGCCCCAGGTCTCCAGCTCCCAGACCCGGTCGGGGGCCTCCCGGGCGTGCAGTTCGGCCATCCGCCAGTGGTTGAGGAACTTCCCGCCGCGCATGGTGTCGCGGAAGTGCACCTGCCAGCTGTCGCCCTCGTTGACGTTGGCCATGCTGGCCGCGATACCGCCCTCGGCCATCACCGTATGCGCCTTGCCGAACAGGGACTTGCAGATCACGGCCGTCCGCATACCCGCCTCGCGGGCCTCGATCGCGGCGCGCAGTCCGGCCCCGCCGGCGCCCACCACGACCACGTCCCATGCCTGCCGGTCCACATGTGCCATCGCAGACACAAACCTTTCGTTGGATGGAGTTGACGGAATTGACGGAGTTGATGGGGAAACCCCGTCTCAGAAGAAGCGCGGATCGGCGAAGGCCCCGGTGGCCAGCAGATAGACGTACAGATCCGCGAACCCGACGCTGAACAGCGAGCACCAGGCGAGCAGCATGTGCCGCTCGTTGAGCTTGCCGACCCAGCCCCACAGCCGGTAGCGCACCGGGTGCTTGGAGAAGTGCCGCAGCCGGCCGCCGACGATGTGCCGGCAGGAGTGGCAGGAGAGGGTGTACGCCCAGATCAGCACGATGTTCGCCAGGAAGACCAGGGTGCCCAGGCCCATATGACCCCAGGCGTAGTGCTCGTCGCGGAAGGCCAGCGCGGTGTCGTAGGTCAGGACCAGGGCCACCAGCACCGCGAAGTAGAAGAAGTAGCGGTGGATGTTCTGCAGGATCAGCGGGAAGCGGGTCTCGCCGGTGTACTTCTTGTGCGGCTCGGCGACCGCGCAGGCCGGCGGCGAGGCCCAGAAGCCGCGGTAGTAGGCCTTGCGGTAGTAGTAGCAGGTCAGCCGGAAGCCCAGCGGGAAGATCAGGATCAGCAGGGCGGGGGACAGGCCCCACCAGGAGCCGAAGATCTCCCAGTTCGGGCCGCCGCGCATGGTGTGGCAGTTCTCCGCCAGGCACGGCGAGTAGAACGGCGAGACATAGGGCGCGTGGTAGTAGTCGGCGTTCGCGAAGGCCCGCCATGTCGAGTAGACGACGAACGCGAGCAGCCCGGCGGCGGTGCAGGCCGGGGCCAGCCACCAGCGGTCGGTCCGCAGATGACGGGCGGGGATGGCGGCCCGCGAGGCGGCGTGCACGCCGGTCGCGCCTGCTTGCGGTGAGGGTTCGATACCAGTGGCCAACGTCGGTCTCCGTAAAGGGCGCTCCGTGTGAGGGCGCTTCCGTGAGGGTGCTCGGTGAGGGGCGTGGTGCCGTGAGGGGTGCTGCGGCGGGGCGTCGGCTCCGTCGACGGGCGCTCCGGGGCAGACGGTGCGCGCTCTGCTGACGGGGGCTCGGAATCCGCCGTCACGCGCTCTCGGTGCCGGCGTCACGCGCTCGGGTGACGGACGCTCCGTCGCCGCGGGAACGGGGCAGGGATCCGAGTGGGGCGAGGCCCTCCCCTAAGGGATCTCCCCCAGGGCCTCCCCCCTAAGGGTTCCTCTAAGGCGCATGCCGGTCCTTGGCGCCGAGCCCCTCGTCCTCGGCGTCCTTCCACAGCGCGGCGTCGTACGGGGCGTCCGGCACCGGCACCATCTCGTCCTTGCCGACACCCGGCGGACCCGCCTTCGCACCCGCGATGCTCTCCTTCAACAGGTCCAGGCTCTCGCGCAGATGGTGCGCATCGCTGCGCACCCGCCGCATGTCCAGCCCGGTCCCGACCTGCTCCTCCAGCCGCGCCACGGACCGGATGAGCTCGGTCAGATTGCGATCAACCGCCGTCCAATCGTCCTGAAGGGACATAACGTGCCCTCACCTCCGCAGGGTGTGGTGGGCGATCTCATGCGCCCGCGAGTGTCGCGCGTCACAGTAGGCGTTGGGAAGGGGTCCGGCGTGATTCCGACTCGAACCGGTGCGTTTCGGCAAACATGCGCCGCGGCGGGGGTCGAACGCGGGTGCGGGGGCGGTGTGCAGGGACTGCGTACGGGGCGCGTAAGGGCCGGTCCGCGCACCGCCGTTCGAGGTGCTTTTCCCTGGCAGCGGGCGCGCGCATTGGGCCGCCCGGGTGACCTTCGTACGGCACTCGACGTGTCGTACGGCCGCGCCGGGACCGCTCGCCTTCAGTAGGGGAGCCATAGATGTGATGAGCCGCAAAGTCGGCCGGACGGGTTGGCGCGGCGCGGGCGAGCCTCGGAGGTAACTGCCATGACCGACCAAGTCAGCTCAGCGTGCCGCAGACGCCGCTGTGCCGCGCTGATCGCGGCGGGGGTGCTGCTCCCGCTGCCGGTCCTGGCCGGATGCGGTGACGACTCGGACGCCCCGGCCGCCTCCCAGGACATCGCCCCGGCCGCCCGGGAACGGCTGAAGGACGGCGGCACCGTCCGGTGGGCCGTTGACACCATGCCCGGGACCCTCAACGCCTTCCAGGCCGACGCCGACTCCACCACCGCGCGGATCACCGGAGCGGTGCTGCCCGCCCTGTTCACCCTCGACGACCGCGGCCGCCCGCAGCGCAACGCCGACTATCTGGACGCCGCCGACATCACCGCCCGTGACCCGAAACAGGTCGTCACGTACAAGATCAACCGCCGGGCGCGGTGGAGCGACGGCCGCACGATCGGTGCCGCGGACTTCATCGCCCAGTGGAAGGCGCTGCGCGGCAAGGACAACGCGTTCTGGACCGCCCGTAACGCCGGGTACGACCGGATCGCCAAGGTCGCCCAGGGCAGGAACAGCCACGAGGTCAAGGTCACCTTCGCCCGGCCGTACGCCGACTGGCGGTCCCTGTTCACCCCGCTCTACCCGCAGAGCGTGATGGGCGATGCCGATGCCTTCAACGACGGGTCGCGGGAGCGGCTGGCGGTCGTGGCCGGGCCGTTCATGGTGGGGGAGCGGGAGAAGGGCAACGACCGCGTGACCCTGGTCCGCAACCCGAGGTGGTGGGGCGCCCGCGCCAAGCTCGACCGGATCGTCTTCACGGAGCTGCCGCGGGACAAGCGGGCCGCCGCCCTGGCCGACGGTTCCGTGGATGTCGCCGAGGTCGATCCGGGGGCCGCCAAGAAGGTCGCCGCGGCCGGCCATCCGGCGGCCCGCGCCGGGCTCCGCGGCTACACCGTCCGCAAGGCCCTCGAACCCGCCTACACCCAGCTCGCCCTCAACGGCAGCACCGGCCCGCTCACCGACGAACGGGTGCGCCGCGCGGTGGCCCGCGCCATCGACCGCCAGGCGCTCGCCGACACCGTCCTCAAGCCGCTCCGGCTCCCCGCCAAGCCGCTCGGCAGCCATCTGCTGATGGCCGGGCAGGAGGGTTACCAGGACCACAGCGACGCGGTCGGCGGGCAGGACGCCGGGGCGGCCAAAGCGCTGCTCGCGGACGCGGGCTGGAAGCCGGGCGGCACCACCGAGCAGGCCAAGCAGCGGCCGCACGAGGCGGTGCCCACCGGCCTGGGAGGCACCTCGTCCCCCAAGGGCGGCTCCTCGGACGGCCGTAACCCGGAGCGGCCGGGCCACGCCGCCCGGGCCGCCGCGCAGGACCACGACGCCGGTGCCCGGCCCGCCGTCGCCGAAGCCCCGCTGTCCGCCGCGGGCGCGGTCGGTTCCGAAGTCCAGCAGTCCGCGCTGCTGCGGCAGAGCGCAGCCCTCTACAAGGCGGAGGCCGCGGCCCGGGAGGCGGCGGACGGCGGTGCCACCACGGCGTCGCGGACGTACCAGCGGCGCGCGGCGCGGGCGCTGGTCGCCGCCGAGCGCGTGGAGACCGGGCAGGACCTCGGGCAGGAGGCAACCGGCGGGACGCGCCCGATGAGCGCCGAGCAGGCGCGCGAGGCACGGGCCGATGAGGAGCGCGCGCACCCGGTGGCCGCCGCCCAGGTCCCCGCCGACGCCGGCCCGGAGGCGAAGGGGGCGCCGAAGGAGAGGGCCGCCGCCGTCCCCGTCATGCGCAAGGACGGCAAACCGCTCACCCTCCGCTTCGTCCTCCCCGACGGCGTGGGTTCGGAGCAGCTGCGGACCGTGGGGGAGCGGATCTCGGGCATGCTCGGCAAGATCGGCATCCAGACCACCGTCCAGCGGGTCGCCGACGCCAGTTACTTCCAGGACCACATCGCCGCCGGCGACTACGACCTGGCGCTCTACTCCTGGCCCGGCACCGCCTACCCCGCGACCGACGCCCGCCCCATCTACGCCAAGCCCGAGCCCGCCGCCGACGGCTCGCTCACCGTCGAGCAGAACTACACCCGTGTCGGCACCGACCACATCGACCAGCTCTTCGACCAGGCCGCCGCGGAGCTGGACGAGGACGCGGCGGGCAGCCTGATGGCCCAGGCCGACGCCCGTATCTGGGCCGTCGCCGGATCCATTCCCCTCTACCAGCGCCCGGAGCTGGTGGCCACCAGGAAGTCGCTCAAGAACGTCGGCGCGTTCGGCTTCTCCTCGCCCCGCTTCCAGGACATCGGTTACACGAAGCAAGGGTGGAGCCAGAGCTAACAATCGGTAAGACTTCGCAGGTCAGAGGGCATGCGCACAGGCTGCGGCGGCCGATGTCGCCGCAGCCCCGTACCATGGGGTGAGGCCGTGGCGTCATCCAAGCCCGGCGGGCGCGCGTAACGGACCGTACGCGCCGCCATCCACGATTCCGGGAGAAGCACCGCTAGTGCCCACGCGCCACGACATCCGCAACGTAGCCATCGTCGCCCACGTCGACCACGGCAAGACGACCATCGTCGACGCCATGCTCAAGCAGGCCGGCGCGTTCGCCGCCCACCAGCTCGAGTCCGTCGACGACCGGGTCATGGACTCGAACGACCTGGAGCGTGAAAAGGGCATCACGATCCTGGCGAAGAACACCGCCGTCAAGTACCACCCCAAGGATGGCGGCGACGTCATCACCATCAACATCATCGACACCCCGGGCCACGCCGACTTCGGTGGCGAGGTCGAGCGCGGTCTGTCGATGGTGGACGCAGTCGTCCTGCTCGTCGACGCCTCCGAGGGCCCGCTCCCGCAGACCCGCTTCGTGCTCCGCAAGGCGCTCCAGCAGCGTCTGCCCGTCATCCTGTGCATCAACAAGACGGACCGCCCGGACTCCCGCATCGACGAGGTCGTCAACGAGACCTACGACCTCTTCCTCGACCTGGACGCGGACGAGGAGCAGATCGAGTTCCCGATCGTCTACGCCTGCGGCCGTGACGGCATCGCCTCGCTGACCAAGCCGGAGGACGGCACCGTCCCGGCGGACAGCACCAACCTGGAGCCGTTCTTCTCCACGATCCTGGAGCACGTCCCGGCCCCCGAGTACGACGAGACGGCCCCCCTCCAGGCCCACGTCACCAACCTCGACGCCGACAACTTCCTCGGCCGTATCGCGCTGCTCCGCGTCGAGCAGGGCGAGCTGAAGAAGGGCCAGACCGTCGCCTGGATCAAGCGCGACGGCACGATCGCCAACGTCCGCATCAGCGAGCTGATGATGACCGAGGCGCTCACCCGCAAGCCGGCCGAGAAGGCGGGCCCCGGTGACATCTGCGCGGTCGCGGGTATCCCCGACATCATGATCGGCGAGACCCTCGCCGACCCGGAGAACCCGATCGCCCTCCCCCTGATCACGGTGGACGAGCCGGCCATCTCCATGACCATCGGCACCAACACCTCCCCGCTGGTCGGCCGCGGCGGCACGGGCAAGGGCGCGGACGCCAAGTCCGCGATAAAGGACCGCAAGGTCACCGCCCGCCAGGTCAAGGACCGCCTGGAGCGCGAGCTGATCGGTAACGTCTCGCTGCGCGTCCTGGACACCGAGCGCCCCGACGCCTGGGAGGTGCAGGGCCGTGGCGAGCTGGCGCTGGCCATCCTGGTCGAGCAGATGCGCCGCGAGGGCTTCGAGATGACCATCGGCAAGCCGCAGGTGGTCACCAAGGAGGTCGACGGCAAGACCTACGAGCCGGTCGAGCGCATGACGATCGACGTGCCCGAGGAGCACATGGGCGCCGTCACCCAGCTCATGGGCACCCGCAAGGGCCGTATGGACAACATGTCCAACCACGGCTCCGGCTGGGTCCGCATGGAGTTCGTCGTCCCCTCCCGCGGTCTGATCGGCTTCCGTACGGAGTTCCTGACCAACACCCGCGGTACGGGCATCGCCCACTCCATCCACGAGGGCCACGAGCCCTGGTTCGGTGCCCTCCAGACCCGTAACAACGGCTCCCTGGTCGCCGACCGCTCCGGTGCGGTCACCGCCTTCGCGATGACCAACCTCCAGGAGCGCGGCGTCCTGTTCACCGAGCCGGGCACCGAGGTGTACGAGGGCATGATCGTCGGTGAGAACTCCCGCTCCGACGACATGGACGTCAACATCACCAAGGAGAAGAAGCTCACCAACATGCGCTCCTCCTCGGCCGACTCGTTCGAGGCGATCGTGCCGCCGCGCAAGCTCTCCCTCGAGCAGTCGCTGGAGTTCTGCCGCGACGACGAGTGCGTTGAGGTGACCCCCGAGGCGGTCCGCATCCGCAAGGTCAACCTGGACGCCCGCGAGCGCGCCCGCGCTGCCTCGCGTGCGAAGCACGGCTGAGCCTTCGCCTTTGCCTGACGGGGCGCCTCTCCTCCGGGAGGGGCGCCCTTCGGCTTTCCGGTTTCCTGGCGGCGGCTGCGTGATCGCCGGGAGCGCCATGTGCCCGCCGGGAGCCGGAAATTGCCGGTAGCTTCTGCTTCATGACTGCTTATGTGATCGCGGATGTCCAGCTGACCGGTGACGCCGAGGAGGTGGAGCAGTACCGTGCCAACGTTCTCGTCACCCTTGAGCCCTACGGCGGGCGGTTTCTCGTGCGCGGGGGAGAGTTTCAGGTTCTCGAAGGTGACTGGCAGCCCGGTCGCATAGTCGTCGTGGAATTCCCCAGCGTCGAGGCGGCGCAGGCGTGGAACGACTCGGCGGCGTATCAGGAGATCGCCCCGCTGCGTATCCGTAACACCGACAGCAAGCGGCTGCTCGTCGAGGGGACGCCGGGCGAAGCGAACTGAAGGGGCGTCATGGCTCTCGACTACCACCTCGAAATGGCAACCGCGGTGCCTGCGGCGGAGGTTGCCGGGGCGCTGTGTGAGGTGGCCCGTCCCCTCGGGCTGTTCGGTGCGCAGGAGATCCCCGGGAGGGTGCTCGGCGACGGGGTGGTGAGCGCGACGGGCACGTGGATCCGTGCGGGTGGGCAGAAGCCGGGCCCGCGGCCGTGGGATCCGGTGATCAGCGATCTCGGGATCACTCCGACGGTGTGGGTGATGTTCCGGCTGGGTAAGTGGCACGACTGCTGCGACCAGCAGGACGCCATGATCCGGCTGGTGGACGGCCTGCTGGGCCGGGTCCGCGGCGATGCCGTGCTGCACTTCCAGTCCGAGCAGATCTGGCTGCTGCGGCGCGGTGACGACCTCAGCCTGAGCGAGCAGGATGACATCTGGCCCCCGCGCCGCCTGGCCGCCGTCACCCGGCCGTACCGCCGGGCCACGCACGCCTTCGCCTACGAGTGACCGGCTCTCCGGGAGCCGGCCGGACGGCGGGCATACGGGCGGAGGACGCCCCGCGCTCGGGCCCAGATCTCGTACGGATCGCAGCGGTCCGCCGTCCACGTGGCCGAGGTCAGGGACCCCCGCCCCCGGTAGCGCCGCATGATGGCGACATGCGGCGGCCACGAGACGAAGCCCTGCAGGGCCGCCTCGTCGCGCCAGACGGCGACCGCACCGCAGCGACGGGCGGTCGGGGCCGCCCACAGCCACACGCCGACCGCCCCCTCGAGGCCCGGCCATTCGGTGGTGAGGCGGCGGGCGGCGCGATAGACGCCCGGCAGATCGGTGAACCGGGTGAGGGTGAAGTCGGTGAGGCTGACCAGGACCGGGCCGTCGTGGGCGGTGACCGGTCCCGGCACCCAAGAAGACCTCAGCACGGCGCGGTCGGGGACCAGGACGGTGACCGCCCGAGGGTCGTCAGGATCCGGTCCAGCAGGCCCGCGCCCTCGCCCGCGGGGAGCCCCGGGCGGAAGGCGCTCCCCGGGGCCAGCCGGTGGTCGTCGCCGGTGGGGACCGCCTCGGCGATGGGGAGCGCGGCGCGGAGCAGCGCCGGGTCGGGGGCGTACGGGAGGCCCAGCGTCCTGGCGACGTCCCAGCCGTGGACGACGTAGTCGATGAAGTGGAAGCCGATGGCGCGGGTGGCCGGGAAGCGCTGGGAGGCCGTGAATTCCGGGAGGGCGAAAAGGCGGTCGGGGGCGTCGGTCCCGGCGAAGGCGGCGATGACGTCATCGGCCGCGGCGGCGTAGGCCGCCACCGGGTCCTGCGCCGGCGGGCCCGCCCTCCAGTGCGCCGGGTCCTGGCCGTCACCGCGTGCGGCCGCCGCGAAGCCCCGGTGCTGGACGGTCATATGGGCGAGCAGTTCCGCCAGGGTCCAGGCGGAGCAGGGGGTGGGGCGGGGCAGGTCGGAGCGGGTCACCTGGCGTACGACGGCCACGCTGGTGCGTACGGCCCGGGCGTCGAAGTCCCTGAGGAGAGCCAGGAGTTCGACGGTCGGGGAGGTGGTTGAGGAGGTGGTTGACGAGGCGGTCGGGGAAGGGGGCCGGGGGACGTCTTCGGGGAGGCCTTGAGGGCTCGGGCCGGAATTCATATGCATGCGCTTACGATGTGCGTGAGCTTATGATCTGTCAAGGGGTATTTTCTTGGCATGGGTGAGCGTGCGGGTGCGGATGACGCGGCGGCCGGAGGCGAGCGGGCCGGGGGACGGGCCCCCCGTCCCGATCTGGCGGCGATGATCGTGCCGCTGGGCCGCGCCCTGATGGCCGCCGAGCAGCCGGTTCTCGACGCGCACGGGCTCGCCATGTGGGCCTATGCCGTGCTGCTGCGGCTCGACGAGACCCCGATCCGGTCCCAGGCGGCGCTGGCCGGGGCCATCGGGGCGGACAAGACCCGGATCATCGCCGTGCTCGACGATCTGGAGGAGCGCGGACTGATCCGGCGCCGGCCCGATCCGGCGGACCGGCGGGTGCGGCTGCTGTCGGTCACCCCGGAGGGGCGCCGGCTGCGGGATGCCGTCCAGGCGGATATTCAGCGGGGCGAGGAGGAACTCCTGGCCCGGTTCCCGGCCGCGGAGCGGGACGGGTTTCTGCGGGTGCTGCGGGCGCTGTCCGCCGATCCGCCGGTGACGCCGAAGGGAAAAGCCGGCGGGTGACCCGGCGGGTGACGGAGCCGAGCGGCATTGCGGATCGTGGTCAGGCGGGTTCCGGCGACGACGGAATGCCGTAGTCCTCCAGGAGACCGGTCATTTCCTCCGCGACGCCCTCGTGGGAAGGGAACCTCCGCAGCCATGCGGCGAACGGCCGGCCGTATTCCCCCATGGCCGCCTCGATGAGGGCCGCTTCCTCTTCCTCGTCGGGCGCGGTGAGCCCGAAGTGCCGGTGCAGCCAGGCGAGGTACTGCTGACGGTCCGGAAAGAGCCTGTCCAGGTCCTCTTCCTCGCCCTCGTCCATGAACTCGCGGTTGACCGGGATCAGGCGGAAGAATTCCCGCAGATCGCGTGCATGGACCCAGGTGTCCCCCTCGTCGCCGAGGAAGACGACGGGAAGGGCGGCGAGATCGCTTCGGTCGTCGTGCCGCCACAGTGCCCAGACCGAGCCGCCGGCGGTGGCCTCGGCGAAAGGGATCAGCCGGTCGATGAGCTCGGCGTCGTCCGGGTTCCGCGAGGAACTCCCCAAGTGATCCTTGCGGTTGTACTCGAAGTTGAGGAGCGAGAAGCCGTCGGCATACCGGTGTGCCCCCACCCGTTCCTCGAATTCCTTGAGCAGGTTCAGCTCGGGTATCGGGGAGTAGGCGTCGGTCATGAGGGCCACCGTGCGGAAGAGGGGTGCGTCCGGGTGAATCCACTGTACGGATGCGGCCATCGGCCCGGGGCCATACGGGGGATTTCTCGGGTTTTCGGGGCGCCGACGGCCAACGCTGGCCGCATTATGTCGTCTTTTGCGCTCGTATAGAGCCCTCGAATAGAGCGGAAGCGCTTCGGGAAGACCTGAGGAGGCAGCACCCCATGCGTGGAGCCAGGCGCGCGAAGTGGGCCGTATGTGCCATCGCCGTCGCCCTCGCGGCCACGGCCTGTGGAGGTGGCGGCGGGGAGAGTTCCGGGGTGGTCAGTTCCTCCTGGGGGGACCCGCAGAATCCGCTGGAGCCGGCCAACACCAATGAGGTGCAGGGCGGCAAGGTCATGGAGATGCTCTTCCGGGGGCTCAAACGCTACAACCCCAAGACCGGCGCCGCGGAGAATGTGGTCGCCGACAGGATCGAGACCACGGACTCGCAGAATTTCACGGTGAAACTGAAGGGCGGCTGGACGTTCAGCAACGGCGAGTCGGTCACCGCCAAGTCCTTTGTGGACGCCTGGAATTACGGTGCGGCGCTCGGCAACAAGCAGAAGAACTCCTCCTTCTTCCAGTACATCGACGGGTACGACAAGGTCCACCCGGACAGTGGCACGCCCACCGCGAAGACGCTGTCGGGGCTGGTGGTGAAGGACGACAAGACCTTCACCGTCAAGCTCAATCAGAAGTTCTCCAGCTGGCCCGACACCCTTGGCTATTCGGCCTTCATGCCGCTGCCGCAGGCCTTTTACAAGGACCACAGTGCCTGGCTGAAGAAGCCGGTCGGCAACGGCCCGTACACGGTGGACTCGTACACCAAGGGCTCCGCGCTGAAGCTGCGCAAGTGGGACAAGTACCCGGGGCCGGATCCGGCGCAGAACGACGGTATCGATCTGCGGGTGTACACCGACACCAACACCGCCTATACCGACCTCCAGGCGGGAAACCTGGACCTCGTCGACGATGTGCCGGCCGCACAGCTCAAGAACGTGAAACGGGACCTGGGGGACCGGTACATCAATCAGCCGGCCGGGATCATCCAGACCCTCACCTTCCCCATGTATGAAAAGGACTGGGGCGGTTCGGGGGAGAAGGAGAAGCTGCGGCAGGGAATCTCGATGGCGATCAACCGGGAGCAGATCACCGACGAGATCTTCCGGAAGACACGCACACCCGCCACGGACTGGACCTCGCCGGTGCTGGGCGCACAGGGGGGATACAAGGCGGGGCTGTGCGGCGGCGCCTGTGCATTCGATCCCAAGAAGGCCAAGCAGCTCATCCAGGAGGCGGGCGGGCTGCCCGGCGGGAAGATGACGCTCGGCTACAACGCGGACGCCGGCTCGCACAAGGACTGGATCGACGCGATCTGCAACAGCATCAACAACACGCTGGGCAGCGACCGGGCATGCGTCGGCGCGCCGGTCGGGACGTTCGCGGACTTCCGTAACAAGATCCAGTCGAAACAGATGACCGGGCCGTTCCGGGCCGGCTGGCAGATGGACTATCCGCTGATCCAGAACTTCCTGCAGCCGTTGTACTACACGGGCGCGTCCTCCAACGACGGAAAGTTCAGCAATGCCGGCTTCGACAAGCTGGTGAACGAGGCCAATGCACAGACGGACGTCGCCAAGGCCGTCGGGAAGTTCCAGGACGCGGAGAAGATCCTCGCCCAGCAGATGCCGGCCATTCCGCTCTGGTACCAGAACGGCAGCGGCGGTTACTCCGACCGGATCACCGATGTGTCGCTGAATCCCTTCAGCGTGCCGGTCTACAACGAGATCAAGGTGAAATGAGATCCAGGCGCAATGAGATCCAGCCGCAATGAGATCAAGGTGGTGTGAGGCTCCGGAGGCCCGCTCATGGGACGCTATGTGATCCGGCGGCTGCTCCAGATGATCCCGGTGTTCATCGGCAGCACGTTCCTGATCTTCTTCATGGTGTACGCACTCGGCGACCCGGTCGCCGCACTGTTCGGCGACCGGGCGCCGGACCCCGCCACCGCCGCCCAGATCCGCCACGATCTCTTTCTCGACCAGCCGCTGTGGAAGCAGTATCTGCACTACATGGGGCAGATCTTCCAGGGGAATTTCGGCACCGCGTTCAACGGCCAGTCGGTGACCGAACTGATGGCGGACGCCTTCCCGGTGACGGTCCGGCTGACGATCGTCGCCATTGTCATCGAGATGATCGTGGGGGTGGTGCTGGGGGTGTTCAGCGGACTGCGGCGCGGGCGGAGCGTGGACACCTCGGTCCTGCTCCTCACCCTGGTCGTGGTCTCGATCCCCACCTTCGTCAGCGGCTATGTGCTGCAGTTTCTTTTCGGGGTGCAGTGGGGCTGGGCGGCGCCCACCGTCTCCACCGACGCCCCGCTGAACGAACTCCTGCTGCCGGGGCTGGTGCTGGCGCTCGTCTCGCTCGCCTATGTCACCCGGCTGACCCGGACCTCGATCGCGGAGAACGCGCGTGCCGATTACGTCCGCACGGCCATCGCCAAGGGGCTGCCCCGGCACCGCGTCGTCACCCGTCATCTGCTGCGCAATTCGCTGATCCCGGTCGTCACCTTCATCGGCACCGATATCGGGGCGCTGATGGGCGGCGCCATCGTCACCGAGCGCATCTTCAATATCCACGGTGTGGGATTCCAGCTCTACCAGGGAATCCTGCGGCAGAATTCGCCGACGGTGGTCGGCTTTGTGACGATTCTGGTGCTGGTCTTCCTGGTCGCCAACCTTCTCGTGGATCTGCTGTATGCCGTCCTCGACCCGAGGATCCGTTATGCCTGAGCCCTACGAGCCGTTCGAGGCCGCCAAACCGTACGAGGCCTATGCGGCGAAGGAAGCCATCGGGCACGGCGACGGCGGCTCCGCCGCGCTGGCCATCGGCGAGGCCGAATCGCTGGAACGGGTCCCGGGAGCCGGCCCGCCCGGCGGCGAGCCCACCGGCAAACCGCGCAGTCTGTGGAGCGACGCCTGGCACGATCTGCGCCGTAACCCCGTCTTCGTGCTCTCCGCGCTGGTCATCGTCTTCCTGGTGCTCATCGCGATCTGGCCGCAGTTGATCGCCACCGGCAACCCCTACCGCGGGGACCTGGCCAAGGCGCAGCAGGGCGCCGCGCCCGGCCACCCCTTCGGCTTCGACACCCAGGGCCGGGACGTCTACACGCGGGTGGTCTACGGGGCCCGCGCCTCCATCACCGTCGGCGTCTGCGCCACAGCCGGTGCGGCGCTCCTGGGGAGTCTGCTGGGCGGGCTGGCCGGGTTCTTCGGCCGCTGGTGGGACACCGGGCTGTCGCGGCTCGCGGATATTTTCTTCGGCATTCCGGTGATCCTCGGCGGGCTCGTCTTCCTCTCCGTCATCACCAGCAGCACCGTCTGGCCGGTGGTCGGCTTCATCGTGCTGCTGGGCTGGCCGCAGATCTCCCGGATCGCCCGCGGCTCCGTGGTCACCGCCAAACAGAACGACTACGTCCAGGCGGCCCGGGCCCTGGGCGCCGGCAACGGCCGGCTGCTGCTGCGGCACATCACGCCGAACGCCGTCGCCCCGGTCATCGTCGTCGCAACCATCGCCCTGGGCACCTTCATCGCCCTGGAGGCGACGCTGTCCTTTCTGGGCGCGGGCCTGAAGCCGCCGACCGTCTCCTGGGGCATCGACATCTCCGCGGCCTCCACCTACATCCGTAACGCCCCGCACATGCTGCTGTGGCCCGCGGGCGCGCTGAGCATCACGGTGCTGGCGTTCATCATGCTCGGCGACGCGGTACGCGACGCCCTCGACCCCAAGTTGCGCTGAGGAGCGGGCAGATGAGTGGGCAGACGACCGGTCCCGGCGAGGACGCGACATTGCTCGAGGTGCGCGATCTGCGGGTGGAGTTCCGTACCCGGGACGGCGTCGCCCAGGCCGTCAACGGCGTCAGCTACCGGGTGGCGGCGGGGCAGACGCTGGCGGTGCTGGGGGAGTCCGGCTCCGGGAAGTCCGTCACCGCGCAGGCCGTCATGGGCATTCTCGACTCGCCTCCGGGGTTCGTCACCGGCGGCGAGGTCGTCTTCCAGGGCCGCGATCTGCTCAAGCTGGGCAAGGACGAACGGCGCAAGGTGCGCGGCGCGAAGATGGCGATGATCTTCCAGGACGCGCTGTCCTCCCTGAACCCGGTGCTCAGCGTCGGGGCCCAGCTGGGGGAGATGTTCCGCGTCCATGAGGGGACCTCCCGCAAGGAGGCGCGGGAGCGGGCCGTCGAGCTGATGGAGCGGGTCGGGATCCCCGCGGCCCGGCAGCGGGTGGGGGACTATCCGCACCAGTTCTCCGGCGGAATGCGCCAGCGCATCATGATCGCGATGGCGCTGGCCCTCGCCCCCGACCTGATCATCGCCGACGAGCCGACCACGGCCCTCGACGTCACCGTCCAGGCCCAGGTGATGGATCTGCTCGCGGAGCTCCAGCGCGAGTACCACATGGGGCTGATCCTGATCACCCATGATCTGGGGGTGGTCGCGGATGTCGCCGACACCATCGCGGTGATGTACGCGGGACGGATCGTGGAGACCGCACCGGTCCACCATCTCTACAAGGCGCCCGCGCACCCGTACACCCGCGGCCTGCTGGAATCCATCCCGCGCCTCGACCACAAGGGCCAGGAGCTGTACGCGATCAAGGGCCTGCCGCCCAATCCGGCCGCCATCCCGCCGGGCTGCCCCTTCCACCCGCGCTGCCCGCTCGCCCGGGACGTCTGCCGTACGGATCCCCCGCCGCTCTACGACGTGGGCCCCGGCCGGACCAGCGCCTGCCACTTCTGGAAGGAGACCCTCGATGGCGCACGCTGACGGACCCCAGGCCGTTCAGGACCCCCAGCGCCCCCAGCCCGGCCAGGCGGCGCTCGGCGAGCCGATTCTCGAGATCCGGGACCTGGTCAAGCACTATCCGCTCACCCAGGGGGTGCTCTTCAAGAAGCAGGTCGGCGCGGTGAAGGCCGTCGACGGGGTCTCGTTCGACCTGCGCAAGGGCGAAACGCTCGGCATCGTCGGGGAGTCGGGGTGCGGGAAGTCCACGCTGGCCAAGATGCTGGTGGGGCTGGAACGGCCGACGTCCGGTCAGATCCGCTACCAGGGACAGGACATCGCCACGCTCTCCGGGCGCGCGATGAAATCCGTACGGCGCAACATCCAGATGGTGTTCCAGGACCCCTACACCTCCCTCAATCCCCGGATGACGGTCGGGGACATCGTCGGCGAGCCGTACGAGATCCACCCCGAGGTGGCCCCCAAGGGAGACCGCCGCAAGAGGGTGCAGGAACTCCTGGACGTGGTGGGGCTCAACCCGGAATACATCAACCGCTATCCGCATCAGTTCTCCGGCGGCCAGCGGCAGCGCATCGGCATCGCCCGCGGGCTCGCGCTCCGGCCGGAGATCATCGTCGCCGACGAACCGGTCTCCGCGCTGGACGTGTCCGTCCAGGCGCAGGTGGTCAACCTGCTGGAGGGCCTGCAGGACGAATTCGACCTCTCCTATGTCTTCATCGCGCACGATCTCTCGGTCGTACGGCATATCTCCGACCGGGTCGCGGTGATGTACCTGGGCCGGCTCGCCGAGATCGGTACGGACGAGCAGATCTACGATCACCCCACGCATCCGTACACCCAGGCGCTGCTCTCCGCCGTACCGGTCCCGGACCCGGAGGCCCGCGAACACCGGGAACGCATCCTGCTGGCCGGTGACGTCCCCTCACCCGCCGATCCCCCGTCCGGCTGCCGTTTCCGCACCCGGTGCTGGAAGGCCCAGCCGCTGTGCGCGGAGGTCGTTCCGCCGCTGGAGGTGCCCGCGGAATTCCAGGACACCGAGAGCCCGGCTCGGCACGCCTCCGCCTGCCATTTCGCGGAGGAGCGGCATGTGGTGCCGAGCGACTAGCCGGGCGTCCCGGCAGCGCAGTGGGGGTGCCCGGCCCGCAAGGCCGGACACCCCCAGGTGAACCCGGATGTCAGAGGCTCTTGCCGCCGGCCGACTCCTCGTCGGAGCCGGCGGTCCCCTCCTCGATCGCCGCCAGCGCCGGGTCCAGGACGATGTCCTCCCCGCGCGCCGCAGTTGTCGGCTCCTCGGGGAAGTGGCAAGCCGTCAGATGCCCCGCCTCGTTCCCCGAGAGCCGGACCAGTGGCGGCTCCTCGGTCGCGCACTTGTCCTGGGCCTTCCAGCACCGGGTGCGGAAACGGCAGCCCGAGGGCGGGTTGACGGGGGAGGGGACGTCGCCGGCGAGCCGGATGCGCTCGCGGCCCTCGCTCTCGTCCTCCACCAGCGTGGCCTCGGGGACGGCGGAGAGCAGGGCGTGCGTGTACGGGTGCCGCGGCCGGTGGTAGATCTCGTCACGGGTGCCCACCTCGACGATCTTGCCGAGGTACATCACCGCGACCCGCTCGCTGAAGTGCCGCACGATCGCCAGGTCGTGGGCGATGAACAGGAACGCGATGCCCAGCTCGCGCTGGAGCTGCTGGAGCAGGTTGACGACCTGCGCCTGGATGGAGACGTCCAGCGCCGAGACCGGTTCGTCGGCGACGATCAGCTTCGGCTCCAGGGCCAGGGCGCGGGCGACGCCGATGCGCTGGCGCTGGCCGCCGGAGAAT
Organism: Streptomyces chattanoogensis; assembly: GCF_001294335.1. Taxonomy (GTDB): domain Bacteria; phylum Actinomycetota; class Actinomycetes; order Streptomycetales; family Streptomycetaceae; genus Streptomyces; species Streptomyces chattanoogensis. The sequence goes on from NZ_LGKG01000001.1 coordinate 202,154, forward strand.
TCGTGCGGGAAGCGGTTGTAGTGCTCGGGGTTGAGACCCACGGTCTCCAGGAGCTCGCGGATCCGCTTCTCCCGGCCGCCGGGCGGATTGATCCCGTTGATCTCCATCGGGCCGCCGATGATGGTGCCGACCGTCTGCCGCGGGTTCAGCGAGGCATACGGGTCCTGGAAGATCATCTGGATCTCGGAGCGGACCGGCGCCAGCTCCTTGCGGCCGGCGTGGGTGATGTCCCGGCCCGCGTAGGTGATCTTGCCGGCGGTGGGCTCCATCAGCCGGGTGAGCAGCCGCCCGGTGGTGGACTTGCCGCAGCCCGACTCGCCGACCAGGCCGAAGCTCTCGCCGGCGTGCACGGTCAGGTCCAGGCCGTCGACGGCCTGGACCGCGCCGACCTTCCGCTTGAACGGGAAGCCGCCGTAAATGGGGAAGTGCTTGGTCAGCCCCTCGGCGGTGAGCAGCGGCTCGCCCAGGGCGGGCGCGGTGTCGCTCGGCGTGGGGAGGGTGACGTTGTCGGTCATGGTGATGGCTCCCTAGCCCAGCCGGGGCTTGATCTGCTCAGTGAAGAAGGTCTGCTTCTGCTCGGCGGTCAGATGGCACGCGGCGGCGCGGCCGAGCGCCAGCGGCGGCCGGTCGTCGGTGCAGCGCGCCCCGCTGACCTGGTCGACGAAGCCGCAGCGCGGGTTGAAGGCGCAGCCGGTGGGCGGGTCGAGCAGGCTCGGCGGGGCGCCCGGGATCGGGTACAGCGCCTCGTTGACGTCGGAGGAGAGCCGCGGCATCGAGCTCAGCAGGCCCCAGGTGTACGGGTGCTGGGGCCGGGTGAGGATGTCCTTGACCGAGCCGCGCTCCACCGCCCGGCCGGCGTACATCACCAGCAGGTCGTCCGCGGTGTTGGCGACCACGCCCAGGTCATGGGTGATCAGGATGATCGCGGAGCCGAACTCCTGCTGGAGGTCCTTGAGCAGGTCCAGGATCTGCGCCTGCACGGTCACGTCGAGTGCGGTGGTCGGCTCGTCCGCGATCAGCAGCGCGGGGTTGCAGACCAGCGCCATGGCGATCATGGCGCGCTGGCGCATACCGCCGGAGAACTGGTGCGGATAGTCGTCCACCCGCAGATTCGGCTGCGGGATACCGACCTTGGTCAGCATCTCGATCGCCCGCTGCCGGCCCTCGCGCTTGCTGGCACCGGTGTGCTTGATGAACGGCTCCGCGATCTGCCGGCCGATCGTGTAGTACGGCGAGAGCGCGGTCAGCGCGTCCTGGAAGATCATGGCCATCTTGTTGCCGCGGAGCTTTTCCAGGGTCTTCTCCCTGGCCCCGGTCAGCTCCTGGCCGTCCAGCGTGATCTCACCCGTGATCTCGGCCGACTTGGGGTTGTGCAGGCCCAGGACGGCGAGGTTGGTGACGGACTTGCCGGAGCCGGACTCGCCGACGATGCCCAGCGTCTGGCCGCGTTCCAGGTCGAAGGAGAGGCCGTCGACCGCCTTGACGATGCCGTCCTCGGTGGAGAACCGCACATGCAGGTCACGGACGGAGAGGAAGGGGTCCGATCCGGCCGGGGCCGCCGCGTCCTCGGTCTTGGTGAGGGATGTGGTCACTTCAGACTCTCCTAGGACAGGCGCACGCGCGGGTCGATGAGCGCATACGTCGCATCCACGATGATGTTGAACAGGACGATGAACGTGGCCGCGAAGAGCATCACGCCCATGACCGTGGGCAGATCGGTGTGGAGCACCGACTCCATCGACAGGGTGCCCAGGCCCGGCAGGGAGAACGTCACCTCGGTGATCATCGCGCCGCCGAACAGCGTGCCCAGGTCGATGCCGAAGATGGTGACGATGGGGATGAGCGAGCCCCGCCAGGCGTAGCGGAAGAAGACCGTCGCGGCCGACATGCCCTTGGCGCGCGCCGTGCGGACGTGTTCCTCCTGCAGCTGCTCGATCATCGCGGAGCGCGCCATACGCGTGTACTGCGCGGTGAAGATGATCGACAGTACGCACCACGGGATCAGCAGACCCATGAACCAGCCCGCGGGATCCTCCGTGATGGGCACGTATTCCGGCTGTCCCAGCAGATTGGTGTTGTAGACGAGCAGCGCCAGCACGATGGGGCCGACGAAATAGATCTGCATCGAGCTGAGCACCAGCGAGACCGAGCTGAAGACCTTGTCGAGCAGCGAACCCTGCTTCCAGGCGGCGAGCATGCCGGTGGCCAGGCCCACGAACAGGAAGACCGCGGCGGCGCCGAGGGTCAGCGACAGGGTGATCGGGAAGCGGTCGACGATGGTGCTCCACACCGCGTCGTTGGTGGCGAAGGAGTAGCCGAAGCAGGGGGCGGGGCAGGGACCCTGCGCGAAGTCGCGGCCGGTGATGATGCCGGACATGAAGTGCCAGTACTGCACCGGGACCGGCTGGTCGAGCCCCAGGTTCTTGTGGATGATCGCGAGTGCGTCAGGGCCGCAGTTCCGTCCGCAGGCCAGCAGCGCGGGGTCCCTTGGGGCGGCGAAGAAGAGGAAGAACGTGAAGGCGCTGATGAGCAGCAGAATCACGAACGCGCCGAGAGACCGGCGGACGAGGAATCGAAGCATGGCAGATCGCAGCTCTCGTGGGGCGGCGGAAGTGTGGAGGGTGGGGGCGGGCACGGTGTGCCCGTCCTGGGGGACGGGCACACCGGTGCCGGGGTGACCGCTACGGATACGCGGTCACGTGGTTGCTGCTACTTCTTGACGAACATCTTGGTCGGGTCGACGGAGGAGATGATGTCGTTGTTGACGACGCCGCCGACCTTGGAACCGTGCAGCTGGATCTGCTTGTAGTAGAAGGTCGGGATCTGCGGCAGGTCGTTCTTGAGGATCTTCTCGCCGAGCGCGAACCAGTCGTCCGCGGCCTTCTTCTGGTCGGTCTCCTGGGAGATCCGGTCGATCTCCTTGTTGGTCTCGGCGCTGTTGTACAGCGAGTAGTTGGTGCCGCCGTCCTGGATCTGCCGGCCGTCGTACACCGGGGGAAGCACGGTCAGAGAGCTCGGCCAGTCCGCGCCCCACGCCGAGGGGTAGACATCGAACTGGTTGTCCGTCTTGCCGATGATGTCGTAGTACGTGTCCGCCGGCAGGTCCTTGTTCTGGACGTCGAAGCCGGCCTTCTTGAGGTTGTCGACCACCGCGACGGAGTACTTCGCGGGCTCGGTCGCCGTGTTGTGGGCGTAGGTCAGCTTCATGCCGACCTTGCCGGCCGCCTTCAGGATCTTCTTGGCCTTCTCGACATCACCCCGCGGCTTCTTGAGCTTGCCGTAGGGGTCGATCTCCTTGAAGCCGGTCAGCGTCGGGCTGATGTAGCTGCCGGCGAGCTCACCGCCGCCCGGGGTGCCGTACTGATCGAGGATGTCCTGCGTCGGCATCGCATAGGCGATGGCCTGGCGGACCCGCTTGTCCTTCAGGCGCCGCATGTTGAAGTTCATCACGCCGACATAGGGCTGGTAGCCGGACGTCGAACGGGCCTTGATCTTCGGGTCGTTGGCGACCTGCAGCATGTTCGCCGCGTCCACCTGGTTGTTGAAGCTGACCGCGGTCTTGTTGTCCGCGTTGTCGGACATCAGTCGCTGGGTGGACTGGGGGTAGGACACGCTGAACTGGATGTCGAACTTGTCGACGTACTGGTGACGCGAGATGTCGGTCTTCGGGTCCCACTGGGTGTTCTTGACCAGCGTGATGCCCTTGCCGTTCTTGAACGAACCGGGCTGGATCTTGTACGGGCCCGAGGAGACCGGGGCCTTGTCGTACTTCTCCTTGGTGTCCTTGGCCTTCTCGACTGCGCCGTAGCCCGCCATCGCCAGGGCGTAGGGCAGGTCACCCACCGGCTTCTTGAAGTGGAAGACGATGGTTTTGTCGTCCGGCGTGTCCAGGACGGTCTTGGGCAGGTGCTTCCCGTCGTAGGGGCCGCCCTTGAGGATCTTGCGGTAGTCGGTCGAGTCGGCCAGCCAGCGCTGGAGGTACGTCGGGCCGCTGGAGATGAAGTCCGCGAAGGTCCGCTCGACGGTGTGCCGGATGTCGTCCGAGGTGATCGGCTTGCCGTCCTCGAACTTGATGCCGTCCTTGAGCTTGTACGTCCACGTCTTGCCGCCGTCGGACTTCTGGCCGCTGTCCGTGGCGAGGTCGCCGACGACGGTGTACTTGCCCTTGTTGTCCAGGTGGTACGTCGTCAGCCGGCGGGTGAGCAGCGTCGAGAGGGTGCCCATGTCGGAGACGTACTGCTGCGCCGGGTCCAGGTGCGCGTAGGTGTCACGCTGGTAGACCGTGATGGTGCCGCCCGGGGTGGCGCCGGGTACCGGCTCGGCCGGACCCTTGGAGGCGGCTGCGTCGCCGAAGGTGATCTGGGCGCGCTGCTTCTCGGCGTTGCGGCGGGCGTCGTCGTCGGACGCGCCCTGCTTGGCACCGGCGCTGCACCCGGTAAGGGCCAGCGCCCCGGCGGTAAGGGCCACGATCGCGGCCTGCGCTCTGCGCATACGGACATTGCTCATGGTGATGGATGCACCTGCCTGTCGTTGATCCGTTGCTGCTGCCTGACTGATGCGGCACCGGGGTGGCAGCACCCCCTGTGGAACGGATTCACCGAGCCCGTTTCGGGTCGAAGGCGTCCCGGACCGAGTCCCCGAGCAGGTTGAACGCGACGATGAAGAGGACCATCGCGACGCCGGGGAAGAACAAGTACGTGATGTCGTTGTGGTAGTAGTCCGCCGCCTTGGCGAACATCCGGCCCCAGTCCGGAGTGGGCTCGACGAGACCCACGCCGAGGAAGGAGAGCCCTGCGATGGAGGTCACGAAGTTCGGCAGCATGTAGGTCGTCTGGACCAGGATCGGCGTCATCACGTTCGGCACCAGCTCGCGCCGGATGATCCGCCCCGGAGAGGCGCCGCTGATCTTGGCCGCCTCGATGAACTCCCGCTCACGCAGCGACAGCACCTGGCCGCGCAACAGCCGGGCCAGGCTCATCCAGCCCAGGAACCACATCACCAAGATGAGGATCGTGGACCGCAGCCACAGGGGCATCTCGTCCTGGGGAGCGACGAAGATGGCGCCCACGACCGGGACGAACGCGACATAGAACAGCTGGTTGGGGAACGCCATCAGCAGGTCGATGACACGGCCGATGAAGTAGTCGGTACGGCCGCCGAAGTAACCGGCGGCGACGCCCAGCACGATCGCGGTGAGCACCGAGACCAACGTGATCGCCACAGCCAGGCCCAGGGTGTTGCGGATGCCGTACAGCAGCTGCATGAACACGTCGCGGCCCAGTTCCGGTTCGATGCCGAACCAGAAGTCCGAGGACATGCCGCCATTGGGGCCGGCAGGGTAGTTGTTGATCAGCAGGCCCTCAGTTTGCGTCCCGTAGCGGGTGTAGGGGTCCTTGCCGTAGAGCTTGGAGATGACCGGTGCGAGCAGCCCGATCGCGAAGAAGAACAGCACGATGCAGGCGCTGATGACGCCGGTGCGGTCACGCTTGAAGCGGGCCCACATCAGCTGGCCCGGAGAACGGCCCGTCAGTGCACCGCTCTTGCCTTTCTTCTCCGAGGCCGCGCCTTCGGTGTCCGGACCAGGGGTGTCGGTCTTGGTCACCGCGGTCTGGGAAGGACTAGTCATCGCGAAGTGCCCCCGCGCCGAGTTCTCTTGGAACATGAAGCGGCGCCGATTCGCGCCGTTGGATGAGCGCGACTTTCGCAAGTGATTTATGGCGTAGTCAAGGGTGTGCGGTGCGCTGTTGTACCGGTCGTCTACTTCTTGAGCGAAGATTGCGCAGATTGACGCATAGGCGTGCTTGACACGCCGCCGTTATGTACGGCATGGGGGACATATGCCAGCCAATTGCTTTAACAAGACGGCAACTTCGCTGAAGTAACTCCGATATACGGACGCGGAATGATGAACAACGTACGGCCGTGCGGGTGCCGTAGACCGGCCGGAGACCCCCAGTGGGCCCCGGCCGGTCACCGTTTCGCCGGTGTTCGCCGCCCTGCGTGCGCGTATGTGTTGTCCCGGCCCCGGGGGTGCAGTAGACCTGCGGTAGACGCCCGCGCTCCGGCGGGCGCCAAGGACGACCAGGCGCATCGACGCGGACGGGAGCGGGCCGTGTCCACCAGGCAGAAGAGGGGTCTCAGCGACGGTGCGCGGGGCACCGGAGCGCTGGCCTGTGTACTGATGGCGCTGCTGAGCACCGCCTGGATCATCCGGGACCTCAACATCGCGGAGCAGCCCGCCGACGTGTGGTGGGCGTGGCTGGGCGAGGCGCAGCGGCCTGCCGAGTTCACCGCCTGGGCCACCTCGGCCCTCGATCCGCTGCTGGTGCTCGGCGCGCTCGGCGCCGCGGCCGCCGCGCTGCGCGCCGCCTCCTCCGTGGCCTCGGGCGCGCTGATCGCCCTGGCGGCCGGCACGGCGCTGCTGCGGCTCCCGCTGCTGTGGGTGCTGGGCGCGGGCTGGCTGCAGGGTCTGGAGAGCGGGCTGACCGGGCGGGCCCGGCTGACCGCCGGCGCCCAGCTCGCGCTCGCCGTGATCCTGGCCGTCGTGGTCGCCACGGGCCGCCGGCCGGACGGAAGCGAGGACCGGGCGCTGCGCGGGGTGACCCGGACGGCGTACGGCGTGGTCCACCGGCTGCCGTACGACGATCCCGACGAGGTGCCCGGCCGCCCGCGCCGGGGCCCGGCCGTCGCGCTCGGCCTCCTCCTGGGCGCCGCCGGGCTGGCCATCGCCGCCTGGGAGCTCCACTGGTCGCTGCGGCTGGGCTGGGGCACCTACCGCAAGGGGCTGCTCGGCGACGCCTCCGTCTTCCGGGCGCTGCTGCAGCCGCCGCTGCACTGGCAGATGGCGGCGCTCGCCCTGCTGGCCCTGGGGGCCGCCGCCGCGGCGCTGCGGCAGGCGTCCTGGGCCCGTCCCGCGGCCATGGCGGCCGGGGCGCTGCTGTTCGCGCAGGCGGCCGGCGTGCTCGTCTTCGCCGGGGGCACCGGGCAGCTGGACCGCTTCCCCGCACTGCCCGGACAGGCCCGGCTCGAACTCGGCACCGCACTCCTGGTGGCGGTGGCCGGGCTGGCCGCCCTGGTCGTCGCGGCCCGGCCCGGCGTGCCGGACGGGGGCCCGGAGGAGGACGGGGCGCAGGGCTACGGCGCCTCCCCGGAGGCGGAGCGGCCGCAGCACGCACCGCCCCCGCCGTCCACGCTCCCGCCCGGCTGGTAAGGGGCCGGACCCTTCACCCGGTACCTCTCACCGGACCCTTCGCCGGTCACCTCATCCGCAGCGACCGCTTGAGGAAGTCCACCTGCAGCAACAGCAGATTTTCGGCCACCTGCTCCTGGGGCGTCATATGGGTCACCCCGGACAGCGGCAGCACCTCGTGCGGACGGCCCGCCGCGAGCAGCGCCGAGGACAGCCGCAGCGCATGCGCCACCACGACGTTGTCGTCCGCCAGCCCGTGGACGATCAGCAGCGGCCGGTGCGGCTCCACCGCCCCCGACAGCCCCTCGTCCGTGACCAGCGAATTGGCGGCATAGACGGCCGGTTCCTCGTCCGGGTGCCCCAGATACCGCTCCTGGTAGTGCGTGTCGTACAGCCGCAGATCGGTGACCGGCGCGCCCACCACCGCCGCATGGAAGACATCCGGGCGGCGCAGCGCCGCCAGCCCCGCCAAATAGCCGCCGAAGGACCAGCCGCGGATCGCGACCCGCTCCAGGTCGAAGGGAAAGGATCCGGCCAGCGCCTGGAGGGCGTCGACCTGGTCCTCCAGGACGACCTGGGCAAGCTCCCTCGACACCGCCTTCTCCCAGCCGGGGGACCGGCCCGGGGTGCCCCGGCCGTCCGCGACCAGCACCGCGAACCCCTGGTCGGCGAACCACTGGGACGTCAGATAGGCGTTCTGCGCGGCAACCACCCGCTGCCCGTGGGGACCGCCGTACGGGTCGAGCAGCACCGGCAGCGGGCCGTCGGCGTCCGTATAGCCGGTGGGCAGCAGCACCGCACACGGGATCTCCCGCTCACCGGCGAGCGCGAAGCGGGGCCGGGCGGTCAGCAGCGGCTCCTCGGCGTACGAGGCGATCGTGGCCAGCGTCGTCTCGCCGCCGTCCGCGGCCAGCCGTACGACCTCCACCCGGGCGCCGGGCCGGTCCACCGACGACTGGGAGAGCACCACCACCGACCCGCCGCGCACCGCGGAGGACACCGTCGGATACGGCCGCTCGCCCACCCGCTCCCAGCCGCCCTGGTCACCGCTTCCGCGGAACCAGACGCGATAGACGCCGATGTCCTTCATGTCCGTGCCGCTCGCGGAGAAGAGGACATCGTCCTCCCCGATGTCCAGCACCGCACGGACGTGCAGCGGCGCACCGGTCAGCGGGCGGTCCCCGACGAACAGCCTGCGCGCCCCGCCCTCGTCCGCGATCCGTACGAGCCGGCCGTCCGGCGTCCAGCCGGGCGCCCCCGGGAACGGCTCGACCCATACCTCGTCCTCGTCGTCGTGCACCGTACGGGTCGCGCCGGTTGCGGTGTCGACGGTCAGATAGCGCTGGTCGCGCTGATCGCGGGACTGCACCAGCAGCAGCGGCGGTCCGGCCGCGGACCAGTGGACGCGCGCCAGGTAGGGGTAGCGCTCATGGTCCCAGGTGACGTCCGTACGGGAGCCGTCCAGGCCGAGCAGCGCCAGGGTCACCGCGGCGTTGGCGGTGCCCGCCGCCGGGTAGGCGATCGGCGCGGGCTCGCGGTCGGGATGCGCGGGGTCGGCGATCCACCAGCGCCGCACCGGGGAGTTGTCGACCCGCGCGGCCAGCACCCGGTCGCTCTCCGGGGACCACCAGAAGCCCCGGTGGCGTCCCATCTCCTCGGCGGCGATGAACTCCGCCAGGCCCCAGGTGACTTCGGGGCCGTCGGGCTCGGCGAGCACCTGGTCCGCACCACCCCCCTCCACCGCGGTCACCCGCAGCCGGCCCTCGGCCACGAACGCCACATGCCGCCCGTCGGGTGACGGGCGGGGGTCCACCACCGGTCCCGGGGCCGGGAGTTCACGCGTGGTGCCGGCTCGCAGTTCGGAAACGAAGAGCCGTCCCGAGAGGGTGAATGCCGCCAACTCCACTGCCGCGTCCACCGCGTAGTCGACGATGCCCGCCGAGCCCTCCCGGGTACGCTCGCGGCGGGCCCGCTCCTGCGGGGAGAGTTCCTCGTGCGCACCGGCGAGCAGCGTCATAGGGTCGGCGGCGGTGAACTCCCGTCCCTCGTCCAGGTCGAGGACCCACAGCCGCTGGGCGCGGTCGGTGCCCGAGGCGGAGCGGAGAAAGACGACGCGGGCGCCGTCGGGCGAAAGGGAGTAGCCGCGCGGAGCGCCCAGTGTGAAGCGCTGTGTACGGGCATGCTGCCGGGGGAAAGAGGGCTGTCCGGTCGTCATGGGCCGAGCCTAGAGGGGCGCGGACTCATCGTGGTCGCACTCGTGAAGATCGTGTGCGCCCCTCCTCTGCTCCTGTGCACCGACTTATGCGCTCGGACGGAAAGTTATGATCCCTTGCGCGTAGTGGGTACGGGGTAAAGAGCCCATGGCATACCCCGGTGTGCGGGCCGTCGAGGCGGTCCGTGCGCCACCAACCCTGTCCGGTCCGTGCGTACTTGGAGGTGAGCCGCCGTGGCACTCTCGATTTCGGCGGTGGTGCTGCTGGCGATCATCGTCTTCTTGCTTGTCAAGAAGTCCGGGCTGAAGGCCGCGCATGCGTTTGTCTGCATGCTGCTGGGCTTCTATCTGGCCAGCTCGTCCATCGCCCCGACGGTCAAGCAGCTGACGACGAACGTTGCCAGCATGCTCGGCAACATCAAGTTCTGAAGCGCGAGCCGGGCCGGTCCGTTTCCGGCTCGGCTCCGGTCCGGACCCGGCGCCGCTTCCGGTCCCACCGGGGCCGCCGTGAAAAGCGCCACCGACTGTCCGTACTCCGATCGGGTGTATGGACAGGCACCGGGATCGTGTGATGAAGGCGCGGTGGACGACTCGTAGGCTGTCCGCATGAGCCTTCTTCCCGCCCGCCGTCTGCTGCTGGTGCACGCGCACCCGGACGACGAGTCGATCAACAATGGCGTGACCATGGCCAAGTACGCGGCCGAGGGCGCCCTGGTCACGCTGGTGACCTGCACGCTCGGCGAAGAAGGCGAGGTCATCCCGGCCGAGCTGGCCCATCTCGCGCCCGACCGCGACGACACGCTGGGCGCGCACCGGGTCGGCGAGCTGGCGGCCGCCATGGCGGCCCTGGGCGTCACCGACCACCGCTTCCTCGGCGGCGCCGGCCGCTACCGCGACTCCGGGATGATGGGCGCGCCCCAGAACGACCGGCCGCACGCCTTCTGGCGGGCCGATCTCGACGAGGCGGCCGCCCACCTGGTGGCCGTCATCCGTGAGGTCCGCCCCCAGGTCCTGGTGACCTATGACCCGAACGGCGGATACGGCCACCCCGACCACATCCAGGCGCACCGCGTCGCGATGCGCGGCGCGGAGCTCGCCGGGCAGGCGGACTTCCGGCCCGACCTGGGCCCGGCGTATGCAATCGAGAAGATCTACTGGAACTGCAACGCCCGCTCGGACGTCGAGGAGGGCTTCGCGCGGCTGACCGCGGCCGGCGTCAGCTTCCCCGGGATCGCCTCCGTGGACGACGTCCCGGGCGTGGTGCCCGACGCGGAGGTCACGGCAACCGTCAACGGCGGCCCGGTCCATACGGCCGCCAAGACCGCCGCGATGCGCGCCCACTACACCCAGATCGCGGTCGACGGGCCGTTCTTCGCGCTCTCCAACGACTTGGGGCAGCCGCTGTTCGGCAGGGAGCACTATCTGCTGGTGCACGGCGAGGCGGCGGCCGGGGAAGGCGGGCGCGAGGACGACCTTTTCGCCGGAATCGACGGAACTGCCGCAAGCGCGGCAAGCGGTGCAACCGGCGTGAGTGAGGCACGCGGGGACAAGGACGGCAGCGTCCGGATGGAGGAGGCGGCGGAATGAGCACCGGAAAGAGCGGCGCCGCCGGCAACGGCGCCAACGGAACCGGCGGCCCCCGCCGCTCGCGGGCCGGCGGCGGCAACCCCTCCGGCGCCGGCCCCTCGCCCGGACGCCCCGCCGTCAACGGGATGTCCGCGCCGGTGACGCCGGGCCGGGTGGGCCTGTATCTGCTGCTGCTGATCGCGGGGGTGCTGGTCGCGCTCGCCGGGACGCTCGTCCAAGCGGCCTGGTTCCCCGGCGGGTTGCTGCTGGCGCTGGCCGGGACCGGCGGCCTCTTCTACGGGGGTGCCACCGCGACCGGCACCCTGGCCGGTGCCCTGATCCCGGGCGCGGGCTGGCTGCTGGCCGTCTTCGTGCTGCTCAGCCAGGTCCGGCCGGAAGGTGACTTTCTGTTCGGTGCCGGGACCAGTTCGTACCTCTTCCTGGCGGGCGGCATCGTGGCCGCTGTGATCTGCGCCACCGTCGCCCAGCGGCGCGCTGCGGGCGTACCGCACGGCCGAGTTGGCGGATGACGTGGTCCATACCAGGACGGAAGCCGCGCGTCCCCCGGTGAACGATTCGGGTTCCGGGGGTTCGCCCATGCCAGCGGTGTTCGTACGCTCTTCGGGTGTCCGTCGGCGGCGGCCAGTATGGTGGTGCGCGCCGCCGCGCCGCCCTGGGGGCACCTCCTGGCCTGCGGCCGGGGATCATCTCTGACGAGCGGCGGAGCCAACCGGGAGAACCTGCTTTGAGTCGTGAATCTGACAGTTCGTCCTCCGGCCCCCAGGGCCGTGGCGGAGCCGCGTACCCCTCGGGCACGCAGCCGTACGGCTCGCCCGGGGGAGGCGCCGACGAGGCCGCGGTCCAGCCTGAGGAGCCGAAGACCGAGACCACACTGACGACGCGGATCAAGATCAACATTCCGGGGTCCCGCCCCATCCCGCCGGTCGTCGTGCGCAAGCCTGTCGGCGAGGAGTCCGGCATGAACGCATCGGCCGCAGCCGGCCCGTCCGCCGGTTCCCGGGGCACACCCGGTCCCGCACGCGGCGCCGAGCGCAGCGGTGAGCGGACGGGGAACACCCCGCGGCCCGAGGCCTCGGCGGACGCGCCGCCCGCCGGCGGCCCCGCCGAGAAGACCAGCGACTGGTTCGCCCCGCGCAAGCCGCAGTCGGGCCCCGGCGGCGGGTCGTCGACCACCGGTTCGCACCCGGCGCCGCCCGCCCCCTCCGGTACGACACCGCCGCGCGGTCCCTCCGGCGCAACGCCCCCGCAGCGTCCCGATCTGCCCTATTTCTCCGACGGCCAGGGGCCGCAGGGCGGTGCACCGGGCGGCGGTTCACCGTTCGACACCGGGGCACAGCAGGCGGCATCGCCGTTCGACACGGGTGTGCCGAAGGGCGGTTCGCCCTTCGACGGCTCCCCGTTCGACGGCGGTGCGCCCGGCGGATCGCCGTTCGACGGGCCCGCGCGTGAGCACAGCCCCTTCGACTCCCCGATGAGCGGTACGGGCGGTACGCCCGCGGGCCCGAGCGGCCCGACCACCGGCCCCGCGCGCGGCGACAGCGCCCTCAACCTCCCGCCCGGCTTCAGCGACCCCGAGGCGGGCGGCACGCCCGGCCGCCCCGACGACACCGCCGAGCTCACCCCGCAGCCCCCGGCGCCCCCGCTGGCCGGGCCGGGCCGCGGCCTCGGCGTCACCGGAGGCATCTCGGGCGGGCTGCCCGGCGGCGCGGCCGCCGCGCCGCCCGGCGCCACCGGCAAGGGCGGCCGCAAGGGTGGCGTGCCCGGTGCCGTGGGCGCGGACGGCAGGTCCGCGCCCGGCGGCCGGGTGTCCGGCGACACCCTGGTCAGCGGCATCCCGACGACCTCCGACGGCCCGTCGGCCCCCTCGCCCTTCGCCTCCGGCACGGCCGGGCGCTCCGACGGCGACGACGGCGCCACCCCGGCGCCCCGCCGCAAGATCCCCGAGCCGATCAACCCGCCCAAGAAGGGCCGCAGCAAGATCGTCCTGGCGGGCGTCGGCATCGTGGCCCTGGTCGGTGTCGCCTACGGCGCCGGTCTGCTGCTCGACCACGCCGATGTGCCCAACGGCACCACCGCGCTCGGGGTCGACATCGGCGGACTGACCAAGGACGACGCCGTCAAGAAGCTGGAGAAGGAGCTGGGGGACCGGCGTACCGCGCCGCTCAAGCTCTCCGTCGGCGGCCGGACCGCCACCCTCCGGCCCGCCACCGCAGGCCTGGGCATCGACCTCCAGGAGACGGTCCGCAACGCGGCCGGCCGGGACTACAACCCGGTCTCCGTCATCGGCTCGCTGTTCGGCGGCACCCGGGTCGCCAAACCGGCGATGCTCGTCGACGACGAGAAGCTGCAGGTCGCGCTGCAGAATCTGGCCGGTTCCGCGGCCGCGTCCAAGGAGGGCGGGATCACCTTCGAGAACGGCAAGGCCGTGCCGCACTACGGCGTGCCGTACAAGTCGGTCGACACCGCGACGTCCAGGACCAAGGTCGCCGACGCCTACAAGGACCGCGTCTCGAACGGCACCGACACCCCCGTGGCGCTGGCCGCTGCCACCCAGCAGCCCAAGGTCGGCAAGGCCGCGGTGGACAAGGCCATGAAGCTGTACGCCGAGCCCGCGATGTCGGGCCTGGTGACGGTCCGTGCGAACGGCCACCAGGTCTCCTTCAGCCCGCAGAAGTCGATCCCGAAGTTCCTGTCCTTCAGGGCCGACGCCGAGGGTCAGCTGACGCTGAAGTACGACCTGGCGGCGCTCGAGCAGCTCTACGGCGACACCTTCAACGGTGTGGTGATCACCACCGGCAGCGGCGCCAAGAAGCCGGTCGACGTCAGGGCGGTGGCGAGCGCGGTGGGCAAGGCGCTGCAGGGCCGTACGCCCGCGGAGCGGATCCAGACGATCGGCGCGGACGCTCCGTAGGGCGCATCGCGCGGGGCGCCGCAGGGCGCTTCGTCTACCGGACAACCGCAGGTGGAGACCCCCGCGGGGCGATTCCTCAGGGAATTCCCCTAGGGGGTCTCACCCATGACAGACGTCATGCCGCACTGCGTACATCCGACACTGCCGCCGGCGTCGCGGATCCGCGACGCTGAACGGCATGACGACGACAGCCACCACCACAGCCATCGCCGCGCGGGGCGCGGACCGGGCGCCCGTGGTCAGCTTCCGGGGGGTCGGCAAGAGTTACGGCGCGGTGCGCGCCGTGGCCGATCTCGACCTGGAGCTGTACCCGGGCGAGACCGTTGCTCTCCTCGGGCCGAACGGCGCCGGAAAGTCCTCCACCCTCGATCTGCTCCTCGGGCTGCGCAGCCCCGACTCGGGCAGCCTGTCGCTCTTCGGGACGACCCCGCAGCGCGCGATAGAGCAGGGCAGGGTCGGCGCCATGCTGCAGAGCGGCGGCCTGATGGAGGGCGTCAAGGTCAAGGAACTGGTGGGGCTCGCCCGGGATCTGCATCCGCGCGCCTATCCGCTCGACCGGATCATGGCCACCGCGGGCATCACCGATATCGCCGACCGCATGGTCGACAAGCTCTCCGGCGGCCAGGAGCAGCGGGTGCGCTTCGCCCTCGCCACCGCCGGCGCCAATGACCTGATCGTGCTGGACGAGCCGACCACCGGCATGGACGTCTCGGCCCGGCAGACGTTCTGGGGCGCCATGCGGCAGCAGGCGGAGCAGGGCCGTACGGTCCTGTTCGCCACCCACTACCTCGAAGAGGCCGACGAGATCGCCGACCGGGTGATCGTGCTGCACCGCGGCCGCGTGCTGGCCGACGGCACCGCGGCCGAGATCAAGGCCAGGGCCGGCGCCCGCCGGGTCTCCTTCGACCTCGAGGGGCCGATAGACCGCGATGCGCTGCACGGCCTGCCCTTCCTGACCGCGCTGGAGATCTCCGGGGGCGGGCGGGGCGACGGCAGCCGCCACACGGTCCGCATCCAGTCCCAGGACGCCGATGCGACGGTGCACGCGCTCTACGGCCTCGGCGCCTACCCGCACCATCTCGAGGTCTCCGGCCTCGGCCTGGAGCAGGCCTTCATCGCCCTGACCACGGCATCCGACGTCACCCCCGCCACCGCCGAGGAGGCGGCCCGATGACCACTCTGATCAAGCTCGAGATCGTCCGCGCCCTGCGCAACAAGAAGTTCATGTTCTTCTCGGTGATCTATCCGCCGGTGCTGTATCTGATCATCGCGGGCGGTGCGGACAGCAGGCCGATCCCCGGTATGAAGCTGGACATGGGGCTCTACTACATGGTCTCCATGGCAGCATTCGGTGCCATGACCGCCGTCCTGCTCGGCAACAGCGAGCGCATCGCCAAGGAGCGGGAGAAGGGCTGGGTGCGCCAGCTGCGGCTGACGGCCCTGCCCGGACGCGGGTATGTCGCCGCCAAGATGGGCGCCGCCGCGACGGTCAGCCTCCCCTCCATCCTGCTCGTCATGATCGTCGCCGCGGCCGTCAAGGGCGTACGGCTCGAGGCCTGGCAGTGGGTCACCATTGCCGCCACCACCTGGCTCGGCAGCTTCGTCTTCGCCGCACTGGGTGTCGCCATCGGCTATATGGCCACCGGTGACGCGGTCCGTCCGATCGCGATGCTCTTCTACTTCGGTCTGGCGTTCCTGGGCGGCCTGTGGATGCCGCTGACGATCCTGCCCGAGTGGGTGCAGAACGTCGCCGAGTGGTTCCCGACCCACGCCTACGCCGCCCTCGGCACTGCCGTGGAGGCCGGCGGTGCGCCGCATCTCAAGGACATGGCGATACTGGCCGGCTATCTGCTGGTCTTCGCGAGCGGTGCGGCCTGGCTGTACCGCAAGGACACCCGGAAGACATGAACGTGCTGAGGACGAAGGACAAGCCGGAGGGCTTCAACCCCGTGATGATGGGGCAGGCACCGCGCAACCGCCGCCAGGCGCTCGGCAAGATGATGTGGATCGTGGTCTGGTTGCTGTATCTGGCCGGTCCGGTGGGCCAGCTGCTGCGCCCCCAGGCATCCACCGCCGAGCGGGTCTGGGGCGGCCTGGGCCTCACCCTCTTCGTCCTCACCTACGCCCTGCTGGTCCTCGGGCACATGCTGCGGGCGCTGCCCCGGGCGCTGATATACGCCGCGTTGGGCGTGATGCTGGCGCTGTCCCTCGTCCTCTCGTGGACGCTGGACCCCTCCTGGCTGGTGCTCTTCATCTTCACCAGCGTGGCGTCCGGGATCGTGCTGCCCTGGCAGTGGTCCCGCTGGTGCATCCCGCTGATCACCGCGACGCTGCTCGCCGTCGGCGCGCACTATCCGGAGATCCGCGGCTACTACCTCTTCGCCTACGGCCTGCCGGCCCTGGGCAGCGGGTTCACCATGGTCGGGGTGCAGTATCTGATCCGTACGAGCCAGGAGCTG
This sequence comes from Streptomyces chattanoogensis, assembly GCF_001294335.1. Lineage (GTDB taxonomy): Bacteria > Actinomycetota > Actinomycetes > Streptomycetales > Streptomycetaceae > Streptomyces > Streptomyces chattanoogensis. The sequence goes on from NZ_LGKG01000001.1 coordinate 218,512, forward strand.
CGCTCCGCCCGCGAGGAGGTCGCCCGCCTCGCCGCCAACGACGAGCGGCTGCGCCTCGCGCGCGATCTGCACGACCTCCTCGGCCACTCCCTGTCCCTGATCACCCTCAAGAGCGAGCTGGCCGGGCGGATGCTGCCCGCCGACCCCGAAGAGGCCGCCAAGCAGGTGGCCGACATCGAACGGGTCAGCCGGCAGGCGCTGGTCGACGTCCGGGAGGCGGTCACCGGATACCGCCGACCCCGGCTCGCCGTGGAGCTCGCCGGGGTGCGCGCGGCGCTCCGTACGGCCGGCATCGAGGCCACCGTGGATCCGGCCCTGGAGGGCGAGCGCCACGGGCTCGCGGCGGACGAGGAGAGCGCGCTGGCCTGGGCGCTGCGCGAGGCGGTCACCAACGTCGTACGGCACAGCGGCGCCCGCCTGTGCGAGCTGCTGCTCACCGAGGAGTGGGAGTCCGACGAGCGCCGCTATCTGTGTCTGACGGTGCTCGACGACGGCGCGGGCCCGCCCCGCGCCCTGCACGACGGCAACGGCCTCAGCGGTCTGCGCGAGCGCCTCGCCCTGGCCGACGGCCGCCTGGAGACGGGCCCCGCCGCACGGGGCCGCGGCTTCGTCCTGCGGGCGTATGTCCCCCTGAGCGGCCCGACGGCGTCCGGCGGAAACACGGCCGGGACGGCCGCCGGAATCGTTGGGCCGACCGGCTGAATTTCCCCGACAAGGGTTTGAGTTTCTGCGGTTCGGCGGCGTGGCGCGGGGACAACGGCAGGACGATATGTCCGACATCCGCTAGGACGAAGGCTAGGAGCGCCGTGAGAAGACTTGTGCAGGCGGGAAGCATCGTCGGGGTGTGCGGCGTGATGCTGCTCGCCGCCGGACCCGCCGAGGCCCAGGACCCTGAGCCATCCCTGCTCGGGGCCACGGTGGGCGCCGATCTCGCCGACGTGACCGGCATGGTTTCCAGCGTCACCTGCAACAACCGGCTGGCCGAATTCAGTTACAAGTCCCCGCGGATCAGATCGCCGCACCCCTGTGTCAACGGGCCGGTACACAGTGGCAACAGTTTGAACAGCGGAAACTTCCTCAACCACGGAAACCCGAACAACAGCGGAAACCTCGACCAGACCAACGGGTCGACCAATTCCGAGAATTCCGCCTCCGGCAATGAGGTGGGCAGCGAGAACAACATTCAGCGGCTCCTCGGCGGTCTCCCCGGGGGCCACGGCCACCACCGGTAGACCCGGTTCGCGGCAGGGCCGGTGGTGACGCGGCCTGCTGCGGCCACCACCGGCAGACCGACCCCCGGCCCGCGCGCCGGGGGTCCTAGTCGCCGCCGGTTCCGTAGGAATGGCCGCTGGCCGAGTTGGCCGTGTACGCGGTGCCGTTGTGGATCCCGCCCACCTTGTGGCCCGCCGTGCCGGACAGGGACACGTTCTGCGCATCCTTGACGTTCCCGCTGTTCACCGGGCCATTGACGCAGACCCTGGCCCGGTCCTTGCAGACCAGGATGGAGTTCATCTCGATCCAGATGTCGCCGTTGGCCACCCCGCCCCAGTCGTACCCGCTCCGCGCCAGAGCCGGTGTCGCCCCGCCGAGAGCCATCAGCACCCCACACGCGCATGCGATCACGTGGTGGGTGCGCCTCGATTTCTTCACTGTGTGGTCCTGCCCCTCGCGGTTTGTAGTGCGCCGCGGTCTTGCTACCGGGCAGGCCCCCGCCCGCCAAGCTTGTGCTGCGGCCCGTCCCGCGCATTCACCCTCTTCGACGGCCGGATTCACCGTGACGGCTCTCCCCGGCGTCAACATCAAGGCCGTCCGGCACGCTGGCTACCCTGGGCGCATGACTGATCCGGACGGCGAGCGGCCCCCGACCTGTGTACGACTCCTCCTCGCCGAGGACCAGTCGATGGTCCGCGAGGCGCTGGCCGCGCTGCTGTCCCTCGAACCCGATCTGGAGGTCGTCGCCCAGGCGGCGCGCGGCGACGAGGTGCTGCCGGCGGCCCGCGCCCACGCGGTGGACGTCGCGCTGCTGGATATCGAGATGCCCGGCATCAGCGGCCTGGACGCGGCGGCCGGGCTGCGGGAGGCGTTCCCCGACGTCAAGATCGTCATCCTCACCACCTTCGGCCGCCCCGGCTATCTGCGCCGCGCCATGGAGTCCGGGGCCGACGCCTTCCTGGTCAAGGACGCCCCGGCGGCCCGCCTCGCGGACGCCGTACGCCGCGTACTGCGCGGCGAGCGGGTCATCGACCCGGCCCTGGCGGCGGCCGCGCTCGCCGACGGCGCCAGTCCGCTGACCGAGCGGGAGCGCGAGGTGCTGCGGAGGGCCGACGGCGGCACCAACGCCGAGATCGCCGCGGCCCTGCACCTCTCCCAGGGCACGGTGCGCAACTACCTCTCGCTCGCCATCCAGAAGACCGGCGCCCGCAACCGCGCCGAGGCGGTCCGCACCGCCCGCGACAAGGGCTGGCTCTAGCCCCCCGGGTAAGGGGCCGCAACTCCTGAGGACTGGCGCCTGAGGACCTTCGTCCCTGTGCGGTGCCGCCCCGCGTCGCGCAGGCTTGAACTGTTATGCCCTATTCCCGTCCGCCGGAGAGCGGCCGCGGCGCCGCCCTGCTGCTGATCCTCGCCATCGGGATCGTCGTGGTGGTGGACGCGACGACCGGCCCGGAGCTGCACATCTCCGCCTTCCTGGGCGTCGCCCCGCTGGTGGCCGCGCTGCGCTGCTCGTACCGCTGGACGGTCGTGGTGGCGGCCGTCTACGTCGGCTGCCTGACGTACATCGACCTCCTCACGGTGCCCGACTGGGCCCCGGCCAGCCGGGTCGTCGGCGTCTTCGGTGCGTTCCTGGTGGCCGTCTTCGCGCTGGTGCTGTGCCGTACGAGGCTGGAGCGCGAGGCGCTGCACGCCCGGACGAGCCTGGTCGCCGACACCGTGCAACGGGCGGTGCTGCGCGAGCTGCCGCTGCGCGCCGGGCCGGTCGAGGCATACGGCTTCTATGTCTCCTCCCAGGAGGGCGCGCGGGTCGGCGGCGACATCTTCGAGGCCGTCGAGACCCCGCACGGGCTGCGGCTGATGATCGGCGATGTCCAGGGCAAGGGCATGCCCGCCATCGGCGCGGGCCTGGAGGTGCTGGCCTCGTTCCGGGAAGCCGCCCACTACCAGGACTCGCTGGAGTCGGTCGCCGACCGCATGGAACAGGCGCTGACCCGCTACAACACCCGCTCCGCCGAGCAGGGCACCGACGAACGCTTTGTGACGGCGCTGCTGATGGAGGTGCGCGGCACGGACGAGGGCCGGGTGCTCTCCTGCGGCCATATCCCGTACTACGTGGTGCGCGACGGCGTGGTCCACGAGCGCAGCGACGGCGAGGGCGGGCTCCCGCTCGGCCTGGGCGCGCTGAGCGATGAGCCGCGGCGGAGCGTACGGGTGCGCCCCCGGCCCGACGACTGGGTCGTCCTGTGCACGGACGGGGTGACCGAGGCCCGCGGCGCCGACGGCACCTTCTACCCCCTGCGCGAGCGGCTGGCCGCCTGGACCTGTCTGCCGCCCCCCGAACTGGCCCGCACCCTCCGAGCCGACCTGGAGGACTTCACCGGCGGCGACCTCAAGGACGATGCGACGGCACTGATCGTGCGCCGTACCGGGTATGCGGACCGGCCCCCGCCCGTCAGTTGAGCATGGCCCGCGCCGCCGCGGCCTGCCGGCGGATGGTGGTCGCGGCGGCCGGTTCGAACGCCTCCACCACGCGTGCATACTCCTCCAGCTCTTCCGCCCCCGCCGTGAACTCCCCGCGCTGGACGAGGAGTTGGGCGCGCTCATGGCGCAGCCGCGCCGGATGGCTGGGCAGCAGCAGGGACAGGTCCAGGGCCCAGAGCTGGACGGCGCTGTGTTCGGGGCGGGCCGCCGCCCAGGCGCGGATGTTGTTGAGGATCCGCAGCACGACCTCCAGCGGATCGGCGGGCGTCAGCATCTGCTCGCTCAGCTCCCCGCCGGTGGCGCCCCGCACCAGCAGCGCCGCATCCGCCGCACCGAGCAGCCGCCCGCCCGCGAACGGGTCCACCAGCACATGCGCCCCGTAGGGATCGCCGAAGCCGACGACGAAATGGCCCGGCAGCGCCACCCCGTACACCGGCGCCCCGGCCCGCCGCGCGACCTCGGTCCACACCACGGACAGCAGGATCGGCAGGCCCCGGCGCCGCCGCAGCACCTCGTGCAGCAGCGACGACTCCAGCCGCCGGTAGTCGGCGGGGGAGCCGCCGAAACCGCAGCAGGTGCCCAGCAGCTCGGCGACATTACGGGCCCAGGCGCCGGGACCTCCGGTCGGGGCGTAGGGAAGCATCCCGGCCAGCCGGTCCAGCTCGATCTGAGCCTCGTCCATGCCCGCCTCGCCCAGCTCCGGATCGGCCTCCGCGCCGATCAGCAGGCACAGCAGTGCCAGGTCGGGCTTCTCCGCGCGGGCGGCCTCGGCGAACTGCCGCCGCCGTGCGACGCGGGCGCCGTCCGTCTCCGGCTCGTCATCCTTGGCCATGGCAGGGGATACCCGTTCAGTCCGCGGTGCCCGGCTGCGGGCGCCGATAGTGATAGCGGTGGTGGTCGGTGAACCCGAGCCGGTCGTAGAGCGCGCGTGCGCCGTCGTTGTCCGCCTCGACCTGGAGGTACGCGGCCGAGGCCCCCTCCTCCAGGGCCCGCCCGGCGAGCGCCGCAGTCACCAGCGTGGCCAGCCCCTGGCGCCGCTGCTCCGGCGCCACCTCTATGGCCGCGAAACCCGCCCAGCGCCCGTCGGTCACCACCCGGCCGATCGCCGCGGCCCGCCCGTCCGGCCCCGGCACCGTAGCGAACCAGACCGAGGGCCCGCCGGTCAGCACCTGCCGCACCTCCGCGGTGACGGGGCCCGCGGCGGCCCGGTGGTACATCCCCAGCCACTCCGCGTCCGGCTCCCGGGACAGGACGGCCCGGGCGGTGTCCACGTCGGTGTCGGCGAGCGGCGCCAGCGCGGAGATCCGTACCACCGTGTGCGCCTCGTCCGGCCACCCCCGCTCCGCCAGCGCGTCCGCCAGCGGCTCGGCGGTGTCCGCCCGGCCGGTGGTGACCCCGATGACGGGCGGGAGTCCCCGCCGGCCGTACCACGACCGGATCCGTTCCAGCGCCGCGTCCAGGGGGAGCCCCGGGTCCCCGAGGGCCAGCACGGAATTCGCCCGCCGGGTGAAGCCCCCGGAGGCCCGCAGCGTCCACTCCCCGAGACGTTCCGTCTCCACGGCCGGCCAGCCGCGCGCGGCGACCTCCTGGAGTTCGCGGGTACCGGCCGCCGGGACCCTTCTGCGGGCCGGCGCCGCGGGCACGACCTTGCCCGCGACCAGCGAGGTCTCATCGATCCGTACGGTCTCGCCGGTGCGCCGTGTGATGCTCAGCACACCGTGATTCCAGGATGTGAGAACGCCGACCGCGTCCGTGAACGCCGCTTCCCCCGGCCCGCCCCCTGACAGGCGCCGAACAGATACCCTTTTACCCACGTCAGCATGGGTGATACGGACTTCCGCGCGACCGCGGGCCATGAATTCCATCGCTCTTCCCGCCCCTCTTGTTCGTCTCGTGCCCGGGAACGGAGATACTAGGTGGCGGGCATCGACGACGCCGCGCTCCCGCGCGCCCAGCGGCGGTACTGCCTATCGGACCGCCGGCCCTACTGAGGAGGAACGACAGCGTGACCTACGTCATCGCGCAGCCTTGTGTCGACGTCAAGGACAAGGCCTGCATCGAGGAGTGCCCCGTCGACTGCATCTACGAGGGCTCCCGGTCCTTGTACATCCACCCGGACGAATGTGTCGACTGTGGTGCGTGTGAGCCGGTGTGCCCCGTCGAGGCGATCTTCTACGAGGACGACACTCCGGAAGAGTGGAAGGACTACTACAAGGCGAATGTGGAGTTCTTCGACGAGCTCGGTTCGCCCGGTGGCGCCAGCAAGCTCGGCCTGATCGAGCGCGATCACCCCTTCATCGCTGCGCTGCCGCCGCAGAACCAGTAACACCCGGTCCGGGAGGGCGCCCGTCCGCTCCCTCCCGCCCCGAGCTCATCCGCGGTCGCACGGCGCCGCCCGGTCCCGTACGGCCCCGATGCCCTACGGGACCGAGGCATTTTTGCGCCGCCGGCCCCGCGTCACCCGCCCGAGAAAGTGAGCACCGAACAGTGGGCGCAGTCTCATCCCGTCTCCCGGTCTTCCCCTGGGACCGGCTGGAGCCGTACAAGACCACCGCCGCCGCACACTCCGACGGCATCGTCGACCTCTCCGTCGGCACTCCGGTCGACCCCGTGCCCGCGGTGATCCGGCAGGCCCTGACCGACGCGGCGGACAGCCCGGGCTATCCGACGGTGTGGGGGACGGCCGCGCTGCGCGATGCGCTCACGGGCTGGGCCGCCGAGCGGCTGGGCGCCCGCGGTCTGGAGCACACCAACGTGCTGCCGGTCGTCGGCTCCAAGGAGCTGGTGGCCTGGCTGCCGACCCAGCTCGGCCTGGGCCCCGGCGACAAGGTGGCGTACCCGCGCCTGGCCTACCCGACCTACGAGGTCGGCGCCCGCCTGGCCGGCGCCGAGCCCGTCGTCTACGACGAGCCGACCGACCTGGACCCCGCCGGCCTGAAGCTGCTGTGGCTCAACTCGCCGTCCAACCCCACCGGCCGCGTGCTGACCGCCGAGGAGCTGCGCCGCACCGTCGCCTGGGCCCGCGAGCACGGCGTGCTGGTCTTCAGCGACGAGTGCTACCTCGAGCTGGGCTGGGAGGCCGACCCGGTCTCCGTACTGCACCCGGACATCTGTGGCGGCTCGTACGACGGCATCGTCGCCGTCCACTCGCTCTCCAAGCGCTCCAACCTGGCCGGCTACCGCGCCGCCTTCCTGGCCGGTGACGCCGCCGTCCTCGGCGAGCTGCTGCAGATCCGCAAGCACGGCGGCATGATGGTCGCCGCGCCCGTCCAGGCCGCCACCGTGGCCGCGCTGGGCGACACCGCCCATGTCGCCGAGCAGCGCGAGCGCTACGCCCGCCGCCGCGCCGCCCTGCGCACCGCCTTCGAGGCGGCCGGCTTCCGGATCGAGCACAGCGAGGCCTCGCTCTACCTCTGGGCGACCCGCGACGAGCCCTGCTGGGACACCGTCGGCGATCTCGCCAAGCGCGGCATCCTGGTGGCCCCCGGCGAGTTCTACGGGGCCGCGGGCGAGCGGTTCGTACGGATCGCCTTCACCGCCACCGACGAGCGGGTGGACGCCGCGGTACGCCGCCTCGCGGACTGAGCCGCGGGCGCAGACGAACGCGCCGGGGCCCGGGGAGCGAAGCACTCCCCGGGCCCCGGCGCGTTCGCGCGGAGGGAATCAGCCGCCGAGCGGCATGCCGCCGAGCAGGCCGCCCGTGTGGAGCGCACCCTTGGTCACCTTCATGGCCAGCGCCTTGTTGGCCACACCCTTCTTGCCGGCCTTGCCAACCTTGCCGACGACGCCCTTGGCTTCGGTGCCGGCGGTCGCGAGCTTGCCGGCCACCGGAACGAGGGTCGTGACCACGGACGGGGCGAGGTTCGTCGCAGCCTGCTGGCCGGCTTCCTTGGCCGCGCCGACGGCGGACTTGGCGGCGTGGTTCACGGCCTGGCCGGCGCTCGCGGAGTCCGGGGCGGTCACTCCGCTCAGGTCGGGTGCCTTGGGCAGGGTCGCGGCCTCGGCGGAGCCGGCCGCCGCCACCACGGGAGCGGCACCTGCGGCAACGAGCAGGGCGGCTCGGGCGATCCGACGCGTAACGGGGAGGGACATGGTGCTCCTTTTACGGAGAGGGACTCATAACTTCTGACAGATGTGCCATGTCCGCCGGGCGGACGCTCTGACTACCGCGCCAGGTCCCCGAAGGTTGCGGTGAACTAAGGTAAAGAATTAGTAACGGGTCACATAATCGGCCCTGGCGGAAGAGGGGAAATATGCACACCGCGTGCGGGCATGCGGAAACGTCACATCCCTTTCGGCCCAAGGGAATTGCCGGAAGAATCGGCGCTCCTCCGGGCAACTCCCGGGCGGGGAAAGGGAATTGGTGCCGGTGACCCGTTCGGGGGACCGGCCGGACTATTGCGCGGTGATGATGCGCACTTCCCCGGCGCCCGGCCCGGAGGCGTCCGGCTTCTTCTGCCAGCCCTTCCCCGCATCGGCCGCCGACCACGTCCGTCCCGCGTAAGAGATCTGTTCGATACGCAACTCCGCGGAGTGCGCCATCGCCCAGGCCGCCAGCTCCCAGCCGCGCCGCGTACGGTCGCCGCCGGCGTCGGCCATGCCGGTCATGGACCGCTGCACCGGCACCGTCACCCGGTGCTCACCGGCCGCCGCCCGGCCCCCGGCGCCGCCCGAACGCGGCAGCACCCCGGGCCCGAACTCGCGCACCAGCTTCTCCCGCACCTCGGCGGCACCGCCGGTCTTGGCGTCCACCGGGCGGGACTGGCTGCACACCAGCGCCGCATGATCGCGGCCGGTCAGCGCCCCGGTCAGCCGCGCGGCATTCGCCTCGTGCTTCGCATACGCCTGCGGATAGCCGCTGCGCTGCACCTTCTGCGCGGCGGCGGTCAGCGGCAGCCGGGAATAGCCGGGCACCTTCGCCAGATGCGTGTAGAACTCCCCGGCCGCATAGACCGGGTCCATGATCTGCTTGACCGTGCCCCAGTCCTGGGACGGCCGCTGCTGGAAGAGACCCACCGAATCCCGGTCGCCGAAGTCGATGTTGCGCAGCCCCGACTCCTGCATCGCGGTCGCCAGTGCGATCGTCACCGCCCGCTCCGGCAGCCCGCGCGAGGACGCCACCGCCGCGATCGTCGCGGCGTTCGCGGCCTGCTCGGGGGTCACCTCGTACGGTGCGCCGTCACCCTCGGCCTGCACCAGGCAGTGCGGCGCACCAGGGCCGCCGGTGACGTACTGCACGACCAGATAGGCGGCCAGCCCGATCAGTACGGCGACGGCAGCGGTGAGACGCCACAGGCGCTTACGGGAGGCGGGGGCTTTGGGCTGGGCGGACACGGGCCCACCGTACTGGAGTGCTGCCGATAGGGTCGGACCCATGGAGCGCTCCGCACACCACCCCGTCCTCGACCTGTCGCTCGACGCCGCGCAGCTCACCGCGCAGCTGGTCGACATTCCGTCCGTCAGCGGCGAGGAAAAGGGCCTGGCCGATGCCGTCGAGCACGCCCTGCGCACGCTGCCGCATCTCACGGTCGACCGGTACGGCAACAACGTCGTCGCCCGCACCCGCCTGGGCCGCGATGAGCGGGTGGTGCTCGCCGGACACCTCGACACCGTCCCCATCGCCGACAACGTCCCGTCCCGGCTCGACGAGGACGGCGTCCTGTGGGGCTGCGGCACCTGCGACATGAAGTCCGGGGTCGCCGTCCAGCTGCGGATGGCCGCCACCGTGCCCGCGCCCAACCGCGACCTGACCTTCGTCTTCTACGACCAGGAAGAGGTCGCCGCACACCTCAACGGCCTCGGCAAGGTCGCTGAAGCCCACCCCGACTGGCTCGACGGCGACTTCGCCGTCCTCCTGGAGCCCTCCGACGGCCAGGTGGAGGGAGGCTGCCAGGGAACCCTGCGGGTCCTGCTGCGCACCACCGGGGAGCGCGCCCACTCCGCGCGCAGCTGGATGGGCGCCAACGCCATCCACGCCGCCGCCCCCATCCTGGACAGGCTCGCCGCGTACGAACCCCGCCGCCCGGTCATCGACGGCCTCGAATACCGCGAGGGCCTCAACGCCGTACGCATCGAGGGCGGCGTCGCCAACAACGTCATCCCCGACGCCTGCACGGTCACCGTCAACTTCCGGTACGCGCCCGACCGCACCCCCGAGCAGGCGCTGGCGCACGTCCGGGAGGTCTTCGCGGACTGCCCGGTGGACGAGTTCATCGTCGACGACCACTCCCCGGGGGCGCTCCCCGGCCTCTCCCACCCGGCGGCCAAGGCCTTCATGGAGGCCGTCGGCGGAAGTGCGATGCCCAAGTTCGGCTGGACCGACGTCTCCCGTTTCAGCGCGCTCGGCGTGCCGGCCGTGAACTACGGCCCCGGCTACTCGCTGCTCGCGCACAAGAAGGACGAGCGGGTCGAGGCGGCGCGCATCCTGCACTGCGAGGAGCGGCTGCGCGCCTGGCTGACGGCCTGACCGCGGCGCCCCCGGGACCGCCCGCCGCCTGCCCGTATCCCGGCGGAATTCCCCTCCGCGTCACGTCCGTGGATCTACGCTGAAGCGGCAACGACTGTCAGCGGAGGGAGCACGTCATGGCCAACCCCGAGGGAGCACCGACCCCCGAGGAGCAGCGGCTGGGTCCCGTACTGCGCCGGTACGACCAGGTGCAGCCGGGCACGACGGACCAGCGGCTGCTGGACTCTGAAGGGCCCTCCGAGTGGGTGCACACCGACCCCTGGCGGGTGATGCGCATCCAGTCGGAGTTCGTCGAGGGCTTCGGCGCGCTCGCCGAGCTGGGCCCGGCCGTCAGCGTCTTCGGCTCCGCCCGTACGCCCCGGGACTCCGCGGAGTACGACGCCGCCGTGCGCATCGGCGCGGCCCTGGTCAAGGCCGGGTTCGCGGTGATCACCGGGGGCGGCCCCGGCGCCATGGAGGCAGCCAACAAGGGCGCCAGCGAGGCCGGCGGGGTCTCCGTCGGCCTGGGCATCGAGCTGCCCTTCGAGCAGGGCATGAACCCGTATGTGAACCTCGGCGTCGACTTCCGCTACTTCTTCGTCCGCAAGACGTGTTTTGTGAAGTACGCGCGCGGTTTCGTCGTGCTCCCCGGCGGGCTGGGCACCCTGGACGAGCTCTTCGAGGCGCTCACTCTCGTCCAGACCCGCAAGGTCACCCGCTTCCCCATCGTGCTGTTCGGCTCGTCCTACTGGAGCGGCCTGATCGACTGGCTGCGCAACACCCTCATCGCCCAGGGCAAGGCCTCCGCGCACGACCTCGAGCTCTTCCACGTCAGCGACGACGTGGACGAGGCGATCGCGCTGGTCACCAAGGAGGCCGGGGTCTAGGCCCTGCCCTTCCCGGCCCCGACCCGCTCGACAGGCCCTGGCCTCGCCGTTCGCCCGCCCGGACACGCTCCTCGCCTTCGGCGCGAAGTTCCGGGAGCCAGGAGTACGGGCTGATCGTCCATGGCAGCGGTACGGCAGGCTTCGGCATCCGTTTCTGCCCGTGGGGTGGCCGGCGTCTGCCCGATCCGGAGTTCGAGGACGGCAGCCGACTGCAGTCGGCTGCCGTGACGCCCCCGGCCCGAGGCGCCCGTCGGACCGGTCCCCGGGGGGGCGACCGCCGACGGCCATCATGGCTTCGGTCGACTGCGTCGGACTCGGTCCGTCGGCCGGAGTTCTGCCGGATTCAGGCGAGTCCGCGGCGGGCGACGGCGGGGGCGCGGTGGCCGGCGATGGAGGCCACCATGTCCAGGACCTGCCGGGTCTCGGCGACCTCGTGGACCCGGTAGACCTGGGCGCCCAGCCAGGCCGAGACGGCGGTGGTCGCCAGGGTGCCCAGCACCCGCTCCTTGACCGGCTTGTCGAGGGTCTCGCCGACGAAGTCCTTGTTGGAGAGGGAGACCAGCACCGGCCAGCCCGTTTCCGTCATCTCGCCCAGCCGGCGGGTCGCCTCCAGGCTGTGCCGGGTGTTCTTCCCGAAGTCGTGCCCGGGATCGATCAGAATCCCGTCGCGCCGTACGCCCAGTTCCACGGCCCGCTCCGCCAGTCCCAGCGTCACCCGCAGGATGTCGGCCATCACGTCGTCGTACGTCACCCGGTGGGGGCGGGTACGCGGCTCGGCGCCGCCCGCGTGGGTGCACACCAGGCCCACCCCGTGGCGCGCGGCGACCTCGGCGAGCGCCGGATCCACGCCGCCCCAGGCGTCGTTGAGCAGATCCGCACCGGCCTCGCAGACCGCCTCGGCGACCTCGTGCCGCCAGGTGTCCACGCTGATCACCACATCGGGGAAGCGTTTGCGGACCTCGGCCACGAACCCGACCGTACGGCGGGCCTCCTCCTCGGCGCTGACCTCCTCGCCGGGACCGGCCTTCACACCGCCGATGTCGATGATCGCGGCGCCGTCCGCCACCGCCTGCTCGACGCGCGCGAGCGCGGGTTCGTCCTGGAAGGTTGCGCCCTGGTCGTAGAAGGAGTCCGGGGTCCTGTTGACGATGGCCATGATCACCGGCTCATGCGTGCCGAACTCGCGATTTCCCAGCCGCAGCATTCCCGCTCTTCCTCTCCGTGGTCCGGGAGCGACCCTAACTGTCGGACCCGCATGGCACGATCAGTAGCAGGCACAAGTCCGGGGAGTTGGTCGTGTTCTGGTTCTTGCTGATCGCGATGGTCGTGGTGGTGGCCGCGGTCACCCTCGTCGTCGTGGGCGGGGGCGACGGTGAGGGCGGCGGCCTGCGGGACGCCGAGCCCGACCGGCTGCACGACCCGCTGCCCGCGGACCGCCCGCTGGCCCGCGCCGATGTGGAGGCCGTCCGCTTCCCGGTGACCGTCCGCGGCTACCGGATGGACGACGTCGACGACGCCCTGGACCGCTTCGGTGCCGAGCTCGCCGAGCGGGACGCGCGGATCGCCGAGCTGGAGGCGGCGCTGGCCGGGGCGCATGCCGCCGCGATGGGCGGAACGGGGCTGATACGGGACGCGGCGGCCCCCTCCGCCGAGGACACGCGGCCCGGCGCCGGGCCCGCCGGTTACGGCGACGCGGACGACCGCAAGGACGCGGAGGCCGGGCAGGCCGAGCAGGGCGGGCAGGGCGGGCAGGACCAGAAGGAAGAAGAGCAGGGCGGGCAGGGCCAGAAGGGGGAGGGGCGGGCATGAGCGGTGTGGTGACGGCTCCGGACGGGATTCCGCGCTGTCCGTGGGGGATGGAGTCGGAGAAGATGGCCGACTACCGCGAGTACCACGACACGGAGTGGGGCCTGCCGGTCCACGGGGACGACGCACTCTTTGAACGCATGAGCCTGGAGGCGTTCCAGTCCGGGCTGTCCTGGATCACGATCCTGCGCCGCCGTCCCGGGTTCCGGGCCGCCTTCGCCGGCTTCCGGATCGCGGCGGTGGCGCGGTTCACCGATGCGGACGCCGAGCGGTTGCTCGCCGACCCCGGCATCATCCGCAACCGCCTCAAGATCGCCGCGACGATCAACAACGCCAGGGTCGCCGCCGAGCTGGCCCCCGGCGAGCTCGACGCCCTCATCTGGTCCTACGCCCCGGACCGGGCCGGCCGCCCGGTGCCGCACACCGTCGGCGATGTGCAGCCCGTGACGCCGGAGTCGACGGCGCTCGCCAAGGACCTCAAGAAGCGCGGCTTCCGCTTCGTCGGCCCGACGACGGCGTACGCGATGATGCAGGCGTGCGGCCTGGTCAACGACCATCTGGCCGGCTGCCATGTGCGCCGGAAGGTGGAGGCGGCAGCCGGCTGAGCCGGGCCGAGGGCCCGGCCCCGGCCCGTCGGGGGGCAGGCCTCGGGCCGCAGGGGGCGGGCCCGGCCGGTCAGCGGCCCAGGAAGACCGGCTTCTCCTTCTTCACGAACGCCTCGACCGCGATGTGGTGGTCCTCCGACGCCCCGGCCCGCACCTGCAGCTCGTCCTCCTTGCCGAGGGTCTCGGCGAGCGAGTGCCCGGCCCCGTAGGCCAGCGACTCCTTGATCGCGGCGTAGGCGGCGGTCGGCCCCTGGGCCAGCCGGCGGGCGATCGCCGCGGCCTCCTGAGCCAGCTCGCCGGCCGGTACGACCTTGTTGGCGATGCCCAGGTCGTACGCCTCCTGGGCGCTGATGCTGCGCGGGAAGAGCAGCAGATCGGCGGCCCGGCCATGGCCGATCAGCCGGGGCAGCGTCCAGGACATCCCGGAGTCGGCGGTCAGGGCGACGCCCGCGAAGGAGGTGTTGAAGGACGCGGAGTCGGCGACCACGCGGTAGTCCGCGGCCAGCGCAAAGCCCGCGCCGGCGCCCGCCGCGACCCCGTTGACGCCTGCCACCACGGGCTTGGGCATCTCCGTCAGCGCCGTGACGATGGGGTTGTAGTGCTCGCGCACGGTGTTCATGGTGCCGCCCGTGCCCGTCGCCCGGTCCTCGGCCAGCAGCCCGATGTGCTCCTTGAGGTCCTGCCCGACGCAGAAGGCGCGCCCGGTGGCGGTCAGCAGCACCGCCCGTACGGCCGGGTCGGCGGCGGCCTCCTGGAGGGTGTCCCGCAGCCGTACCTTCGCCTCGATGTTCATCGCGTTCATCGCGTCGGGGCGGTTGAGAGTGATCGTCGCGAGTCCGTCGGTCACGTCGTAGAGCACGGTGTCGGCCATGGTTGGGGTCCCCTCCGTCGCGGCTCGAACTGCCCGGTAATGGCAGCCAGCGCTCAGGATGCCGGAGATCATCGGCCGTCGGCATGTGACGTACATCAAACAACTGGGGCGCGTCGGGTGCCGGCGGGTGGCGCAGTATCGCAGCCCCCTCCCCGAATTGGGTGGTTTTGGCAGAGCGCGTTGCGCAAGCGATGCTCCCCGATGTTGGTCATCGGGTCGTTCGATGCGGGATAATGGCCTGGAAGCAATGTGTTCGATGCCGGTGACACGCGCCTATCGAGGCCGTCGGCTGACGAATGAGCTGGTTTCAGGAAGGGGAACGAGCATGGCGGCCATGAAGCCGCGGACGGGCGACGGCCCGCTCGAGGTGACCAAGGAGGGGCGGGGCATCGTCATGCGCGTTCCGCTCGAAGGCGGCGGGCGGCTCGTCGTCGAGCTGACCCCGGACGAGGCCAAGGCCCTGGGCGAGGCTCTGGACAAGGTCACCGTCTGACGAGGGCGGAACAACCGCTGCGGTTTCCCGGAGGCTGACCCCGGTACCCCAGCCGATTACCCCCGGCCCCGGCAGGCGGCGCGCAGGAAGAGGCGCGCCGCCTGCCGGGGCCGTTTTTTCTCCGTACGTTGTCGTCTGCGGTGCCCCTTCGCTGCGCTTTGCTTGTTTCTCCCCACGTTTTCGGCTGTCCCGCCGTGGGGGTTTCTCTGGTGCGCCTGGCGGCGGGCGGGGGTTGGTTGTCGGCCGCGGTGCCGGCCCTCCGGACTCCGTCCTGCGGTCCGTCCCCTCCCGACGGTGGGGGTGAGGAGGCCGGTGGGCGCAGGAAACCTCAGCCCCGCTTGACGGCGCACAAAAGCCCGTCGCCCACCGGCAGCAGGGCCGGTACCAGCGTGGTGCTGTCCCGTATGGTCCGCAGCAGTTCGCGCAGCCGCAGCACCTCCGCCGGCTGGACCCCGGAGTCGACCGTACGGCCGTCCGCGAAGACGCCCGCGAAGCACACCAGGCCGCCGGGGCGCAGCAGACGCAACGATTCAGCGAGGTACTCCAGGCACTCCATCAGGTCCCCGTCGCAGAAGACCAGGTCGTAGCCGCCGTCCGCGAGACGGGGCAGGACGTCCAGGGCCCGGCCGGGGATGAAGCGCGCGCGGTTCCCGGCGAAGCCGGCCTCGCGGAACGCCTGCTTGGCGAAGGTCTGCCGCTCCGGCTCGAGGTCGACGGTGGTCAGCACGCCGTCCGGCCGCATGCCGTGCAGGAGGTAGATGCCCGACACGCCGGTGCCGGTGCCGATCTCGGCGACCGCCTTGGCGTCGGCGGTGGCGGCGAGCATCCGCAGGGCCGCGCCGGTGCCGGTCGTCACCGTACGGATACCGGCCTCCCGCGCCCGCTCCCGGCACCAGCCGAGGGTGGCCTCGGCGGCCTCGTCGAGGGTTCCGGCGCCGTACGCCTCGGCGAATGCCAAGTTCGTCTGCCGGTTGCCGGTAATGGCCCTCTCCTGTCCCCGTAGTTGACGCAACCGTGACTGTATCCGCTGTGTGCGGGAACCCGCAGATGGGACCGGGCGTTAAGAAAGGCAGGGCGGAAAACAGGGGAGAAAAGCGGGGGGATGTGCGGGTGAGGACCACACGGAGTACGCGGCAGGACCACAGGCCAGGTGAGAAGCACGGCCAAATGCAGGTCAAATCTGCTTATCCGGAGCTAACGGGCGAGGTGGATATGGTAGGGGCTCTACTGGACACCACCAGAGCCACCAGGGGAGGTGCGGCTGCGGCGGGTGACCGAAAGGCGCGAAGGCGCTTGAGACGGTCGTTTGCCGAGCCGAAATCCGTGACAAACACTGCTGAAGGTCTCCGCACCACCGACTCCGCAACCACCGCGACCTTCGCCGAGGGCGCGGATGCGCAGGCGTGGACCCCGCCCACCTGGGAGGAGATCGTCAGTACCCACAGCGCACGGGTCTACCGCCTCGCCTACCGTCTCTCCGGCAATCAGCACGACGCCGAGGACATCACCCAGGAAGTGTTCGTCCGCGTCTTCCGCTCGCTGTCGTCCTACACCCCCGGCACCTTCGAGGGCTGGCTGCACCGCATCACGACCAACCTCTTCCTCGACATGGTCCGCCGCCGCCAGCGCATCCGCTTCGACTCGCTCGGTGACGACGCCGACGACAAGCTGGCCGGCGAGGAGCCGTCCCCCCAGGACCGCTTCGACGACCACCACTTCGACGCCGACATCCAGCAGGCCCTGGACACCCTCGCGCCCGAGTTCCGCGCCGCCGTCGTCCTGTGCGACATCGAAGGCCTGTCGTACGAGGAGATCGCCGCGACCCTCGGCGTCAAGCTCGGCACGGTCCGCAGCCGGATCCACCGCGGGCGCTCCCATCTGCGCAAGGCGCTCCAGCACCGCTCCCCGGCGGCGCGCGCCGAAGAGCGCCGGCAGCAGCTGGCGCTGGCATCGGTCTCCACCGGGGAGGTCGGGATCGCGTGAGCCTCAGTGGCGGTCCGTCCCCCGCCGAGCAGCATCTCGGCGACCGCCTCGCGGCCCTGGTCGACGGCGAGTTGGGGCATGACGCGCGCGAGCGGGTGCTCGCGCATCTTGCGACGTGCGCACAGTGCAAGGCGGAAGCCGACGCCCAGCGCCGGCTGAAGAACGTTTTCGCGCAGACGGCGCCCCCCGGCCCCTCCGAGGGGCTGCTGGCGCGCCTTCAGGGGCTGCCCGGCGGCGATCCGAGCGGTCCCGGCAGCCGGCTCGGCGACGGCGGCATCGGGCGCGGCGACTTCATCAGGGGCGGCGGCTCCTTCGGCTACGTCCCCTCTGCCGGCCATGGCCGGCAGGCCGAGCGGGCGCTGTCGGGGATCTCCGGACCGCCGCGGCAGCGCGGCTTCCGGGTCCATGAGGCCGAGCGGCCCGTTCCCCAGCGGCGCCGGTTCGCCTTCGCCGCGGCCGGTGCGGTCTCGCTCGCGGCCTTCGCGCTCGGCGGTGCCCTCCCCCTGGAGGCGGCCGTCGACACCCCCGGCGGACGCAACGACGCCGGCGGTACGGCCGTCACCCCGCTCAGCGCCACCCCGGCGGCGGGCGGCGATCCGCTGACGCGTACCGGCGAGGTCCGCGCGGCGGGGGCTTCCGGCGGCGGCGCGGGCCGGCAGCAGGGCGTGCCCACCGTGGCCCCGGCCCCCAGTGCGATGAGTCTCTACGCCCCCGGCGCCCAGTTCGGGCACCGCTCCCCGCTCGCCCCGGATCCGGGCGGACGCTTCGGCCGGTCGCCCCTGACGGCGACGACCGGTCCGGGCTCGCCGTACCACTTCTTCCCGGTGGTGAACGGACCCGGCCAGGGGCCCGCCCGCGCCTTCTACCCGATGCCGCCGCTGGAGCCCAAGCGCCCGCTGATCGGCTCCGCCGCCCCGGTCGGCCCCGCGGCTCCCGGTCCCACCCCCGACCGGCACTGACCGGGCACTGCGCAGGCCCGCGCAGAACTGGTTGAATCCCTGTTGGCCCGCGCGCCCCCGCACAGGGGGCGCGGGCCACGAGGTGGCGGTGGCCCGCGGACTGCCGCGGGCGAAATATGGGGAGAGCATGGACGACGGTAAGGCCGCCGGGCCGAAGCTGAAGTGGTGGAGCCGTCCGGGACGCCCGGTGCCGCAACCACCCACCGAGGCCCCTCCGCAGGCACCGGAACCTTCCGCCGGCCGCCCGGCCGGGGCGGCCGCGGGGGACGAGGACTGGACCGTCAGGCCGCCTCAGGACCCGGGAGCCGTGTCCGGGGCCCCAGGAGATGCCGTGGACGCGGCCGGAGTGGCCGAATCGGCCGAAGTGACCGCACCCGACGCCGGGTTGGTGCCGGCGGGCGAAGCCTCCCCGGCCGGGGACGGCATACCGGGCGCCGACGCCCCGGGCGCGCCCTCGACCGTGACGCTCGCTCAGGTGGCCGTCGGCCACCGGGACGAGGCACCGGCCGGCCCGCGGGCCGAGGTGTCCGCCGACGGGACCGCCGCCGGAGCCGCCGTATCGCCGGGTGCACCGGAGCGCCCGCGCCCACTGCACCCCGAGGACCCGTACGGCACGCCTCCGTACGGCGGTCCCGGGCCGTGGGCGCCCGCCCCGCCCGTACAGCGGCCGATGGCGACCCCGGCGCAGGGCACCCGGCTCCCGTCGTATGCGATGTCCGCGCAGGCCCCGATGCCGGGAGCGTCCTACCCGGGCGCGGCACCGTCCCAGCCGCCCGCCGCCCCCGCCCCGCAGCCGCCCGCCGATGCCGCCCGGCCCGCGGGCGGGGGCGGCGGGGGGCCGGGGCGGGGCCGCGGCCGGGGAGGGCGCTCCCGGCATCCGACCCCGGCGACGGCGGCCCCCGCTCCGCCGGCAGCCGGGCGGCGGGTATGCCGGGCGGCCCCGTACCGGCACCCGCCCCCGCCGGCGCCTGGCAGCAGTACGACCCCTGGAGCGCGCCCCAGCACGGCGGCCCCGCCGTGCCCCCGCCGCCCGGTGGCCGGCGCGGCCGACGGGCGCCGCTGGTGGCCGGTGCGGTGGCGCTGGCCCTGCTCGCCGGCGGGGTCGGCGGCGTGATCGGCGCGTACATCGAGCGCTACGGCGGGATCAACGACATCAAGCTGCCGCAGGCGGCCGACGAAGGCGGCAGCCGCAACCCGGACAGCGTCGCCGGGATCGCCCAGCGGGCGCTGCCCGGCGTGGTCACCCTCCACGTACGCGGCAACGCCGAGCAGGGCACCGGCACCGGCTTCGTCCTGGACCGCGAAGGCCACATCCTCACCAACAACCACGTCGTCGAGCCGGCCGGGACCGGCGGCGAGATATCGGTGACGTTCAGCGGGGGCCAGACCGCGAAGGCGAAGGTCGTCGGGCAGGACGGGGGCTATGACCTCGCCGTGGTGCAGGTCGAGGGCGTCACCGGACTGCGCCCGCTCACCCTGGGCAACTCCGACTCGGTGCGGGTCGGCGACCCGGTCGTGGCGATCGGCGCCCCCTTCGACCTCGCCAACACCGTCACCTCCGGCATCATCAGCGCCAAGCAGCGCCCGATCACCGCGGGCGGCCGGACGGGCGACGGGAGCGATGTCTCGTATGTGGACGCGCTGCAGACCGACGCCCCGATAAACCCGGGCAACTCCGGCGGTCCGCTGGTGGACGCCAAGGCCCGGGTGATCGGAATCAACAGCGCCATCCGGGCGGCCGACACCGGCGGCGGAGCGGACGGCGGCGGCGGTCAGGGCGGCAGCATCGGCCTGGGCTTCGCCATACCGATCAACCAGGCCAAGCGGGTGGCCGAGGAGCTGATCAACACCGGCCGGGCGACACACCCGGTGATCGGCGTCACGCTGGAGATGGAGTACGCGGGCGACGGCGCCCGGGTCAGCGACCGCAGCAAGGACGGGAAGGCGTCGGTCACCCCGGGCGGCCCCGGCGCCAAGGCCGGGATCAAGGCCGGCGATGTGATCACCAAGGTGGACGGCGCCCCCGTGCACAGCGGCGAGGAGCTGATCGTCAAGGTCCGCAGCCACCGGCCCGGCGACACGCTGACGCTGAACCTCCAAAGGGACGGCAAGGAGAGGACCGTTCGGCTGACGCTGGGATCCTCCAGCAGCGGCTGATCGTTTGCCCCGTGTTGGCACGGGTGACTCCCGCCCGCCGCTGCGGGCCAGGTACCGTGATAGTCGGCCTGGCCCCTGTGCCCTGTCCGGCCGGCAAAGGCCGCGGATTGATCCAAGGAGCTGCAAGGTGTTCTTCGACATAGGACCCCTCGAGCTGGTAGCGCTCGTGATCCTTGCGGTGCTCATCTTCGGACCGGACAAACTGCCCAAGGTCATTCAGGACGTCATGGGCTTCATCCGCAAGGTGCGGGCGTTCTCCGACAGCGCCAAGGAGGACATCCGCAGCGAGCTGGGACCGGAGTTCAAGGACTTCGAGTTCGAGGACCTCAAGCCGAAGAACTTCGTCCGCAAGCACGTCCTGGAGAAGGACGAGTACGGCCTCAAGGAGCTCCAGGAGATCCGTAACGGCTTCGACTTCCGGTCGGAGATGGCCGACCTCGGGGACGCCGTGCACGGCCGCGACGGCGCCGCCGATGCCTCCGCGGGCCCCTCGAACGGCGCACGCGCCAATCTCTCCAAGGAAGTCCCCGTCGGCCGTCCCGACCTGGTCAAGAAGGCCCAGAGCGCCGAAGCACCCGAGCGTCCGCCGTTCGACGCGGACGCCACCTGATACTCCCGTATGCCCGGCTGTGTTGACGCCTATGGCTATGCTCCCGGTGTCCGGGGTTTGGTCGCCTGAGGGGGGCGGGCCGCCCACGACGCAGGGCAACAAGGAGGCGCCGCGCAGATGGAGACGACGAGTCCGACACCGACCCATGAGGTGTCCGCCGACGTCGGCCGGAAGGTCGACGGCTATCTGCTGGCCGCGTTCCCGTGGTACGGCCTCGACGAGGCGTTCACCGGGCCACGCTGGCTGATGCAGGTCGGCGCGGCCGCGGACGGCACCGTCGAACACGGTGCCACCGGGCACGGCCAGGAG
This sequence comes from Streptomyces chattanoogensis, assembly GCF_001294335.1. Taxonomy (GTDB): domain Bacteria; phylum Actinomycetota; class Actinomycetes; order Streptomycetales; family Streptomycetaceae; genus Streptomyces; species Streptomyces chattanoogensis. The sequence goes on from NZ_LGKG01000001.1 coordinate 239,330, forward strand.
CCGACCATAAGGGTGGAGACGGGCAAGGACGAGGACAGGTTCGCCGTCGTGGTCACCGTTGCCAGCCGCCCCGTACGGCGCAGCGCCGACGGCACCGGCGTCCTGGAGGCCACCTCGGTCTCCACGGCCGCCTGGCTCGCCGGTTCCGGGCTGCTCGCCCGCACCTGGCCGTCCCACATGGACCGCTCGCTGCGCCAGGACTGGCTGGACCAGCAGACGATGCTCGCCTGGGAGCTGGCCGACGACCTCGGCGGCGAGAGCTGGAGCGAGCTGATGCTTCCGGTGGACGGCGCGCCGATGCCGTTCCACTACCGCGAGTCCGAATACGGCTGGGTGCTGGCCGGGTCGTCGGGCGACGGCCCCGGGGGCGTGCACATCGGCGCGTACGGGCGCGGGATGAGCGCCTACGGCCTCGCGTTCTCCGTCGTCAAGGACATCAGCTCGTACGAGGGCTGAGCGGCCCTGCGGCAGGCGAAAAGGGGCGGACCCGCACGGGCCCGCCCCTTCGGCGTCGTCCGGGGACCGCTCCCCGGGACCTCAGAACTTGTTGCGCGGGGTGATCCCCAGCGACATGCCCGACAGGCCGCGCTGACGGCCGCCCAGCTTGCCCGCAATGGTGCGGATCGCCGAACCGGCGGGGGAGTCGGGGTCGGTCAGCACCACCGGCTTGCCCTCGTCGCCGCCCTCGCGCAGGCGGACATCGATCGGGATGGCGCCGAGCACCGGCACCTGCGTACCGGTCGTCTTCGTCAGGCCCTCGGCAACGCGCTCGCCGCCACCGGTGCCGAACACATCGACCATCTCGTCGCAGTGCGGGCAGGGCAGCCCCGACATGTTCTCCACGACACCGACGATCTTCTGGTGGGTCTGGACGGCGATCGAACCGGCCCGCTCGGCGACCTCGGCCGCGGCCTGCTGCGGGGTGGTGACGACCAGGATCTCGGCATTCGGGACGAGCTGCGCCACGGAGATCGCGATATCGCCGGTGCCGGGCGGCAGGTCCAGCAGCAGCACGTCCAGGTCGCCCCAGTAGACATCGGCGAGGAACTGCTGGAGCGCGCGGTGCAGCATCGGGCCGCGCCAGACCACCGGGGCGTTGCCCGGGGTGAACATGCCGATGGAGATGACCTTCACACCGTTCGCCGACGGCGGCATGATCATGTTCTCGACCTGGGTGGGCTTGCCGTCGGCACCCAGCATGCGCGGTACGGAGTGGCCGTAGATGTCGGCGTCCACCACACCGACCTTCAGCCCGTCGGCCGCCATCGCCGCGGCAAGGTTGACCGTCACCGACGACTTGCCGACGCCGCCCTTGCCGGACGCGACCGCATAGACGCGGGTCAGCGAGCCGGGCCGGGCGAACGGCACCTCACGCTCGGCGGTACCGCCGCGCAGCGACGCCGCCAGCTCCTTGCGCTGCTCGTCGCTCATCACCTCGAGCTCGACGGCGACGGAGGCGACGCCCTCGACCCGCGCGACGGCCTCGCGCACACTGCTGATGATCGTCTCGCGCATCGGGCAGCCGGAGACGGTGAGGTAGACCACGACCGCCACGGCGCCGTCCGCCGCGATCTCCACCGATTTGACCATCCCCAGGTCGGTGATGGGGCGGTGGATCTCGGGGTCGTTCACCGTCGCGAGCGCGTCGCGGATCGCGTCCTCGCTCGGTGCGGCGCCATTGGGCGGGGGCGTGTCGGTAGCCATGCCCTGATGGTACGGCGCTGGAGCGGGCCTCCGGAAAGCCCGTCAGCGGTCGCGTTCGTCACTCTCCGCCTCGACCATCTGCCGCAGCTCCAGGTCCCGCAGCAGGTCCTCCAGCTCCGAGCGGATCCAGTCGCGGGTGGCGACCTCGCCCAGTCCCAGCCGCAGCGCCGCGATCTCCCGGGTCAGGTATTCGGTGTCGGCGATGGAGCGCTCGTTCTGCTTGCGGTCCTGCTCCTGGGTCACCCGGTCCCGGTCGGCCTGGCGGTTCTGCGCCAGCAGGATCAGCGGCGCGGCGTACGAGGCCTGCAGCGACAGCGCCAGGGTCAGGAAGATGAAGGGGAACTCGTCGAATCGCAGATGGCCGGGGACGAGGACGTTCCAGCCGATCCACACGATGACGACGACCGTCATCCAGACGATGAACCGGCCGGTCCCCAGGAAGCGGGCGATCTTCTCCGACAGCCGTCCGAACGCCTCCGGGTCGTACTCCGGCCAGAACGTACGGCGCGGTGCGCGCGGCAGGTCCAGGCGCACCCGCGGCCGCTCGGCGGCGCCCCGCCGCACCGCCGAGGCGCCGTTCGCCCGGCGTTCCCTGCTCTCCCGCTCCTCACCGCCCATCCGCGACCTTCCCCAGACGCCCCGCGGTCAGGCCGGCCGCGCCCGCGCCGTGCAGCTCGGCCTCCCGCCAGTCGTCCGGCAGCAGATGGTCCAGTACGTCGTCGACGGTGACCGCGCCCAGCAGGGCGCCGCTCTCGTCCACGACCGGCGCGGCGACCATGTTGTACGCGGCCAGGTAGCTGGTCACCTCCGGCAGCGCGGTGTCCGGCGGCAGGGGCGGCAGATCGGTGTCGGCGATGGAGCTGCAGAGGGTGAACGGCGGGTCGCGCAGCAGCCGCTGGAAGTGCACCAGGCCCAGGTACTTGCCGGTGGGCGTCTCGTCGGGCGGGCGGCAGACGTACACCTGGGCGGCGAGCGCGGGGGAGAGGTCGGGGTCGCGGACCCGGGCCAGCGCCTCGGCGACGGTCGCGTCCGGGCGCAGCACGATCGGCTCGGTGGTCATCAGACCGCCCGCCGTCCGCTCCTCGTACGACATCAGCCGCCGTACGTCCGCGGCCTCCTCCGGCCGCATCAGGTCCAGCAGCCGCTCCTTCTCCTCCTCCGGCAGCTCGGAGAGCAGATCGGCGGCGTCGTCCGGGTCCATCGCCTCCAGGACATCAGCGGCCCGCTCGTCCTTCAGCTTGCCGAGGATCTCGACCTGGTCGTCCTCCGGCAGCTCCTCCAGGACGTCGGCGAGCCGGTCATCGTCCAGCGCCGCGGCGACCTCGGCGCGCCGTTTGGCGGACAGATGGTGCAGTACGCCCGCCAGATCGGCCGGCCGCAGCTGTTCGAAGGTGGCCAGCAGGCTCTGCGCGCCCTGCCCGTGCTCCTCCAGGGAGAAGCCGGTCACCGCCGACCACTCCACGGTCAGCGCCTCGCCCTTGCGCCGCAGCGCCCCGCCCTTCCCCTTCCGTACGAAGACCTTGTCGATCTCCCAGTCGCGGCGGGCCGGCAGCTGGGTGATGCCGATGTCGAGGACGGTGACCTCCTCGTCGGTCTCCACCAGGCGCACCCGGCGGTCCAGCAGCTCGCCCAGCACCAGCGTCTCGGAGGCGCGCTGTTCGAAGCGCCGCATGTTGACCACGCCGGTGGTGATGACCTGGCCGGACTCCACACCGGTCACCCGGGTCATGGGCAGGAAGATCCGCCGCCTGCTGACCACCTCGACGACCAGGCCCAGGAGCCGCGGCGGACGCGCGCCGATCCGCAGCATCGCCACCAGGTCGCGCACCCGGCCCACCTGGTCGCCGTTCGGGTCGAAGACGGCGACGCCGGAGAGATGGGAGACGAAGACCCGGGGAGTCACCACCGCCATGCGCAGCGCCTCCCTTCCTCCCGTTTCCTTGCGCTTACCACCGTTACGACCCGTCAGGTCGGCTTCAGGCTAACGCGCCCGGAGCTGCGGCGCCCCGGGGAGAACGGCCGTATGGCGGCCGCTCACCGGGGCCGCACGGACCGCCCGCCCGGTCGTACGGGTGTGCTCCGCGCACCCCGCCGAAAACCGCGCACGGCCCGGGTACGCTGCCGTACTGCTGTCGAGGTCACCCGCATCAGGAGGCACAGCCGACGTGACTGCTACCCGCTCGGGGACGCGTTCCCGACCCCTGGCCGGCCGCCGTCGTACGGGACGGGCCGCGCTCGTCGGGGCGGTCTGCGCGGGACTGGCCGCAGTGCTTACGGGCTGCGGCGCCGAGGATCCGGACGCCGGCACCAACGGCGTCGGCAAACTGCCCGCCGCGAAGATCGAGGCCAAGGCGCGGGCGGCCGCCGCGGCGGCCGATACGGTCCGGCTCTCCGGCAATGTCGTCAGCCAGGGCCGCACCTACAAGCTCGACATGCGGCTCGCCCCGAACGGCGCCAGGGGCCGGCTGAGCACCAAGGCGGCGGCCTTCTCGCTGCTGCGGGTCGGCACATCGCTCTACCTCAAGGCGGACGCCGCCTTCTGGGCCGGTGAGAAGAACGGCAGGTCCGCCGGCCACGACGACTCCGCCGCCGCCAAACTCGGCGGCAAGTACGTCAAGGTGCCCGCCACCGACCCGGTCTACAAGCGCTTCAGTGGCTTCACGGACAAGAACATGCTGCTGGGGAGCCTGCTCGCGCTGCACGGCAAACTGGCCACCGGCGAACGCAGCGACATCGACGGCGTCCGCACCATCCGCCTCACCGCGGCCGGGGGCTCCGGCGGCACCCTGGACGTCTCCCTGGAGAGCACGCCGTACCCCCTGCGGATGCAGCGCGCGGGCGGCGCGGGCGTGGTCCGGCTCGACGACTGGGGCAAGACCGTGGATCTGCGGGTCCCGCCCAAGGACCAGGTCGTGGACTACGGGTCGCGGATCTCGGGGCGGGGCTGAGGGGGCAGGGGCTGCCCTAGCCTTTACGGCCCCGCCGCAGCAGCTTCGGCAGCGCGGCCGGGATGGGCTGCCGGGTGATGGCGGGGCTGGGCAGCGGCGGGGCGGCGTGGGATTCCTGGGGCATGGTGCCCGGCCGCTGGTGGGCCTCGCCGTCCGCCGGTTCCAGCCGCAGCACCCGGCACTCCCGCGCCCAGCGCTCCGTGATGCGGTCCGCGTCCGGGGCGTTGAGCCGCTTGCCCTTGAGCTCTTCGACCGCGGCCTGCCAGGCCTCGCTCTCCGGTGCCGGCTCACCGACCCGCGCGTGCCAGACGACCAGCCGCCCGCCCTTGTCCTTGCTGCGGACGGTGACCGTGGCCGTACCGCCGTCGGCCAGCCCGAGGCCGGCCAGCGGCTGCTCGCCCGGGCCCTCCCCGATCAGCCAGGCCGCCCCGTCGTGCCACACGTGCCACAGCGCCCGCGCCGGGCCCGTCGTGCCCCGCACCCAGATCAGACCGGACTTCTTGGTGGCCTCTTCGATGAGCGCCCGATCCTGCAGGGCCTGCGACACGGTCTCCGTCATGCCTGCCAGCCTAATGGGCACAGCCGTACGCAGCCGGGGCCGCCCAGGCGCTGAGATGCCCCGGCTCAGGCGAGGAAGGCGCGGGCGAACCCGGCCAGATTCCGCGGGCAGGCCCATATCTCGCGGGTGAGCCGGCCCTCGTACCAGGACTGACGCCACTCGTCGTCCTCGTCCTCGTCGGCGAGCTGCCCGGCGAGAGCCGCCTCGTGGTCCGCGTCCCGCTCCGGATGGGCCAGCATCTCCAGGGCCGCCGGGAAGCCCTCCAAGTGGCCGTCGTCCGGGACGTCGTCACAGGGATGCGCCGGATGGCCGCACGGGCCGTCGCCCAGGGCGCGGACGACCCCGGACATGACCTCCCTGACCCGGCGCTCGGACTCCGCATGCGGCGAGGCGAAGACGACGTAGGTCCCGATGTAGTAGAGCCCGAGCGCCCACAGGGCGGTCTCCGCGCCGCCGGCCGCGACGCTCGCCTCGAGGTGCCGTGCGCACTCGAGCACCGCATGCCGTGCGCTGCTGAGGTAGTAGCCCTGGTAGAGGCTCTCCCAGTCACCGGCCAGCGCATCCCACTCGCCGGGCGTGGCCGGCGCCTCGACGGGCACCGACCGCGCGTCCTGGTACTCCAGTTCCTCGGGACTCTCCGCCGTCACTTCACCGGTCATGGTCCCGAGGATGACACGGGGGTCTGACAACGCCCCGCCGCACCGGTCCCGCCGACAGCCCCAACCGGGCCGTCAGAGCCACCCGTTGCGCTTGAACCCCCGGTGGATGCCGAAGCAGATGGCGACCGTCACCAGCATCATCGCCGGATAGCCGAACTTCCAGTGCAGCTCCGGCATGTACGTGAAGTTCATGCCGTAGATCCCGGCGATCATCGTCGGTACGGCGAAGATCGCCGCCCAAGCCGTGATCTTGCGCATGTCCTCGTTCTGCGCGACGGCCGCCTGGGCGAGGTTGGCCTGGAGGATGGAGTTGAGCAGGTCGTCGAAGGACAGCACCTGCTCGTTGACCCGCGCCAGGTGGTCGGCGACATCGCGGAAGTACTTCTGGATGTCCCCGTCGACCAGCCGCATCGGACGCTCGCTCAGCAGCTGCATCGGCCGCAGCAGCGGCGACACCGCGCGCTTGAACTCCAGTACCTCACGCTTGAGTTGGTAGATCCGCCCGGCGTCGCCACCCTTGGCGGAGGACCCCTTCGCCCCGGTTCCCTTGCCGTTGGTGCCCGAACTGAAGACGTCGATCTCCACCTCGTCGATGTCGTCCTGGACCGCCCCCGCGACCGCCATGTAGCCGTCGACCACCTGGTCGGCGATGGCGTGCAGCACCGCCGACGGCCCCTTGGCCAGCAGCTCCGGGTCGTCCTGCAGCCGGTGTCGCAGTGCGCGCAGCGAGCCCTGCCCGCCGTGCCGCACGGTCACGATGAAGTCCCGGCCGGTGAAGCACATCACCTCGCCGGTCTCCACGACCTCGCTGGTCGCGGTCAGCTCGGCGTGCTCGACGTAGTGGACCGTCTTGAAGACGGTGAACAGGGTGTCGTCGTAGCGCTCCAGCTTGGGCCGCTGGTGGGCGTGGACGGCGTCCTCCACGGCGAGCGGGTGCAGCCCGAACTCCTGGGCGATACCGGCGAATTCGGCCTCGGTGGGCTCGTGCAGCCCGATCCAGGCGAAGCCGCCGTCGGCGCGGACGCTCGCCATCGCCTGCGCCGGCGTGACGTGCTCGCTCGCCCGGCGGCCCTCGCGGTAGACACCGCAGTCGACGATGGCGCTGTTCGCGCAGGCCGGGGCGGAGGTCTCGTAGCGGTAGGGGGTGTCGTCGCGGCGCCGGGACGGGCGGACGGCGGCGCGCAGGTCGCGGATCATCGACATGGCTGGCTCCTTCACGGGCCGGCCGCCAGTTGGCGGGCGCGGGGCGCAGCGCTGCCCGGAACGTGGACGTACGAGGCATCGTCGGCCGTACGTCCGCAAAGCGGGCGGCGCTCCGTGCGGTGACGCACAGTGGTACTGGCGGCAGTTCGCAGAACACGGAAATTGAGAGTCGAAGGCGCTCTTCCGTCATCTACATCCGACGCAAAGGAACTTCCCGGGTTTCGCCGCTGAGCGGCGGGGTACGGAAGCTCTCGATCAGGAGATTCGCTGCGCGAGGGGGATGACGGGAGAACTATCGGTACTGCACGGTCGACTCGGATCCACCGCAGCCCCACCTCCTCCGGCCGGTCCCCGCTGGGGGACGACGTCATTCCCTGACCAGACGGCAAGGCTATCAGCCGTCTGAAGCGTTACGGTGCCGCTTTGCCTGTTCGATACGTGCCTTGCGCTTTCCATACGAACGGCAGATCCGCGGCGCAGCCACCCGCCGAGGGGCGGCGGCCGGGCGAGGGGCCCGCCGTATGCTCGCGGCATGTCTGACGTTCTTGAGCTGGTCGAAGCCCGTTTGCGTACGACCCTGGGGGAGCCGGACGCGCGCGCCGCGGTCACCTTCCTGGGCACCGACCGTATCGAGGTACTTCGCTTCGTGGGCGACCTCGACAACGAGGTGGTGCGCTACGCCACACTCGGCATGTCCGCCCAGCCGATGTCGGACCCCACGGCGGTGGTCGCCGACCCCCTGCGCGGCCCCCGTGCCGAACTCGTCCTGACCGTACGGGGCGGCCGCGCCGACACCGACAAGGTGCTGCGCCCGCTCGCGGTGCTGGCCGCCTCCCCTCAGGTCGAGGGGGTGATCGTGGCCCCGGGCGCCTCTCTGGACGTCGGTGAGCCGCTGTGGCCCGGCGCGCCCTTCACCTCGGTCCTGGTCGCCGAGCCCGGCGGTCTGGTCGAGGACCTGGAGCTGGACGAGCCGTGCGACCCCGTCCGGTTCCTCCCCCTGCTGCCGATGACGCCGAACGAGGCCGCCTGGAAGCGGGTGCACGGCGCCGAGGCCCTCCAGGAGCGCTGGCTCCGGCACGGCGTGGACCTGCGCGATCCGCTGCGCAGCGGTGTGCCGCTCGACGACTGAGGGGCCGGGGAACCCGGGCGGCGCGGGAGGGCGTCCGCAGGGGCATGGGGGAGAAGGAAGAGCCGGGCTGTGCCGTCGCCCGGCAGATCTGACGCCCCGTCCGAACGGACGAGGCGTCAGAGAAGCGGGACGGGGCCTGCGGGGGGCGCCGGTTGGCGAAGACGGCAGCATCCGGCGAAACCGTGACGCCGTTCCCGGCGGCGGACGGCGATGATGCCCGCGCCGGGCACCGCAGCACCGGCCGTGACCACCCGGCGGCGAGACCGCCGTGGCCGAGGGCCCCACCGACGTGGGGCGGAACCAGGAACCCGGCGCAAGGCGAACCATGGCCCACACCGCCGTCGGCCGGCGCGGGACGGACGCGCCGCACGCGTCGGGCCCCTCACCGCTGGAGGCGCAGTGGCCGCCGGGCGTCCGGGTGCGTGACTCCGGGCACACCGGACGGGTGATCGTCCTTGACGCGGGCGCGGGCCTGGAGGACCGTTGGTCCTTATGAGGGGCGAACCCAGTTGCCCGAAGTGCGGAGGCCGGGTGCGGGCGCCCGGTCTTTTCTCCGACTCCTGGCAGTGCGCGATGCACGGCGTCGTGCATCCACTCCAGCCGGTCGTCCCGCCGAGCGTTGAGGCGCTCGGCGTCGTCGTGCACCGTGCGCAGGTGCCCGTGTGGATGCCGTGGCCGCTCCCCGTCGGCTGGCTGTTCACCGGCGTGGCGTGTGCGGGCGACGACCGCAGCGGCGGGCGTGCGACCGCGGTGGCCTGCTCGGGGCCCGGACCGCTGGGCGGCCCCGGTGAACTCCTGCTGATCGCCGAGGAGCTGGGTGTCGGCCTCGGCGCGCGCTACGCCGGGATAGACGGCCTCGACCCCGGCCCCCATATGTCCGTGGACAAACCGCCGCACGGCAAGGTCCTGGCCGCCGGGCGCCCGACCGCCATGTGGCATGTCGACGGCTCTCCGGGCGACCGCGCGGTCTTCGCCGGCGAGGCGCGCGGGCTGTGGCTGTGGGCCATCGCCTGGCCCGAGAGCTCGGGGCTGATGATGTACGACGAGCTGGTGCTGACGGATCTGCGCGAGGCGGGCGCGGAGGTGGACCTGCTGCCGTGCGGGGCGCTGTCGCCGCGGATCCTGGGCTGAGGCCGGGGCGGGCCCGTACGCCGTCTGACGGGGGCATGTCCGGGTGGCCGGTATCCTTCTGGGGGCACCCCCTGAGTTCACCCCGGGAGCCGCCCCCGGAACAGCCCGGGAGCACCTCGGGAGCATCCTGAGGCCGCCCTGGCCCCCCGTCCGTCCCGCAGCAGTCTGGAGTCCGCGTCGTGCGTATCGATCTGCACACCCACTCCACCGCTTCCGACGGTACGGACACCCCCGCCGAGCTGGTGCGGAACGCCGCGGCCGCCGGTCTCGACGTCGTCGCGCTGACCGACCACGACACCGTCGGCGGATACGCCGAGGCGCGGGCCGCGCTGCCCGCGGGGCTGACGCTGGTCACCGGCGCCGAGCTGTCCTGCCGGATCGACGGGGTGAGCCTGCACATGCTCGCCTACCTCTTCGACCCCGAGGAGCCCGGCCTCGCCCGTGAGCGGGAGCTCGTACGGGACGACCGGGTGCCGCGGGCGCAGGCCATGGTCGGCAAGCTGCGCGAGCTCGGCGTGCCCGTCACCTGGGAGCGGGTCGCGGAGATAGCCGGGGACGGTGCCGTGGGGCGCCCGCACATCGCGACCGCCCTGGTCGAGCTGGGCGTCATCGATTCCGTGTCCGACGCCTTCACCTCGCAGTGGCTGGCCAACGACGGCCGGGCCTATGTCGAGAAGCACGAGCTGGACCCGTTCGACGCGATCCGGCTGGTCAAGGCCGCCGGCGGGGTCACCGTCTTCGCGCACCCGCTGGCCGTCAAGCGCGGCAGCTGCGTACCGGAGCCGGTGATCGGCGAACTGGCCGCGGCCGGGCTCGACGGCATCGAGGTCGACCACATGGACCACGACGCGCCCACCCGCGCCCGGCTGCGCGGCCTGGCCGCCGAACTGGGTCTGCTGACCACCGGCTCCAGTGACTACCACGGCAGCCGCAAGACCTGCCGCCTCGGTGACTGCACCACCGACCCCGAGATCTACGGCGAGATCGTGCGCCGCGCGACCGGCGCCTTCCCCGTGCCCGGCGCGGGCGGCTGAGCGCCGCTCCGCTCCCTCCCCTTCCCCCGCTCCCCCTTTCTCCCTGCGGACCTGCGCACACCGTGCCGGCCCGTGACCGCTCGTCCGTACCACCTCCTGCAAGGCCATCACCGTGTTCGACGTCGCCGTCTTCAGTACGCTCTTTGTCACCCTTTTTGTCATCATGGATCCCCCTGGGATCACCCCGATCTTTCTGGCCCTGACCTCCGGGCGCCCGGCCAAGGTGCAGCGCCGGATGGCCTGGCAGGCGGCCGCCGTCGCCTTCGGCGTCATCGCCGTCTTCGGCCTCTTCGGTGAGCAGATCCTGGGGCGGCTGCACATCTCCACCCCCGCGCTGATGATCGCCGGCGGGCTGCTGCTCCTGCTGGTCGCGCTGGACCTGCTGACCGGCAAGTCGGAGGAGCCCACCCAGACCAAGGACGTCAATGTCGCGCTGGTGCCGCTGGGCATGCCGCTGCTGGCGGGGCCGGGCGCGATCGTGTCGGTGATCCTCGCCGTCCAGCACGCGCACGGGGCCGCGGCCCAGCTCTCCGTCTGGGCGGCGATCGTCGCGATCCATGTGGTGCTCTATCTGGTGATGCGCTTCTCGCTGGTGATCATCCGTGTGATCAAGGACGGCGGGGTGGTCCTGGTGACCCGGCTGGCGGGCATGATGCTCTCCGCGCTGGCCGTGCAGCAGATCATCAACGGTGTGCTGCAGGTGATCGAGGGGGCCTGAGCCCTCCGCCCGGAATGCCGCAGCGCCCCCGTACGACGTGTTCGTACGGGGGCGCTGCGGCGTTCGGTCGGTGTCACCGGCCGTCCGGGCGACGGCGTCGGTGCCACCGGGCGTCGGTGTTACCGGGCGGCGGTGTCGGCCGGGCGGATGTAGATGCGCTGGCCTATGGCGGCGGCCTGCTGCACGATCCGGTTGACGGAGGCGGCGTCCACGACGGTGCTGTCCACGGCGTTGCCGTCGACGTCGTCCAGGCGCATGATCTCGAAGCGCATAAGGCTTCTCCCTTCGTCTGATCCTCCTGCGGAGAACTGAGTGGTGTGGATGACGCGGCTTCGTTGCCGGTGTTCCGTATGGGTACAACAACCCGCACCCTGCAGTCATTCCCTACGCTAACGAAAATTTTCGCCGAACTAAGTACTTGCTGGTAGAGCGCTTGTGCTCACAGAGTGACCGCCCGGACAATGGGCCTGTATGAACGACGTCCAGCCCCTGGGCCCCACCGACCTCGCCGCGCTCGCCGCCGGAATCGAGCGCACCAACGAGCTGCTCACCCGTGTGCTCGCCGAGGTCGCCACGACCCCCTCCACCCATGCGGCCTTCGTGGACGCGGGCTATGTGTACGCCGCGACGGGGCGGCTGGTCGCCGGAACGGAGGACCGCAGGGCGTTCGATCTGGATGCGGAGGGGATCATCGAGGCCTTCATCGACAAGGCGCGGATGATCTTCCCGGACAGCCGGCTGCTGCGGGTGTACTGGTACGACGGTGCCCGCCGCCGTATCCACACCCAGGAGCAGCAGCGCATCGCCGAGCTGCCCGACGTCAAGGTCCGGCTCGGCAATCTGAACGCGAACAACCAGCAGAAGGGCGTCGACTCGCTGATACGCAGCGACCTGGAGTCGCTGGCCCGGCACCGCGCGATCAGCGATGCGGTGCTGATCGGCGGCGACGAGGACCTGGTGTCGGCGGTGGAGGCGGCACAGGGGTACGGCGCGCGGGTGCACCTGTGGGGCATCGAGGCCGCCGGGGGGCGCAACCAGGCCGAGCCGCTGCTGTGGGAGGTCGACAGCCAGCGCACCTTCGACCTGGACTTCTGCAAGCCGTATGTGACCCGGCGGACCGGTGCGGAATGCCTCGAACCGGTGGCGGGCGAGCCGCCGGTGCCCGCCCGCGACGAGGTCCGCTTCGTGGGGGCGCGGGTCGCCGCCCAGTGGCTCTCGGAACGCGGCCGCGACTGGGTGGCGACGCTGCTGCCAGGCCATCCGTATCTGCCCGGCTCCGTCGACCAGGAACTGCTGACCGCCGCCGAGGCGCTGCTCCACCACTCGCTGCGCGGCCACGCCGACCTCCGCCGGGTCCTGCGCGACGGGTTCTGGGACCACGTCCAGGGGCAGTATTAGGCCAGGGGCGCTCCCAACCGTTAGGGGAAAACCCCTAGAGGAATGCCCGTAGGGGAACTCCCGTGGGCGATGCCCCGCTCACGCCCTCGCCAGCATCTCCGTGAGGCGGTCGAAGAAGCCCTCCCAGCCCGCCTCCGCCTGCTTGTACTGCTCGGCGGTCAGGTTGCCGCCGTCCTGACGGAACGCCATCTCGGTGTGGTGGCCGGTGAGCTCGGTGAGGGTCACGCGGACGGTCTCTCCCTCGGCGCCCTCGGGGGCGGTGGCGTCCTTGAGGGTGAGCACCAGCCGTTCCGGCGGTGCCACCTCGCGGTATGCGCCGGAGAAGGGCATCTCGCCGCCGTCCGGTGTGAGCAGTACCAGGCTCCAGGTGCCGCCCGGACGGACGTCCATCGTCATCCGGTCGACCGGGACGGTCAGCTCGCCGCCGAACCAGTACGCGAAGTGTGCGGGCGTCGTCCATGCCTGGAACACCCGCTCACGGCGGGCGTCGAAGGTGCGGGTGAGCGCGATGCCGGGCTGAGGATTCTCCGTCATACGACCAGACCTACCGCACCCCGCGCCAGAATCCCGCCAACGCCGCCGCCGTGGCCGCCGGCTGCTCGGCGTTGGGGGAGTGCTCGGCGCCCTCGATGACGGTCCGGTGGGCGGCCAGCCGCTCGGCCATCGCGTCCATCAGCGGCACCGGCCAGGCATAGTCGACGGCGCCGGAGATCACATGCTTGGGCAGCGCCACGGCCGCCAGCTCCGCCACCCGGTCGGGCTCCGAGAGCATCTGACGGCCGGTCACCGTCAGCTGCTCGGGGACGGTGTTCAGCCATCGACGGTGCAGGAATGCGCCGATCTCGGGCGGGGTCGACTCGTCCGCCGCCTCCACCGGGTCGAGCTCGCGCATCGCCTGCCAGACCGCCTCCATCTCCAGCGTGCCCAGCGCCTCGATCAGCATCCGGACCCGCACCTGCTGGGTCTCGTCGATGGCGGCCGGTCCCGAGCTGAGGACGGTGAGCGAGCGGAACGGAGCCGGGTCGAGAAGTACGGCGGCGCGGGTGATCAGGCCGCCGAGGGAGTGGCCCAGCAGATGTACGGGGCCGCCGAGGGCCTCCGCCTGGGCGAGGACGTCGAGGGCCAACTCCCGCTGTGCGTAAGCGGATTCCTCACGCGGGCCGGGGGACTCGTGCTGTCCCCGGCCGTCCACCGCGAGCACCCGGAAGCCGGCCGCGGCCAGCGGCTCCAGCAGGCCGATGAAGCACTCCTTGCTCCCGGTGAACCCCGGCACCAGCAGGGCGGTCCCGGCGGGGTGTCCGTCGGGCCGGGCGTCGTGCACGGCGAACGCCCCGCGTGCGGTGTCGAGGCGGTACGCACGGGCGCACGGGGGGAGCTTGAGGGTGGGTGGCGTGCTCATGGCGCGAGGCTAACGGACGGCCCGGTGCGGTGAACGCCGACGGCCCGGCTCCCGCGCGGTGCGGGGCCGGGCCGTCGGTGTGCCGGGGGTCAGCTATCCGGGGTGGCCTCGGAGACGGCGGCCTTGGCGCGGGTACGGCGGCGGACCGGCTTGGCCTCCGCCTCCGCGCCGGCTGCGTCGGCGGCGGGCTTGGCCGCGGCGGCCTTACGGGTGCGCTTCGGCTTGACCTCGGTCGCCTCGGCCGCGTCGGCGGCCTTGGCGGCAGCGGACTTGCGGGTCCGCTTCGGCTTGGCGGGGGCCGCGTCGGCAGCCTCCGCCGTGTCCGCTGCGTCGGCGGCGGGCTTGGCCGCGGCGGCCTTGCGGGTGCGCTTGGGCTTGGCCTCGGTCGCCTCGGCGGTGTCCACCGCGGCCTCGGCGGCCTTGGCGGCGGCCGTCTTGCGGGTCCGCTTCGGCTTGGCGGGGGCCGCGTCCGCAGCCTCCGCCGTGTCGACGGCCTGGGCCACGGCCTCGGCGGGCGCTGAGGGGGCCGTGGCGACAGTCTTCACCGGAGCGGCGGCAGGCGACGCCTCCGGCTCGGCCGGCCCGGCGGCCGGTGCCACTGCGGCCTTCGCCGCGCTACGGGTGCGACGGCGCGGCTTGGCGGGAGCGGTGGCCTCGACGGGCTCCGTCACGGCGGCGGCCTCGGCCGCAACGGCCGTGCCCTCCGCCGTCGCCACGGCCTCGGCGGCGGCCTCCGCCGCCACCGGCCGGGCGGCCCGGGTGCGGCGCCGGCGCGGCTTGGCAGCGGCCTCGGCGGGAGCCTCGGCCGGAGCCGCCGGAGCCTCGGCCGCCGGGGCGGCCTCCTCGGCCGGTGCGGCGGTGGTGCCCGCGACCGCGGTCCCGGCGGCCGCACCGCGGGTGCGGCGACGGCGGCGGGGCTGGCGCGGCCCGGCGGTGTCCTCGGCGGCCGCGGAACCCTCGGCGGCGTTCAGCGACTCGGTCGCCTTCGCCTCCGAGGTGGCCGAGCCGTCGAGCGGCGTACCGCCGCGGGTGCGGCGGCGCTGCCGTGGCGTACGGGTGCGCTGCGGGCGCTCCTCCGTCGCCTCCTGGCCGGCGCCCTTACGGGAACCCCGCCCACGGCCACCTGTCTCGCCGAGGTCCTCGACCTCTTCGGCGGCGAGCCCCGCCCGGGTGCGCTCGGCGCGCGGGAGGACGCCCTTGGTGCCCTCGGGGATGTTCAGCTGCTCGAAGAGGTGCGGCGAGGTGGAGTAGGTCTCCTCCGGCTCGTCGAACTTCAGGTCCAGCGCCTTGTTGATCAGCTTCCAGCGCGGGATGTCGTCCCAGTCGACGAGGGTGACCGCGGTGCCCTTGTTGCCCGCGCGGCCGGTGCGGCCGATGCGGTGCAGATAGGTCTTCTCGTCCTCGGGGGACTGGTAGTTGATGACATGCGTCACACCCTCGACGTCGATGCCGCGGGCGGCGACGTCGGTGCAGACCAGGACATCGACCTTGCCGTTGCGGAAGGCGCGCAGCGCCTGCTCACGGGCTCCCTGGCCGAGGTCGCCGTGCACCGCGCCGGACGCGAAGCCGCGCCGGGCGAGCTGGTCGGCGATATCGGCCGCGGTCCGCTTCGTACGGCAGAAGACCATCGCCAGGCCCCGGCCCTCGGCCTGCAGGATCCGGGCGACCATCTCCGGCTTGTCCATGGAGTGCGCGCGGAAGACGTGCTGGGAGATGTTGGCGACGGTGTGGCCCTCGTCGTCCGGCGCGGTGGCACGGATGTGCGTGGGCTGCGACATGTAGCGGCGGGCCAGCGAGATGACCTGGCCGGGCATGGTCGCGGAGAACAGCATCGTCTGGCGCTTGGCCGGCAGCAGCTGGATGATCTTCTCGACGTCGGGCAGAAAGCCCAGGTCGAGCATCTCGTCGGCCTCGTCCAGGACCAGGCTCTTGACCTGCGAGAGGTTGAGCTTCTTCTGGCCCGCCAGGTCGAGCAGACGGCCGGGGGTGCCGACGACGACGTCGACGCCCTTCTTCAGCGCCTCGACCTGGGGCTCGTACGCGCGGCCGCCGTAGATCGCCAGCACCCGGACGTTACGGACCTTGCCGGCGGTGAGCAGGTCATTGGTGACCTGGGTGCACAGCTCGCGGGTGGGAACGACGACGAGGGCCTGCGGCGCCTCGGTCAGCTGCTCCGGCTTGGCGCGGCCCACCTCGACATCGGCGGGGACCGTGACGCGCTCGAGGAGCGGCAGGCCGAAGCCCAGGGTCTTGCCGGTGCCGGTCTTGGCCTGGCCGATGACGTCGCTGCCGGAGAGGGCGACGGGGAGCGTCAGCTCCTGGATGGGAAAGGGGGAAACGATGCCGACGGCTTCAAGGGCCTCGGCGGTCTCGGGGAAAATCCCGAGCTCTCGGAACGTAGACAGAATCTTGCCTCTTCTGTGAGACGCGGCGTGAGGCGGCGAAGGGGGTCGTACCGTGCCGTCGTACCTGTTCGTACGGGGGCCGACCTGGATAAGCCGGATGGCGCGGGACCACTGCCAACGCTCAGGCACTCATGCCGCGAGCGGTGTGCCTCCTGCTGTGCGTACGTCCATCGCGTACGCGCCGCGGGGGAGGGCGGTCGGTTGGAGCCGATCGGGCCACCGACCGGGCATCCGCTTTCGTGGAGAGACCCACCGACTCCTCGGCAGGTCCTTTATCACTCTACCCCGGATACTGCTCCGCATCCGAAGGCTTGTCTGAGTGAGAAATACGTCACCCCCGGCGTACCCCGGGCGCACGGGTCGGGCGGCTCGCCCGAACGCCTCGGCGCGCAGTGGCTGACCAGGCCCTTCCCCGGGCCGCCGAGCGGGCTATTGTGCCGGTCATGGAGACGCCTGACACCGCCGCGGACGCGCAAGCACTCACTGGGATCGCCGCCCAGAACTGGGAGCAGGCATCCGCCGACCCGCAATACCGGGCCGCCGTGATCGACCTGCTCGGCGCGCTCGCATACGGCGAGCTGTCCGCCTTCGAGCGCCTGGCCGAGGACGCCAAGCTCGCCCCGACGATGGACGACAAGGCCGAACTGGCCAAGATGGCCTCGGCCGAATTCCACCACTTCGAGCGGCTGCGGGAGCGGCTCGCGCAGATCGAGGCGGAGCCGAACGAGGCGATGGAGCCGTTCGCCGCGGCGCTGGACGAGTTCCACCGCCAGACCGCGCCGTCGGACTGGCTGGAGGGCTTGGTCAAGGCGTATGTCGGCGACTCGATCGCCAGTGACTTCTACCGCGAGGTCGCGGCCCGCCTGGACTCCGACACCCGGGATCTGGTGCTCGCCGTACTGGACGACACCGGGCACGCGTCGTTCGCCGTGGAGAAGGTCCGGGCGGCGATCGAGGCCGAGCCGCGGGTCGGCGGGCGTCTCGCGCTGTGGGCGCGGCGGCTGATGGGCGAGGCCCTCTCGCAGGCGCAGCGGGTCGTCGCGGACCGTGATGCGCTCTCGACGATGCTGGTGGGCGGCGTGGCCGACGGCTTCGACCTGGCCGAGGTCGGCCGGATGTTCTCGCGGATCACCGAGGCGCACACCAAGCGGATGGCGGCGCTGGGGCTCGCGGCGTAACGCACGGAATCCGGCCACCGCCCGGCCTCCGGGTGCTGCGTCAGGCCGTCCGGTGCCCCTTGAGGGGGGCGGCCGGCCGGCGCACCCGGCGGCGCGGCGGGCGGACCAGCAGCGAGAGCAGGGCCGTGCCCATGGCCAGCGCGGCGACCATCACCTGGACGGAGTACCCCGGCCCCAGGATGGAGCGGGCCAGCAGCGCGCCGAACAGCGTGGCGACCGGGCCCGTGGCCAGCGTCAGGGTGCGCGACGGGAAGCGGTCGGCGAGCCAGTGCGTCGCGGACAGGGCGATGACGAGTCCGATGAAGACGGCGCCCAGTGCTTCCCAGATCATGCCGTTCCCTCCCGCGTGACAAGCCGGACAACCTCTGACATGGCCGACCGGACGAACAATCCGGACGAACGCGTCGGTTGCCACGGTCGTACCCAGAGGGCACCTCTGGCAACCCTCCCGTGCGCCATGTGAGCGGACGGACGGAAAGACGGAGGGCGGGAACGGTGAAGGGGCGGTGTCCGGAGGGGAAACTCCGGGCACCGCCCCTTCACCGTCTGCGGACGCCGCATGCGGCGTCCCGCCGCTCAGGCCTGGCCGAATCCGACCTTACGGGCGGTCGGCTCGCCGATCTCCACATAGGCCAGCCGGTCCGAAGGAACCAGGACCTTGCGGCCGTGGTCGTCCACCAGGCTCAGCAGCGTCGACTTACCGCTCAGCGCATCGGCCACCGCGCTCTCGACCTCTTCGGCAGACTGCCCGCTCTCCAGAACGATCTCGCGGGGCGCGTGCTGCACGCCGATCTTGACCTCCACGGCTTTATGTCCCTCCGACGGTCTGGGGTTCCCCCTGGCCCGGCCAGGGGGAGGGTGCGCGGCCGTCCGCGCCGTACGGAGCAACATTAGCCCGGCCCGGGGACGGACAGGCCGCCGTGGAACACGCCCGCAGCGAACATCATCGGCGCCGGGCGACGGCGCCGCTCGTGAGTGCGACGCCCGATGCGTCCCGTCAGTGCGTCTCGACGCCGTGCAGCGGGAAACCGGCGATGCCCCGCCAGGCGAGGGAGGTCAGCAGCTGCACCGCGGTGTCGCGCGGCACCGCGCTCCCCGACGACAGCCAGTAGCGCGCCACCACCTGCGAGACCCCGCCCAGGCCCACCGCCAGCAGCATCGCTTCGTCGCGTGCCAGCCCGGTGTCCTCCGCGATCACCTCGGCCATCGCCTCGGCGCACTCCAGCGAGACCTTGTCCACCCGCTCGCGCACGGCGGGCTCATTGGTCAGGTCCGACTCGAAGACCAGTCGGAAGGCGCCGCCCGGGTCCTCGACGTAGGCGAAGTAGGCGTCCATCGTGGCCGCCACCCGCTGCTTGTTGTCGGTCGTCGACTCCAGTGCCGTGCGCACCGCGTGCAGCAGCGCCTCGCAGTGCTGGTCCAGCAGTGCGAGATACAGCTCCAGCTTGCCCGGGAAGTGCTGGTAGAGCACCGGCTTGCTGACGCCCGCCCGCTCGGCGATGTCGTCCATCGCGGCCGCGTGGTAGCCCTGAGCGACGAACACTTCCTGGGCAGCGCCCAGAAGCTGGTTGCGCCGGGCACGGCGTGGCAGGCGTGTGCCCCGCGGGCGCGTCGCCTCGGTCTGCTCGATGGCGCTCACGCTGCCTCCCAGAAGTTGTTCCGTACGCGATACGCACAAGGTGGCGCACCGCGCCCGCCATCGTACTTTTGGGTAACGCGGCTGTGCGTGGTCCCAGGGGAGAATTTCTGCCCCGGAACGCAGGCCGAAGCCGACATAACAGCCCAGGTCATCGGTATTCGTCTTCGTTGAGTTCCACTACGCGGGCCTGCTCGACGAGATCCGCCTCGTTCGCGACGCCGGGATCGACGCCGGTCATCGGGTCGTCGTGCTGCGGTGAGACCTCGGCATGCTGTTCCGCGGCGTCGTTCACCGGCGCCTCCACGTCGATCTCCGTCATGGCGTTCGCTTCATCCTCAAACGTGTCCGGTTCGGTCGGGTCGGCAGGCATGGTGGCTCCCTTTCTCGCGGCAGGGGCCGGGGCGGCTGCCCTTGATACGAGCCTAGGAGAGCCGCACCGGCAGCGCGATGCGGTGTGTGACCGCGAACACACAAGCGGGGGCGTGATCGTCTCGTAACATCGACTGCATGTCTTCGACCGACTCGCCGGACACCCGCGCCACCGTCCTTCCGGTGGCGCCGCCCGGCCCCGGAAGCGGCGCGGGGGCGGCGGAGACGGTGCGCTCCGTGACCCTGCCGGGCCTCACGCTCACGGTGCGGACGCCGGTTCCGCGCGCCGGCCGGGACGCCCCCGGCCGGGCGCCCGCGCTCTACGTCCACGGCCTCGGCGGGTCCTCGCAGAACTGGTCCGCGCTGATGGCGCTGCTGGCCGACCGGGTCGACGGCGAGGCGCTCGATCTGCCCGGCTTCGGCCAGTCGCCGCCCCCGGACGACGGCAACTACTCCGTCTCCGCGCAGGCCCGCGCGGTCATCCGCTATCTCGACCATCTCGACGCCGCCGGACGCGGCCCCGTCCACCTCATCGGCAACTCCATGGGCGGCGCCGCCGCGACCCGGGTGGCGGCCGTCCGCCCGGATCTGGTCCGTACCCTCACTCTGATCTCACCGGCCCTGCCCGAGCTGCGGCCGCAGCTGACGGCGGTGCCCACCGCGCTGCTCGCGGTGCCCGGGGTGGCCCGGCTCTTCAGCCGACTGACCCAGGACTGGACGCCCGAGCGCCGCACCCGCGAGGTGCTGGCCCTGTGTTACGGCGATCCCGCGCGGGTCACCGTCGAAGGTTTCCGCTCCGCGGCCGAGGAATACGCGCGGCGGCTCCAACTCCCTTATTTCTGGGACGTGATGGAGCGCTCCGCCCGCGGGCTGGTGAACGCCTACACGCTCGGCGGACAGCACAATTTGTGGCGTCAGGCCGAACGGGTACTCGCACCGACGCTTCTCGTCTACGGTGGGCGCGACCGCCTGGTCTCCTACCGGATGGCGCGGCGGGCGGCCGCGGCGTTCCGTGGTTCGCGGCTGCTGACGCTGCCGGAGGCGGGGCATGTGGCGATGATGGAATACCCCGAGGCGGTGGCGCGGGCCGTCCGCGAGCTGCTGGACACGGACACCACGACCGATACCGACGCTGCGGCCGGTGCTGCCGCAGTGACCGATGTGACCGCCGATGCGGGCAGGAGCTGACACGCACCGTGGGACGCCATAGCCGCCGGGGCCGGCCGGAGACCGCAGACGATTTCCCGGGGACGGCCGCTCCGCCCGGCGCGGTCCCCCCGCCGGGACCGGGATCCGGACGCCGTCGCCGCCAGGCACCCACCGGCGATCCCGCCGGCGAGGTGCGCGGCGGCCACCCGGAACAGCGCGAACCGGGCGGTGCCTGGGGCGCGTTCCCCCCGGTGCCGCCGCCGGGCGGGGCGCGGATTCCCCGGCCGCGCGCGGCCGAGCCGGCCGGCGGGCCCGTGGGCGGCCCGGGTGCTCCGGGCACCGGAACGTTCCAGGGAGTCCTCGGCGGACCGGCCGGCGGGCGGGGACCGCGGCCGGAGTATGTGGACGCCTTCGACGGCGCTTTCGACGGCGCCCTGGATGACGATGACGTCTTCCGGGCCGGCGCGCCCGGACGCGGTGGCCAGGGAGGCGCACCGTACGGCCCCGGCGCGGACGCCCCGGCGGGTGCCATGGCGGACGGGATACCGCCCGGGATACCGCCCGGCGGCCGCTTCACCGGGCGGTCGGTGGTGTTCGACCGCGAGGGGATCGACGAGCCGGACCGGCAGGGCGGCCCCGCGGCCGAGGGCGACGCGTATGACGACGGATATGACGAGTTGTCGGACGCCGAGACGGAGGACGGCGCCCGTAAGGGCACCAAGGGCCGTACCTTCACCGGCGCGGCCGCCGCGGCGGTGACGACGGTGCTGGCCGTGGTCATCGCGGGCCAGGTCGCCGACCAGCAGAAGAAGGACGGCGCCTCGCCGCAGCCGCGCAGCGGTCCCGACCATGCGGACGGCGTCGACGGCGAGGCCTCCCGGTCGCACCCGCGGCCCACCCAGGACGCCAAGCCCGCCTCGTACGAGGCGCAGATGGCGCAGGTCTTCCCGTTGGATGCCAAGCTGACGGCCAGTGGGAAGTTCCGGCCCGTCGGCGGGGACGCCAAGGCGCCGGGGCACGGCAAGGTGCTGCGCTACCGCGTCGACATCGAGGAGGGGCTGCCGCTGGACGGCAAGCTCTTCGCCGAGGCGGTGCACAAGACCCTCAACGACGACCGGAGCTGGGCGCACGACGGGCAGCGGACCTTCCAGAGGGTGGCCTCCGGCCCCGCCGACTTCGTGATCACGCTGGCCAGCCCGGGGACCACCGCCACGTGGTGTGCCAAGTCCGGTCTCGACACCACCGAGGACAACGTCTCCTGCGACTCGGCGGCGACCGAGCGCGTCATGATCAACGCCTACCGGTGGGCGCAGGGCGCCAAGACGTACGGCCCCGACAAGATGCACGCCTACCGCCAGATGCTCATCAACCACGAGGTCGGCCACCGCCTCGGGCACAACCACGAGGCATGCAGCAAGCAGGGCGCACTGGCCCCGGTGATGATGCAGCAGACGAAGTTCCTGACGACGGACGGTGTGACCTGCCGGCCCAACTCCTGGCCGTTCCCCGCTGCGGGATGAGCCGCCGCGGCCCTCGGCAGCCGGTAACCGTGAGACAGGCCGTCCCGCATCCTGAGATTTCTTGCCAGGTGGCGAACCTTCGTTCCATCATCTGCGCATGCCGCACCGCCACGTCACCGATCTCGCCGCCATAGAGCTGGCGCTGATCGGCGTGTCCGTGCAGAGCGTCGCCGACATCGACTGTCGCTGAGGCCCACCCGGTTCCGTAGCGGCGCGGCCCAGAGTGCCTTCCGCCGGACCGGGGTCACGTCCCCCCGCGCATTCCGCGTAGTTCACCTTCCTTACGTGTCCGCAGGGGGCGGCCTCGCGCGGTCCCGCGCCCTCCCTGCCGCCTCGTGCGGGTGCATCCTGCTGCGAAAGGCACCCCCGTCATGGCTGAGCCGGGCCCCTCCCGTCATCTCACCCGCACCGCCCGCAGAGTGGCCGCGGCCGCGGTGAGCGTCGTCCTCGCCGGCGGCGCCGTCGCCTGCGGGCCCAAGGACGAAGGTGCCAAGAGCGGCGGCGCGCCGCAGAAGGGCGGCACGCTGACCGTCCTGAACTCCGAGCCGCAGAGCGACTTCGACCCCGCCCGCCTCTACACCTCCGGCGGCGGCAAGGTCCCCACCCTGGTCTTCCGCACGCTGACCACCCGCAACCGGGAGAACGGCGCGGCCGGCACCAAGGCCGTACCGGATCTCGCCACCGACACCGGACGGCCCAGCAAGAACGCCACCGTATGGACCTACACCCTCAAGGACGGGCTGAAGTTCGAGGACGGCTCGCCGATCACCAGCGCCGACATCAAATACGGTATCGAGCGGTCCTTCGCCCCGGAACTCTCCGGCGGCGCCCCCTATTTGCGGGACTGGCTGGTCGGCGGCGACACGTATCAGGGGCCGTACAAGGACAAGTCCAAGGACGGACTGACATCGATCCGGACGCCCGACGAGAAGACCCTCGTCTTCCATCTCCGCAAGCCCGAAGGCGAATTCCCGCTGCTGGCGACGCAGACCCAGTTCGCGCCGGTGCCGCGGAAGAAGGACACCGGCACAAAATACGAGGAACACCCGGTCTCCTCCGGCCCGTACAAGGTCGTCAGGAACACCGGTGACGGCGAACATCTCCTCCTTGAGCGCAATCCGCACTGGTCGGAGAAGACCGACAAGGAACGGCACGCCTATCCCGACACCATCGACGTGAAGTCCGGGCTGGACCCGGCCGTCATCAACCAGCGGCTGTCCACCGGATCGGGCGCGGACTCCGCCGCGGTCACCACCGACACCAATCTCGGACCCGCCGAACTCGCCCAGATCGGCAGTGACCGGGAACTCGGGAAGCGGATCGGGACCGGCCACTTCGGCTACACCACCTATCTCGCCTTCAACCCGAAGGTGAAGCCCTTCGACAATCCGAAGGTGCGCCAGGCCATTTCCTATGCCGTCAACCGGCGGAGCGTGGTGAACGCGGCCGGCGGCTCCTCGCTCGCCGAGCCCGCGACCACCTTCCTGCCGAACCAGAAGTCCTTCGGCTATACGCCCGCCGACCCCTTCCCGGCCGGCCGGACCGGAAATCCGGACAAGGCCAGGGAACTGCTGAAGGCGGCCGGGTACGGAAAGGGCCTGACCGTCACCCTGACGCACAACACCGCCAAGAACTTCGAGACCAGCCCGGAAGTCGCCACCGCCGTCCAGGAAGCCCTGAAGAAGGCCGGGATCACCGTCAAACTGGCCGGTCTGGAGGACAACGACTACAAGGACAAGATCCACAGCATCAAGGACGAGCCCGGCTTCTTCATCAGCCGCTGGGGCGCCGACTGGCCGTCCGGCGGGCCCTTCCTGGCGCCGATCTTCGACGGACGGCAGATCGTCAAGGACGCCTCCAACTTCAACCACGCCCAGCTGGACGACCCGGCCGTCAACCACGAGATCGACGAGATCAACAAGCTGACCGACCTGGAGGCCGCCGCCAAGCGCTGGGGCGCCCTGGACAACAGGATCGGCGAGAAGGCGCTGTCCGTGCCGCTCTTCCACCCCGTCTACAAGCGGCTCTACGGCAAGGACGTCAAGAACATCGTGATCAGCGACTGGGACGGCGTTCTCGACATCTCGCAGGTATCCGTCAAGTGACGAACCAGCACGAGGCAGGGATCCGGCGGCGGCTGAGAGCGCGCCCGTCGGCCGTCGCGGCCGCCGCCGTCCTTGCGGTACTCGCCCTGCTCGCCCTCGGCGCCCCGCTGCTCGCGGCGCTGGAGGGCCAGGACCCCACCACCTATCACGACCGGCTCATCGACTCGGCGCGCGGCGGGGTGCCGCTGGGCGCGTACGGCGGCATCAGCGGCGACCACTGGCTGGGCGTCGAACCGGGCACCGGCCGCGATCTGTTCGCCCGGCTGCTGTACGGCGCGCAGGTCTCGTTGCTGGTCGCCCTGGGCGCCACCGTCGTGCAGGTGCTGATCGGCGTCCTGGTGGGACTGGCGGCCGGCTTCGGCAGCCGGTTCGCCGATTCCGTCCTGTCCCGTTTCACCGACGTCATGCTGTCCCTGCCGACGCTGGTCTTCGCCGTCGCGCTGACCGCCGTCGTCCCGGCCGGCTTCCCCCGTCCGCTGCTGCTGATCCTCGTCATCGGGCTGCTGGACTGGGGCGGCACCTCACGCATCGTGCGGGCCCAGACGCTGTCGCTGAAGAAGCTGGACTACGTCGCCGCGGCCCGGCTGGGCGGCTCGCCGCCCTGGCGGGTGGCCCGGCGCGAGCTGCTGCCCGCGCTCGCCGCCCCGGTGATCACCTATGCGGCGGTCCGGGTCCCCGTCAACATCGTGGCCGAGGCCTCGCTGTCCTTCCTCGGCATCGGCGTGAAACCGCCCACCGCGTCCTGGGGCCAGATGCTCTCCACCGCCACGACCTGGTTCCGTGCGGACCCCCTGTACGTCCTGCTGCCCGCGGCCTTCCTGCTGGTGACCGTGCTCGCCCTCACCGTGGCGGGTGACGCGGTCCGCACCGCCCTCGACCCGCGCGAGCGGTCCCGGCTGCGGGTCGGCACCCGGGACGGCTCCCGGGGGGCCGCCGAGCCGAGAGGTGCCGCCGTATGACCGGCTACGTCCTGCGCAGGCTGGGCGGCGCGCTGATCGTGCTGTTCCTGCTCTCTGCGCTCGTCTATCTGCTGTTCTACGTCGCCCCCGGCGACCCCGCGAAGCTGGCGTGCGGGCCGCGCTGCAACGCGGAGCAGATCCGTCAGGTGCGCGGTCAGCTGGGCCTGAACGAGCCGCTGTTGACGCAGTACCTGCACTTCCTCCAAGGGCTGGTCACCGGCCGCGACTACTCCACCGGCACCGGCGTACTGCACTGCGACGCGCCCTGCTTCGGGCTCTCGTACCAGAACGACCAGCCGGTCACCGAGCTGCTCGCCGCCCGGCTGCCGGTCACCGCCTCGCTCGCGTGGGGCGCCATGGTCCTGTGGCTGCTGCTCGGCGTCGGCACCGGGCTGCTGTCCGCGCTGCGCCGCGGCGGGTTGACCGAGCGGGTGCTGACCGTGTTCACCCTCACCGGCTCCGCCACCCCGGTCTTCATCACCGGGCTGTTGCTGCTGATGGTCTTCTGCGCGTATCTGCAGTGGCTGCCGTTCCCGTCGTACGTACCGCTGTCCGAGGACCCCGAGCAGTGGGCCTGGAACCTGCTGCTGCCCTGGACGGCGCTGGCCCTGCTGGAATCCGCCAAATACGCCCGGCTGACCCGCTCCTCGACGCTGGAGACGCTGGCCGAGGACCATATCCGTACCTTCCGGGCCTACGGCGTGCGCGAGCGCACGGTCATCGGACGGCACGCCCTGCGCGGCGCGCTGCCGCCGGTCATCGCCCTCAACGCCATCGACCTGGGCACGATGTTCGGCGGCGCGATGCTCACCGAGACCCTCTTCGGCCTGCCGGGCCTGGGTCAGCTGCTGGTCCACTCGGTGCGGACCGTGGACCTGCCGGTGGTCGTCGGCACGGTGCTCGGGATCGGCACGGCCGTCGTCCTCGCCAACGCCGTCGCGGATGTGCTGTACGCGCTCGCCGACCGAAGGGTGACCCTCACGTGACCACAGAACTGGACGCGACGCCGGGCCGGGCCGCGACCGCACCTCTGGTGGAGGTGGACGGTCTGGCGGTCACCTTCCCGGGCGCCGGTTCCGGCGACGGCGGCGTACGGGCCGTCGACGGGCTCTCGTTCACCCTCGCGCCCGGCCGTGCGCTGGGCATCGTGGGGGAGTCCGGCTCCGGCAAGTCCACCGTGGCCGCCGCCCTGCTGGACCTCCACCGGGGGACCGGCGCCCGGGTGGCGGGCACGGTCCGGGTCGGCGGGCTGGACGTGCTCGCCGCCCCGGAGCCGCAGCTGCGCCGGCTGCGCGGCGGGACGGCGGCGATGGTCTTCCAGGACCCGCTCTCCTCCCTGGACCCGTACTACGCCGTCGGGGACCAGATCGCCGAGGTCTACCGGGTGCACCGGCCGGACGCCTCCCGGCGCGAGGCCCGCGCCCGCGCCGTCGCGGCGCTGGACCGGGTCGGCATCGCGGATGCCGCCCGCCGGGCCCGCTCCCGGCCGCACGAGTTCAGCGGCGGGATGCGCCAGCGCGCCCTGATCGCGATGGCGCTGGTGTGCGAGCCCCGGCTGGTGATCGCGGACGAGCCGACCACGGCGCTGGACGTCACGGTCCAGGCGCAGATCCTGGACCTGCTGCACGAGCTGCGGGAGGGGACCGGCATGGGGCTGATCCTGGTCACCCATGACCTCGGGGTCGTCGCCGGGAGCGTGGACGAGGTGCTGGTGATGCGGGCCGGGCGGGCCGTCGAGCAAGGGCCCGTCGGGGAGGTGCTGAGCGCGCCGGCGGCCGGGTACACCCAGCAGCTGCTGGCGGCGGTGCCGCGGGTGGACGCCGTCCGGGAGCCCCGTCCGGCCGCCGCCGTACGGGCCGCTCCCGACGAGCCGCCGCTGCTCGAAGCCAGCGGCCTGCGGCGGGAGTTCGTACGCCGCGGGGCGCGCACCCGCGCCGTCGAGGACGTCTCACTGACCGTACGGCCCGGTGAGACGCTCGGCCTGGTCGGCGAGTCCGGCAGCGGCAAGACGACCGTCGGCCGGATGCTGGTCCGCCTCCTGGGCCCCACCGCGGGCACCGTGCGCTATCGCGGCCGCGATCTCGGCGCCCTCGGCGAACGCGCACTGCGGCCGCTGCGCGGCGAGCTGCAGATGGTCTTCCAGGACCCGGTGTCCTCCCTCAATCCGCGCCGCAGCATCGGCGAATCGGTCGCCGACCCGCTGCGCGCCGCCGGGGAACTGGACGACGCGGGTGTCGTACGGCGGGCCAAAGAGCTGCTGGAGCGGGTCGGGCTCGATCCGGCCTGGTACCACCGTTATCCGCATGAATTCAGCGGCGGCCAGCGCCAGCGGGTCGGCATCGCGCGGGCGCTGGCCCCCTCGCCCAGGCTGCTGGTCTGCGACGAACCGGTCTCCGCGCTGGACGTCACGACCCAGGCGCAGGTGCTGGACCTGCTCGGTGAGCTGCGCCGGGAGCTGGGCCTGTCGATGATCTTCATCGCGCACGATCTGGCCGTCGTCCGGGCGGTCAGCGACCGGGTCGCGGTGATGCGCGCCGGCCGGATCGTGGAGGAGGGCCCGGTCGACACCGTGTACGAGCGTCCCGAACACCCCTACACCAAGGGGCTCCTGGCGGCCGTACCGGTGCTCGACCCCCGGGTTGCCGGGGACATGCGACGGGTGCGCAGCGCCGCGTGAGGCTCACATAGCGCGTCGAAACGCCCCTAGGGGTGGAAAGTTACGCGCGTTCACCCCTTCCGGTGGCGCGATGGACAACCGTCCATCGCGCCACCGGGCGCTTTGCATAGCTTCTTCCTGCAGGTGACGGCTGTGCCGTCGCGCCAGGGACGCCGACAGAGAGGACGGGGGTGCACTCGTGCGCATCGCCTTGCTCACCGAGGGTGGCTATCCGTATGCGACAGGTGAGTCGCACGCGTGGTGCGACCGGCTCGTGCGCGGGCTCACCGGCCATGAATTCGCGGTGCATGCCCTCACCACCCACCCCCGCCAGGAGGCCGGGCAGCCGCCCGAACTGCCCGCGCATGTCCGCCTGGCGCACACCGCACCGCTGTGGGGCGCCCTCTCCGGCGCGCACCTCCGCCCCGCCGGGGAGCGCCGGACCCGCACCGCCGCACGCCGCGAACGGCGCCGCTTCGCCGAGCACTTCGCCGACCTCGCGACGGCGCTGACCGCGGACCGGACGGCCGGCCCCGACGGCTTCATGATCGACAAGGCGGACCGTTTCGCCGCCGGTCTCTACGGGCTCGCCGACCTCGCGCGTACCCACGGCGGCCTGCCCGCGCTGCTGTGCTCCGAGGACGCCGTGCGCATCCTGGAAGCCGCCTGCCGCGGCCCCCGCGCGCTGCCCGCCGTCCACGGCGCCCAGGTACGGGACCTCCTCACCGTCACCGAACAGCTCGAACGCGCGCTGCGGCCGCTGTCGCTGGACTGGTACGGGGAGACGCCCGACGGCCTGGGCGGCGCCGACCTGTGCCATGCGACCTCCGGTGGTGCGGCCGCCCTCCCGGGACTGCTGGCCAAACGCTTCTTCGGTACCCCGCTGCTGGTCACCGAATACGGCGTACGGCTGCGCGAGCACTACCTCGCGCACGCCGCGGCACCCCTGACCGCGCCGGTGCGCGCCCTGCTCGCCGCCTTCCACGGGGCGCTGGCCGCCGAGACCTACGCGCGGGCGGCGCTGATCACCCCCGGCAACATCCATGCCCGCCGCTGGCAGCAGCGCTGCGGTGCGGACCCCGGCCGGCTGCGCACGGTCTACGAGGGCATGGACGCGGCTCCCTTCGCCGCCGTCGCGGACGCCGCGGCGGACGACCCCAAGACCCTGGTGTGGGTCGGGGCGATCGAGCCCGACAAGGACCTCATCGGCCTGCTGCACGCCTTTGCGGAGATCCGCAGGGCCGAGCCGGCGGCCACCTTGCGCATCATCGGCGGGGACGGCCACGATCCCCGGGCGCCCGGCTACCGCGCCCACTGCCGGGCGCTGGCCGCCCAGCTCTTCCCCGACGAGGCCGCCGACGACCACACCGTCGGCGAGAACCCGGTCAGCTTCGAGGAGATCGGCGGCCCCGAGGTGCCCACCCTGGAGGACGCCTACGCCTCGGCCGCCGTCCTGGTGCTCTCCAGCGTCGTCGAGGGGTTCCCGCGCTCCCTGGTGGAGGCGATGTTCTGCGGTCGCGCCACGGTCTCGACCGACGCCGGGGCGGTCTGCGAAGTCATCGGCGGCACCGGGCTGGTGGTCCCGCCGCGCAATCCGCACGCCCTCGCCGAGGCCTGCCGCGCGCTGCTCGGCGACCCCGGCCGGCGGGTCCGGCTGGGCGCGGCGGCCCGTGCACGGGCGCTCGAACTGTTCACCGTGGAGCAGAACATCGCGGCATTTCGTGGCATCTACCTGGAGCTGATCTCCCACGCCCCGGGCCGCCCGGCCGCCTCCGGCGCCGCGTACGCGGACGGTGTGCCGCGGCCGTTCGACAGCCCCGCCGAGTCCCAGGTGCCCGGCCACTGGGCCGCGGCACCCGCGGGGCACACGCCCAGCTGGGCGGCGGGGGACGGGCCCGACGACGCCGGTGTGCCGGCCGGCGCGGCGGCCGGTGCCCCGTGTACCGGGAGAGGAGAGGGATCATGACCGCGCCCACCCGCAAGGAGACCGCCGCGCGCCCCGTGCGCCGGGGTCCCGCCGACCCCGTACGGGCCCTGATGCACCGCCACCAGGAGCTGTGCGCCCACGCCGTCGACCCGCTGGAGATCGCCGCCGGCCTGGAGGCGCACGGCGTCACCGACCGCACCGCCGCCCGCTTCCGCCACCGGGACGTCTTCTCGCTGGCCGAGGAGCTCTACGCCCGGGTGCCGCGGGCCGAACCGGAACCGGGCGCCGCGCCCGCACCCGAGTCCGTACCGCGGTCGCGGGGCGTGCGGGCGGCGCTGCAGCTGCTGCCCGGTGCGGTGTGCGCCGCGGCCGTCGCCGCGCTCGCCGCCGTCGAGCCGGTGCCTCCCGGAGCGTCGGCCGTCCTGCCGATCGCCCTGCCGGCGTCCCTGGTCCGGCCGGCGGTCGGCATCGCCGGCGTCGTTCTGGTCGCCCTCGCCCTGCGGCTGGCCGTACGGACCGGACCGCTGCGGGCGCGGACCGGCGGTCTGCCGGTCCCGTGGGTCTGCTGGATCGTCGGCCACGCGGTCTACGGCGACTGGCTGCTGGCCGAGCTGCTCAGTGGCGGCCCCGATCTGCCGCCGCACCCGAGGGCCGCCGCCGCGACCGCCGTGGGGCTGGCCCTCGCCGTCGCGCCCGCCGCCTGGTGCGCCCGCTGGTTCGCGGTCCGCGGGCGGCGCGGCCTGGCCGCCAGCCGCGGACTGGCCGAACTCGCCGCCCGGGTACGGCCGTTGCTGCTCGCAGCGACCGCCCTGTTCCTCGCCGCCCTGGTGGCGGTGCTGATCGGCGCAGGTGCCATGCTCGGCGGCATGGGAGAAGTGGACCTGACCGCGGCCGCCGTCCTCGGGGTGCTGCTCTTCCTCGCCCGGCTGCTGGCCGTCCACGGCTTCCCCGGGGCCGCGGCGGCCGGTCTCGCCACGGCCGCCGCCCTGGAGGCGCTCGCCCCCGCCCTGGTCCTCATCGCCCGGCTCCCCGGCCTGGCACCGGCCGGCGCCCCGGTGGAGCTGCTGATCCGCCACGCCGGCGCGGCCGCCGTGCCCGCCCTCGCCTGTGCGGCCCCGGCCCTCGGCCTCCTGGCGTACGGCCTGCGCGCACTGACCGGCGCCCGGGCGCACTCGCCCGCCCTGTCGGCGGAGCCGGAGGCGGACCAGCCGTGACCCTCCGGATATCCGCCCAGCCGTCGCCCGGCCACCACCCCTCAACGGCACGCTCCGCGCGGCAGCTTTCATCGCCCCTCACAGCCCCCTCGCACCACGCACCACCCCCGCAGCGGCACCCCGAAAGAGCCGCTTCGGACCCTGTGGCCACTTCGGCCCCTTCGCCGCGAACTCCACCCCCCACGTGGCCCCCGCCCCCCGGGCGGACGCCGCCCCCGCGGACGAAGCCGACTCACTTCCCCCGACCCGTCTTAGGAGCACGACCATGAACGTCCAGCCGACCGCACACCACGGGCACCGGGGGGTTGCACGATGAGGGTGCTGCTCATCGGAGCCAACGGCTACCTCGGCCGCTATGTCGCCGACCGCCTGCTCGCCGACCCCGCCGTCCAGCTCACCGCCCTCGGCCGGGGCGACGACGCCGACGTCCGCTTCGACCTGGCCACCGGCAGCCCGGGCGCGCTCACCCGCTTCCTCGACGCCGTCCACCCCGGCGTCGTCGTCAACTGCGCGGGCGCCACCCGCGGCGGCGCCCGCGAGCTGACCCGGCACAACACCGTCGCGGTCGCCACCATCTGCGAATCCCTGCGGCGCAGCGGCTGCGGTGCCCGCCTCGTCCAGCTGGGCTGCGCCTCCGAGTACGGCCCCTCCCAGCCCGGCTCCTCGACCGCCGAGGACGCCGTGCCGCGCCCCGGAGGCCCCTACGGCGTCAGCAAACTCGCCGCCACCGAACTGGTCCTGGGCTCCGGCCTCGACGCCGTCGTCCTGCGGATCTTCTCGCCGGTCGGCCCCGGCACCCCGGCGGGCTCCCCGCTCGGGCGGCTCGCCGAGGCGATGCGCCGGGCCATGCAGTCCGGCGACAGCGAGCTCAAGCTCGGCGGGCTCGGCGTGCAGCGCGACTTCGTCGACGTCCGGGACGTCGCGCGGGCCGTGCACGCCGCCTCGCTCTCCGCGGCACAGGGCGTCGTCAACATCGGCACCGGCCGCGCCGTACGGCTGCGCGAGGCCGCCTCCGTACTGGCCAGGGTCGCCGGCTTCGGCGGTGCGCTGCACGAACTCGACTCGCCGCCCGCCCGGCTGGTCATCCCCGGCCCCGGGAGCGGCCCCGACCACCCGGTGGACCGGCCCGCCACCTACCCGTACCCGGACGGCTGCGGCACCTGGCAGCAGGCCGACGTCCGCACCGCCCGCGACCGGCTCGGCTGGCGCCCGCGGATCGGCCTGGAGGAGTCCCTCGCCGACATCTGGATGGAGGCGGCATGTCGTATCTGACCACGCCCAGGGACCTCACCCGCGCCCCCACCGGGGCCGCCCCCCTCGGCGTCGGCGTCCCCGGCTTCGCCCATCCGCTGCTCGCACCCACCGAATGGGCCGAACTGCTGCGCTGCTCCCGGAGCGCCGGGCCCCGGGGAGCCGCGCCGCTCCACTGGGCGGTGCTCAATGTCTCCAACGGCCCCGGGGCCCGTCCCGACCCGCACTGCATGCCCGCGGTCGCCCGCCTGAGGGAGACCGGCGCCGCGGTGCTCGGCCACCTGGACACGGGCCGCGGCACCCGTCCGTTCGGCGAGCTCATCTCCGATGCGCACCGCTTCCTGGAGTGGTACCGGGTCGACGGCTTCTGGCTGGACCGCTGTCCCACGGACCGGACACTGCTGCCCGCGATCCGGCGGGTCGCCACCTGCCTGCGGACCCTGCGCGAGCACACCTACCTCGTCTTCGGCCACGGCAGCCACCCCTGCCCCGGCTACGCCGAGGCCGCCGACCAGCTCGTCACGTTCGCCGGCTCCTGGGCCGACTACCGCTTCTCCCAGGTGGCCGAGTGGACCGCCGACCATCCGCCCGAGCGGTTCTGCCACCTCGTGCACGGCGTTCCCCGCACGCATCTGGACGAGGCGCTGCGGATCGCCCGCTGGCAGGGCGCGGGCACGGTGTACTTCACCGACCGCCGTTCCGCCGGGGCGGCAGAGGCAGCCGGTGATGCCTGGGAGTCGCTGCCCGGTTACTGGGACGCATTCGTCTCGCACACCGGAATGGGTGTCTCGGAATGAAGAAGGGCGTGGCAGTGTTACGAGAGATGCTCCCCGCATCGGCGGGGACGGTCCCCGTACTGAAATACCGACCAACCCCATTGATGAGGTCTCCGTGTCGCTGCCACCCCTGGTCGAGCCCGCAGCCGAGCTCACCGTCGACGAGGTCCGCAGGTACTCCCGCCACCTGATCATCCCCGATGTCGGGATGGCCGGGCAGAAGCGGCTCAAGAATGCCAAGGTGCTGTGTGTCGGCGCCGGCGGCCTGGGCTCGCCGGCGCTGATGTACCTCGCCGCGGCCGGTGTCGGCACCCTGGGCATCGTGGAGTTCGACGAGGTCGACGAGTCGAACCTGCAGCGCCAGATCATCCACAGCCAGGCGGACATCGGCCGCTCCAAGGCCGCGTCCGCCAAGGACTCCGTCCTGGGCATCAACCCGTACGTCACGGTCAACCTGCACGAAGAGCGCCTGGACTCCACGAACGTCATGGAGCTCTTCGCGCAGTACGACCTGATCGTGGACGGCACGGACAACTTCGCCACCCGCTATCTGGTCAACGACGCCTGTGTGCTGCTGAACAAGCCGTACGTCTGGGGTTCGATCTACCGCTTCGACGGCCAGGCCTCGGTCTTCTGGTCCGAGCACGGTCCCTGCTACCGCTGCCTGTACCCGGAGCCCCCGCCGCCGGGCATGGTCCCCTCCTGCGCCGAGGGCGGCGTCCTGGGTGTGCTGTGCGCCTCCATCGGCTCGATCCAGGTCAACGAGGCCATCAAGCTGCTGGCCGGCATCGGTGACCCGCTGGTCGGCCGCCTGATGATCTACGACGCCCTGGAGATGACCTACCGCCAGGTCAAGGTCCGCAAGGACCCGAACTGCGCGGTCTGCGGGGAGAACCCCACGGTCACCGAGCTCATCGACTACGAGGCCTTCTGCGGCGTCGTCTCCGAGGAGGCCCAGGAGGCGGCGGCCGGCTCCACGATCACTCCGAAGCAGCTCAAGGAGTGGATCGACGCCGACGAGAAGATCGACATCATCGACGTCCGCGAGCCGAACGAGTACGAGATCGTCTCCATCCCCGGCGCCCGCCTGATCCCGAAGAACGAGTTCCTGATGGGCAACGCCCTCCAGGATCTCCCCCAGGACAAGAAGATCGTCCTGCACTGCAAGACGGGCGTCCGCTCCGCCGAGGTGCTGGCCGTCCTGAAGTCCGCGGGCTTCGCGGACGCGGTGCACGTCGGCGGCGGTGTCATCGGCTGGGTCAACACGGTCGAGCCGGAGAAGCCGGTCTACTAGACACCTACCTCCCACCACTTCGGCGGGCTGCGGCGATGTGTCGTGGTCCGCCGTTGTGCTGCCTGAGCCTGGTTTCCGACCGTCGCCGTTGGTTGTCTTCGGCGCTCCTTGAGCGGCTCACGAACGGCTTTCTCGTGTGGGCGGCGGTGCTGGCGACTTCTGGGGCCCGAGTCTGGGCTCATGGCCTCTGACCTGCGCATATCTCCACGCACTCACGCCTTCCGTTCCTGTTGCCGACCACCACATGGGCACTTATGGTGATCATGTCGATACTTTCAGTGGTGGAGGCAATGATGGATGCTCACGAGAGGAACCCGCGGTCGAGTCTCCCGCGATTCGAGGAGGCCGAACCTCTCGGACCGCGGGACGCGGCATTCGTCCAAGATCTGGTCGCGGTCCTGGAAAAGCACGGCAATCTGGAGCGCTTCGGCCTGTGCCTGCTGCACGAGCACTTCCCGCTGGCTGCGGACGAGATCCTGGTCGAGACGACTGACGCGGAGAGCCGCGCATTCCAAACCCGCGTGGAGGAAGCGAGTCGGACCAGGCACAGCAAGCCCTCCCAGTGGCGCTTCCTGCCTGGCACCCACCGCTCGCGCCGCGCCGAATTCGCCGACGAGCCCTATGAGGTCATCCTGGTGTGCGACCCCTATAGCGGATGCCCTCCTCGGAAATGACTTCCGCGGTATGGCGGTGGATCGTACTCGCCTTCGTGACGCTCGGGTGGTGGGCCGCGCAACCGGCGCAGGCACAAGCCGCCGATGTGGTTGATTGCCCGTCGGCGCCACTCACAAAAGCCGATGTCACTTCCACGCTTATCTTCGATGATCAGTATCGCGATTTCGTCCAGGTGCGACAGACGACAATCATCAAGGTGCCGGAGCGGCAGTTGCCGCTCGCGGGCGACTTGACGCTCAGCGCCGACGCCCCCAACTTCCGAAATGCCATGTACTGCCTGCTGCACGGGAAAAGTAAACAACAGCGGGAAAAGTTCGATCAGTGGCACCCGGAGTGGAAGTCGGGCGTGACTCGGGGCACCAAAGATGGGGACCTGGTCACGGTGCGATACGAGTCGGAGAATTTAGTCGATGCAAATGGTCCCGGCGTATTCGAAGTGGGTCCGTGGGAGGTCAGGACCGCACAAGATGGGTGGCGTGCTGTGCTCCCCTTGAAGGGTGCGCTGAGTAAATTCTCGTGGAGGGAAATCAAGGTAGATCCACGTGATCTGAAAATCAGCAGCGTCGACCCTTGGGTGACGGGCACAGATAAAGGCAGGATTAGAGTATGGAGGGAATACAGGCCGGAGGAAATTTGGGTCAAAATAGAGCTACCACGGGCTCCTTCTCGTCTCTGGGCTTCTTATCTGGGCGTCATTTCCTGGTGGGTCAGTGCCTCGGTGGTGATCGCCGTATCAGCATGGCGATTCCTTGACCGCCTGAAGGCCACCGGCGACTCCAAGAAGGGTACCAACAGATTGTTGGCCTTCACGGCTTTTCTGTGGGCCGGAATGAGTGTGGCCCTCGGCTTGACGCTACTGCTGCTGCTGCGTCCCTCCCCCGGTGCGACTTCTTGGCGTGCCTTCATCGGAATTTCTTCGGGTCTTGCTCTCGTCCTCCTCGCGTGGCCGTGGCGTCCATTGGTGCCGGACTCCGGCGAGAGTCGCAGAAAGCAGAAGGGTGCAAGTCGCAGAAAACAGAAGAGGAAGGTGATGGTCGTCGTCGCCTCCGCAGTGGCGCTGAGCGGCCTGCTGGTGATCCTGGGGCACGACCTCTTCGGCCTGCCGCCGAATCTTGCGCCGACATCCCCACCGTCAGTCATGGGAATTGCCGGGCTGGCCCTGCTGGACCTGTCCATGCTGTGGTTGTGGCTGGCTGCCGTGGTCGCCTGGGCCTGGCGCTTCGCGCGCGAGGGAGAGCTGGGCCGTTCGTCGAACGGAACCAAGCCCGAGCATCCTCAACCATCGAGCGAAGGCGAACCTGAGCATCCCCTCCGCCGCATCGCTGCCATCGGATTCGCGTTTGCCGTGGTCGCGGCCCTGGTGGTGGCCTGCCGTGTGTTGGCCTTTGAATCCCTTTGGAAACGTGCAAACTGGATGAGGGAAGCAACCGCGTTTTTCGATGCCGATCACAGAATCGTCCTGGGGCAAGCGCTCGCGGACTTCGCCTCCAGGGGTCCACAATGGGTGTACGCCTACACATGGGCGTTGGCGGGAATTGCCCTTGTCGCGCTACTCCACATCAGCTGCCGAAACGAACCGGAAAAGCGCCTTGGGCCGCGGGGGGCTGATCTACTGCTGGTGGCCGCCATCTTCGCCATCGCCGTGGCGGTGAGGGGGAATGCGCCTTTTGCGGGAAATGCTGCAGCCGTGTACGGCCTCTGGGTCCCTCTGAATATGGTCGCGCTCTATGGCATGGTGCAGGCGGGGCGTAGATGGTCGGTGCTGAGCCGAGTGGATCGAAAGACAGCGACACATTGTGTCGTAACAGAACTGAGCAACTCGGCAAAGTGCGAGAAGCTGCTTGAGGATGCCCGCCGCTGCCGCTATCTGCTCCATCGGCTGCACCTCGTCGATCGCGGGCACGTGAAGGAAAAGAAGAGACAGCGCCTGGAGAAACAACTTGACTCGCTGCACCGGTGGCGGCCCACCGGATGCCGCGACGACTGCCTGCCAGACCCTGTTTCCGTGGTCGATGTCGCCCTCAGCTGGGGGCCGCGCACGCACTGGTGGGAGAACGGCGTCAAAGCCGCGGGCTGGGCCTTCATCTTCGGAATTCTCCCCGGCCTGGTCACCGCCTGGTACGACAAGGCATACGGTGACAAGTGGATGTTCACATTCAGCTCGCCGACGGGAATTCCGGATATGGTCGGGACGTTCCTCTCGTGTGAGATCTCCTTCGCTGGTGCGGGGCTGGTCCTGGGGGCGCTGTGGCGCGTACTGCCCGGAGAGCGCGGCCCAGTGCGTGCCTTTAACCTCTTCATCGCCTGGCTCGTGCCGATCGGCGTGCTTGCCGTGGTCAAGCGCGGCATCGACCGCACGGAACTGGGCCTGGCGGTCCTGAACGTCGTCCTGATGCTCATGGTGCTCACGCTGACGAGCATGTGGATGGACACCGACACATTCCGCCGTGAAAGGCACTACAAGACAAAGCGCCTCAACCTGCTGACATCGGTCTACCAGGTGCACGGCCTCTCGGGGCAGATCGCCTTCCTCGTCGCCCAACTGGCGACCGCGGTGACGATCTGGAGCCAGATCGTCACCGCATCGAAGTGACCACCAGCCGCCCCCCATGGCGAGCCGGCCACGGCCGGCTCGTTCGGTGCAACGCACCCACCGTGCGGTGCTCCGCCTCGCGTGCCCCGTGCTGGGCCTGGGCAGATGTTCCCTCAGATCTCACCCTTGCGGGTCAGATAGTTGAACGCCACCCAGCCCGGCAGCACCGGCAGCCAGAACACCATCAGCCGGAACAGCAGCACTGCCGGGAGCGCCGTACTGCCGGCGAGCCCGGCGACCGTCAGCGCACCGAGCAGCGCGGTTTCCACGGCGCCCAGACCGCCCGGTGTCGGGGCGGCCGAGCCCAGTGCGTTACCGGCGAGGAAGGCGACCGCGATGCTCGCGTAACTGATCTGGTCGCCGCCGCCGAACGCCCGGATCGAGGCGTCCAGGCACATCACGTTCGCCGCCGTCAGCAGCAGCATTCCGCCGATCCCCATGATCAGCTTCCGCGGCCGCTGGAGGATGTCCAGCATCCGCGGGACCACCCCGGCGAACAGCGACCGCACCCGCGTCGAGACGAACTTGCGCAGCGCCGGTACGGCGGTCACCACCAGGACCAGTACGGCCACCGTCAGCAGCCCGGCGATGACCGTACGGGACGGCGAGATCTGCGGTGCGTGCTCGGTGCCGGTCAGATAGCCGAAGGCCAGCAGCAGCGTGATGTGGCTTCCCAGCCCGAACAGCTGGGACGCGCCGACGCTGGCCACCGCGAGGCCCGGCCGGACCCCGGCGCGCTGGAGGAAGCGGGTGTTCAGCGCCACACCGCCGATCGCCGCGGGCGCCACCAGCTTCACGAAGTTGCCCGCGATCTGCGCGATGACCGTCTTGGCGAACGGCACCTTCTCGGTGACGAATCCCAGCAGGCTCATCGCCGCCGCGGGGTACGTCAGCGCCGAGAAGAACATCGCCACCAGGACCCACATCCACTGGGCCCTGTTGATCACATCGCCGATGTTGAAGTTGGCCAGCTGCGACAGCAGCAGATATACCGCCACCGCACCGGCGATCCAGCTGATCAGGATGCGCGGGCTCAGCCGCTCCAGCTTCGCCGGTTCGATCACCGCGGTCGGCCGGATCAGCAGCACCTGGCGGCGGATCTGGGCCAGCAGATCCTCCTCGCGGGCCTCCTCCGACGCCTCCTCCAGGGCGCGTTTCTCGGCGTTCTTCGCGGCGTGCCGCTCGGCCCGCAGCGTCTTGCGGTCCTTGGGGCCCTCCGCCTCGCGGGCCTCGCGGGCCTCCTTGGCGGCCTGCGAGGCGGCCAGTACGGCCTCGCGCTCCCGCTTGGAGCGCTCGCGGGCCAGCTGGTGCAGCGTGGCGCGGGTGGTGCGGCTGAGCGCGATCGGCTGGAGCAGCGGCAGGCTGTCGGCGACCGCGTCCGGCCCGAGCACCTCGACGGCCGCGGCGACCGCCCGCTCGGCCCCCGCCCGCAGCCCGCAGGTGGCGAGCAGCTGGGCGATGTCCATCCGCAGGACGAGGTCGCCGGCGGCGATCTCGCCGCCGCGCAGCTCGGTCAGAACGATATTGCCGGAACGATCCACCAGCAGCGCGTCGCCCACCAGCCGCCGGTGCGCGATCCGCCGCGACTGGAGCGACGCGACCTGCCGCCAGGCGCTGTGCATCAGTGCGTCGGTGATCTCCTCGTCGGCCAGTGAGTCGAAGGTGCGGCCGCCGATGTGCTCGTAGACCAGCATCACCGCGTCCGGGCCGAGTTCGGAGGTGGCGATCAGCTTGGGGGCGTTGGCGCCGGCCGCGATCGCGGCGTACGCCAGCAGCGCCTCCTGCTCGAGGGCCTGGCGCAGCGACTGGAGGCTGCGGCGCTGGTTGATGCCGCGCAGCGACAGCCGCCGCCAGACCCGGTAGAAGAAGCCCTGTGCCTGCTGTTCGCGGTCCACGACGGTGACGTCGATGGGCGGGCCGTCCTCCAGGGTGACGAGGTAGCGGCGGCCGCGGTCCGTGTGCTCGTTCTGCTCCGCGCTGGCGGCGTCCTCCGCGCGCATCGCGCTGACCGGGTGGAAGCCGACCCGGCGCAGCCCCGCGAGGAGGTTCTGGCCGGTGGGGCGGACGTTGGGGGAGCCGACGGCGTAGAGCGTGCCGTAGGCGACGGTCCAGCCGATCAGCAGGGTCGTGGCGATCGCGAACGGCGTGGAGTACCGCCCGACCAGCACCGCGACGACGTCCAGCAGCACCACGACCCACATCGCGACCCGCCAGCGCGGCCGCCGGGACATGCCCACCGCCGTCATATAGGCGATCACGGGCGCCAGATAGCTGTGCACCGGCGCCGACAGCGAGCCGTTCTCCAGGGGCTGGGTGAGCGCCGCCCTGATGGACGCAGGCGCCGCCTCGGCCACCCACAGATCGGTGGCCAGCGAGACGCCGTGCGCCAGTACGGCCGCCAGCACACCGTCCGCGATCCGCAGCCCGTCCCGCTTGATCAGCCGCTCGACGGCGAACGCCACCGGGACGATCAGCACCGCGATGCTGGACGTCAGCCCCGCCAGGTTGATCAGCAGCTCGGGGGCGGCCCCGAAGCCCTTGCCGATATCGCTCTTGAGGCCCTGGGTGGTGCCGTGCGCGAAGGTGGCAAGGGCCAGCACCACCGCGATCCCGACGATGCCCAGCAGCAGCCGCAGCAGGTCGGAGGGGCGGTGCACCCGGGCAGGCAGCAGCGGCTCGTCGCCGGAGACCCGGTCGACGTGGAACTCGCCGCGCTCGTCGGCGGTCAGGCCGTCGCGGTGCGAGCCCGTGCGGGGCGCGCCGGCGGCCGGCCCGCCGCCCTCGGACTGCGTGCCCTCGGTCTGCGTGCGCTCGTGGTGCTCTCGCTCCTTGTCCCTGGGCTGCGGCTCCTCCTCGTGCCGCGTGCGCGATGCGGGGTCCGCGGGCTCTTCCGGCCTCTCGGACGCCTCGGGTGGTTCGGCCTTCTTGATCGTGCTCGCCTTTTCCGTCGGCTTGGGGGCGCCGACGGCCAGCGCGTCAGGGGCGCCCGCCTCCCGTGGAGGCGCCGCACCCTGCTGCTCGGCCGTCTCTTCTTGATCTCGTATCACCAGTCACCGTCCGGAAGATGGTGGCACGGCCGACCAGCGGCGGGGGGCATCAGGGTGCATTTCGGGGGCACGGGAAGCGGAACGGCCTCCCCCGCCCCTGCCCTGCGCCGCGCCGCCGACACCGTGCCGGCGGACCTCCACGGCGGTCCCGGAGCGTGTGTCCGATCCCATTGTCGGTGCCGTGCGGCAGGATGGACCGAATGAGTGGGACCGGAGATACGGCAGCGGGCGGCGAACCCCCGGAGCTGCCCGCATACGCGGAACGGGTCCTCGCCGTCGCCGAGCTGATCCCGGCCGGGCGGGTGATGACGTACGGGGACGTGGCGGAGTGGCTCGAAGAGGGAGGCCCCAGGCAGGTCGGCCGGGTCATGGCGCTCTACGGTGGTGCGGTGCCCTGGTGGCGGGTGGTCCGCTCGGACGGCGTGCTCCTGCCCGGCCATGAGCTGCGCGCGCTGGCGCACTACCGCGAGGAGGGCACACCGCTGCGGGCGGCGTCGACGGCGGCCGAGGGCCACATACCGAAGCTGGACATGCGCCGGGCCCGATGGGACGGCACCTGAGCCGTCTGGCGTAGCGTCGTCCGGCACTGCCGTCACCCACCCCATCAAGATCAGCAACCCCACCAGGACCGGCGATCCACGTGAGCTCCTCTTTCCCGGCGTTCTCGGCCGTCCCGTCGACGCCGCCGCACCGGGCGGCACGGCGGGATGCCCCCGGCGCGTACCGACTGGTGCGCACCCCGCCGGTGCCGGTGGACCCTCCTGCCTTGGACGCAGCCCAGCGCGCCGTGGTTGACCACCGCCACGGCCCGCTCCTGGTGCTCGCCGGGCCCGGGACCGGAAAGACCACGACCCTGGTGGAGTCGGTGGCCCGCCGGGTGGGCGACGGCGCCGACCCGGAGCGGATCCTCGTCCTGACCTTCAGCCGCAAGGCCGCCGTGGAGCTCCGCGACCGGCTCGCGGCCCGGGTGGGCGCCGGCCGCGCCCCCCAGGCCACCACCTTCCACTCCTTCGCCTACGCCCTGGTCCGCGCCCACCAGGACGCCGACCTCTTCGCCGACCCGCTGCGCCTGCTCTCCGGCCCCGAGCAGGACCTCGTCGTCCGCGAACTCCTCGAAGGCCAGGCCGAGCTGGCCGGCGACGGCCGCGCCCGGATCGGCTGGCCGGACGAGCTGCGCGCCTGCCTGACCACCCGGGGCTTCGCCGACGAGGTCCGCGCGGTGCTCGCCCGCAGCCGCGAACTGGGCCTGGGCCCGGACGCCCTCGGCGCCTTCGCCCGCCGCACCGGCCGCCCCGACTGGAGCGCCGCCGCGGCCTTCCTGGCCGAATACCTCGACGTCCTGGACGGCCAGGGCGTGCTGGACTACGCCGAACTGATGCACCGCGCCGTCCTGCTCGCCGAGGAACCCCGCGTCGCGGCGCAGCTTGCGGCGGCCTACGACGCGGTCTACGTCGACGAGTACCAGGACACCGACGTCGCCCAGACACGGCTGCTGCACGCGCTGGCCGGCCACCGGGGCGCGCCCGGCACACCGGGCTCCCCGGGCCGTACGCTCCTCGCCTTCGGCGACCCCGACCAGTCGATCTACGCCTTCCGCGGCGCCGATGTGAACGGCATCCTCGACTTCCCCCAGGCCTTCCGGCGCGCCGACGGCACCCCCGCCCCGGTGGAGGTCCTGCGCACCTCCCGGCGCTCGGGCGCCGCCCTGCTGGCCGCGACGCGGCTGCTCACCCACCGGATGCCGCTCACCCGCCTGCCCGCGCAGAAGGTACGGGCGCACCGCGAGCTGACCGCGGTACGCGACGGCGGCCGGGCCGAGGCATACACCTACCCGACGCCGGGCGCCGAGCTCGACAACATCGCCGACATCCTGCGCCGCGCCCACCTGGAGGACGGTGTGCCCTGGCGCGAGATGGCCGTCCTCGTCCGCGCCGGAGGGCGCTCGATACCCGCCGTGCGCCGGGCGCTCACCTCCGCCGGGGTGCCCCTCGACATCGACGGCGACGATCTCCCGCTGCGCCACGAACCGGCCGTCGGCCCCCTCCTGACGGCGCTGCGGACGGCGGCGCGCGCCGTCCTGGACGACGACCCGGCTGTCCATGTCGGCTCTCTCGACACCGAGACCGCCCTCGACCTGCTGACCTCCCCCCTGGGCGGCATGGACTCCGCCGACCTCCGCCGCCTGGGGCGCGCGCTGCGCGAGGAGGAGCGGGCGGCCGGCGAGGCGCTGCCCCGCCCCTCCGACGAGCTGATCGCCCGCGCACTCGCCGAACCCGAGCGCCTGGTGGCGCACGATCCGGCGTACGCCCGTGGCGCCCAGCGGCTCGGCCTGCTGCTGCGCAAGGC
Source organism: Streptomyces chattanoogensis (assembly GCF_001294335.1). Classification (GTDB taxonomy): domain Bacteria; phylum Actinomycetota; class Actinomycetes; order Streptomycetales; family Streptomycetaceae; genus Streptomyces; species Streptomyces chattanoogensis. The sequence goes on from NZ_LGKG01000001.1 coordinate 282,315, forward strand.
CCGCGAGCTGCTCGCCGGCGGCGGCACCGCCGAGGAGGCCCTGTGGGAGCTGTGGGACGGCACCCCGTGGCCGGGCCGTCTGGAGCGCGCCGCCCGGCGCGGCGGCGCGGCCGGCCGCAACGCCGACCGCGACCTGGACGCCGTGGTCGCCCTCTTCGAGACCGCGGCCCGCGCCGAGGAGCGCACCGGCGGCCGCGGCGCCCTCAACTTCCTGGAGGAGCTGGCCGCCCAGGACATCGCCGCGGACACGCTGACGCGCCGCACCGTACGGCCCGACGCCGTACGGCTGATGACCGCCCACCGTGCCAAGGGCCTGGAATGGCACCTCGTGGTCGTCGCCGGGGTCCAGGAGGGCCTCTGGCCCGACCTGCGCCGCCGCGGCTCGCTCCTGGAGGCGGACCGGATCGGCCGCGACGGCCTGGCCGAACCCCTCACCCCGGGCGCGCTGCTCGCCGAGGAACGCCGGCTGTTCTACGTGGCCGCGACCCGCGCCCGCGAGCGCCTGGTGGTGACCGCCGTCAAGGCCGCCGCCGACGACGGCGACCAGCCCTCCGGCTTTCTGACCGAGCTCGGCGTCACCCCCCAGGACGTCACCGGCCGCCCCCGCCGCCCCCTCTCGGTCGCCGCCCTGGTCGCCGAGCTGCGCGCCACCACCGTCGACCCGGCCGCCACCGAGGCGCTGCGCGACGCCGCCGCCCGGCGCCTCGCCAAACTGGCCGCGCTGACCGACGACGACGGCCACCCCTTGGTGCCCGCCGCCCACCCCGACAGCTGGTGGGGCCTGCACGAGCCCACCCACAGCGGCGTCCCGCTGCGCGACCGCGACCGGCCCGTGGTGCTCTCCGGCAGCGCCCTGGACCAGCTCGCCAACACCTGCTCCCTCCAGTGGTTCCTGGGCCGCGAGGTCAAGGCGGACAAGCCCGCCACCGCCGCCCAGGGCTTCGGCAACGTCGTCCACGTCCTCGCCGACGAGGTCGCCTCCGGGCGCAGCCCCGCCGACCTCGGCGTCCTGATGGAGCGCCTGGACTCCGTCTGGGAGGCCCTCGCCTTCGACGCCCCCTGGAAGTCCCGCCAGGAGAAGGACGCCGCCAGGGCCGCCCTCGAACGGTTTCTGCACTGGCACGTCATGGCACGCGACACCCAGGGCCGGGACGCCGTCGCCAGCGAGCACGCCTTCGACGTCACCCTCGCCGCCGGTGCCTACGAGGTCCGCATCCGCGGCAGCATGGACCGCGTGGAGCGGGACGCCCAGGGCCGCGCGTACGTCGTCGACTTCAAGACCGGCAAACAGAAGCCCACCGGCCCCGAGGTCGCCCGCCACCCCCAGCTCGCCGTCTACCAGCTCGCGGTCCGCGAGGGCGCGGTCGACGACGCCTTCGAGGGACGCACCCCCGACCCCGGTGGCGCGGAGCTGGTCCATCTGCGCCTCGGCGCGCCCCAGAAGGAGGGCGGCGACGCGCTGCCCGCCGTACAGACGCAGCCGCCGCCGGACGGCGAATGGGTCGGTGAGCTGCTCGCCACCGCCGCCGGCCGGGTCCTGGAGGAACGGTTCACACCTACGACCGGGACGCACTGCACGCACTGCGCCTTCCGGGCCTCGTGCAGCGCCCAGCCGGAGGGCCGGCACATTGTGGAGTGAGCCGGAGGAGGCCGTACGGGACCCGGCCCGCCGCGAATGTCAGTGCCGCCCGTTACGGTTTCGGATGTGCCAGCCCGCATCACCGACCCCGAGCAGCTCAAGGAGCTCCTCGGCATCCCGTTCACTCCGGAGCAGACGGCGTGCATCACCGCCCCGCCCGCCCCGCAGGTCATCGTGGCCGGAGCCGGATCCGGCAAGACGACGGTGATGGCCGCGCGGGTGGTGTGGCTGGTGGGCACCGGCCAGGTCGCCCCCGAGGAAGTTCTCGGGCTGACGTTCACCAACAAGGCCGCGGGCGAGCTCGCCGAGCGGGTGCGCGCCGCCCTGCTCAAGGCGGGCGTCACGGACCCCGAAGCCGTCCCGGGCACGGACCAGCCGCCCGGAGAGCCCCGGATCTCCACCTACCACGCCTTCGCCGGCCAGCTCCTGAAGGACCACGGCCTGCGCATCGGCCTCGAGCCCAGCGCCCGCCTCCTGGCCGACGCCACCCGCTTCCAGCTCGCCGCCCGCGTCCTGCGCGCCGCCCCCGGCCCGTATCCGGCCCTCACCAAATCCCTGCCCGCGCTGGTGGAGGACCTCCTCGCCCTGGACGGCGAGCTCGCCGAACACCTGGTGGACCCGGCCCGCCTCGATGCGTACGACAGCGACCTCCTCGCCACCCTGGACGGCATCCGGCTCACCAACGCCGACCTGCGCAAGGTCCCCGAAACCGCCCGCGCCCGCCGCGAGCTCCTGGGTCTCGTCGGCGCCTACCGCGACGAGAAGCGCCGCCGCGATCTGCTCGACTTCGGCGACCAGATCGCCCTGTCGGCCACCCTCGCCACCACCCGCCCCGAGGTCGGCCAGGCCCTGCGCGACACTTTCCGCGTCGTCCTCCTGGACGAGTACCAGGACACCTCCGTCGCCCAGCGGCTCCTGCTGTCCGGACTGTTCGGCGCCGGGACCGGCGGCGGCAGCCCCACCGGGCATGCCGTCACCGCCGTCGGCGACCCCTGCCAGGCCATCTACGGCTGGCGCGGCGCCTCCGTCGCCAACCTCGACGACTTCCCCCGCCACTTCCCCTTCCGGGACGGCACCCCCGCCCGCCGCTTCGCCCTCAGCGAGAACCGCCGCAGCGGCGGCCGCCTCCTCGGCCTCGCCAACGGCCTCGCCGCTCCGCTGCGCCGGATGCACGAAGGCGTCGAAGCGCTGCGCCCCGCCCCCGGCGCCGAGCGCGACGGCACGGTCCGCTGCGCCCTGCTGCCCACCCACGCCGAGGAGCTGGCCTGGCTCGCCGACTCCCTCGCCCACCTCGTCCGGACGGGCACCCCGCCCGGCGAGATCGCCGTCCTGTGCCGCACCGCCGGCGATTTCGCCCGTATCCAGGGCGAACTGGTCGCCCGCGACATCCCCGTCGAGGTCGTCGGCCTCTCCGGACTCCTCCACCTCCCCGAGATCGCCGACCTCGTCGCCGTCTGCGAGGTGCTCCAGGATCCCACCGCCAACGCCTCCCTGGTCCGCCTCCTGACCGGCCCCCGCTGGCGCATCGGCCCCCGCGACCTCGCCCTCCTGGGCCGCCGCGCCCGCACGCTCGTCCACCAGGGCGCGCCTTCCGGCGACCCCGACCAGCGGCTCGCCGAAGCCGTCGAGGGCACCGACCCGGCCGAGACCCTCTCCCTGGCCGACGCCCTCGACACCTTCCTGGAGGCCGACGGCCCCGACGACGGCCTGCCCTTCTCCGCCGAGGCCCGGGTCCGCTTCGCCCGCCTGGCCACCGAGCTCCGCGACCTGCGCCGCTGTCTGGCCGACCCGCTGATGGACGTCCTCCACCGGGTCCTGACCACCACCGGCCTGGAGGTCGAGCTCTCCGCCTCGCCGCACGCCCTCGCCGCCCGCCGCCGCGAAACCCTCGGCACCTTCCTCGACATCGCGGCCGGTTTCGCCGCCCGACAGGGCGGCACGGCCCTCGACGGCGAGGCCTCGCTGCTGGCTTTCCTGGGCTTCCTGCGCACGGCCGTCCAGCACGAAAAGGGCCTCGACAGCTCCCTCCCCGGCGGCGACAACACCGTCAAGGTGCTCACCGCCCACAAGTCCAAGGGCCTGGAATGGGACGTCGTCGCCGTCCCCGGGCTGGTCGCCAAGCAGTTCCCCAGCGAGCAGTCCCGCGAGTCCTGGATCACCCAGCCCAAGGTCCTGCCGCACGCCCTGCGCGGCGACGCCGCCACCCTCCCCGACGTCGGGGAATGGGCCGCCCGCGGCCTGAAGACCTTCAAGGAGGCGATGAAGGACCACCAGGAGACCGAGGAACTCCGCCTGGGCTATGTCACCTTCACCCGCCCCCGCTCCCTCCTCCTGGGCTCCGGCCACTGGTGGGGCCCCAGCCAGAAGCGCCCCCGGGGCCCGTCCGCCTTCCTCGACGCCCTCCGTGCCCACTGCGAGGCCGGCCACGGCGAGATCGAGGCCTGGGCCGACGCCCCGGAGCAGGACGCCGAGAACCCCGCCCTCACCGAGGCCGCCGCCGAACAGGCCTGGCCGCTGCCCCTGGACCCCGCCGCCACCGCCCGGCGGCGGGCCGCGGCGGCCAGGGTCCGGGGCCACTTGGCGCGGCCGGAGCAAGCGGTGCCTTCGGTCCCCGCCCCCGGGTCCCTCTTCGCCGACGACCCGGAGTGGCCCCCGCCGCCGTACGACGAGCCGTATGAGGAGCCGTATGAGGAGCCGTTCGACGAGCCGTACGACGCTCCCCGCGACCCCTGCGAGGACGCCGGGCCGTACGAAGATCCACACCCCGCCCCCCGCATCATCGCCCAGCGCACCGCCCCACCGGCCGCCCTCGAGGACACCGCCCGCGCCCTCCTCCCCGAGGAGCGCCGGACGGTGGCCTCCTGGGACCGCGATCTCGACGCCCTCGCCGACGAGCTGCGCCGTTCCCGGGCCACGGTCCGCGACGTCCCGCTGCCGCCCTCCCTCAGCGCCACCCAGCTGCTCCACCTCGCCCGCGACCCGGACGGCTTCGCCCGTGAGCTGGCCCGTCCCCTGCCGCGCCCGCCGCAGCCCGGCGCCCGCCGGGGCACCCGCTTCCACGCCTGGGTCGAGTCCCGTTTCGAGGAGCTCACCCTGCCGCTGCTCGGCCCCGACGAGCTCCCCGGCGACGAACCGGACCACGCCGAGATCGCCGACGAACACGAGCTGGAGGCCCTGAAGGAGGCCTTCGCCCGCACCCCGTACGCCCACCGCACCCCGTACCGCGTCGAGGCCCCCTTCCAGCTGACCCTGGCCGGCCGGGTCATCCGCGGCCGTATCGACGCCGTCTACAAGGAGCGCGGTGCGGGCGGCCGGGACCGCTTCGAGATCGTCGACTGGAAGACCAGCCGGGCCCAGCCCCGCGGCCGGGGCCCCCTGCGCACCCCGGGCGCCGACCCCCTCCAGCTCGCCATCTACCGCCTTGCCTGGGCCGAGCGCCACGGCCTGCCGCCCTCCGCCGTGGGCGCCGCCTTCGTCTATGTCCGCAGCGGCGAGGTCGTCCGGCCCCGGCGGCTGCCCGGCCGGGCCGGGCTCGAGCGCATCCTGCTCGGTGAGACCGACGACCGTCCTCCCCCGGAGGGCCGATAGGCTCGGCCGTATGAGCACCACCCCGGACAGCGCCGTCCGCGCGTACATCGCCGGCCACCGCGAAGCGTTCCTCGACGACCTCGCCGACTGGCTGCGCATCCCCTCCGTGTCCGCCGACCCGGACCGCGCCCCCGATGTGCGCCGCAGCGCCGAATGGCTCGCCGCCAAGCTGACCGGCACGGGCTTCCCCGTCGCCGAGATCTGGGAAACCGACGGCGACGGCCTGCCCGCGGTCTTCGCCGAGTGGCCCTCCGGCGACCCGGCCGCGCCGACCGTGCTCGTCTACGGCCACCACGACGTCCAGCCCGCCGCCCGTGAGGACGGCTGGCACACCGACCCCTTCGAGCCGGTGACCGTCGGCGGCCGGCTCTACGCCCGCGGCGCCGCCGACGACAAGGGCCAGGTGTTCTTCCACACCCTGGGCGTCCGCGCGCACCTCGCCGCCACCGGCCGCAGTGCCCCCGCCGTCAACCTCAAGCTGCTCATCGAGGGCGAGGAGGAGTCCGGCTCCCCGAACTTCCCGGCCCTGGTCCAGAAGCACGCCGACCGCCTCGCCTGCGACGCCGTGATCGTCTCCGACACCGGCATGTGGGCCGCGGACACCCCCACGGTCTGCACCGGCATGCGCGGTCTGACGGACTGCCAGATCGATCTCTACGGCCCCGACCAGGACATCCACTCCGGCTCCTTCGGCGGCGCGGTGCCCAACCCCGCCACCGAGGCCGCCCGGCTGGCCGCCGCGCTGCACGACGATGACCGCCGCGTCGCGATCCCCGGCTTCTACGACGGCGTCGTCGAGCTCACCGACCGCGAGCGCGAACTCTTCGCCGAGCTGCCCTTCGACGAGGCGCAGTGGCTGCGCACCGCGCACTCCCACGCCGCCCTCGGCGAGGCCGGCAGCACGACCCTGGAGCGCATCTGGGCCCGCCCCACCGCCGAGGTCAACGGCATCGCCGGCGGCTATCAGGGCCCCGGCGGCAAGACCATCGTCCCGTCCGCCGCCCAGCTCAAGCTCTCCTTCCGCCTCGTCGCCGGGCAGGACGCGGCCGCCGTCCAGCAGTCCGTACGCGACTGGGCCGCCGCCCGCCTCCCGGCCGGCATCCGCCACGAGATCACCTTCTGGGGCGCCACCCGCCCCTGTCTGACCCCGCTCGACCACCCCGCGCTCCAGTCCGTCGTCCGCGCCATGGGACGGGCCTTCGGCCGGAAGATCCGCTTCACCCGTGAGGGCGGCTCGGGCCCGGCCGCCGACCTCCAGGACGTCCTCGGCGTCCCGGTCCTCTTCCTCGGCATCTCCGTCCCGTCCGACGGCTGGCACGCACCGAACGAGAAGGTCGAGCTCGACCTGCTGATGAAGGGCGTCGAGACCGCCGCCCACCTGTGGGGCGACCTGGCGGAGACCTGGCGCAGGCCTTGACCGCGCGCCCCGCCGCCCCGCTCCGCGCCGTATGCAGCAATCACCCACGCCACAGGGGGAGTTGGAAACAGCAGTGACCACCTGGACCGACCACAGCACCGACCGGCCGATCACCTTCAGCGCACCGAGCGGAATCGACCGGGCCGCTCACCACCGCCTGGACGAGGCGTGGCTGGCGGCGGCCTGGAGCCACCCGACGACCCGTGTCTTCGTGGTGTCCGGAGGCCAGGCGCTGATCGACGACACCCCCGACGGCCGCACCGAACTGATCATGACGCCGTCCTTCGAGGCGCCGCTGACCGAGGCCCACCGCTACTACCTCGGCACCGACGACGACGGCGTCAGCTACTTCGCCCTCCAGAAGGACGCCCTTCCCGGCCGGATGGACCAGTCCGCCCGCCCGGCGGGCCTGCGCGAGGCGGGACTGCTGCTGTCCCCCCGCGACGCCGGACTCCTCGTGCACGCCGTCGCCCTCGAGAACTGGCAGCGTCTGCACCGCTTCTGCTCACGCTGCGGCGAGCGCACCGTCATCGCGGCCGCGGGCCATATCCGCCGCTGCCCGGCCTGCGGCGCCGAGCACTACCCGCGCACCGACCCGGCCGTGATCATGCTCGTGACGGACGAGGAGGACCGCGCGCTCCTGGGCCGCCAGGTCCACTGGCCCGAGGGCCGCTTCTCCACCCTCGCCGGCTTCGTCGAGCCCGGCGAGTCCATCGAGCAGTCCGTCGCCCGCGAGGTCTTCGAGGAGGCGGGCGTCGTCGTCGGCGACGTGGAGTACATCGCCAGCCAGCCCTGGCCCTTCCCCTCCAGCCTGATGCTCGGCTTCATGGCCCGCGCCACGTCCTCCGAGATCCAGGTCGACGGCGAGGAGATCGAGGAGGCCCGCTGGTTCTCCCGCGAGGACCTGCGCGCCGCCTTCGAATCCGGCGAGGTCCTCCCGCCGTACGGCATCTCCATCGCCGCCCGGCTCATCGAGCTCTGGTACGGCAAGCCGCTGCCCAAGCCCTGACGACGCCGCCCCCTCCGGTGAGCCGGCCGGAGGGGGCGTGGCGTGCGCGGGTCAGACCGCGAGGGCCTGCTTGACCTGGGCCAGGCTCGGGTTCGTCATCACGATGTTCTCGCCGCCGCCCGGGGGGACCACCAGGACGGTGGGCACCGTCTGGTTGCCGCCGTTCGCCTTCTCCACGAAGGCCGCCGACTCCGGATCCTGCTCGATGTTGATCTCGGTGTACGCGATCTTCTCGCGATCCATCTGGCTCTTCAGCCGACGGCAGTATCCGCACCAGGTCGTGCTGTACATCGTCACCGTGCCCGCCATGCGCCCCGCGCTCCTCACATCTCGTCGTGCAAGCCGCCCCGGACCCGGTGCCCAGGGCGGCGACTGGGGGGTCAACGCTCGGGGGCCCCGAACCATTCCCGCCCCCTCGGTGCCGGGGCCTGTGGACAACTTTCCGCACCGCTTCGCGGACCTGGCAGCATGGCGGGGTGACACCAGCAACGCACTCGTCTCTTTTCCCGCAGGTCCCCGCGGCGTCCCAGTTTCCGGCGATGCCGGAGGGGGCCGACGCGGTGCTCGCCGGGCTCGACCCCGAGCAGCGCGAGGTCGCGACGGCCCTGCACGGTCCGGTGTGCGTGCTGGCCGGAGCCGGGACGGGAAAGACCCGTGCGATCACCCACCGGATCGCCTACGGCGTCCGGGCCGGGATCCTGCAGCCGGCCAGTGTGCTCGCCGTCACCTTCACCGCCCGCGCGGCCGGCGAGATGCGGGGGCGGCTGCGGCAGCTGGGCGCGGGCGGCGTCCAGGCCCGGACGTTCCACTCCGCGGCCCTGCGGCAGCTGCAGTTCTTCTGGCCCAAGGCCGTGGGCGGGGAGGTCCCGCGGCTGCTCGAGCGCAAGGTCCAGTCCGTCGCCGAGGCCGCTGCCCGCTGCCGCATCCGGCTCGACCGCAGCGAGCTGCGGGACGTCACCGCCGAGATCGAGTGGTCCAAGGTCACCCAGACCGTGCCCGCCGACTATCCGGCCGCGGTCGCCAAGGCCGGGCGCCAGGCCCCGCGCGACCCGGCCGAGATCGGGCAGATCTACGGGACGTACGAGCAGCTCAAGCGCGACCGGGGCGTCATCGACTTCGAGGATGTGCTGCTTCTCACGGTCGGAGTGCTGCAGGACCGGCAGGACATCGCCGAGCAGGTCCGGGCGCAGTACCAGCACTTCGTGGTGGACGAGTACCAGGACGTCAGCCCGCTCCAGCAGCGGCTGCTGGAGCTGTGGCTGGGGGACCGCGACAGCCTCTGCGTGGTCGGCGACGCCAGCCAGACGATCTACAGCTTCACCGGCGCCACCCCGGACCATCTGCTCGACTTCCGTACCCGCCATCCGCACGCCACGGTCGTCCGGCTCGTCCGCGACTACCGCTCCACCCCGCAGGTCGTCCACCTCGCCAACGGCCTGCTCACCCAGGCCAGGGGCCGCGCCGCCGAACACCGCCTGGAGCTGGTCTCGCAGCGCGCGGCCGGACCGGAGCCCGCCTATGTGGAGTACGCCGACGAGCCGGCCGAGGCGGAGGGCACGGCCCGCCGCATCCGCGACCTCATCGCCTCCGGGGTCCCGGCCGGCGAGATCGCCGTCCTCTTCCGTATCAACGCCCAGTCCGAGGTCTACGAACAGGCGCTGGCCGACGCCGGCGTGCCCTACCAGCTGCGCGGGGCCGAGCGGTTCTTCGAACGGCCCGAGGTGCGCGAGGCCGGGGTCAAGCTGCGCGGCGCCGCCCGCTTCGGCGGCAATGACGCGCTGCTCGACGACGCGGTGGGCCTGCCGTCCGAGGTGCGGGCGGTGCTCAGCGACATGGGCTGGACGAGCGAGCCGCCCGCCGGGTCCGGGGCGGTGCGCGAGCGCTGGGAATCCCTGGCGGCGCTGGTACGGCTCGCCGAGGAGTTCGCCGCGGCGCGCCCCGGGGCCACCCTCGCCGACCTCGTCGCCGAGCTCGACGAGCGGGCCGCCGCCCAGCACGCCCCGGCCGTCGAGGGCGTGACGCTGGCCTCGCTGCACGCCGCGAAGGGCCTGGAGTGGGACGCCGTCTTCCTGGTGGGCCTCACCGAAGGCATGATGCCGATCACCTACGCCAAGACCGACGAGCAGCTGGAGGAGGAGCGCCGGCTCCTGTACGTGGGAGTGACCCGCGCCCGCCGCCATCTCGCGCTGTCGTGGTCGCTGGCCCGCTCGCCCGGCGGCCGTGCCGTGCGCCGCCCCAGCCGGTTCCTCAGCGGGCTGCGGCCCGGCTCCGGGCCGACGGCCGGGCGCCGGGCGCCCGGTGGCGCCGCAGGCGGTGTCGAGCGCGGCGGCGCGGCGCCGGGGGCCGGGGCGAGCCGGCGCAGGGACCGCCGTCCGGCCCGCTGCCGGGTCTGCAACAAGACCCTGACGGACGCCGGCGAGATGAAGCTGATGCGCTGTGAGGACTGCCCGTCGGAGATGAACGAGGAGCTCTACGAGCGGCTGCGGGACTGGCGCGCCCAACAGGCCGCCCGAACGCGGCAGCCGGCGTACTGCGTCTTCACCGACAAGACCCTGATGGCGATTTCCGAGGCGGTTCCGGGAACCGAAGCGGAGCTTGCCGGCATCTCAGGAGTGGGACGGCGAAAGCTGGACCGCTACGGGGCAGATGTGCTGGCACTCTGCGCCGGCGAGGAACTCGTGGACGTGCCGGAGGAGGCATCCGAAGGCGCCGCGGAAAACTCGTCGGAAAAATAGTTTGCGTGTGTGGAGCACAGCCCCATAGCCTTCACAAGCAACGGAGACAACGGAATCTTCCGAGATCCGATGGATCCGTGCTGTACTTGAACAAGCCTGGAACGGGATTTCCCGGTCCACCGAGACGCCGAGAGGAGGCGAGCCCAGTGATCAGCTTCATCGAGACCAACAAAATGACCGATCTCTCGGTCGTCGCCACCTGCACCCTCGGCTCCTCGCTCCTGGGCACCGGTCTGTCCGGCTCCGGCCGCCTTTCCGGCTCCCTGGTCGCGCGCCCCGAGATTCTCCCTGTGCTGACGCGCAGTGAGCGCACCGAGCGACCGACCGAGGCACCTGCGGCAGTAGCAGTGGCGGCTGGGGCGAATGCCTTTGCCTTCGCGGCGGCCAACGGTGCCGAATCCCGGAAGCAGTACCAGAAGCAGCATGAAATGTGGGCCTACCGCGGCCTCGAACCCTGGAGAGATCCAGCCTGATCGGCAGATCAGGTCGGCACCTTCCAGGGCCGCGGAACCCACACCGGGATCCGCGGCCCTTTTGTTTGCCCCACACGCCTGCCACCAGCGGGCCACCACAGACGAGGAACACACACCGTGCAACTCCAGACGCACACCCCGTCCGTAGCCACCGACCTGATCCCTCCGCCCGACCCCCAGGAGAACTCCTTGCTGCCCCTCACCGAGCTCGACGACGAGATCGACCGCCTCGGCGCCGCTGTTCCGTGCCGCACCTACGACCCCGAGGTCTTCTTCGCCGAGTCCCCGGCCGACGTCGAGTACGCCAAGACCCTGTGCCAGAGCTGTCCGGTCCGTGAGGCCTGCCTCGCCGGCGCCAAGGACCGCCGCGAGCCGTGGGGCGTCTGGGGCGGCGAGCTCTTCGTCCAGGGCGTTGTCGTGCCCCGGAAGCGTCCGCGTGGCCGTCCGCGCAAGAACCCGGTCGCGGCATGAACACCACCGGCACAGGAACGATCGACCGTCCCGTCACACGGGATCCCAAGAAGCAGGACCCCACGATGAACCCCACCTTCACCCACACACCCGTCCCCGTGAACGCCGACGCGATCGAGTCGCGTCAGAACAGGAACCACGCCATGCAACTCATCCCAGAAGCCCTGGCACGTGCGCATATGCATGAACGCCTGCGGGAGGCCGAGTCCGAACGCAGGGCGCATCGGCTCGCCGCCGCGCGGCGTATGCAGCGGCGTGCCGAGCGCGCGTCGCTGCGTGCCCGCCGGGCGCTGGCCATGGCCGTGATGCAGTAACGGTCGTGATGCAGTAACGGGGGTCTGCATCCTTCGCACGGGGTCCGTCCGACAGGGCGGGCCCCGTGCGGCGTTGTGTCCCGGTTGATGCCGCTCGCGGGGATATCGTCGGATGGTGGAACAGAAGACGCATGAACGGGCGGAGTTGACCGGCGACCACACCGTGTGCGCCGGCTGCGGCGCGGTCGCCGAGGGCACACCGCCGACCTGGACCTGCTCCGTCGAGAACGGCGAGCGCCGATACTTCTGCGAGGCCTGCGCGCGGGAGAACATCCGGGCCATCGAGGGCCGCCTGGACTCCAGCTGGTGGTGAGTGCGGGCGGCCGGAGCGGGCGGTGACCGGCGCGCCGCCCGCTGCTGTGGCCCGGCGCGCTCAGGCCCGGCTATCCCCGGCGGTCTCCGCGATGGTCTCCGCGTCGAGACCCCCGTCGAGATTCCCGTCGAGGTCCGCCTCGATGTCCGCGCCGGGGTCCGCTTCCTCCGCCGTGGCCTCCTCCGCCACGAACCCGGGCAGCCAGGCCTCCAGCTCGTCCCGCAGCCGGACCGTCGCCCCCAGCTGGCACAGCACCCCGATCGTGCTCAAGGTCACACGGTGGATCAGCAGATACGCCGGCGGCAGATTGAGCCGCTTGCCCAACTGATAGGCGGGGGAGCGGGGATCGCCGACCCGGGTCGCCTGACGGCGCATCCAGTCGCGGGTGAAGGTGAACTCCTCCGCCTGCGCCGGTTCGATGATCGGCAGCAGATAGTCCAGGACCGCGTCCGGGTCCAGCTCGATGGTCTCCTTGACGAAGCCCTCCTCGCACAGCAGCTGATAGACCGCGTCCGCCTCGCCGTCCAGCGTCATCCGCAGCGAGGTGCCGATGGTCGGCGGCAGGCCCTCGGGCAGCCGGTCCACGGTGCCGAAGTCCAGCACCCCCAGCCGCCACTGTCCGGCGGGCCCGTCCGGGTCGTCCCCGGGCAGCAGCCGGAAGTTGCCCGGGTGCGGGTCGGCGTGCAGCAGGCCCGTGCGGGCCGGGCCGGAGAACAGGAACCGGGCCAGGAGCTGACCGGCCCGGTCCCGCTGCTCCTCGGTGCCGTCCTTGATCACCTCCGACAGCGGTACGCCCTCCATCCACTCCGTCACCAGCACCTGGTCGCTCTGATGGACGACGGCCGGCACGACCACGTCCGGGTCCTCGGCGAACTCCTCGGCATGCGCCCGCTGGGCCTCGGCCTCCAGGGCGTAGTCCAGCTCCTCGGAGACCCGGTCGCGCAGCTCGGTGATCAGCGGTTTGATGTCCATGCCCGGGATCAGCGGCCCCAACAGCCGCGCGAACCGGCTGAGCTGGGCGAGATCCGACAGCAGTGCCTGACCGGCCCCCGGGTACTGCACCTTGACGGCCACCTCGCGGCCGTCGTGCCATACGGCCCGGTGCACCTGCCCGATGGACGCGGCGGCGGCCGGCTTGTCCTCGAACTCCTCGAACAGCGTCCGCCAGTCGTCACCGAGCCGCTCGGCGAGCACCGAGTGCACCGTGCTGGTGGGCATCGGCGGCGCCGCTTCCTGCAGCTTTGTCAGCGCGGCACGGTACGGCCCGGCGATCTCCTCGGGCAGCGCGGATTCGAACACGGACAGCGCCTGCCCGAACTTCATCGCACCGCCCTTCAGCTCGCCGAGCACCTTGAAGAGCTGCTCCGCGGTGCGCTGTTGCAGCTCACGGCCGACGAGCTCGGCCGATCGGCCCCCTATCCGCTTGCCCAGGCCCCAGGTGGCACGGCCGGCGAACCCCAGTGGCAGCGCGGCCAGCTTGGCGGTGCGGGTGACCGCCTTGCGGGGAAGATCAGACATGCGCCCCTCCAACTCACACTGTCCCCTACCGGGGTTACTCCGTCATTGTGGCGTCTCGTATTCGAAAATCCGAGGCGCCCGCTCCATCGATGAGGCGGAGGCACCGCAGCCGCATTCGGGATGCGGCGCGATCACCGCTGTGCGCACGCTCGCACACGGCAGGGCGAGCTCCATCCGCGCCCCTGTGCAGGGCGGGAGTTCACCGTCGAGGAACGTCAGTGCCTGTACGGCGGCGAGCCCGGCCACCGTCGCCGCCAGCGCGGTGTCGCAGGCCGGCACCGCCCGGGACGCGCGCCCGGACCGCCACTGGGCGAGCAGCCGCGGCCAGGCCGGCTCCGCATCCGTACGCCGTAACTCATCGCAGCGCGCGCACGCCGAAGCGCCCGGGACCACCAGCGGACCCACCACACCCGTGCCCTCGATCACCCCGGCGTAAAGATGCGGGATGCCGGCCGTGACCAGCGGCGCGGAGCGAACCGGGTCGGGGGCGTATGCGCCGAGGCCGTCGCGCGGGGCGAGCACCACCAGGGACAGTCCGGCCTCGCCGGAACCGCTCCCCGCGCCCCGCGGACGTGGGGCGCGGCTCCAGGGCGAGGACTGCCGCACCAGCTGCCGCGCGGAGACATCGCGCCGCTCACCGATCCGCTCGGCAGACAGCCCGCCCGGTGTGACGTCCCACGCCGCGACAACGCCGCCGTCCAGCACCTCCACCCCGCCGATCCCCGCGGCCGACAGCTGCGCCGCGACCGCGGCCCCCACCCGGCCCGCCCCGCACACCCGCACCCGGACCGCCCGGCGTGCCCCCATCCGCCCCAGGGCGCCCGCGGCTTCGGGATGCCGTACCGACAGCGACGCCAGATCCGCCCGCAGCCGGTCGAACCCCGGGCCGTCCGCCCGCACGGCATCGGCCGCCGGGCCCCCCGCCGCCGGGGTCTCCAGCAGCCCGGCCGCGCCGAGGCGTGCGACCACACCCCGCGCGTGCGCGGGCCCGAGCCTGAGCGCCCCGGCCGCCCTGACCAGCTGCCGTATGCTCCGCGTGCCGTCGATCAGGTCCAGAAAGCAGCCGGTCGCGGGGCCGACCGGGCCCACCACCTTCGCATGGGCCGGCGCCACACCGATCCGTACCGTTTCCCTGTCCCGCCAGCCGCGCCGCAGCGCGGGCTTGAGCATCGGATGCACGATCCGCCCCCGTCGTCCGTCGTCCTGCCCTCAGCATGCCGTGGATGCGGAACCGGCGGGGAGTTATCCACAGGCCGCGGACAGGGTGCGGTGTTGGTCATACCGGTCGTGCACGCCATGGGGTGTTTCGGTGGCGAACCGTCCGGCGGGCGGGACTTCGCGCAGTGCCAGCGGGTAACGTCGGGCGCGTGCCCGCCGACCCCTCCCCACGCGGCTCCGGAGAGACCCCCCTGCGCCGCGCCGCAGACACCTCGCGAAGGGCTGCCCCGAGCCCGGAGGCCCGACGGCCGGCGACCAGCGCGGTCGAGGTGCGCCGCAGCTCACGGCGGCGCAGAACGGTCTCCGCGTACCGCGAGGGCGACCGTACGGTGGTCCTGATCCCGGCCCGTATGTCCGAGGCCGAGGAACGGCGCTGGGTCGTCGTCATGCTGGACAAGCTGGCCGCTCAGGAAAGCAAACGGATCCTGGGCGACGGCGAGCTCGCCGACCGGGCCGAGCGGCTGTCCGGGCAGTTCCTCGAGGGCCGGGCCCGGCCCGCGTCGGTGCGCTGGGTGACCAACCAGAACACCCGCTGGGGCTCGTGCACCCCGGCCGAGGGCAGCATCCGTCTGTCGCACCGGCTGCAGGGCATGCCGGAGTACGTCATCGACTACGTCCTGCTGCACGAGCTCGCGCATCTCCTCGTCCCCGGCCACGGCCCGCGGTTCTGGGAGCTGTTGGAGTCCTATCCGCGTACGGAACGGGCCCGTGGCTATCTCGAAGGCGTGGTCGCGGCCGACAGGTTGCCGCATTTGCCCGCCGCTCGCCGTGAATGACCCGCGCCCGGTGAGCCGGCCGGTGCCCCGGCATCGCCCGCTGTCGGTGACAGCGGTTAGCCTGGCGCGAGACGAACTCACAGCGGGAGCGGGGGACGGTCGTAACGTATGGCCAGGGAATTCCAGCGCGGCCACAAGGCCAAGATCAGTGACCTGACCGGGGGCACGGATCTGTACGTCGGCGTGCAGATCGGCGGTCCCGGGCTGACCTTCGACATCAGCTGTTTCGGTCTGGACGCCGCGGAACGGCTGTCCGACGACCGTTACTTCATCTTCTTCAACCAGCCCAAGTCACCCGAGGAGTCCATCCAGCTGCTCGGTGCGCAGGCCGGCGACGCCGAGTCCTTCCGGGTCACCCTCGACAAGATCCCGCCGCACATCCAGAAGCTGTCCTTCACGGCGGCGCTCGACGGCGCGGGCCAGGTCTCCCAGATCGGCCCCGGCTACATCCGGATCGTGGCCGGCGGCGAGGAGGTCGCCCGCTACTCCTTCAACGGCAGCGAGTTCTCCACCGAACGCGCCGTGATGCTGGGCGACTTCTATCTCAAGGACGTCTGGCGGTTCGCCGCCGTCGGCCAGGGATTCGACGGCGGCCTGGAGGCGCTGCTGAAGAACTTCGGCGGCGAGGTCGCCGAAGAGGCGGCGGCCCAGCCCGAGGCGCCCGCCGCGGCCCAGGCCGCACCCGGTTTCGCGCCGCCCGGCGGCGGAGCACCCGCGCCCGCACCGTCCTTCGGCGCCCCCGCCCCGGCGGCCCCCGCGCCCGCACCGGCTCCCGCTCCCGTGGCCCCGCAGCAGCCCGCGCCCGACTTCGGCCCGCCCCAGGGTGCGCCCCCGGCCGCCCCGCAGCAGCCCCAGCAGCCGGTCGCCCCCCAGGTGCACAACGCCCCGACCATCGCCGCGCCCATGGTCCCGCCCGGTGGCCAGATGCCGCCGCCGCCCGGAGTGCCCGGCCAGCCCGGACCGCAGCAGCCGTACGGCCAGCCGGCGCCCGGCGGCTACCCCGGCCAGCAGGCCCCGCAGGCCCCGCAGGCACCGCCGTACGGCCAGCCCGCGCCCGGCCAGCCGGCCCCCGGCCAGTTCCCCGGCCAGCAGGCCCCCTACGGCCAGCCCGCCCCGTACGGCCAGCCGGGCCAGCAGCCCCCCGGCGTCCCGTACCCGGGCCAGGCCCCCGCCGCTCCCCAGGGCGGCGGCCCCGGCCTCGGCGTCGTACTGGACAAGTACAAGGAAGCCCCCAACGGCCAGCGCTGGACCCCGCAGAACGCCAAGCTGATCCGCGTCGACCTCGGCGTCGACGGCCAGCCGGTGCTCGCCAAGCAGGGCAGCATGGTCCTCTACCAGGGCAAGGTCGACTTCGGCTACAAGGGCGCCGGCTTCCGCGGCCGGATCACCGGCAACGCCACCGGCCAGGAGATGCAGCTGATGCGCTGCACCGGCCAGGGCCAGGTGTTCTTCGCCGAGAACAGCGCCCATGTCCACCCCATCGAGCTGCAGGGCGACGCCATCTGCGTCTCCGCCGAGGCCGTGCTCGCCTTCGACGAGTCGCTGCAGCACGAGGTCCGCCGGATCGAGGGCCACGGCATCCCCGGCGGCGCCCTGTTCACCATGCAGTTCCAGGGGACCGGCACCATCGTCGTCAAGACCCAGGGCACGCCCGTCGTGCTGCCGGTCACCCCGACCACCTTCGCCGACGCCAACGCCATCGTGGCCTGGTCCGCCGCCTCCCAGGTGATCATTTCCAGCCAGGTGAGCGTGCGCCGGCAGGCCTACCCCGGCCACTCCGGCGAGACCGTGAACCTCCAGTTCCGCGGTGCGCCCGGCAACTTCATCGTCGTCCAGCCCTACGAGGTCTGAGGGAGCCCGTAATCATGACCCAGCAGCAGCTGTCGGGCTACGCCCCGACCCCGCCCGCCGCCCGCATGGAGAACCACGGCAACGCCATGGTGAAGATCGCCATGCAGAGCGGCCAGGACGTCTTCGCCCGCACCGGCTCGATGGTCGCCTACGAAGGCTTCGTCCAGTACGAGCCCAACCCGCCCGCAGTGCGCCAGATGGCCTCCCAGTGGCTCACCGGCGAGGGCGCCCCGCTGATGAAGTGCTCCGGCGACGGCCTGCTCTTCCTCGCCGACTACGGCGCCGACGTGGTCTGCATCAACCTCAACGACGACGCGCTCTCCGTCAACGGCACCAACATCCTGGCCTTCGACGCCCACCTCCAGTGGGGCGTGCAGCGCGTCAAGGGGATGGCGAAGTTCGCCGGCCAGGGCCTGTTCAACGTCGGCATCGCCGGCACCGGCTGGGTCGCGCTGACCTCCCGGGGCACACCCATCGTCGTCGACTGCGGCCGCGGCGAGGACGAGACCTATGTGGACCCGGATGCCCTCGTCGCCTGGTCCACCAACCTGAAGATGAAGGGCAAGCGCAGCTTCAAGGCGTCCTCGATGATCGGGCGCGGCAGCGGCGAGGCGTACCAACTCGGCTTCTCCGGCCAGGGGTTCGTCGTCGTCCAGCCCAGCGAGGACAGCACCGACCGGCTCCGGGCCCGGGGCTGAGGGGGAGGACCGAAACCGTCATGCAGAGTCCGCTTTTCGCCTTCACCGAGACACAGACCCAGGACCGCTACGCCCTGCAGAACGAACAGCTGCTGCGGGTCACCCTCGAGGGCCACGAGGACCTCCTCGCCCGTAAGGGCACCATGGTCGCCTACCAGGGACTGCTCGAATTCGAGGGCAACTACCAGACCCAGGGGCAGCACCACGCCCGTGCCATGTCCGGCGAGGGCCTCGACCTCATGCGGGTCTCCGGGCAGGGCACGGTCTACCTGGCCAACCTCGCCCAGTACATCCATGTCGTCGACGTCGACCACCAGGGCCTGACCGTCGACGGCAGCTACGTCCTGGCGCTGGACTCCGCCCTCCACTGGGATGTCGTCTCCATCGACAGCCAGTACGGCATCTCCGGCACCGGCAAGTACCAGCTCAACATCTCCGGGCAGGGCAAGGTCGTGCTGATGACCTCCGGCCAGCCGCTGATGATGCAGGTCACGCCGGACAAGTACGTCAACGCCGACGCCGATGCGGTGGTCGCCTGGTCCAAGTCGCTGCGGGTGCAGATGCAGGCGCAGACGCACTCCTCCGGTGTGTGGCGGCGGCGCGGCAACACGGGCGAGGGCTGGGAGCTCAGCTTCCTCGGGCAGGGGTACGCGCTGGTGCAGCCCAGCGAGCTGCTGCCGCCGCAGAACGCCGTGATCGGTTCCGGTATGGCCGCCCAGTTCGGCATGGGCCAGCACGGTGCCCACGGAGCCAACCAGGGCAACATCTTCACCAACTGACCCGCCGCGGACAGACATCCGGCGCCCGTCCCGGGAAGGGACGGGCGCCGGACGCGTAAGACCGCTGCCGGTCGGCTGCCGTTCAGAGCAGTGCGCGGGTGCGCACTGCTACAGGAGCGCGCGAGTGCGCTCCACGAGCCGCACCACCGACCCGTCGGCGACGGAGGCCACCTCGTCGTACGGGAACCAGCGCACATCCAGCGACTCGTCGCTGACCGCCGTCACCGCGCCCGCGGGCGCCAGCGCGGCGTACTGCACGTCCAGATGCCAGGCGCAGGGCGTGTGATGCCGGTCCAGCCGCACCGGACCGCCGGGCAGCAGCGTCAGCCCCTCGGCGATCCCGGACTCCTCGCGCGCCTCACGCAGCGCCGCGTCCGCCAGAGAGGCGTCCTCCGGCTCGCAGTGCCCGCCCATCTGGAGCCACATCTCCAGCTTGCGGTGCAGCGTCAGCAGCACCCGTCCGCCGGCCGGATCGATCACCAGCGCGCTCGCCGTGATGTGCCCGTCCTTGCACGGCTTCCACATACCGTCCTGATGGGCGGCGAGATGGTCGAGATATGCCAGCCGCAGCCGTTCCTGATCCGCCGACGGCGCGGGCCACTCCTTGAGCACCCGCGCCGCGTCCTCGCGCAGACTCACTTGTCGCCGTCACCCTTGCCGTCACCGGAGTCCGTCTCACCCTCGGCGGGCTTGCCCGCATCCGGAGTGCCCGCATCCGGCTTTCCGCCGCTCGCGGCCTCGCCCAGCATCTTGTCGAGCTCGGAGAAATCCAGCTGCTCGTGGTGGACAAAAGCGTCCGGATCATCCAGGTCGGCCGCCGTCGGCAGCATGTCGGGGTGCGCCCACAGGCCGTCGCGGCCGTCCAGACCCCGGGCGTCGGTCAGCAGCGCCCACAGCCGCGAGGCGTCCCGCAGCCGCCGCGGGCGCAGCTGGAGGCCGATCAGCGTGGAGAAGGTCTGCTCGGCCGGTCCGCCGCTCGCCCGGCGGCGCCGCAGCGTCTCGCGGAGCTTGTCGGCCGACGGCAGATGCGGCTTGGCGGCGGCGTGCACCACCGCGTCCACCCAGCCCTCGACCAGCGCCAGGGCGGTCTCCAGACGGGCCAGCGCGGCCTTCTGCTCCGGGGTGTCCTCGGGCTGGAACATGCCCTGCTGGAGGGCGTTCTGCAGCTCCTCGGGATGCTGCGGGTCGATCTGGCCGACCACGTCCTCCAGCTTGGTCGTGTCGACCTTGATACCCCGCGCATAGCCCTCGACGGCACCGAACAGATGCGAGCGCAGCCACGGCACATGGGCGAACAGCCGCTGGTGGGCGGCCTCGCGCAGCGCCAGATACAGCCGCACCTCCTCCTCCGGGACGCCCAGGCCCTCGCCGAACCCGGCGATGTTCCCGGGCAGCAGCGCCGCCTTCCCGGCCGGGCCCAGCGGCAGCCCGATGTCCGTGGACCCCACGACCTCACCGGCCAGCACGCCCAGCGCCTGCCCGATCTGGGTGCCGAACATCGCGCCGCCCATGGAGCGCATCATGCCGAGCAGCGGACCCGCCATGGCCTGCATCTCGCCGGGCAGCACATCGCCCATGGCCGCCCCGACGCGCTCGGCGAGCGGGTTGACCAGGTCCTGCCACACCGGCAGGGTCTCCTCGACCCACTCGGCGCGGCTCCAGGCCACCACCGTGCCGGACCCCGACGGCAGCGACGTCACACCGTCCAGCCACAGGTCCGCCAGCCGGACGGCCTCCTCGACGGCGGAGCGCTCGCCCGGCGACAGGCTCGCGTCCTTGCTGCCGTCCTCGGCGCCCTGCGCGACGGTCTGCCGCGCGATGTCCTTGGCCATCTCCCAATTCACCGGGCCGCCCTCGTACGAGAGCATCTGCCCGAGCTTCTGGAAGGCGGCGCCCAGATCGCCAGGGTTCATTTCGCCGCCGGGGCCGCCCATGCCGCCGAAGAGCGCCGCGAACGGATTGTCCGCGCCGCCGCTCCCGCCGCCGAACCCGAAGGGGTCCGCGGGGCCCTGGCTACCTCCCTGGCCGCCCTTCTTCTTGCCGTTGTCGCCGTCCTCCGGCTCCTCCGGCGGAAGGCCGAATCCAAATGGGGTGTCACTCACGGGTTTCCTCGGCTCGTAGGGCCACCGGCACAGGGCCGACGGCGGCTGCCCGACATCACCTCCAGCGTAGACACCCCGCCCGCTTCGGGGCTCGGTGCTTCGCCGGAGCGGTGCCTGCGGCAGGATGGACGCACCTGGTACGTACGCGTCATGTCGCGTGCGTACTGAATTCAACCGCTGGAGACGCCCGGTGAGTTCCCCAGATCCGACCGTTCGCGCAGCGCGAAACGCTGCGGCCAAGCCCGAGCCGGCCGGCGACGGCACAGGCGGCGCCACGGACCGGCCGCTGCGGCGGCCCGTCGTGGCCGTCACCGGAGCCGCCTCCGGGGTCGGCGCGCTGCTCACCCGTGCCCTGGTGGCATCCGACGAGATCAAGCAGGTCGTCGCCATCGACGAGCGGCGCGGCGACGTCGCCGAGGCCCACTGGCATGTCCTCGACGTCCGGGACCCGGCCATTGCCGACAAACTGCGCGGCGCCGACGTCGTCGTCCACCTGGCGCTCGATCTCGACCTGGAGACCGACGCCGCCGCCCGCACCGCCTACAACGTGCGCGGCACCCAGACCGTCCTGACCGCTGCCGCGGCCGCCGGCGTCCACCGGGTGGTGCTGTGCACCTCCGCCATGGTCTACGGCGCGCTGCCCGACAACGATGTTCCGCTGGCCGAGGACGCCGAGCTGCGGGCCACCGCGGACGCCACCGGTGTCGGCGACCTCCTGGAGATCGAGCACCTGGCCCACCGGGCGCCCCGCGCCCACCCCGGCCTGAACGTCACGGTGCTGCGCCCGACCGTCCTGGTGGGCGGCACCGACACCGCGCTGACCCGCTACTTCGAGTCGCCCCGCCTCCTGGTCGTCGCCGGATCCCGCCCCGCCTGGCAGTTCTGCCATGTCGAGGACCTGGTCAGCGCCCTGGAGTACGCCGCCCTGGAGAAGGTCGACGGCGAGCTGGCGGTCGGCTGCGACGGCTGGCTGGAACAGGAGGAGGTCGAGGAGCTGTCCGGGATCCGGCGCATGGAGCTGCCGTCCTCGGTGGCCCTGGGGGCCGCCGCCCGGCTGCACCGCATCGGGCTGACCCCGTCGCCCGCCGGGGACCTCGCGTACACCATGCACCCCTGGGTGGTCAGCGGCAGCCGACTGCACGAGGCGGGCTGGCGGCCGAAGTGGACCAACGAGGAGGTACTGGCCGAGCTCCTGGAGGAGGTCTCCGGGCGGCACACCGTCGCGGGCCGACGCCTGGGCCGCAAGGACGCGACCGCCGCCGGTGCCGCCGGCGCCACCGTCGCCCTCCTGGGCACCGCCGCACTGGTCCGCCGCGCCCGCAAGGCCCGCCGCCGTATCTGATCGCGGCCGGCCGGTCCGCACCTGTGCGAGCCTCCATACGCCGACCTGTACGCCCGGTGGAATCGGCCATTTCCGCGCGTGCCCCCGGTGCGGCACGATGGGGGCATGTCAGCCGATACACCAGCCACCGGCCGCGACCACCCCGGCGAGCGGGCCGCCGCGGACCCGATCCGGCTCATCGCGCTCCGTGACACCGCGCTGTCCGTGGACGAGGTCTTCGCGGCCGTCGGGGACGCCGCGGCGGGCGGCACGGCGCTGTTCGTCGGTACGGTCCGTTCGCACGACGGCGGTGCGGACGTCGAAGGGCTCGGCTACTCTGCGCACCCCTCGGCCGAGGCGGAGATCCGCCGTATCGCCGAGAAGGTGGTCGCCGACTACCCCGTCCGGGCGCTGGCCGCCGTACACCGAGTGGGTGATCTGGCCATCGGCGATCTGGCGGTCGTCGTGGCGGTCTCCTGCCCGCACCGGGGCGAGGCGTTCGAGGCGTGTCGCAGGCTCATCGACGACCTCAAACACCAGGTTCCCATCTGGAAGCACCAGACGTTCACTGATGGTGCAGAGGAGTGGGTAGGGGTTTAACGGGGGCGCCGGCCGCCATTGCTCCGGTTGCGTAACCCGCCCCCTGGCGTAAGCGTTGACCTATCGGATGGTTAATCTGCTAATCGTCGCTTGCGGTCGTACAAGGGGTTGGGAGGTCGCTGTGGGTGCGCTCCTGTGGTTGCTGGTTCCGGTTCTGGCTGCGCTCATCGCCACGGTGTGGAGCACCTGGACCCAACGAACCCGCAAATCCGGGGACGGCGCGGAGCTCGCCGGCTACGCCCGGTTCCGTGAGGCGATGGAGCGAGAGCATTCCGCTTCCGACCCCGCCTCGGACGCCGCCTGACCCTCTCCGGGCATACGCACCAGCAACCGCCGCCTGTGCCCGTCCCCTTACGGACGGCCCCGCGGGCCGGTTGTCATACTCGTCCCGTACTGTCGTTCCATGCCACGCCGCACCGCCACGCTGCTCGCCTCGACCCTGATGCTGATAGCGCTGCTCTGCGCGGGGGTGCTGATCCCCGTGCCGTATGCCGAGATGTCGCCCGGGCCGACCGTGAACACCCTCGGCGATCATGACAACGAGCCGGTGCTGCAGATCTCCGGACACCCGACGTATCCGGAGCACGGCCAGCCGACCGGGCATCTCAACATGACCACGGTCCGGGTCACCGGCCCCGACTACACCATGAACCTCTTCGAGGCGTTCGCCGGCTGGCTCGACCACGACGCCACCGTGGTGCCGCACAAGACGCTCTACCCCGAGGGGCAGACGGCCGAGCAGGCCGACCAGGAGAACGCCGAGGAATTCAGCCAGTCCCAGGAGAGCGCCAAGGCCGCGGCGCTGGGGCAGCTGCACATCCCGGTGGGGAGCCAGACGGTGGTGGCCTCCGTCGTGAAGGACAAGCCGGCCGACGGGCTGCTGCACGCGGGCGATGTGATCAAGGCGGTGGACGGCAAGCAGATCAAGGCGGCCGGCGATGTCGCCAAGCTCGTCACCCGGCACAAGCCGGGCGAGAAGACGGTCTTCACGGTCATCCCCGCCAAGGTGGCGGCCGCCACGGAGAAGAAGGGCAAGAAGCCCGCCGGCGGGCAGAAGCAGATCGCCATCACCACGGCCAAGGCGGACGACGGCCGGGCCGTCGTGGGCATCCAGGCCGGGGTGGACCACATCTTCCCGTTCCCCATCGACATCAAGCTGGCCGATGTCGGCGGGCCCAGCGCCGGTCTGATGTTCGCGCTCGGCATCGTCGACAAGCTCACGCCCGGGAACATGACCGGCGGCAAGTTCGTGGCCGGTACGGGCACGATCGACGACAAGGGGAATGTCGGCCCGATCGGCGGCATCTCGATGAAGACGGTCGGCGCCCGGGACAACGGCGCGCAGTTCTTCCTGACGCCCAAGGCCAACTGCGCTGCCGCCGCCAAGGACACTCCCAAGGGCCTGACCCTGGTGAAGGTCGGCACCATCGGCGACGCCGTCAAGGCGCTGAAAAAGATCAGTTCGGGAGACACCGCCGGCCTGCCGAGCTGCAGCCCGGCAGGCCGGTCGTAGGGGGCACCCCAAGGGTGCGGTGGGGGCCTACGCCTCGAAGGTCGCCGACAGCGCGTCCGCGAGGCCCGGCACCAGGGCGGAGCCGGTGAGCACCTCGGACGTGGAGTCCTTCTCGCGCAGCCGCAGCGCCGATTCCCGCTTGCCGTCGCGCA
The DNA here is from genome assembly GCF_001294335.1 of Streptomyces chattanoogensis. GTDB lineage: Bacteria > Actinomycetota > Actinomycetes > Streptomycetales > Streptomycetaceae > Streptomyces > Streptomyces chattanoogensis. Next base: position 306,802 of record NZ_LGKG01000001.1, read on the forward strand.
GTACGGCCACGGTCATCCGGACCTCCTGGCGGTCCGGGTGCTCGGCGACCCACTTGGCGAGCTGGGCCTCGTCCATGCCCTCGGGCACGGAGTCCTCGGCGGACGGCGGCAGCATCAGCCGCTCCACGGTCAGCGCGCAGCCGGTGACGGCGTCCGGCCAGGCGATGGTGGCGAGGAACTCGTCCAGCGGGGCGCCGGCCGGGATCTCGTCCTGCTCGACGGGGGTCAGGGAAGCGGTGGTGGAGTCGTCGATGCCGAGCTGGGCGGCGAGCGAGGGCTCCTGCTCGCGCAGCTTGGCGGTGTCGACGAGGGCGAACAGTCGGGCCGGCTGGTCCCAGCCGAGCCCGGCGGCGTACTCGTCGATTTCGAGTACCGCGCGGGTCAGCGGGTCGCCGGCGAGGGGGGTGCCGTCAACGGGGAGGTTGGTCATGCCTCACATCGTGCCTTGTCCGTCCCGGAAATCGGGAACCGAGTAAAGCCTTCGTAAGTTGCATCACTGGGTCCTACTATCGCCGGGCCTGTTCCACACAACAGCGAACTTCGAGGTGCGCACCTTGGCTTTCCAGATGCCGGACCGCGGCTCCGGCCCTTCCGGGCCACGGATCAGAGTCGGCCGACCGTCCAGGCGGGCCAGGACCCTCCTCATGACGTTGGGCGCACTGGCCGTGCTGGCCATGCTCTTCGTGATGTTCTCCGGGTTCTGGACCGACTGGCTCTGGTACCGCTCGGTCCATTACTCCTCGGTCTTCACCACCACTCTGTGGACCAAGATCGGTCTGTTCTTCGCCTTCGGCGCCGTGATGGCGGTCGCCGTCGGCGTCAACATCTGGCTGGCACACCGGCTGCGACCGCCGCTGAGCGCGATGTCCATGGAACAGCAGAGCCTGGACCGCTACCGGATGGGCATCGCGCCCTTCAAGAAATGGGCCCTGATCGCGATCACCGCGGTGGTCGGGCTGATCGCGGGCGCCTCGGCGTCCGGTGAGTGGCGCACCTGGCTCCAGTGGGTCAATGGTGTGCAGTTCGGGCAAAAAGACCCGCAGTTCAAGTTGGACGTCTCGTTCTACGCCTTCGATCTGCCCTGGTACCGCTTCCTGCTGAGCTTCGGCTTCGCCTGCGCGGTGCTGTGCCTGGTCGCCGCCGCCCTGACCCACTACCTCTACGGCGGGCTGCGGGTGACCAGCCCCGGCTCCCGCGCGACGGCGGCCGCCACCGGTCATCTGTCGGTGCTGCTGGGCCTCTTCGTCTCGCTCAAGGCCGTCGCGTACTGGCTCGACCGGTACGGCCTGGCGGTGAAGTCCAGCGGTCTGAAGTCGGCCGACAACTGGGTGGGCCTGCGCTATGTGGACGCCAACGCCTATCTCCCGGCCAAGACCATCCTGTTCTTCATCGCCGCGATCTGCGCGGTGCTGTTCTTCGCGACCCTGTGGCGCCGCACCTGGCAGCTGCCGGTGATCGGCTTCGGCCTGATGGTGCTCTCGGCGGTCCTGATCGGCGGGCTGTATCCGGCGATCGTCCAGAAGTTCCAGGTGCAGCCCAACGAGGCCAGCAAGGAAGCGCCGTACATCAAGCAGAACATCAAGGCGACCCGGGACGCGTACGACATCCAGGACTCCGAGGTCAAGGCGTACAAGGGCAATTACAAGCCCGCCGACAAGGAGGACAGCCAGCGGCTGCGGGACGAGGCCGGCAGCACGGCCAGCATGCGGATGCTGGACCCGAATGTGGTCTCGCCGGCCTTCCAGCAACAGCAGCAGGTGCGGGCCTACTACCAGTTCCCGTCCACCCTCGACGTCGACCGGTACAAGGACAAGGACGGTGCCGAGCAGGACACCGTCATCGGTCTGCGCGAGCTGAACATCGCCGGTATCCCGGACCACAACTGGATCAACGACCACTTCAAGTACACCCACGGCTACGGTGCGGTCGCCGCGAAGGGCACCGAGACCGACGCCGGCGGTGCGCCGGTGTACAGCGAGTCGGACCTCCCGGCCAAGGGGCACCTGGGCACGTACCAGCAGCGGGTGTACTACGGCGAGAAGACCACCCAGTACTCCATCGTCGGCGGTCCGCAGAAGGAGCTGGACTACTCCGACGACAAGGGGGAGAAGAGCTACCGCTACACGGGCAAGAGCGGGGTGAACCTCGACAACCCGGTCAACCGCGCCGCGTACGCGGTGGCGTTCGGGGAGCCGCAGATCCTCTACTCCGGTGCGATCGGCAAGGATTCGCGGATCCTGTACAACCGCACCCCCAAGGAACGGGTCGAGGCCGTCGCCCCCTGGCTGACCATCGACGGCGACGCCTATCCCGCGGTCATCAACCACCGCCTGCAGTGGATCGTGGACGCCTACACCACCAACAACGGCTATCCGTACGCCTCGCGCACCACGCTCGGCGACACCACGGCCGACTCGCTCACCGACGGGCAGCGGGCGGTGGTGGCCCAGCAGAACCAGGTCAACTACATCCGCAACTCCGTCAAGGCGACGGTCGACGCCTACGACGGCTCGGTCAAGCTCTACCAGTGGGACGAGAAGGACCCGGTCCTCAAGACCTGGATGAAGTCCTTCCCGGGCACGGTCAAGAAGAAGAGCGAGATCAGCCCCGATCTGAAGGCGCATCTGCGGTATCCGCAGGACCTGTTCAAGGTGCAGCGGCAGCTGCTGACCACGTACCACGTCACCGACCCGGGCACGTTCTACTCCGGTTCGGAGCGCTGGCAGGTCCCGAGCGACCCGACGAACAAGTCGGGCAACGCCGTGCCGCCGTACTACCTGAGCATGAAGATGCCGGACCAGAAGGGCCAGGCCTTCTCGCTGACGACGACCTTCACGCCCAGTAAGAAGGACAACCTGGGCGCGTTCATGGCCGTCGACGCCAATGCGACGAGTCCCGACTACGGCAAGATCAGAGTGCTGAAACTGCCCGCGCAGACACCGGTGCCCGGTCCCAAGCTCGCGCAGTCGAACTTCAACTCCGATCCCACGATCGCCAATGAGCTCAACATCCTCAAGAAGGGCGATTCGGAGATCGAGTACGGCAATCTCCTGACCGTGCCGCTGCGCGGCGGGCTGCTGTACGTCGAACCGGTCTATCTGCGCGGCGCCGGCACCAACTACCCGTTGCTGAAGAAGGTGTTGGTCAGCTACGGCGACAACAAGCCGGTGCTGGGGGACTCCCTCGACGATGCGCTGGATGTCGTCTTCGGCAAGAAGGCGCCGGGCACGGGCACCAAGCCGCCCGGCGGCGGGACGGGCGAGGAGCCGCCGGCCAACCAGACGGTGCAGCAGGCCTTGAACGACGCCGAGAAGGCTTACGAGGACGGCGAGAAGGCCCTCGAGCGCAAGGACTTGGGCGCGTACGACGCGGCCAAGAAGAAGCTCAAGGCGGCGCTGGACCGGGCGGCCAAGGCGTCCGAGGAGGCGAAGTCGTCGCGCAAGGGCGGCACATCGGGCGACTGAACCGCCCGGCCGAAGGGCCCCGCGTCAACTGCGGTCCGTGCGGCCGCCGGTGAATATGCCGGTCGGCCGCACGACAGCGGTGGCGAAACGCCCCACCCGCATCGTGATAGCGTGAGGACACAACGACGCGGGGTGGAGCAGCTCGGTAGCTCGCTGGGCTCATAACCCAGAGGTCGCAGGTTCAAATCCTGTCCCCGCTACGGAAGATGAAGGCCCGGATCTCAGGATCCGGGCCTTCGTCATGTGTGATGTGGGCGTTTTCGGTAGGTGCTGGGCAAGGCCGCGTCGAACGACCGATGTGGCGAACCTGTGTGCTTGAGTTTGACAAGTCGCCGTGTCGGGAAGTCGACAAACCGCTGAAGTGACCTCACTGGCTGCGGTATACCAGGTGTACGCGGGTTACAGGTGATGCGACGATGGCTGTTATGGGGGACAAGGCAAGGTTGTTGGAGACGGACCGGTTTGTGCATGCGCCCGACGACGGGCGCGAATCCGAGGTGCCGATGGATGCGATGGAGGCCGCGGAGGCCGGCGAAGCATCCGAGGCGGTCACCGAGACCGGCCACCGCCGGGCCGCCGAGGCGGGTGACACCGCCGCGATGAGCGCGCTCGGCGCGATGCTGCTGCGCCGCGGCGACCTGGACGGCGCCGAGCCGCATCTGCGCTCCGCCGCCGCGGCCGGCGACCGCGCCGCGGCCAACAACCTCGGCGTACTGCTCCACCAGCGGGGCTACGGGGACGAGGCGGCCGGCTGGTGGCGGATCGCGGCCGTCGCCGGTTCCGCCGCCGCGGCCCACGCCCTCGGCCGGCACTACCGCGAGCGCGGCGACGAGCCGGCCGCCGAGTACTGGCTGCGCCAGTCCGCCGAATCCGGCCACTGCCTGGGCGCGTACGCCCTCGCCGACCTCCTCGAGCACCGCGGCGACATCGGCGCCGAGGGCTGGTTCCGCGCGGCCGCCGAGCGCGGCCACCGCGAGGCCGCCTACCGCCTCGCCCGGATCATCGAGGACGGCCGTGAGGGCGACCGCCGTACGGTGCCCGCCTACGGCGAGCTGACCCGGCAGGCCGAGGCCGAGCAGTGGTACCGCCAGGCCGCCGCGCGCGGCCACCGGCGGGCGGCCCTTCAGCTGGGCGCGCTCCTGGAGGACCGGGGCGACATCCAGGAGGCGGGTCGCTGGTACCTGTCCGCCGCCAAGGACGGCGAGGCACGGGCCGCCTGCGCGCTGGGATTCCTGCTGCGCGACGCCGGGGACGAGGAGAGCGCCGCCGAGTGGTGGCGCCGGGCCGCCCAGGACGGCGACGGCAACGCCGCCAACGCCCTGGGGGCGCTGCACGCCGACCGCGGTGAACTCCAGACCGCCGAGCGCTGGTACCGCGTCGCGCTGGACGCCGGCGACGTCAACGGCGCCTACAACATCGGCCTGCTCTGCGCCGAACAGGGCCGGGCCGAAGGCGGCGAGCAGTGGTACCGCCGCGCCGCCTACGCCGGGCACCGCGAGGCCGCCAACGCCCTCGCCATCCTGCTGCTCCAGCGCGGCGACGCCGCCGGCGCCGAACCGTGGTTCTCCAAGGCGGCCGAGGCCGGCAGCGTGGACGCCGCCTTCAACCTCGGCATCCTCTTCGCCGGGCGCGGCGAGGAGCGCACCGCGCACGCCTGGTACGAGCGGGCGGCGGCGGCCGGGCACACCGAGGCGGCGCTCCAGGTCGCCATCGTGCAGCTGCGCGACGGTGAACTTCAGGACGCGGAGCGCAATCTGCGCTGTGCGGCCGGCGGCGGCAGCGCCGAGGCGGCCTTCCGGCTCGCGGATCTCCTGGACCGCAGGTCCGCGGCGGCGGGCGAGGGGCTGGCGGACAGCGACCGGACCGCGGAGGACGAGAGCACCCAGTGGTACGAGCGAGCCGCGCGGCAGGGGCACCGCCGCGCCCAGGTCCGGGTTGGCATGTTCGCGGCGGCCCAGGGCGATGTGGTCGAGGCCGCGTCCTGGTACCGCGCGGCGGCGGAGGCCGGCAGCCGTAACGGCGCCTTCAACCTCGGCCTGCTGCTGGCCCGGGAGGGCAGCCTCCCCGAGGCCGCCATGTGGTGGCAGCAAGCCGCCGAGGACGGGCACGGCCGCGCGGCGCTGCGCCTGGCGCTGCTCGCCGCCCGGCGCGGGGCGCTCGCCGAGGCGCAGAGCTGGTGTGCGCGCGCCGTCGAGCTGGGCCCGCCCGAGGTCGCCGAGCGCGCCGCCCGGCTGCGTACGGTGCTCCAGGAGGAGCTCAGCGCGTAGTGGCGCCCCGGGGGCCAGGGCCGGGGCCATGAGCCCGGTCCTGGGCCGGTCCCACGGGCCGGGCCCAGGGGTCGGGAAAGGGATTTGCGCTGGTCGTCGGCGCGGGGTTAGAGTAAGGGCACAACGACGCGGGGTGGAGCAGCTCGGTAGCTCGCTGGGCTCATAACCCAGAGGTCGCAGGTTCAAATCCTGTCCCCGCTACTGAAGGCAAAGGCCCGGATTCCTTGAGGATCCGGGCCTTTGTCGTGCTTGCGTTTCCCTCCGCCGATGGCCGGATGGTGTCGCTCACCGACGAGGTGACGGGCCGTCAGGCGGGCACGCGAAGGAGCCCGCCGCCATGGAGGGCGCGGGCTCGGGTGTCCCGGAGCTCAGGAGTGATGGCCGCTGCAGTGGGGGCAGATGCCCCGGTAGGTCACCGTGACCTCGGAGATGTCGAAGCCGTAGCGCTCCGGCTCGGGGAGGGCGGAGAGCGGATCGCCCTGGACGTGGACGTCGCGGATCGTGCCGCACCGGGAGCAGACGAGGTGCTGGTGATCGTGATGGGCGTTGGGGTCGTAGCGCTTCGCCCGGCCGTCCGTGCTCACCTCGAGCACCTCGCCGAGTGAGACCAGCTCGCCCAGCGTGTTGTAGACCGTGGCGCGGGAGATCTCGGGGAGCCGCTCGGTCGCCAGGGCGTGCACTTCGTCGGCGGTGTAGTGGACGTGGTCCCCGTCGAGGACCTCGGCGACGACGCGTCGCTGCGCGGTCAGCCGCCAGCCGCGTCCCCGGAGCCGTTCCAGCAGGTCACTCATGCCAATCACCTATCAGTCAGATAAGGCCAGGGTAGCAGCGACCCGTCCTTCACCGGATCGGGTACGAGTTTCGGGTACTTCTTGACTTAGACAATGTCCAATGTAGGATCGTGACCGGCGCAAGCCAAGGGACAGGTGGAGATCACTTCAGGAGGCGCACGTGTCGGTAGAGAGCAGCACCGGACCGCTGACCACGGAGACCGGGGCCCCGGTCGCGGACAACCAGAACAGCGAGACGGCCGGCATCGGCGGACCCGGCCTCATCCAGGACCAGCTCCTGATCGAGAAGCTCGCCCACTTCAACCGCGAGCGCATCCCGGAGCGCATCGTGCACGCCCGCGGCGCCGGTGCGTACGGCACCTTCACGGTGACCGCGGATGTGACCCGGTACACCCGCGCCAAGTTCCTCTCCGAGGTCGGCAAGCAGACCGAGACGTTCCTGCGCTTCTCGACGGTCGCGGGCAACCTGGGCGCCGCGGACGCGGTGCGCGACCCGCGCGGCTTCGCCCTGAAGTTCTACACCGAAGAGGGCAACTACGACCTCGTCGGCAACAACACCCCGGTGTTCTTCATCAAGGACGCCATGAAGTTCCCCGACTTCATCCACACCCAGAAGCGCGACCCGTACTCCGGCTCGCAGGAGGCGGACAACGTCTGGGACTTCTGGGGCCTGTCGCCCGAGGCCACCCACCAGGTGACCTGGCTGTTCGGCGACCGCGGCATCCCGGCGTCGTACCGCCACATGAACGGCTACGGCTCACACACCTTCCAGTGGAACAACGAGGCGGGCGAGGTCTTCTGGGTCAAGTACCACTTCAAGACCGACCAGGGCATCGAGAACCTCACCCAGGACGAGGCCAACAAGCTCGCAGGTGAGGACCCCGACAGCCACCAGCGCGATCTGCGGACGGCCATCGAGCGCGGCGAGTTCCCGACCTGGACCGTGCAGGTGCAGATCATGCCGGCGGCCGAGGCGGCGAACTACCGCTTCAACCCGTTCGACCTGACCAAGGTCTGGCCGCACGAGGACTACCCGCCGATCGAGATCGGCAAGCTGGAGCTCAACCGCAACCCGCAGAACATCTTCGCCGAGGTCGAGCAGTCGATCTTCTCCCCGCACCACTTCGTGCCGGGCATCGGCCCGTCCCCCGACAAGATGCTCCAGGGCCGCCTCTTCGCCTACGGCGACGCCCACCGCTACCGCGTCGGCATCAACGCCGACCACCTGCCCGTCAACCGCCCGCACGCCACCGAGGCGCGCACCCACGGCAGGGACGGTGCGCTCTACGACGGCCGCCACGGGGGACGGAAGAACTACGAGCCCAACAGCTTCGGCGGGCCCGTCGAGACCGGCCGGCCGCTGTGGCAGCCGGCCGCCGTCACCGGCGCCACGGGCGAGACCGCCGCGCCCTCGCATGCCGAGGACAACGACTTCGTCCAGGCCGGCAATCTCTACCGCCTGATGTCGGAGGACGAGAAGGACCGCCTGATCAGCAACCTGGCGGGCTTCATCGCCCAGGTCTCCCGCGACGACATCGCCCAGCGCGCGATCGAGAACTTCCGCAAGGCGGACGCAGACTACGGCAAGCGGCTCGAGGCCGCGGTCCAGGCCCTGCGCGGCTAACGCCGCCCCCTTTTGCGGCTGAACCGCCGCCGCTCTCGCGGACGTGGTTGCTCGCCGTGGGGGTTGCTCAAGCGTCGCTGCCGTAAAAGCGAAGAGGCCGGATGCCAAGGGGCTCCGGCCTCTTCGTGGTGCCCGGATGAGGGCTCAGGCGGGGACGGCGTCGGCCCGCACCAGTACGGTCGACCGGCAGCGCATGATGTCGCGTACGGACACGACGCCGACCGGTTCGCGGTCGTCCAGCACGATCAGATGGCGGAAGTTGCCGCGCACCATGGCATCCGCGGCGTCGTCGAGGGTCCAGTCCGGCGCGGCGAAGACCACGTCGGAGGTGGTGTGTAGCTGGGCGGTCTCCCGGTCGGGGTTCTCGCCCGCGCCGAGGGAGTTGAGGATGTCGCGCTCGGTGAGAATGCCGAGCCCGCTGGTATCGGGGTCGAGGACGACGGCCGCGCCGACCCGGCGGGCCGCCATCAGCTGTGCGGCCTGGCGGAGGGTGTGAGCGGGCCCGATGGTGAGGACCACCGTGCTCATGGCGTCTTTGACGAGCATGGGCATGGAGCGGAGCCACCTCCTTGAAGCATGTGCCTTGCGCATGCGCCTTGTGAATCCGCCTTGCGAACGGATTCACAAGTTCACAAACGGGGGGATTCTCATGTTCACATGCCTTCGCCCGGCACAACAAGATGCTTCAAGGGGCAAGTGCTGGACGCCTGTCCGAAAAACTGCCCCTTCGCAGGTCAGTGACGCGCGTCGCCGATATAGGTCAGCAGATCCTCGTGCAGCAGGCCGTTGGACGCCGCCGCGTTCCCGCTGTGCGGGCCCGGCTTGCCGTCCAGGCCGGTGAACTGCCCGCCCGCCTCCTGGACGACCACCGCGCAGGCCGCCATGTCCCACAGCGACAGCTCCGGTTCGGCGCAGATGTCCACCGTGCCCTCGGCGACCATCATGTACGGCCAGAAGTCGCCGTACGCCCGGGTGCGCCAGCAGTCCCGGCTCAGATCGAGGAAACCGGGCAGCTTGCCGCGCTCCTCCCAGCCGGTCAGCGAGGAGTACGCGAACGACGCGTCCTGGATGCGCCCGACCTGCGAGACCTGCAGCCGGGTGGCGGAGGTCAGGCTGCGGCCCGTAAAGGCGCCCAGGCCTTCGGCGGCCCACCAGCGGCGGTTGAGGGCCGGCGCGGAGACGATGCCGACCACCGGGCGGTCGCCGCCCTCGCCGCGCTCCATCAGGGCGATCAGTGTGGCCCAGACCGGGACCCCGCGGACGTAGTTCTTCGTGCCGTCGATCGGGTCGATGATCCAGCGGCGCGGCCCGGCGCCCTCGCTGCCGAATTCCTCGCCCAGCACCGCATCACGCGGCCGGGCCCGCTGGAGCTGGCTGCGGATCAGCTCCTCGGCGGACTTGTCCGCCTCGCTCACCGGCGTCATGTCCGGTTTGGTCTCGACCTTGAGGTCAAGGGCCTTGAACCGCTCCATGGTGGCGGCGTCGGCGGCGTCCGCGAGGACATGGCCGAGGCGGAGATCATCGTGATAGTCGGGCATGTGCGAACAGTATCTACTGGTATACGCGGGAGCCACCTGGCCATGCCCGGCCCGCGCGCGGGGTCATTCCACTGGCCGCGCAATCGCCGCCGGGCGACCCCCGCGCGGCGCACGAAGGACGTGACGATGGGGTGTGCGACGACCCTTGACAGCCCCTGGTGCCCCGTCAATTCTGTGCGCACGACGGCCCTTTGGGCCACCTGCCGGGGAGGCGACGGATGCCCGCAGCGAGGGAGTGCCTGCTGGACGCCGCGTACACGGAGCTGACGCGCCGGGCGTGGGCCGACGTCCGGATGGTGGACGTCGCGGCCGCCGCCGGGGTCTCCCGGCAGACCCTCTACAACGAGTTCGGCAGCAAGGAGGGGCTGGCCGGTGCGCTCGTACGGCGGGAGACCGACAACTATCTGGCGGGCGTGGAACGGGCACTGACCCGGCGGCCCCCGGTCGGCGCCGGCGGCGACGCGGCGGGCCGGGTGGTGGCCGCGGCCGCCTGGACGGTCCGTACCGCACGCAGGAATCCGCTGGTCAGGGCCGCTTTGACGGGCTGCTGGGGCGGCCGGCTGCCCACCCCGCCGCGGCCGCGGCCCGCCGAACTGGTCGGCTGCTTCTGCGACCGGGCCGTCGCCGCACTGGAGCCGGACTGGCCCGAGGAGGAGCTGCCCGCCCTCGGCACCGCCTGCGAGACCGCCGCCCGGCTGGCCCTGTCCTGCGTCGTCGCCCCCGCGGGCACAGCGGACCGGACCGGGCCGGAGGCGGTGGCACGGCTCGTGCGGGGGGCGTTCGTACGGGTGCGGGGCGGGGAGCCGGGGACACCGCCGGGGCGGTGTGGCTCAGTGGGCGGAGCCGGACAGCTGCAGTCCGATGATGCCGACGATGACCAGGCTGATGGAGACCAGCTTGAGGGTGGAGACCACATCGCCCAGGAAGACCATGCCGTAGATCGCGGTGCCGGCCGCGCCGATGCCCGTCCACACGGCGTAGGCCGGGCCGACGTCGAGCCGGCGCAGCGCCAGCGTCAGCAGTCCGAAGCTGCCCAGTGCGAAGGCCGCGAAGGCGATGGTGGGGAAGAGGCGGGTGAAGCCGTGGGAGAGCTTGAGGCAGACCGCGAACCCCGTCTCCAGGATCCCCGCCACCACGACCAGCAGCCACGCCATGTCCCATTGCCTCCGTCAGGTCGCTGACCACTTCGGCCCGGTGACGCCCAATGGCCGTGTGGCCGCCCTTTTCGCCTGTTCTTCCGCCGTCTCGGGGCGATTATGCAGTTACCCCGGACGGGCGGCAGCCGATTCGCGGGATCAGTCGCCCTCGCGTCGCTCCCGGGTGGCGAGCAGCCGCCGCAGGGAGTAGAGGCGGGCCGGATCGGCGTGCCCCTCGGCGACCCACTCCTCCAGCGCGCAGTCCTTCTCGTCGTGGCTGCAGGCGCGCGGGCAGCCCTCGGTGCCCGGCTCCAGGTCGGGGAAGGCGTGGATGACCCGCGAGGGGTCGACGTGGTGCAGCCCGAAGGACCGTACGCCTGGGGTGTCGATCACCCAGCCCGAGTCGTCCGGCAGCGGCAGCGCCAGCGCCGAAGTGGTGGTGTGCCGGCCCCGGCCGGTGACCGCATTGACATGCCCGGTGGCCCGGCGGCGCTCCGGGACCAGGGCGTTGACCAGCGTGGTCTTGCCCACCCCGGAGTGCCCGACGAAGGCGGTCATCCGGCCCGTCAGCTGCTCCCGGACGCGTTCGGCGGCGCTGCCGTCGGCGAGTTCCTCGCGGTTGGTGACGACGTACGGGACGCCCAGCGCGCCGTACGACTCCAACAGGGTGTCGGCGGAGGCCAGATCGGACTTGGTCAGGACGAGGAGCGGATCCAGACCGGCGTCGTACGCCGCGACCAGACAGCGGTCGATCAGACGGGGGCGCGGCTCGGGGTCGGCCAGCGCGGTGACGATCGCCAGCTGGTCGGCGTTGGCGACCACCACCCGCTCGTACGGGTCGTCGTCGTCGGCCGTACGGCGCAGCGTCGAGGTGCGCGGTTCGACCCGGACGATCCGGGCGAGGGTGTCCTTGGCGCCGCTCAGATCGCCGACGACGGCGACGCGGTCGCCGACCACCGCGCTCTTGCGGCCCAGTTCGCGGGCCTTCATCGCGGTGACCGTGCGGCCCTCGACCAGACAGGTCAGCCGGCCGCGGTCGACGGTCAGGACCAGGCCCTCGCCCGCGTCCAGATGCTTGGGGCGGATGTTGGTGCGAGGGCGGTTGCCCTTGGGGTTGGGGCGGACACGGATGTCGTCCTCGTCGGGGTTCTTGCCGTAGCGGCGCATGGCGGCGTAACCCTCAAGCTCTCCGGGCGGGGACGGCGGCCGGGTCGAGCATGGCCGTCCACATCGCGGGGAAGTCGGGCAGGGTCTTGCCGGTGGTGGCGACGTTCTCCACCTCCACGCCCTCGACCGCCAGGCCGATGATCGCCGCGGCGGTGGCCAGACGGTGGTCCTCGTAGGTGTGGAAGATGCCGCCGTGCAGCGGGCGAGGCCGGATGTGCAGGCCGTCCGCGGTCTCGGTGACATCGCCGCCGAGTTCGTTGAGCTCCTTGGTGAGCGCGGCCAGCCGGTCGGTCTCGTGCAGCCGCAGATGCGCCACGCCGCGCAGGGTGGACGGGGAGTCCGCCAGGGCCGCGACGGCCGCGATGCCCGGGGTCAGCTCGCCGACCTCGCCCAGATCCACGTCGACGCCGTGGATCTTGCCGCTGCCGGTGAAGGTCAGCCCGTGCTCGGTCAGCTCGCAGGAGCCGCCCATGGCGGTGAAGATCTCGCGCAGCGCGTCACCGGGCTGGGTGGTGTGCTCGGGCCAGTCCGGGACGGTGACCCGGCCGCCGGTCACCAGGGCGGCGGCCAGGAACGGCTGGGCGTTGGACAGATCCGGCTCGACGACCAGATCGCGCCCGAGCAGCGCGCCCGGCGTGACCCGCCACACATTGGGCTCCCCACCGGACTCGGGGGTGTCCACCTGCGCGCCGACGCTGCGCAGCATGTCGACGGTCATCCGGATGTGCGGCATGGACGGCAGCGCCGCGCCGACGTGGCGGACCTCCACGCCCTGGTTGAAGCGCGGGGCGGACAGCAGCAGGGCGCTGACGAACTGGGACGAGGAGGAGGCGTCGATCTCGACCGCGCCGCCCTCCAGGGCACCGCCGCCGTGCACCGTCATCGGGAGCGCGCCGCGGTTGTCGTCGTCGATCCGCGCGCCCAGGGCACGCAGCGCGTCGATGACGCCGCCCAGCGGACGCTCGTACGAACGGGGGTCGCCGTCGAAGCGGATGGGGCCGTCGGCGAGCGCGGCGACCGGCGGCAGGAAGCGCATAACCGTTCCGGCATTGCCGACATCCACGGTGGCCGGGCCGTGCAGCCCCGCCGGGATGATGCGCCAGGCCTCGCCGCCGCCGGGCAGCGCGTCGGCGCCCGCGGAACCGGCCGAGCTGGAGGAGGCGGTCTCCTCGATGCCGACGCCCATGGTGCGCAGCGCCTCGGCCATCAGGAGGGTGTCGCGGGAGCGCAGCGGGCGGCGCAGCCAGCCCGGCTCGGAGGAGAGGGCGGCCAGGACCAGGCCGCGGTTGGTGACCGATTTGGAGCCGGGCACGGTGACGGTTGCATCGACGGCCCCCGGGGCGAGCGGGGCGGGCCACAGGGCAGGGAGTGCGGGGCTCTCGGTCATGCCCTTACTTTAATGGCTGGGCAAGGACTCCCATCTTGATCAAAAGTGGCGCAACCCAGACGAAACATGGCCCTGGTAGTGCGCTGGAGCTCTCGGGGGCTCGTCATATCCCGAGCAGCCAGCGCCCGCCGCCTATCAGGGAGCACAGCGACACCACGTGGAAGAGGCCGAGCCAGACGGCCGCCGGGACGTGGGTGAGACGGGCCAGCTGGTCCGGGTCGGAGTCCACGGCTCCGCCCCGTCGCCGCTTGCCCATCAGCTCGAACGGCGGACGTACGCCGCCCAGCAGCAGGAACCACACCGCCGCGTACGCGAACGCCGCCTGGACGTACGGAGTCGTCAGCCAGGAGACGAGGAGGAAGGCGGCACCGGCCAGGACGACGGTGAGCACGCCGTACGCGTTACGGATCATGACCAGCATGGCGATCAGCAGCGCCGTGGCGCCCCACAGCAGCGCCGTGATGTGCCCCGCGGCCAGCAGCGCCGCGCCCGCCAGGCCCAGCAGGGGCGGGGCGGTGTAGCCCGCCGCGGCGGTCAGCACCATGCCCAGCCCGGTCGGCTTGCCGCGGGAGACGGTCAGCCCCGAGGTGTCCGAGTGCAGCCGGATGCCCTGCAGGCGGCGGCCCATCACCAGGGCGACCAGCCCGTGCCCGCCCTCGTGCGCGATGGTCACGGCATTCCGCGACAGCCGCCAGGCGGTGTGCGGGACGACGGCGCCCAGCGCCACCACCCCGGTGGCGATCACCAGCCAGAGGGAGGGGTCGGGCTGGACCCCGAAAACGCGGTCCCAGACGTCCGAGATGTGGTCGGTATCCATGTCTCCCCTTCGTGTGGCATGGCAGTGTGGCACGCATGTGCGGTAGGTATGCAGCGAGTCGTCAGCCCGAGGACCTGGTGAGCACCTTCGGTGTCCGGCAGTGGGAACCGCAGGAGACCCTGGCCCCCAGCTGGAACGTCGCCCCGACGGCCGGTGTGCACGCGGTGCTGGAGCGGCCCGTCAAGGGCGAGGCGGCGGCCGCGTTCCCGCCCGGACCGGTGCGCCAGCTGCGCACGCTCAAGTGGGGCCTGGTCCCGTCGTGGTCGAAATCACCCGAGGGCGCCGCGAAGATGATCAACGCGCGGGCCGAGACGCTGCACGAGAAGCCGTCCTTCAAGCGCGCCTTCGGCGCCCGCCGGTGCCTGCTGCCCGGTGACGGCTACTTCGAGTGGGTCACCGCCGCCGCCGAGCGGCAGCTGGAGGAGCAGGGCAGGAAGAAGCGGCCGCGGAAGCAGCCGTATTTCGTGACGCCCGCCGACGGCTCCGTGATGGCGATGGCCGGGCTGTACGAGTTCTGGCGGGACCCGACGCTGCCGCCGGACCACTCGCTGGCCTGGTGGGTGACCTGCACGGTCGTCACCACGGAGGCCGAGACCACGCCGCTGGCCGGCGCCACCGGGGGCGAGGGCCCGCAGTCGCTGGCCGACATCCACCCCCGGATGCCGCTGGTGCTGACCCCGGACCGCTGGGACGCCTGGCTCGACCCGGCCCGTACGGACCCCGACGACCTGCGCGCCCTGCTGGCCCCGCCGCCGGCCGGGCTGATGCGCGCCTACCCGGTGCGGACGGAGGTCAGCAACGTCCGCAACAACGGGCCCGAACTGCTCGAGGAGCTCGCGGCCCCGGAGGTCGGCACGCTGTTCTGAGAGCCGATTCCGGAGCGGCCGCCCGGCCGGGGCAGGATGGACGTATGAGTACGAGGGCGAACGAGAGCGAGACGGTCGCGACCCCGGCGGGCGACGCCCGCATCACCTGGTTCCGTGATGTGCAGCCGGCGCGGGCCGTGATCGCCGTCAGCCATGGCGCGGGCGGCGGCATCGAGGCCCGCGACCTGCGTGCCCTGGCCGCCGTGCTGCCCGCCCGCGGCTACCCCGTGGCGCTGGTCGAGCAGCCGTGGCGGGTGGCCGGGAAGAAGGTGGCGCCCGCGCCCAGGACGCTGGACGCCGGATGGACGGCCCTGTGGCCCGCCCTGGAGAAGCCGGGCCTGCCGGTGGTGGCGGGCGGCCGCAGCGCCGGCGCCCGGGTGGCCTGCCGTACGGCCCGCGAACTGGGCGCGCACGCCGTCCTGGCCCTCAGCTTCCCGCTGCACCCGCCGGGCCGGCCGGAGAAGTCCCGTGCGGACGAGCTGACCGGTGCCGGGGTGCCCACACTGGTCGTCCAGGGCGGCCGCGACCCGTTCGGCCGGCCGGAGGAGTTCCCGCCGGACACGGAGATCACCGAGGTGGCGTACGGGGACCACGGGTTCGCGGTGCCCAAGTCGGCGGGGGTCGCCGAGGCGGCGTCGATGGCCGTGATCACGGACGCGGTGGCGGAGTGGCTCGACGGGATGTTCGGCTGAGGGCGAGGCCGCGGTGGCCTCGTGCGGGCCGGCGGCTGCATCGATATCTGTGAAACAACTCCGCGAACGGGGAATGCGGCGCCGCCCGCGGCTGTTGTGCCTGGCGTATGGATCCAGTACGTCCAGCGCACGCAGCACGAGGAATGGGAGTCCGCCGCATGGGAATCGCCTGCGCCACCCGCCCGGCCGCCGATCTGCCGTGGTCGCAGATGCAGGTGACACAGCCTGCCCCGGCTGGAGCGGCGGCGGCCCCTGATCGTCGTCTATTCTCCGATTCGAGGGGGTCCGTATCCGGATCCGTCACGGTGTTGGAGGAGGTGGGTCCGGTCACCGGTACCGGCGCAGGGACCGACGGCACGGCTGAGGACAGGACCGCGGGCCGGCAGGAGAGCGACGCCGAGCGCACCGCGCGCTTCGAGCGGGACGCCCTCGTCTTCCTGGACCAGATGTACTCCGCCGCGCTGCGCATGACGCGCAATCCGGCCGATGCGGAGGACCTGGTGCAGGAGACGTACGCCAAGGCGTACGCGTCCTTCCGCCAGTTCCGGGAGGGCACCAACCTCAAGGCCTGGATGTACCGCATCCTCACCAACACCTTCATCAACACCTACCGCAAGAAGCAGCGGGAGCCGCAGCGCAGCGCCGCCGACGAGATCGAGGACTGGCAGCTGGCGCGCGCCGAGTCGCATATGTCGACCGGCCTGCAGTCCGCCGAGTCCCAGGCCCTCGACCACCTCCCCGACTCGGACGTGAAGGCCGCACTCCAGGCGATCCCGGAGGAATTCCGCATTGCGGTCTACCTCGCGGACGTCGAGGGCTTTGCGTACAAGGAGATCGCGGACATCATGGGGACACCCATCGGCACGGTGATGTCCCGTCTGCACCGCGGCCGCCGCCAACTGCGCGGCATGCTGGAGGATTACGCCCGCGAACGCGGGCTGGTCCCCGCGGGTGCGACGGCCGCGGACCCGCAGGCCGCGCGGACATCGGGGTCGCACGACCGGAAAGGCGCGGGATCATGAGCTGCGGAGAGCCGCACGAGAAGGACTGCTCAGAGGTCCTTGACCACCTCTACGAGTATCTCGACCGGGAGATGCCCGCCGGGGAGTGCGCGGAGTTCCAGGTGCATCTGGACGAATGCTCGCCGTGCCTGGAGAAGTACGGACTGGAGCAGGCCGTCAAGAAGCTGGTCAAGCGCTGCTGCGGCCATGACGACGTCCCCACCGACCTGCGCTCCAAGGTCATGGGCCGGATCGATCTGATCCGGGCCGGGGAGACCGTGCCCGAGGTCAGCGTGCTCGAACAGGCCAAGAACGAGCAGGCCGAGCGCGAGCAGGCACAGGCCCGGAAGGAACAGGCGCAGCGGGAGCCGTCGTCCGGCACCGCCGATGCGGCCGATGCACATGCCGAGGCCGCGCGGGGCGAATAACGCGGTACCTCACCCCAAGGGGTGAGGGGCGGGGTGATTCGTCCCGCCCGATCCGCTGATGCGCCGTCCCCGGCGCTCCGGCGCCTCTATCCTCACCGAACCCAGGCGTGCCGCGGACGCGGCGCCACGGGGCAGCGTGAGGAGGCGCGATGCGGGGACTTCCGGCGGCCGCGCGAGGGTATATCGGCTGCGCCGCCCTGGCCGCGGCGCTGTGTGCCGCCCCCGCCTTACGGACCGGCGCCGCAGCCCCCTGGGCCGGCACCCTGGCCCTGACCACCCTCTACGGACTGTGCGAACAGCTGCGCCGCTGCCCCCTGACGGCCGCCTCCGGCGCGTTCCCCGCGGGCTGGGCCAGCCCCGTCCTCCTGGCCGGAGCCCTGCTGCTGCCGCCGCACCTGGCCGCGCTGGTCGCCGTCCCCGGAGCCCTGACCGCCCCGGCCGGTCCCCGCTCCGCGCTCGCCCGCAGGATCTGGCACG
The DNA here is from genome assembly GCF_001294335.1 of Streptomyces chattanoogensis. Taxonomy (GTDB): domain Bacteria; phylum Actinomycetota; class Actinomycetes; order Streptomycetales; family Streptomycetaceae; genus Streptomyces; species Streptomyces chattanoogensis. The sequence goes on from NZ_LGKG01000001.1 coordinate 324,457, forward strand.
CCGCCGAACTCGCCCTGGCCTGCTGCGCGGCCTCCCGGCTCGGCCATGTCCTCACCGACGCCCTCGGCCACCACCCGCTGTCCGCGCCGCAGTTCCCGCTCGTCCTGCTCCCGGCCGCGGCCGCCGCCCTCGCCTTCTGCGCCGTGCTCGCCGCACTGGACGGCGGCATCCTCATCGCCGCCGAGCGCCACCCGGCCCGCACCGCCTGGCGCGGACTGCTGACCTCCTCGCTGGGCCCGTATCTGGTCCACGGGCTCGCCGGGCTGATGATGGCGGTCCTGTGGCGCAGCGCGTACGGACCGCCGGCGGCGCTGCTCGTGCTGCTGCCGATGTACCTCTCGTGCTGGGTCTTCGCCCAGTACCACCGTGAACGCGCCGCCCACCAGGCCACCATCCGCGCCCTGGTCCAGGCCGTGGACATCAAGGACCGCTACACCCGCGGCCACAGCGAACGGGTCGGCCGGGCCTCGGTGATGATCGCCCGGGAGCTGGGCATGGCGGAGGACCGGACGGAGATGCTCCGGTTCGCCGGGATCCTGCACGACGTCGGCAAACTCGGCGTCCCCACCCGGCTGTTGCGCAAGGACGGACCGCTGACGCCCGAGGAGCGCGGGGTGATCGAGCTGCACCCCGAGTACGGCCATGAGATCGTCCGCGGCATCGGCTTCCTCGGCGAGGCCCGCGCGGCGATCCTGCACCACCACGAGCGGCTGGACGGCAGGGGCTACCCCTACGGCCTGTCGGGCCACCACATCCCGGAGTCCGCCCGGGTGGTCGCGGTCGCCGACGCCTTCGACGCGATGACCTCCAACCGCTCCTACAGCCGCGCCCGCCCGGTCCCGGCCGCCGTCGCGGAGCTGCGCAGATGTGCCGGGACGCACTTCGACCCGCGGATGGTGGCGGCGCTGGCCGCGTCGCTGGAGCGGCACGGCTGGCACCCCGGCCTGGTGACGGCGGCGGAGCCCGGGAGCGGAAACGTCACTCCTCCGCGGCCGCGCGCGACGGTGCCCGAAGCGGCGCCCCCGGGCCGCCGGGACGGTGCGCCATGACCCTCCCCCGCAGCGCAGGCGCCCCCCTCGTCACCGCAGTCCACACCGCGGCCGCCGTCCTCGCCGTCTGGGGCCTCGGGCGGACGCTGTGGGAGGGTCTGGCGCAGCCCGGGACCGCGCTCGCCTTCGGGGTGCTGATCGCCGCCGGCGAGCTGCTGCGCCGCGGGCCCGACCGCACCACCGGCCCCGGCGAGCGGGAGAGCGCCCCCCTCGGCGCGGCCGGCGCGCTCGCGTATGCGCTGCTCGGCGAGGCGGGCGGGCGGCCGACGGCGCACGGTGTGGCGGGGACCGTCTCGGTCGTGCTCGCCGCCGTCCTGGTGGGACTCGTCCCGCATCTCGCGCTCGGCCGGGCCCATGCCCGCGACCACCTCGCCCGCCGCGTGCTGACCGCCGGCTTCGCCGCCACCTGCTTCCAACCCCTCTACCACACCGGCACCTTGGTGCAGTGGGGCGCCGACGGCCGGCTCCACCCGCTCCTGCTGGTCGGGCTGCTGGTGCTCACCATGCTGTGCGACGCGGTGCTGGCCGCCGCCCTCGCCCGCGCCCGTACCGGCTGGCCGTACGGTCCGCTGCTGCGCGACGAGTTGCGGGCGCTGCTCGGCATCGGCACCGCCATCTGTGCCACCGGGGTGGTCATCTCGCTCACCACCGCCGTCGCCGGCCTCTGGGCGCTGCCGGTGTGCGCCCTGCCGCTGCTGCTGACGCAGTTCGCCTTCCGCCGCTTCGCCGCCGTACGGGCCACCTACCGCCAGACCATCGCCTCGCTGGCCCGCGCCACCGAGATCGCCGGATACACCCCGCCCGGCCACGCCCGCCGGGTGGCCGCGCTCAGCCGCGCGGTGGGCCGCGAACTGGGGCTGAGCGAACCGGACTTGGATGTCCTCGAATACGCCGCGCTGATGCACGACATCGGCCAGCTCTCGCTCCTGGACCCGGTCCCGGCCGGCGCGACCGCACCGCTGCCACCCGACGAACAGCGCCGGATCGCGCTGCTGGGCGGCGCCGTTGTCCGGCAGACCGGCGCCCCGGCGCAGGTCGCGGTGATCGTCGAGCGGCAGGCCGATCCGTTCCGCGACCAGCCGGTCACCGCCCGTATCGTCCGTACGGTCAACGCCTACGACGACCTGGCGCGGGGGACCGCGGGCCCCGGCGGACCGCTGCGCGCCCTGGAGCGGCTGCGGCTGTCCACCGCGCAGGACCACGAGCCCCGGGTCGTCGAGGCGCTCGCCCGGGTCCTGGCGGCGGGGCGGGTGCCGGGGCGGGCAGCGTGCGGCGGGTGACGGAGGGAGTGCCGGCGAGAGCGGGGAGCGCGGACCCCGCGGTGCGGTGCGCGCGGTGTCGACGGCATCACACAAGGTGAGAGAAGCGGCGGGTGCGGTCCGTCGTCCGTCGTGGAACCCATGGGTAATGAGCGCCCTGTGAGATGGGCATGGTTGGATGCGAAGGAAGCCCCATAGGACATGTCCCAGGGGGATTCAGGGGGCCGGCGCAGGGCACGAAGCCGCAGGGGAGCCGCAGGGGGCGCAGCAATCGGGCTGAGTCCGACGGCAATCTGTGGCAGGTTGTCGAGTGGGCCCCCACAAGGGCCCAGGGCGCCGCGCGGGACACCCCCGGCAGCGGCATCGAGAGCAACCAGCAGGCGGGAATCGTGAGGATCTTCGGCAAGGTACGGCACCGGCCCTCCGCCTCGTGGCGGCAGGCGACCGACCGCGCTTTCACGCTGATCGGCGACGGCCGTTACGAGGACGCGGGGGCGCTGCTGACCCGGGCCGCGGACATGGAGCCGTGGCTGTCGGAGTCCTGGTTCAACCTCGCGCTGCTGCACAAGTTCCGGCACGACTGGGAGCAGGCGCGGGCCGCCGGTCTGCGCGCCGTGGCCCTGCTGGACCGCGGGACCGGGGCGCCCGACTGGTGGAACGTCGGCATCGCCGCCACCGCCCTGCAGGACTGGCCGCTGGCCCGCCGCGCCTGGCAGGCGTACGGCCTCAGGGTCCCCGGCGAGGGCTCGCCGTCCGGTGAGCCGGTCGGGATGGCCCTGGGCAGCGCCGCCGTGCGGCTCTCCCCGGAGGGCGAGGCCGAGGTGGTCTGGGGCCGCCGGCTGGACCCGGCCCGTATCGAGGTGCTGTCCATCCCGCTGCCGTCCTCCGGGCGCCGCTGGGGCGAGGTCGTGCTGCACGACGGCGTCCCGCACGGCGAGCGGACCACCGCAGCGGGCGCCGACGGCGCCACACGGGCCTATCCGGTCTTCGACGAGATCGAGCTGTGGGCGCCCTCACCGGTCCCCACGTGGGTGGTCCTCCTGGAGGCCGCCTCGGAGGCCGACCGGGACGCCCTGGAGCGGCTGGCGGCCGATGCGGGCTTCGCCGCCGAGGACTGGTCCTCGTCCGTACGCCTGCTGTGCCGCACCTGCTCGGAGAGCCGGATGCCCAGCGACGAGGGCGACGGCGAACACCTCGACCCGCACGACCACAGCGAACCGGGCCATCCCGGCCCGCTCGGCCACCGCACCGCGGGCTCGGGCTCGCTGTGGGTCCCCGAGCGCGAATGCGGTATCGCGGCGCCCGCCGCCCTGGTCCGCGGCCTCCTCGACGGCTGGGTCGCGGACAGCCCGGACACCCGGGAGTGGCGCGATCTCGAAGAGGTCTGCTGAGCGACGCCCCCGGTCCCCGTAGGCTGTAGGGCGACTCATCAGGGTTTTCAGGGTTTCAGGGTTTTCAGGAAGGCATACGGCGGACATGGCGCAGCAGCCTGTGTTTGATCAAGACGGTGAGCAGCAGGTGGACCGCGAGTTCATCGACGATGTGACGGACGCGGCCGAGCGTGAGGCCGCGCACCGCGAGCGCGGCACCTCGCGGCCGATCACGGTCGTCGGCAACCCCGTGCTCCACCAGGAGTGCAAGGACGTCACCGCGTTCGACGACGAGCTCGCCCAGCTCATCGACGACATGTTCGCCAGCCAGCGCACCGCCGAGGGCGTCGGCCTCGCCGCGAACCAGATCGGTGTGGACCTGAAGGTCTTCGTCTACGACTGCATGGACGACACGGGCGTGCGGCACGTCGGCGCGGTCTGCAACCCCGTCCTGGACGAGCTGCCGGCCGAGCGCCGGGTGCTGGACGACTCCAACGAGGGCTGCCTGTCGGTGCCCGGCGCCTACGCCGAGCTGGCCCGCCCCGACTACGCCGTCGTGCGCGGCCGGAACGCCAAGGGTGAGCCGATCGCCGTCGAGGGCACCGGCTACTTCGCGCGCTGCCTCCAGCACGAGACCGACCACCTCTACGGCTACCTCTACATCGACCGGCTCTCCAAGCGGGACCGCAAGGACGCGCTGAAGCAGATGGCGGAGCGGGAGCCGCGGTACCCCGTCGTCGCCAACGACTGACGGACGGGGCCCGCGGCGGGCCTCAGGGCGTGGCCTGGGGCGATGTGTCCTGGGATGACGTGTCCCGGGATGACGTGTCCTGGGGCGGCGTGTCCTGGTAGGCGGTCCAGATCTTCGGCGGGATGGTCGTCCCCAGCCCCGAGTCCGGACCGCCCACGCCGTTCATCGGCAGCAGTTCGGGCGCGCCCGGCTTGTTGCGGAACATCGTGATGGCGGTGGTCGGCCCGTCGTCCGCGCTCCCCTTGCTGAAGCTCCCCGCTTCGCCTGGCGCGGCGCCGGTGGAGGGGGCACCGGACGGGCTGCCGACGAACCACGCCGACTTCATCCGGTCACCGGGTTCGCTGACGCCCGCCGCGACCGGCCGGAAGGGGCCCCGGCCGTCGGAGGTGCCCAGCGTGCGCCAGCCCAGCCCCTCCAGGATCCCGGTCATCTGCTGGGCGACATCGGGCGACAGGACCTGCGCCGGCTCCGGGTGGTCGAAGCCGTCGAGGGGCTTGCCGTCGAGGGTCATCTTGGACACCGCGTACGGTTCCGCGTGCACCCCGCCGTTGCTGAAGGTGGTGTAGGCGCTCGCCAGCCGGATCGCGCTGGGGGCGGAGGTGCCGAGCGGGAAGGTCGGCTCCAGCTGCGCCAGGCTCTCCTCGCGCAGCCCGGCGTTCACGACGAGGTCCCGGATCCGCTCCAGCCCGATGCGCTGCCCGGCCTGCACGAAGGGCGGGCTCTGGGCGTTCATCAGGGCCCCGCGCAGATCACCCACGGTGCTGTCCCAGTCGCCCGGATTCGCCTCGGCCCCCCATGCCTCGGTCTGCTGCTCCAGCGACGCCGCCAGCACAAACGGTTTGAACGCCGATCCGGCCGGAACGGCGCTGGTATCGGCGTTGTTGCCGAAGTGCTTCGTCGCATCCGCGCCGCCGTACAGCGCGACGATCGCCCCGTCCTTGGGACGTACCGAGGCCGCGCCGAATTGCACAAAGGTGTCGGTCGTGCGCTTCTTCGGGTCGATGGTCTGCTGACGGACGCTGGTGACCGCCTTTTCCAGGCGGCGGGTGAGCGTTTTGTCGAAGGTGGTGTGAATGCGGTAGCCGCCGCTCGCCAGGTCCTTGTCGGTCAGTCCCGTACTGCTCTGGATGAATTTATTGGCGACGTCGACGAGATAACCGGTCTGGCCGGCCTGGCTGGTGGGCTTCGCCAGCGCGCGGGGCTCGGGGAACTTGGTGTACCTGGCCCGCTCCGACGCGCTCATCTTGCCGGTGGCGACCTGCCGGTCGAGGATCCATTTCCAGCGCGCCACGGCCCGCTGGTGATTGGCCTTGCTCAGCGTCGGGTCGTACTGCTCGGAACCCTTCAGCAGCGCGGCCAGCAGCGCTCCCTGACTCGGGTTGAGCTTCTCGGCGTCGATACCGTAATAGGCGTGCGCGGCCGCCTGGATTCCGTTGGAACTCCGGCCGAACCAGCTGGTGTTGAGATAGCCGCGCAGAATTTCCCGCTTCGACTTCTGGTTGTTCACCTTCAGCGAGATGATGAATTCCTTCGCCTTACGGGTGACCGTCTGGTCCTGCGAAAGATAGGTGTTCTTCACATACTGCTGGGTGATCGTGGAGCCGCCCTGGGTGTCCCCGCCGGACAGCATGTTCACCACGGCGCGGCCGATGCCCTTGAGAGAGACACCGGAATCGCTGTAGAAGGTGGCGTTCTCCGCCGCGATCACGGCGTTCTCGACCGAATCGGGGACCTTGTCGAGCGTGACGTTCTGGCGGTTGACGGCGCCGACGCTGACCATCTGACTGCCGTCCGCCCAGTAGTAGATGGAGGCTTCCTGGGCGGCCAGCTCGTTCTCGTTGGGGATGTCGACGCTGATGTAGACGACGACGAACAGGCCGACCAGGCCGCCGATGCACGTCCCGACGGTGCCGAGCACCAGACGCCACGACGGCAGCCAGCGGCGCAGCCCCGCTCGCCCCTGACGCGGATAGTCGATGATCCGGCGGCGCGGAAGACGGCGCGGAAGACGGCGCGGCAGGCGACGCAGCAGGCGACGCACCCTGTTCCCCTTCATGCTCCCGTAGACAGTAGGAAACGGCGCTCCGGTTGCCGCACCGGCCGCCCGCTAACAGGATGCTCATAATCCGCGGGCGGCCGGTGGCCGGACGGGTGCTGCCGTCGGCTAGAAGTCGTCGTCGAAGGAGACCGAGCCCTCCACGGCGACCTGGTAGGCCGAGGCCCGGCGCTCGAAGAAGTTGGTCAGCTCCTGGACGTTCTGCAGCTCCATGAAGGAGAACGGGTTCTCCGAGCCGTAGACGGGCGCGAAGCCGAGGCGCTGCAGCCGCTGGTCGGCGACGCACTGGAGGTATTCGCGCATCGACTCGGTGTTCATCCCCGGCAGGCCGTCACCGCACAGATCGCGGCCGAACTGCAGCTCCGCCTCGACGGCCTCCTCGAGCATCTCGGTGACCTGCTGCTCCAGCTTGTCGTCGAAGAGGTCGGGCTCCTCCTGGCGGACCGTGTCCACCACCGAGAACGCGAAGTCCATGTGCATGGACTCGTCGCGGAACACCCAGTTGGTGCCGGTCGCCAGGCCGTGCAGCAGACCGCGCGAGCGGAACCAGTAGACGTAGGCGAAGGCACCGTAGAAGAACAGGCCCTCGATGCAGGCCGCGAAGCAGATCAGGTTGAGCAGGAAGCGGCGGCGGTCGGCCTTGGACTCCAGCCGGTCGATGCTCTCGACCGAGTCCATCCACTTGAAGCAGAACTGGGCCTTCTCCCGGATGGACGGGATGTTCTCCACGGCCGCGAAGGCGGCGGCGCGGTCGTCCGGGTCGGGGAGATAGGTGTCCAGCAGCGTCAGATAGAACTGGACGTGCACGGCCTCCTCGAACAGCTGACGGCTCAGGTACAGCCGCGCCTCGGGGGAGTTGATGTGCTTGTAGAGGGTCAGGACCAGGTTGTTCGCCACGATCGAGTCGCCGGTGGCGAAGAAGGCGACCAGCCGGCCGATGAGGTGCTGCTCGCCGGGGGAGAGCTTGGCGAGGTCGGCGACGTCCGAGTGGAGGTCGACCTCCTCCACGGTCCAGGTGTTCTTGATCGCGTCGCGGTAGCGGTCGTAGAAGTCCGGGTACCGCATGGGGCGCAGGGTCAGCTCGAAGCCCGGGTCGAGGAGGTTCTTCTCACCGGTGGTGGCGGTGTGCGTGGCCGCGGCGGTGTTCGTTTCGGTGGTCATTACTGGCAGGCCTCGCAGGACTCGGGGTTTTCCAGGGAGCAGGCGACGGCCTCGGAGTCGGCCACCGGCAGCTGTGCGGGAACGGTCGCGGCGCGCGCGGACTGGGCGATCCGGGTCGCCGGGCGTGACCGCAGGTAGTACGTCGTCTTGATGCCGCGCTTCCAGGCGTAGGCGTACATCGAGCTGAGCTTGCCGATGGTCGGCGACGCCATGAAGAGGTTCAGGGACTGGCTCTGGTCGAGGTACGGCGTACGGGCCGCGGCCATGTCGATCAGGGCGCGCTGCGGGATCTCCCAAGCGGTGCGGTAACGGGACCGGACCTCCTCGGGGATCCAGCTCACCTCCTGGACCGAGCCGTTGGCCTCGCGCAGCGCGTCACGGGTCCGCGCGTCCCACAGGCCCAGCGCCTTGAGCTCCTCGATCAGATAGGCGTTGACCTGCAGGAACTCACCGCTCAGCGTTTCGCGCTTGAAGAGGTTGGAGACCTGCGGCTCGATGCACTCGTACACCCCCGCGATGGAGGCGATGGTGGCGGTCGGCGCGATCGCCAGCAGCAGGGAGTTGCGCATCCCGGTCTTCGCGATCCGGGTGCGCAGCGCCGCCCAGCGGTCGGCCCAGCGGGGCTCGGCGTCCGGGTAGTGGTCGGGGTGCAGCACACCGCGGGCGGTACGGGTCGCGGACCAGGCCGGGTGCGGGCCGTGCCGCTCGGCGAGATCGGCGGAGGCCTCGTACGCGGCGAGCATGATCCGCTCGGAGATCCGGGTCGACAGCTCCCGCGCCTCGGGCGAGTCGAAGGGCAGCCGCAGCCGGAAGAAGACGTCCTGCAGGCCCATCAGGCCCAGACCGACCGGGCGCCAGCGGGAGTTGGAGGCCCCGGCCTGCTCGGTCGGGTAGAAGTTGATGTCCACCACGCGGTCGAGGAAGGTGACGGCCGTGCGGACCGTGGCGTCCAGCCGCTCCCAGTCCATCTCACCGTTGTCACCCAGGTGGGCGGCGAGGTTGACCGAGCCCAGGTTGCAGACCGCGGTCTCCCCGTCGTTGGTCACCTCCAGGATCTCCGTGCACAGGTTGGAGGAGTGCACGACCTGGCCGGGTTCGGCGGTCTGGTTGGCGGTGCGGTTGGCGGCGTCCTTGAACGTCATCCAGCCGTTGCCGGTCTGCGCCAGGGTGCGCATCATCCGCGAGTACAGCAGCCGGGCGGGGATCTGCTTGAGCGCCCGGCCGTCGGCCTCGGCCTTGCGGTAGGCGGCGTCGAACTCGTCGCCCCACAGGTCGACCAGCTCCGGAACGTCCGAGGGGGAGAACAGCGACCAGTCGGCGTCCGCCTCCACCCGGCGCATGAACTCGTCCGGGATCCAGTGCGCGATGTTCAGGTTGTGCGTACGGCGCGCCTCCTCACCGGTGTTGTCGCGCAGCTCCAGGAACTCCTCGATGTCGGCGTGCCAGGTCTCCAGGTAGACACAGGCGGCGCCCTTGCGCCGGCCGCCCTGGTTCACCGCGGCGACGGAGGCGTCCAGGGTGCGCAGGAACGGCACGATGCCGTTGGAGTGGCCGTTGGTGCCCCGGATCAGCGACCCCCGTGCGCGGATCCGGGAGTACGAGAGACCGATGCCGCCGGCGTGCTTGGAGAGCCGCGCCACCTGGTGGTAGCGGCCGTAGATCGAGTCCAGCTCGTCCAGCGGGGAGTCCAGCAGATAGCAGGACGACATCTGCGGGTGGCGGGTGCCGGAGTTGAAGAGCGTGGGGGAGGAGGGCAGGTAGGAGAGCGTGCTGGTCAGGCGGTACAGCTCCGCGACATCCGCCAGCGCCCGTGCGGAGTGGTCCTCGGCCAGACCGCAGGCCACCCGGAGCAGGAAGTGCTGGGGCGTCTCGATGACCTGACGGGTGGTGGGGTGCCGCAGCAGATAGCGCGAGTGCAGCGTCCGCAGTCCGAAGTACCCGAACCGGTCGTCGGCGCCGTCCTGGAGAGCCCTCTCGACCAGGGCGTCCAGCTGCTCCGCATGGGTCCGTACGAACTCGGCGGTCGCGTCGGCGATCAGGCCCTCGCGGTGGCCGACCTCGACGGAGGCGGAGAAGGCGACCGCCCCCTGTCCGGCCGCCTCCTCCGCGATGGAGAGGGTCAGCAGACGGGCGGCGAGCCGGGAGTACTGCGGCTCGTCACCGATGAGTCCGGCGGCGGCGTCGATGGCCAGCGCGCGCAACTCGGCCTCGTCCGAGCCCGGGTGCCGGCCGCGCAGCGCGGCGGCGGCCACCTTTCCGGGGTCGGTCGCGGTCAGGTCCACGGTCAGGTCGGTCAGCGTGCGCAGCAGGGCAACGCCCGGACCGTCCTGCCCGACCTCGCCCTTCCCGCCGTCGGCGGGGGCGGCAGGCGCAGCCACCGCAGGCTGCACGACCTCGGCGTCTGACGCGGGCTCCGTTGGCGCGATGGTCACGTGATGCTCTCCCTCACTCGGCGGGGGCCGGGAGGGGCGCGCGACGGGCGCGCGCGGGCGTGCGGCACCCCGTGACGGTCAGGGGTGCGCGGGCACACCGCGCGGCATCCATCAGCCCAACCCTCGGGGCCCGGACGTATCGACGTCCGCACCGATGGCGGTGCGGGCGTACTGTCGGCAGGTCCTCGGACTTCAGGGGCGCGCGAGACGGCCGTACGGCAATCCGGGCGCACTCGTACACCGTTGCGGGACAGTTCCGGATTCCCACCGGATTCCCCTGCGGCGACAGCGAGCAAGAGCATACATCTTGTGCTGCTCCCCGCGCGCACCCCCACATGTTGTGTCGCTGCCTGATGTTCTCCCATACCACTCCCACAGGTGTGCGAACGGCCAACGGCCCCGGTGAGGCCCGGAATGTCGCCCGGATCACGGCCCGGGCGCGCGGGGAGTGCCGCCCGGAACGACGCCCGGAACGCCCTTCAGACCAGCTCCCGCGCAAAGGCCCAGAGCGTGACCTCAGGTATCGGATCCCAGTCCCGCTCCTCGGCGCGCTCGAACCCCAGGCGGCGGTAGAGCCGGTGGGCGGGCAGCAGTTGCCGCTGACTGGAGAGCACCAGCGCCCGCAGCCCCAGCGCGCGGGCGCGCTCCATACATGCCGTCACCAACGCCGCCCCAATTCCTTGCCCGCGCCCCTCGAACTGCACCGCCAGCATCCGGAACTCCCCCTCCCCGGGCCCCGCCAGATCCGCGTACGGACTCCCGTACGCGGCAAACGTCACGGTCCCGAGCACCGCCCCGCGCCGCGGCTCCACGGCCACCAGCACCTCGGCATGCTCCGCCCGGTGTGCGACCCTGCGCAGGACGGCGGCGTAGGGATCGCTCTCCCCGAACGCCAGCAGCCCATCGGCCAGATAGGCCTCCACCAGGAGGTCACCCACCGCTGCGAACTCGGCCGGCCGCGCGGGCCTGATCGTGATGTCCATGCGCTTCAGTGTGCCGGGCGGGCCCGATCGGCGGCGGGGCCTGTGGATAACGTGAACGGGCCGCCGCACCCCGAAGGATGCGACGGCCCGTACCCGTGAGCCGGCCGGCGGGCTCAGTGCTCCGCCGGCGCCTCCGCAGGGGCCTGAGGCAGGTCCGCCGTGACGCCCTTGTCGCCGATGTCGGCCGTGTAGTCGCCGGGGCTGGTCTCGTCGACACCGTCCGGAGCCTTCGCGGCCTTCAGGGCGAAGGTCAGCACGACCGTCACCACCACATTCAGCACAAACGCGGTCAGGCCGATGTAGCCGATCTCGCCGATGCCGGGGATCTCGGCCGCCGAGCCGCCGAAGTGCTTCTGGGTGGGGCTGGCCACGCCGTACGCCGCCAGCGTGCCGTAGATCATGCCGACCGCCCAGCCCGCCAGCAGCGCCCAGCGGTGGAACCACCGGGTGAACAGGCCGCCGACCAGCGCGGGCATGGTCTGCAGGATCCAGATACCGCCCAGCAGCTGGAAGTTGATCGCGACGGTCTTGTCCATGGTCAGGACGAAGACCAGCGCACCCACCTTCACCAGCAGCGAGACCAGCTTGGCGACCTTGTGCTCCTGCTCCGCGGTCGCGCCCGGCTTGAGGAAGTCCTTGTAGACGTTGCGGGTGAAGAGGTTGGCCGCGGCGATCGACATGATGGCCGCCGGTACGAGGGCACCGATGCCGATCGCGGCGAAGGCGACGCCGGAGAACCAGCTCGGGAACATGTCCTCGAACAGCTGCGGAATCGCCAGCTGCGGGTTGCCCTTGATGTCCGTACCGGCCGTGATCGCCATGAAGCCGAGCAGCGCCAGGAAGCCCAGCATCAGGGAGTACAGCGGCAGGATCGTGGTGTTGCGGCGGATCACGTTGCGGCTGCGCGAGGACAGCGTCGCGGTGATCGAGTGCGGGTACATGAAGAGCGCCAGCGCGGAGCCCAGCGCCAGGGTGGCGTACGCCCACTGGGCGTGGGGGCCGCTGGTCAGCTCGCCGCGCGGTTTGCCGGGGACGGCGCCGGGCTGCGCGAACGCCTTGCCCGCCGCATCGAAGATATGGTCGAAACCGCCCAGCTTGATGGGGATGTAGACGATCGCGACGATGATGACCAGATAGATCAGCCCGTCCTTGACGAAGGCGATCAGTGCGGGCGCCCGCAGCCCCGAGGAGTAGGTGTACGCGGCCAGCACCGCGAACGCGATCAGCAGCGGCAGGTCCTTGACGAACCAGTTGGTGTTCTCGCCGCCGCCGACGCCCATCACGTCCAGAACTGCCTGGATGCCGACGAGTTGGAGGGCGATGTACGGCATCGTCGCGAGGATGCCGGTGAGCGCCACGGCCAGCGACAGGCCCTTGGACCCGAAGCGGCCGCGCACGAAGTCGGAGGTGGTGACATACCCGTGCTTGTGCGAGACCGACCACAGGCGGGGGAGGAAGGTGAAGATCAGGGGATAGACGAGGATGGTGTAGGGGACGGCGAAGAAGCCGGCGGCGCCCGCCGCGTAGATCGCCGCCGGGACGGCCACGAACGTGTACGCGGTGTAGAGGTCACCGCCCAGCAGGAACCAGGTGATCCAGGTGCCGAAGCTGCGCCCGCCCAGGCCCCATTCGTCGAGGCTGGCGGACTGTTCGGCCTTGCGCCAGCGGGCGGCGAGGAAGCCCATGACCGTCACGGCCACGAAGAAGAAGACGAAGACGGCGAGGGCGACGCCGTTGACTCCCTCGGCCGAGGGGGCCGCCAGCGCGGCGGAGGAGGAGTGGGCGGTCACTTGGCCACACCCCCCTTGCGGGCGCGCTGCTCACGCTGGACCAGCTTGTACGCAACCGCCGTCAGCACCGTCGAGACGGGCACCCACAGCATCTGGTACCAGTAGAAGAACGGGATCCCGATGAGCTTCGGCTCGATCCTCGCGTACGAACTCACCCACAGCATCGCCACGAACGGTGCGAGCAGACACACCCCGGCCACCACACGGGTGGGCGTGACGATCGGTCCCCGCTCCGGCGGTTCGGCTGCCGACTCCGGCTCTGACATGGCGAAGCTCCGTCCGTGGCAAGTTCTCCTGGTAATGGGCTGGAAATCTAAGCCAGGGGCGTGGCACGCGTCACTAGGTGTCCGTATATCGGTATGGCATACGTGAGTTACGGACCGGTGTCACGGACCGGGCCGCGGCGGCCGCGGGGACTCAGTCGGCGGGGCGGCGCAGCCGGGCGACGAACTTGTAGCGGTCGCCGCGGTAGACCGAGCGGACCCATTCCACCGGCTGCCCCTGGGCGTCCACCGAATGCCGGGAGAGCATCAGCATCGGCAGGCCGACGTCGGTGCCCAGGAGGCCGGCCTCGCGCGGGGTGGCGAGTGAGGTCTCGATGGTCTCCTCGGCCTCCGCCAGGCGGACGTCGTAGACCTCGGCCAGCGCGGTGTACAGGGAGGTGTACTTGACCAGGTTGCGGCGCAGTGCGGGGAAGCGTTTGGCCGACAGGTGGGTGGTCTCGATGGCCATGGGCTCGCCGCTGGCCAGCCGGAGCCGTTCGATGCGCAGCACCCGGCCGCCGGTGACGATGTCCAGCAGACCGGCGAGCCGGTCGTCGGCGGTGACATAGCCGATGTCCAGCAGCTGGGACGTCGGCTCCAGCCCCTGGGCGCGCATGTCCTCGGTGTAGGAGGTCAGTTGCAGAGCCTGGGAGACCTTGGGCTTGGCGACAAAGGTGCCCTTGCCCTGGATGCGCTCCAGGCGGCCCTCGACGACGAGCTCCTGGAGGGCCTGGCGGACCGTCGTGCGGGAGGTGTCGAACTCCGCGGCGAGGGTGCGCTCGGGGGGTACCGGGGTGCCGGGCGGCAGCGTCTCGGTGATCTCCAGCAAGTGCCGCTTGAGGCGGTAGTACTTGGGCACCCGAGCGGTGCGTGCGCCGCCGCCGCTCTCGGCACTGCCGCCTTCGGTCTCCATGGCCCGCCTCTCCGACTCGTCTCGCGCTGCCGTCACCGGCTCCTCCGTACGTAGCGGCTCACATCGTGGCACGAGTGGATCCCCCGCGCTCCCTCGCAGGTCCCGGCCCGCCAGATGTCGGTCCGGTAACGGACCTGACAGCGACTCTTATACACCCTTGACACCCCCAAAGGTCTAGGCCAAGCTGCGGGCGCTGGTCTAAACCATTAATCGTTGGCCATGCAAGACCACACCCGTCCTCTGGGGGAGAGCGCAATGAAGCGTGGGCTCATAGCGGCGACGATGGTCGCGGGAATGCTGGTGGGCGTCGCCGCCTGTGGTTCAGGCGACGGCGCGGACGGCTTCAAGGGACAGAAGCTCACCGTATGGGTGATGAGCGGCTCGAATCCCGCGCAGTGGACCGAACAGGTCTCCGCGCAATTCAAGAAGAAGACCGGCGCCACCGTCGAGTTCAAGGTCCAGCAGTGGAACGGAATTCAGCAGAAGCTGAGCACCGCACTGTCCGAGGACACCCCGCCGGACGTCGTCGAAATCGGCAACACCCAGACCGCCGCCTACGCCAAGGCGGGAGCCCTGGCCGACCTCGGCGATCTGAAGAAGGCCATCGGCGCCGACTGGAACGATGCGTTCAACAAGGCGGCGCTGGTGGACGGAAAGCAGTACGCGCTCCCGTGGTTCGCCGGAAACCGCGTCGTCATGTACAACAAGAAGATCTGGGCACAGGCGGGCCTCAAAGGCACCCCCAGGACCCGCAGTGAGCTCTTCAAGGCCTTCGACACCATCAAGAAGAAGACCGACGCCGAACCGCTCTATCTCCCCGGCCAGAACTGGTACTTCCTCGACGGCCTGACCATCGGCACCGGCGCCGACCTGGTGAAGAAGCAGGGCGGCAAGTGGGTCTCCAACCTCGGCGACCCCAAAGTCGCCAAGGCCATGGACATCTACAAGACCTACCAGTCCTTCAGCACCGCCCCGAAGAACAAGGACGAAGCCACTCCGCAGCAGTCCGAGGTATTCGCCAAGGGGAAGACCGGCGCCGTTATCGCAATGGGCTACGAGGCCGCCGAGGCGGTCAAGGCCAACCCGGGCATCAAGAAGGACATCGGCTTCTTCACCATTCCCGGGGAGACCGCCGGCAAGCCCGAGGGCGTCTTCCTCGGCGGTTCCAACTTCGCCGTCGCCGGAATGGGCAAGAACCAGGAACTCGCCAAGGAATTCCTGAAGATCGCCCTGTCGAAGGAGAACGACGCCCGGATGGTCAAGGAGGCCGGCTGGACGCCGAAGTCCCCGGACCTGGCCACGGCCGCCAAGGAGAACCCGGCCGCGGCCGCCGCCGCACCCGCCGCGGAAAAGTCCGGCGGTACGACTCCCCTCATTCCCCAGTGGGCCGCGGTGGAGAACGTACCGAATCCGATCAAGAGCTATATGACGGCCGTGCTGAACGGTAAGTCCCCGGCCGACGCCGCCAAGGCCGTCGAATCCGAGATCAACGCGCGGCTCGCCAAGGAATAACCGCCACCGGCGGCGTACGGGGCCGGCCGTCCCCGGCCCCGTACGCGCACATCCGGTGCATCCGAGCGGAACGAGGGGGAGCAGGAGCCCATGGCAGTGCAGCTCGACGGCGCGGCGGCCGCAACGGACCAGGCCGCCGCGCGGACCGGCAAGGGCGGTGCGCCGCCCTGCGGCCGAGGCTCCAGGAGAGGGCGGGGCGCCCCGTATCTGCTGCTGCTCCCCGCCCTGCTCGCGACCGCGGTCTTCCTGGGCTGGCCGATGGTGCGCAACCTCGTGCTCTCCTTCCAGAACCTCAATATGAAGGAGCTGATCCAGCACCTCACCGAGTGGGTGGGGACCGGCAACTACCGGGAGATCCTGGGCAGCGAGCAGTTCTGGCGGGTCACCCTCCGCACCGTCGTCTTCACCGCCGTCAACGTTGTCCTGATCATGGTCCTGGGCACCCTGATCGGACTGCTGCTGGCCCGGCTCGGCAAGACGATGCGGCTGGCCCTGTCCGTCGCGCTGGTGCTGGCCTGGGCGATGCCGGTGATCGCCGCCACCACCGTCTTCCAGTGGCTCTTCGACTCCCGCTACGGCGTCGTCAACTGGGTGCTGGACGCGGCCGGCTGGCACGCGATGACGGACTACGACTGGGTCGGCACCCAGCTGTCGACCTTCTTCGTCATCACCGTGATGATCGTCTGGCAGTCGCTGCCCTTCGTGGCGCTCAACCTCTACGCCGCCACCACGACCATCCCCAAGGAGCTCTACGAGGCCGCCCGGATGGACGGCGCCGGCACCTGGCAGGTCTTCGCCTCCGTGACCTTCCCCTTCCTGCGCCCCTTCTTCCTGGCCACGACGTTCCTCGAAGTCATCTGGGTCTTCAAGGCGTTTCCGCAGATCTTCGCGATCAACCAGGGCGGCCCGGACCGGCTCACCGAAACCCTGCCGATCTACGCCTTCACCGAAGGCGTCGGCAATCTCCACTTCGGCATGGGCGCCGCGATCTCCCTGCTCACCATAGTGGTGCTGCTCGCCATGACCGCGCACTACCTGCGTCTGACGCTCCGGCAGGAAGCGCAGGAGGAACACGAGGAGGCCGCGCTGTGAAGCGCTCGCTCGCGGGCCGTATCTGGCTCAACGCCACGGCGGTCGTGCTCGCCATCGGCTTTGTCTTCCCCGTCTACTGGATGTTCAACACGGCCTTCAAACCGACCCGGGACATCCTCAGCGAGGACCCGGTGTGGTTCCCGTTCCACGGCACCTTCGAGCACTTCGCGACGGCCGTGCACGCGCCCGACTTCTGGACCCTGGCCGGGAACTCGGTCGTCGTGACCGTCCTCGCCGTCGCCCTGTCTCTGGTCATCGCGCTGTGCGGGGCGTTCGCCCTGACCCGGATGCGCTTCAAGGGCCGTAAGGGCATCCTGCTGACCTTCATGGTCGCCCAGATGGCGCCTTGGGAGGTCATGGTGATCTCGGTCTATCTGATTGTTCGCGACGCGGACATGCTCAACAGCCTCGTCCCGCTCACCTGCTTCTACATGCTGATGGTGCTGCCCTTCACCCTGCTGACGCTGCGCGGCTATGTCGCCGCGGTGCCCAGGGAGCTGGAGGAGTCCGCGATGGTCGACGGCTGCTCGCGCCGGCAGGCCTTCCTCAAGGTCGTCTTCCCGCTCCTCGCCCCCGGGCTGATGGCCACCTCCCTCTTCGGCTTCATCACCGCCTGGCACGAATTCCCGCTCGTACTGGTCCTCAACAAGGAGCCCGGCGCGGGCACCCTGCCGCTGTGGCTCTCGCAGTTCCAGACCCGGTTCGGGGACGACTGGGGCGCCACCATGGCCGCCGCCTCCCTCTTCGCCGTCCCGATCCTGCTCCTCTTCCTGTTCCTGCAACGCAAGGCGGTCGGTGGTCTCACCTCCGGCGCAGTGAAGGGATAACGCATGGCTGTCTTTCTCCGCCCCATTCGTTCCACCGACACTCTCGCGCGCGATGCACTCGCCGTCCTCCAGCCCGGCTTCACCGGCACCACCGCCCCCGGCTGGCTGCTCCGCCGCCTCGACGAGGGCCTGGCCGCGGTGGGCCTCTTCGGCCGCAATGTGCACAGCCCGGACCAACTGGCCGCTCTCTCCGCCCAGTTGCGGGACGTACGCGATGACCTCCTCATCGCCATCGACGAGGAGGGCGGCGATGTCACCCGTCTCGACGTGCGCGGCGGCTCCGCCTTCCCCGGCAACCTCGCGCTCGGCGCCGTCGACGACACCGCCCTGACCCGCGAGGTGGCCCGCGAAATGGGCCGCCGCCTGGCCGGCTGCGGTATCAACCTCAACTGGGCGCCGTCCGCCGACGTCAACTCCAACCCCGCCAACCCGGTCATCGGCGTACGGTCTTTCGGCGCCGACCCGCAGCGGGTCGCCCGGCACACCGCCGCATACGTCGAGGGCCTCCAGTCCGCCGGCGTCGCCGCCTGCACCAAACACTTCCCCGGCCACGGCGACACCGCCGTCGACTCCCACCACGCCCTGCCGCGCATCACCGCCGACCTGCCCACCCTCCGGCAACGCGAGCTGATCCCCTTCCAGGCCGCCATCGCCGCCGGCACCAAGGCGGTGATGAGCGCGCACATCCTGCTGCCCGCCCTGGACGGCGACCACCCGGCCACCCTCAGCCCCGCCGCCCTGCACGGCCTGCTGCGCGCACCGGCCGCCGAGGGCGGTCTCGGCTTCGACGGGCTCATCGTCACCGACGGCATGGAGATGCAGGCGATCTCCGCCACCTACGGCATCGAGCACGGCAGCGTGCTGGCCATCGCGGCCGGTGCGGACGCCATTTGTGTGGGCGGCGGACTGGCCGACGAGGACACCGTGCTGCGGCTGCGCGACGCCCTGGTGCGGGCGGTGCGCGACGGGGAGCTGCCGGAGAAGCGGCTCGCCGACGCCGCGGCACGGGTGCGCGCCCTGGCGCGCTGGACCCGGAGTGCGGGCGCGGTCGTGGGGGCCGCGCCCGCACCCGGCATCGGCCTGAGCGCCGCCCGCCGCGCCCTGCGCATCACCGCCGACGACCCGTACGAGCCGCTGACCGGCCCCGCCTACGTCGCCGCCTTCACCCCCCTCGCCAACATCGCGGTAGGTGACGACACCCCCTGGGGCATCGCCGCCGAACTCACCCGCCTTCTCCCCGGCACTCGCACCGCCACCTACACCGCGGAGGCGGCGGCTGCGGTTGGGACCCCCGCGCTGATCGACGGCCTGCTGGCCGACGCCGCCGGCCGCCGCCTCGTCGCCGTCGTCCGCGACGCCCACCGCCACCCCTGGATGGCCGACGCCCTGCGGGCTCTCACCGCGGCCCGCCCCGACACCGCAGTGGTGGAAATGGGCGTTCCGCAGTCCCCGCCCGCCGGCGCCATCCATATCGCCACCCACGGCGCGGCCCGGGTGTGCGGCCAGGCCGCGGCGGAGGCCCTGTTGGGGATGACGGGCCCGACTGTCGGCGGCACCGCGGCCGACAGCTGAGGACACCGCCGCCCGGCGAGAGACACCGCCCACCGCCGAGCCGCGCGCCGGGGTCTAGATCCCCTGCCACTCCGGCTTCGCCGCATACGTGGCCCGGAAGTATTCGGCGAGCTTCAGCTTGGAGGCCGCGGCCTCGTCGACGACGACCGTCGCATGCGGGTGGAGCTGCAGGGCCGAAGCCGGGACCAGCGCGGCGACCGGGCCCTCGACCGCGTGCGCCACCGCGTCGGCCTTGCCCTCGCCGGTGGCGAGCAGGACCAGGTGCCGGGCCTCCAGGATGGTGCCGATGCCCTGGGTGATGACGTGGTGCGGGACCTCCTCCGGGCTGTCGAAGAAGCGGGCGTTGTCCTCCCGGGTCTGCCGGGTGAGCGTCTTGATCCGGGTACGGGAAGCGAGCGACGAGCACGGCTCGTTGAAGCCGATGTGCCCGTCGGTGCCGATGCCGAGCAGCTGCAGGTCCACACCCCCCGCCTCGCTCAGCGCCTTGTCGTACGCCTCGCACGCGGCCTGGACATCCTCCGCCGTACCGTCCGGCCCCATGAAGGAGCCCTCGTCCAGCCCCAGCGGCTCCACCACCTCGCGCAGCACCACCGAACGGTAGGACTCCGGGTGCCCGGCCGGCAGCCCCACATACTCGTCGAGCTGGCAGATGCGGGCCCGCGAGGCGTCCACCACGCAGGCCCGGACCTTCGCCGAGAGCGCCTCGTACACGGGCAACGGGGTCGAGCCGGTGGCCACACCGAGCAGCGCATCCGGCTTGCGGCGCATCAGGGTGGCGATGGCCTCCGCGATGAGCTCCCCGCCTGCCGCGGCGTCCGGAACGATGACAACTTCCACGCTTGGCCTGCCGTTCTGGAGAATGGGCTATGTGGTATAGACCAATCTAGCAGAGCGGGGCACGGACGACGGGGTGCCGCGGGGGAATGGCGGGGAAGTTTCGCCGCCCCCGGCAGCCCGCCGGCAGTCCCCCCGGCCACCCGTCCGGCCACCCGTCCGGTCACGCATCCGGCGCCGGCGTCAGAGCAGCACACCCCCCGTCGCATCGATCCACTGGCCCGTCACCCAGCGGCTGTCGTCCGAGGCGAGAAAGGCCACGACATCGCCGATGTCGGCCGGCTCCGCCACCCGCCCGAGCGGGGATATCTCCCCGAGTGCCGTACGCGCCCCGGCGTTCTCCGCACCGCGCAGCCAGCCGGCGTTCATATCCGTGTCGACGGCGCCGGGCGCCACGGCGTTGACCGTGATCCCGCGCGGTCCCAGGTCCTTGGCGAGCGTCCTGGTGAACACATCGACGGCGCCCTTGCTCATGGCGTAGGCGATCAGCTCGGGCTTGGCCGCGCCACGCGTCAGCCCCGTCGAGGTGTTGATGATCCGCCCGCCGTCCCGCAGTCGGCTCAGCCCCTGCTGCACGATGAAGAACGGCGCCTTGGTGTTGACCGCGAAGAGGCGGTCGAAATCTTCCTCCGTCACCTCCCCGACCCGCTTCAGCGTCCCGTCCACCGCTTTGTTGATCCCGGCGTTGTTGACCAGGACGTCCACCCCGTCGGCCTGCTCGTCGAACGCGGACCAGAGCGCCTCGGCGTCTCCCGGCACCCCCAACTCGGCCCGGACCGCGAAGGCCTCGCCGCCCGCGGCCTCGATCGCGGCGACCGTCTCCTTGGCCGCCGCCTCGTCGCGTCCGTAGTGCACGCCGACCCGCGCCCCGTCCCGCCCCAGCCGCTCCGAAATCGCCCGGCCGATCCCCCTGCCGCCGCCCGTCACCAGTGCCGTCCTGCCGCTGAGTGCACCCATGGCCGTGCCCCTCCCCATCTCGTATGCGCCGCCCGGCGCGAGGGCGCGCCCGCACGCAACGCGCAGCGCCCCTCCGCCGAGCGATTTCTATATCGCTCGCTACAAAAAGACGCTAACACGACTTCCGTACCGGCCGCTATAAAATTCACCCCATGGCGAGCAAGGAAACGAAACAGCGCGGCCGGCCCCGGTCCTTCGACCGGGAGACGGCGCTCGAGCAGGCGATTCGGTCCTTCTGGGAGCAGGGCTACGAGGCCACGTCCATCTCCGACCTCACTCGCACCATGGGCATCAGTGCCCCCAGCCTCTACGCGGCCTTCGGCGACAAGCGCGCACTGTTCGACGAGGCGGTGGCCGAGTACGGACGGCTCTACGGCGGCTTTCTCCCCCGCGCCGTGGCCGAGGAGCCGACCGCCCGCCGCGGCGTCGAACGGGCGCTGCGCGAGGCCGCGGCCGAATACACGCTGCCCGGCCGCCCCCGCGGCTGCCTCGTTATCAGCGCGGCCCAGAACACCGCCCCCGCCTCCGCCGAAGTCGCCGCCTCCCTGCGGGAGATGAGGCTGTCGAACATCCGGGACATCCAGCGGGCGATCACGGCGGACATTGCCTCCGGCGAGCTCCCCGCCACCACGGACGCGGCCGCGCTTGCCCATTACGCAGGGGCGGTCATCCAGGGCATGTCACAGCAGGCACGGGACGGCGCGGACCGCACGACGCTGGAAGCCATCGCGGAACTGGCCATGAAGGCCTGGCCGGAGACGGAGACGCAGACGGAGAGGGAGGGCGCGGGGGAGACGGAGGGAACGGGAAAGGCAGCGGACGACCCGGAGAAAGAGCCGGAAGCCAAGGCGGGGAAGACGCGGGGCGAGGCCCGGCGCACCCGGCCCCGTACGGCCGATCGCCCCTGAAGCACCCGCGGGCCGCGGCGCCGGGACAGGACCCTCAACCTGTCCGGCACCGCAGCCCGGAGCTGACATCGGCCGACCCCGTTTGCCGGCCGGGATCTGCCCCGTGTGCGGTAGGGGCACGGTCCCGGCCCAAGGCCGGTCGATCGGAGGCCTCGGCGCAGTCAGGGCAGAGAGCGCCTCGGGCCTCGTTCCGCCCTCCTGTGCGGGGAGAGCGGAGGATCAGGATCTGGAGTATCCCCCAGAAAGGTGTTGCGCCCGACATTGTGGACTAGACCATTCTCGGTTGTCCATGCCCTGGCAAAGACCACAGATACGCGCGAAAGAGCAGGCGGGCAAGAGGGCGAGCAGGAACGGACAGAAGATACGCCGGAACAACAGGCACACCCTACGCCGGTAGGCTCCAATATGTGCCCTCCATGAGGGATCTCGTACGCCAGCACACCGCTCTGAGCGACTCCGACCTCGAGTGGCTGCATCTGCTGGTCTCGGAGTGGCAGCTGCTCTCCGACCTCTCCTTCGCCGATCTTGTGCTGTGGGTTCCCACCCTGGACGGCACCCGTTACGTCTCCGTCGCCCAGATGCGCCCCAACACCGGCCCCACCTCCTATCAGGACGACATGGTCGGCCACCTCGTTCCGCGCGGCCGCCGGCCGATGCTGGACTCCGCCCTGGACGAGGGCCGCATCGTGCGCGAGGGCGACCCGGAGTGGCGTGAGGAGGTGCCGGTACGGGTCGAGTCCATCCCGGTCCGCCGCGAGGGGCGGGTGCTCGGCGTGATCGCCCGTAACACGAACCTGCTGACCGTACGGACGCCGAGCCGCCTGGAGCTCACGTACCTGCAGAGCGCCTCCGACCTGGCCCAGATGATCGCCGCAGGATCGTTTCCCTTCCCCGGCCAGCAGGTCGACATGGATGCCTCGCCGCGCGCCGGCGACGGCCTGATCCGGCTCGACGCCGACGGCGTCGTCCAGTACGCCAGCCCCAACGCGCTCTCCGCCTACCACCGGCTCGGCCTCGCCGCCGACCTGGTCGGCCACCACCTCGGACAGACCACCGCCGAACTGGCGCCCGCCCGCGGCCCGGTGGACGAGGCCCTGGTCAAACTGGCCAGCGGCTGGGCGCCCCGGGAATTCGAGGTCGAGGGCAATGACGGCGTGATTCAACTGCGCGCCATCCCGCTCAAACCGAAGGGAACGCACATCGGGTCCCTGGTGCTGCTGCGGGACGTCACCGAACTGCGCCGCCGCGAACGGGAACTGATCACCAAGGACGCCACCATCCGGGAAATCCACCACCGGGTGAAGAACAACCTCCAGACCGTTGCCGCATTGTTGCGCTTGCAGGCCCGCCGGATGGATTCCGTACAGGGCCGCGAGGCGCTCAACGAAGCGGTCCGCCGGGTCGGTTCGATCGCGATCGTGCACGAGACGCTGTCGCAGAACCTCGATGAACGGGTCCAGTTCGACGAGATCGCCGACCGGGTGCTGGCCATGGTCGCCGAAATCTCCCCCGGAAAGGTGACCACCCGGCGCACCGGCCGCTTCGGGATCCTGGACGCCGAGGTCGCCACCCCGCTGTCCATGGTGCTCACCGAGATCCTGCAGAACGCCCTGGAGCACGCCTTCGACCAGGCGGAAGGCGGCATCGTCGAGGTCGGCGCGGTGCGCGGCGGCACCCGTGCGGAGCCGCGGCTGCTGGTCACCGTGCAGGACAACGGGTGCGGCCTGCCCGAGGGGTTCGACCCGCAGAGCGCAGGAAACCTGGGGCTGCAGATCGTACGGACCCTGGTGGAGGGGGAGTTGGGCGGCACGTTCGACATGGTGCAGGCGCCCGGCCGCGGCACGCAGGTCCTTCTCGATGTGCCCGTACGGGCCGAGAAGCAGCACTGACTCCCATACGGGACGAAACGGCACCGGCCGCCCGTACGGCCCCCGAACAGCAGCAAGCCCCGGACCCATCCGGTCCGGGGCTCAAAGCTATTGCGATGCGATAACGACCTGGCTTTTCAGCGCCGGGGCTGCATCGGGGGTACTGCGCGCTGCGGCTCGGGGGCCACGGGGCGGCTGGCTCAGGCGCTGGCGTTGCGCGCCCGGTTGCGAGCTGCACGGCGCTTCATCGCGCGGCGCTCGTCCTCGCTCAGACCACCCCAGACGCCGGAGTCCTGGCCGGACTCGAGCGCCCACTGCAGGCACTGCTCCATGACGGGGCAGCGGCGGCAGACGGCCTTGGCTTCCTCGATCTGCAGCAGCGCAGGACCGGTGTTGCCGATGGGGAAGAAGAGCTCGGGGTCTTCCTCGCGGCAAACGGCGCGGTGACGCCAGTCCATGGCTGCTCCATCTCCTCGTGTGACGGGATCGTTGCTTGTGAATGTGAACGCTTTCACGAATCCCTCCACAAGGGAAGGGCCGAACCCCAGTTGTGAACTGGTGCGGTCCTGTGGAATGAGGAGGAGGATTCGGGCTCTCAAGGGGGCCGGTGAAGCGGCCGTCCCGATCGCCATGAAGAGACTCGCAAACCTCGGCGGCGGATACAACCCCTTCCGGAAAGTTTTTTTTGATTCCTTGGTGTCGCCTCGGTCACAGCCGTCATTCCAGGGGGTGGAAGGCAGTCTAAACGTTCGAGTGAAAGGACTTTGGTCCCTACTGCTCACACAATCACACGCAGTGCACGGCGAACGCCTGTGAACGTCACACTCGTACGCAGCCCCAGGTGGTCCCCGTCCATCTGAAACGGCAGTGGCGCCTGCGAATGCAAGGTGAACTCGGTGAGGTCATGGAGTGAGACCGCGTGCTTGCCCCGGGGCCCGCGATGTGGTGTTGACGTCAGCATCTGGGCCCCGTACCGGGCCACTGCCGGGGCCGAGAGCTTGCCCAGTGCGAACAGATCCAGTCCGGAGTCGAACGATGCCCGGGGGGACGGGTAGATCGGGCGATTGCCCAGGTAGGTCCAGGGGGCGGTGTTGCAGATTATGGACATCACCAGGTCCTCGACGACCTCCGTGGAGCCGTCCCGGCCGCCCGGGCGTTCGAGGGTGATGGAGCCGCGCCGGCGGTTCTGCTCGCCCAGGTACTGGCGTACGAACTGCCGCACATACAGGGCATGCGTCGAACGCTTGCCGCGTTCACGCTGCTGCTCGACCCGCCCCACCACACCCGCGTCGAAGCCGAAGCCCGCGCAGAAGGTGAACCACCGGGGCGGCGCGCCCTCGTCCTTGCTGCCCGGGGTGCCGGAGGCCAGGCCCAGGCCGATGGTGCGCTCGCTGCGGTCGCGCAGCGCGTCCAGAAGGGCGCCGGTCGCCTCCACGACGTCATTGGGCAGGCCGAGCGCGCGGGCGAAGACATTGGTGGAGCCACCGGGGACGACGGCCAGCCGGGGGTGGGAGTCCGGATCGGGTCCGTTCGTCAGCAGGCCGTTGACGACCTCGTTGACCGTGCCGTCGCCGCCGAGGGCCACGACCAGGTCCGTCTCGCCGCCCTCGGCGGCCTCCCTGGCCAGGTCACGGGCGTGGCCGCGGTACTTCGTCTCGGCGACCTCCAGCTTGAGGTCGCTGGCGAGGGCGTGGGCGAGCACTTCACGGGTGCGGGCACTGGTGGTGGTTGCTGCGGGATTGACCACGAGGAGTGCGCGCATACGAAGCAGCGTACCGACCTGCCGCTTCGTGTCTCACGCCCCGTCCGGGTTCGGGCGGGCCCGCCCCGTACACCGCCGGCGCTACCCTGCTGGGGTGAGCAGCAAGCAGAAGCCGTCCGCGAGCGGCCAGCAGAAACGGTCACCGGACCGCGCCGCCGGTGCTCCCGCCGTACCCGGGCCGGCCGGCCCGCGGCCCGCCCGGATCGCCGCCGCCGCGGCGCTCACCGGGGTCGAGGGCCTGGCGCTGGCCGTCATGGGCACGTACATGCTGATCATGGGGCTGGCCGGTTCGCCGGACAGTCCGCAGCAGGCGGAGATGGGCGGGCTGACCGTGCTGGCGCTCGCCGCCCTGCCGCTCGTCGCCGCGCGCGGGCTGTGGCTGCGCCGCCGCTGGAGCCGCGGCCCCTCGCTGATCACCCAGATCGTGGCGCTGCCGGTCGCCTGGACGCTGATCAAGGGCGGCGGGGTGCTGATCGCGGCCGGCGCCGGGCTCGCCCTCGTGGCGGTCGTGGTGCTGGTCCTGCTGGTCAATCCGACGGCCACGGTGGCGCTGGGGATCGGGCCCCGGGAAACGCCGTAGGGGACGCGGCAGTCGCGAAGTCCCCTAGGGGTTGTTCGAACAGATTCCCTCAGGGTTGCGAGGGCCCCCTGCGGGCCCGCAACGCGGCGGGCGGGAGCCGTAGTCCCGGCACAGCGGCCGGACCGGGCCCGTACGCAAAGACCGAGCGGGCGGGGTCCACACGGACCCCGCCCGCCCCCGTTCACGGTCTGCTCACTCCTCCACGAGGAGCTTGTCCCGCAGCTGTGCGAGCGTGCGGGCCAGGAGCCGGGAGACGTGCATCTGGGAGATGCCGACCTCCTGGGCGATCTGTGACTGGGTCATGTTGCCGAAGAAGCGGAGCAGCAGGATCTTCTTCTCGCGCGGCGGGAGGTCCTCCAGCAGCGGCTTGAGGGATTCGCGGTACTCCACGCCCTCCAGCGCCTCGTCCTCGGCGCCGAGGGTGTCGGCGACGGCCGGGGACTCGTCGTCGGTGTCCGGCACGTCCAGGGAGAGCGTGCTGTACGCGTTCGCCGACTCCAGGCCCTCCAGGACCTCTTCCTCGGAGATCGCCAGATGCTCGGCCAGCTCATGGACCGTCGGCGCCCGGCCATGGCGCTGGGAGAGCTCGGCGGTCGCGGTGGTCAGCGACAGCCGCAGCTCCTGGAGACGGCGCGGGACGCGGACCGCCCAGCCCTTGTCGCGGAAGTGCCGCTTGATCTCCCCGACCACGGTGGGCGTGGCATACGTGGAGAACTCCACGCCGCGCTCCGGGTCGAAGCGGTCCACCGACTTGATCAGGCCGATCGTGGCGACCTGGGTCAGATCGTCGAGGGGCTCGCCGCGGTTGCGGAACCGGCGGGCCAGGTGCTCGACGAGCGGGAGGTGCATCCGTACGAGGGTGTTGCGCAGCTCCGCGCGCTCCGGGGAGCCGTCGGGGAGTTTGCGCAGCTCGTAGAACATCGCCCGCGCGCCGCTGCGATCCTGGGGATCGTGCGGCTCGTGGTGATGCCGTTCTTCGGGATGCTGTTCTGCCCGGGGCTTCAGGCCGGGGGCCGGCTGATCAAGCCGGTCCGCCTGCTGCCCCTGCTGCTCGCTCTGGTCCATGTGGTCCGCCCGCTCTGCCTGCTCCGCCGCGTCCAACCGGCCGCCGTGGTCGTCCGTGCCCACCGGATGCGGCCGGGCCTGCTGCTCGGGGATGGCCGCACCGGGCGCCACCCGCGTGCCGCGTTCGAGATCTTTCACGGGGCCCCCTGTTCGGTCATGACGGTCCGGGACCGGCGCCGCGCTCCTTGTACAGGCTGATGGTGACCGTCTGGTCCTCGGCGACGGTGGAATCGACCTTGCCGGCCAGCGCGGAGAGCACCGTCCAGGCGAAGGTGTCGCGCTCCGGGGCGCGGCCGTCGGTCGTCGGAGCCGACACGGTCACCTGCAGTGCGTCGTCGATCAGGCGGAAGACGCAGCTGAGCACACTGCCGGGGACGGCCTGTTGCAGCAGGATCGCGCAGGCCTCGTCGACGGCGATGCGCAGATCCTCGATCTCGTCGAGGGTGAAGTCCAAGCGGGCTGCGAGCCCGGCCGTGGCCGTACGCAGCACGGACAGGTAGGCACCCGCAGCGGGCAGACGGACTTCCACGAAGTCCTGAGTCCCGGGCTCGCCTGCGATCTGGGACACCCTCACCTCCAAGGTGGCACAAGCTGGTTGAGCTGGAATGCTGGATGCCCCGAGGGTCTCGGGACGTCCACACCGGCCGCATTCTCCCGTCGTGTGAAAGGAGAACGAACCGGCGCAGCACATGGTTCGGCTGTGACGCTACCGCGATCTGCGGGCCGGTGTCGCCCGGAAGGAGCACGGCTGCCGTCCGGTGGCGCCGCGGCCTGCGGTCGCCCCGCGCCGTAGTCGTCACGCACTGTTACCTATTGTACGGCCATGAGTACGGACCGTGGCTAGAGGGCTGCACTGTCAAATCCACCCTGATTACGCTCCGTTGACGCGCGCGGTGGCGGCGAGGTGCTGCAGGGCGTCTCCGGTGAGCCGGAAGACCGTCCATTCGTCCATGGGCTGCGCGCCGATCGACCGGTAGAAGCCGATGGAGGGTTCATTCCAATCCAGGACGGACCACTCGAAACGCTGGTAGCCGCGCGCCACGCAGATCTCGGCGAGGGCCGCCAGCAGCGCCTTTCCGTGGCCGCCGCCGCGCGCCTCGGGCCGGACGTAGAGGTCCTCCAGATAGACACCGTGCGTGCCCGTCCAGGTGGAGAAGTTCCGGAACCACAGGGCAAAGCCCACCGGGGCTGCAGCCGCCTCTCCGGCTGCCTCCGCGATCAAGGCGAAGGCCGCCGGGTGGTCCCCGAAAAGTGCTTCCTTCAGCTGCGGCTCGGTGGCCTGGGCGGCCTCCGCGCTGCGCTCGTACGCGGCCAGCTCGCCGATCATGGCCAGGATGGCGGGGACGTCGCCCGGCGTCGCTTCGCGAATCATGCCGCAAGGCTAAGGCCAAAGGTGTGCGCGGCGTGGCCCCCGGGGCTCATACCAGGAGCTGGTCGACGAAGCACCAGCGCCAGTCGTCGCCCGGTTCGAACGACCGCATCACCGGGTGCCCGGTTTCCGCGTAGTGCGCGGTCGCATGCCGGTACGGCGAGGAATCGCAGCAGCCGACGTGGCCGCAGACCAGGCACAGTCGCAGCTGCACGGGGTGGCTGCCGACCGCCAGGCACTCCAGGCAGGTGGCGCTCAGCGGAGTCGGTTCGGCGCGCGGCAGTCCGGGAACATGCGTGCAGTCGCTCATGCCGATCCCTCGCTACGCTCGGCCCCGCATTCGCGAGGCACGCACCTTTCCATGATTCGCTCGCTGCGCTCGCTCATGATGGCCAGGTTAGATCGCCGGAACGGCCACGGAGGCCGTGGGCCGGTGGAGCCGCGGGGACGGGACGGGGACCATGGATGTGATGCCGCTGCTGTTGCTGGTCGCGGGGAGCGCGGCGGTCGCCGGACTGGCGCGGCGCACCCCTGTCGCCGCACCGCTGCTGCTGGTCACCGCCGGGCTCGCGGCCTCGTACATCCCCGGCATCCCCGACTACACCCTCGCCCCGCACATCGTGCTGCCGCTGCTGTTGCCCCCGCTGCTGCACACCGCCGCGCTCGACAGCTCGTACCTGGATCTACGGGCCAATCTGCGGCCGGTGGCGCTGCTGTCCTTCGGATATGTCCTCTTCGCAACTTTGGTGGTGGGCTACGCCGCCTACCTGGTCATCCCGGATCTTCCCCTGACCGCGGCGCTGGTACTGGGCGCCGTCGTCGCCCCGCCGGACGCCGTCGCGGCCACCGCCATCGCCCGCAAACTCGGGCTGCCGAGCCGCATCACCACGATTCTGCAGGGCGAGTCGCTGGTCAACGACGCCACCGCGATCACGGCCTACAAGGTGGCGCTGGCCGCGGCTGTCGGGGTCGGCGCCACCTGGGCCGACGGCATCAGGGAGTTCGCCATCGCCTCCCTCGGCGGCATCGGGATCGGCGTCGTCCTGATGGTGCCGCTGCACTGGCTGCGCCGCCGGCTGCGGGACGAGGCCCTCCTGGAGAACACCCTCTCCCTCCTCATCCCGTTCACGGCGTACGCGGCCGCCGAACAGGTCGGCGCCTCCGGGGTGCTCGCCGTCGTCGTGGTCGGCCTTTATCTGGGCCACCGCTCCTGGCAGGTCGACTTCGAGACCCGGCTCCAGGAGGAGGCCGTCTGGAAGGTCGTCTCCTTCGTCCTGGAGTCCGCGGTCTTCGCGCTGATCGGGCTGCAGCTGCCCGTGGTGCTGGGCGGCCTGGGAGAGTTCAGCACGGCCCAGGCCCTGTGGTACGCGGCCGTGGTGTTCGCCGTCGTGGTCGTCGCCCGCTTCGTCTGGGTCTTCCCCGCGACCTACCTGCCGCGCGCCCTGTCGGCCCGGATCCGCACCCGCGAACCCGATACGAACTGGACCGCGCCGGTCATCGTCGGCTGGGCCGGGATGCGCGGAGTGGTGTCGCTGGCCATCGCGTTCTCCATCCCCGCCGCCGTGCACAGCGGCGGGCCCTTCCCCGCCCGCAACCTCGTCCTCTTCCTGACCTTCACCACCGTCATCGCCACCCTCGTCGTCCAGGGCCTGACGCTGCCGCCGCTGATCCGCGCCCTCAAGCTGCCCGGCCGCGACGAACGGGCCGAGACGCTCGCCGAGGCGCAGGCTCAGAACGACGCCTCCCGGGCCGCCGAGGCGCTGCTGGACGCACTCCTCGAGGACCCGCGCAACGCCCTGCCAGGACCGCTCGCCGACCGGCTGCGCACCGTCCTGGAGCGGCGCCGCAACGCCGTATGGGAACGGCTCGGCACCGTCAACGAGGAAACCGGCGAATCCGCCGACGAGACCTACCGCCGGCTCTCCCGCGAAATGATCGACGCCGAGCGCCGGGTCTTCGTCGAACTGCGCGACGCCCGCCGCATCGACGACGAGATGCTGCGGACGCTGCTGCGCCGGCTGGACCTGGAGGAGGCGGCGGCCTACCGGGAGCGGGCGTAGCGCCCGGTACGCCGTGCCGTCACGGCATACCCGTGATCACGGCCGCCACCCTGCTGCCCGGGGCGAACGCGCCCTCCTCGGCCAGCGTGGTCAGCCCGTACAGCAGCTTGGCGACGTAGGTGCGTTCCAGAGGGAGGCCGTGGCGGTCCTCGAAGGCGTCGGCGAAGGCGGTCAGGGCGGGGGTGCTGCGGGCGTATCCGCCGCAGTGGAAGCGGTCGTCCAGCCGCCAGTCGCCGCGCGGTCCGCCGAAGGCCGCGCGCTGGAGCTCCTCGACCGTCTCCTGGAGGAAGTGCGGGCCGTCGCCGCCGCCTCTGAGGACGGGGATGCCGACGGCCTGCTGGTCCGGGCCGAGCCCCGCCGCGAGCCCCGCCAGGGTGCCGCCCGTCCCGCATGCCACCGCAACCGTGTCCGCGGCCCCGCGCAGCTCCCGCCCGAGTTCCGTACAGCCTTCTGCCGCAAGGGAGTTGCTGCCGCCCTCCGGTATGACGCGGAAGGCGCCGAAGCGGTCGTGCAGGCCGGCGAGCACGTCCGGGTCGGTCTTGCGGCGGTAGCGGGACCGGTCGATGAAGTGCAGCCGCATGCCGTCGGCGGCGCAGCGGGCCAGCGACGGGTTGAGCGGGGCGGCGGCCAGCTCGTCGCCGCGGACCACGCCGATGGTGGCGAAGCCGAGGAGACGGCCGGCCGCCGCGGTGGCCCGCAGATGGTTGGAGTACGCGCCGCCGAAGGTCAGCAGCGCGCGCTCACCGGCCGCGGCGGCGGCCCGCAGATTGGGCGCGAGCTTGCGCCACTTGTTGCCCGGCAGGTCCGGGTGGATCAGATCGTCCCGCTTGAGCAGCAGCCGGACGCCGCGGCGCGCGAACGGATCGTCCTCGATCTCCTGGAGGGGGGAGGGGAGACGGGGGCGCAGCACGGCGGGGTCGGGGCGGGGCATGCCGTCCATTGTCCCGTGCCCCGGGGGGACCGCGAGGCCGTGTGGCGGTGCGGCCGTGCGCCCGTGCGGTCACTTCAGGCGTTCGCGGATCCGCCCGCGCAGCCCGTCCATGGTGAAGCCCCGGGGATCCACCTTGCCGGGCTGCCACTCCAGATGGCCGATCACCGAGCGCTCGGTCCAGCCGTGCGCCCGGCACAGCGCCGCCGCGGCCTTCTCCAGGGCCGCCAGCTGGGCAGGCGGCCAGGGGTCCGTGCCGTCGCCGAGGTTCTCGCACTCGAAGCCGTAGAAGACCTGATTGCCGTCCGTGTCGATCTTGTCGGCCGGCGGCAGCCGCTTCTCCGCGATCACCGCCCGCAGGACGTCGCCGTCCCCCAGCCCGGCGTGGTTGGCGCGGCCGCAGCCGACCAGGTGGACCGCGCCGTCCTTGGTGATCACCCCGTGGCACAGCGGGCCCGGCAGGTCGGGGTGGCCGTTGTAGCAGAGCCGTACGGTGCTCCCGGCGCCTGACGTCGCGGTGTGGTGCACCACGATGCCGTGCACCGGACCCCAGGGGCCCATGTGCTCGCGGTTGTGCGTCCTCCAGTCGCCCACCTCGACGACCCGCAGTCCCTCCGCCTCCAGGGCTTCGAGAAAACGGGCAGCAGACAGCGCTACGGCCATGACCGGCTCCGATCGGTACGCGGCGGCCGCCGACCGCGCACCGCCTCATGCCTCGCTTCTACGGGATGGGTCAGGACCGATGGAGTGGAACGGCATAAAACGGACCGGCTGTTCGGTGGGTGTGCGAGCGATTCCGGCCGGGCGGGGGCGTATGCCGGAGCCGTATGCCCCGGGCCGTATACCGCGGCCGTATGCCGGCGGCGTCAGCCGTGGATGGACCCGTCCCCATGGGCGTTGACATGGGCCTCCAGCTTGCCGAGCGCTTCCCGGGTCGCCTCGGGCGAGCCGCTGCCGCTGCGCTCGGCGTAGTACGCGGCGCCGAGCTTCTTCAGCAGGTCGGACCCCGCTCGGTGTGCGTGTGCTTCGTCGATCTTCTTCTTGCCCTCCGCCAGTCCGCGCTGTGCCTGTTCCTTGGCCCGGTCGATAAACCCGGTCATTGCTGCCTCCATGACGTCGGTGTCGTCTGTGCGGTGA
Organism: Streptomyces chattanoogensis; assembly: GCF_001294335.1. Taxonomy (GTDB): domain Bacteria; phylum Actinomycetota; class Actinomycetes; order Streptomycetales; family Streptomycetaceae; genus Streptomyces; species Streptomyces chattanoogensis. The sequence goes on from NZ_LGKG01000001.1 coordinate 356,955, forward strand.
GGAAGTCCGTAGGTTCCGTAGGTGCGGTAAGGGATGAAAGCGGTCAATGGAATCAACGGCGCGGATGGCCGCAGGGTTCCCGTGCCAGGCTGGGGCACATCCGCGAAGAGCGCGACACGGGATGGGCCGCACGGCGCAAGCGGCCGCCGCACCGGGCGTATCCCGCCCGCGAGGTGAAGTCGCAGGCGGGGGGCTCCGATGGGGGTCGCTCCTGCGCCGGGTTAGCGTGTGCCTCATGGACTACCAGGCCGTCATCGAAGAGGTAGCGGCCCATGCCCGCCCCTACGCGGGACAGGGGCAGGTCGCCGACTACATACCCGCGCTCGAGAGGGTCTCCGCGGACCGCTTCGGGATCGCGGTGGCCGACATCGACGGCAAGGTGTACGGGGCCGGCGACTGGGAGGTGCCGTTCTCCGTTCAGTCCATCTCCAAGACGTTCTCTCTGGCCCTGGTGATGGCCCAGGGCCACAGCAGTCACAGCGGCGACGACGAGATCTGGCGGCGGGTGGGCCGTGAGCCGTCCGGTACGCCGTTCAATTCGCTGGTCCAGCTGGAGGCGGAGAACGGCATCCCGCGCAATCCGTTCATCAACGCCGGCGCCCTGGTAGTCACCGACCGCCTGCTGACCCTCACCGGTGACGCCAGCACCGCGCTGCTGCACTTCCTGCGCGAGGAGAGCGGCAATCCGGATCTGGCCTTCGACCAGGCGGTGGCCGACTCCGAGGCCGACCACGGCGACCGCAATGCCGCGCTGGCGCATTTCATGGCGTCCTTCGGCAACCTGGAGAACCCGGTGCCCAGCGTCATCGAGCACTACTTCTGGCAGTGCTCGATCGAGATGAGCTGCCGCGATCTGGCCGTCGCCGGTGGCTTCCTGGCCCGCCACGGGCTGCGCGCCGACGGCAGCCGCCTCCTGGAGGCGCGCGAGGCCAAGCGGATCAACGCGGTGATGCTGACCTGCGGGACGTACGACGCGGCGGGGGAGTTCGCCTACCGGGTGGGGCTGCCCGCCAAGAGCGGCGTCGGCGGCGGGATCGTGGCCGTGGTCCCGGGGCGCTGCACGCTGTGTGTGTGGAGCCCCGGGTTGGATGCCCGGGGCAACTCCGTCGCGGGCGCGGCGGCCCTGGATCACTTCACGACGTTGACGGGTTGGTCGGTGTTCTAGCCGGTCCGCTGCGCTTTGCCTGGGCCGTACGTTGTTGTCTGCGGCGCCGTGGTGTCTTCTCGCCGTTGCGCCTGCGGCGGGCGGGGGTTGGTTGTCGGCCGCGGTGCCGGCCCTCCGGACTCCGTCCTGCGGTCCGTCCCCTCCCGACGGTGGGGGTGAGGGGGCTCGGTGGCTTCCTGTGCGGGGCGCAGTATCTCCGTGAGCACCCCGGGCCCTAGCCAGGCCGCGTCTCTTCCGGGGCGTCGATGCCCTGGGGCGAGGGGCGGTGTTCCCGTGGGGCGGGTGACTGCCGCGCCTGCCGCGGGCGCCCGCCCCTCCGTCATGCCCTGATGGCTCTCACGGGCACCGGATGACCTGCCCGGCATACGAGAGATTGCCGCCGAAGGCAAAGAGAAGGACGGGCGCGCCGGAGGGGATCTCGCGGCGTTCGACCAGTTTGGCCAGGGCCAGCGGCACCGAGGCGGCCGAGGTGTTGCCGGAGTCGACGACGTCCTTGGCGACCACGGCGTTGATCGCTCCGATGCGCTCCGCGACCGGCTCGATGATCCGGAGGTTGGCCTGGTGGAGCACCACGCCGGCCAGGTCCTCGGGGAGGATGCCGGAGCGTTCGCAGACCTGGCGGGCGATGGCCGGGAGTCGGGTGGTGGCCCAGCGGTAGACCGTCTGGCCCTCCTGGGCGAACCGGGCCGGCTCGCCCTCGATCCGTACCGCATTGCCCATCTGGGGGACCGAACCCCACAGCACCGGGCCGATCTCGGGTTCCGCCGATGCGGTGACCACCGCGGCCCCGGCCCCGTCACCGACCAGGACGCAGGTCGTACGGTCCGTCCAGTCGACCACATCGGTGAACTTCTCCGCCCCGATGACCAGCGCATTCGTCGCCGAACCGGCCCGGATGGCGTGGTCGGCGGCGGCCAGCGCATGGGTGAAGCCGGAGCAGACGACGTTGATGTCCATGGTGGCGGGCGCGTCCAGGCCGAGCCGGGCGGCGACCCGGGCCGCGGCGTTCGGGCTGCGGTCGGTGGCCGTGCAGGTGGCCACCAGGACGAGGTCGATCTCGTGCGGGGCCAGTCCGCTCGTGGCCAGCGCCTTCGCGGCGGCCTCGGCGGCCATCGAGTCGACCGTCTCGTCCGCGGCCGCGATCCGCCGGGTACGGATGCCCACCCGGCTGCGGATCCAGGCGTCATCGGTGTCGACGAGCTCGGCGAGGTCGTCGTTGGTGAGCACGCGGGAGGGCTGGTAGTGGCCGAGCGCCAGGACGCGTGACCCCGTCATGAGTTCCCCTGTAGGTACGTGGGCGGGCGGGTAGGCGACCAGTCTCACCTGCCGGTGCCGGCCGGCGGTTGCGCGATCCGCCAATGTTCCGCCGTCAGAACTGGAGACATCCGACCGCCGCCCCGTGTCCACGGGGGGCGGCCGGCCGGGGGACAGCGGGCCCGTCCGCCGATCCAGCGGCAGCGCGGCGGGGACCCGGGCGGATTGCTCCGCCTGTGGGCGCGGCGCACGGTACGGCGCGGCCCCGGCAGCGGGGTGCTGCCGGGGCCGCGGCCCCGGGGACGGGCCCATCTGCTGCCGCCCGGTGTCAGCCGATGGCCTCCGGCGCCGTGTCGGGCGTCAGCGCCCGGAAGCGCCGCAGCCGCAGGCTGTTCCCGACGACGAAGACCGACGAGAAGGCCATCGCGGCGCCCGCGATCATCGGGTTCAGCAGGCCGGCGGCGGCCAGCGGCAGCGCCGCGACGTTGTAGCCGAAGGCCCAGAACAGATTGGTGCGGATGGTGCCGAGGGTGGCGCGGGCGAGGCGGATGGCGTCCGCCGCGGCGCGCAGATCGCCCCGTACGAGGGTCAGGTCACCGGCCTCGATGGCGGCGTCGGTGCCGGTGCCCATGGCCAGTCCGAGGTCGGCGCGGGCCAGGGCGGCCGCGTCGTTCACCCCGTCGCCGACCATCGCGACCGAGCGGCCCTCACCCTGTAGGCGCTCGATGACGGCCACCTTGTCCTCGGGGAGCACCTCGGCGATCACCTCATCGATGCCGACCTCCTTGGCCACCGCCTCTGCGACGGCCTTGTTGTCGCCGGTGAGCAGTACGGGCGTCAGCCCCAGGGCACGCAGCCGCCGCACCGCCTCGGCGCTGGTGGGCTTCACCGCGTCGGAGACGACCAGGACGGCCCGCGCCTCGCCGTCCCAGCCGACGGCGACCGCGGTGCGGCCCGCTGCCTCCGCCTCGGCCTTGGCCGCCGCCAGCGCGGGCGGCAGCTGCTGGCTCCAGTCGGTCAGCAGCCGCTCGCGGCCCACCAGGACGGCATGCCCCTCGACGATGCCCTGGACGCCGAGCCCCGGGACGTTCGCGAAGTCCTCCGGCGTGGGGAGCGGGCCGGCGGCCTCCTCGGCCGCGGTGGCGATGGCGCGGGCGATGGGGTGCTCCGAGGAGTGCTCCAGCGCGCCGGCCAGCCGCAGCGCCCGGTCACGGGACACCCCGTCGGCCAGGTGGATGCCGGTCAGCGTCATCACACCGGTGGTGACCGTGCCGGTCTTGTCCAGGACGATGGTGTCGACCTTGCGGGTGGACTCCAGGACCTCGGGCCCCTTGAGGAGGATGCCCAGCTGCGCGCCCCGGCCGGTGCCGGCCATCAGCGCGGTGGGCGTGGCCAGGCCCAGGGCGCACGGGCAGGCGATGATCAGTACGGCCACGGCAGCGGTGAAGGCGGCGACCGCGCCCGCGCCGGTGCCGAGCCAGTAGCCGAGCGTGCCGACGGCCAGCGCGATCACGACCGGGACGAAGACCGCGGAGATCCGGTCGGCGAGCCGCTGGGCCGCGGCCTTGCCGTTCTGCGCGTCCTCCACCAGGCGGGCCATCCGGGCCAGCTGGGTGTCCGCACCGATGCGGGTGGCCTCGACGACGAGCCGGCCGCCCGCGTTGACCGTGGCCCCGGTGACGGTGTCGCCGGGAGCGACCTCCACCGGGACGGACTCACCGGTGAGCATCGACGCGTCCACGGCGGAGGCGCCCTCCACCACCAGCCCGTCGGTGGCGATCTTCTCCCCGGGCCGTACGACGAACCGGTCCCCGACCGCCAGCCCGTCCGTGGGGATGCGGACTTCCCGGCCGTCGCGCAGGACGGCCACGTCCTTGGCGCCCAGTTCGAGCAGCGCGCGCAGGGCCGCGCCCGCCTTCCGCTTCGACCGGGCCTCGAAGTAGCGCCCGGCCAGGATGAAGGTGGTGACACCGGCCGCCGCCTCCAGATAGATGCTGCCGCTGCTGTCCGTACGGGCGATCGTCAACTCGAAGGGATGCGTCATCCCGGGCATCCCCGCGGTCCCGAAGAACAGGGCCCACAGCGACCAGCCGAACGCCGCCAGCGTGCCCATCGAGATGAGGGTGTCCATCGTGGCGGCGCCGTGCCGCAGATTCGTCCAGGCGGCCTTGTGGAACGGCCAGGCGCCATAGGCCACCACGGGGGCGGCCAGGGTCAGGGACAGCCACTGCCAGTTGGTGAACTGCAGCGCCGGGACCATCGCCATCAGGACGACGGGGAGGGAGAGCGCCAGGGAGGTGAGGAGGCGGTGGCGGAGGGCGGCCAGGGGGTCCCCCTCGGCCGCCCGGCCGCCCCGGTCGTCGGGCGCCGGGGCCGGCGGCTCGGGGACCGCGGCGGTGTACCCGGTCTTCACCACGGTGGCGATCAGGTCCGCGGTCCCGATGCCGCTGCCCTCCGCGACCGCCACCTGCGCCTTCTCGGTGGCGTAGTTGACGGTGGCGGTGACCCCCTCCATGCGGTTGAGCTTCTTCTCGATACGGGCGGCGCACGAGGCGCAGGTCATCCCGCCGATCTCCAGCTCGACGCGGTGCTCTCCGGCCACGGTCGTCATGACTGCTCCTCCGAGTGCTGCAGGTGCTGGGCGGGCGCGTGCGGGGCCGGCCGGGCCGGGGCGTCCTCGCCGCCCCCGGTCGCGCGGCCGAGGCCGAAGCCGGCGGCGAGAACGACGAGCAGCAGCAGCGCATAGCCGCCGAGCCTGACCGGGGTGCCGAGGGCCTTCGCTGTTCCGGCGGTGGTGGCCGTCATGCGTACTCCTCATCGCGAGCGGGGGACGCCCATGGCGGGGCGCCCGGCGTCCAGTACGCAGAACCATATACCCCCTAGGGGTATTCCGTCATCCCCGGCCCGTCCCCTCCGGGCCGTCACGCCCAGCGCGCCACGCCCTGCCCGTCACCCGTCCCCTCCGGGCTCTCCCGCCCCCCGAAGCGCCCGCCCGCCCATCGCCCGCAGATACCCGGCCAGCTCCGGCGGCTCCTGCACCGTGAACTCCCGCCCCAGCATGACCAGCCGCATTGCCAGCCACTCCAGCGAATCCGGCGCGCTGTGCCACCGGCAGGACTCCCCGTCGATCGCCGTCACCTCGCCCGCCCGGCCGCCCAGCCGCGCGGCCACCTCCCCGGCCGGGGCGTACACCGTCACCACCGCCCGCTGCGCCGCCGGACCCAGGCCCTTCATGCGCTCCTGGAAGAAAGCCGCGGCATCGGCGGCGGGCAGCTCGCGCGGCGGGGTCCGTACGCCCGTCGGGAACGCCCCGGTCAGCCGGTCCACCCGGAAGAGCCGCCAGTCCTCGCGGTCGTTGTCGTACGCGACCAGATACCAGCGCCGCCCCGCCGCCACCAGGCGGTGCGGCTCCACCAGGCGCTTGGTCCGCTCGCCCGCGCCCGCCTGGTAGGCGAACCGCACCCGCTCATGGTTGGTGATCGCCGCGGCGAGCACGGTCAGCTGCTCCGGGTCGACGGTCGGGCCCCCGCCGGCCGGCAGCGGGACGGTGGCGTTGCCGAGCGTGCCCACCCGCCGCCGCAGCCGGGCCGGGAGCACCTGCTCCAGCTTGGCCAGCGCCCGTACGGACGCCTCCTCGACGCCCGCCACGGTCTGCCCGGCCGCCGAGCGCAGGCCCACCGCGATGGCCACCGCCTCCTCGTCGTCCAGCAGCAGCGGCGGCATGGCCGTGCCCGCGGCCAGCCGGTAGCCGCCCTCCGCGCCCATCGTCGCGTGCACGGGATAGCCCAGCTCCCGCAGCCGTTCGATATCGCGGCGGATCGTCCGGGAGGTGACCCCCAGCCGCGTGGCCAGCTCGCTGCCCGGCCATTCGCGCGGGGTCTGGAGCAGGGACAGGAGGTTCAGCAGTCGTGCCGATGTCTCACTCATGCCGTCGATGATGCAGGAGGAAATAGGACCGGTGCTGTCCTAGACGGGCTCTAGTGTCGGTGACGCATTCGCGCACGACGTCAGCCGGGCGCCTGCCGCGTATCCCTTCCGCTCCCCACGCATTCCCAGGAGAACGCATGACCACGACCGCCCCCGCCCCCGCCGAGGCGGCCGAAGCGGCGCCCGCGCCCACCGCAACTCCCGCGGCCCCGGCCGACCGCAGACGCTGGATCGCCCTCGCCGTCATCCTGACCGCGAGCGCCATGGACCTCATCGACGCGACCATCGTCAACATCGCCATCCCGAGCATCCGGCAGGACACCGGCGCCTCCTTCAGCGCCCTCCAGTGGGTCACCGCGGGCTATGCCCTCGCCTTCGCCATCGGCCTGATCACCGGCGGCCGCCTCGGCGACATCTACGGCCGCAAGAGGCTCTTCCTGCTCGGCATGGCCGGCTTCACCGCCGCCTCCGCGCTGTGCGGCCTCGCCGCCGGTCCCGGGATGCTGGTGGGCGCGCGGGTGCTGCAGGGCGCCATGGCCGCGCTGATGGTGCCGCAGGTGCTGGCGATCATCCACGTCAGCTTCCCGGCACACGAGCGGGGCAAGGTCTTCGGGATGTTCGGCGCGGTGATCGGCCTCGGCGCGGTCTGCGGCCCGCTGATCGGCGCGCTGCTCACCGAGGGCAATCTCCTCGGCCTGGAATGGCGCCCGATATTCCTGATCAACCTGCCGGTAGGGATCGCCGGCATCCTGCTCGGCGCCCGCTTCGTCACCGAGTCCCGGGCTCCGCGCGCCCTCCGCCTCGACCTCATCGGCACCGCGCTCGCCACCCTCGGCCTGCTGATGCTCCTCTACCCGCTCACCCAGGGCCGCGAGTCCGGCTGGCCGCTGTGGGGCTTCGTGTCGATGGCCGCGAGCCCGCTCGTCCTCGCCGTCTTCGTCCGCTACGAACGCGCCAAGGCCCGCAAGGACGGCTCGCCGCTGGTCGAACTCTCCCTCTTCCAGCTCAAGACCTTCGCGGCCGGCGTCGGCGTACAGCTCACCTTCGGCGCCGCCAGCGGCCTCTTCTTCCTGATCTGGACGCTCCATATGCAGCTCGGCCTGGGCTGGGGCCCGCTGCACGCGGGACTGACCGGGCTGCCGTTCTCGCTCGCCTGCTCGGCCGCGGCCGGAATGTCCGTCCAGAAGCTGGTGCCGCGCTTCGGCCGTAAGGTCCTCCAGGCCGGTGCGCTGATCATGCTGACCGGAGCGCTGCTCTACCTGTGGGACGCCGGGCACTACGGCACCGCCCTGCAGTCCTGGCAGATGATCCCCGCGATGCTCCTGCTGGGCGGGGGCATGGGACTGATCGTCGCCCCGATCACCGACTCGGTGCTCTCCGAGGTCCCCGCCGAGCACTCCGGCTCCGCCTCCGGCATCTTCAACACCACCGGCCAGCTGGGCATGGCGCTGGGCCTCGGCCTGTCGTCGGTGGCGTTCTTCGGCGTCGCCGACGGTGCGGGCGCCCAAGCCGCGCCGGGCGCCGCCTTCCTCCAGGCCACCACCCACTCCCTCTGGTGGGTCTCGGGCGGTCTGGTGATCGTCTTCGGCCTGCTGTTCCTGCTGCCGAAGCGGGTACGGACACCGGACGCTCCGGCGGCATGACGCGGCGACCGCCGGCTGCGGGCGGACCGGGTACGGCCGCCCGCCCGGCGGCAAAAACCGGTCCGCGGCCGTACCGCTCCCGGGGCGCCGCCCGGCATACTGGCCGGGTGTCGATGATCAGCAACCTCCGCAAGGCCGTCCGGCTGCCGCAGCCGCGAAGCCGGGGTGTCGACCTCAGTCACCCGGCGCGCTCGCCGCTCGGTACCGCTGTCGTGAACTGCGCGGTGTACGTGGACGGCGTGCGGCAGGACGGCAACCACCCGGCCGATGTGGCGATACGCCGGGTCCGCGAAACCGGCAGCGGTTTCGTCTGGATCGGGCTGCACGAGCCGTCCGAGAAGGAATTCGCCGGCATCGTCGAGCTGTTCGGACTGCATCCGCTCGCCGTCGAAGACGCCGTGTACGCCCATCAGCGCCCCAAGCTCGAGCATTACGACGACTCGCTCTTCACCGTCTTCAAGACGGTCCGCTATGTCGACCACGACCGGCTCACCGACACCAGCGAGGTGGTGGAGACCGGCGAGATCATGGTCTTCACCGGCGCCGATTTCGTGATCACGGTGCGGCACGGCGGGCACGGCTCGCTCGGTCCGCTCCGCGAGCAGCTGGAGTCCGACCCCGAGCAGCTGGCGCTCGGCCCGTCCGCCGTACTCCACGCCGTCGCCGACCTCGTCGTGGACGACTACCTCGATGTCACCGCCGCCGTCCAGGTGGACATCGACGACGTCGAGAGCGAGGTCTTCTCCGTACGGGGCGGCGGCGGGGCCGGCCGGATCTACCAGCTCAAGCGCGAACTGCTGGAGCTCAAGCGCGCGGTGGCCCCGCTGGACCGGCCGATGCGGGAGCTGGCGACCCAGCCGATGCGCCAGGTCGACCCCCGGATCAAGACCTACTTCCGGGACGTCGCCGACCACCTCGACCGGGTCACCGAGCAGATCACGTCGTTCGACGAACTGCTCAACTCCATACTTCAGGCCCATCTCGCCCAGGTCACCGTCGCCCAGAACGAGGACATGCGCAAGATCAGCGCCTGGGTCGCGATCCTGGCCGTACCGACCATGGTCTGCGGCGTCTACGGCATGAACTTCGAATACATGCCGGAGAAGCACTGGGTGTTCGGGTATCCGCTGGTGATGGCGCTGATCGCCACGCTCTGCCGGATCATCCACCGCGGCTTCAAACGGAACGGCTGGCTCTGAGGAACCGCTACCTTCCCGCCACCTGCCGGGGCCGCGCCGCGCCCCACCCCGCCGCGATCTGCGGGAGCAGCAGCGCCAGCAGTACGGCCAGCGGGACGGTCCAGCTGCCGGAGGCGTCATGGACGGCGCCCAGGACGGCCGGGCCGGTGGCGGCCAGGATGTAACCGGAGCACTGCGCCATGCTGGAGAGCTGGGCCGTGTGCCGGGCGTCCGGGGCGCGCTGGACGATGAACAGCAGCGCCAGACTGATGGCCGCGCCCTGGCCGAGGCCCAGCAGCGTCATCCATATGTAGGCGCCGCCCGCCGGTGCGGCCAGCATCCCCGCGAAGGCCGTCGCGCACAGCACCGCCCCCAGCGCCGCCAGCACCCCGGCGCGCAGCCGGCGGCCGACGACGACCGGGGCGAGGAACGAGCCCGCGATGCCCAGGAGGGAGGAATAGGACAGCATCCACCCGGCGTCACCCGCACTCATCCCGGCGTCCTCGAGCATCGTCGGCAGCCAGGCGGCGGCCGCGTAATAGCTCAGCGACTGCAGGCCCATGTAGCCGGTGACCTGCCAGGCCAGCGGGTCGCGCCACAGGCCGCGTACCGGACGGGCCGTCTGCCGGGCGGTGGCCGCCACCCCTGTACGGGACCGTACCCGCGGCAGCCAGACGATCAGCGCGATCACCGCGAGCGAGCCCCAGCAGGCCAGCGTGGCCTGCCAGTTGAGTCCGGTGGCCTGCTGCACGGGGACGGTGATCCCGGCCGCGAGGGCGGCGCCGCCGAACAGCGACATCGAGTACAGACCGGTCATCAGCCCGGCGCGGGACGGGAAGTCCCGCTTGATCAGACCGGGCAGCAGGACATTGGCGACGGCGATACCCGCGCCGATCACGACCGTCCCGGCGAACAGCGCCGCCACGGAGTCCAGCAGCCGCAGCCCGGTGCCGGCGCAGATCAGCGCCATGGTGCCGAGCAGCGACCGCTCCGTCCCGAACCGCCGCCCCAGCCGCGGCGCGACCGGCGCCAGCAGCCCGAAGCAGAGCAGCGGCAGCGCGGTGAGCAGGCTGGTGGCCGCGGCCGACATGCCGCTTTCCGAGCGGATCGTCCCGGCAAGCGGGGAGACGGCGACCAGCGCCGGGCGCAGATTCAGGGCCAGCAGGATGACGCCGATGCCGAGCCAGAGGGCGCGGCGGCCGGTGGGGGAGGGGGCGGCCGACGGGGCCGCCGGGGCGGTGCGGGGCGCCGCCTCCTGGGTGGCGTTCGCTCCGCCGTCAGGCATGGGTGCCGTCCCCCGGGTTCTGCTCGTGCCGCGGCTGCTCGCCGGACCCGCGCAGCGCGTCCATGGCCTCCGTGAGGTGCGCCAGCGCCGCCCGTTCGGCGGCGTCGGCGTCCCGTGCCTCGATGGCATCGACGATGGCCTCGTGCGAGGCGTACTGGTTGCGCACGGAGTCGGGGACGGGGGCGCTGACGACCGACTGGAGCGTCGCGCGCAGGGCGTCGCTGAGATGCTCGTACAGCTCGGCGAGTACGTCGTTGTGCGCGGCCGCGGCCACCGCCCGGTGAAAGCGCATATCGGCGTCGATGAAGGCGGCCACATCGCCGCTGTCCCACGCCCGGCTGCGCTCGGCCAGCGCACCGCGCAGCGCGGCCAGGTCCTCGTCGGTACGGCGCAGCGCGGCATGGCGCGCGGCGTCCCGCTCCAGCGAGGCGCGCACCTCGTACGCCTCCAGGTCGCCCGCCCGTCGCAGTCTGCGCTGGACGGCGGCGCCGAAGCCGCTGCCGGCCCGGACGTAGGTGCCGTCGCCCTGACGCGGCTCCAGCATCCCGGTGTGCACCAGGGCGCGCACCGCCTCGCGGACGGTGTTCCGGCCCACGCCGAGCTGCTCGACGAGCACCGGTTCGGCGGGGATCTTCGTCCCCACCCCCCACTCGCCCTCGGCGATCAGGCTCTCCATCTGCTCGATGACCAGGTCCACGAGGTTGGTGCGGGCGGTGCTGTGCAGCGGCATGGGCGTCGTCCTCCCGGTGTGATTCCACCGGTGATGGGAACATCCCATGTTTCGCGCTGTCAAACGGCGGGGGTTAGCCTGAGGACGCCGATGATCTCGGGAGACATATGGACAGGCGAGCCCGCCGTGCGGAAGCGGTGCCCCCGCCGTGGCGGGGCCAGTGGCCGGTGATCGGCGTGGTGGCCGCGGGCGGCGCGGTCGGAGCCGTGGCGCGCTACGGGGCGTCCGTCCTGTGGCCGACGGTCCCCGGCGCCTTCCCCTGGACGATCCTCGCCGTCAACGCCGTCGGCTGTGCCCTGATGGGCGTCCTGATGGTGCTGATCACCGAACTGTGGTCGCCGCACCGGCTGGTGCGCCCGTTCCTCGGCACCGGCATCCTCGGCGGCTTCACCACCTTCTCGACCTACACGGTGGACATCGCGCACCTGGTGGACGCCCGGCGGGCCGCGCAGGCCCTGGCCTATCTGGCGGCCACCCTGTTCGCCGCGCTCGCGGCCGTAGCGGGCGCGGCGGCCCTGACCCGCGCACTGCTCGTACTCCTCGGACGAAGGGGGCGGCCGGCATGACACGGACCGCAGGTCCGGCGCTGCGGCTCACGGTGGTCGTCGGCGAGCACGAGGTCTGGCATCACAAGCCGCTCCACGCGGAGATCGTGCACCGCGCGCACGCCGCCGGGCTGGCCGGTGCGAGCGTCTTCCGGGGCGTCGAGGGCTTCGGCGCCTCGTCCGTCATCCACACCCAGCGGCTGCTGTCCCTGAGCGAGGACCTGCCCGTCGCGGTCATCGTCGTGGACGCGGAGGATCGGGTTCGGGGCTTTCTGCCGCGGCTGGCGGAACTCGTGGGGGAGCGGGGCCTGGTGACCGTCGAACCGTGCGAGGTGATCGCCTTTCCGGAGCGGCGGCCGGACGGCGGTGCGGACACGGCGGCGGGCGAGCGCGGGTGAACTGGCTTCTTGTCGTGGCCGGCGCGGTGGTCGGGGCGCCGCTGCGGTTCCTCACCGACCGCTTTGTGCAGTCCCGGCACGACAGCGTCTTCCCCTGGGGGACGTTCACCGTCAATGTCGTCGGCTCGCTGGTCCTCGGCCTGCTGACCGGCGCCGCGGCCGTCGGTGTCGCCTCCCCGCACGTCCAGCTGCTCATCGGCACCGGGCTGTGCGGTGCCCTGACGACATACTCGACCTTCTCCTACGAGACGCTGCGGCTGGCGCAGGACGGGGCCCGCCTCTTCTCCCTGGTCAACGCGGCGGCAAGTGTGGCGGCCGGGCTGGGCGCCGCGTTCGCGGGGTTGGCCTGCGCGCGGATGCTGTGGGGCTGACCCGGCACTCCCCGGACCCCCGGGCCCCGTGGGTATTCTCCGCGTATCCGGCGCGCGGTTGACCGGTGGAACGGGGGAGGGGCATGGCAGAGGTGTTCCTACGGCGGCTGACCAGGTGGCAGGCCGAGACCCAGCGGGAGTCGGTCGCCGATCTCCACGCTGCGGCGCATCACGGTCGGCCCGCCGCCGACGGCGTCCCGGACCGGGCGGAATTCCTGCGGCGGTTCGCCGGGTACGACATTCAGCGCCCCGGCTTCGACATGGTCATCGGCAGCGATCCGGCGCTGGTCGGCTGCTGTTACGGCTATGCCGCCGACCGGGAAGGCGACTGGCTCCGGGCGTGTTCCGCCGGGCTGCCGGACGAGCTGCCGGACGAGGTGTGCCAAGCGGCCGCGGCGGGGCGGCTGTTCCTGCTCGCCGGGCTGATGGTGCTGCCCGCGCACCGGCGTACGGGAGTCGCCACCCGCCTCGCGCAGACGCTGCTGATCCGGAGCAACGCCGCGCTGGCCCTCGCCCCGGTGGCCGCGGACAACGCCCCGGCCCGGGCCGCGTTCCGCTCGTGGGGCTGGCGGCCGCCGGCCGGTGCGGGGGCCCGACTGGAGCCGTGGACCCGCCCGTTGCCGTGACAGGCCGGCCCGCCCGCTGCCGTGAAAAAGGCGCCGTGCCGTGACGGCAAAGCACTGGGGCCCGGGAGAAGTACCTCACCGGGCCCCACCGCTGTCGTCGCGAACGCGTGGGAGAAACGCGATCGCCGCCGGCGCCGCCATTGCCGCCGGCGCCGCCCCCGTTCCCGGCGCGCCGCCAGGAGTCCGAGGGCCGGCCGCCAGGTACCGGCCCTCGGGAGCCACGGCCGCAGTCCGTGGCCTCAGCCGCTGTCGCAGCTGGTCAGTGGGCAGTTCAGTGCTTCAGGCCGCGCAGACCGTTGGCCCAGAGCTGGTCCACCTTGGCGCGCTCGTTCGCGTCCGGCTGGGTGTTCTGGCAGGACGTGCCGGGCCCGCCGCCGGACATCAGCTCGCTGCACGGACCCTCGTAGTGGTCCGGCAGACCCAGCACATGGCCGGTCTCGTGCGCCGCGACGCGGGTGGAGTTGTATTCCTGGTTCTGCTTGTAGTCCAGGAAGACGAAGCCCTTGCCGTGGCCGTCGGTGCTGGCGTACGAACCGCGCGGGTCGTCGCCCTCCTTGTACTGGAAGTCGCCGCCGCTGCCTTCCTGCAGCTTCACGTTCTGCACGGCGCCGTTCCATATGGATGCGCTCTCGGCTATCTGGCTCTTGAACGTCGGGGCCGCACTCGCGTCGTAGGTCACGGTGACCGACTTCGTGCCCGGGTGCGCCTTCATCTTCGCCGTGGCCGACTTCATGACGGCGTCGAAGAAGGCCTTGGTGTCCGCCTTCTCGGCGGCCGACCCGGTGTACGCCGCGATGGAGGCCGGCGTGCTCTGGTGGGAGGAGGGGGAAGCTGCCGAAACCGGCGCCGCGGCTGCGAGCGCGGCAGCGAGGCCCAGGCCGAGCGCTGCCGACAGCGCCGTCTTGGGAGATCTCATGTGGGGGGCTCCTTAATTTCCGAGGGCCGCGGTCGCCGTGTGGGGCGGCGACCGGGGCCCTGCGGATTTCTTGGTGCCGTTGAGTCTGGACGGAGTTCACCCGTGAGGCGGAGATGTTAAGTGGCGATAGCCTGAGGCAATACCCCTGGCAATACCCTCGAAAATTGACCGAGTTCGGGCAGGTTTAAGAGTCTGGTGTGACCGATGCCGAACGTTTTATGCTCCGGAACGTGGAGCTCGAGGTAAGGCATTTGCGTGCACTGTGTGCCATCGCCGATGCGGGCAGCGTACGCAAGGCGGCCCGGCAGTTGGGGATGACCCAGCCTTCCTTGACGACTCAGCTGCGACGCATCGAGAAGGCCCTCGGCGGCCAGCTGTTCTTCCGCGAACCGACCGGCAGCCGCCCCACGCCGCTGGGCCATGCCGTGCTCTGCCGGGCCCGCCCCATAGTGGCGGAAATGCGCGCGCTGATCGACGAGATCGCCTCCGCGTCCGTACGCGAGCAGGGTGCGCGGCTGCACATCGGCAGCACCAACAGCCGCGCCGTGGCGGGCTGGCTGCGCCGCCTGCGGGTACGCCTCCCGGAGACGGACACCACCATAAGGACCGATGTCTCCGCCAATGCGCTGCTGCACATGGTCGCGACGGGCCAGCTGGACGTCGCCTTCGTGCACGAGGTCGAGGGCGCCCCGCTGCGGGTTCCCGAAGGCCTGGTCGAGCATGAACTCATAGCCCGGGAACCGCAGTTCATCGCCCTGTCCGAAAGTCACCCCGCGGCCGCCCGTGCCGTGGTCCACGTACGGGACCTCGCCGACGACCAGTGGATGGTCGACCCGACCGTGGACGGCGAATGGGCGGGCCTGCGCCGCATCTGGACCGCCGCCGGGATCACCCCCCGGGTCGTGCACGGCGATTACCTCACCGCCGTCGACCTGGTCACGGCCGGCGAGGTGGTCACCCCCTGCCAGCCGACCGCCCGCTCCCGCCCCGGTATGGCCGTCCGCCCCCTGCACGGCGACCCGCTCGCCGTACGCCTCTTCATGGCCTGCCGCGCCGACGGCACCCCGGCCGCCCCGGCCGACGCCCTCTTCGCCGATCTGACCTCGTCCTACATGGAGATCGCCTGGTCCAGCGAGGCCTACCGCGACTGGCTCGTCCGGCACGACGGCCCGCTGCCGGTGCCGGTGCCGGCCAGCGCTACGTAGCCGGCTCCGCCCGCCCGGTGCCGCCGTCCCGGCCGCGGATCGCCGCGGCGGCGCGCCGCAGTTCGGCCAGCACCGTCCGCACGGCCCGGCGCGCGGTGCGCTCGGGCCGGTGGAGCGCGTCGATGTGCCGGCGGGCATGGACGCCGCGGAGCGGCCTGAGGACCACCGCGGGGTGCGGCGGCACGGTCCAGCGCGGCATCAGGGCGAGTCCGCCGCCGGCGGCGACCACCTCGGCGACCACCGCGAATTCATTGATGCGGTGCCTGATGTCGAGCCGGCGGTTGGCGGCGGTGGCGATGGCCTCGATGGTGGCCATCAGCGGGAAGCCGTCGTGGACGGTGATCCAGGGCTGGTCGGCGACGTCGCGGGGAGTCAGGGACGCTTTGCCGGCCAGCGGATGGCCGGCCGGTACGGCGATGTCGAGCGGCTCGTGCAGCAGCGGGGTGACGGTCACGGTGGACGGCCACGGCGGGGCGTGGTCGAGACGGTGGGCCAGGACGAGGTCGTAATCCCGGGTCAGCCGCGGGAAGTGATCCTGTGCGACGTCCTCGCCGGCGAGCGTCAGCCGCGGGCACCCCGGCGCGGCCAGGCCGCGGAGCAGCAGCGGGGAGAACGCCGCGGCCGCACTGTGGAAGGCCGCCACCGACACGCTGTCGTCCGGCCTGTCGACGAACTCGTCGACGGTGTGCCGCGCGCGGGCCAGGGCGGCCTCCACCTCGATCGCCGCACCGGCCAGGGCCTGCCCGGCGGCGGTGAGCACCAGGCGCCGCCCGTCGCGTTCGGTGAGCGGGACGGGGACCGAGCGCTGCAGCAGCCGCAGTTGCTGGGAGATCGCCGACGGCGTCACCAGCAGCGCCTCGGCGACCGCGGTGACGCTCCCCAGCTCGCCGAGCTCCCGGAGAATCCGCAACTGCCGCTCGTCCACCGCCCCAGTCTAGGGAAACCGATGAAGGAGAACTAAAGCATTGCTTGAGAAAGTCATACTTGGCTTCAAGATCGCGGTGGTGCAGCGTAAGGGCCGTGCCTGATTCCCGCCGTACCGACGTGGTACTTCTGCTGGTCGCGATCGTCTGGGGCTCCAGTTACCTGGCTGCCAAGACCGCCGCCTCGGCCACCCCGGTCCTGGTGGTGCTGTTCGTCCGCTACGCGCTCTCCGCCCTTGCCTGTGCGGCCGTTGTCGCCGCCGTCGCCCGCCGCCGGGGGGCCGGGCGCTGCACCCGCGCGGAGATCAGGGCCGGATCGCTGCTGGGGGTGACCCAGGCGGCCGTCCTCGTCCTGGAGACCTACGGCGTCGCGCACACCAGCGCCGCCAACGCGGGGCTCCTCATCAGCCTGACCATCGTGCTCACCCCGCTGCTGGACCGCGCGGGCCGCGGCGGCGGGCTGCCGCCGAGGTTCTTCGCGGCCACCGGCGTGTGCGCGCTGGCCGTCGGACTGCTGATGTCCGGCAGCGGCTTCCGCACGCCGGGCGGCGGCGATCTGCTGATGCTCGCCGCCGCGGTGGTACGGGCGGGACACGTCGCACTTGTCGGACGGCTCACCGCGGGCAGCGCGCTGCGTCCGCTGCACCTGACGGCCGTGCAGACCGTGATCGGTTCCGCGCTGTTCCTGGTGCCGGCCGCGGGCGGCCTGCCGGACCTGCTGCACACCGGTCCCACGGTATGGGCCGAGCTGCTCTATCTCGCCCTGTTCTGCAGCGTTTTCGCCTTCCTCGCCCAGACCTGGGCCGTGCAGCGCACCTCCGCCAGCCGGGCCGGCCTACTCCTGGGCACCGAACCGGTCTGGGCCGTCCTGGCCGGCATCGGCCTCGGCGGCGAACGGCTCACCGTCCTCACCGCCCTCGGCGCCGCCCTGATGGTCGCCGGGACCTCCTGGGGCCAGTCCGTCGAACGTGCCCACCGCACCGCGCTGAACGAGCAGGCCGCTGCGGACGAGAGCGGCACCCCGCACAAGGACACCGCCGGGACGTCTGCCCGCACACGGCCGGTCGAGGATTCGCCACCGGCGGAGATGTCGATCGGGGCGCCCTGCGACGGTACGGCACAGGCGGGCATGAGCAACCCTTCGGTCACGTGAGCCTCGACAACCCACATGATCAAGGCGCCCATGCCCGCCCACCCGCGAAAAGAACGCCCTACAAAAGAACGCCCTGAGCTATGACTTTGCCGAGGCGGCGGGCAACACGCCGGAGATCCGCAGCAGCTTGCCCTCCCGGTTGCTGACGTAGATCCAGCCGTTGTCGCGGTCCAGTGCGAGGCCGCAGACCGTGCCGAGACCGTCGGCCACCACGCGCTGAAGGCCCTTGGCCTCGCCGTCGGCCACGACGACCTCATGCAGCTTGCCGCTGCTCGAGTCGGAGACGTAGGCGTTGGCCGCGCCATCCAGCGCCACGCGGACGCTGTACCCGAGTTTGGTGGCCACGGCCTTCGGGGTGCCGCCTTCCGCCTTCAGGTCGACCTCGTACAGCCCGTTGGAGTCATACTGGCCGACGTACGCCTTGCCCCCGTTCAGCGCTACTCCGGCGGCCCTCGTCACGTCCCAGGTACGCTGCTTCGCCGCCGGTTCGCTGGCCAGATCGATCTTGACCAGCTGCCCGTTGTAGACGTCGGTGACATAGGCCTTTTTGTCCGACAGGTCCAGCGCGACGCCATACGCGTACATGCCCTTGGCGACCGTGACCGGGGAGATGGAGCGGTCGGACAGGTTCACCGTGAACAGACCCTTGCCGCCGTATTCGGCGACGTAGGCCTTGTCACCCTCCAGGTCCAACGCCACAGCGTTGACTTCGCCCAGCTTCTCCACGACCCAGTCCGTGTTGCCGCTGACGAGATCCACCTTGTACAGCTTGCCGCCGGACCGGTCGGTGATGTACGCCTTTTTGTTCGCCGGGTCCAGCGCGAGGCCGTCGGCCGTCCCCAACCCGGTGGCGACCTGGACGGGAGCCTTTTTCGAGGCCGCTTGCTCTTCACCGCCGTCCTTGTGCAGCGGGTGATCCTTCATATCGAAATTGAGCTTTTCAAGCTCGAAGACCTCGTGCACCCCGGCGAGGGTAGAAACGACCTCGGCTTCCCCCTTTTGTGTATACGGCTTGCCTTTATCGGTCAAGTCGAAAGTCTCGGCAGCCGTACCGGCCTCGCCGAGTTTCCAGGCAAGCACCTCAGAATACTTCGGTTCCTTGGCCTGCGGGCCGTCCGGGCGGGTCTCCTTGACTTCCACCGGCTCGGGGTAATGCAAAGCGACCCACCCGCCGAAGGAGACAGGGAATTCGTAGTCGAACCTCCGCACCTGACGTCGCTGCGTGGCCAGGACGTCTACCCGGCTGCCAACTTCCCCGTTCAGCGTGGACGATGTTTTGAACGCAGTGGTCAACGAACCACTGACAGAGCCAGTGATTCCGAGCATCAGCTGTGCCGATAATTCCCCGGTGCCCGTGGCGGTACTCGTGGCTGTTGTCGTACTTGTCGTTTGCGACTGAGACTCCGTATCAACGCCCTGATTGTCTTTGCTGTTCTTCAGGGTGGTCTTCTGGGATTGGTTCTTCGCCATGCTCTTCTGCACTTGCTGCTGCAGTGATGCGATGGCTTTTGCCCCGAAAGTGAGCTGCACCTGCCCCTGGAGCGACCAGCTGATCGTGTTCGAAATCGAGAATTCGACAGTGTGTGACCATGTGGTGGGTTTGGGGTCGGTTCGATTGACATACGTTTGCTTGGAGATCACGTCCGGCGGCGGCTGTGCGATGTCGCCTCGCTCCTCGACAAGCGGTACACCCACCGTCATGTAGGCGCGCCACCCGCGCTGGTGTGCCGTACCCTCCCCTTCGGGAAAGTCGCCGAATCGCCCCTTGTTCAAGGAGAACCCGGTAGGGGAGATATACCGGTCCGTGCCGTCTGCTGCTTTCCGCTCGGCCTTCCTCTTCAGTTTTTCCTTGTCCCGCTCCAGGATGGCAGCGGCCCTGTCGGCAATTTTGAGCTCCTTCAGGTTTCGCCCGGTCAGCGGGTGGCGAATAAATCTTTCGCCAAGATGAGCTGTACTCACATTGTTTTTGGTGGCGCCCATGCCCTTCGGCCTCCTTGCGTAGCAGAACTCAACGATTTGTCAGTGATTATTGTGAGCTGTTTCCGGCCTGGCGTGACCGAACGAGAACTCGTCAGCCCTTTTTGATGTCTTTGGCCGACTTATTGTTATCCTTTCTCGATTCTTCCAGCTGCTCATCGCTGATCTTTGGCCGGTCTTCGCCGCCGACCTTTGGCTGATCTTCGTCCCTGATCTCCACCGCCACCTTTTTGAATGCCTCATCCTTGGCCGAAGATGCCATACCGGATGTCGATTCGGGGTTTTCGCTGGCTTCCCGCTGCTGGGCGGCTACCGTCTGGGTGTTCTTGAACAGGGGGGTGATGAAGTTGTTCATGATATTGAGCGCCTCAGGCGACGTCTCGCGCATGATCTTCGGGTCACGCGCAGCTTCAGGAATGTCGTCGTAGAGCTCCGGATCGACCCCTTCCGATTCGGGCCAGGCGCCCGGAATTTTTTCATAGACCTTTTGAGCGGACTCCTCGGCGGACTTGGCTTCACTTTCGCCACTGCCGAAGATGTTCTTGAAAGACATGAGCTTCCCTCCGGATTCTTTCGGTGAGCATGAAATCGCCCCTCGCGAGGAAGGCGATTTTTCTCGCCGCGGTCAAGTTTTTCGCATGCGAAGACCTGGTGCACCCCGGTGCGGGGTAGCAATAATTCTGGCCTCTCCATTTTGCGTGAACGGCTTGCCTTTTTCCGCCAGGTTGACATTTCCCATTTACCTGGGGCAACCCAAAGCGGCGCACCCGTCCCAGAGGTGATGAGGATTTCGTGGTCGAGCGTCCTCGCCTGGCATCGCAACTGGCCAGGACATCTACCCGGCTGCCGATAAGCCCGCTAAGGCTGTGTCATATTTCGCCAAGGCAAGCTGTGCACACATCACTTCTGCAGTCCATGGGCCTTCGGCCTCCTTGTGCCCCCCCGCGTGTGCACCATGATCTTCGCGTGCTTACCTGCCCCTCTGGTGATCAATCTATTCAGCTCGGCCCTGCGTTTTCTCGCACGTCACCTGGCTGCTGGCCGGCTGTGACGTTATGTGGACCACCATGACGGCTGGAAATGATCCCCAGTTGGTTTCCGATTGAACGATGCTCTGAAATGGCCCCGCCTGCGACCTGCAACGATCAGCTTGGAGGGGCCGCTTCGGGGTGTCATCGAACCGCAGATGGCGGTGACTTCTGGCCGATACGGTGGTCCCCGATATTGAGCCGAAACTGGTGGGTCCCCTGCTTATTGGTCGAGTGTGAGTGTCGAAAGCGGGGGACATACGTCGGCCGGCGACGCCCGCGGCGGTGCGGCAACCGCGCACCGGAATGGGCGAGTTGCCCGATGCCTCGGCGCGCGGGGCGGCACTTCAGGCGATGACGCGTGGGCCGGACTTACGCAGCCGGCATAAAGCGGTAACCGGGTGACCTTGTCACGCCGTTCGGCCGGCCGCGGCCGGCGCCGCCCTGATGGTCGCCGGGACCTCGTGGGGCCAGTCCGTCGAACGTGCCCATCGCGCCGCCGCGACGTCAGGGAGGCGGGATGGGGCCGGGGGCGACGGTGCCGGCGGCCGGACGCCACAGCGCGCCGCCGGGCAGATCCTGACGAGCGCCCAGAAAGTAGTCCACTCCGTCCTGGAACCGGACGGCACCGGCGCCGAGAATGTCCGTCACTGATCGCTGGATACCGGGACCGAGGGGATGGGCGCCGCGCATCATCCACACATCATCGCCGAGGTCGAAAAGGTGCCGTACGCGCAGAAACTGCTCCCGCGTCAGCGAAACGGACTCCACGAGCCATTCGTCGGCACCGAAGCCCTCCAGTTCCCAGGCGAGATTGCGGCCGTCGAAAAACGGATATCCATCGTCCATCACCCCAGGCTAGGCAAAAGCACACCGCACCCGGCCGGCACCCCCGTCGCGGGGACGGGCGGGTGCCGGGCCGGGTGCGGAAGCGCGGCCGTGAAGGTCAGGCCTTCTTGGTCTCCCAGAAGATCCGGTCGATCTCGGCGATGAGCTCCAGGGCCTTCTCGCCGGTCTTCGGGTCGTTCGAGCCCTTGGCGGCGCTGAGGGCCTTGAGGGTGTCGTTGACCAGCGTGTGCAGCTGGGGGTACTTCTCGAAGTGCGGGGGCTTGAAGTAGTCGCTCCACAGCACCGAGACGTGGTGCTTGGCCAGCTCGGCGCGCTGCTCCTTGATGAGGATCGCGCGGGCGCGGAAGTCCGCGTCCTCGTTGGCCTGGTACTTCTCCTGGACGGCCTTGACCGACTCGGCCTCGATGCGGGCCTGGGCGGGGTCGTACACGCCGCAGGGAAGGTCGCAGTGGGCGCTGACCTTGACCTTGGGGGCGAACAGGCGCGAAAGCATGTTCAGTCCTTCCTCGTGATCGTCTTCTCAGGTGCGAGATTACTCGGTGCGGGAAGGCTTTTCGTGGGCGCCCCGGGGGTCTTAGGGCAAAAGTCCAGTGCCAGGCTGGGGCTGATGGAGGATGGACCGGTGAGGGTCGGACCGGGGCGGGACCGGGAGGTACGGGATGCCGGAGCGGGTGGATGAGCGCGGGCCGGAGCGGGAGCGGGAGCTGCCGGGAGGAGCCGGGCGGCCGCGCGGCGGGCCGCTGCGGGCGTTCGGGTTGGCCGAGGTCTACAACCCGTCGATGGTGCCGACGCTGCAGCCCGGCGACCAGTTGGTGGTGCAGTACGGCGTGGCGGTGCGGCCCGGTGATGTGGTGGTCCTGCGGCATCCGTTCCGTCAGGACCTGCTGATCGTCAAGCGCGCGGTGGAGCGGCGGGACGGCGGCTGGTGGGTGCGGGGCGACAATCCGTATGTAGAGAACGACAGCCGGGAATTCGGGACCGTACCGGATGAACTGGTCATCGCCCGCGCCCGGCTGCGGGTGCGCCCGCCGCGCGGGATTCAGCGCTCGCCGGGTGCGGTGCTCTCCTGGGCCTTCTCCGCGGTGCGGCTGCTGCGGGCGGACCGTTCGCTCTCCAGGCGTTTGCGGGCGCGGTAGGCGGCCACGTTGGCGCGGGTGGCGCAGCGGTCCGAGCAGTAGCGCCGGGAGCGGTTGGTGGAGGTGTCGAGATAGGCGTTGCGGCACGGGCGGGCCTCGCAGATGCCGAGGCGGTCGACGCCGAGCTCGGTGAGGTGGAACGCCAGGCCCATGCAGGCGGTCGCGGCGTAGCTCGCGGTGGCGTTGGCCGCGTGGTCGGCGATGTGCATGTGCCAGTTGGGCCGGCCGTTGTCGTCGCGGTATTCGTGGCCGGAGATCTGCGGGCTGACCGGGAACTCGATCATCAGGGCGTTGAGGAGGTCCACGGCCAGGACCTCGTCGCCGCCGTCGGCGGCCTCGAAGACGGCGCGCAGCCGGGCGCGGACCGCCCGCAGCCGGGTGACATCGCTGTCCGTCGCGCGCCGGGCGCTCTGCCCGGCCGGTCCGAAGAGCTCGCGTACCGCCTCGACGGTGGTGAGGGTGTCGCCACCGCGCCAGGGCTGCTCGGTGTTGACCAGTCGCACGGCAAAGTCCGAGTAATAGGCCAGTTCCACTTGTAGTCCTTACGGGGTGGGAATAAGGTGCGGATGCATGCTCGTAGTAATAGGTGTCTCTACTACGAGGGTATTACGGGCTGGAGGAGAAGCGATGCGCGAGACCGTCGTCGGCGCCGACTGGCAGGCCTGGCAGAACAGTTGGGACCGGCAGCAGGAGTGGTACCTCCCCGACCGCGAGGAGCGGTTCCGGGTCATGCTCGACATGGTCGAGGCACTGGTGGGGCCCGCCCCCCGGGTGCTGGACCTCGCCTGCGGCACGGGCAGCATCTCCGACCGGCTGCTCAGGCGGTTCCCGGGGGCCGAGAGTGTGGGCGTCGATCTGGATCCCGCGCTGCTGGCCATCGCGGAAGGGTACTTCGCCGACGAGCCCCGGGGCCGCTTCGTACGAGCCGATCTCAAGGACCCGCACTGGACGTCGCAGCTGCCGCACCGGTCCTATGACGCGGTGCTCACCGCCACCGCGCTGCACTGGCTGCACACCGAGGATCTGCGGGGGCTCTACGGGCAGCTCGGCACCCTCGTACGGGACGGCGGGGTCTTCATGAACGCCGACCACATGCCCGAGCCGTCCACACCGCGGATCAATGCCGCCGAGCGGGCGTTCCGGCATGCGCGGAGGGACGCGGCGAAGGCGGCCGGCGCCGTCGACTGGGCCGAGTGGTGGCAGCTGGCCGCCGCCGACCCGCGGCTGGCCGAGCCGACCGCCGAGCGCTTCGCGATCTACGGGGAGCACGCCGACGGGGACACACCGTCGGTGGGATGGCATGCGAAGGTGCTGCGCGAGGCGGGTTTCGCGGAGGCGCGGACGGTGTGGGCGTCGCCGTCGGACGCGCTGGTGCTGGCGCTGAAGTAGCGCGAACGGACGGAAAAGCCGCGGCGGCGCTCCCCCTCGGGGAAGCGCCGCCGCAGCATCACCGTCCACGCCGCAGGGCTACAGCACCTTCGACAGGAACGACTTCGTCCGCTCGTGCTGGGGATTGCCCAGGACCTCGCGCGGATGCCCGGACTCGACCACCACGCCGTTGTCCATGAAGACCAGCGAGTCGCCGACCTCCCGGGCGAAGCCCATCTCATGGGTGACGACGATCATCGTCATACCGTCGGCGGCCAGGTCCTTCATGACGTCCAGGACGTCGCCGACCAGCTCCGGGTCCAGGGCCGAGGTCGGCTCGTCGAAGAGCATCAGCTTCGGCTCCATGGCCAGGGCGCGGGCGATCGCCACCCGCTGCTGCTGGCCGCCGGAGAGCTGCGAGGGGTAGTTGCCGGCCTTGTCGGCCAGGCCGACCCGGTCCAGCAGCTTGGCCGCGCGCTCCCGGGCGCTCGCCTTGGACTCGCCCTTGACCTGAACCGGCGCCTCCATGACGTTCTCGATCGCCGTCATGTGCGGGAAGAGGTTGAAGCGCTGGAAGACCATGCCGATGTCCCGGCGCCGGGCGGCGACCTCCTTGTCGCGCAGCTCGTACAGCTTGCCCTTGTGCTCGCGGTAGCCGACCAGTTCACCGTCCACGGACAGCCGGCCCGCGTTGATCTTCTCCAGGTGGTTGATGCACCGCAGGAACGTCGACTTGCCGGAACCGGACGGGCCGATCAGGCAGAAGACCTCCCGCGGCTGCACCTCCAGGTCGATGCCCTTGAGGATGTGTGCCGCGCCGTAGGACTTGTGGACGCCCTCGGCCTTGACCATCGGGCCGCCGGACTCGCCGGCGGTGTTCTCGGTGAGCTTGCTGGTGGTCATGCGGCACCTCCGGCGCGGTTGAGGCCGCCGGCCAGCTTTGCCCTCAGGCGCTGGAGCGGAGTGGGCGGAAGCTGGCGGCTGGCGCCGCGGGCGTAGTAGCGCTCGAGGTAGTACTGCCCGATGCTCAGCACGGTGGTGGCGATCAGGTACCAGGCGGCGGCGAGGATCAACATCTCGACGACGACGCCGGAGTCGCGTCCGACGTTCTGCGCGGCCTGCAGCAGGTCGTAGTACTGGACGGCGACGACCAGGGACGAGGTCTTGAGCATGTTGATGACCTCGTTGCCGGTCGGCGGCACGATCACCCGCATCGCCTGCGGCACGATGATCCGGCGCAGCGTCTTGCCGTGGCTCATGCCCAGCGCGTGCGCCGCCTCGGTCTGGCCCTCGTCGACGGCGTTCAGACCGGCCCGGCAGATCTCCGCCATGTACGCCGCCTCGTTGAGCCCGAGGCCCAGCAGCGCGCACAGGAACGGGGTCATGAAGTCCGACCACTCGTCCTTGTAGATCGGCATGATGTCGATGTAGTGGAAGACCAGGCCGAGGTTGAACCACAGGAACAGCTGGACGTAGACGGGCGTACCGCGGAAGAACCAGATGTAGAACCACGAGACGGTGGACGTCACCGGGTTCTTGGACTGGCGCATCACGGCCAGGATCACGCCGCCCACCACGCCGATGATCATCGACAGCACGGTGATCAGCAGGGTGTTCCGCAGGCCCTTGAGGATGTCCCCGTTGAACATGTACTGGGGGATCGCATTCCAGTTCACGTCACCGGTGGCGAAGGCGCGGCCGAGCGCCGCGAGCAGCGCGATGACGACGAGGGCCGCGACCCAGCGCCCGTAATGACGGACCGGAATGGCCTTGATGGGCTCGGGCTGGGGCGGCGGGGCGTCTGCCGGCGGCTGGGCCGACTTGTCGACGTCAACTGACACGGGTGTTGCCTTTCAGCGTGTGGCGGGAGGTGCGGACCGGAGGCGGTGCGGAGTGCGGCTCAGGAGCCGCCATTGAGCTCCACCTTCTTGACCGCGGCATCCTTGACGTCCCACTTCTTCAGGACCTTGGCGTACGTGCCGTTCTTGATCGTGCGTTCCACTGCGGCCCGGATCGCGTCACGCAGCTTCGCGTGGCCCTTGGGCACCGCGACGCCGTACGGGGCGGCCTTGAGCGGTGCGCCGCCGACCATCTCGAAATCCTTGCCGCCGCCGGAGACGTTCACCGCGTACGCGGCGACGGGGTAGTCGCTGGAGACGGCGTCCACACCGCCGGTGCGCAGCCGGGTCTGGGCCTCGGAGTCGTTGTCGAACGCCTCGATGGAGATGGCCTCCGAGCCGTGCTTCTTGCACTCCTTGGACTTCTCGTTGGCCAGGTCGTGCGAGACCGTACCGCGCTGTACGGCGAGCTTCTTGCCGCACATCGTCTCCCAGCCGTCGATGCCCTGGGTCTTGCCCTTCTGTGTGTAGAGCGAGACACCGACATTGAGGTAGTCGACGAAGTCGACGCCCGCACCGATCTTCTTGCCGGTGCTGCTGTCGATGCCCTCCTGGCGGTCCTTGGTGTCCGTCATCGCCGACATCGCGATGTCGTAGCGCTCGGACTTCAGGCCGCCCATGAGGGTGTCGAAGGTGGCGTTGTTGAAGTTGAGCTTGATGCCCAGCTCCTTGCTCACCGCGGCCGCCAGATCCGGGTCGATACCCGCGATCTTCCCGTTGGTGCGGAACTCCACCGGCTTGTACGTCATGTCCGAGCCGACCTGGAGGAAGCCCTTGTCCTGCACGTCCTTGGGCAGCATCTTGAACAGCGGTGCGTGCACATTGCGGCTCTTCTGCGCCTCGCGCCGGGCGATGGCCTCATTGGTCTGGTCGCCGCAGGCGCTGAGCACCAGCATCGAGGCGACGACCGCGGCCACCGAGGCGACGGCCGTACGTGACCTGCCGGCGGCCGGGCGGCGGGTGGTACTTGCGGTCATGCTGATCCTCCTGCGGATGGGAGTGTCCGTCTGGCGCGGGCCGGTGGGGGAGGGTCGGGCACACACCTTTGAGCGTCGCGACCTCGGTTGCGTCGGAATCCTGCCATCCGTGATCCGGTATTCGGACTCCTACGGAGGTCAAAATCGGATAACGGACGAGTGGGTCCGGCGTGTGGCCCGGATGGCCCAAGGGTGAACCGGTACGGGCGGTCCGTGCCGCCGACCGCTCCCGACCTGCGCCGTCTCGTCATCCGGACATCTCCCGGTGGCACTTCGGCGTCTTTAGATGTTTCGCGGCTAATGTCGGATCCTTGTACTCGAGGGTAATGAATCTGACTCGTCGGCGCCCGCGCCCGTCGGGTAGAAAGGTTCGTTACACCCCTCATCCGGGGCTCAGGGCGCGTGTGCGGCGCGCCCGGCGTCCGATCCTCCCCCCGCGCGGTGGGCATCCGCTGCGCAGGGAACGGACGCGGTGCCCGCCCACCCCTTACCAGGGAGTGGTCACCCTCAACTGATTTGCGAAGAAATAAGGGGTTGGAACAAGTGGCAGCGGAGATCGTCAATCCTCGCAGCGACAGCACGACGGGCGCGGACGCGGGCTCGGAGGGCGCCACGGGCGCCACGGACGAAGGCTTCTTCGATCCGGCCTTCGCGCTCCACCGAGGCGGCAAGATGGCCGTCCAGGCGACCGTGCCGGTCCGGGACAAGGACGACCTGTCCCTCGCGTACACACCGGGCGTCGCCAAGGTGTGCAGCGCCATCGCCGAGCATCCCGAGCTCGTGCACGACTACACCTGGAAGTCCCAGGTCGTGGCCGTCGTCACGGACGGCACCGCGGTGCTGGGCCTGGGCGACATCGGCCCGGAGGCCTCGCTCCCCGTCATGGAGGGCAAGGCCATCCTCTTCAAGCAGTTCGGCGGCGTGGACGCGGTTCCGATCGCGCTCGCCACCACCGACGCCGACGAGATCGTGGAGACCGTCGTCCGGCTGGCACCGTCCTTCGGCGGCGTCAACCTCGAGGACATCTCGGCGCCCCGGTGCTTCGAGATCGAGGAGAAGCTCAAAGAGCGCCTCGACATCCCGGTCTTCCACGACGACCAGCACGGCACCGCCGTCGTCACCCTGGCCGCGCTGCGGAACGCCGCCAAGCTCACCGACCGCTCGCTGGGGCAGCTGCGCGCGGTCATCTCGGGCGCGGGTGCGGCCGGTGTCGCCATCGCCAAGATCCTCATCGAGGCGGGCATCGGCGATGTCGCGGTGTGCGACCGCAAGGGCATCGTCTCGGCGGACCGCGGCGACCTCACCGACGTCAAGCGCGAGCTGGCCGGCTTCACCAACAAGGCGAAGCTGACCGGTTCGCTGGCCGACGCCCTGGACGGAGCGGACGTCTTCATCGGCGTCTCCGGCGGCACGGTGCCCGAGGAGGCGGTGGCGAAGATGGCGAAGAACTCGTTCGTCTTCGCGATGGCCAACCCCACCCCGGAGATCCACCCGGACGTCGCGCACAAGTACGCGGCCGTGGTCGCCACCGGGCGCAGCGACTACCCGAACCAGATCAACAACGTGCTGGCCTTCCCCGGTATCTTCGCGGGCGCCATGCAGGTGCGCGCCTCGCAGATCACCGAGGGCATGAAGCTCGCCGCCGCCGAGGCGCTGGCCGCCGTCGTCGCCGATGAGCTCAGCGCCGACTGCGTCATCCCCTCGCCGTTCGACGAGCGCGTCGCGCCGGCCGTCACCGCCGCCGTCGCCGCCGCCGCGCGCGCGGAGGGCGTCGCCCGCCGCTGATCCGGCGGACGTGCGTACGCCGACGGGCCGGGCCCGCACCTGCGAAGGGTGCGGGCCCGGCCCGTCGGCGTGACGGTGCGGGCGCGGTGCGTGTCACACCCGTACGCGGTACCGCGGCACCCGTCCGCGGCCTACGTTGGGATCATGTTTGCTGCCTACGCCGCCCGCATCGACCGCGACCAGCCCCTCAACGGCCTCGAACTGGGCGAACGCCCGGCCCCCGAGGCCCGCCCCGGCTGGACCACCGTCAACGTCAAGGCCGCCTCGCTCAACCACCACGACCTGTGGACGCTGCGCGGGGTCGGCATCACCGAGGACTCCCTGCCGATGATCCTCGGCTGCGACGCCGCCGGCATCGACGCGGACGGCAACGAGGTCGTCCTGCACTCCGTCATCGGCCAGAGCGGCCACGGCGTCGGCCCCGGCGAACCCCGTTCCATCCTCACCGAGCGCTACCAGGGCACCTTCGCCGAACAGGTCACCGTCCCCGCCTGGAACGTCCTGCCCAAGCCCAAGGAGCTCTCCTTCGAGGACGCCGCCTGTCTGCCCACCGCCTGGCTCACCGCGTACCGGATGCTCTTCACCAACGCCGGTGTACGGCCCGGGGACAGCGTTCTGGTCCAGGGCGCGGGCGGCGGTGTGGCGACCGCCGCCATCGTGCTCGGTGCCGCCGCCGGACTGCGGGTCTTCGCCACCAGCCGCGACGACGCCAAGCGCAAGCGCGCGCTGGAGCTGGGCGCCGAGGGGGTGTTCGCGAGCGGCGAGCGGCTGCCGCAGCGCGTGGACGCGGTCATCGAGACGGTCGGCGCCGCCACCTGGTCGCACTCCGTCAAGTCCCTCAAGCCCGGCGGCGTGCTCGTCATTTCCGGCGCCACCAGCGGCTTCACCCCGAAGAACGGTGAGCTGAACCGGATCTTCTTCCTGGAGCTGAAGGTCGTCGGCTCCACCATGGGCACCAAGGAAGAACTCGCCTCCCTCCTCAGCTTCTGCGCGGCCAAGGGCATCCGCCCGGTCATCGACTCGACGCTGCCGCTGGACCGGGCGCGCGAGGGCTTCGAGAAGATGGCGCAGGGCGACCTGTTCGGCAAGATCGTGCTGACGGTCTGAGGCGGGGACGGACGCGGACGGATGGGCGGCGCGGGCGAGATGCGGATCCTGCGGGCGAGCGGGCGCGCCGCCACGCCCTGGAGCAACGGCGGCGGGGTGACCCGCGAGATCGCCGCCCATCCGCCCGGCGCCGGCTGGGACACCTTCGACTGGCGGGTGAGCCTGGCCGAGGTGACCCGGGACGGGCCGTACTCCCCGCTGCCCGGCATCCGGCGCATCCTCACGGTCGTCGACGGCGGCGGCCTGGAGCTGACCGTGGACGGCACCCGCTGCCTCCTCCCGGACCGGTTCCGCCCATTCGCCTTCCCCGGCGGCGCCGACACCGATTCCCGTCTGCTGGACGGTCCGGTCGTCAACCTCAATGTGATGGTGCGGGAGGGGCGGGCGGGGGCCGGGGTGGAGATGGTGCGGGGGACGCGGGAGGTGCCGCCGGGCGACGCTCTGGTGGTCGCCGTGGAGGGGCGTACGGACCTGAGCGCACCGGGAACGTCCGGGGTGCGGCTGGAGCGGTTCGATGCGGCGCTGCTCACCGGCCCCCGGGGGCGGCAGGGTGCCCGGGTGCGGACGGACGGGGTGGCGGCGCTGATCTTGCTCAGCGGGCGCTGACGCTCCGGTCCGCGGACGGCTCGTCGCGTGCCAGCGCCTTCTTGCGGCCCTTGTCGAGTACGGCCAGCAGCGCGGTGCAGACCGCGGCGACGGCCACCGCGACGATGTAACACCAGGGACTGCCAAGGTAGTTGGCGGCCCGCATCGGGGTGCCGGTGTCGTCCTGGGTAAGCCGATAGAAGATCGCCATCGGCCCCTGCCAGAAGCCCATGAAGCCCGTCAGGACGGACAGCAGCCGGTACCAGCCCTCGTCCACGATCGAATCCTCCCGTTGGGGTGCGCGTCGGTGTGCGCACTGCTGTGCAGTGCGATGGATACGACTGTATCAATGAATCCGTGCCGAATCGAGCAATTGCCTTGACCTGTAGGCGCATTTCTGATATTCGTCACGCTTTCGTAGCGCGGTAAGGTGGATCCATGCGTGACGAAAAGAGGGTCGACGGGTGCCGGGTCTGCGCAGCGCCGCTCCCGGCGGCCGAGCGGGGGCGCCCGCCCGCCTACTGCTCACGAAGCTGCCAGGCCAAGGCGTACAGACAGCGGCGGAAGGAGCGGACGGGGGCGGCGGACAAGCGCAGGGAGCCCACGGCACCCCCGGAGTCCACGGCCGCGGCCGGGCCCGTGGCGGACCGCCGCCGTCGGGAGATCGCCGAGGCGGTCTGGCGCATCGCGGCCGGTCGCGGCCTGGAATCCGCGAGCATGCGCGAGGTGGCCGCCGAGGCCGGGGTGTCGCTGCGCGTGGTGCAGTACACCTTCGGCAGCAAACAGCGGCTGCTCGTCGAGGCACTGCGGCTGCTGCACGAGGAGAACGACCGGCGCGCCCGCGCCCGGGTCGAGCGGCTCCCCGACCCCGCCGATCCGCGTGCGGTCCTCAGGGCCGTCCTCGGGGAGTTCCTGCCGCTCGACGGGCAACGGCGCATGGCGCTGCGGGTCTTCGTCGCGTACTACGTGCGCAGCCTGACCGACCCTGCGCTCGCCGAGGTCTTTTTGCACAACGACCGGTCGCTGGAGCAGCTGGTCGCCGGCCTGATCCGGCAGGCGGCGCCGGAGCCCGGCACCGCGCCCGTCCCCGACCCCGAGCGCGAGGCGGATCTGCTGGTCTCCGGCGTCACGGGGCTCGGCATGGACGTCCTGCACGGCCGCCGGACCCTGGCCGAGGTGCGGCGCACGGTCGACTACCACCTCGACCGCATCCTGGGGTCGGCCCAGCGCCCGGCCGCGCCGACCGGGGGCTCGGGGCAGGACATGTCCGTCAGGCTTCCTGGGGTGAAGGGGCGCTGCGGGCAGGGCTCTTGACCGGGGCATCGTCCCGATCCCCGGCCGGGACGTTGACCAGGCTTCTGTGCAGCCGGTAGTGCGTCACGCCCGGCCCACCCGGCTCACCCGGCACCCTCGGCGCATCGGGGACGGCCGGGGCGGCCGTCACCCCGTCCATGGCCGCGACCGCCGCCCGCAGCCGCGCCGACGCCTCGCTCGCCACGAACGCCTCCCACGCGGGCAGGCCGGTCCACTCCGCGACGTTGAGCACCCGGCCGCCGTCCTGGCTCAGATGGAGGTGTGCGCCGAGCAGGCCCGGCACCTGCGCGCGCGTCAGCTCGTCGGCGAGGGTGTCGGCGAGGGCGCGCTGGACGTCGGGGCCGGTGGTGGCGAAGGCGGGGGTGACCAGGAGGGCGGGGCGGCGGCCGGCGGGCCCGCCGGTGTGGTCGGGGACGTAGCTGCGATAGCGCCGGTAGCGCACCAGGCCCGGCCGCCGGATGCCCGGGAGCGCCTCGTCGATCCGGTCGATGGCCGCGGGACGCCGGGTGCGGGCCCAGGCCCGGTGGGCGTCGTCGCCGGTCCACTGCGCGTAGTTGAGGAGATGGCCGCCGTCGGTGCTCAGGAAGACGCTGAGCGAGAGCATTGCTTCCGGGCGTGACTGGTGCTCCCATCCGTCGAGGATCGCCTCGGCGGCCGGCCGGGCGAGCCCGGGATCCGGCAGGATCCACGAGCTGACCAGCGCGGTTGCGGCGTCGGGGCGTCGAAAGTCGGGAAACCCGGGAGAGCCGGGGAAGTCGGCGGTGGGGAGGGGGCGGGGCCGGTCCGTGTTCGCGTTCATACGGGCAGCGTTGCTCCTCAAGCGCGCTTGAGGTCAAGGGGAGACCGAGGTACGCATCCGCGTACGCGAAGCGAGCCGGGGGTTCTGCCGGCGCACCGCGGACGCCGATCGCCAGGGGTGCTATCGGTGGAGGCCCCGGCTCAGGGGTACCCCACCTTCACCGTCCCGATCCCCAGGGTGTTGTGCCGGGGCAGATAGCCCGCCTCGAAGGCCGCGCTCAGGACGGGCCTGAGGAGCTGGGCGAGCCGCTCCGCGCGGCAGTGGCCCAGGGCGCGCCAGGGCCCGGCGGCGAGGCGGTCCGTCATCTGCTCGATGGCCTGGCGCTCCTTGCGGCCGCGGTCGGTCGCGCCGCCGTCCGGTGTCATACAGCCGCGGGCGACGAGGCGGTGACGGGCCTCGCTCCACTCCTGGGCGGTCCAGCCGCGTCCCGTGAAGTCGGCGGCCGGCACCGCGCCGATCGCGGCGAAGGACACCAGTGACTCGCAGGGGTCGAGGCCGAAGGTCAGCAGCGCCGCCAGATGGCCGTCGCCGCGGTGTTCGCGCAGCACCGTCGCGGCCTGCCAGAGGACCAGATGCGGCGCGTCGGGCCAGGGCAGATCGCGGTTGGCGGCGGCCAGCGGGCGGGCCGCGGGCCCGGCGTTCTCGGCGGCCTGGCGCGCCAGCCGGGCCGCCTCGGCGAGCTGGCCGCCGGTCAGCCGGTCGCCGATCAGGGCGGTCAGCGCGCGGTCCATGGCGAGCAGCCGCGCGTCCAGCACCTTGGCGGGATCGGCGGTGGTCCAGATCCCCGGGACATGACGGGCGATCAGCCGCGGGCTGAAGCTGTAGTACGTCGCCGCCACCAGCTCCGGTCCGGCGGCGCCCAGCGGCGCCGTCCGCCAGGCGAAATAGCTGGGCCAGCGCGAGGCGACGTCATAACCGAGGTCCGAGGCCACCTGGCGGGCCTCGGGGGCGAAATAGAGGGTGGCGTGCAGCGGCTCGATCCGATGCCACATCCGGCGGGCGACCGAAAGGTAATCCGACATCGCTGTACCTCTGGGCCTTCACGATGCGCGCGAACAGGGAAGTTGACACAGCTGACGGAGCGCCGGCCGCGGTCCTGGCCACGGTGAACCCGGCAGAACCATGCGATGAAAGGAATTCCCCGATTACGCGCCGTGAATCCCGGCTGAGATAATTAACTCTGGGTGATCGGCGGGTGGTTGGGCAGCGGGGGTTTCGGCCGCGCCCCCACTCCACCCCACCCTGCCCCTTCCCGATCCCCCGGCGCCGCCTACCCCGGCGGCGTGCGCAGCAGCGCGCCGATGTGGGCCGCCGTCGTGGCCAGCCGCCGGCGGGACTCCGTCAGCTGGTCGGGTGTGATGCCGTGGTCGCGGGCCGCGTCCCGGAGGTCGTCGCGGAAGCGGTCCAGGAGGCGGTCGAAGTCGCGGGCCGGGTCGCCGGTCGCCGGTTCGGCCGCCCAGTCCGGTGCCGGGGGTGCCCCGGCCGCGGCGTCCTGCCCGGCCGCGTCGGCTGCATCGGCTGCCCCGGCGCGTTCGGCCGTCGCCCGGGTGCCCGCGTCGGAGGCCCCCGGCCAGGCGCCGCCCGTGTAGCGGCCGACCTCCCGCGAGACCTCGGACAGCGCCTCGCGCACCGCCCCCGACCAGTCCCCGGACCGTACGTGCTCCTGGGCCTGCTCCTGGACCCGCCGGATGACCCGCTGGACCTCCTCGCGCGCGAACGCCTGCGCGTCCTTGGCCTGCTTACGGGCGCGCTGCGCGTCCTGGCGGGCCCGGCGGCTCTCCTCCTTGGCCCGGCGGGCCTGTTCCTTCCACTCCTCCTTGGCGCGCCGGAACTCCTCCTTGGCCTGCCGCCAGGACTCCTTGTCGCCGAACGCGCCGTCGAAGTAGTCCGAGGGGTCGGGGTACGGCCGCCCGGTGCCGTCCGCGGCGCCCTTCGCACCGGCCCCCGCGCGGGCCCGCTGCGCGGCCTGCCGCATCTCGTGGCGCAGATCCCGTGCCGAACCGCTCACGTCCTCCCGGATGTC
Source organism: Streptomyces chattanoogensis (assembly GCF_001294335.1). Lineage (GTDB taxonomy): Bacteria > Actinomycetota > Actinomycetes > Streptomycetales > Streptomycetaceae > Streptomyces > Streptomyces chattanoogensis. The sequence continues at coordinate 391,120 of NZ_LGKG01000001.1, forward strand.
GGAGGCCAGCGCGGCGACCGACTCCCGGATCTCCAGCTCGAGGTCGGCCAGCTCGCCTCCCCGGTCGGCGAGTTCGGCCCGGCCGGCACCGGTGAGGGAGTACACCTTGCGGCCGCCCTCGGTAGCGTGCGTGACCAGGCCCTCGGCCTCCAGCTTGGCCAGCCGCGGGTAGACCGTGCCGGCGGAGGGGGCGTACAGGCCCTGGAAGCGCTCCTCCAGGAGGCGGATGATCTCGTAGCCGTGCCGCGGGGCCTCGTCGAGCAGCTTGAGGAGGTAGAGGCGCAGGCGGCCGTGGGCGAAGACGGGAGGCATGCTCAGAGCCCCTTCTTCTCGGTGGACGGGCCGGCGGGGGAGTCCTCGAAGGCGGGGCGGCGCAGCAGGGCGAGGCTGCCGGAGACGGTGGTGGCCTTGAGCTTGCCGGTGCCCGCGCCCAGCGTGCCGGTGATCTGCCGGGGGCCCCAGCCGCTGACCCGCAGGTCGTCGAAGGCATTGGCGACCGAGCCGGTCGTGGTGTTGGCCTCGACCCTGGCGTCGGCCGGGTCCGCCAGGCGGATGGCGATCTCGCCGGAGACCGTCGTCAGCTGGATGTCCGCGCCCTTGGCGACGGGGTCCAGGTCCAGCGTCATGTCCCCGCTGACGGAGTCGGCGCGCACCCCGCCGCCCCCGCCGTCGATCATCGTCAGATCGCCCGAGACGGAGTGGAACCGCAGGTCGCCGGTGACGCCCTGGGCCTCGATGCTCCCCGATACGGTCTCCGCGCGTACCGCGCCGCTCAGTCCGACCAGGGTGCTGTCGCCGGAGACGCCGCGCAGATCCGTACGCCCGGAGATCCCGGAGACCACCGCGCTCGCGCCGACCACCCCGACCTCGACGCGGGCGGCGGCCGGGACGGTCACCGAGACCACGGCCCGGTGCCGCCAGCCCTTGCGGTCCAGGAACTTCAGGAAGCCCTTCCAGGGGAGGTCGTCGTACGCGACGGTCAGGGTGCCGTCCTCGTACGTCACGGTCAGCGGTTCGCCGTCGATCTCGCTGACCTCCAGGCGGGCCGGGCCGCCGTCCGGGGTGCCGACGACGTTCACGGTGCCGCCCGCCGTGCGCACGTTCAGGGCGTTCACCGGCTCGGTGAATTCCAGCGTGTCCGGTGCGGAGATCGACCACTCGGTCCGGGATGACATACCGGGCCTCCCCTGGCTAGGTGCGCACACGGGGTCCGCGCAACGCAACATATCGTGTCTTCGAGAGACACGATATATCGCGGAAAGGGGAAGTCAAGCGCCGGCGGCCGGCCCTGCCGTCACTCGTCGTCCTCGTCGTCCAGCCGCGCCAGCCAGGTGGCCAGCCGCTCCACCGGGACCTCGAAGTCCGGGTTCAGATCGACGAAGGTGCGCAGCTGATCGGCCACCCAGCCGAGGGTGACCTCCTCCTCGCCGCGCCGGCTCTCCAGCTCCTCGATGCCACGGTCAGTGAAATACACGCGCTCTCCACCAGGGGTCATGCAGGGGTACGGGACATTCCCGGCCAGGATAGGCAGGCTCACGGACCTCTCGCGCCACAGCCGCTCCCGGGCTAGCCTGATCGTCCGTCAACGGTCCCGCGGCAATGGGGAATTGCCGCTCAGGGGGAGCAGGAGGCCGTGATGCAGGATCGCGCGCAGTACATCGAGCTGCCCGACGGTACGGGGATCTGGGCCCGGGTCTCCCGGCTGGACGCCCCAGGCCTCGGCGGCCGGGACGGCATGGACGATACAGACGGCGAATTCGAGGACGTCGGCACCTGGGACGCGCTCGGCGCCCGGGTCGAGGGCCTGCGCGAGGTCGTCGCGGGGGTCGCCGCCAGCGTCCGCGACGCCACCGCACGGGTCGCCCCGCACGAGACCAGCGTGACCTTCGGCGTGGAGGTCTCGGCCAAGCCCGGTAAGGCCGTCGCCCTGCTCGCGGACGGCGAGGCGAAGGCCAACCTCGCCATCACGCTGACCTGGCGGCGCGAGGACGGCCCGCCGCCGCCCGGGCACCGGGACCCCGGACGCCCCGGCCGGGCGACCGACCGCCGGGAGCCGGATGATTCGGGCCGCTGATGGCGGCCCCGGACGGTCCGGCCCCCGCACGAGGCGACCGGACCGCATACGCGCAGCTGCTCGAACATGCCGGGCGCACGACCGTGGCGCTGTGCGCCGCCCCCGGCACCGGGGAGGCCCGGCTGTGGGGGAGCGGGGTGCTGATCGCCCCCGGCTGGGTGCTGACCTGCGCCCATGTACCCGTGCCGCACGACGGACGGCGCCGCGGGACCGGCCCGGACGGCGTCCTGGGGGTCGCCGTCGGCGGCCGGGTGCTCGCCGGGCGGCTGGAGTACGACCTGAGCCGGCCCGCCCCGGAGGCCGGGCCCGCCGCCGCCCGTCCCGATCTCGCGCTGATCCGCCTGCTCGACCCGGCCGTCGAGCACCCCTGCGCCTGGGTCAGCGACCAGCCGGCCGCGCTCCTGGAGGACGCGTACATCTTCCGGGGGCACGACGAGCACCTGGCGTCCCCGCAGGCGGCGACGGAGGCTGCGCGGGAACGCGTACTACGTGAGTCGGGTCGCGACAACGGTGCGGCCGCGGGACCGGCCGGACCCGCCGACGCCTTCATCGCCGTCCGGTTCGGCGCCCGGGACGCCCGGGGCCTGCAGTTCGGCAGCGATGTACGGGTCACGCCCGGCGCCTCCGGCGGCCCGCTCGTCGAATGCGACCGCGGCGAGGTGGTCGGCATCGTCAAGGGCACGCACCGCCAGGACCACCTCGGGCTCGCGGTGCCGGTCACCGCGCTGCGCGGGCTGGGCCCCGAGCACCTGGTGGCGGGCGCCGAGGGCCTGGGCCCCGACCCGTACCACGCGCTGATGAGCGCGCACGACCGCTGGCACTGGGCCGGGCAGGACCTCGGCCGCGGCGGCGGGCCCACCTGGTTCGACGCCCAGCACGCCATCATGTCCGGCCGCGGCCGCCTGTGGGGCGTACAGGAACGCCTCCAGGCGCTGGACCTGCTCGCCCGGCTGCCCGCCCCGCGCGACCCGCTCGTCGTCGAGGAGGCGGTCGGCGCCGCCCTGGACCGCGACGGCGCCTACAACGGGTCCGGCGCCTGGACGCTGCGCACCTGGCGGGACGGCCACGGCGCGCTCTACCAGGGCAGCGACCCCTACACCGAGCTCCGCGCCGTCGTGCACTATCTGCGGATCGTGGCGCAGCTGACCGCCGACCGGGCCCGCGACGTCCCCGGGGAGGAGGCCGCCGCGGTCCGCGAAGAGGCGGCCCGGCTCGAGGAGTTCGTCCGGGCCAAGGCCGTGGTGCTGCGGTCGCAGGACCGCCGCATGATCGGGCCGGTACGGCGCCGGCCGCGCTCCGTGCTCGTCGAGTTCGAGCCGCTTTTCTTCTACGACGAGGCCGGGCGCGAGCTGTTCAACTGGTCGGTCAGCGAAGGCTACGGGCGCGGCCGGTGGCTGCGCGTCGAGGTGCGGGAATCCGACGGCGGGGTGCCCTTCGAGCAGGCGCGGGACGAGGTGCTGCGCGGGCTCGGCGCGCGGCTGCTGCGCGCCGACGGCGAGGCGGGAGAGGGCGCCCCGGTACGGCTGGAGGTCGCCGTCCCCGAGGGCCGCTGGGACACCCCGGCCGGCGGGTGGGAGGTCGCGGCCTCCACCCGGCGCACCGCCAAGGGCTGGCCGGTCGGCCCGCGCCGCCCCGTGGTACTGCGCGACCAGGCGCGCCGCGACGAGGTCGACCGGGCCTGGCTCCGCCGCTGGCAGGGCATCACCGCGGCCCGCGAACTGCACGCGCTGCGCCTCCCGCCGGACCCGCCGGACGCGGCCTCCCCCGAGGCGCTGCTGCGGCTCCTGGACGGCGCGGACGACGGCACGCTGCCCACGCTCTGCCACTCCGTCTCCGACGGCATCGGGCGGGAGGCGGTCGCCATCGCCCTGGACAGCGGCTTCCCGGCCGGGCTGTGGGCAGCGGCCGGACACGGCGAGCGGGCGTGCGACGCCGCCTGCGCGGAGTTCCATCGCGGGATACGCAAGCTCCTCCAGGGGCCGGGCGGGGTGGCGCGCCTCCCCGACCTGGTCCGGGAGCTGCGCGCCGAGGCCGCCGGACCCGCGGCGGTCGGCACCCACTGGGCGCGCGACCTGGTGCTGCTGTACGACGACCCGCTCGATCCGCTGCCGCAGCTTTTCGGGGACCGGCCGCAGGTGTCGCCGTCATGAGCCGCGGGAAGCAGCTGATGGGTCGTCAGGCGACCCGGTCCGCATGCCGTTCCGTGCGCCGCCCGTGCGCCCCGCAGGCGCCCGCGTCGGCCCGCATGCGCCCGGCGTCCGAATCCCGCACGGGCGCCCCGTGCGCCTCAAGTCGCGCCCCACAGGCGGCACTTGGCTCCCCACCGGGAAAACATCGGAGACCGGAAACCACCCCGCGACCTTCCGTACGACTGGGTACTGTCATAGCGTCGTGGAGGATGAGTGGGAGACCGTGATGCCAGGCCGGCGACGAGGAGTTCCGACGTGAGCGACTGGCTCATCTACCGTGGCGCGGGGGCACCGCACGACGGAATCGAACACCTTCCGCCACCCCCGCCCTGGCGCGATTTCGACGGCGGGCCGGTGGTGCCGCCGCCCGCCGCCCTCGACCCTGCCTCCGAGCGCCGGCTCGGCGTCCGGCCCGCCGAGGCCGAGGCCCGTCACCACCGCCCCGGCGAGACCGAGCGCGAGCTGGTCAACGCCGCCCTGTACCTGCGCCGTCCGCTGCTGGTGACCGGCGCCCCGGGCAGCGGCAAGAGCACCCTGGCGCATGCCGTCGCCTACGAACTGGGCCTGGGCCGGGTGCTCAGCTGGCCGGTCGTCAGCCGCAGCACGCTCCGCGACGGCCTGTACGCCTATGACGCGATCGGCCGCCTGCAGGACCTCCAGATAGCCCGGCAGTCCGTGGCCGGGCCGGAGGCGCCGTCGGTCGCCGCCGAAGACGAACCGGGCGGCGGTATCGGCCGCTATATCCGCCTCGGCCCGCTCGGTACGGCCCTGCTGCCCGCCGCCCGCCCCCGGGTGCTGCTCGTCGACGAGCTGGACAAGAGCGATATCGACCTGCCCAACGACCTCCTGAACGTCCTGGAGGAAGGGGAGTTCAGGATCCCCGAGCTGGAGCGGCTGGCCGGGTCCGCCTCCGAGGTGCCGGTCCTCAGCGACGACGGCACCCGCGTGACGGTGCGCGACGGCCGGGTGCGCTGCCGGGCCTTCCCGTTCATCGTGCTCACCAGCAACGGCGAACGGGACTTCCCGGCGCCCCTGCTGCGCCGCTGCATCCACCTCCACATCCCGCTCCCGGACAAGGAGCGGCTCGCGTCCATGGTGCGGGCCCACTTCGGCGAGGGCGCCGCCGAGCGCCACGAAGCGGTGATCGACCGCTTCCTGGACCGCGAACCCGGCGATGTGCGCGCCGTCGACCAGCTGTTCAACGCCATCCACCTCACCCAGAAGGCCGGATGGACGAACGAGGACGAGGAGGAGACCCGGCGGCGGCTGACGGCCGAGCTGCTGCGGCCTCTCGACCGGACGAGGTGAGCGCGGTGCCCCCTGGGGAGCCCGGTCCGGGCCCCCTCGACCCGCTCGGCGAACTCGTCGGGCGGCTGACCGCGGCCGGGGTGCCGGCCGACGCCCGGGGCATGGCCGACGCCCTCTGGCTCGCCCAGTGGATCACGCCGGACGGGCCGGGCACCGAAGCGGCCGCACCGGCCCGGCCGGTACACACGGAACCGGCCACCTTCTCCGCGGGGCCGGCCGTGACGGCACAGGGCGCACGCCGGGCGGACGCGGCGGACGAGGGGGCGCCGGACCCGCCGGCCGCGCCCCCCGAGCGCACCCGCCGCCGGGACACCGCGCTGCTGCCCGCCCATGACGACCGGTTCACCGACCCCGACCACCACCGCCTCGGCGAGATCGCCGTCCCGATCGCCTCCGCCTTCCCGGGCCTCTTACCGCTGCAGCGCGCCCTGCGGCCCGTCCAGCGCTACCACCCGCCGGTCGCCCCCCTCCGCCAGGAGCTGGACGACGACGCCACCGCCGAACTCTCCGCCCACGCCGAGATGGTCATCCCCGTGCTGCGCGGGGTGCACCGCCGCACGGCCGCACTGCGGCTCCTGATGGACGGCTCGTCCTCGATGGCCGTCTGGGAGCAGATGCTGCACGATCTGCGGCAGGTCTGTGAGCGGGTGGGCGCCTTCCGGGACGTCACCGTGCACTACCTCCACCCGCACGGCCCGGACGTCGGCGCCGCCGCCGCTCCCGGCCCCGGGCAGTCGCTGCGCCCCGCCGACCAGCTGCACGACCCCACCGGCCACCACCTCACCCTCGTCGTCAGCGACTGCGCGGGCCCCCTGTGGCGGGACGGCCGGATGCAGCGGCTGCTCTACCGCTGGGCCGCCGACGCCCCGCTCGCCGTCGTCCAGCCGCTGCCCCAGCGCATGTGGGCGCGCACGCTGCTGCCCGCCGTCGCCGGCACCCTCGTCCGGCGCCAGGGCCCCTACCAGGCCCTTGACTTCCGGCCCGCCCGGCGCCGCCGCCGCTCGGCACCACCGGGCGCCCCTGCCGCGGCCCGCGCACGCGCCGTACCGGTGCTGTCCCCGACGCCCTCGGCCCTGGGCACCTGGGCCCGCCTCGCCGCCGCCGACGCCGGTCTCTCGCTGCCCGGCGCCGCCACCGTCGTACGGGCCGACCACGGCGCCGAGCCCGCGCCCCCGGAGGCGCCGCCGCGCGTCGAACCGTCCCGTATGGTCGAGGAGTTCGACCAGCAGGCGTCCCCGGCCGCCCGGCTGCTCGCCGTGCATCTGTCCGCCGTACCGCTCGCCCTCCCGGTGATCCAGCTCGTACAGCGCGCGATGCTGCCGCACACCGGACCGGCGGAGCTGGCGGAGGTGCTGCTCAGCGGCCTGGTGACCCAACTCCCGCCGGAGGAGCTGCCGTCGGGGCCGCGCGGGGCGGGGGGCGGCCCGTGGTACGACTTCGTGCCCGGGGTGCGGGACGAGCTGCTGGGGCGGCTGAGCGCGGGCGAGGCGGCGCTGGTCCTCAAGCACTGCTCGCTCTACGTCGAGCGCACCTTCGGCCGCAGCGCCCGCAACTTCCCGGCCGTCGCGGTCGCCATGCTCTCCGGCAGCGGGCGCGAACCGGAGACCGGCCGGCGGGCCGTCCCCGAGCCGTTCGCCCGGGTCTCCGAGAAGGTCCTGCGGCGCTTCGAACCCGCACTGCGCACGCCCGACCGGCGGCCGTACGAGCCCGGCGGCCCGGCCGCCGAGGGCGCGGCCCTCCTGGAGCGCTACGAGCGGAACCGGACCGTCCGCGATCTGATCGCCTCCGTGCGGCTGCTGCGGGCCGCGACCGGAGAGCTGCCGGTGGCGGGCACCGACCTCGCCCGCGCCCTGCTGCACGCCTGGAGCACCTGGCGGCAGCCCGACGCCCTGGAAGAGGCCGAGCGGGCGGCGGGCGCGGCGGAGCTGGCCGCGGCGGCCGACGACGGCGCGGAGGCCGAGCGGACCCGGGCGCTGATCGTGCTCGGCCGGGTGCGGCACGCCCGCGCCCGCGAACGCCGCGCCGCGGGCAGACCGGCCGAGGAGCGCGCCGCCCTGGAGGACACCGCACGCCATCTGCACACCGCATGCGGGCTGATGAGCCTGCTCGACCCGCGCGTCCTGGAGAGCATGGTGCTGCGCACCGGGGCGCTGCGCCGGCTGGCGGCCCTCCCGGGGACGGACCCCGCGGCGGACACCGGCCCCGCCGGCCCCCCGCCCCCCGCGTACCCCGATCCGCTCGGCGAGGCGGAACGCTCCCTGACCACCCTCCTCGACCAGTGGCCCAGCGGCCGCCAGGTCCCCGGCGAGGTCTACGCCGCCCGCGGCGGCGTCCTCCTGGACCAGGCCGCGCGGGCCGCCGTACCGGGACCGGCCGCCGCGCTCGCGGTGCGCGCCGCGGACGACCTCGACACCGCGACCGTCCTGCTGCGCCGCCGCGGCAGCGCCGCCGACCGGCAGGTGTGCGAGACGCTGCTGGACCTGGCGGCGGCCCGCTCGCTGACCGGCGCCGGGGGCCCGCCGTCCGTCCTGCCCATCCTGGAGCGCGCCCGCGCCCTCGCCCATGAGCTGGCCGACCCGGCCCTGGAGGCCGACAGCCTGCGCCGGATCGCTGCCGACCGGAGCGCCGCCCACACCCGCACGGGCTCCCTGGCCGCCCTCGACGAGGCCATCGCCGCGCTGGCCGCCGCGCTCCGCCTCGCCGTCCCGGACTCGCCCGAACACAGCGCCCTGCTCGCCGAACGCGGTGCCGCGCTGCTCACCCGCGCCCGGCTGGAGCCGGCCGCCGAACCGGGCAGACGCCTGGCCAACGAGGCCGTGCACGTCCTGCGCGAGGCGCTGGGCCGGGTCGCGCCGCAGGACCCCGCGCTCGGCAGCCACCGCCTGCTGTTCGGCCGGGCCCTGCGGCTGCGCCACGAACGCCAGCCTTCGCTCGCCGATCTGCACGAGGCCGACTGGATCCTGGAGCTGGCCGCCCGCGGCACCGACGTGGCCTCCGTGGCGGCCGAGGCCTGGCTCGAAGTGGGCGATGTCCAGCTGCTGCTGGACCGGCGCTTCGGCTCCCGTGAACGCCACGACCGGGCCGCCGCCTGCTACCGCCGCGCCGCCACCGCCGCCCTCGACGCCGGGAGCGCCCTGCTGGCGGCCCGCGCCCACCACCGGCGCGGCGAGGTCCTGGAGGACACCGCGGGCCCCCAGTCCGCGCTGCACGCCTACCGCGAGAGCTGGGCGCAGTGGCAGCGCGCGGCCGAGCACACCGGGCCCGAGGCGCAGCGCACCCGCGCGCGGATGCGCGCCCTCGAATCCCCCCGTTGACCGCTCCTGCGCGCCTGGCCGAGTGCCTGGCCCCGGGCCGGTGAACGTGTTTCCGTGGACGGAAGTACGGGAACACACCCGTCCAGCCGGCCCAGAGGAGAACAGTGTGGCAGCGTTTTCCGCGAATGACCGCACCGAACCGGCCGGGGCCGGCCCATGGTCCCCGTCGGCCGAGCCCCTGCCGGATTTCGCGGGGGTGGAGGTGAGCGTGCTGGCGGCGCGGGCGGGCCATCCGGTGCTGGGCGAGGTCGCGGCACTGCTGCTGCGCAACTGGCCGGCCGAGGAGGACGCGGTCGCCTACTACGAGGACAGCCCCGGGCCGCCCAATCGCTGACGGTGCCCGGCGGCGGCCGGACGCCTGTGTCCTGGTGTTCCGGGGCAGCTCCTTTTCAGGCAATCGGGCTCGGAAACCGGCCAGTTGCCGCAGGAGTCCGGTTCCCGGACCGATGGCGGAGCCAAGTAGTCCATGGGCACATGTGCTCGATGGGCGTCCGCGCATCGGTGATGTGCGGTGGCGAGGGCGGGGGGCGGCGCCGTGGGCGGACAGCGTGGCCGGACGGGGAGCGTCCCCTTCCGGCAGTTCGTCATCAAGATCCACAGCCGCTGCAACCTCGCCTGCACCTACTGCTACATCTACACCGGCCCCGACCGCAGCTGGCGCGACCGCCCGCCGCTCGTCCCGGCCGCCACCGTCCGCCGCACCGCACAGCGCATCGCCGAACACGTCCGCACCCACCGGCTGCGGGAGATCCGCATCGATCTGCACGGCGGCGAACCGCTGCTGACCGGCCCCGGTCCGCTCCTCGACCAGGCCGCCGCCATCCGCGCCGCGCTCCCCGCCCACTGCACCGCCGCGTTCGGCGTCCAGACCAACGGCACCCTGCTCACCCCGCAGACGATCGACACCCTGGGCGCCGCCGGATTCCGGCTCGGCCTCAGCCTGGACGGCGGCACCCCCGGCCTCAACCGCCGCCGCCTCGACCACGCCGGCCGCCCCGCCTGGCCCGCGGCCGCCCGCGCCGCCGGCCTGCTCCGCGCCCGTCCCGACGTCTACGCCGGCATTCTGTGCACCCTCGACATCACCGCCGACCCCGCCGGCGTCTACCGTTCGCTGTGCGCGCTGGACCCCCCGATGCTCGACTTCCTCCTCCCGCACGCCAACTGGTCCAGCCCCCCGCCCGCCCCTCTGCACCCCGCGGGCGGCACCCCCTACGGCGACTGGCTGTGCACCGTCTTCGACCTCTGGTGGGACGGCGACCCCCGAAGGGAATCGCAGCCCCGGGTGCGGCTGTTCACCGAAATCCTCGGGCTGCTCCTGGGGCGCCCCAGCTCCAGCGAAGCGATCGGCCTCTCACCGGTCGTCGCCCTGGTGATCGACACCGACGGCGCCATCGAGCAGGTCGACTCCCTCAAATCCACCTACGAGGGCGCCGCCGCCACCGGCCTCGACGTCTTCCGCCACTCGTTCGACGACGCCCTGGCGCACCCCGGCATCGCCGCCCGCCAGCGCGGCCGCGACGGACTCGGCGACCGGTGCCGCCGCTGCGCCCTGATGGCGGTCTGCGGCGGCGGGAACTACGCGCACCGCTACCGCGCGGGCCCCACCGGATTCACCAATCCGTCCGTCTACTGTGCCGACCTCGAACGCCTCATCCGGCACATCGCAGCCCGCCTGGACGCTGCAGTCTCCCTCAACTCGCCGTCCACCGACATGACCTGACGGAGTGTCGCGGTATGGGGGGACACTTGGGCTATCGTGCAAAACAGCCGGACGTGCCGTAAGAACCCAGCCAGCCTCAGCCCAGCTTCTGCACGCGCGCATCACCCATCCCAGGGAGACGGTCGCATGGTCGATCAGTCCGCTTCTGCCGACGCCACCGAGCACATCACCATCAGCTATGCGGGCTTCGCCCGGCCCTGGGCCGCCTGGATCTCCCACCAGCTGGAACAGCTCGGGCACGGCACGACCCTGCTGCGCTGGGACCCGCAGGCGGACACCGCCCTGGCCGAGGAGCTGTCGGGGCTGCTGGAGGCCCGGGGCCGGCTGCTGATCGTGCTCGACGACTGGTATTTCCGACTGGGCCCCAAGACCCAGGAGGAGTGGACCGCCGCACTGCGGGAAGCGGTGCCGCCGCACGCCGACCGCTTCGCCGCGGTGAGCGTGGCCACCCAGAGCCTGCCCGCCACCGCGGCCCTGCTGCGCCCCGCCGACCTGCGCGACCTGGACGCCCGCGAGGCCCGGCGCCGGGTGCTGCACCGCCTCGGCATCCAGGGCACCGGCCGCGGCGTGGACGAGAGCGCCCCCGGCGCGCCCCGCTTCCCCAACGACCCGCCCGAGGTGTGGAACATCCCGCGCCGCAACAACCGCTTCACCGGCCGCGACGACGTCCTGGAGGAGCTGCACGACAAACTGGCCGGCTCCGGACCGGGCGCGGCCCCGCCGCTGGAGACCCGTATCGCGCTCTACGGCACCTCCGGCGTCGGCAAGAGCCAGATCGCCCAGGAGTACGCCCACCGCTTCGGCAACGACTACGACGTGGTGTGGTGGATCAGCGCCACCCACCGCGGCGCCGCCCGCGAACAGCTCGCCGAGCTCGCGGGCCGGCTCGGGCTGCCGGTCGGCCAGGAGCTCGGCGACCGTATCCGGGCCGTCCACGAAGCGCTGCGCATCGGCCGCCCCTACCGCCGCTGGCTGCTGGTCTTCGACAGCGCCGACGACATGGAACAGATCGAGGACCTGGTCCCCGACGGCCGCGGCCATGTCCTGATCACCACCCTCACCCGCGACTGGTCCGGCTCCGGCAGCGCCCAGGAGATCGAGGTCCTGCCCTTCACCCGCGTCGAGTCCGTCGCCTACGCCCGGCGCCGTGCCGCCCGGCTGACCCCCGTCGAGGCCAACCTCCTCGCCGACGCCGTCCAGGACCTGCCCCTGCTGCTCGCCCAGACCGCGGCTTGGCTGGACGCCAACCCGATGCCGCCCAAGGAGTACATCGAGCTGATCCGGCGCGGCGAACCCAGCCTCGTCGGCATCCGGATCTCCTCCGACTACCCGATGGCCTTCCAGACCAGCTGGGCCATAACGCTCAACACCCTGCGCGAACGCAGCCCCGCCGCCGTGGAACTCCTCAAGCTGTTCGCGTTCTTCGCCCCGGACGCCATCCCCGTCCCGATGCTTGCCAAGGCCCGCCGCGGCGACCTGCCCGAACACCTCGCCGACCTCGCCGCCGAGCCGATCAGCTGGAACACCGCGCTGCGCCGGCTGACCGAGTCCACCGCCGTACGCCTGGACTACCAGGTCTCCCAGGACTCCGACCCGGCCGTCGAGACCGCCCAGATGCACCGGCTCTACCACCGCTTCCTGCGCGGCGACATGACCGAGGACGAGCGGGACCAGATGTCCGCGACGGCCTGCCGGGTGCTGGTCACCGCCGACCCCCAGAACCCCACCGACACCCGCTGCTGGGAGCTCTACGCCGGACTCATCCCCCATCTCGAGTCCGCCGGCGTCCTCGACAGCCCCGACCCGGCCGTCCAGGGGCTGCTGCTCAACTGCATCGCATACCTGAAGGTCCGCGGCGAGTACCGGACGGGCCTGCGGCTGTGCGAACAGTTCATCTCCCGCTGGCGCACCCGGATCGAACCCACCCACCGCACCATGCTCGTGCTCACCCACCAGCACGCCAACATGCTGCGCAGGCTGGGCCGCTACCGCGAGGCCGAGGCGGTCGGCAGCGCCGTCGTCGACCAGCTCGCCGCCGAGCGCGACCCCTCCGACGCCGATCTGCTGCGCGCCCAGGACGGCCTGGCCGGCACCCTCATGGCGCTCGGCTCGTACGAGGACGCCCACCGGCTCTTCGACGCCGTCTGGCGGGCCTATGCCGTCCTCCTCGGCCCGGACTCCCCGCGCACCCTCTCCTCCCGGCACAACCTCGGCGTCGTCTTCTCGCTGCTCGGCCGCTACGAGGAGGCCCTGGTCACCCACCGCGAGGTGCTCGCCTTCCGGGAGCGCACCCTGCGTGCCCGGCACCACCTCACCCTCAACGCCGGCAACGCCTACGCCCGGATGCTGCGGCTGCTCGGCCGCTACCGCGACGCCACCTCGAGCCAGGAGCTCAACGCGCGGCTGCACCTCCAGGTGATGGGCCCGCACACCCCGCAGACGCTGCGCTCCGAACACGACCTCGCGCTGTGTCTGCGCCGCTCCGGCGAGGTCGCACGGGCCGGTGAGCTGATGGCCGACCTCGTCGAGCGGTCCCGCCGGGTGCACGGGCCCCGCCACCCCGAGACGCTGATGGTGCGCGCCGACTACGCCACCTTCCTGCGCGAGCACGGCGACCTCGGGCAGGCCCGCGACCTGGCCGAGGACGTCGCCGAGCGGTACCGCGCGCTGGCCGGCGAGAGCCACCCGTACACCATCGGCACCCTGGGCAACACCGGGCTGGTGCGCAGTGAGTACGGCGAGCTGGCCGAGGCGCTGGTGATCGCGGAGCGGGCGCTCGCCGGGATGACCGGGGCCATGGGCGCCGACCATCCCTGGACGCTGGGCTGTGCGCTCAACGCCGCCGCCGCCCGCAGCCGCGTCGACGACGAGGAGGGCGCGGTGGAGCTGGGCCGCGACGTCCTGGAACGGGCCAAGACCGTGGTGGGCGACACCCATCCGCTGACGCTCTCCGCCAAGACGGCGCTCGCCGAGGACCTGCGGACGCTGCGGCGTGCCCAGGAGGCCGTGAAGCTGGAGCAGGAGGCCATCGGGCAGCTCAGCGAGACGCTGGGCGCCGAGCATCCGCACACCCTCTCCGCCCGGCGGCGGCGCCGCCCGTACTGGGACTTCGAGCCGCAGCCCGTCTGACGGGCCCGCCCGTCGCCCGACCTCCACCCCCAGAAAACGGCGCTACGCGCCGACTGCCCGTAGCAGCCCGAAGGGCCCGCCCCCACCTCCGTGGGAACGGGCCCTTCGTGTGTTGCCGGGGCTCGACTAGGCGTCGAAGACCTCCGCCACCAGCGCTGCCTGCTCGGCCTGGTGCCGCTTGGCGGAACCGACGGCCGGGGACGAGCTGTGCGGCCGCGAGATGCGGCGCAGGCGCTCGCCGTGCGGGACATCGGCGCCGACCGCCAGATCCAGGTGGTCGATCAGGTTGAGACCGAGGAACGGCCAGGCACCCTGGTTCGCCGGCTCCTCCTGGACCCACAGGTACTTGCCGGCGTTCGGGAACTTGGCGATCTCCGCCTGCAGCTCCTTGCCGGGCAGCGGGTACAGCCGCTCGAGACGCACGATCGCGGTGTCGTTCGCCTCGCGCTTCGTCCGCTCCGCTGCCAGGTCGTAGTAGACCTTGCCGGAGCAGAAGACGACCTTGCGGACGTCCTCGGGCTTGACCGTCGAGTCGCCGATCACGGGACGGAAGCCGCCCGTGGTGAACTCTTCCGCCTTCGACGCCGCGGCCTTCAGACGCAGCATCGACTTCGGGGTGAAGACGACCAGCGGCTTGTGGTGCGGGTTGTGGACCTGCCAGCGCAGCAGGTGGAAGTAGTTCGACGGGAGCGTCGGCATGGCGACCGTCATGTTGTTCTGCGCGCACAGCTGGAGGAAGCGCTCGATCCGGGCCGAGGAGTGGTCCGGGCCCTGGCCCTCGTAGCCGTGCGGCAGCAGCAGGGTGACACCAGAGGTCTGGTTCCACTTCTGCTCGGCCGACGAGATGAACTCGTCCAGCACCGTCTGCGCACCGTTGGCGAAGTCGCCGAACTGCGCCTCCCACATGACCAGCGCCTCGGGCCGCTCCAGGGAGTAGCCGTACTCGAAGCCCATCGCCGCGTACTCGCTGAGCAGCGAGTCGTAGACGTTGTAGCGGGCCTGGTCCTCGGAGAGGTAGAGCAGCGGGGTGTAGTCCTCGCCGGTGTTGCGGTCCACCAGCACCGCGTGGCGCTGGCCGAAGGTGCCGCGGCGGGAGTCCTGGCCCGCCAGCCGGACGGGGGTGCCCTCCATCAGCAGCGAGCCGATGGCCAGCGTCTCGCCCATGCCCCAGTCGATCGTGCCGTCCTCGATCATCGCCGCGCGGCGCTGCAGCTGCGGCAGCAGACGCGGGTGGACGGTGACCCGGTCGGGGATGTTGACCTGGGACTCGGCGATCCGCTTGACGACCTCCTGGGAGACCGCGGTGTCCACGTGGACCGGGAACTCCGCCTTCGGCCGCGGGACCTCGGCCGGGGCCGGGGCGGCGGTGGCGTCCCGCACCTCGGTGAAGACCTTCTCCAGCTGGCCCTGGAAGTCCTGCAGCGCCTGCTCGGCCTCTTCCAGCGTGATGTCGCCGCGACCGATCAGGGACTCGGTGTAGAGCTTGCGCACCGAGCGCTTCTTGTCGATCACGTGGTACATCAGCGGCTGCGTGAACTCGGGGTTGTCGGTCTCGTTGTGACCGCGACGCCGGTAGCAGATCAGGTCGATGACGACGTCCTTGTTGAACGCCTGGCGGAACTCGAAGGCCAGACGGGCAACGCGGACGACGGCCTCGGGGTCGTCACCGTTGACGTGGAAGATCGGCGCCTCGATCATGCGGGCCACATCGGTGGCGTACATGGACGAACGCGACGACTCCGGGGCGGCGGTGAAGCCGACCTGGTTGTTGATGACGACGTGCACCGTGCCGCCGGTGCGGTAGCCGCGCAGCTGCGACATGTTCAGCGTCTCGGCGACCACACCCTGGCCGGCGAACGCCGCATCCCCGTGCAGCTGGATCGGCAGGACAGTGAAGTCCGTGCCGCCCTTGCCGATGACGTCCTGCTTGGCGCGGGACACACCCTCGACGATCGGGTCCACGGCCTCCAGGTGGGAGGGGTTGGCGACCAGCGAGACCTTGATCTGCTCGCCGTCCAGGCCGGTGAAGGTGCCCTCGGCGCCCAGGTGGTACTTCACGTCGCCGGAGCCGTGCATCGACTTCGGGTCGAGGTTGCCCTCGAACTCGCGGAAGATCTGGGCGTACGACTTGCCGACGATGTTGGCGAGGACGTTGAGCCGGCCGCGGTGGGCCATGCCGATGACGACCTCGTCCAGGCGCGACTCGGCCGCGGAGTCGATGACCGCGTCCAGCAGCGGGATGACGGACTCGCCGCCCTCCAGCGAGAAGCGCTTCTGACCGACGTACTTGGTCTGCAGGAAGGTCTCGAACGCCTCGGCGGAGTTCAGCCGGCGCAGGATGCGCAGCTGCTCGTCGCGCTCGGGCGACTTGTGCGAGCGCTCGACCCGGTCCTGGATCCACTTGCGCTGCTTGGGGTCCTGGATGTGCATGAACTCGATGCCGGTGGTGCGGCAGTACGAGTCGCGCAGCACGCCCAGGATGTCGCGCAGCTTCATCATCGACTTGCCGGCGAAGCCGCCGACCGCGAACTCGCGCTCCAGGTCCCACAGGGTGAGGCCGTGCTCGGTGATGTCCAGGTCGGGGTGCTTGCGCTGGCGGTACTCCAGCGGGTCGGTGTCGGCCATGACGTGGCCGCGGACCCGGTAGGAGTGGATCAGCTCGAAGACCCGCGCCGCCTTGGTGACGTCGTCATCGTGCGAGGCGTCGATGTCGCGCAGCCAGCGGACCGGCTCGTAGGGGATCCGCAGCGACTTGAAGATGTCGTCGAAGAAATCGTTCTCGCCGAGCAGCAGCTGGCTCATGACCCGCAGGAACTCGCCGGAGGCGGCGCCCTGGATCACGCGGTGGTCATAGGTGCTGGTCAGCGTCATGACCTTGGCGACGCCCATCTTGTTCAGGGCGTCCTGCGAGGTGCCCTGGAACTCGGCGGGGTAGTCCATCGAGCCGACGCCCATGATCATGGACTGGCCGGGCATCAGACGGGGCACGGAGTGGACGGTGCCGATGCCGCCCGGGTTCGTCAGCGACGCGGTGACCCCGGTGAAGTCGTCCATCGTCAGCTTGTTGTCGCGGGCCCGGCGGACGATGTCCTCGTAGGCCTGCCAGAACTCGAAGAAGGTGAGCGTCTCGGCCTTCTTGATGGCGGCGACGACCAGCTGGCGCTCGCCGTTCGGCTTCACCAGGTCGATGGCCAGACCGAGGTTGACGTGCTCGGGCTTGACCAGCGTCGGCTTGCCGTCCTTCACCGCGAAGGAGTAGTTCATCGCCGGCATGGCCTTGAGGGCCTGCACCATCGCGTACCCGATGAGGTGCGTGAAGGAGACCTTCCCGCCGCGGGCGCGCTTGAGGTGGTTGTTGATGACGATGCGGTTGTCGAACAGCAGCTTCACCGGGACGGCGCGGACGGACGTGGCCGTCGGCAGCTCCAGGGAGGCGTTCATGTTCTTCGCAACGGCGGCGGACGGGCCACGCAGGGTGACGAACTCGGGGCCGCCCTCGGGGGCCTCGGCCTTCTTCTCGGCGGCCGGCTTCGCGGCCGGCTTCGCCGCGGGCTTGGCCGGTGCGGCGGCGGGCGCCGCCGGGGCCTTGGCGACGGCCGGAGCGGCCGGGATCACCGGCTTCTCGGCCGGGGCCGCGGGCGCTGCC
This sequence comes from Streptomyces chattanoogensis, assembly GCF_001294335.1. Taxonomy (GTDB): domain Bacteria; phylum Actinomycetota; class Actinomycetes; order Streptomycetales; family Streptomycetaceae; genus Streptomyces; species Streptomyces chattanoogensis. The sequence continues at coordinate 408,500 of NZ_LGKG01000001.1, forward strand.
GGAGCAGCCGGGGCGGCAGGCGGCGCCTCCGCCTCGCCGGCCGTGGCCGAGCCCGGCTTGTAGTCGGCGAAGAAGTCCCACCAGGCTCGGTCTACCGAGTTCGGGTCCTGGAGGTACTGCTGGTAGATCTCGTCGACGAGCCACTCGTTCGGACCGAATGCGGCAGCAGGGTTCTTGCCCTGCCCCTCTTGGTCACTCGAGATGCTCGCACTGTTGGGGGACTGTAGCGACACGGCGGCAACCGCCCTCTTCCGCTTCCTAAAGGTGGTGGACAGCGGGAATAAAGGCTACGCCTGTTGTGACCTTTGGTGCAGTCCGGGAGGGCCACTCGTCGCGCACGTCACATTCGCGGACGGGTTTCAGCGCATGACTTGGCGGGAAACACACGTGGTTTGCCCGCGTGCGGGTAGGGCTCACCGCCGTCGCACCCCGTGCGGGAGCCCGGAACCGGCCCGGACAACGTGCGCCGACCACCGACCCTACGCCAGCGGCGGGTGCCGGGCGTCAGCTCCGTGCCGACTCCAGCCCCGGAAGGGTGACCCTGATCCGGCAGCCGCGAGGGGATTCGGCCACCCCGATCCGTCCACCGTGCAGATCCACCGCCCAGCGTGCGATGGCCAGGCCCAGTCCCGTACCGCCGTCGCACCCCGGGCCGGACGGCCCCGGGCCGCCGCGGTTGAACCGTTCGAAGACCCGGTAGCGCTCCGACTCCGGAATCCCGGGCCCTTCGTCCTGCACCTCCAGCTCCAGGCTCTCGGGCCCCTCGCCGCGCCGTGCGCGCACGGTGACCCGGCCGTGCCGGGGGCTGTGCTTGATCGCGTTGTCGATGAGATTGGCCACGACCTGGTGGAGCCGCTCGGCGTCGGCGTGCGCGGTCAGCTCCGGCGGCGAGACATCGAGGTGCAGATGGACGTCCGTACGGGTGTGGGTGCCGGATCCGGTGGCCCCGGACAGCCCGGACAGGGTCGAGGCGCCCCGGCTCATGTTGGCCTCCTTGAGCACCCCCGACAGATACGGCCACACCTCGAAGCGCCGGGCGTGCAGCGGCACCACGCCATTGTCGAGCCGGGACAGGTCCAGCAGGTGCTCGACCAGCCGCCCCAGCCGCTCGGTCTGCTTCAGCGCGGTGCGCATCGTCTCCGGGTCGGGCTCGCAGACCCCGTCGACGACGTTCTCCAGGACGGCCCGCAGCGCGGCGATGGGCGTGCGCAGCTCGTGCGAGACATTGGCGACCAGCTCCTTGCGGTGGGTGTCCACCGCCTCCAGATCGGCCGCCATGCGGTTGAAGGCGTCGGCCAGGTCGCCGAACTCGTCCCGGCGCTCCGAGCGCACTCGCCGCGAATAGTCACCGTGCGCCATCGACCGGGTGACATCCGTCATCTCGCCGAGCGGCGCCGTCAGGCTGTTCGCCACGAACTGGGTGATCAGCAGCGAGGCGATGATCGAGAAGACCGTGATCACCCGCAGCTCGGTCGCCGAGGCGATCGCCATGAACACCAGCAGCGTGGTGATGATCACCGAGACGATGACCAGCGCACCGAGCGCCGCCTTGACGGAGCGGTAGGGATCCAGCGGCCGCAGCCCCTCCCAGACCCGCTCCCACAGGCCCCGGGTGGGTATCGGCCGGTGCCGGTGCCGCATCATGCGGCCGGGGTCTCCAGGGCGTAGCCGACGCCGTGGACCGTACGGATCCGCTCGGCGCCGATCTTGCGGCGCAGGGCCTTGATGTGGCTGTCGACCGTACGGGTGCCGGAGGCGTCGGCCCAGTCCCACACCTCGGCCAGCAGCTGCTCACGGGAGAGCACCGCACGCGGGGTGTTCGCCAGGCACACCAGGAGGTCGAACTCGGTGGGGGTCAGATGGACGTCCGCGCCGCGCACCCGTACCCGGCGCTGGGCGTGGTCGATCTCCAGCTCGCCGAGGCGCAGGATCCCGCTGCGGGGCGTGTGGGCGGCCAGCGCGGCGCGCTCGACCCGGCGCAGCAGGACGTGCACCCGGGCGGCCAGCTCCCGCATCGAGAACGGCTTGGTCATGTAGTCGTCGGCGCCCACGCCGAGGCCGACCAGCATGTCGGTCTCGTCGTCCCGGGCGGTGAGCATCATCACCGGTACCGGGCGCTGGGCCTGGACCCGGCGGCACACCTCCAGGCCGTCGAAGCCCGGCAGCATCACATCGAGGACCAGCAGATCGGGCTGCCAGGCCTCGGCGGTCTCCACCGCGGCCGGGCCGTCGGTGGCCGTCTGCACCTGGAAGCCCTCGGCGCGGAGCCGGGCCGCGATGGCGTCGACGATCGTCGGATCGTCCTCCACGACCAGCACCCGGCGCTGGGCGCCCGGCGTGGCCGCGGCGGTGCCGCCCTGGCTTGTCTGAGTCTGGTCCATCGCCCGCCCCTGCATTGCCCCTGCGTGGTCGCGTCTTGCTAGGGCAGCAGCGTAAAGCCATGCCGTGACCGTCGGCTACGCGCCCTTGCGCGCCAGATGCACCACGTCGGGGACACCCCGGACAACGGGGATTTCTTCCGTACGCACCCCATGGAAACCGGCATTTCGCAGCGCCTGTTCGAAGGCGGACGACGGCTGTGCGGACCAAACGGCGAGCACTCCGCCGGGTGTCAGGAGGTCGCGGCAGGCGGCGAGTCCGGTGGGGGAGTAGAGGCCGGTGTTGTCGTCGGTGACGGTCCAGTCGGGGCCGTTGTCGATGTCCAGGCAGAGGGCGTCGTACGCCGTGCCGTTCCCGCCGTCGCGGATGTGGGCGACGAGGTCGGTGTGCAGGATCTCGGTACGGGGATCGGCCAGCGCGTCCGCCGAGACGGCCGACAGGGGGCCGGTGCGGTGCCAGTCGATGACGGCTTGTTCCCGCTCGGCGACCGCAATGCGGCCCCAGCGCGGCTCGGCCGCCGCGCGGGCCAGCGAGAAGCCGACGCCCAGGCCGCCGATCAGCACGGCGGGTCCCGGCCGGTCCGCAGGCAGGTCTGCCAGCTCGGCCAGCGCGGCGTCGATCAGCAGCCGCTCGGAACGGCCGTCGGAGGTGTCCATCAGGAAGCAGCCGTTGGCGATGATCTCGTAGACCGGGGCCGTTCCGGACGGTCCCCCGCCCCCGCCCCGTTGCCGCAGCACCACCTCGCCGTACGGGCCCTCGCGGCGGTCGAGGGTGCGTGGCGCCTCCTGGTCGAACGGGGCGCCGGCCGTCTGGTGCGGGGGAGGAACGGGAGCCATGCGGCCATCTTGGGCGACGGCGGCGGTGACGGTCCAACGCATTGGCCGCCCGCGGACGGAGGGCTCCCCGGCGTCCCAATCCGGACGTAGCGCACGTCATGAGGGTTGCGCGGCGTGATGCATATCACGTCCACAGCTCACTCATGGGTTGAGCAGGCAGGGTGGTCGCCAACGTAATCCGGAACGGAGCAGACCGGGACGGAAGGAGGGTGGGGCCATGAGTCAGGCGGACACCGCCACTGCCGCGGCAAGTGCCGCCCCTGCCGGTGCCGACGGCAGGCGGGCCGGTACCGCGCGGCCGGGTGTCCTCGCGGGCATTCCGCGGCAGCGCGGGGTGCCGGCGGCGGCCGGATACGACCCCGGGCCGTCCGCCCGCGGGCCGATGGCGCGCCGGTGGCTCCGGGCCGTACGGAAGCCGAGCCCACGGCCCTGGCGGCTGCTGCCCACCCCCATGGGCACCCCCTTCACCTTCTGCTACGCCGCCCTGCTCACCGCCACCTCCCTCTTCGCCGCGCACGCCGACCCCGCCCTGGTCGACGAGCTGCTCCGCGGCTCCAGCACCGACATCGTCCACCTGGTGCAGGCCCCGCTCCTGGTGCTCATCGCCTCCGCCCTTTGGATCGCGGGCGGCCTGACCTCCGCCTACGCCATCGCCTTCCTCTTCACCCTCACCGCCCTGGAACGGCGGATCGGCGGACTGCGCACGGCCGCGGTCTTCTTCGGCGGCCATGCGCTGGCCACCCTCGCCACCGAACTCCCCGTCGGCCTCGCCGTTGCCGCCGGCGGCCTGCCGGACAGCTCCCTCATCCGCCTCGACTACGGCATCAGCTTCGGCGTGATGACCTGCATCGGCGCCCTCGCGGGACTGCTCCCGGCGTGGTGCCGCTGGCCGCTGCTGGCCGGGGCCGGCCATCTGGCGGTCACCGGCCTGCTCGCCTACGCCGACCCGATGAGCGACTGGGGTCATCTGCTCTCGCTCGTCCTGGGCGTGGGCGGCTGGCCCCTGCTGCGCCGGTGGCGGGACCGGCACGGCAGCGGCCGGCCGGCGCCTCAGCCGAGCCAGATCAGCATCCCGTCCCCGTGGTCCGCCGCCGTCCGGAAGAAGAGCCGCAGCCGTTCGTAGTGGGCGCTCACGTAATCGAGGGACTCGCCGCGCTCCCAGACGATGAGCGGGTAGACGCCGGCCGTGGCGAGCTCGGCCGGACCCACGCCGGAGACCAGCCGCTCGCCGGACGTCTGCGCCATGGCCGCGGCGGCGGCCCGCACCCGCTCGGGTGTGAGGCAGCGCGGTGGTCCGTACCCCCAGTCCTCGGCGCCCGCTATGGCCTCCTCCCCGTGGACGACCTCCACCGGGAAGTCCGTACGGCTCAGCAGGAAGCCCAGGGCGTCCCACGCCTTGTCGACGTCCAGGCACCGTGCCGCGGCGGGCTCGGGCCGGGTGTCCGCCTCCTCCTCCATCCGCCCCTGGACCAGCTTCAGCGCCCACTCGGGGTCGCTGTGGGCCCGGTCGAGTTCGGCAGCCGTGACACGTGCGTACTCTCCGATCATGCTCATGATCCGGAGCGTAGGGCCGGGCACTGACAACGGCGGGGCGCGGCGGGGCGGGCTGCGCGGACGGGACGTAAATCCGGCCGTGGGTCCCGCCTCGCCTGGGACAATGGCCGTCCCCGTCCCCCGCACCAGGAGCCGACCGCTTTGTCCCGCGCCCCCGAACCCCCCGCCCCCGACCGCGCCGCGCTCGCCCTGCTGTCCGACTGCGGCAGCTGTTTCGGGCTGTGCTGTGTCGCGCTGCCGTTCGCGAAGTCGGCGGACTTCGCGGCCGACAAGGAGGCCGGGCGGCCCTGCCGGAACCTCCAGGCGGACTTCCGCTGCGGCGTCCACGGCGAGCTGCGGCAGCGCGGCTACTCCGGCTGCACCGTCTTCGACTGCTTCGGGGCCGGCCAGAAGGTCTCCCAGGTCACCTTCGACGGCCGGGACTGGCGGCAGGCGCCGGGCACCGCGCGGGAGATGTTCGAGGTGTTCCCCGTCATGCGGCAGCTGCACGAACTCCTGTGGTACCTGGCCGAGGCGCTGGCCCTGCCCGACGCCCGCCCGGTCCACGCCGGTCTGCGCGCCGCCCTGGAGAAGACCGAACGCCTCACGCACGGCACCGCCGGGGAGCTGACCGCGCTCGACGTGCCCGCGCACCGGGGCGAGGTCAACGCCCTGCTGCTGCGGGCGAGCGAGCTCGTACGGGCCAAGGTGCCGGGGAAGAAGAAGGAGCGGCGGGGAGCGGATCTGATGGGGGCCCGGCTGAAGGGGGCGGCGCTGCGGGGTGCCAACCTCCGCGGGGCCTGTCTGATCGCCGCCGACCTCCAAGGCGCCGATCTGCGGTCGGCCGACCTCATCGGCGCCGACCTGCGCGACGCCGACCTCCGGGGCGCCGACCTCACCGGCACCATCTTCCTGACCCAGGCCCAGCTCAACGCGGCCAAGGGGGACGCGGCCACCCGGCTGCCGGACGGACTGAGCCGGCCCGCGCACTGGTGACCGGAACGGCGGCCGCCGATCGCTCACAGCGAACAGACGCGGGGAACATCTCCCCGCCCCCCGGCATTGAGTGAGTAAAGCTCAACTTGCTTGCCGAAGGGGAGATCATGGCATCGACGCCCACATCGCTCACTCTGCCCGTCCTGCCCCTCGATGACGAGGTCGTACTGCCCGGCATGGTGGTGCCTCTGGACCTGTCCGACGCGGAGGTGCGCGCCGCGGTGGAGGCCGCACAGGCCGCCGCCTCCTCGGGCAACAAGCCCAAGGTGCTGCTTGTGCCCCGGGTCGACGGGAATTACGCGGGGATCGGCACGCTGGGCAGGATCGAGCAGGTCGGGCGGTTGTCCGACGGCGACCCCGGCGCGCTGATCCGGGGGCTCGGCCGGGTGCGGATCGGCTCCGGCACGACCGGTCCCGGTGCCGCGCTCTGGGTGGAGGGAGTCACCGTCGAGGAGACGGTGCCCACCGCGCCTGATGGAAAGACGGGGCTCCCCAGGGCCGTCACCGAACTCGTCACCGAATACAAGGCGCTGGCCACCAGCTGGCTCCGCAAGCGCGGCGCCTGGCAGGTCGTCGACCGCGTCCAGCAGATCGAGGACGTGCCGACGCTCGCCGACAACTCCGGATACTCCCCGTTCCTGACGACGGAACAGAAGGTCCGGCTCCTGGAGACCGTGGACCCGGTCGCCCGGCTGAAGCTCGCCACCGACCTCCTGCGCGAGCATCTCGCCGAGCAGGACGTCGCCGAGTCCATCGCCAAGGACGTCCAGGAGGGCGTCGACAAGCAGCAGCGGGAGTTCCTGCTGCGGCGCCAGCTGGAGGCGGTGCGCAAGGAGCTCGCCGGGCTCAACGGCGACCCCGAGGACGAGGGCGACGACTACCGCGCCCGGGTCGAGGCCGCCGATCTGCCCGAGGACGTCCGCAAGGCCGCCCTCAAGGAGGTCGACAAGCTCGAACGGGCCAGCGACCAGAGCCCCGAAGGGTCGTGGATCCGCACCTGGCTGGACACCGTCCTCGAACTGCCCTGGAACGAACGGACCGAGGACGCGTACGACATCGCCGGCGCGAAGGCGGTCCTGGACGCGGACCACGCCGGTCTGGAGGACGTCAAGGAGCGGATCACCGAGTATCTGGCGGTGCGCAAGCGGCGCTCGGAGCGCGGGCTGGGTCTGGTGGGCGGGCGCCGGGGCGGGGCCGTGCTGGCGCTGGTCGGGCCGCCCGGCGTCGGCAAGACCTCGCTCGGCGAGTCCGTCGCCCGCGCCATGGGCCGCAAGTTCGTCCGGGTGGCGCTCGGCGGCGTCCGTGACGAGGCGGAGATCCGCGGCCACCGCCGCACCTATGTCGGCGCGCTGCCTGGCCGGATCGTCCGCGCCGTCAAGGAAGCCGGTTCCATGAACCCGGTCGTCCTCCTGGACGAGATCGACAAGGTGGGCTCCGACTTCCGGGGCGACCCGGCCGCCGCCCTCCTGGAGGTCCTGGACCCGGCGCAGAACCATACCTTCCGCGACCACTACCTGGAGGTCGAACTCGACCTCAGCGACGTGGTCTTCCTGGCCACCGCCAACGTCCTGGAATCCATCCCCGAGCCGCTGCTCGACCGGATGGAGCTGGTCCGCCTGGACGGCTACACCGAGGACGAGAAGGTCACCATCGCCCGGGACCACCTGCTGCCGCGTCAGCTGGAGCGGGCCGGCCTGGAGCCCGGCGAGGTGGTGCTGGAGGAGGACGCGCTGCGCAGGCTGGCCGGCGAGTACACCCGCGAGGCGGGCGTACGGAACCTGGAGCGGGCCGTTGCCCGGCTGCTGCGCAAGGTCGCCGCCCAGCACGAACTGGGCGAGCGGGAGCTGCCGTTCACCGTCGGGGCGGACCAGCTGCGCCCGCTGATCGGGCGGCCGCACCACACCCCGGAGTCGGCCCAGGACCCGGCCGAGCGGCGGACGGCCGTCCCCGGCGTGGTCACCGGCCTGGCCGTGACCGGCGCGGGCGGCGACGTCCTCTACGTCGAGGCGTCGCTGGCCGATCCCGAGACGGGGGCCTCCGGCCTCCAGCTCACCGGCCAGCTCGGCGACGTCATGAAGGAGTCCGCGCACATCGCGCTCTCCTTCCTCCGCTCACACGGCGCGGAACTGGAGCTTCCGGTCGGCGACCTGAAGGAACGCGGCGTGCATCTCCACGTCCCGGCCGGCGCCGTCCCCAAGGACGGCCCCAGCGCGGGCATCACGATGACCACGGCGCTGGCCTCCCTGCTCTCCGGCCGCCAGGTCCGCCCGGACGTCGCGATGACCGGCGAGGTGTCGCTGACCGGCCGGGTCCTGCCCATCGGCGGCGTCAAGCAGAAGCTGCTCGCCGCGCACCGGGCGGGCATCACCACGGTCGTCATCCCCAAGCGGAACGAACCCGACCTGGACGACGTACCGGCCGGAATCCTCGAGGACCTCGAGGTGCACCCGGTCTCGGACGTCCGCCAGGTGCTGGAGCTGGCGCTGACACCGGCGTCCAGCGGTGCGGCGCCGGAGGTGCCGCTGGCGGCGTGAAGACGGCGGTGGCCGGCCCGTCCCTCCCACCGGGGACGGGCCGGCTGTCAGGGGCGCGCTGCGCCGCTTCAGCCGTTGGCGAGGGCCTTCAGCCGGTCCAGCGATCCGTTGAAGCGGTTGTGGTCGCCGACCGTCGCACCACTGGAGGTGTACTGCCAGATGGTGTGGAAGCCCCAGCCGGCCGGGAGTTCGCCGACGGAGGAGCCGTAGCGGGGGAGCCAGAGGGGGTTGACGCTGCCGAAGGCGGACGAATTGCCGGTGCACTGCTTCCACCACGCGGTGGAGGTGTAGAGGACGGCGTCCCGGCCGGTGCGCGCCTTGTAGGTCGCGAACCAGTCCTTCATCCAGTTGACCAGCCCGGCCGCGCTCAGGCCGTAACAGGTCGAGCCGTAGGGGTTGTACTCCATGTCCAGCGCCCCGGGCAGCGTCTTGCCGTCCTTGGACCAGCCGCCGCCGTGGTTGACGAAGTAGTTGGCCTGGGTGGCGCCGCTGGAGGTGTTGGGCGTGGCGAAGTGGTACGCGCCACGGATCATGCCCGCCTGGTACGAGCCGTTGTACTGCTGCGCGAAGTACGGATTGGTGTAGCTGGCGGACTCGGTCGCCTTGGCATAGGCGAAGCGGACGCCGCTGTTCCAGAGCGTCGACCAGGCGACATTGCCGTTGTGGCTGCTGACGTCCACACCCTCGACGGACGCCGCCGAGGACTGCCGCGGTGCGAGGACCGCCGCCGTCCCCTCGTGCTTGGCGATCTCGGAGCCGGCCCAGTCCTGGCCGGGGTGCGAGGGTTCCGGCGCGCGCTGCGGGGCCGCGGCACCGGCGGTGCCGGGCAGACCGAGGAGGAGGGAGACGATCGCGACGAGGATTCCGGCCACGGTCGCCAGGGAACGGGACCGGTGGTGGGGGGAGTAGGAGCGGTGCGGGGAACCGGCTCTGAGCACGGGCATACGTGCCTCCGTAGATCTCGAGGATCTCGGTGAGTGACCTGAGGGGGGAAGGTCCGGGGACCTGAGGGGTTCCGGGTCGTCATGACACGGGCTGTATCAGTGATGTGCCCGTTGGTGTGCCCATGTCACACATGACGATACGCGCGTAGATCCCCGGGACGAAAGAAGAGACGGGGCTGCCGTTGGTCTAATCCTGCGAAATACTGGCCCAGCTGCGGCTTCGGCCGCGGATGACGGAAACTTTCAGGGCAGGGAAAGCGGGAAAGGGCGCTGACGTGCACAACACCGGAGCCGACGGTATGACGGCGGACGGCGAACAAACTGGTGTGGACCACGTATTCCTGTCCCTGGAGCGCGAATTGGCGGTATTCCTCCGCCGCGCCCGCGCCTCGTCCGGAGAACTGGCGCGCGAGGTCCACCCCGACCTGGAGTCGTCGGCCTACGGACTCCTCGTCCGCCTGGCCGACGCCGGCGCGCAGCGCGCCACGGAACTCGCCGCGTTCTTCGGCGTCGGCAAGGCGACCATGAGCCGCCAGCTGCACACCCTGGAAAAGCTCGGACTCGTGCTCCGCGAACCGGACCCCGCAGACGGCCGCGCCACGCTCGTCCACCTCACCGACGAGGGCCTCGCCCGCTTCACCCGCGTCCGCACCGCCCGCCGCGCCCGCTACGCCCGCCGCCTCGCCTCCTGGGACCGCGCCGAGGTCGCCGAACTGGCCCGCCTGCTGCACCGGCTGAACGCCGAGCAGGAGGGGGAGGACGCCCCCTAGGGGTTGTTCGAACAGATCCCCCAGGGGATGCGAGGCCCCCTGCGGGTCCACGACGCGGCGGGGCCGGGGCGGTATTCCCGTGGCGCGCATCGGGACCTGGAGCGCATCGGGACCTGGAGCGCATCGGGATCGTGGTGCACTTCGGGACCGAGGAAGCGCCGCCCGGCCACCCCGCCCTGAGTGCCGGGTTTTTGTCACGGCATCACAAAAATCACCGAAGCGTCGTCCTGTGCCTTCCCCCGTGGATGTGCCAGGCCCTCCGGGTCCGCCGCCTCTGCGGTGCGGACCCGGTCGATCAGTGCCTGTGGCCCCTGGCCGGCGACCAGCGCCAGGCACTCGGTCCAGGACCCCTCGTGGAAGACCTCGACCCAGCGGCCCGCGCCGTCGGTCAGTGCGGTCAGGGAGCGGACCTCGGAGCGCGGGGTGCTGCCGGTCACCGCGCGGGCGGCCACCGCGGGGTCGGCGGCTGCGGTGAAGAATCCGCCCTCCGCATTGCGCAGCGACTCGACGGCCCGGGCGTACTCCCGGCCCGCGGCGGCGCGTTCGGCCGAGCCGCGGGGGAGTGCGCGTACGGCGTCGCGCCGGTCCCGGACGGCCGGGGGAAGTGTGTCGAGGCGGGAGTCCAGCACCGGATGTACCGATCCGTCCGGGTGCTCCAGAAGGAGGACGGAATCGGACAGGACCAGGTGTTCGACGGTGTGTTCGGACCACCGCGCGGCGACCACCGTTGCCTGCGGAGTGCGTCTGTGAGAAAGGTCACACGAGGCTCGGTGGGCGCCGGCCGTCCGGGAGATGGCCGCGGCGAGCGCCTCAGTGAGCGTCATGTCCCGGTGTGAACCCGACAGTTCGAGCATTGCGCCCCCGAGCCGCGCGGTGAACCACGGGACGGAGTGGACGCAGCCGTAGTCGCCGTCCGGTGGCGTGACGCCGTCCAGGAGGACCAGCACTCCGCCCTGACCAGCGGCAGGCAGGGCGACCGATGCGTAGTCCTCGTTTGGGCGTTGAGGGTCGCCGGGCCCGGTGGCGAGTTCGATGCGCATACGGGAAAGTCTGCCGGAGGCGGCGGATCCGGCAGGGTCGCCGGACGGTCGCGGGTGCGATCGCGTACGGGCGGGCCGGCGCCGTACCGGCGGTACGGATCCGCGGGGCCGGGCGTGTGCGGGCGGGCATCCTGCCAAAACCGGCGCCCAACTCCAAACCCGTCTCAGGATTGCCCTCGATTGCGGCCGCAACCGTCCGCGCGCGGAAGTTGATGGGCAAAGTCGCTTGATGTTCACTCCTTCGGGTGGCCGGGCAGGTGTTGCCGAGCCACTGCGTGGCGCCGGTGGAATGGTCGTTGCCCGGATCGCGGGCAGGGCCAGGACGTTCGTCGCGACGCGCAGAGCCGGGCTGTTTTCCCTTCGCGGAAGTGTGCGCTGCTGCGGTTTTCGCGCAGGTTCCGTTCCGCGGGCGGAGGGCGAGCCGGTCGGCGCCGCCACACGGCGTGCGCAGGCGAGACAGGAATGCGAGCAGCGGTGCGGATGAAGCGGCTTCGGGGCGGCGCAGGGAAGCCGGGATCACCGGCCGGTTCGGTCTCGGGACCGGGCACAGGTTCGGGTTCGGGCACGACGGGCGGCGACGGCCCTACGGGACGGCGTCCCGCGCGGGTACGCAACCGGCTTGTCGGAGCCGTGGCGGTGGTGGCCGCGGCCGTCCTGGGGGCCGGTGCCCCCGCCGTCGCCACCGCGGCCGACAACGCCCAAACCTCCCAGCAGCTGGTCGACCTGGCCGAGTTGAACGCGCGCGCCATCGCGCTCGCGCACTCCCTCGCCGATGAGCGGGACACGATGACGGCGCATGTGGCGCAGGCCACCGCGCGCGGGCCCGGCAACGGAGCCCTCAACAACGCCCCCAAGGGCACTCCCGGCACCACCGGCAAACCCGGCGCCACCGGCAAACCCGCCACGAACGCCGCCGACGCCGCCAGTGCCGCGAACACCACCGTCCTCCCCCAAGCTCTCGAGGAGCAGGGGGGTACCCCCCTCGCCGCCGCGGGCCCGGACGCCGAGTCCCAGCGCAGCCGCGTGGACCGGCAGATCAAGGAGCTGCGCCAGGAGGCCAACGACGCCTCCGGGGACACCAAGGTGTTCGCCGCGGCCGACAAGCTGCTGGGCGGCCTCCAGCAGACCCGCCACCAGGCGCTGACCGGCCCCGGCACGCCCGAGGAGACCTACGCCGCCTACACCGAGGTCATCCAGGCGCTCGGCGCCGTCAGCGACGACATCGCCCGCGGCCTGCCCGCCCGCGCGGACGCCGGGGACGCAGGTACCCGCGCCCTGCCCGCCCTCGGCCGCGCCACCGACCAGGCCGCCGGCACCCGCGGCCTGCTGCTCGCCGCCCTCGGCGCCGGCGGCCCGCAGCCCCGGCTGACCTCTGCCGCCCAGGTGGCGCACCTGCGCGAAGAGGCCGCGCTGGGCGACTTCGCACAGGTGGCCGGTGACGGCGCCCGGGAGCACTACGACCGCACCGTGACCGGCGGCGAGGTCACCACCGCCGAGCGCTATCTGACCCGGCTCACCGACCAGCCCCGCCTGGACGCCGCCGATCTGCGGCTCAGCCGGCAGCGGGTGCAGTCCACGCTCACCACCCGGATCGGGCTGATGCGCGGCGTGGAGTCCGGTATGGCCACCGCCGACATCGAACGGCTCGGCACGCTGCGCGACGACGATGTGACGGCGCTGGAGATCCGTATCGGGCTCGAGGGGCTCTGCCTGCTGCTGGCCGTCGGCGCAGGCATCTGGGCCGCCCGCACCCTGACCCAGCCGCTGGCCGCGCTGCGGCTCGGCGCCAAGCGGATCGCCGCCGACCCCGGCAACGAGGAGCCCATCGCCTACAAGGGCCGCGAGGACGAATTCGCCGCCGCCGTACGGTCCGTCAACGCGCTGCACTCCCAGGTCGGCGAGTTGGCGAGGAAGAACGAGGAACTGGCCGCCGAACGCAAGCGGCTGGTCGGCGGCCGGCAGCGGCTGGTCGCCGAGCGCGAGGTTTTCCAGGACCAGGCCAAGGAGCTCAAGGCGGAGATCGCCGACCTCAACGAGCGGCTGGCCGCGCTCCGCTCCGGTGTGCACGGGCGGTTCGTCAGCCTGTCGCTGCGCACCCTCGGCCTGGTGGAACGCCAGCTCGGCGTCATCGAGTCGCTGGAGGAGAGCGAGCAGGACCCGGACCGGCTGGAGACCCTCTTCAAGCTGGACCACTTCGCCGCGCGGATGCGCCGCAACAGCGAGAACCTCCTCGTCCTGGCGGGCGCCGAACAGCACGGCAACAGCCACCCCGGCCCCGTACCGCTGCTGGACGTGCTGCGCGCCGCCATCAGCGAGATCGAGCGCTACGACCGGGTGCGCATCGAGTCGCTGCCGCCGCACTCCCAGCTCGCCGGCTTCGCCGCGGACGACATCAGCCACCTGGTCGCCGAACTCCTGGAGAACGCCACCGCGTTCTCGCCGCCGGACGCCCATGTCGAGCTGTCGGGCTGGCTGCTGGAGAGCGGCGAGCTGATGCTCTCCGTCCAGGACGTGGGCATCGGCATGACCGCCGAACGACTGGCGGAGCTCAACGAGCGGCTCTCCGACGCCGAGGCGGCCTCCTCCTCCGAGACCGTCGACGAAGCTCTGGGCCTGGGACTGTATGTCGTGGTGCGGCTGGCCGCCCGGCACGGCGTACGGGTCCAGCTGCGCGACCACAAGCAGGGCGGCGTCACCGCCGTCGTCATCCTGCCCAAGTCGATCCTGCCGACCCGCCCGGCGCCGGCCGGTGCCGCGCCGTCGACGGTGCCGCAGGACCTGACGCACACCCCGAGCCTGCCCGGCTCGGTCGCCGAGGCGAACTCCAACGCGCTGCCGGTACGGGCGGCGCGGACCGGGGCGGTGGCCAGGACGGCGGACAAGGGCAGCGCCGGGGACACGGAGGCCACGGAGAGCGCCGAGGCGGCGCCCGATCCGCTGGTGGCCGCCGCCGAACGGGCCGTCGAGGCAGCCGCGGGCCGGGACGGCGATCCCGAACCCGACGCCGAACCCGACGCCGAACACACCCGCCCGGCGGAGGAGCCGACGGACGGTCCGGAGGAGGAGGCGGCGGCCGTCGCCGAAGACCCGTCCGCCCCGGAGGACCCGTACGCCATCGGCCCGGACGAGCACACCGGTCCGGCCGGGGCCGACGCCGGTGCCCCGGCCGCCGAGGAGGACGACGAGCCGCCCGCCGGGGACGACAAGCCGACTGCCGAGGACGACAAGCCGGCCGCCGGAGAAGAAGAGAAGCAGCGCACCGCCTTGGGCCTGCCCAAGCGCACCCCCAAGGTGGTGGCGCAGCAGCAGGCGCCCGCCGCCCGGCGCAAGAGCAGCGCGGCCACGGCCGATGCGCTGCGGAGCCGCCTCGGCGGCTTCCAGCAGGGGGCGCAGAACGGCCGGCGCGAGGTCGAGGCCGAGATCGCGGAACGTACAGCGGAGCAGCACATCCCACAGACCGACACCGACGGAGCGGGGGCCCCGGGACAGAGCCGTATTGTCGAGGAGGCACGCGAGTGAACGCGCAAGCACCCACCGGTACGCAAGCACCCACCGGTACCCCAGCGCCCACCGGTTTCGGACGCGGACTGAGCAGCCAGGCCAGAAATCTCCACTGGCTGCTGACCAACCTGGTCGACGAGGTGCCGGGCATCCGCTCGGTCGCCGTGGTCTCCTCCGACGGGCTGCTGCTGCTCGCCTCCGACCCCGGCCTGGCCGCCGACCCCGGTCCGGCGGAGGGTACGGACCGGCCGGACGAGAGCGGCCCCAAGGGATCCAGCGCCGACCTGGCCACCGTCGTGTCCGGGCTCGCCAGTCTCACCAACGGCGCGGCGAAGCTGATGGACGGCGGCGTCGTCAAGCAGACGATGGTCGCGATGGACGAAGGCAGCCTGTTCGTCATGTCGATCAGCGACGGTTCGCTGCTCGGCGTCCATGCCACCCCGGACTGCGACATGAGCGTGATCGCCTACCACATGGCGCTCTTCGTCGGCCGGGCCGGCCATGTTCTGACCCCCGAACTCCGCACCGAACTGCGCCAGTCGATGGAGAACGCCCAGTGACCTCTCCCCAACTCCCGATACGCGGCGGGGACCGCAAACCCGCGAGGGTGCGGCCCTACTCGCTCACCGGCGGCCGGACGCGCTTCGGCCATGTCCTCCTCGTCGAGACGTTCGTGGCCGCGCTGGAAGCCCCCGAGGAGCGCCGCGAGCTGGCCTCCGGCAACTGGACCGAGCGGGTGATGCCCGAGATGCGGGCGATCGTCGAGCTGTGCCGACGGATGCGCTCCGTCGCCGAGATCGCCGCGCTGCTCAAGATGCCACTGGGCGTGGTCCGCGTACTGCTCAGCGACCTCGCAGACCAGGGAAGGATCCGCGTCTACGGCACCGGGCACGGCACCGGCCGGCCGAACCGCGCGGTGCTCGAAAGGGTGCTCGGTGGACTTCACAGGCTCTGACACGATTGCGGCCGGGCCCGAGACGCCCGCCCACGCCGCGGACGAGGCCACCGGCGCCGGGCTGCACAGCTGGCAGACCGACCGCAGCCGGGCGCCCATCGCCACCAAGATCGTGGTGGCGGGCGGCTTCGGCGTCGGCAAGACCACCTTCGTCGGCTCGGTCTCGGAGATCACCCCGCTGCAGACCGAGGCCATGATGACGCAGGCCAGCGAGGACACCGACGATCTGACCGCCACCCCGGAGAAGACCACGACCACGGTCGCGATGGACTTCGGGCGGATCACCCTCGACCAGGACCTGGTGCTCTATCTGTTCGGCACGCCCGGCCAGCAGCGCTTCTGGTTCATGTGGGACGACCTGGTGCGCGGCGCGATCGGCGCGATCGTGATGGCCGACACCCGGCGGCTGGAGGACTGCTTCCCGGCGCTGGACTACTTCGAGAGCTGCGGTCTGCCGTACGTCGTCGCTGTCAATCACTTCGAGGGCACCCGGTCGTACGCCGTGGCGGACGTCCGCGAGGCGCTGACCGTACCCGAACACGTACCCGTCGTGATCATGGACGCACGGGAGCGGACCACCGTGGTCCAGTCGCTTCTCGCGCTGGTCGGCCACGCCCTGGAGACCGCGCCCGCATAGGCCGCCGCCCCCCTCACCTCCCCTCCACAGCAGTAACAGAGAAGAGCACCGCCATGCGGAAGATCCTTGTCGTCGGAGCCGGCCAGTCCGGCCTTCAGCTCGCCCTCGGCCTCCAGTCCAAGGGCTACGACGTCACCCTCATGTCCAACCGCACCGCCGACGAGATCCGCTCCGGCCGGGTCATGTCGACGCAGTGCATGTTCGACACCGCCCTCCGGCACGAGCGCGACCTCCAGATCAACTTCTGGGAGAACCAGGCCCCGCGCATCGAGGGCCTCGGCGTCTCCGTCGCCGCACCCGGCAGCCACGAGGGGCCCGACGGCACCCAGCGCGCCATCGACTGGGTGGGCACGCTCGACGGCTACGCCCAGTCCGTCGACCAGCGGGTGAAGATGGCCGGCTGGATGGAGACCTTCGCGCAGCGCGGCGGCCAGCTCGTCATCCACGGCGCCGCCGTCTCCGACCTGGACTTCTTCGCGAGCCGCTACGACCTGACGCTGGTCTCGGCCGGCAAGGGCGAGCTGGTGTCCATGTTCGGCCGGGACGCGTCCCGTTCGCCGTACGACACCCCGCAGCGCGCGCTGGCCGTCGCCTACGTCCACGGGATGGGCCCGCGCCCCGAGCACCCCGGGCTCGAGGCGGTCCGCTGCAACCTTGTGCCCGGCGTCGGCGAGCTCTTCGTCATGCCGACTCTCACCACCTCAGGCCGCGCCGACATCCTCTTCTGGGAGGGCATACCCGGCGGCCCGCTGGACGTCTTCCAGTCCGTCAAGGACCCCGAGGAGCACCTGGCCACCACGCTGGACCTGATGAAGACGTTCCTGCCCTGGGAGTACGCACGCTGCACCAAGGTGGAGCTGACCGACGCCAACGGCACGCTGGCCGGCCGCTACGCCCCGACCGTCCGCAACCCGATCGGCCAACTGCCTTCCGGCGGCCGGGTCCTCGGCGTCGCGGACGTGGTCGTCGCCAACGACCCGATCACCGGCCAGGGCTCCAACTCGGCCTCCAAATGCGCCGCGTCCTACCTGGCCTCCATCGTCGACCACGGCGACAAGCCCTTCGACGAGGAGTGGATGCAGGCCGCCTTCGACCGCTACTGGAACACCGCCCAGCACGTCACCAAGTTCACCAACGCGATGCTGGCGCCGCCGCCGGAGCACGTCCTGAACATCATCGGCGCGGCCGGCCAGATCCAGACGATCGCCGACCGCTTCGCCAACGGCTTCGACGACCCGTCCGACTTCGAGAACTTCTTCTACGACCCGGACAAGGCGAACGCCTACCTCGCCTCGTTCAGCGGCTGAACCGGCCCTCCCGGCCGGCGGACTCCTCCAGACGGTCCGCCGGCCGGGTTCTTTGCGTTCAGGCCTCCGCCGGCAGATCACGCCGCACGCGCATACCGTCGGTGGCCTGAGCCTCCATCCGCCCCAGTTCCGCGAGCTGCTCCGGGGAGAGCGAGGCCAGCAGCGCCTCCACCTCCTTGAGCTTCCCCGCCGCCGTCTCCCGCTGATAGCGCGCCCGGTCGGCGAGCGCCTGCTGCCGGTCCAGCGCCACCCGGGCCTCGGTGGCCAGTTTGTCGGCCTTCCGCTCGCTGCTGGTGAACCGGGCGACCGCGGCGCGCTGGTCCCGTGCCGCCTCCCGGATCAAGTGCCGGGTGTCCATGGCCTGTTGGGGATTCCTGGCCAGCAGCACCCGCAGATACGACGAGACCGGTGACGCCGCTCTCTGGTACTGCAGCCGCGCCAGCCGCCCCGCGTCGGCCCGCCCGCCCTCCAGCTGCGCCCGGGCCCGGGTCAGCTGCGCGGAGAGGAGACCGGACTGCCGCCGCGCCGCCCGGAGGTCGTCCTCCGTGGCCCGGTAGGCCCGCGCGGATTCCTCGGACTGGCGGTAGAGCCCCTTCAGCTTCCGCAGGAGGGCGACGGGGCTCGCGCCGGGGGAGCGGCCGGCCGCGGAGCCGACGGGGCCGGTGTCCGACGGCTCGTCCGCGCCTCCCGTACCTCTCGTACCTCCCGTGCCACCTGTACCTTCCGTGCCGCCCGCAGCGCCCACGCTGCCCGTTCCGTCGGGCATCCCGTCCGGGCCGTCGGGATCGTCTCCGTCGACGCCCTCGGTGATCCGCCCCAGTCCCCCCTCACCGGTGTCCGGGATCCAGGTGTCCGCCGTCCCCGAGTCCGGCGTCCCCGTGTCCCTGGACCCCGGGGTCGGTGTGCCGGACGGCGAGGCGCCGGCGCCGTACGGATGCCGGGTGCCGGGAGACCCGGCACCCGGAGGCCGTGAGTCCCACGGCCGTGAGTCCGACGGCTTGGTGTCCTCCCAGCCGCCGGACCGTGCTCCCCCGGACGCCGGCCTTCCGGGCGCCGACTCCGCGGGTGCCGGATCCGGTCCCGGATCGGCCAGCACCGACGAGGGCAGGGTCAGCGCCGCCGCTCCGAGGACCGCCACGGTGCAGGCCCAGGGCAGAAAACGCCGTGGCAAACGTCGGGACGACACCGATCCACCTCCGCCGGAAGCTCCGAGCGCCCACAAGATCCGGGCGATTCGGATGCTGTCACGACAGTCGTACATTTCGGACGAAGATCACCGGCGTCGTCGTCCGGTCCACCCGATCAGCCGCCGGAGCGGCGCCGGAAGAGACCGCGCAGCGTACGGGGGCCCGGTGCCTGCCCCTCCGGGTCGTACTCGTACCGCCACCCGCTCGGCAGCCCCAGACGTCCCACCCGCCCCGGGACCCGCCGGTAGACATGGACCGTCGGCGGCCGTCCGTCGTCGTTCGGCACCGGGATCTCATAGCTCTTCGGCGGCTGACCGGTCGCGCCGACCAGCACCGGCAGGACCCGGCCGTCCAGCGGCCCGCCGACAAAGGGGGTGTTCTCGCTTCGCACCCCCTCAGTGTCCCATTCCGGGTCCGTTGCGGCAGGTCACAGTAGGTCACAGCAGGTGTGCAGCGTCATTCACGACGGGCAGGATGCGGCGGGCCAGGTCGCCGACCGGCCCCTCGGCGCTCTCCAGGCCCAGCGCCGCCCGGGTCACCCGCGCGGTCTGCTCGTCCCGGGCCGCGGTGGCCGTCAGCAGCGCCACGAAATGATCCACGAGCCAGTCGCGCAGCTCGTCCAGACCCGGCTTCTTGTCCTCGTCCAGCCAGATCAGCGAGGCGCCCTCCACCGCGGTGATCCACATCCGGACCGTCATCCGCAGCCGCAGGCCCGGCTCCGGCTCGCCCATGTGCCGCAGGATCTGCTCGGCGGCGGCGCGCCGCACCTCGTCCACGATCGCGGTCGTACGGGAGGTCTCCACGACGCTGCCGCCCTGGAGCAGCGCGCTGAACCCGGCGTCGTGCTCGTCGACGAAGGCCAGGTAGCGGTCCAGCGCGCGCGACAGCCGCTGGGTGAGCGGACCGGTCTCCGGTTCGGCGAAGCACCGCTCCAGTTCATCGGCCGCGCTGCGCAGCGCGGCCTCGTACAACTGCTGCTTGCCGCCCGGGAAGTAGCGGTAGACGAGCGGGCGCGAGACCTCGGCGGCGGTCGCCACATCGTCCAGCGAGACGTCCTCGGGCGCGCGCTGCGCGAACAGGCCCAGTGCGGCGGCGAGCAGTTGACTGCGGCGCTGCTCGACGCTCAGCCTGCGGTAGGCGGGTCGGGGTACTGCTGGGGCGGTGCCGCTGCCGTTCATGAGCAGCAGCGTAACCGCCCCGCATTCCGTTTCGTACAGGTGCTCGTACCGTGGACGCACCGTGCCGGTGGTTTACGCCAGCAGTCCCGAGCTCCGCCACAACCGGCGCCCCAAGCCCCGCAGTACGCCGATCTCGTCAAGGAAGTCGGTCAGCCGCCGGGCGCCGGACTGCATCACCTCGCGGCGGTGGCCGCTGGCCCTGACCTGGGCGACGGCCTCCCGGCGGTCCAGCCCGACGTTGCTGTACACCTGCGGATTGACGAAGGCGACGGAGAAGACCCGGGCCGCCTCACCGCAGCTGACCCGGGTCAACTCCCGCTCCCAGCGCGGCGCGGTGACCATCTGGCGGCGCAGCTCCTCGCGGGCGTAGCGGACATGGCGGGCCTCTTCGACGACGTGGATACGGGTCACCCCGCGCACGAGGGACTGCACCCGCTCGTCCGGGAACGTCAGCCGCTGCATCCAGTCGAGGATCTCCTCGCCCAGCAGGGTGCAGGCGAAGGAGCCGGGGGTGGTGGAGACCGTCTTGAGGATCCGGGCGAGCTGGTGGTTCAGGCGGGAGACCGGGTACGCGGGCGCGCCGCCCCGCTGGATCATCCGCGCGAACATCTTGGAGTGCCGGCACTCATCGGCGATCTCGGTGAGCGCATAGCGGACATGCGCGCTGGTCACCGGCTTGTCGTAGATGTGCCGCACCAGCAGCTGCATCAGGATGATCTCGAACCAGATGCCCAGTGACGCGAGGGAGGCGGCCTCGTGCCGGGCGAGGTCCTGCTGCTGCTCCAGCGGCATCTTCTTCCACAGCGGGGTGCCGTAGAGCGAGACCAGCTCCGGCGGCCAGAACCACTTCCCCTCTTCCAGGGGGGCGTCCCAGTCGAGTTCGGTGTCGGGGTCGAAGGAGTGCCTGGCGGACGAGTCGAGCAGGCGCTCGGCGACCTGTTCCCGGTCCTTGAGCAGACCGAGGGCGTCCCGCAGGACGCCGGTGTCCGTCACGGTCATTGGGGCTGGCGCGCTCGTCATGGCGTGGCTACCTCACTCACGGGGTTACCGGACTCACGGGGTTACCGGCGGTCGCGTTGGATCGCCTCTTATGAGACTGCGTGTCAGCAAGCCCGTCAATCCCCTGTGCACGACTTGGTGCGCGACTTATTGACCCGCCGGTAAGAAACGTGTGAGCCTGCCAACGACCGCCCCTTGCGAGGCGTTTGATAAGCGTGTGGTGAGTGCTTGTGCGAGTGCTTGTGGTGAGTGTGGTGAGCTGAGGAGGCGACGGTGTCGAGCCGCGATCTGTACGTACAGGACCCGGGCGACGGGCTGTGGACGGTGCCCGCCACCGGGGCGGCCCGCTTCAGCTGGGAGTACGACGACGGCCGCGACCGGTTGCTCGCCCTCTACCAGAAGGGCAAGGACAAGCAGTGGGACGCCAACCTGCGGATCGACTGGGATCTCGAGGTCGATCCCAAGGACCCGCTGGGCACCCCCGATGAGTCGATGTCCCTCTACGGCACCAAGTACTGGGACAAGCTGACGGAAAAGGACCGCGGCGACCTCCGCCAGCACTACACCTCCTGGCAGTTCAGCCAGTTCCTGCACGGCGAGCAGGGTGCGATGGTGTGCGCCGCGCGGATAGTGGAGTCCGTCCCGGACCTCGACGCGAAGTTCTACTCCGCCACCCAGACCATGGACGAGGCCCGGCACGCGGAGATCTACAGCCGTTTCCTCAAGGAGAAGATCGGGATGCTCTACCCGGTCAACGACAACCTCCAGTCGCTCCTCGCCGACACCCTCAAGGACTCCCGCTGGGACATGCCGTACCTGGGCATGCAGGTACTGATCGAAGGCCTGGCGCTGGCCGCCTTCGGCATGATCCGCGACACCACCACCAAGCCGCTGCCGAAGCAGATCCTCGCGTACGTCATGCAGGACGAGGCCCGCCATGTCGCCTTCGGCAGGATGGCGCTGCGCGACTACTACAAGCAGCTCACCGACGCCGAACTGCGCGAACGCGAGGACTTCGTCATCGAGGGCTGCTACCTCATGCGCGACCGGCTGCGCGGCCTGGAGGTCCTGGAGAACTTCGGCATACCCAAGGCCGAGGCCGCCGAGTTCACCGAGCAGTCCGAATTCCTGCACCTCTTCCGCAAGCTGCTCTTCAGCCGCATCGTCCCGTGCGTGAAGGACATCGGCCTGTGGGGCGAGCGCCTCCAGCGCGCCTACCTGGACATGGGCGTCTTCGAGATGGGCGACTCCAACCTCGACCTGCTGATGGCCCAGGACGAGGAGCTCGCCGAGAAACTGGACGCCGAACGCTTCGCCGCCGAGGAGGCGGCCCGTACGGCCGAGGTGGCCGAGGCGATCGCGCAGGGGGCGGCGGGGGACTGACCCGCTGTCTCACCTCAGCGCCCGGAACAGCTCCACACAGACGATCCAGCACACCACGACGCCCGCCAGCGGCACATACAGCCGACGCGTCCGGCCCCGCCAGCGCCGGACGAGGACATATACCCCCGCATACGTGACGAGCAGATTCAGCACCGGGATCCAGAGCAGCCCCGGATGCGTGCGCGCGGCGTAGAGGAAGACCCACGGCGACAGCAGACCGATGGCCACCATCGCATTCCGGTGGAAGCGGTACTCCGAGGGCAGATACCCGTCCCTCGGAGTCGGGTCTCCCATGTCGGGGAGCTCTGGCTGCGTCAAGGTATTCCTCCCGTGCGTCGGCCGACCGAGGTTATGGCATGGCAGGATCCCCGCATGGATGACCGACGACGGACCGCGGCGCGCAGGAGCATCGAGGGGCTGGCGTTCGGCGACGCCTTCGGGGAGCGCTTCTTCGGGATGTTCCGCCCCGAGGCCGAGGCCCGCCGGCTGATCGCGGAGCGCATCGCACCGCCCGACCCGCTCTGGCACTGGACGGACGACACCGCCATGGCGGTGGAACTGCTCGCCGTCCTGGAGGCGTACGGCGAGGTGCGGTCGCAGGCGCTGGCCGAACGGTTCGCCGCACGCTACAAGGCCGACCCCGGCCGCGGTTACGGCCCCGGTATGCACGCCCTGCTGCCCCGCGTCGCTGCCGCCCCCGACGAGTGGGAGGCGCTGGCCACCGTCCTCTTCGGCGAGGGCAGCCTCGGCAACGGCGCGGCGATGCGGGTCGCCCCGCTGGGCGCCTGGTTCCACGACGACCTCGACCGCACCGCCGAACAGGCCGCCCGCTCCGCCCGGGTCACCCATGCCCACCCCGAAGGGGTCGCGGGCGCGGTGGCGGTGGCCGTGGCGGCCGCCCTCTCGGCCCGCGGCGAGGCGCCGGCACCCGCCGCGGTCGCCGGGCGCACCCCCGACGGCGCGGTACGGCAGGGCCTGCTGGCCGCCGCCGAACTGCCGCCGGACACCGACCCCGTCGCCGCCGCGGCGGCCCTCGGCAGCGGCCGCCGGGTCCGCGCCGACGACACCGTCCCCTACGCCCTGTGGTGCGCCGCCCGGCATCCCGACGACCTCCTGGCCGCACTCTGGGCGACCGCCGCGGGCCTGGGCGACGTGGACACCACCTGCGCCATCGCGGGCGGGGTGGTGGCGGCCCGGACGGGAACCGGCGGGCTGCCGGCGGAGTGGTCCGAACGCCGGGAACCGCTGCCGTGCCAGTGACCTGAGTCGCTAGCGCCTGCCCGAGCGCGCCAGCCACCGCCCCTCGTGCCGGGACACCTCGATCGGCCGGCCGAAGCACGCCGTCATCCCGTCCCCGGTCAGCACCTCGGCCACCGGCCCGCGCGCCTGCACCCGCCCGTCGCGCAGCAGCAGGGCATGGCCGATGGCCGGGGACAGCTCCTCCAGGTGGTGGGTGACCGTCACGGTCGCCAACTCCGGCCGCTCCAGGGCGAGTCGGTGCAGCGCATCGATCAGGTCCTCGCGGGAGGGCAGGTCGAGCGCATTGAACGGCTCGTCGAGCAGGAGCAGGGAAGGGTCGGCCATCAGGGCACGGGCGATCAGGATCCGGGCCCGCTGGCCGCCCGAACACACCCCGTACGGACGGTCCGCCAGCTCCTTGCAGTCCAGCTCCGCGAGCAGCTCATGGGCGCGCTCGCGGGTGTCCGCGTCGTACTTGCGCCACAGCGGCTGCACGGTACCGGTGGCGCCGGTCAGCACGACGGTATGGGCCGTCGCGCCCTGCGGAACCTTCTGTGCGCCGGAGACCAGACCGATGACGGCACGCAGTTCGCGTACGTCCACCGTGCCGAGCCGGTGCCCCAGCACCTCGACGGTCCCCGTGGTGGGGAACATCAGCGCCCCGACGAGCCGCAGGATCGTCGTCTTGCCCGCACCGTTCGCCCCGAGCAGCGCCCAGTGCTCACCGGAGCGTACGGTCCAGTCGATGCCGTCGAGGATGACCTGGTCGGTGGTGTGGCGCCGGACGCCGACGCCGTCCAGCGCCGCGATCACGCGGGGCGGGGACGTTGCTTGAGTGGTCGGATGAGTCGTCGCAGGCGTGGTCGATCGCGTCATCGCCGCACAGTAGCTGCGCACGGCATCTTTCCGTCGAAGCGTCCGGTGTCCGGACCGGTCGGCGGTCCTATCGGAGCCCCAACAGGGCCCGCACCCTTGCGTACTTGGCCGTCAGCCGCTCCCGCGTCGGCCCGTCCAGCAGGGCCAGCCGGGCCGGATCCGCGTTGTGGGCGAGGTCCGACTCCTTGACGAGCAGCGCCCCGGGCGTGGCCAGGATGCGGGCGGTGTACTCCTCGACCGGCTCGCCCGCCCGCTTGGTGACCGCCCGGACCATCGCCTTGGTCGCCTCGCTCAGCGCCGCCCCCGCCAGCCACTCCTCGCTCAGTGCGGCGTCCTCGACGGCATCGTGCAGCCAGGCCGCAGCGATCTGCTCGTCGCTGCCGCCCCGCTCCCGTACGCCCGCCGCGACCGCCGCCAGATGGCCGGCGTACGGGCGGCCCGCCTTGTCGGTCTGCCCCTCGTGCGCCCGCCGGGCCAGCGCCTCGACCTCGGCGAGCGACAGCAGCCGGGGCGGAGTCGGCTCCGCCGTCGTATCCGTCATACGGCCATCTCCGTCATACGGTCATTGTGACGCGGGTGCGGGGTGGCCGTCGCGCCGCAGCGCCGCCGCCATCACCGCCTGCGCGACCGGCGCCGCGACGCTGCCGCCGCTGATGTCCGACCGGTCCGTGGCGGCGTCCTCCACCACCACGGCCACCGCCACCGACGGTTCGGTGCTGTCCGCGGCCCGCGCCCAGGAGATGAACCAGGCGTACGGCACCCCTTCGTTGCGCAGCCCGTGCTGCGCCGTACCGGTCTTGCCGCCCACCGTGGCGCCCTTGACCGCGGCCTGCCGCCCGCTCCCGTGCTCGACGACATCGGTCATCATCTCCTGGAGCCGCTCGGCGACGGCGGGCCCCATCGCCTGGCGTGCGGGCCGCCGCGGCCCGGCGTCCAGGACGGTTCCCCGGGCGTTGGCCACCCCGTCCACCAGATACGGCGGCGTCAGAATCCCCCCGTTGGCGACCGCGCCCGCGACCATCGCCATCTGGAGCGGGGTGGCGGTGGTGTCGAACTGGCCGATCGCCGACAGCGCGACCTGCGACGCGTCCATCTGCGTACCGAAATTGCTGGTCGCCACGGCGGACGGCACGCGCAGCCGGCGGTCGTTGAAACCGAACCGCTCGGCGGTCTCCGCCAGCGCGTGCAGCCCCACCCGGGCTCCCAGCCGCGCGAAGACGGTGTTACAGGAGAGGCGGAAGGCGTCCTTGAGGCTGGCGTTGCGGCAGCCCTTCACGGAGTTGCCGAGGCGGGTGGCGGTGCCGGGCAGGGTGTAGGGGTCGGGGGTGTCCGTGGGGGCGTCGATATCGGTCACCGTGCGGCTCTCCAGCGCCGCCGCCGCGGTGACGACCTTGAAGACCGAGCCCGGCGGATAGGTCTTCCGGATCGCCCGGTTGAGCAGCGGGCGGCGGGCGGCGCGGCTCAGCCGCCGCCAGGTGTCGCTCACCGAAGTGCCGTTCCCGGCAAGGGAGGTGGGGTCGTACGACGGTGTGCTGACCAGCGCCAGGATCCGTCCGGTACGCGGTTCGATCGCGGCCACCGCGCCCTTCCTGCGGCCGAGCCCGTCGAACGCGGCGCGCTGCACGGCGGGGTCGATGCTGGTGGTGACGCTCCCGGGCGGGCGGTGGCCGTGGGTGAGCCGGTCCCACCAGGGGAAGGTGGCCAGCCGGTCGTCGGTGCCGGCCAGGATGCCGTCCTCGGCGCGCTCCAGCAGGGAGGTGCCGTAGAGCTGCGAGGAGTAGCCGGTGACCGGCGCGTACAGGGGGCCGTCGGTGTAGGTCCGCTCGTAGCGCAGCCGGCCGCCGCTGTCCCGGGAGCCGGTGACGGGCCGGCCCCCGACCAGCACGGCGCCCCGGGGCTGGGCGTAACGGGCCAGTGTGGCACGGCGGTTGGCGGGATTGGCGGTGTAGGCGTCGGCCTCCCACAGCTGCACCCGGGCGGCGTTGACCAGCAGTGCGACGAGGAGGAGGGCGCAGATGACGGCGGTCTGCCGGATGCAGCGGGTCACCGGCGGGTCTCCGGCTCCCGGCGGGTCTCCGGCTCCCGGTGGTTCTCCGGCTTCCGACAGGCCTCCGGCTTCTGGCAGGCCACCGGGTCCCCCTCGGGCGCCCGCGCCCGGTCGCTGATCCGCGCCAGCAGCGCCACAATGATCCAGTTCGTCACCACCGACGACCCGCCCTGCGCCAGAAACGGCATCGCCATGCCCGTCAGCGGGATCAGCCCCATCACCCCGCCCGCGATGACGAAGACCTGGACGGCGGGCAGCGCGGCGAGGCCCACGGCCAGCAGTCCGCCGAACGGTTCGCCGATGCCCAGGGCGGCCCGGAAGCCGCACCCCACGAGCAGCGCGTAGAGCACGAACAGCGCGGTGAGCCCGGCCAGCCCCAGCTCCTCGCCGAAGGTCGCCAGCACGAAGTCGGACTTCATGGCGAACCCGATCAGCTGCGAATCGCCCTGCCCCAGCCCGGTCCCCAGCAGTCCGCCCGCCGCGAAGGCGAACAGCGACTGGGCGAGCTGCCCCGGCCCCTCGCCCGCCGCGGTCCCCGCGAACGGATGCAGCCAGTCCGCCACCCGCCCGTGCACATGCGGCTCCAGCGTCGCGACCGCCGCCGCCCCGGCCGCCGCCAGCAGCAGCCCGGCCGCCAGCCATCCGACCCGCCCCGTCGCCACGTACAGCAGCACCACGAAAATCCCGAAGAACAGCAGCGAGGTCCCCAGATCCCGCTCCAGGACCAGGACGCCCACACTGACCAGCCAGATCGCCACGACCGGCCCGAGCACCCGGCCGGTGGGCACCCGCAGGCTCCACACCGTGCGCCCGGTGACGTCCAGCGCACTGCGGTTCGCCGCGAGATACGCCGCGAAGAAGACGGTGATCAGCACCTTGGCGAATTCGCCGGGCTGCAGCGACAGCCCCGCGACCCGGATCCAGATCTTGGCACCGTTGACGGCCGGGAACAGGATCGGCGCGACCATCAGCAGCAGCGCGAGGGCCGCGCAGAGCGAGGCGCGTTTCTGCAGTGCGCGGTGGTCGCGCAGCAGCACCACCACACCGGTGAACAGCCCGACGCCCACCGTGGACCACACCAGCTGGGCGGGCGCGGCGTGTTTGCCGGGGGTCTCCAGATCGAGCCGGAAGATCAGCACCAGGCCGAGTCCGTTGAGCAGGACGGCGATGGGAAGCAGCAACGGATCGGCGTACGGGGCCCGGAGCCGTACGGCGAGATGGGCGAGCAGCGCGAGCGCGCCCAGCCCCGCGCCGTATTTGGCCGCGCCGGCCGGGAGGGCGTGCCCCGTGGCGGCGCCCACGGCCAGGTACCCGCAGACGCTGATGAACACGGCGCCCACCAGGAGGCCCAGTTCGGTGCCCCGCCGCCTGGGCGGCAGCGGCACGGGTGGGGGAGTGTCAGCGGGGCGCGCGGGGGCCGCCGGTGCCGTTGCCGTCATGGCAGGCAACGTAGCAAGCGGTGAGCTGTATATCCGTTATGTCGCACTCGGCGTCCGGGGGCCGGGTCAGTGACCGAACAGGCGGACGGGCAACGGGGGGCGGGCCCCGGGCCGGCTCCCGGCGCCTGCGTCCTCGCCGGCTCACTGCCGCTCACGGCGGCTCACTTCCAGAACTGTACGTCCGGCACCGCCACCGCCCGCCCGCGCTCCCGCAGCGAAACCGCCGCGGCCGTCCCCACCAGCGACGCCGCGACCGCCGGCCGCACCCCGATCCGCGGCACCGCCCCGTCCTCCTCCATACAGGCCCGGAAGGCGTCCACGACCCTTGCCGTCCCCTCGTCGTGGCGCGGCACCTCCACGGCCCCCGCCGCGGTCTCGATCCGCAGCGCCGGCGGCACCAACTCCTCCTCGTGCGCACCCTCTTGCCCCGGACCGGTCCTCGGTGCCGCCCAGGCGTCCCGCCGCACCCGTACGTGCCAGGACCGCTCGCCGGCCGTCCGTACCGACTCGGCCAGCCCGCGCGAGCCGCGCACCGAGAACCAGTGCCAGTGACTGTCCGGCTCGCCCTGCAGGAACGTCTGCCGGGTGAGGGCCAGGCCGCCGTCCGAGAGCCGCACCATCAGCACCACGGCCTCCGGCCGCTCCTGCCGCGCGTTCACCGGAAAGGCGCTCACCTCGACCGGCCAGGCGCCGGTGACATCCAGCACGGGGGAGAGGGCGTGGGTGCAGTAGGCGGTGGACGAGATCCGGCCACGCCAGTGCGCCGGGTCGCCGATGAGCGCCGCGACGTCCTCCGGGGACGCGGCATGCACGTAATCGGACTCGATCAGCTGCGGCGCCCCGATGACGCCGTCCCGCACCAGCTTCCCGATGGCGCGCACATGGGCATGCGTCACATAGTTCTCCGCGAAGGAGTACGAGGCGCGGCTCCGCTCCGCCGCCGCGACCAGCGCCCGCCCCTCCCGCTCCGTCGT
Organism: Streptomyces chattanoogensis; assembly: GCF_001294335.1. Lineage (GTDB taxonomy): Bacteria > Actinomycetota > Actinomycetes > Streptomycetales > Streptomycetaceae > Streptomyces > Streptomyces chattanoogensis. The sequence goes on from NZ_LGKG01000001.1 coordinate 437,254, forward strand.
GCAGGCCGCGGTCTCGCTCAGCACATGAACCCCGCGGTCGAGAAAGGCGATGGCCGCTTCCGCGTGCCGGTCGAAGTCATGCGCCAGCAGTACGCCGTCGATCCCGGCCCCGGGCGCGAGCAGATGCCGCCACTGACTGGTCGTACGGGCCCCGGGGAACTCCCGGACGGCCGCCGTGAGACGTCCCTGATCCGTATCGCACAGGGCGGTGACCCGGATCCCCAGCCGTGCACACCACCGCGCCACATATAACCCACGGACCAGTCCGACGACACCGATGGCAGCCATTGCACCAGTCTGTCCGCCTGTGGCAGCCGCCCGCCAGGCAATTTCACCGCCGGGCCGAGGGCGGTCCCGGGGTTCGCCACGCACGAACCACCCGCCCCCGTGCGTTCCCCGCCCGTTACCCCGGTCGTTCCTCGAACGCCCCCAATGGCACTTTGTAAACTCGTCCGGACCGACCCGGACAACCTCATCGACCCGAACCGCGTCAACGACGTCAGCGAACTCAGTGAACTCGACGTCGGCAGCGGACAACCCCAGCGAACAACTGCAACGTACACCCCCGACGAACAACCCGATAAGACCGAAAAGACCGAAAGCAGAAGGCCGAGCTCGTCACGCTGCCGCGAACGACCGGAGACACCGGTCGGGGCATGGACCTACGCCATGACCACCGCAAGCGAGGGGCTATGGCGTACGTCTCATCCGTGCACGCCGAGTGGAGGTCCCGCACCGGCCGGCCCCGCAAGGGCCGCGGAGTGCGGGTGACCGACCCCCTCGACGAAAGGCAGTATTAGCGTCATGACGACTCTCCGTTCCCGGATCATCGCCTGGGCCGGCCGCATGTATCTGGCGAGAACGCGCAGGAAGGGCTTCGACCTGTCGCGAATGTCTTTCTTGCCCGAGTCCGTTCTGATGCCCTTGCGGCGCGAGGGGCTCGACCCCGTAGGCGAATTGGGAGCCGTCCGGGAGAAGGCGCCGATCACCAAGCTTCCGGTGCCGATAGCCGCGAACGTCTGGCTGGTCACCGGTTACGACGAGGTCAAGCAGGTGCTCGGAAAGGCCAATTCCTTCAGCTCGGACTTCACCAATCTCGTGGGCAGCGCCGGCGCCGGCGCCGAACAGAACCCCGGCGGCCTCGGTTTCGCGGACCCGCCCGTCCACACCAGACTCCGCCGTCTGCTCACGCCCGAATTCACGATGCGCCGCCTCGGCCGGCTCACCCCCCGTATCCACGAGATCGTCGAGGAGCGCCTCGACGCCATGGCGGCGGCGGGCAAAAACGGCGAGCCGGTCGACATCGTCCACCATTTCGCCCTGCCCATCCCCTCGCTGGTCATTTGCGAACTCCTCGGCGTCCCCTATGAGGACCGCGCCGACTTCGAACGCCTCAGCGCCGCCCGCTTCGACCTCTTCAGCGGTGCGAATGCGTCCTTCGGCGCCATATCCGAATCCCTCTCCTACTTCCGGGACATCGTCAAGAAGCAGCGCGAGAATCCGGGCGACGGCCTGCTCGGCATGATCGTCAAGGAACACGGCGACTCGGTCAGCGACGAAGAACTGGCCGGCCTGGCCGACGGCGTTCTGACCGGCGGCTTCGAAACCACCGCCAGCATGCTCGCCCTCGGCGCCCTGGTCCTCCTCCAGGACCCGGAACACTTCGCGGCAATCAAGGCCGAGAGCGACGACGACACCGTCGACCGCTATGTCGAAGAACTCCTCCGCTATCTCACCGTCGTCCAGGTCGCCTTCCCCCGCTTCGCCCGCGAGGATCTCGAAATCGGCGGCGTGCAGATCTCTTCCGGAGACGTCGTCCTCTGCTCCCTCAGCGGCGCCGACCGCGACGGCAAACTCGGCCCGGAGATGGAACAGTTCGACCCCTCCCGCAACGTCCCCTCCCACCTCGCCTTCGGCTACGGAATACACCGCTGCGTCGGCGCCGAGCTCGCCCGCATGGAACTCCGCGCCGCCTATCCCGCCCTGGTTCGCCGCTTCCCCGGCATGCGCCTGGCCGCCGCCCCCGAGGACCTCGAATTCCGAAAGCTGTCCATCGTGTACGGAATAGAGTCCCTCCCGGTGCACCTCAACAACTGACGGCACCGGCCGGACGATTTCCCCGCCGACTCCGGCCCCGGACCGGGCACCTGACCCTTACGTCACCGTGCCCGGTCCCTGTATTCCGCCCGTCTGGCTCCTGCGGGCCGGCAGAGGCATCCGCGGTGGCGGAACCGGCCCTCCGCAACAACGAGTTCGGGCGACCGCCCGCCGCCCTCCGCGCGCTCGCCCCCACCACGCACGCCCGACGGGCACCCGACGATTTCCGTCCCCGGGGAAACCGGACCGGCTGCGCCGCCCGCGGGCGAGGCGCGCGGCATTCTCCGTCAGATGGGTGACCTCTGCCGCAGACCCCTCGAGCGATGCCCGGCATTCATCTGAAATACGGCTCAACTGAGAAATGGGACGGCCCCAGTTCGCGCTGGTCACGGGGTTCGGCGCGTCACCGAGTGAGTGCGTGGCATTTCGTATTAACCTCCATTAACTGTACGAAGTCGATCTTTTCTGATCGCATTCGCTCGATTTAGGAGATGACATGCGCAAGCTTCGCAGGGCTGCCGTCGTGACAGCCGTTCTCGGCAGCGTCGGCCTCCTCGGCGCCGGCACCGCCTACGCCGGCGGCGGGGCGGACGGCGGCACCTACAGCCGCACCCAGTCGGTCCAGCAGGACTACCGGCCGCAGTCGAGCGGCGGCCACAAGCACGGCAAGTCGCACGGCCACAAGGTCATCATCCGGCAGAGCACCTCATGCCGGGCGTCCGAGCAGAACGTCGACGTCCTCGGCGAGGTCGGGATCCTCGACGGCCTGCTGGGTCACCTGCACGGGCACAAGGGCAAGCCGGGCGTGCAGTCCACCAGGATCGGCTCGTCCGCCGGGTGCAACAACATCGCCCGCTTCTGAAAGGCCGGTCCGACGGGGCATGTCGCCTCCCCGCCGACCGGCGCGGCGTTCCGCTGTCCCCGCGAGGATCTGCCCGGACGGCCAACCGCGCCATGACCGGCGAGGGTTATCGCCTCGGTAATGCACTCATTCTCGAGTGAGTACGACGTCTTGCTGTGCGGAGCCTCGACGGAATTCGACTTCGTATCTGCGTCGGAACCGATCGGAAAATTCAGCGGCGACAGGTGGCCGGATCGCCGGTGCGGCGGTGGACTACGAAGTGCAGCCGTGAGGGGACGGCTTTCCGGAAATGCAGCGGCAGCCTCGGGATCTGCCTCGGCACTCGCCGCCTTTTCCGTATGAGCCCATCCGGCGTGCCACGGACCGGGCCGCCGAAGCGCTCGAGGGCAGTGTCCGGAAAACAACGATGAAGGGCCGGACCCAGTGATACTGAGTCCGGCCCTTCATTCACGGCACATTAGCTGGTCAGCGGTGTGATCACGCTGTCCCGGCATTCTGTGCCCCCGGCAGGATTCGAACCTGCGCACACGGCTCCGGAGGCCGTTGCTCTATCCCCTGAGCTACGGGGGCGTTGCCGCCTGTGTTCTCGTGGCGACGGGTAGAACACTACCAGCTCTGATGGGGTGTTCAGGAACAGGGTTTTGCGGGGCGGGGGAGGAAGGGACGGAGAGGCGCCGGAGGGGAGGCGTCGGGGGTCTAGCGCATGCCGGGGGTGCGGCGGCGGGGGTCGTGGAAAGGTCCCTCGCATGGGGGCGGAAGTGGGCAAAACCGGGACGCAGCCGCAGGTCGGCACCTAGTCTCGTGGTGTGCCTGGCTTGTCCGGTCGGATCCTTGTGGTCGATGACAACAAGGTGATCCGGCAGTTGATCAGGGTCAATCTCGAGCTGGAGGGCTTCGAGGTGGTGACCGCGGCTGATGGTGCCGAATGCCTGGATGTCGTGCACCACGTGAGACCTGATGTCGTGACCCTCGATGTGGTGATGCCGCGGCTCAACGGTCTGCGCACCGCGGCGCGCCTGCGGTCCGATCCGCGGACCTGGGACATCCCGATCGCCATCGTCAGCGCGTGCACCCAGGGCGAGGTGGACAACGGCGAGTGGGTGGGCGTGGATGCCTTCCTGGCGAAGCCGTTCGAGCCGACGGAGCTGGTACGGACCGTGGGGACGCTCGTCCGGGAGCGGCGGCAGCGGGAGCGCAGGGCCGGGGACGACGGGGCGGAGCCGGGGGTGGAGGCGGGGACGGAGCCGAGCGGGGGCTCGGGGGCCGGGGCCCGGCCCGGGGGATGACCGCACCGCCGGAGGTGTCCACAGGGCGAAACCGGTCGCGTGTCCGGGGCCCTGGTCCCATACGCTTGTCCCGTGACCCCCGCTGAGCTCTCCCGTACCGTCCTGCGCTCCGTGCGCGGTGCCGTGGACGAGAAGGAGCTCTGCGTGCCGGTGCCGGCGCGGATCGTGGTGCGCCCGCCGCGGCGGGCCGGGTGCGGTGACTACGCCTCGAATGTGGCGCTGCAGCTCGCCAAGGAGGCGGGGCGGCCGGCCCGGGAGATTGCCGAGCTCTTGTGCAGGCGGCTGGTGGGCAGTGCCGGGATCGCCCGGGTGGAGGTCGCCGGTCCGGGGTTCTTGAACTTCACGCTGGGGGACGGTGCGCAGGCCGCGCTGGTGCGGGACGTGCTGGCGGGCGGGGCGCGGTACGGAGAGCGGGAGCCGGGGGAGGCCCCTGTCGAGGTGCCGGTGCCCGATGGCGCGCGCGGTGTGGTCGTCGCCGAGGCGCTGGGGCGGATCGTGGCGGCGGCCGGGGCGGGGCGGCTGAAGCAGCCGGAACAGGCACCTGCCGCCACCCGGGAACTTGCCGGGATCGTCGCCCGGCTGGGCGACGACGAGGCGCGCTGGGCGTTGCTGCGGCCCGCGGCGCGGGATGCGGTGCGGCTGCCGGAGCGGCCGGTGCAGCGGGAGGGCAATCCGCGGTTCCGGGTGCAGTACGCGCACGCCAGGACGCGGGCCCTGGTGCGTAACGCGGGGGATCTGGGGTTCACGAGCGAGCCCGGGGAGACGGGGCCGGGGACGGCCGCCGCTCCGACCCAGGACCTCACCGCCCTCCTGGCCACCTACCCCGCCACCGTCGAGGCCGCCGCCCGGCTCCGGGCGCCGGACCGGATGGTGCGGCATCTGGAGGCGACGGCGGATGCGTTTCTGCGGTGGTGCGAGGCGTGTCCGCCGCTGCCCGTCGGGGAGCGGAAACCCTTGGCCGTGCACCGCGCCCGGCTGGCTCTTGCCGAGGCCACCGGGACGGTGCTCGCCAACGGCCTGCGCCTGCTCGGCATCTCCGCGCCCGAATATCTGTGACCTGAACTGAGTCTGAGGGGATCCTCGCCGCTATGAGTCGTTCCGCGCATCCTGCCGGGCCCCGGCATGCCGACGTGCTGCCCGAGGGGCACTACGCCGGGCCGCCCGCCGATCTCAACACCCTGGACCCGCGTGTCTGGTCCCGTACCGTCCGGCGCAACGCCGACGGTGTGGTGACCGTCGGCGGGCTGGACGTCCGTGCGCTGGCCGAGGAGTTCGGTACGCCGGCGTACTTCCTGGACGAGGACGACTTCCGGGCGCGCTGCCGTGCCTGGAAGGACGCCTTCGGACCGGAGGCGGACGTCTTCTACGCCGGCAAGGCGTTCCTGTCCCGGGCCATCGTGCGGTGGCTCAACGAGGAGGGGCTCAACCTCGATGTGTGTTCGGGGGGCGAGCTGGCCACGGCGCTCGCCGCCGGGATGCCCGCCGACCGGATCGCGCTGCACGGCAACAACAAGAGCACGGAGGAAATCACCCGGGCCGTGGAAGCCGGTGTCGGGCGGATAGTGCTGGATTCGTTCCAGGAGATCGTGCGGGTCGCGCACATCGCCGAGCAGCTCGGCAAGCGGCAGCGGGTGCAGATCCGCGTCACCGTCGGTGTCGAGGCGCATACGCATGAATTCATCGCGACGGCCCACGAAGACCAGAAGTTCGGCATTGCGCTGGCCGGCGGGCAGGCCGCCGAGGCCGTACGGCGGGCGCTGAAGCTGGACGGGCTGGAGCTCATCGGGATCCACAGCCACATCGGGTCGCAGATCTTCGACATGGCGGGATTCGAGGTCTCCGCGCGCCGGGTGGTGCAGCTGCTGACCGAGGTGCGGGACGAGCACGGCATCGAGCTCCCGGAGATCGACCTCGGCGGCGGGCTGGGGATCGCGTACACCTCCGAGGACGATCCGCGGGAGCCGCACGAGATCGCGAAGGCGCTCAGCGAGATCGTGACGAAGGAGTGCCGGGCCGCGGGGCTGGGGGTGCCGCGGCTGTCGGTCGAGCCGGGGCGGGCGATCGTCGGGCCCACGGCGTTCACGCTGTACGAGGTCGGCACGGTCAAGGAGCTGGAAGGCCTGCGGACGTATGTGTCCGTGGACGGCGGGATGTCGGACAACATCCGTACCGCCCTCTACGACGCGGAGTACAGCGTGGCCCTGGTGTCGCGTACGTCCGACGCCGAGCCGATGCTGTCGCGGGTGGTCGGCAAGCACTGCGAGAGCGGGGACATCGTGGTGCGGGACGCGTTCCTGCCGTCGGATGTCGCGCCCGGGGACCTGCTCGCGGTGCCCGCCACCGGTGCGTACTGCCGGTCCATGGCGAGCAACTACAACCACGCCCTGCGGCCCCCCGTCGTGGCGGTCACGAACGGCGAGGCCAGGGTGATCGTCCGGCGGGAGACGGAGGAAGATCTCCTGCGGCTGGATGTCGGGTAGGGCCTGATCCACGGGGCCGGGCCCCGGATGAAATAAATGTCTCGGTATCCGGACGACGGATCGAATCCGCCGTCCGGTGCGTGAGACTTGTCCATAGCACTTGTGCGGCAATGGGCAAGCAGCATGAGCAAGCTGAAAATGGCTGATCGATGAGAAGCAGGGGTCGAATGATGCGTACGCGTCCGCTGAAGGTGGCGCTGCTGGGCTGTGGTGTGGTCGGCTCAGAGGTGGCGCGCATCATGACGACGCACGCCGACGACCTCGCCAACCGCATCGGCGCGCCCGTGGAGCTCGCCGGAATCGCCGTGCGCCGCCCGGACCGGGTGCGCGCCGGTGTCCCGGCCGAGCTGGTCACCACCGATGCGACCGCCCTCGTCAAACGCGGGGACATCGACGTCGTGATCGAGGTCATCGGCGGGATCGAGCCCGCCAGGGGCCTGATCACCACCGCCTTCGAGCACGGCGCGAGCGTGGTGTCGGCCAACAAGGCGCTGGTGGCGGCGGACGGTGCCGCGCTGCATGCGGCGGCCGAGGCCCACGGCGCGGATCTCTACTACGAAGCGGCCGTCGCGGGCGCGATCCCGCTCGTCCGGCCGCTGCGCGAGTCGCTGGCCGGGGACAAGGTCAACCGCGTGCTCGGCATCGTCAACGGCACCACCAACTTCATTCTCGACAAGATGGATTCGACGGGCGCCGGCTACAGCGAGGCGCTCGACGAGGCGACCGCGCTGGGCTACGCGGAGGCCGATCCGACCGCCGATGTCGAGGGCTTCGACGCCGCCGCCAAGGCCGCGATCCTGGCCGGTATCGCCTTCCACACCCGCGTCACCATCGACGACGTGCACCGCGAGGGCCTGACCGAGGTCACGGCGGCCGATATCGCCTCCGCCAAGCGGATGGGCTGTACGGTCAAGCTCCTGGCGATCTGCGAGCGGGCCGCGGACGGCGCGTCGGTCACCGCCCGGGTGCATCCCGCGATGATCCCGCTGACGCATCCGCTCGCCTCCGTCCGCGAGGCCTACAACGCGGTGTTCGTGGAGTCCGACGCGGCCGGGCAGCTGATGTTCTACGGGCCCGGCGCGGGCGGTGCGCCGACCGCCTCCGCGGTTCTCGGCGACCTCGTCGCGGTCTGCCGTAACAAGCTCGCCGGTGCCACCGGGCCGGGTGAGTCCGCCTACACACGGCTGCCGGTCAGCCCCATGGGTGAAGTCGTCACGCGGTACCACATCAGTCTCGACGTGGCCGACAAGCCCGGCGTTCTGGCGCAGGTCGCCACCATTTTCGCCGAACACGGCGTATCCATCGATACGGTCCGTCAGCAGGGCAAGGACGGCGAGGCCTCCCTCGTCGTCGTCACCCACCGGGCGGCCGACGCGGCCCTGTCGTCGACCGTCGGGGCACTGCGCGAGCTGGACACCGTCCGCGGTGTCGCCAGCATCATGCGGGTCGAAGGGGAGTAAAGGAACCCATGTCTGCCAATTCCACCGCGTCCACCACCAGCCGTCAGTGGCGCGGAATCATCGAGGAATACCGTGACCGGCTGCCGGTCAGCGACACGACCGAGGTCATCACCCTGCGGGAGGGCGGCACGCCCCTCGTGCCGGCCCAGGTGCTCTCCGAGCGCACCGGCTGTGAGGTGCATCTCAAGGTCGAGGGTGCCAACCCCACCGGCTCCTTCAAGGACCGCGGGATGACGATGGCCATCACGCGGGCGAAAGAGGAGGGCGCCAAGGCCGTCATCTGCGCCTCCACCGGCAACACCTCCGCCTCGGCCGCCGCCTACGCGGTCCGGGCCGGGATGGTCTGCGCGGTGCTCGTCCCGCAGGGCAAGATCGCGCTCGGCAAGATGGGCCAGGCGCTGGTGCACGGCGCGAAGATCCTGCAGATCGACGGGAATTTCGACGACTGCCTCACGCTGGCCCGGGGCCTGTCCGAGAACTACCCGGTCGCACTTGTGAACTCCGTGAACCCGGTGCGCATCGAGGGGCAGAAGACCGCCGCCTTCGAAATCGTCGACATGCTCGCCGACGCGCCCGACATCCATGTGCTGCCCGTCGGCAACGCCGGCAACATCACCGCGTACTGGAAGGGCTACCAGGAGTACGCGGCCGACGGCATCGCCTCGCACACCCCGCGGATGTGGGGCTTCCAGGCCTCCGGCAGTGCGCCGATCGTGCGCGGTGAGGTCGTCAAGGACCCGCACACCATCGCCACCGCGATCCGCATCGGCAACCCCGCCTCGTGGGCGAACGCCGAGCGTGCCCGGGACGAGTCCGGCGGCTTCATCGACGACGTGACCGACCGTCAAATCCTGGCCGCCTACCGCCTGTTGGCCTCCCAGGAGGGTGTCTTCGTCGAGCCCGCCTCGGCCGCGTCGGTGGCCGGTCTGCTCAAGGCGGCCGAGGAGGGCAAGGTCGACCCGGGGCAGCGGATCGTCTGCACGGTCACCGGCAACGGCCTCAAGGACCCCGACTGGGCGGTGGCGGGTGCGCCGCAGCCGGTCACGGTCCCGATCGACGCGGACGCCGCCGCCGAGCGCCTGGGCCTGGCCTGACCGCACCGCCCGGCCGGGCCGCCCGGTCCGGCCGGCTGGTGTGAAACGCGGTCCCTGTGGGCAGGACCTGCTCGCAAGGACCCGGGGGTGCGGGGCCCGCGCTCGCTCCGTAACCCAGGAAAAGCAAAGAGTGCAAAGGCTGCAAAGCCCCGGAAGGTGGCGTCGGGGCACCGGCGGCGCGCGACACGCATCGTGCGCCTCCTGTGCGCCCTATGTCGTGACAGAACCTTCCTTCGATAGGCTGGCAGCCAACTCCCCTCCCCACGGCATAACGCAGTGGTGTGCAGGGCAGGTCAGAACAGACCCCAATGAGCCGTCCGGGCGCCTCGGTGCCGGTGCTCTGGGGCAGTACCGCAGCATCAATCAAGGAGAGTCATCGAGCGATGGCCGGTCCCGCGTTCCGCGCCGCCGCCGTCCGGGTGCGCACCCCCGCTTCCAGCGCCAATCTCGGTCCCGGCTTCGACGCCCTCGGCCTTTCCCTGGGCCTCTACGACGATGTCGTGGTGCGCGTCGCCGATTCCGGATTGCACGTCGATATCGCAGGTGAGGGCGCCGAGACCCTTCCGCGCGACGAGAGCCATCTGCTCGTACGGTCGATGCGCGCCGCCTTCGACCGGCTCGGCGGACAGCCGCGCGGCCTGGAAATCGTCTGCGCCAACCGCATCCCGCACGGCCGCGGCCTGGGCTCCTCGTCGGCCGCCATCTGCGCCGGCATCGTCGCGGCCCGCGCCGTGACGATAGGCGGCGAGCAGAAGCTCGACGACGCCGCGCTTCTGGAGCTGGCCACCGAGCTCGAGGGCCATCCCGACAATGTCGCCGCATGTCTGCTGGGCGGTTTCACGCTCGCCTGGATGGACACCGGAACCGCGCGGGCGATCCGGATGGATCCCGCCGATTCCATCGTTCCGGTGGTCTTTGTGCCCGGAAAGCCGGTGCTGACCGAGACCGCCCGTGGACTGCTGCCGCGTACCGTCCCGCACGGGGACGCCGCGGCCAACGCCGGCCGTGCCGCGCTGCTCGTCGAGGCCCTGACCAGGCGCCCCGAGCTGCTGCTGGCTGCGACCGAGGACCGACTTCACCAGGAGTACCGCGCCCCCGCGATGCCGGAGAGCGTGGCCCTGGTGAACCGACTGCGCGCGGACGGCGTCCCCGCAGTCGTGTCCGGTGCGGGCCCCACCGTGCTCGCACTGGTCGAGGATGCGGCGGCCGACAAGGTCGCCGCGCTGGCGGGAGAGGGGTGGGCGGCCAACCGGCTGACCCTCGACGCGGTGGGCACCTGTGTGCTGCCGCTCGCCGGGTGATCACGCGTGTGATCGACTGATTGCCGGTCTTGGAGAGGGGGAATGTTTGTTGGATCCGGTAGTGTTAACCTCAAGTCAGTACCCGACACCTATGCGGTGCGGTGCTTGGTGTCCCCAGTTGGGACCACTTTCTTCCGGGAGCCTCCCAAACTGCTTGGAGCAATGGCCTGAGCAGAAGTGAGCACGCTCCGGAATCGGCGTGGCGTCATGAGTCACTCTGCATCTCTTCACGCCGGAACCATGAATTGATCTTTCCGCCGTATCCGGCGGGACCACCGCCCCGGCCCGGTCCGCAAGACCAAGGACATCGAGCCGGACAGCACAACCCGGTCGCCGAGCCAGACAGGCCGACGCCCGCTCCAGGGAAGGACCCTTCGTGAGCGACACCACCGATCTGATGGGCGTGCGCACCGATGGCAGTGCCACCGCGCCCGCCACGGACGCTCCCGCCGCGCCTGCAACCACGCGTCGCCGCCGTTCCGGCACCGGCCTTGAGGGCATGGTCCTGGCGGAGCTGCAGCAGGTTGCCTCCGGCCTCGGCATCAAGGGCACCGCGCGGATGCGCAAGAGCCAGCTGATCGAGGTCATCAAGGAGAAGCAGGCCGGCGGCTCCGGCGCCCCGGCCAAGGCCGACGCGCCCGCCGCCGAGACCAAGCCGAAGCGCCGTACGACCTCCAAGGCCCGTACGGGTGAGGACGCGGACAAGAGCGCCGAGAAGGCCGCCAAGGGCGGCAAGGCCGCCGAGCAGCCCGCGGCCGCCCAGCAGCAGATCGAGATCCCCGGCCAGCCCACCGACGAGCAGCCGGCCGGTGAGCGCCGCCGGCGCCGGGCCACCGCCGCCGCGGGCAGCCCCGAGGCCGCCGCCGGCGACCTCAAGACCGACACCAAGGTCGAGGCGAAGACCGAGGTGAAGGCCGACGCCAAGGCCGAGGCCGCGGTGGAGACCGCCGAGGGCCGACCGGCCAAGGACCGTCAGGACCGCGGCGACCGCCAGCAGAAGGGCGACCGCGAGGGCCGCGGCCAGCGCGGCCAGCGCGACCGTGACCGCGGCGACCGCGGTGACCGCGGCGACCGCCGCAAGGGTGACGCGGGCGACGGCGGCCAGGGCGGCGGCCGTCAGCGGGACCGCCGTGTGGAGGACGAGGACGACTTCGAGGGCGGCCGCCGGGGCCGTCGCGGCCGCTACCGCGACCGCCGGGGCCGTCGCGGCGGCCGTGAGGAGTTCGGCGGCGAGCCGCAGGTCTCCGAGGACGACGTCCTGATCCCGGTCGCGGGCATCCTCGACATCCTCGACAACTACGCGTTCATCCGGACCTCGGGCTACCTGCCCGGCCCGAACGACGTGTACGTCTCGCTCGCCCAGGTCCGCAAGAACGGCCTGCGCAAGGGTGACCACGTCACCGGCGCGGTCCGCCAGCCCAAGGACGGCGAGCGGCGCGAGAAGTTCAACGCGCTGGTCCGCCTGGACACCGTCAACAGCGTGGCGCCCGAACAGGGCCGCCAGCGGCCGGAGTTCGGCAAGCTGACGCCGCTCTACCCGCAGGAGCGGCTGCGCCTGGAGGGCGAGTCGGGCGGTCTGACGACCCGGATCATCGATCTGGTCACGCCCATCGGCAAGGGCCAGCGCGGTCTGATCGTGGCCCCGCCGAAGACCGGCAAGACCATGATCATGCAGGCGATCGCCAACTCGATCACCCGCAACAACCCCGAGTGCCACCTGATGGTCGTCCTCGTCGACGAGCGTCCCGAAGAGGTCACCGACATGCAGCGGTCGGTCAAGGGCGAGGTCATCTCCTCGACCTTCGACCGTCCGGCCGAGGACCACACCACCGTCGCCGAGCTGGCCATCGAGCGGGCCAAGCGGCTCGTGGAGCTGGGTCACGACGTCGTTGTCCTGCTGGACTCCATCACCCGTCTGGGCCGCGCGTACAACCTCGCGGCGCCCGCCTCCGGCCGCATTCTGTCCGGTGGTGTCGACTCGACCGCGCTCTACCCGCCGAAGCGCTTCTTCGGTGCCGCGCGCAACATCGAGGACGGCGGTTCGCTGACCATCCTGGCCACCGCGCTGGTCGAGACCGGTTCGCGGATGGACGAGGTGATCTTCGAGGAGTTCAAGGGCACCGGCAACCTCGAGCTCAAGCTCGACCGCAAGCTCTCGGACAAGCGCATCTTCCCGGCGGTGGACGTGGACGCGTCCAGCACCCGTAAGGAAGAGATCCTCATGGGCAGCGACGAGCTGGCCATCGTCTGGAAGCTGCGCCGGGTGCTGCACGCCCTGGACCAGCAGCAGGCCATCGAGCTGCTGCTGGACAAGATGAAGCAGACGAAGTCCAACGCGGAGTTCCTGCTGCAGATCCAGAAGACGACGCCGACCACGGGCAACGGCAACGACTGACGCCCTCGGCGACGCCGCACACGGAGCCCTCCTCACCCCTGTGGGTGGGGAGGGCTCCGTGCTGTCCGCTCTCCTGTGTGATGCGCGCCGCCCCGGGGGCGCCCGCCGCTGAGACCTTCCGCACAGCCCCGAAGATCACACAACTGTTCACGCAATGTCCGAAAACATGCCGTAAGCGCTGGTGAGAGGGACCAAAGTCCCGGACCGCCGCGCACCGGCCGGCCGGTTTTCTAAGAAAGCCCTCACACCACGCTGTGCAACCCTTCCCGTCAGCCTCCCGTCTGACCAGACACCACAGGGCCGTCATGTACGGAACACGGCCGGCGAGGCGGCAGCCGAGCGACCAAGGACTGAGGAGCAGATGGCCGACAGCAACGGGACCGCGATGACGGCCGGAAGCCGTGCCCGCGGCATACGTGCCACGGGCCGCCGGCGCAAGGGCCCGACCCGGCGCCGCAGGGCCCTGACCATCACGTTGTGCGCGCTGGTCAGCGTCCTACTGCTCGGCGGGGCCGGGCTGGGGTACGTCTATTTCAAGCTGAACGGCAACCTCAAGGGCGTCGACATCAACGCCGCCCTCGGCCACGACCGCCCGCAGAACGTCGACAACGGCTCGATGGACATCCTGGTGATGGGCTCGGACTCCCGGGCGGGGAAGAACGGCGAGTACGGCCGGGACGAGGGCGGCGCCCGCTCCGACACCGCGATGATCGTGCACGTCTACAAGGGCCACAAGAAGGCCAGTGTGGTGAGCATCCCGCGCGACACGATGGTCAAGCGGCCCGACTGCACCAAGGACGGCCGGTCCCTCCCGGGCTCGCAGCGGGCGATGTTCAACACCGCCTACGAGGTCGGCGGCCCGGCCTGCGCCGTCAAGACCGTCGAGTCGATCAGCGGCATCCGGATGGACCACTTCATCGAGGTGGACTTCACCGGCTTCAAGCGGCTCATCGACGCGCTGGGCGGTGTGGACATCACCACCACCAAGCCGATCGACGACAACAACAGCCACCTGCATCTGCCGGCCGGCAAGCACACGCTCAACGGCGAGAACGCGCTCGGTCTCGTCCGGACCCGGCACGGCGTGCCCGGCGGCGACGGCAGCGACCTGGGCCGCATCCAGCTCCAGCAGACCTTCGTCAAGGCGCTGATGAACCAGGTCAGGAACGTCGGGGTGCTCACCAACCCCGCCAAGCTCTATGACATCGCGGACACCGCCACCAAGGCCATCACCACCGACACCGATCTCAACTCGGTGGGCGAGCTGACCGGACTGGCCAAGAGCCTGGGCGCCATCGGGTCGGAGAACATCGACATGGTGACGCTGCCGGTGACCTACGACCCGGCCAACCCGGACCGGGTGGTGCCGCTGGCCAGGCAGGGCAAGCAGGTCTGGGACGCGCTGCGGCAGGACCGCGCCATCCCGAAGGATGCGATCAAGGGCTCGGCCGGTGACCAGGGCGGCACGGGCCGGTACGTGAAGTAGCCGTGGTGCCCCGGCGTCGGGGCCGTACGGGCCCCGGTTCCGGGCGGCGGACACCCCGGGGAATAGTTGCGCACGTACCCCGGTTTTGGGAGATACGGCTAGTCCTGGCAGACTGGACCGTCGGCCCCGGTTCACGTGACGCAACCCGCGACACGACCCGGTGCACTCCCGAACCTAGGAGAATCCCTTGAAGCGCGACATCCACCCGGAGTACGTCGAGACCCAGGTCAGCTGCACCTGTGGCGCGTCGTTCACCACCCGCAGCACCGTTGCCGGCGGCAGCATCCGCGCCGACATCTGCTCCGAGTGCCACCCGTTCTACACGGGCAAGCAGAAGATCATGGACACCGGCGGCCGCGTGGCCCGCTTCGAGGCCCGCTTCGGCAAGTCCGCCGCAGCCGCCAAGAAGTAGCGACCCGCAAGGCGCCGGTTCGCGGTCGCCCCTGGATGGGGGTGACCGGACCGGCGTCTTTGTCGTCCGGCCCCCCGCCGTCCGGCCCGGGGTCCGGGGCCCGTCCCCGGTAGTCACAGCCAGTAGAGGAACCCCACGATGTTCGAGGCGGTCGAGGAACTGGTCGGCGAGCACGCCGACCTCGAGAAGCGGCTGGCCGACCCCGCGGTCCATGCCGACCAGCGCGAGGCCACGCGGCTCAACAAGCGCTACTCCGAGCTGACCCCGATCATCGCGACCTACCGCTCCTGGCGGCAGGCCGGCGAGGACATGGAAACCGCGCGCGAACTGGCCGCGGACGACCCGGACTTCGCCGACGAGGTCAAGGAGCTCGACGCACGGCGCGAGGAGCTCACCGAGAAGCTGCGGCTGCTGCTCGTACCGCGCGACCCCAGCGACGACAAGGACGTCATCCTCGAGATCAAGGCGGGCGCGGGCGGCGACGAGTCCGCACTCTTCGCCGGCGATCTGCTGCGGATGTATCTGCGCTACGCCGAGCGCATCGGCTGGAAGACCGAGATCATCGACTCCACCGAGTCCGAGCTCGGCGGCTACAAGGACGTCCAGGTCGCCGTGAAGACCAAGGGCGGCAACGGCGCGACCGAGCCCGGCCAGGGCGTCTGGGCGCGGCTGAAGTACGAGGGCGGGGTGCACCGCGTGCAGCGGGTGCCCGCCACCGAGTCGCAGGGCCGGATCCACACCTCCGCGGCCGGCGTCCTGGTGACCCCCGAGGCCGAAGAGGTCGACGTCGAGATCAACATGAACGAGCTGCGGATCGACGTCTACCGCTCCTCGGGCCCCGGCGGCCAGTCCGTCAACACCACCGACTCCGCGGTGCGCATCACCCACCTGCCCACCGGGGTCGTCGCCTCCTGCCAGAACGAGAAGAGCCAGCTCCAGAACAAGGAGCAGGCGCTGCGCATCCTGCGCTCGAGGCTGCTGGCCGCGGCCCAGGAGGCCGCCGAGCAGGAGGCCGCCGACGCCCGCCGCAGCCAGGTGCGCACCGTCGACCGCTCCGAGAAGATCCGCACCTACAACTTCCCGGAAAACCGCATTTCGGACCACCGCGTCGGCTTCAAGGCGTACAACTTGGACCAGGTGCTCGACGGTGAGCTGGATGCGGTCATCCAGGCGTGCGTCGACGCCGACTCGGCGGCCAAGCTCGCCGCCGCGCAGTAAAGCAGCACCGAGCAAACCCGCAAGACCTGTACGTACCGGCTGGAGGACTCCCCGTGAACCTGCTGCTCGCAGAGGTGGCCCAGGCCACCCAGCGGCTGGCCGACGCCGGCGTGCCCTCACCGCGGTTCGACGCCGAGGAGCTCGCCGCACATGTGCACGGCGTCAAGCGGAGCCAGCTGCACACGGTCCCCGACGCGGACTTCGACGCCCGCTACTGGGAGGCCGTCGCCCGCCGCGAGGCCCGCGAGCCGCTGCAGCACATCACCGGCCGCGCCTTCTTCCGCTACCTCGAACTCACCGTCGGGCCAGGGGTGTTCGTACCCCGTCCGGAGACCGAGTCGGTGGTCGGCTGGGCGATAGACGCCGTACGGGCCATGGACGTCGTCGAGCCGCTGATCGTCGACCTGTGCACGGGCTCCGGGGCCATCGCCCTGGCCCTCGCCCAGGAGGTGCCGCGTTCGCGGGTGCACGCCGTGGAGCTGTCCGAGGAGGCCCTGCGCTACGCCCGGAAGAACGTCGAGGGGTCCCGGGTCCAGCTCCACCAGGGCGATGCGCTCACCGCGCTGCCCGAGCTGGACGGACAGGTCGACCTGGTGGTCTCCAACCCGCCGTACATCCCGCTGACCGAGTGGGAGTACGTCGCGCCCGAGGCCCGCGACCACGACCCCGAGCTCGCGCTGTTCTCCGGCGAGGACGGGCTCGACACCATCCGCGGCATCGAGCGGACCGCACACCGTCTGCTGCGGCCCGGCGGCGTGGTCGTCGTCGAGCACGCCGACACCCAGGGCGGTCAGGTGCCGTGGATCTTCACCGAGGAGAAGGGGTGGGCGGATGCGGCCGACCATCCCGATCTCAACAACCGGCCCCGTTTCGCCACCGCGCGCCGGGCGACGCCATGACGCGTACCGCCCAGGCGCCCGATGCGGCCGGTGTACCCGACGCATCCGCCGTATCCGCCGCATGTGAAGTATTCGTTCCGCACGAGGAGGTCTCGTAAATGGCACGGCGCTACGACTGCAACGACGCGACCGACCGCGCGACCGGTCTGCGGGAGGCCGCCTCGGCCGTCCGCCGCGGCGAGCTGGTCGTGCTGCCGACCGACACCGTCTACGGGGTCGGTGCGGACGCCTTCAGTGCCGAGGCCGTCGGGGATCTGCTGGAGGCCAAGGGCCGCGGCCGCGGGATGCCCTCGCCGGTCCTGGTCGGCTCGCCCAACACCCTGCACGGCCTGGTCACCGACTTCTCCGAGCAGGCCTGGGAGCTGGTCGACGCCTTCTGGCCCGGCGCGCTCACCCTCGTCGCCAAGCACCAGCCGTCGCTGACCTGGGACCTGGGCGAGACCCGCGGCACGGTCGCGGTGCGGATGCCGCTGCACCCCGTCGCGATCGAGCTGCTCACCGAATTCGGCCCGATGGCCGTCTCCAGCGCCAATCTCACCGGTCACCCGTCGCCGCAGGACTGCGACGCCGCCCAGGAGATGCTGGGGGACTCGGTCTCCGTCTACCTCGACGGCGGCCCCACCCCCGCCGCCGTACCGTCCTCCATCGTCGATGTCACCGGCAAGATCCCGGTGCTGCTGCGCGAGGGCGCGATCAGCGCGGACGAGCTGCGCAAGGTGGTACCCGAGCTCGAGGTGGCCAATTGATGGCGCCCCTGGGGCGTGGCATAGCGGGACCCGGCGACGACCTCCTTCTCCCCCCGCAGCGCCCTTTCCGGATCCTGCACGTCAGCACCGGCAACGTCTGCCGCTCGCCGATCACCGAGCGGCTCCACCGGCGTGCGCTGGAGCTGCGGCTCGGCGCGCAGCGCAGCGGCGGGCTGCTGGTGGAGAGCGCGGGCACCTGGGGGCACGAAGGCGCTCCCATGGAGGCGCACGCCGCCACCGTGTGCAGCGACTACGGCGCGGACCCGGCCGGCTTCATCGGCCGTGAGCTGCTCGACGAGCACGTCATCCGCGCCGACCTGGTGCTCACCGCGACCCGTGACCACCGCGCCCAGGTCATCTCCATGGGCCATTCGGCGGGACTGCGGACCTTCACGCTCAAGGAGTTCAACCGCCTGGTGCGGGCCATAGACCCGGCCACGCTGCCGGACCCGGACCCGGACCTGCCGGACGGCGGGCTGGTCGAGCGGGCCCGTGCACTGGTGGGCGCGGCCGCCGCGCTGCGCGGCTGGCTGCTGGCGCCCAACCCGGAGTCCGACGAGGTCTACGACCCCTACGGCGCGCCCATCACCTTCTTCCGCTCCATCGGGGACGAGATCAACCAGGCGCTGGACCCGGTCGTCACGGCGCTCACGGGGGTCCCGGCGCGCGCCTAGCGGCACCGGGGGCGCACCAGCACTCCCCGGCCTCCGGCCGCAACCACCAACGGCTCCTGCCCCGGCCGGCCCCGCCGCGGGGTGCCCCGTTGCCCGCACGCCGCGCCCGATCGCCCCTCCGCGCCTACATTGGACTTACGTCCCCGTACGAGGCCCGGAGCCAGCGATGTCCACCACCGCGTCAGCCCGCAGCCAGCACAAGGCCGCCGAGGAGCGGGCACGGGCCGCCGCCCGCGACGGCGCCGCCCGCCCGGCCGGTGCCCCGGACTTCGACGCGCTGCTGCGCCAGGACCCGGAGATCGCCGGGGTGCTGCTGGGGGAGAGCGCCCGACAGGCCGACGGCCTCCAGCTGATCGCCGCGGAGAACTTCACCTCGCCCGCGGTGCTCGCCGTCCTCGGCTCCCCGCTCGGCAACAAATACGCCGAGGGATATCCCGGCGCCCGGCACCACGGCGGTTGCGAAATCGTCGACCTCGCCGAGCGGATCGCCGTGGAGCGCGCCACGGCCCTGTTCGGCGCCGAACACGCCAACGTCCAGCCCCACAGCGGGTCTTCGGCCGTGCTGGCCGCCTACGCCGCCCTGCTGCGCCCGGGAGACACCGTCCTGGCCATGTCCCTCCCGCACGGCGGCCATCTCACCCACGGATCGCCCGCCAACTTCTCCGGCCGCTGGTTCGACTTCGTCGGCTACGGCGTCGACGAGGAGACCGGGCGGCTCGACTACGACGCGATCCTGGCGCTGGCCCGCACCCACCGCCCCAGGGCGATCGTGTGCGGCTCGATCTCGTATCCCCGGCACATCGACTATGCGGCGTTCCGGGAGATCGCGGACGAGGTCGGCGCCTATGTGATCGCGGATGTGGCCCACCCCATGGGGCTGATCGCCGGGGGCGCGGCGCCCAGCCCGGTCCCGTACGCGCATGTGGTGTGCGGCACCACCCACAAGGTGCTGCGCGGGCCGCGCGGCGGGATGGTGCTGTGCGGTGCGGAGCTGGCCGAGCGGATCGACCGGGCGGTGTTCCCCTTCACCCAGGGGGGCGCCCAGATGAACGCGGTCGCCGCCAAGGCCGTCGCCTTCGCGGAGGCCGCCGCGCCCGCCTTCGGCGCGTACGCCCATCAGGTCGTCGCCAACGCCCGGCGGCTCGCGCGGGCGCTGGCGGAGCAGGGGCTGACGGTCTCCACCGGCGGGACCGACACGCATCTGATCACCGCCGACACCACACCGCTCGCGGTGGATGCGCGTACCGCCCGGGGGCGGCTGGCGGCCGCCGGGATCGTGCTGGACACCTGCGCGCTGCCGTGCGCCGCGGTGCCGGACACGCGCACGGCCCTGCGGAACGGCCTGCGGCTGGGCACCGCCGCGGTGACGACGCAGGGGATGGGCGAGCCGGAGATGCACCGGATCGCCGAGCTGATCGCCGCGGCGCTGCGGGAGGACGGTACGGCGCGCGCGGAGACGCGGGCACTGGTCCACCGCTTCCCGCCGTACCCCGATCGCGGCTGATCACGGGCGGACGGCGCCGTCCGGGGCCGCCGGGGACGCGGCGGGAACCGTCCGGCGGGCGGGTGCGTCTTTACCTGTATTCACGGCCAGGGGGCGGACACGCATAGGGTGTGGGGCTGTGATGGCCAGCTATACCTCTGGGGCAGCCCGTGCGTGAATACCTGCTGACGCTGTGCGTCACGGCCGCGGTGACCTACCTGCTGACCGGGCCGGTGCGGAAATTCGCGATCGCGGCCGGTGCGATGCCGGAGATCCGCGCGCGTGACGTACACCGCGAGCCGACACCGCGGCTCGGCGGTATCGCGATGTTCGGCGGGCTGTGCGCGGGTCTCCTGGTCGCCTCGCATCTGACGAACCTCAAGTCCCTCTTCGCCAGCTCCAACGAGCCGCAGGCCCTGCTGTCGGGTGCCGCGCTGATCTGGGTGCTCGGGGTGCTGGACGACAAATGGGGCGTGGACGCCCTGGTCAAGCTCGGCGGCCAGATGATCGCCGCGGGGGTGATGGTCCTCCAGGGCCTGACCATCCTGTGGATTCCGGTCCCCGGTGTGGGCACGGTCTCGCTGACGCCGATGCAGGGCACACTGCTGACCGTCGCGCTGGTCGTCGTCACCATCAACGCCGTCAATTTCGTCGACGGCCTGGACGGCCTGGCCTCCGGCATGGTGTGCATCGCCGCCGCGGCGTTCTTCATGTACGCGTACCGGATGTGGTTCGGCTACGGCATCGAGGCGGCCGCGCCGGCCACGCTGTTCTCGGTCGTGCTGATGGGGATGTGCCTGGGCTTCCTGCCGCACAACATGCACCCGGCGCGGATCTTCATGGGCGACTCGGGCTCGATGCTGATCGGCCTGGTGATGGCCGCCGGGGCGGTCTCGGTGACCGGTCAGGTCGACCCGGACCTGCTGGGCGAGAAGACCGGCGGTGTGCGGGAGGCCACCCACGCGATGGTGCCGGTCTACATCCCGCTCCTGCTGCCGCTGACGGTCATCGCGGTGCCGGTCGCCGACCTGATCCTGGCCATCGTGCGACGTACCTGGAAGGGCCAGTCGCCGTTCGCCGCCGACCGCGGTCATCTGCACCACCGGCTGCTGGAAATCGGCCATTCGCACAGCCGCGCGGTGCTGATCATGTACTTCTGGTCGGCGCTGATCGCCTTCGGCGCGGTGGCGTACTCGGTGAACAACGCGAGCATGTGGATCGTGCTGGGCATCGTGCTGCTGAGCGCGGTGGGTCTGGTGCTGCTTCTGCTGCCGCGCTTCACACCGCGGGCGCCGCGCTGGGCGGAGTGGGCGGTTCCGCCGCGTTACCGCCGCAGTCGGCGCGAGTCGGTCGCGGCGGCCGGCGAGCCCTCCGCCGACGCCGAGGAGCAGCCCGAGCCCGTCCCGGCCGGCATCCACGGGGCCACCGCGATCGGCGACCGGTCACGCTTCGTGGATCGCCGTAAGGCGGGAAGTAACCGCTGAAACGGTGACCGTGTCGCCCTGATGGGGGTCAAAAATCGCCATGGTTGACCCCATACCAGACATTTACCGGGCTGTCAGTGCACCAACGCGCACGTTCACGCTCAGGTGTGACAGGGTCCACACGAACCAGGTAAAGACCTCATCAAATAGTTTGTGATACCGTTCACGAAACCCGGCGACACAGCCGAAGGACCGTAGTGCGACGGCCCTTTGGCATCAGGTTCTGCCTCAGGCCGGGTCTACGCTCGTCCTTGACGACATCACCCCCACCCCTTGCCGGAGCGCCGCCATGCAGTCGAATGACGCCCGACTACTCCTTTCCGCCGTTGTGCCCACGCTCGCCCTCGGTGCTGTCGCCGTTGCCGTGAGCGCGGTGGCCGCGGGCGGGAAGGCAGTGATCGGCGCCGTCGTCGGCACCGTGCTGACGGTGCTCGTGATGGGCGTGGGGCTCGCCGTCCTGCAGCAGACCGCCAAGAAGCTTCCGCAGCTGTTCCAGATGATGGGCCTGCTGCTGTACACCGTGCAGATCCTGCTCGTCGCGGTCTTCGTGATCGCGTTCAAGGGCACAACGCTCTTCGACACCAAGGCGTTTGCGCTCACCCTGCTCGGCGCCACCCTCGTATGGATCGCGGCCCAGACCCGCGGTCATATGAAGGAGAAGATTCTGTACGTGAATCCCGACTCCGCGGAATCGAAGAACGCGGAGACGGCGGGGTCGCCGACGTGAGACGTAGGGCCGGGATAAATGCCCTCATGCGGGCCTGCTATCGTCCGGTGCCAACTGCGGCACAGAGGGCGCAGGCGGCTGAGCTCCCAGACTCCATACGAGGCGACGGGCAGTTCTCGCGGCCGATGCCTGTGATCCGGCCCGGCCCAGCGCCGGCCAGCCGCCCCCTTATCCGTAAGACCAGTCCAGTGCCGCTCCGTGGCTCAACGCCGCGCCGACACAACGAGGTTGCCGTACCCATGCGCCACGCTGAAGGAGCCCGCGGTGAGTGCTGAAACGATGCTCGCCTTCGACGCGAATTGCCACCTCTTTATTCCGGGGTGTGGCTTCGAGTCCCCGGGCCTTCATTCGTTCGTCTTCGAGCCGCTCTTCACCGTCGGTGGCTTCGAGTTCAACAAGCCGATGCTGCTCGCCCTGCTGAGCACGGTCGTGGTCGTGTGGTTCTTCTGGGCCGCATTCGGCAGGGCCAAGGTGGTCCCCGGCAAGCTGCAGATGATCGGCGAAGCGGGATACGACTTCGTGCGCCGCGGGCTCGTCTATGACGCGCTCGGCAAGAAGGAGGGCGACAAGTACGTCCCCTTCATGGTGTCGCTGTTCTTCTTCGTGTGGATCATGAACATCTGGTCGATCGTTCCGGTCGCCGCGTTCCCGGTCACCTCGATCATCGCCTTCCCGCTCGGGCTCGCGCTGATCGTCTACATCCTCTGGATGTCGCTGACCTTCAAGAAGCACGGATTCGTCGGCGCTCTGAAGAACCTCTCCGGCTACGACAAGTCGCTCGGCTGGGTCCTCCCGCTGATCATGGTGCTCGAGCTGCTCCAGCACCTGCTGATCCGCCCCTTCACCCACGCGGTCCGGCTCTTCGCGAACATGTTCGCGGGCCACATGCTGATCCTGATGTTCACCATCGCCAGCTGGTACCTGCTGAACGGCATCGGCATCGTCTACGCGAGCGCGTCGTTCGTGATGACCATCGTGATGACCGCCTTCGAGCTCTTCATCCAGGCCGTCCAGGCGTACGTCTTCGTGCTCCTGGCCTGCAACTACGTCCAGGGCGCGCTCGCCGAGAACCACTGAGCACCCCGGCTCCCGCAAACCACCAGTCGTCCGGTGGCCAACCCCCACCGGTCCTTGAAAGAGAAGGAAGAACCGGCATGTCCGCTCTCCAGACCCTCGCCGCCGAAGGCCTCCACGGCAACATCGCCTCCGTTGGTTACGGCCTCGCGGCCATCGGCCCCGGCGTCGGCGTCGGCATCATCTTCGGTAACGGCACCCAGGCCCTCGCCCGTCAGCCCGAGGCGGCCGGCCTGATCCGTACCAACCAGATCATGGGTTTCGCCTTCTGTGAGGCGCTCGCCCTCATCGGCATCGTCATGGGTTACGCGTACGCGTAAGCGGAACGCCCGACGACGCCCAATTAGACGGAAGGCATTGTTGTGACCCTGGTCAACATGGCGGCGGAGGTTCCTGAGAACCCCCTGTTCCCGCCGATTCCAGAGCTGGTCATCGGCCTGGTCGCCTTCTTCATCGTCTTCGGCATCCTGGCCAAGAAGCTCCTCCCGAACATCAACAATGTTCTGGACGAGCGCCGGCGCCAGATCGAAGGCCGTATGGAGGAGGCCGAGGCACTCCAGGCCGAGGCGCAGCAGGTGCTCGCGGACTACCGGGCACAGCTGGCCGACGCCCGCCACGAGGCCGCGCGACTGCGCCAGGAGGCGCAGGAGCAGGGCGCGACGCTCATCGCCGAGATGCGCGCCGAGGGCCAGCGGCAGCGTGAGGAGATCATCGCCGCCGGTCACGCCCAGATCGCGGCGGACCGCAAGGCGGCCGCGCAGTCGCTGCGCCAGGACGTGGGCAAGCTCGCCACCGACCTGGCCGGCAAGCTCGTCGGCGAGTCCCTCGAGGACCACGCCCGGCAGAGCCGGACCATCGACCGCTTCCTCGACGAGCTCGAGGCCGGTGCGACGAAGGCTGAGGCCGGCCGATGAACGGAGCGAGCCGCGAGGCACTCGCCTCCGCACGCGAGCAGCTCGATGCGCTGACGGACGACGCCTCCGTCGACGCGGCGAAGCTCGCCGAGGAGCTGGCTGCCGTCACCGCTCTGCTCGACCGCGAGGTGTCGCTGCGTCGGGTCCTGACCGACCCGGCGCAGGGCGGCGAGGCCCGCGCCGAGCTGGCCAGGCGGCTGCTCGGCGGCCAGGTCGGCGGCCCGACCGTGGATCTGGTCTGCGGCATGGTCCGCTCCCGCTGGTCGCGCTCGCGTGACCTGACGGACGCGATCGAGGAGCTGGGCTACAGCGCGGACCTGGCTGCGGCGCAGCGCTCCGGCGCGCTCGACGACGTCGAGGACGAGCTGTTCCGGTTCGGCCGGATCCTCGCCTCGGCCCCCGAGCTGCGCAGCGCGCTGACGAGCAGCACCGCGACGACCGCGGCCAAGACGGAGCTGCTGCACTCGCTGCTGGGGAACCGGGCCAACCCGGTCACCGAGCGGCTGGTGGTCCGTCTCGTGGGAGCGCCGCGAGGCCGTAGCCTGGAAGCAGGGATCGACGCCCTCTCCAAGCTGGCCGCGCACCGCCGGGACCGCATGGTCGCGGTGGTCACCTCCGCGGCACCCCTCAGCGAAGGGCAGCGGCAGCGCCTCGGCGCCGCGCTGGCCAGGGTGTACGGACGGCAGATCCACCTGAACCTCGACGTGGACCCCGAGGTCCTCGGCGGTGTCCAGGTCCGGATCGGCGACGAGGTCATCAACGGGACCATCGCGGAGCGCCTCGACGAGGCGAACCGGCGGATGGCCGGCTGACCCGGCCACCAACTCAACAGCTGCGACGCAGCACAAGCACCACGGCGGCCCGAGTTGGGCCGTAAGCGGAAACCCCCCGGGGGGAACAAGCCCCTCGGACACCCGCAAGTAACTTCGGGCCCAACAAGGAGAGCAGGGAACCCAGATGGCGGAGCTCACGATCCGGCCGGAGGAGATCCGGGACGCGCTGGAGAACTTCGTCCAGGCGTACAAGCCGGACGCGGCCTCGCGCGAAGAGGTCGGCACGGTCAGCGATGCCGGTGACGGCATCGCGCACGTCGAGGGCCTTCCCTCGGCGATGGCGAACGAACTGCTGAAGTTCGAGGACGGCACGCTCGGTCTTGCGCTGAACCTGGAAGAGCGCGAGATCGGTGCGGTCATCCTCGGTGAGTTCAGCGGTATCGAGCAGGGCCAGTCGGTGCAGCGCACCGGCGAGGTGCTCTCGGTCGCCGTGGGCGAGGGCTACCTCGGCCGCGTCGTCGACCCGCTGGGCAACCCGATCGACGGCCTCGGCGAGATCGAGACCGAGGGCCGCCGCGCCCTGGAGCTGCAGGCCCCGGGCGTCATGGTCCGTAAGTCGGTGCACGAGCCGATGGAGACCGGCTACAAGGCCGTCGACTCGATGGTGCCGATCGGCCGCGGCCAGCGTCAGCTGATCATTGGTGACCGCCAGACCGGCAAGACCGCCCTGGCCGTCGACACGATCATCAACCAGCGCGACAACTGGCGCTCGGGCGACCCGAAGAAGCAGGTCCGCTGCATCTACGTCGCCATCGGCCAGAAGGGCTCCACCATCGCGTCCGTGCGCGGCGCGCTGGAGGAGGCCGGCGCCCTGGAGTACACCACCATCGTCGCCGCCCCGGCGTCCGACCCGGCGGGCTTCAAGTACCTGGCGCCCTACACCGGCTCGGCCATCGGCCAGCACTGGATGTACCAGGGCAAGCACGTCCTGATCATCTTCGACGACCTTTCGAAGCAGGCCGACGCCTACCGCGCCGTGTCCCTGCTGCTGCGCCGTCCGCCGGGCCGTGAGGCCTACCCGGGCGACGTCTTCTACCTGCACTCGCGTCTGCTGGAGCGCTGCGCCAAGCTCTCCGACGACATGGGCGCCGGTTCGATGACCGGTCTCCCGATCGTCGAGACCAAGGCGAACGACGTGTCGGCGTTCATTCCGACCAACGTCATCTCCATCACCGACGGCCAGTGCTTCCTGGAGTCGGACCTGTTCAACGCCAACCAGCGTCCGGCGCTGAACGTCGGTATCTCCGTCTCCCGTGTCGGTGGTTCCGCCCAGCACAAGGCCATGAAGCAGGTCTCCGGCCGGCTTCGCGTGGACCTCGCCCAGTACCGCGAGCTGGAGGCGTTCGCCGCCTTCGGTTCCGACCTGGACGCGGCCTCCAAGGCGCAGCTGGAGCGCGGTAAGCGCATGACCGAGCTGCTCAAGCAGGGTCAGTACGCCCCGTACTCCACCGAGGACCAGGTCATCTCCATCTGGGCCGGCACCAACGGCAAGATGGACAACGTCCCGGTCGAGGACATCCGCCGCTTCGAGCGCGAGCTCCTGGACTACCTCCGCCGGGAGAAGAAGGACCTGCTGACCAGCATCCGCGAGGGCGGCAAGATGTCCGACGACACCATCGGTGCGATCTCCGAGGCCGTCGACGGCTTCAAGCAGCAGTTCGAGACCTCGGACGGCAAGCTGCTCGGCGAGGACGCCCAGGCCGGCACCAGCAAGTGACGACGACGGAAGGGACCTGATCCATGGGAGCCCAGCTCCGGGTCTACAAGCGTCGCATCCGCTCCGTCACCGCGACCAAGAAGATCACCAAGGCGATGGAGATGATCGCCGCCTCGCGCGTCGTCAAGGCGCAGCGCCAGGTGGCGGCATCGACGCCGTACGCGAGTGAACTGACCCGCGCGGTGACGGCGGTGGCGACCGGTTCGAACACCCAGCACCCGCTGACGACCGAGGCCGAGAAGCCGACCCGGGCCGCGCTGCTGCTCATCACGAGCGACCGCGGTCTGGCCGGCGGCTACTCCTCCAACGTCATCAAGGCCGCGGAGCAGCTCACCGAGCGGCTCCGGGCCGAGGGCAAGGAGGTCGACGCCTACATCGTCGGGCGCAAGGGTGTGTCGTACTACAGCTTCCGCGAGCGCACGTTCGTGGAGTCGTGGACCGGTTTCACCGACAGCCCGACGTACGCCGACGCGAAGACGGTTGCCGCGCCGCTGATCGAGGCCGTCCAGAAGGACACCGCCGAGGGCGGCGTGGACGAACTCCACATCGTCTACACCGAGTTCCTCTCGATGATGACGCAGACCGCGCTCGACAACCGTCTGCTGCCGCTCAGCCTCGACGAGGCGAAGGCGGAGGGCGAGTCCAAGGGCGAGATCCTTCCGCTGTTCGACTTCGAGCCGTCGGCCGAGGACGTCCTGGACGCCCTGCTGCCGCGGTACGTCGAGTCGCGGATCTACAACGCACTCCTGCAGGCCGCCGCCTCCAAGCACGCCGCCACCCGGCGCGCGATGAAGTCGGCGACCGACAATGCAGAAGAGCTCATCAAGTCGCTCTCGCGGCTTGCCAACGCGGCCCGCCAGGCCGACATCACCCAGGAAATCAGCGAGATCGTCGGTGGCAGTGCCGCACTGGCCGACGCGACCGCGGGGAGTGACTGACAACTATGACCACCACTGTTGAGACGGCCACGGCGACGGGCCGCGTCGCGCGGGTCATCGGCCCGGTCGTCGACGTGGAGTTCCCCGTCGACGCGATGCCGGACATCTACAACGCACTGACCGTCGAGATCGCCGACCCGGCCGAGGCCGGGGCCAAGAAGATCCTGACCCTCGAGGTTGCCCAGCACCTGGGCGAGGGCCTGGTCCGGGCGATCTCCATGGAGCCCACCGACGGTCTGGTCCGCCAGGCCACGGTGACCAACACCGGCGCCGGGATCACCGTCCCGGTCGGTGACATCACCAAGGGCAAGGTGTTCAACACCCTTGGCAAGATCCTTAACAAGCCGGAGGCCGAGGCCGAGGTCACCGAGCGGTGGCCCATCCACCGCAAGGCGCCGTCCTTCGACCAGCTCGAGTCCAAGACCGAGATGTTCGAGACCGGCGTCAAGGTCATCGACCTGCTGACCCCGTACGTCAAGGGCGGCAAGATCGGTCTGTTCGGTGGTGCCGGTGTCGGCAAGACCGTTCTGATCCAGGAAATGATCTACCGCGTGGCCAACAACCACGACGGTGTGTCGGTGTTCGCCGGTGTCGGTGAGCGCACCCGTGAGGGCAACGACCTCATCGAGGAGATGACGGACTCCGGCGTCATCGACAAGACCGCGCTGGTCTTCGGTCAGATGGACGAGCCCCCGGGCACCCGTCTGCGCGTCGCGCTGGCCGGCCTCACCATGGCCGAGTACTTCCGTGACGTCCAGAAGCAGGACGTGCTGTTCTTCATCGACAACATCTTCCGCTTCACCCAGGCCGGTTCCGAGGTCTCGACCCTGCTCGGCCGGATGCCCTCCGCGGTGGGTTACCAGCCGAACCTGGCCGACGAGATGGGTCTCCTCCAGGAGCGCATCACCTCGACCCGTGGTCACTCCATCACCTCGATGCAGGCGATCTACGTCCCCGCGGACGACCTGACCGACCCGGCGCCGGCCACCACCTTCGCCCACCTGGACGCGACCACCGTTCTCTCGCGTCCGATCTCGGAGAAGGGCATCTACCCGGCGGTCGACCCGCTGGACTCGACGTCCCGGATCCTGGACCCGCGTTACATCACGCAGGAGCACTACGACTGCGCCTCGCGCGTCAAGACGATCCTGCAGAAGTACAAGGACCTCCAGGACATCATCTCCATCCTGGGTATCGACGAGCTCGGTGAGGAGGACAAGCTCACCGTCTACCGCGCCCGTCGTATCGAGCGCTTCCTGTCGCAGAACACCCACGTGGCGAAGCAGTTCACCGGTGTCGACGGCTCGGACGTCTCGCTAGACGAGTCGATCCACGCCTTCAACGCGATCGCGGACGGCGAGTACGACCACTTCCCCGAGCAGGCCTTCTTCATGTGCGGTGGCATCGAGGACCTGGAGAAGAACGCCAAGGAGCTGGGCGTCTCCTGACCCCGGCACCGGTCCCGGGGGCGGCCCTGGCCGCCCCCGGCCCGTACGACCACTAGTATTTGACCCAACATCTGCCACGCCAGGCAGGTGGAGACCCGAGGAGCCATCGTGGCTGAGCTGCACGTCGAGTTGGTCGCCGCGGACCGTCAGGTCTGGTCGGGCAAGGCCAGCCTGGTCGTCGCGCGCACCTCGTCGGGCGACATCGGCGTCATGCCCGGACACCAGCCGCTGCTCGGCGTGCTGCAGTCGGGCCCGGTGACGATTCGTACGACCGGCGAGAGCGGGGACGGCACCGTCGTCGCCGCCGTGCACGGCGGCTTCATCTCGTTCGCCGACAACAAGCTGTCTCTGCTTGCAGAGATCGCCGAGCTGTCGGACGAGATCGATGTCCAGCGCGCGGAGCGGGCCCTGGAGCGAGCGAAGTCGGACGCTGATGCGGCCGCCGAGCGTCGCGCCGATGTCCGGCTGCGTGCGGTGACGGGCGTTCACTGAGCCCCGTCGCCGACGAGATCGATCCTCAGCCGCGGGCTGCCCGGAATCCTCCGGAGCGGCCCGCGGCTGAGGCAATGCAGGTGCGTTCCCGTCCCCCACGCCCGAACGGCCCGGGGGAACACCCATCGAGCTGAGGAGGTCGGTCGAGATGGTCCTCGCTCTGCTTGTGAGCGGCATCGTCGTGGTACTGGTGCTGCTGGGACTGTTCGTCTTCGGACTGCGAAGGCGGCTCATCCAGCGCTCCGGCGGCACCTTCGACTGCAGCCTGCGCTGGAACGTACCGGACAGCGCCGAGAAGGGCGCCGACCCCAGCGGCAAGGGCTGGATCTACGGCGTCGCCCGCTACAACGGCGACCGCATCGAGTGGTTCCGGGTGTTCTCGTACGCGCCCCGGCCGCGGCGGATCCTCGAGCGCGCCTCCATCGAGGTGCTGCAGCGCCGCACCCCTCAGGGCG
This sequence comes from Streptomyces chattanoogensis, assembly GCF_001294335.1. GTDB lineage: Bacteria > Actinomycetota > Actinomycetes > Streptomycetales > Streptomycetaceae > Streptomyces > Streptomyces chattanoogensis. The sequence continues at coordinate 467,229 of NZ_LGKG01000001.1, forward strand.
AGGAGGAACTCGCTCTGCTCTCCGACTCCATCGTCCTGGCCTGCAGCCACCGCGGAACCCGCCTGGAGCTGGCGATGAGCGAGGACGCGCTCACCGGCTTCCTGGCGTGGCTGGAGGCGGCGCCGCCCGGCCAGCGCGTTAACGTGGCCTGACGGCCCCGCCGCGGGCCCGCCTAGGCTCCCTCCACCCCCAACTCCTGTGCCAGGACGGCCGCTTGGACCCGGCTGCGCAGCTCCAGCTTGCCCAGCAGCCGGCTGACATGCGTTTTGACGGTGGCCTCCGCCATCGCCAGCCGCAGCGCGATCTCGGCGTTCGACAGCCCCCGCCCCAGACACCCCAGCACCTCTCGCTCGCGCGGCGTCAGCGCGTCCAGGACGGACGGGTCGGGAGCGTCGCCGGCGCGGGCCCCGCCCGGTGCCGTGCGGGTCCCGGCGAACTCCGCGATCAGCCGCCGTGTCACCGCGGGCGCGATCAGCCCCTCGCCGGCCGCCACCGTACGCACCGCCGTCAGCAGCGCCGCCGCGTCGCTGTCCTTGAGCAGAAAGCCCGCGGCCCCCGCGCGCAGCGCCCCGAAGACGTACTCGTCCAGGTCGAAGGTGGTCAGCACCAGCACGTCCGCCAGCTGCTCGGCGACGATCCGCCGGGTGGCGGTGACCCCGTCCAGCCGGGGCATCTGGACGTCCATGAGGACGAGGGCGGGGCGCAGCTCGCGGGCGAGCCGTACCGCTTCCTCGCCGTCCACCGCCTCCCCGACCACCTCGATATCGGGCGCCGAGCGCAGGATGAGCACCAGCCCGGCCCGTACGGCGGACTGGTCCTCGGCGACAAGGACCCGGATCGGTCCGGTGGCGGCTGTCATCATCGGTGGGCTTCCTCCTCGGGGGCGGGCAGGGCGGCCCGCACCAGCCAGACCGTACCGTCCGCGCTCTCCGGCCCGGCCTCGAACTCCCCGCCCAGCAGGGCGATCCGCTCGCGCATCCCGGTCAGCCCGGCACCCGAGCCGGGCGCGCGCGGGCCCGGCCGGTCGTCGTACGGGCTGCGGACGGTGACGGTGAGAGCTCCGCCGCCGTCCTGGGCGAGGCGCACCAGGACCTCGCCGGGTGCGGCGTGCTTGAGCGCATTGGTCAGCGACTCCTGGACGATGCGGTACGCGGCGAGCTCGACCGGCGCCACCGGCTTGGGCAGGGACCGGGGGGCTTCCAGGAGGAAGGACAGCCCGCTGGCGGCGCCGTTCGCACGGGCCCGGTCGAGCAGCGCCTCCAGCCCGTCGAGGGTGGGCGTGGCGGCCGGCTCATCGCCGTCCCCGCCCGCCTTCGCCTTCCGCAACAGGCCGATGAGCCTGCGCATTTCGGCCAGACCCTGCACGCTGTTCTCGCGGATGACCCCGAGGGCCTCACGGGTGGCCGCCGGATCGTCGATGGTCTGCGCGGCGGTGGCGTGGATCGCGATCGCGGAGAGATGGCCCGCGACCAGGTCGTGCAGCTCGCGCGCCATCCGGGCCCGCTCGCCGGCGACCGCCTGGGTGCGGTCCATCTCGGCCAGCAGCGCGGTCTGCTCGGCGCGGAGCCGGGCGGCCTGTGCGGCGTCGCGGTGATTGCGGATGATCGCGCCCGTCCAGGCCGGGGCGATGGTGCCCAGGGCGATGGCGATGCTGAAGATCACGACCTGGGGGTCGTGCCAGAGCGCGGCCAGCACGACGGTCGCCAGGAACGTCGCCAGCACGCAGTAGAGCGGGATGCGGCGGGCCGCGACCGGGGGGCCGTAGAGCACCGCCGCATAGACCACATCGGTGAACATCAGGACCGTGGCGATCAGGGTGCCGCTGCAGATGTCCAGCGCCAGCGCAGGCAGGGCGACGGCCAGCGCGGCCAGCGGTGCCGTACGGCGCAGCAGCTCGGCCCCGGACATCGCGGTGAGCGAGACCAGGGTGAGCCAGGCGGGCAGCCCGAACTGCGGGGGGCCGCCGTGCAGCCGCAGCGTCCACAGCAGCAGCCCGCACAGCAGCCCGCCGCCCGCGACGAGTACGTCGAGACGGTGCGGCCGGAGGGGGGCGGCGAGGATGCGGGCTGTGGGGTCGGGCACTCCTCCATCCAACACGCCACCGGGCCGCGCCGTCCCCGAGTCGGCCTCATCCCTGCAGGCCGCCCGGCTACATCGAAAGATGCAGTGCCCGGGCTGCCGGATCGTCGCGGGTGACGACGTGGCCGGCGCCGGCCGCTGCGAGCCTTGAAAGGCCCGTGCACAAGGGCACGACGCGGCACAGAGGGGAACGGGGAGAGGAAACCGCCATGGTCGTCACGCTGATCATCACCTGTGAGGTCGGTTTCTGGGTCCTCCTGGCCGTCGGTCTGGCCCTGCGCTATCTCGCACGGATGCCGCGCACCGGGGCGGCGGTGCTCCTTGCGGAGCCCGTACTGGAACTCGTTCTGCTCGTCGCCACCGCCGTCGACTTGAAGAACGGCGCGGCGGCGGACTGGAAACACGGCCTGGCCGCCGTGTACATCGGCTACACGGTGGCCCACGGTCACGCCACGATCAGCTGGGTCGACGGGCACTTCGCCCACCGCTTCGCGGGTGGGCCGCCGCCGGTCAAGCCCCCGGCGTACGGGACGGCGCGCGCCAGGTACGAGGCGAAGGTGTGGCTGCGTACGGTGCTGGGCGCGGCCGTGGCCGTGGCCCTGCTCCAGATCGCCATCTGGTACGTGGGCGACGGTCACATCGCATCCCTGCGCGGCTTCCAGGGGCTGGCGCTCAAGGCCGCGGTCCTTCACGGGATCATCGCGGCGACATATGCGATCTGGCCGAAGAAGGACCCACGCCGTACGGCGGCCCAGGAGATCCCGGACCGCCCCCACGAGAAGTCTCCGGGCCGCTAGCGCTCGCCGCCGGGCACCCACAGCACGTCCCCGACCTCCTTGTTAGCCGTCCGCGCCAAGATGAACAGCAGGTCGGAGAGGCGGTTGAGGTACGTGGCGGTCAGCGGATTCATGGTCTCGCCGTGTTCCTCGAAGGCGGCCCAGGTGGAGCGCTCCGCGCGGCGGACGACCGTGCAGGCCTGGTGGAGCAGGGCGGCGCCGGGTGTGCCGCCGGGGAGGATGAAGCTGCGGAGCTTCTCCAGGTCGGCCAGGAAGCGGTCGCAGTCGGCCTCCAGCTTGTCGATATAGGCCTGTTCGACGCGCAGCGGCGGGAACTCGGGGTTCTCCACCACCGGCGTCGACAGGTCGGCGCCGACATCGAAGAGGTCGTTCTGTACGCGCAGCAGCACCGTGGCCACCTCGTCCGGCAGCGAGCCGAGGGCGAGGGCCACCCCGATGGCGGCATTGGCCTCGTTGGCGTCCGCGTAGGCCGAGATCCGTGCATCGGTCTTGGCGGTACGGCTCATGTCGCCGAGGGCGGTGGTGCCCTTGTCGCCGGTACGGGTGTAGATGCGCGTCAGATTCACCATACGGGCGAGCCTACGCCGCGCCCCTGCGGAACGCCCGGGTGCACAGCGCCATGGACACGGCTGTCAGGCCGAGGGCGACCAGTACGCCGTAGAGCATGGCCGAGGAGGCGTACGAGCCGACGAACGCCGACCGGACCGCATCGACGAGATAGCGGAAGGGCATGAAGTGCGAGAGCACATCGAGCCACTGGGGACCCAGTGTCATCGGCAGCATCAGCCCGGACAGCAGCATCGAGGGCATGGTGACGGCGTTGACGACCGGGCCGAACTCCTGGGGGGAGGTGACCTTCAGCGCCAGCGCGTAGGAGAGGGAAGCGAGCGCGGCGGTCAGTACGGCGACGAAGGCGAAGCCGATGAGGATGCCGGCCAGGGGTGCCCGCAGGCCCATGACCAGCGCGGCCAGGACCAGGAGCACGGCCTGGAGGACGAAGAGCGCGGCGTCCCGCAGCACCCGGCCCAGCAGCAGGGCCAGCCGGCTCACCGGGGTGACCCGCATCCGCTCGATGACCCCGTACTGCTTCTCGACGATGATGCCGAATCCGCAGAACGCCGCCCCGAACAGGGAGAGTTGGAGCAGCAGGCCGGGCACCAGCAGCTGCCAGGAGGTGCCGGCGGAGGAGAGGGGGAGGTCGGTGAGCAGCGGCCCGAAGAAGAGGAGATACAGCAGCGGCATCAGGACACCGAAGAGCATCTGGAGTCTGGAGCGCAGGGTCTGGCGGGCATAGCGCCCGAAGATCAGCGCGGTGTCGGACAGGAACGGTGACAAGACGTACTCCTGGATGACGAGCGGGGTCAGACGGCGAGCGGGGCGGTGTCCTTGGGAGCGGAGTCGCGCCCGGTGATGGCGAGGAAGGTGTCCTGGAGGGACGCGTCGGGGGAGCCGGCGTGGGTGCGCTTGAGGGCGTCCGGGGTGCCGTCGGCGACCACCACGCCCTTGTCGACGATCACCAGCCGGTCGGCGAGCGCGTCCGCCTCGTCGAGGTAGTGGGTGGTCAGAAAGACCGTGGTGCCGTGCTCGGCGCGGATCCGGCGGACCAGGTCCCACAGGTCGGCGCGGCTGCCGGGGTCGAGCCCGGTGGTCGGCTCGTCGAGGAAGAGCACGTGAGGGCGGTGGGTGAGGCCCATCGCGATGTCCAGCCGCCGCCGCTGGCCGCCGGAGAGCGCGGCCGTCCTGCGGTCCAGCACTCCGGTCAGGCCGAGGTCGGCGGCCAACTCCTCGGTACGGGCAACGGCCTGGGCCTTGGTCAGACGGTAGAGGCGGGCCTGGGTGACCAGCTCCTCGCGGACCGAGACGTGGGGGTCGACGCCGCCGGACTGGGCGACGTAACCGGAGGCGCGGCGCACCCCCGCCGGATCGCGGACCAGGTCGCACCCGGCGATGGTCGCGCTGCCGCCGGTGGGCGCCAGCAGGGTCGTCAGCATCCGCAGGGTGGTGGTCTTGCCCGCGCCGTTGGGGCCGAGGAAGCCGAGGATCTCGCCGCGCTCGGCGGTGAGGTCGATTCCGCGTACGGCCTCTACGGGGCCGCGCTTGGTGGTGAAGGTCCGGGAGAGTCCGGACACGCTGATGGCTGGCATGCCGCACAGATAAACAGACAGACACCAAAATTGCAACGCCCCCAAAATTTCATGGAGCCCAATGAGCGGGTAGGGTAAAGGCATGGCAGAGGGACTCAGGGAGCGGAAGAAGCGGCAGACCCGCCAGTACATCTCGGACATGGCGACCGGTCTCTTCCTGGAGCGCGGCTTCGACGCGGTGCCCATGGCGGAGATCGCCGAGGCGGCGAACGTCTCCGTCAACACCGTCTACAACTACTTCCCGGCGAAGGAGGACCTCTTCCTCGACCGGAGCAAGGGCCTCATCGACCGGCTGTCGCGGTTCGTACGGGCCCGGGACGCGGGGGAGTCGGCCGCCGCCGCGGTTCTGCGGGAGCTGCGCAGCGAGGTCGAGTCCGTTTCGCCCAAGGTCGGGCTCATCGAGGGCTACGCCCGCTTCATGAAGGTCGTTCAGGAATCGGCGACCCTGCAGGCCCGTATGTGGCACATCCAGCGGGAGCAGTACGAGAACCTGGAAAGCACCCTCCGGCAGGAGACCGGCGCCGCGGACGACGATCCGCTGCCCGGTCTGATCGCCGGCCAGATCAACTGGGTCCACCAGTCCCTGATGATGGCCATCGGCCAGGAGATGATGGCCGGCCGCAAGCCCGACGTCGTGTCGCGCGAGGCCCTCGTCCTCCTGGACGAGATGGAGGACCTACTGAGCGAAAAGGTGCTCAACTACGCCGTACGGGCGGACGACTGACGGCCTTCCGTGCTGCTTCCGGGGCCCTTCGGTGTGAGGTCCGTCATTTGAGACGTGACGCGCATCTCTTACCTGCCAAAGGATCGCCAACGACCGCTAACGTCACCCAGGACCGACAGGCTCTCAAGTGCACAGGGTGTGAGGGGACAGCAGTGGCAAAGAAGCTCGCCGTCATCGGGGCCGGACTCATGGGGTCCGGTATCGCGCAGGTCTCCGCCCAGGCGGGGTGGGACGTCGTCCTCCGCGATGTGACGGACGAGGCGCTGGCCCGCGGCAAGGGCGGCATCGAGGCCTCGTACGAGAAGTTCGTCAGCAAGGGGAAGCTGGAGGCGGCCGCCGCCGAACAGGCGCTGGCCAGGATCACCACCACGACCGACCTGGAAGCCGTCGCCGACGCCGATATCGTTGTCGAGGCGGCTTTCGAGAAGATCGAGGTCAAGCGGGAGATCTTCCAGTCGCTGGACAAGCTCGCCAAGGACGAGGCGGTGCTGGCCTCCAACACCTCCGCCATCCCGATCACCAAGATCGCTGCGGCCACCACCCGCCCCGAGCGGGTCGTGGGCACCCATTTCTTCTCGCCGGTGCCGTTGATGCAGCTGTGCGAGCTGGTACGCGGCTACAAGACCAGCGACGAAACGCTCGCCACCGCACGGGAATTCGCCGAGTCGGTCGGCAAGACCTGCATCGTCGTCAACCGCGATGTCGCCGGTTTCGTCACCACCCGGCTGATCTCGGCGCTGGTCGTCGAGGCGACCAAGCTCTACGAGTCCGGTGTGGCCACCGCCGAGGACATCGACATCGCCTGCAAGCTGGGCTTCGGGCACGCCATGGGACCGCTGGCCACCGCCGATCTGACGGGCATCGACATCCTGATGCACGCGACCGAGAACATCTACACCGAGTCCCAGGACGAGAAGTTCGCGCCGCCGGAGCTCATGCGGCGCATGGTGGATGCGGGCGATATCGGCCGCAAGAGTGGGCAGGGGTTCTACGAGCACTGACGGTGCTGATACCGCGTCAGGGCCGGTGAACCGTGGAACCGGCCCGACGCGATCACCCTGTGGGGTGAATTCGGTATCGGTTCGCTTACAGGCGGCAACTTCGCCGCATGAAAGGCAGTCAGTTCTGTAGACGTCAAGGGGGTCTGTGGACGCCAAGGGCGGCAGGCCCATGTCGAACGGGTCCATCAACCGGGGAGCGCATATGCACATCAGGGGCGACCACGTCGAGCTGGTCGTCGGGGGCCGCCTCGACGTCCGCAGCGCGGCGGACGCCCGAACGGCACTGCACACCGCCGTCGACTCCGGCCACGGTGATCTCGTACTGGACCTGACCGAGCTGGACTCCTGGGACGCCACCGGCCTCGGCGTGATCATGGGAGCGCACCGCCGCGCGGGCCGGGTCAACCGCCGGCTGGTGCTGCGCGGTGTGCCGCCCCAGATGCAGCGCCTCCTGGTCGCCACCCGGCTGCACCGCATCCTCGCCATCGAGGGCGGCATCGAAGCGGAATCGCTTCCTCGCGTATAAGGCGCGGATGAGCCGTGCATGAGGCACCGGTGGCGCAGCGCCCGCGGGAAAGTGGAGAATCTGCCCCCGACACGACTTTCCGGGTGACTCGGGGCGAACGGCGCGATCGGTGCCTTCGGTGTGTTCGGGGCGCTGCCGGGCCCCGGCGATGTGCTCCGCCGCGTCCCCGGTCTAAGGTTCGGTTGCCCGCCGTATGCCATCCACACGAGGGGCACCGGACCAGACCAGACGCCACGGCCAGGAAATCCCGGCCGCAGCCGGGGGTGCGAACGGCCGGAAGAGCAGTCGGGAACGCCAGATCTGGGAGCTTGCAGCATGGACCCGAACACGAACCGGGGACCTGAGGAGTACGGTGCGCAGGATCAGCCTGCCGAGACGCCGACACCCCCGTCCGGCACCCCGCAGGAGGGTTCCGGCGGCCAGGCCCGCGTCGTACGTCTGGTCTCGGGCGGCTACCTCGTCACCGTCAACCCCATCGACGGCAGCGAGATAGAGCCCTGCCCGCCCGGTGAGCGCCCGGCCGTCCCCGGCAAGCTCGGCCCGGCGATGCGCGCCGAGGCCGCCCGCGCCGCCGCGCCCCCGGTGCCGTCGGGCCCGCCCGGATCCGCCGGGCACGAGACCGTCCTCGAGGAGCGCTCCGAGGACACCGAACGCCTGGTACGGCTGCTCTCCCGCGGCCGGTCCGTCCGGGTGACCGGCCCCTCGGGATCGGGCCGCACCCGACTGCTGGACGCCGTCGCCACCGCCTGCGCCGATCTCGCCCCCGACGGCGTCATCCGGCTGTCCGGCTACCACCGCACCCCCACCGATGTGATGTACGCGCTGTTCGGCGCCGTCTACCGCGCCCCGCAGCACCGCCCCGACCGGCCGGAGCTGCTGCGCAGGCTCGCCGACATCGGCGCGATCGTCGTCCTGGACGACCTGGAATTCGGCGGCGCCGGGCTCGACGAGCTGCTCGACGCCACCCCCGAGTGCGCCTTCCTCCTCGCCGCCACCCCCGACGTCCCGGCCCCCAGCGCGGGTTCCCCCCTCGAGGAGGTCTTTCTCGGCGGTATCGGGCGCGGCGCCTGCGTACGGATGCTGGAGCGTGCCGTGGACCGCACGCTCACCGCCGACGAGGAGGCCTGGGCCGCGGACCTGTGGTTCGAGTCCGAGGGCCTGCCGCTGCGGTTCGTGCAGGCCGCGGCGCTGCTGCGCCGGCGCGACCGGGCCTTGTCCGAGGCGGCACCCGCCGAACCGGGCGCCGACGAGCCCCAGGACGAGACGGCCGCCGCCGACGCACACCCCGACGGCCCGCTGCCCACCCTCGGCGAGGCCGCCTCCCCCGTACCGCTGCTCGCCGGCCGGCTCGGCGCCGCCGCCCAGGAGACCCTGCGCTTCGCGGTCGCGCTCGGCGGCGAACTGCCGCACCAGTCGCATCTGCCGGCGCTCACCACGGACACCCAGGCGGACTCCGTCCTCGGCGAACTGCTGGGCGCGGGCCTGATCAGCCCGGCCGGGTCCCACTACCGGCTCGCCGCGACCGTCCGGGAACAGCTCACGGCCGCCGGCTACGCCGAGGGCGCCGCCGCCCGGGCGCACACCGCCGCCCAGCACTACGCCTGGTGGGCCGGTCACCCCTCGGTCACCCCCGAGCGGGCCGCCGCCGAGGCGGATGCGGTGCTGTCCGCGATGGCCGTACTGACCGGCAGCCGGGAGAGCGGCCACGCCAGCGCGGCGGTGCTGCTCGCCCGTACGGCCGCGCCCGCGTTCGCCGCGGCGCTGCACTGGAGCGCCTGGGAGCGCAGCCTGCGGCACGGCCAGGAGGCCGCGCGGCTGGCCGGTGAGGTCGCGGAGGAGGCCTACTTCCACCACGAGCTGGGAGTGCTGGCGCTGTGCACCGGCAACGTCGACCGGGCGCGGGCCGAGCTGGAGGCGTCCATCGGGCTGCGCGGGGTGCTTTCCGACCGCCGGGGCGCGGTCGCGGGGCGGCGGGCGCTGGCGCTGGTCAGCGACCGTACGCGGGCCGAATCGGCGGCCGCCGACACCACCGTCATCAAGCCCGTCGGACCCAGGGCCGGCACCCACACGGGCTCCGACGCGGCCCCCGACGCGGGCACACCGGCCGAGGGCGCGCCGAAGGTTCCGGCGGCCGCGTCGCCCGACGCCGTCTCCACGGCCAAGCTGCGGGTGCCGCGGCCCGGAGGGAAGGCCGCGACGGCCGCCGCCCTGGACACGGCGGGCACCGAGGCCACCACCGTCCTTGCGGCCACCGGTACGGGAACCAGGCGGACGGCCCGGCGCAACCTCGTCGCCGCGGGTGCCGGTGCGCTCCTGGTGGCCGTGCTCGGCACCGCCATCACCCTCGGGATGACCTCCGGTGACGACACCAAGGACGGCGGCCACGTCACCTCGGAGCAGACCACTCCGGACGGCGAGAACCCGGATCTGCCGATCAAGCGGCCCGACACGGGCTCCCGCCTGCCGTCCTCCGGTCCCGGGCGGTCCACCCCCGCCGACTCCCGCAACAAGGACGGCGGGTCCCCGTCGCCGAGCGAATCGGCCACCGGCGAGGCGCCGTCCGACCCCAGTGCGCGGCCGACGGGGCCGACGCCCGGCCCGACGGAGCCGACCGGAAGTCCCACCAAGCCGACGTCCGGGCCGACCGGGCCGAGCCACACCCCCACGAGCCGGCCGACCCGGCCCACGCCGACGCAGGACCCGACCGACGAGCCGACGGACCCGACGCCGACCCAGGACCCGACCGACAAGCCGACGACCCAGAGCCCGTCGCAGGCCGCCGGTACGGACAGCGCTTCCTCGTCGTCCAGCCCCGAAGGCTCGACCTCGGCATCCGCCTCGGGCACCCCGTCCGGCTCCGGCCAGACCCCCTCCGGCACCGACAGCCCGTCGGCCGCCGAAACCACCGCCTGAGGCCCGCACGGCCTGCGCTGCAGGGCCGCCCCGTCAACCAGGGGCGGCCCTGCAGCGTCAGAACAGCCGCAACTTGTCGTCCTCGATGCCGCGCAGGCCGTCGTAGTCCAGGACGACACAGCCGATACCGCGGTCCGTGGCCAGTACCCGTGCCTGTGGCTTGATCTCCTGAGCTGCGAAGATGCCCTTGACGGGCGCCAAGTGCGGGTCGCGGTTGAGGAGTTCGAGATAGCGGGTGAGCTGCTCGACACCGTCGATCTCGCCGCGCCGCTTGATCTCGACGGCCACGGTCTGGCCGTCCGCGTCGCGGCACAAGATATCCACGGGGCCAATGGCAGTGGGGTATTCACGCCGAATAAGGGAGTAGCCCTCGCCGAGGGTCTCGATCCGGTCGGCGAGCAGCTCCTGGAGATGGGCCTCCACACCGTCCTTGATCAGGCCGGGGTCGACGCCGAGTTCGTGCGAGGAGTCGTGCAGGACCTCCTCCAGGGTGATGATGAGCTTCTCGCCACCCTTGTTCTCCACCGTCCAGACATCGCCGTCGCCCTCCTTGAGGGAGCAGGGCGGGGACATCCAGTTGAGGGGTTTGTAGGCCCGGTCGTCCGCGTGAACGGAGACGGAGCCGTCGGCCTTCACCAGGATGAGGCGGGGGGCTGAGGGGAGGTGGGCAGTGAGCCGGCCCGCGTAGTCCACGGAGCAGCGGGCGATGACGAGACGCATGGGGCGAAACGCTACTCGACGGGGGCCCGCCCGCGCGATTCGCCCTTGCGCCACGGTCTCTTTACGGGGGAAATCCCCGCACCCCCGGCGCTCGCCTTTGGCCGGTTGTATGTGCAATCTCCTGGTGCGGGCCTCTTGCGCGGCATACCGTTGAAGCGGGGGGTTGTGAGGCGAACACGCTGCGTCGCGGAACCCCTTGTCCCGTCCCTAGGCCCCGTCCGTCCCGGCGGGGCCGCGAGAGGAGAACCTCATGTCGCTCGACGTCTCACCGGCCCTCCTCGAACAGGCCGAGCGAGGCGAGGTCGACGAAGCCGCATTTGTCGACTGCGTCCGGAACTCCCTGCCCTATGCATGGGGGATGATCAGCTCTCTGGTGGCCCAGCTGAAGGTCGACGGCGGTCAGTTCGCCGACAACCAGACGCCGCCGCCGGACGAGCAGGCGCGCGGCCAGCTGCTGCGCGCGCTGGCGAGTGACGCCATCCGCGGTTCGCTGGAGCGCCACTTCGGTGTGCGCCTCGCTTTTCAGAACTGCCACCGGGTGGCGGTCTTCCCGCTCGACCCGGCCGTGGACGACCGCCTGGCCAAGTTCACCTCGATCCGGGGCCAGCTGCTGAACCAGTCGCCGGAACTGCGCGACTGCTGATCGGAGTTGCTGCCGCTGCGCACCACGCGGGGGGCGCGTGCCGTGTCCATGCGTCGGCGGCAGCATCACCGAACGACGGCCTGAACCCGGGGAAACACCGCACACCGCTCCGCCCCGTCCGGCGGAGTCACCCCAGCTGCGGCAGGACCTCCGCGCCGAGCCGCCGGACGTTTTCCTCGGTGGCCGCGAGATCGCCGGAGCCCTCGACGAGCAGCGCGAACCGCCGGATGCCCGTGCGCTCCGCAGAGGCCGCCAGCCGGTCCGCACACAGCCGCGGCGGGCCGACCGGATGCAGCGAGCACAGCAGCTCCGTATACGCCAGCGGATCCCGCATGGCGCGGTAGCGGCCGTCGACCGTGACATGCGCGCCCAGCCCCTGCCGCAGCCAGCCGGGCATCGCCTTCGTCAGGGTCTCCACGGCATCCCGGCGGGCGTCGGCGATCTGCACCACGCCCGCCGACACATGCCCGGCCGCGGCCACTTCCTCGGCATCCCGGCCGGCCGCCAGCGCCGCCGACCGCCACAGCGCGATCATCTCGGCCTTCTCCTCGTCGCCGCAGTGCATCCCGAGCAGCATCGGCAGCCCACGCTCGGCGGCGAGGCGCACGGACGCGGGCGAGGTGCAGGCGACCACCACGGGCGGCCCGGACGGGGTGTCGTCCGGATCGGTCAGCGCCTCGTCGGGACGCGGGACGACGGCCACCTCCCGGAACGCATAGCGCTCACCCGCGGCGCCGACCCGCGGTTCGCGCAGCCAGCGCAGCAGCAGATCGAGGGACTCCGGGAAGCCGTGGTCGTACGCGTCGAGCCCGGCGCCGAAGACCTCCAGATCCACCCAGGGACCGCCCCGGCCGACACCGAGCGTGAACCGGCCCTCGGACGTGAGATGCAGCAGCGCCGCCTGCTCACCGAGCGCCACCGGATGCTGGGTCGGCAGCACGCTGACCGCCGTGCCGACGCCGATCCGGCGGGTGCGGCCCAGCAGCAGTGCGGCCAGCGTCACCGCATTCGGACAGACGCCGTACGGCACGAAGTGGTGTTCCGCCAGCCAGACATCGCTGAGCCCGGCCTCCTCCGCCACCTGTGCGGAGCGCACCGCGCGGTGCAGTGCTTCCCCCTGTCCCTGACCGGGAAATTGAGCGGCCAGGATGAAAGCCCCAACGCGCATCGCTCTCTGCCTCCTCGCAGCCGACGCGACTTCCCCCTTACAGGCAACAACGTCCGACACGTGCCAAGGGCACGGCCTGACGCGAAATTTCCCGATGATCGCAGAAACCTGCCGGGGGGAGTCCGGCCCTGACCGTGCCGCGTACGCTGGTGACAACCCGTGACCCCGCAGAGAGCCCGAGGTGCTCAGTGTCCCCGCGTCGAAACCGCCAGCGCGGCGGTGCGAATCCCGTCGACCGCACGGGCGGCGACCGTTACGGCCTGGAAACCACCGAGGAATGGCGCGGCGAGGACTGGATCGTACGGCTGGTGGGCGGTTCCGGTGCGGCCAAGCACTACCGCTGCCCCGGCTGCGACCAGGAGATCCCGCCTGGGGTGCCGCATGTCGTCGCCTGGCCGCGGTACGGCGATGTCGACGACCGGCGGCACTGGCACAAGGCCTGCTGGAACGCACGGGACCGCCGGAGCGCGCGGCTCCAGCGGTCCCGAAATGCGCCCAGGTACTGAGCCTGGCGGGGAGTGCTACACGTCCCGCTGCTCCTGGACGACGAAGGCGGCGGCGAGGGCGGCGGCGGTGACGCCGGCGAGGATCACCAGCGGTGTCCAGCCCTGCGGGCCGTCCGGGAGGAACGGAATGCCGTACAGCGTCGCCAGGGAGTTGGGGACGGAGTAGTTGATCAGCGCCTGGGAGAGCGACCTGAGGCTCTCCGAGCCGAGCATGAAGACCGCGAGCAGCATCGGCAGCAGGACCACACCGAACAACGCGCTGATGGCGCCGGCGGAGTGCCGCAGCAGCGAGCCGACCGCCAGGGCCAGGAGGCCGAGCGTCGACACGTAGAGACCGGCGCCCACCGTCGCCCGGAGGAATTCGTCGGTCGTCGGCTCCCGGCCGTCCACCATGCCCGACATGGCGAGCGTGACGAGTGTCGTGGCCAGGGTCGTGATCACAAAGGCGAGCAGGAAGAACACGATCACCTTGGCGCCGAGCACCCGGGCCCGGCTGGGGCAGGCGGTCATGGTCGTACGGATCATGCCCGTTCCGTACTCGGAGGAGATCACCAGGACGCCGAGCGGGATGATGCACAGGGTGCCCAGCATGACGCTGAAGTACCCGAAGGCGGGCTTCGGGTTGACCGCGTGGCCCGACATGGCGGTGGCGGTGAGCAGGCCGACGCCCACGATCAGCAGGACCATCACGCCCAGCGTCCAGATCGTCGAGCGCACCGAGCGGATCTTCGTCCACTCGGAGGCCAGGGCGTGGCCGAAGTGGGTGTTGTTCACCGGGATCGGGGAGACATAACCGGGTTGTCCGCCTTGCCAGTTGGCGGCCGGCTGGTGGGGCTGCTGCTGCGGCTGGGCCTGCGGGGGGACCGGGGGCCGGCCCTGCGGCTGCTGCTGCGGCTGGGGGGCCTGGGCCGGGGCGGCCTGGGCCTGGAGCATCATCGTGCCCGCGTCCCCGCCGGGGCCGTGCGCGGCCAGCGGCTGCGGCTGGGGCTGCTGCGGCTGCTGCTGGGGGAGCGGCTGGGCCTGAAGCATCATCGTGCCCGCCTCTTTGGCGAGCGTGGGGCCGGGGGCGGCCGGTGCCGGGGGCTGCTGCGCCTGGAGCATCATCGTGCCGGCTTCCTGGGCGGGCGCGGCGGCGGGCTGCTCCGGCTGGGGCGCGGTAGGCGGCATCGGCGGTGCGGCCGGCATCGGCTGCTGCGCGCCGGTCTCGTGCGGTCCGCGCTCAGGCTGCGGCTGCTGAGGGCTGGTCATCGGGCTTCCTCGTTCTGCGGCATGGGCATGGCGGCGGGGGCGGCGGGCTGGGCACCCGGCGGCATGGGCGCGGCGGGCTGCGGCGGCTGCCCGTACGGGTGGGGTGCGCCGTAATGCTCGGGTGCCCCGTACGGGTGACCCGGCGCCTGGGCCGGCGGCGGGTAACCGGGTCCCGGAGCGGCGGGCGCCTGCGGGGCGTACGCGTACGGCTGGTGCGGCTGGCCCTGGCCGGGCGCATATCCGGCCGGCATCTGCTGCTGGAGGCCCGCCCGCTGGTCGGCCGTCGAGCGGTAGTCCACGGCGCCCTGGGTGAGCCGCATGTACGCCTCTTCCAGGGATGCCTGGTGCGGCGACAGCTCCCACAGCCGGACGTCGGCGTCATGCGCGAGATCGCTGATCCGGGGGAGCGGCAGCCCGGTCACCTTCAGCGCGCCGTCCGCCTCCGGCGTGACCTGTCCGCCCGCCTCGCCGATCGCCGCGGTCAGCTTCTCGCGCTGCTCGGGCTCGGTGTCGGGGGTACGGACCCGGGCGAAGTCGGCGGAGTTGGCCGAGATGAAATCCTTGACCGGCATGTCCGACAGCAGCTGCCCGCGGCCGATCACGATCAAGTGCTCGGCGGTGAGCGCCATTTCGCTCATCAGGTGCGAGGAGACGAAGACCGTACGGCCCTCGGCCGCCAGCTGCTTCATCAGATTGCGGACCCAGAGGATGCCCTCGGGGTCGAGGCCGTTGACCGGCTCGTCGAAGAGCAGCACCTGCGGATCGCCGAGGAGCGCCGCGGCGATGCCCAGCCGCTGGCCCATACCGAGCGAGAAGCCCTTGGAACGCCGGTTGGCGACGCCCTGGAGGCCCACCACGCCGAGCACCTCGTCGACCCGGCCGGCCGGGATGCCGGAGAGCTGGGCGAGGCTCAGCAGGTGGTTGCGCGCGCTGCGGCCGCCGTGCACGGCCTTGGCGTCGATCAGGGCGCCCACCTGGCGGGGCGCGTTGGACAGCCTGCGGAAGGGACGGCCGGCGATGGTGGCGTGTCCTGAGGTGGGTGTGTCCAGCCCCAGGATCATCCGCATCGTGGTCGATTTGCCGGAGCCGTTGGGTCCCAGGAAGCCGGTAACGGTGCCCGGCCTGACCTGGAACGACAGGTTGTGTACGGCCGTCTTGGCGCCGTAGCGCTTCGTCAGGCCGACTGCCTCGATCATTCTCCGCCCCTCGCGTGGTGGTCGGGGCAGAGGCGCCCTCGTACCCCCGTGAGAGTTATGAGGCTATCGGTGCGTTGACGGTTCCCGTTAATCGGGAGAGCGGAGAGAGACGCGGGCCCCCACAGTTCTTCCCCACCCCCCGACGGGGAGGCGACGGGCTGTAGTGGCGGAGCCGTGGAGGCCCGGCGCCGCTGCCGAACAGCCCCGCGCAGCGGCACCGCCCGCCGCAGGCGCAACGTCGAGAAGACACCACGGCGGGAAAGCCGGAAACGTGGGGCGCGGTCAAGCGCAGCGGAGGGGCGCAGCGCCGAGAGGGCTCCGCGGCGGGAGAGTCGACAACGTACGGCCCAGGCAAAGCGCAGCGGACCGGCCGCAGGCGAACCCGGAGCAACCCTCACGGCGGCAAAGCCGAAAACGTACGGCCAAAGCCCAGCGCAGCGCCACGCATCACGCATCGCGTTTCTCGAGCACCACGAACCCGCCCGCCAGTGCCGCCAGCGTCCAGGCGATCATGATGCCCAGGCCGCCCCAGGGGCCGTACGGCACATCGTCGACGGCTCTCGGCACCACCTGCATGATCTTCTGGCCGGCCTGGTCGGGAAGGTAGCGGCCGATTTTCCGGGTGGCCGAGACATTGCCGAGGATGTTGGAGATGAGGAAGAAGAAGGGCATGAGGATGCCCAGCGAGAGCATGGGGCTGCGCAGCATCGCGGCGACGCCCATGGAGAACAGCGCGATCAGGGTCATATAGAGGCCGCCGCCGATCACGGCGCGCAGGACTCCGGGATCCCCGATGTCCGCGCGGTGGTCGCCCAGGGCCGCCTGGCCCGCGAAGAACGTCGCGAAACTCGTCGCCAGGCCCACGACGAGGACCAGTGCGGTGGCCACCAGCAGCTTGCAGAACAGGAAGGTGGCGCGCTGCGGTACGGCGGCGAGCGAGGCCCGGATCATGCCGGTGCTGTACTCGTTGGAGACCACCAGGACACCGAAGACGATCATGGCGAGCTGGCCCAGCCCCATTCCGGCGAAGCTGATGTTGGTGGGGTCGAAGGCGAACCGGGCGTGGGCCGACATCGAGGCGAAGTCGGTTCTGGCCAGGGTGCAGATCAGGACGCCCAGGGCGATGGTGACCACCACGGCCGTGCCCAGGGTCCACACCGTCGACCGTACCGATCTGATCTTGGTCCATTCCGAGCGCAGGACCTGCGGGACCACCGCCATCGGGTCAGCTTCCTTTCCTCTGCCGCCGGTGCGCGTCCCAGTCGGCGCCCCAGCCTTCGGGCTGCACCGGCGGGCCGGCCGGCGGCGGCCCCGGGGGCCGCACCGCCACCCGCCGGTCCTCGTGTGCGTGGTACTCCACGGACGCGGCGGTGAGCTGCATGAACGCCTCTTCCAGTGAGGCCTGCCGGGGGCTCAGCTCATGCAGGACGACCCGGCCGCGGGCGGCCATCTCGCCCAGCCGGGCGGCCGGTACGCCGTCGACCTCCAGCGAGCCGTCGCCGACGGCCACCGCAGTGATGCCCTCGGCATGCAGCAGGTCCCGCAGCTGCTCCTGCTCCGGGGAGCGCATCCGGACGTACGAGCGGGAGTTCTCCCGGATGAACGCGGCCATCGAGGTGTCCGCCATCAGACGGCCCTGGCCGATCACGATCAAATGGTCGGCCGTGAGCGCCATTTCGCTCATAAGGTGCGAGGAGACGAAAACGGTGCGGCCCTGCGCCGCGAGGTCCTTCATCAGATGGCGGATCCAGTGGATGCCCTCGGGGTCGAGGCCGTTGACCGGCTCGTCGAAGAGCAGCACCTGCGGGTCGCCGAGGAGCGCCGCGGCGATGCCCAGCCGCTGGCCCATGCCGAGCGAGAAGCCCTTGGTGCGCTTCTTGGCGACCGAGGTCAGGCCCACGGTGTCCAGCACCTCGTCGACCCGGGCGCGCGGGATGCCGTTGCTCTGTGCCAGGCACAGGAGATGGTGGTAGGCGCTCCGGCCGCCGTGTATCGCCTTCGCGTCCAGCAGCGCGCCGATGGACGTCAGCGGATTCCGCAGGCGGCGGTAGTGCCGGCCGTCGATACGGACCGTGCCCTCGGTCGGGTTGTCCAGATCGAGCATCATCCGCATGGTCGTCGACTTGCCCGCGCCGTTGGGGCCGAGGAAGCCGGTGACGATGCCGGGCCGCACCGTGCAGGTGAGGTGGTCCACCGCCACCTTGTCGCCGTAGTGCTTGGTCAGACCCTGGAGCTCGATCATGTACAGCACGCTAAGGGCGCCCCAGGACCCCCGCCACCGGGGCACGCGCCCCCGTCACACGACCGCGCCCCCGTTCCGCCGCCAGTGGCGGAACGGGGGCGCGGAAAGCCGGCAGCGGGGCCGGTCAGCGGCTCTGCTGGGCGGGGACGCCGCGGGAGATGGGCTCCTCCTCGCCGGGGGCGCCGGCCGCGGCCACCGCCGCACCGGTCAGCGTCGCCAGCATCTCGCGGACGTTGGTCAGCTGCGCGTTGATGGAGTCGCGGCGGTTGGTGAGGGCCGCGAGCTCGCGCTCGGATTCGCTGCGGATACGGTCGGCCTTCGCGTTGGCGTCGGCGACGATGTCCTCGGCCTGGCGCTGGGCGGTCTCCACCGTCTGGCGGGCCCGGCGCTCGGCGTCCGTCCGCAGCTTCTCGGCCTCCAGGCGCAGCTGCTCGGCGCGGTGCTCGATCTCGGCCAGACGCTTCTCCGCCTTGGCCTGACGCGAGGCCAGGTCGCGCTCGGACTGCTCGCGGCGCTTGGCGAGGTTGGTCTCGAAGTCCGCCGCCGCCTGCGCGGCCTTGGCCCGGGTCTCCTCGAAGAGGGAGTCCGCCTCCTCGCGCTTGGACTGCGCGTCCTTCTGCGCCTCGGCCCGCAGCGAGGCAGCCTCGCCCTTGGCCTTGTCGACGATCCGGGCGCCCTCGTCCTCCGCCTTCGCCTTGCGCTCGGCGGCGAACGACTCGGCGTCGTTACGGACCTGCTGGGCAGCCGACTCGGCCAGCTCGCGGTGCTGCTCGGCGGCCCGGCGGGCCTCCTCGCGCAGGTCCTTGGCCTCCTCCTCAGCGAGACGGAGGATCTTCTCGACGCGCGCACCGAGGCCTGCGTAGGACGGTTCGGCGTCGTTGACCTGAGCCTGGGCGTTCTGCGTCTCGAGGTGCAGCTCCTCGATCCGCTTTTCCAGCGACGTGATGCGGGCCAGCGCACTGTCGCGGTCAGCGACGAGCTTGGTAATGCGGTCGTCCACCTGACCGCGGTCGTAACCACGCCGCACGAGCTCGAAGCCGAAGGGGGAGGAAGTGTCGCTCATGGGGTTCCTGTCGAAAGAGACCGGTGAGGTGATAAGGGGAATCCTAGGGGTCTTAACGGCGTGTCATCGAGTCGTTGCACGTTTGGAATGGAGAATGACCCCTCATTCGAGTGGCTACCCTTCAGGCGGCTTGCCACTCGAACGAGTTGCGCCCGCTCCCGCGGACGCCTTGACGCCCCCCTTGCCCTCCGCGCCGCCCGCGGGCGCCTCGAAGGACTCCAATGCCACCAATACGTCCTGAACGCGGGAGATTTCGGCGTTGATGTCCTCCCGCCGGCGCACCAGGACCTCCAGCTCGCGCTTCCCCTCCTCCACGATCCGGGCGGCCTCGGCCTCCGCCTCGGCACGCAACCGCTCCGCGTTGCGCTCCGCCTCGGCCCGCTTGTTCTGAGCTTCCTTGATCAGACCCTCGGCCTTCTTGACCGCCGAGATCCGGACCTTGCTCGCCTCGCTGTTCGCCTCCGACAGCAGCCGGTCGGCCTTCTCCTTGGCCTCCACCTGCTGCGCGGTGGCCTGCGCGATGAGCTTGTCGACCCGCTCGCCGGCGTTCTTCATCGCCTCCGCCGACTCCCGGCGGGCCCGGTCGTGCAGCTCCTCGACCTCGCCCTCGACCCGGACCCGCAGCTCCTCGGCACGGTCCCGGATGGCGGTGGAGTCCCCGCGGGCCTCCTCCAGCAGGGTGTTGGCGTCCGTGCGGGCCTTCTCCACCCGCGCGTTGCCCTCCGCCGTCGCCTCGGTGACGATCCGGTCGGCCTCCTTGCGGGCCGCCCCGACCATCGTGTCGGCCTGCTCCTCGGCGGCCGTGGCCGTCTTGAGCGCCTCCTCCTGGGCCTTGGCGATGAGCTGGTCGGCCTGCTCGGCGGCGTCCCCGCGGCGCTTGGCGGCGTCCTTGCGGGCCTCGTCCAGCAGCCGGTCCGACTCCTGCTGGGCCTCCGTGCGCAGCCGCTCCGCCTCGGCCTCGGCGTCCTCCTTGACCTTCGCGGACTCGTTACGGGTGCGATTGGCGTGCTCCTGCGCGGCGGTGACCGTTTCGGCCGCGTCCGTCCGCATCCGGTCCGCCTCCGCGGTGGCCGCGGCCAGCATCTCGTCCGCCTGCCGGCGGGCCTCGGCCCGGGTACGGTCCGCGTCCTGCTCGGCGGTGGCGGTGGTCTTCGCCGCCTCCGTGCGCAGCCGCTCGGCCTCCGTACCGGCCTCCGCGATCAGCTCGTCGGCCTGCTGCGCGGCGTCCGACCGCGTCTTGTTGGCCGCCTTGCGCGCCTCGTCGCCGGTCTTCTCGGCGTCCGCCCGCGCCGTCTCGAGCGCCTCGGCCGCCTCGGCCCGCAGCCGCTCCGCGGTCCGGGACGCCTCGGCGACCAGGGCCTGAGCCTGCTGCTCGCCCTCCGAGCGCAGCCGGTCGGCGGCCTGCCGGGCCTCCTGGACCATGCGGTTCGCGTCGTCCTGCGCCGAAGAGGTGAGCTCGGTGGCCTCGGTGACGATCCGTTCGGCCTCGGTACGGGCCTCCGTGATCAGCGCATCGGCCTGCCCGGCGGCGTCCGACCGCATACGGTTCGCGTCGTCCCGGGCCTCCGCGCGGGCCCGCGCCGCGTCCTGCTCGCCCGACGCCAGCGCGTCGGACGCCTCGGTACGCAGCTGCTGCGCCTTCGCCGTGGCGTCCCCGACCAGCTTCTCGGCCTGTGCGGTCGCCTCCGACAGCAGCCGGTCCGCCTGCTCCGCGGCCTCCGACCGCGCCGCATTGGCGTCCCGCCGCGCCTCGTCCACGACGCCGGCCGCTTCCGCACGCAGCCGCTCGGCCTCCTCGAAGGCCTCCGCCACCGTCCGCTCGGCCAGCGACTTCGCGGCCTCCGACGCCTCTTGCGCGTCCCGCCGCAACCGCGTCGCGTCCTCCGAGGCACGCTCGCGCTCGTCGTAGGCGTCCGTGCGGACCCGGTCCGCCTCCTCCTGCGCCTCGCTCTTGGTGCGCTCCGCGGCATGCTCGGCGGCCGACCGCAGCCCGGCGATCTCCTGCTCGGCCTGCTCGTGCAGATCCGCGACCGAGTCCCGTACCTGCTGTGCGGTCTGCTCGGCCGCCGCGACCAGCTCGCCCGCGCGCCGGTCGGCCTCCTCGACCAGCCGCTCGGCCTCCTCCTGCGCCTCGCTCACCCGCGTACGGGCCGACGCCAGCAGCTCCTCGGACTGTTCCCGCGCCGCGGTGCGCTCCTGGTGGGCCTCCTCGCGGGCCTCGCCCAGCAGCTGCTCGGCCTCCCGGCGCCGCCGCGCGGCCTCCTCCTGGGCCTCGGCCAGCGCCTGCGCCGCCTCCGTACCCGTGCGCTCCGCGGCGGCCGCCGCCTCCGCACGTACGCGGTCCGCGGTCTCCTGCGCCTCGGCCCGCAGCCGCTCCGCCTCGGCCGCCGCCTCGCTGCGCAGCCGTGCGGCCACCGTCTCGCTCTCGGCGCGCGCCGACGACGCGTCCGTGGCGGCCTCGGTGCGCAGCCGCTCGGCCTCCTCCTCGGCCTCCTGCTGCAGCGTCCGCCGGCGCTCGGCGGCCTCCGCCTTGAGCCGGGCCGCCTCCTCCTGGGTCTCCCGGCGCAGCCGCTCGGCCTCCGCGCGCGCCTCGCGCAGCTCCTCCTCGGCGGCGGTGACCCTGCTCTCGGCCTCGCTGCGCAGCCGGTCCAGCTCGGCCTGCGCCTCGGCCCGCTTCTCCTCGACGGCCCGCTCGGTCTCCGCGCGCAGCTCCTGGGCGCTCTCCTCGGCCGTCGTCGTCAGCGTCTCGGCGGCCTGGGTGCCCTCCAGCAGCAGCTGCTCGGCCTCCGCACGGGCGCGCTCCAGTGCCTCCTCGGCCTGTCGGCGCAGCGCCGAGGCCCGCTCGATGGCCTCGGTCCGTACCCGCTCGCTCTCCGCGACGGCACCCGAACGGGTCTCCTCCGCATCGGCCTTGGCCTTGCCCAGCAGATCCTCGGCGGACCCGGCCGCCTCCTCGATCTGCTGTACGGCCTCCCGGCGCGCCTCGCTGCGGATCCGCTCGCCCTCGGCGACCGCGTCCGCCCGCAGCTGCTCCGCCTCCCCGCGCAGCCGCCGTGCCTCCTCCTGGAGTTCGACGGTCTTGGCGCGGTACTCCTTGGTGTCGTCCTTCGCCGCGCCCTTGAGCTGCGCCGCGGTGTCATGCGCCTCTTCACGCAGCCGGTCCGCCTCGGACTCGGCGTCCTTGCGCAGCCGTTCGGCCTCCTCGGCGGCGGCCTTGGTGGTGGCCTTGGCGTCCTCCGACGCCTTGTTCAGCACCTCTTCGGCCGTACGCGCCGCCTTGGCCAGCTGCGCCGCGGAGTCCTCCGCGACCTTGGCCCGCGCGCTCTCCTGTGCCTCGGCGACCAGCCGCTCGGCCTCCGTGCGGGCGTCCGCGCGCAGTTGCTCGGCCTCGGCCTTGAGCGCCTCGGCCTCCTTGGTGGCCTCGCCGACCAGCCGCGCGATCTCCGCCTTCGCCGTACGGGTGCGCTGCTCGTTCTCCGACTCGGCGGCCGACAGCCGCTTGCCCGCGGTCTGCTGGGCCTCCTCGACCAGCTTCTCGGCCTCGGCGCGCGCCTCGCGCAGCGCCGTATCCGCTTCCTGGACCCGCGCCTCGGCGGCGCGTGTCAGCTCGGCCGCCTGACGGCGCGCCTCCTCCGACTCCGTGCCGGCCGAGGTCCGCAGCTGCTCGGCCTGATCGGTGGCCTCCTGGGCCTGGTTGGAGGCGGCGGTCAGGAGCCGCTCGGCGTCGGTGCGCGCCCGGCGCAGGATGGATTC
Source organism: Streptomyces chattanoogensis (assembly GCF_001294335.1). GTDB lineage: Bacteria > Actinomycetota > Actinomycetes > Streptomycetales > Streptomycetaceae > Streptomyces > Streptomyces chattanoogensis. The sequence continues at coordinate 489,952 of NZ_LGKG01000001.1, forward strand.
GGCTTCGGTGCGGGCCTCTTCGGCCGCCGAGCCGAGCCGCTCGCGGGCCTGCTCGGCCAGCCGGTGCGCCTCGGCCCGTGCGGCGGCCAGCGCCTGCTCGGCCTCCGCCCGGGACTCCTCCATGAGGCGGCGGGCCTGCGACTCGGTGCGGGCCCGCAGCTGTTCGGCCCAGGCGACGTTCTCGTTGACATGCGACTCGACGGTCTGGCGGCGCTCGTTGAGCTCCTCGTCGAGCCGCTGCCTGCGGGTGACCGCCTCGGCGTGCAGCTCGGCCTCGAGCCGGGACTGCCGCTCGGCCTGCTCCTGGAGCAGCCGCTGGGTCTGCGCCCGCGCCTCGCGCAGCTCCCGCTCCGCGTCCGACCGCAGCTGGTCCGCCTGGATCTGCGCATTGCGCAGCAGCTGCTCGGCCTGATGGCTGACGTTGTCGTAGGCAGGGCGGGCCGCGAGGTTGCGGCGCGCCTCATGCAGCTTGGCGCGCAACACCTCGACCTGGTAGCCGAGGTCGTCGGCGTGCTGGACGGCCTTGTCCCGCTCGGTCTTCAGCCGCTCCATCTCGGCCTCGAACTGCGAGAGGTGGTCGTCAGCCTCGTAGCGGTCGTTGCCCCGCACTGCGCGGTCCCATCCGTCCCCTGGTCATGGTGGCGGCCGGCTCCGTCCTGCGGATGCTCGTCCCGTACACGTCACGTCGTACCGGACTCGCGCCCATCGGAGCTGACCCTTCCGAAGAAATGGTGTCAGATCATCGGCAGAGTACGGGCCGGGCCCCACTCCCGTACCCCGGCCGAAGGTGCACTCTACCGGCCGGGGAAGGGGAAGGTCAGTGCTCCGTGGGAGAGGAGGGCGCCGCGGTGACGAGTTCGGTGAGCACTCCGTGGCAGTCCTTGGGGTGCAGGAAGGTGATCCGGGAGCCCATCGACCCGGTCCTGGGCTCCTCGTAGAGCACCCGCACGCCCTTGTCCCGGATGTCGTCGGCGGCCCCGTCGACATCCGCCGTGCCGAAGGCGATGTGGTGCACCCCCTCACCGTTCTTCTTCAGCCACTTGCCCACCGCGGAGTCCTCGCGGGTCGGCTCCAGCAGCTGCAGATACGAGGCGCCGCCGTCGGAGGTCTCGTTGATTTTCAGCATCGCCTCCCGGACACCCTGTTCCTCGTTGACCTCGGAGTGGAACACCTCGAAGCCGTACGTGGCACGGTAGAACTCGACAGTCTTGTCGAGGTCGAAACAGGCGATCCCGATGTGGTCGATTCGCGTCAGCATGGCTCCAGTGCACCCCTCGCACGGCTGGTTACGCAACGTGCGCGCGATCACACCTGCTTCCCGGTGACCCCGGGCGTACCGCTCAGTACATTGACGGGAACCCTCGTTAACTTCCCTGCAAAGGAAGGCCGGATCCCATGTCTGCAACCAACGGCACCACCTCCGTCATCGTGGCGGGAGCGCGCACCCCCATGGGCCGCCTCCTGGGCTCCCTCCGGACCTTCTCCGGCGCCGACCTGGGCGGTTTCGCCATCAAGGCGGCCCTGGACCGGGCCGGCATCGGCGGCGACCAGGTGCAGTACGTGATCATGGGCCAGGTGCTGCAGGCCGGTGCCGGGCAGATCCCCGCCCGCCAGGCCGCCGTCAAGGCCGGCATCCCGATGAACGTCCCCGCGCTCACCGTCAACAAGGTCTGCCTCTCCGGCCTCGATGCGATCGCCCTGGCCGACCAGCTGATCCGCGCCGGCGAGTTCGACGTCATCGTCGCGGGCGGCCAGGAGTCGATGACCAACGCGCCGCATCTGCTGCCGAAGTCCCGTGAGGGCTACAAGTACGGCGCCGTCGAGATGCTCGACGCGATGGCCCACGACGGCCTCACGGACTCCTTCGAGGGCATCGCCATGGGCGAGTCGACCGAGAAGCACAACACCCGCCTGGGCATCGCCCGTCCCGAGCAGGACGAGGTCGCCGCCCGCTCCCACCAGCGGGCCGCCGCCGCGCAGAAGAACGGCCTGTTCGCGGCCGAGATCACCCCCGTCGAGATCCCGCAGCGCAAGGGTGACCCGGTCCTCTTCAGCCAGGACGAGGGCATCCGCGGCGACACCACCGCCGAGTCACTCGGCAAGCTGCGCCCGGCCTTCGCCAAGGACGGCACGATCACCGCCGGCACCTCCTCGCAGATCTCCGACGGTGCGGCCGCGGTGGTCGTCATGAGCAAGGCCAAGGCCCAGGAGCTGGGCCTGGAGTGGATCGCCGAGATCGGCGCGCACGGCAACGTGGCCGGCCCGGACAACTCCCTCCAGTCGCAGCCGTCCAATGCCATCGGCCACGCCCTGAAGAAGGACGGCCTGTCCGTCGAGGATCTTGACCTGATCGAGATCAACGAGGCCTTCGCCGCGGTCGCCGTGCAGTCAATGAAGGATCTCGGGGTGTCCCCGGAAAAGGTGAATGTCAACGGCGGTGCGATCGCCCTGGGGCACCCGATCGGCATGTCGGGCGCCCGCATCGTGCTCCACCTGGCGCTGGAGCTGCGTCGCCGGGGCGGCGGCGTGGGTGCCGCCGCGCTGTGCGGCGGCGGCGGGCAGGGCGATGCGCTGATCATCCGCGTACCGGGAAACAACTCGGGCAAGTAACCGCGAAACGCGTACGCGAGCGAGCCGAAGGAGACGGGCAGCGATGGTGGACGTCCCGCAGCTGGTGGAGCAGGCCCGGCAGGGCCGGCCGAGGGCGGTGGCCCGGCTGATCTCCCTTGTGGAGGGAGCGGCCCCGGAGCTGCGCGAGGTGATGGCGACACTTGCGCCGCTCACCGGCAACGCCTACGTGGTCGGGCTGACCGGCTCACCGGGCGTCGGAAAGTCCACCACCACCTCCGCCCTGGTGACGGCATACCGCAAGACGGGCAAACGGGTCGGCGTGCTCGCCGTCGACCCGTCCTCGCCGTTCTCCGGCGGGGCGCTGCTCGGCGACCGCGTCCGGATGTCGGAGCACGCCTCCGACCCCGGCGTCTACATCCGCTCGATGGCCACCCGCGGCCATCTGGGCGGCCTGGCCTGGGCCGCGCCCCAGGCGATCCGGGTCCTGGACGCGGCGGGCTGCGACGTCGTCCTGGTGGAGACGGTCGGCGTCGGCCAGTCCGAGGTGGAGATCGCCTCCCAGGCCGATACGAGCGTGGTGCTGCTGGCCCCCGGGATGGGCGACGGCATCCAGGCGGCGAAGGCCGGAATCCTGGAGATCGGCGATGTCTACGTCGTCAACAAGGCCGACCGGGACGGCGCCGATGCCACCGCCCGCGAGCTCAACCACATGCTGGGGCTGGGCGAGGCGCGGGCGCCGGGCGACTGGCGGCCGCCGATCGTCAAGACGGTCGCCGCGCGCAGCGAGGGCGTGGACGAGGTCGTCGAGGCCCTGGAGAAGCACCGGGCCTGGATGGAGGAGCACGGGGTGCTCGCGCAACGGCGCCGGGCGCGGGCGGCGCGGGAGGTCGAGACGATCGCGGTGACGGCGCTGCGCGAGCGGATCGGCGACCTGCGGGGGGACCGCCGGCTGGATGCGCTGGCCGAGCGGATCGTCGGCGGCGAGACCGACCCGTACCGGGCGGCCGATGAGCTGGTGGACGGGCTGACGAACGGGGGCTGAGGGCGCCGGGGACCGGAGCCGGCCGCCCCGGGGGAGGGCGGCCGTACCTGCCGCGGCTCAGTCGTCCGCACCGTCGTTGTCGTCGTCATCCGCGTCCCGCGCCGCGGCGGCCTTCGCCGTCCCCGACTGCGGGTCGACCAGCACCTTGTGCTCCTTGCCGTCCCGGGTGACGGTCTCGACCTCCCAGACGGGCTTGGCCCGGTGGTCGCCGTCCAGGTCCACGGAGGTCACCGTGCCGTGCGCGGCGGCGGTCCGCGCGGCCGCGGCGGCGTCGGTCCGCGCGCCCCTGGGGTCGGCGGCGTCGTCCTCGTGGTCGATGTGCTGGTTCAGCACGCGGCCGTCCCTGGCGTCCAGGGTGATCTCGTGCCACTTGCCGTCCTTGCCGAGCACGTCCGCGTCCCAGACCAGGCCGGGCCGGTCCCGGTCCAGGTCGAGGCCGGCCACGGTGCCCGGTACGGCCTTCAGTGCGGCCGCGGCGGCGGCCGGCGCGTCCACCCTGGCCGCGTTCGCCTCGCGGAGGTCCTCCTGGCGGTCGTCCTCCTGGCCGCGGCCGTCGTGCGCCGCGAGCTGGGCAGTGGTGCGGGCGCCGGACCCGGAGCCGCTGCTGCCCGGCCGGTCGCCGCTGTTGACGGCGACCGCGGTGGCGGTGCCGCCCGCGATGAGGACGGCCGCGGCGGCGGTGGCGATGACGAGATGACGCTTCATGAGTTCTCCCCTGTGCTCGGCCGGTGTCCGGCGGATGACCGGACCGCTGATCGGCTGTGACAGCACCGTCGCCGAACGCACCTGAAGGGAAGCTGAAGCCACCTGAAGGAGTCTTCAGGTACGGGGTGCCACAGTGTCCGCATGCGCCTGTTGATCGTGGAGGACGAAAAGCGGCTGGCCCTGTCGCTGGCCAAGGGCCTGCGGGCCGAGGGGTACGCGGTCGATGTGGTGCACGACGGTCTCGAGGGGCTGCACCAGGCGAGTGAGGGCGCGTACGACCTGCTCGTGCTGGACATCATGCTGCCCGGCATGAACGGCTACCGCGTGTGCTCAGCGCTGCGGGCCGCGGGCCATGACGTACCGATCCTGATGCTGACGGCCAAGGACGGTGAGTACGACGAGGCCGAGGGGCTGGACACCGGCGCCGACGACTATCTGACCAAGCCGTTCTCGTACGTGGTCCTGGTGGCGCGGATCAAGGCGCTGCTGCGGCGCCGCGGGCGGACTGCGCAGCCGGTGCTGCGGGTGGGCGCGCTCGCCGTCGGCCAGGGCGCGCGCAAGGTGGCGCTCGACGGGGCGGAGGTCGCGCTGACCGCCAAGGAATTCGCCGTACTGGAGCAACTGGCGCTGCGGGCGGGCGACGTGGTGTCCAAGGCGGAGATCCTCGAGCATGTCTGGGACTTCGCGTACGAGGGCGACGTCAACATCATCGAGGTGTATGTGAGCGCGCTGCGCCGCAAGCTCGGCGCCGGGTACATCGTGACGGTGCGGGGCGCGGGATACCGGCTGGTGCCCGGTGCGTAGGGCGCTGGGCCCGGTCCGGGCCAGGGCGGCGGCCGGTGCGACCGCCGTGGTGGCGGTGGCGCTGCTCGCGGCCGGTACGGCGGTGCTGCTGGTGCTGCAGGGCACCCTGCGGGACCAGGCGGGGCTGCAGGCCGAGGTCGCGGCGCGGGAGGTCGCCGCGCAGATCGCGACGGGGACGGCGTACGGAAAGCTGGACCTGCCGGACGGTGAAGATCATCCGGTGGTGGTGCTGGACGACGACGGGCGGGTGCTGGCGGCCGGTGACGAGGTGCGGGCCGTGGACGGCAAGGCGGTCGGACCGGTGCAGCGGGGGAGCACCCCGCCACAGGGCGACGACGACGGCGACGACGAGGACGGCGGGCCCCGGCCCGGCGAGGTCGACGACGACGTGCACTACCGGGACGGCACCGCGGACGTCGACGGCACGGTGGCCGACTACCGTTTCGCGTCGGTCGAGGCCAAGGACACCGGCGGCGCCAAGGCCACGGTGCGGGCGGGTTCGCCGCTGGCGCCCGAGCGGAACGCTGTCGGCACGGTGCGCACCGCGATGCTGATCGGGCTGCCGCTGCTGCTCCTGGTCGTGGCCGGGGTGACCTGGCTGGTGACCCGGCGGGCGCTGCGGCCGGTGGAGGGGATCCGGGCGGAGATGGCGGCGATCACGGCGAGTACGGATCTGAGCCGCCGGGTGCCGGTGCCCGCGGCGCGGGACGAGATCGGGCGGCTGGCCCGGACGACCAATGAGACGCTCGCCGCCCTGGAGACCAGCGTCGAACGCCAGCGGCGGTTCGTCGCGGACGCCTCGCACGAGCTGCGCAGCCCGATCGCGAGCCTGCGGACGCAGCTGGAAGTGGGGGTGGCGCACCCGGAGCTGCTGGACGTGCCGGGCGCGGTGGCGGACACCGAACGGCTGCAGCGGCTGGCCGCGGATCTGCTGCTGCTGGCCCGGCTGGACGCGGGGGAGCGGCCCGGGGAGGCTCGTGTCGATCTGGCCGCGCTGGTGCGGGAGGAGAGCTCGCAGCGGGTCGGGGACCGGATCCCGGTACGGGTGGGGGACCTGGCGGGCGTCGAAGTGGCCGGTTCCCGTGGGCAGTTGGGGCGGGTGCTGGGGAATCTGCTGGACAACGCGCAGCGGCATGCGGTCTCCGCCGTGCGGGTGGCCGTGGCGCGCGCGGGGGAGTGGGCGGTGCTCCGGGTCGACGACGACGGGCCCGGCGTGCCGGAGGGGGAGCGGGAGCGGATCTTCGAGCGGTTCGTACGGCTCGACGACGCGCGGGCCCGGGACGACGGCGGGGCCGGGCTGGGGCTGGCCATCGCGCGCGATGTCGCGGTGCGGCACGGCGGCTCGCTGGCCGTACGCGACGGCTCGGTGTTCGAGCTGCGGCTGCCGTTGAAGAGCTGACCCGTCGCCGCGGCCCGGCCATCGGGCCGCGGCGAGGGATCAGAGGCCCCCGCGCTGGGTGCGCAGGTGCTCGGCCACCGGGGCCAGCGAGACGCGCAGCGCCTCGAGGTCCTCGGCGGCGAACAGGTCGATGAAGTGCCTGCGCACCGAGGCGACATGGTGCGGGGCGACCCGGCGCATGGTCTCCCAGCCCTCGTCGGTGAGCACCGCGTAGAGGCCGCGGCGGTCGGACTCGCAGCTCTCGCGGCGCACCAGGCCGGCGTTCTCCATGCGGGTGATCTGGTGCGACAGCCGGCTCTTGGACTGCAGGGTGCCGGCCGCCAGGTCGCTCATCCGCAGCCGGTGGTCCTCGGCCTCGGAGAGGTTGACCAGGATCTCGTAGTCGTTGTTCGTCAGGCCGAACGGCTGCAGATCGCGCTCCAGCTGGTGCATCAGCAGCCGGCTGACGTCCAGGTGGGTACGCCAGGCACGCTGTTCCTGGTCGGTCAGCCAGGCGGTGTCGCTGTCGTTCGGCTCGGTCGTCTCGGGCGTCATGGAGGAATTCTATCCGTAAAAGTTGAATAGTTAATTAAATTGGCTGGGTGAGGCCCTGCGGTGGCCGGGCTGCGCACCCGTGCCGCGGCGGACATCCGCCGGCCCCCGTGCCGGCGGGCAGGACGTCACGATGACCCCGCGCGATTGGTCAGACGTTCGAGGTCACCGTCCGCAGACTACCGCTCACAGCCCGAAGCGGCGCTGGAGGTCCCCCAGGCCACCGGGCAGCTGGGGCAGTTGTGAGCCACTTTGCGCCGGGTGCCCGCCCCCGCCCGGAACGCCCGCCTCGTCCGGTACCGCACCCGTCGCCAGCTCCGGCATCAGCACCTCCGTGGACTGGAGCAGCACCGTCCCCGCGCCCACGAACTCGAACTGGTGCTCCTCGCCGGAGGCCCCGCCGATCCCGGTGTGCGCCCGCAGCCCGCCGAGGAATCCCCGCAGGTACTGGTGGTCGTAGTGGTGGCACGGGGAGGGGCAGTCCGCCCAGCCGACGAGCGCCTGCGGGTCCACCCGGATCGGTGGCTCGACAAAGACCACCGGTCCGTTGGAGGCCGCCACGAACTTGCCCGTGCCGATCAGGGTGAGAAAGCCCGGGATGATCGACTGCTTCAGCGCCAGAGATGGCTGAAAGGCGAGCAGGTTGCCGGAACGGATGGTGAGGTTGCCGTCCTCGAGGTCATAGGAATTGACGTCGAAGGCGCGGTCGGCGAGCAGCATCTTGCCCTGGCCCTCGGCGACGACCCAGTCGGCGGCGTGCAGCGGGGAGTGGAAACTGCCCGCGATCAGCCGGTCGAGACGGCCGTGCCCGATGCCGTGGAAGTCGATCGACCCGTAATAGGCGATCATCTTCCCCTTCTGCAGAAACCACTGGCCGTTGAGGTCCACGCTGAAGGCGTACGGATTGACGTTGTCGTCGGCCGGCAGCGTGGCGACGTCGTGGATGACGGGACCGGTCAAAGCTTCTCCTCCGACGCCTGGACGTAGACGGTGCCCTGGCCCGACAGCTCCAGCTGGAAGGCCTCCCCCGAGCCGCGGCCGACCATGTCGCGCCAGCCGAGTGCGGCGGACAGTTTGTTGCGGACCTCGCCGCGGTGCGCGACATAGGCCTGCGGGTCGACATGGACCGGGCGCTGGGGCGTGATCGGCAGCTCGATGACGCCGCCGTGCGCCATCACCGCGGCCGAGCCATGTCCCTTGAGGGTCGTCGTGAACAGGCCCTGCCCGGTGACCTGGCCGCGCACCATGCCCATCACCCCGCCCTGCGAGCCCATGAACATCGTGCCCTGGTCCAGCGAACCGTCGAAGGCCAGCAGCCGGTCGGCCTCGACGTACAGCGTCTCGCCCGTCAGGTCGACGACATGGACGTGATGGCCGCCGTGGCCGAACATCACCGTCCCGCTGCCCTCCACCGTCATCAACGGGGTCGCCTCGCCCGCGATCCGCCGCCCGATCATCGAGCCGATTCCGCCCTGCCCGCCCTGGATGTTCGGGGTGAAGGACACCTCGCCGCGATAGGCCAGCATCGCCCCGCGCTGGCTGAACATCCGCTGCCCCGGCGCGATCCGGGCCTCCACCATGCGGGAGTTGAGTGCCGTGAACGGCATCAGACCTCACCGCCCACGGTGTTGCGCTCGCTGGGCTGTACGTACACCAGGCCCTCGCCCTCGAACCGGATCTGGAACGCCTCGCCGGAGCCCTCCCCTATGAGGGTCCGGAAGTTCACCCCCGACTGGAAGTGCTGCTTGAGGCCCCCGGTGTGCGCGATATACGCCCCCGGGTCCACCTGGAGCGGGTACTGCTTGGTGACCCGCAGCACCACCGCCGGCCCGTCGGAAGTGATCGCGGCCTGGCCGGTGCCCTCGACGGTGGTGGTGAACAGGCCGTTGCCCTGCGAGGCGCCCCGCATCCCGGTGAACGTCGTCCCGGTGCGCAGCGCTGCGTCCGTGCACAGCAGATTGCTGGCCTCGACGTAGAGCTTCTCGCCCTGCAGCCGCACCAGGTTGATCTCGCTCGCCCGGTCCGCGAAGTAGCAGGTGCCGTGGCCCTTCACCTCCATCACGGCCATCTGCTCGCCGGTCAGCCGACGGGTCACCATGCCGCGCAGACCCTCGCCGCCCCCGGTCATCTTCTTGAACGACATCTGGCCGTCGTACGCGACCATCGCACCGTTTTTCGCCTTGACGGCATCGCCCGTCATATCGACGGCGAGCACCTTGCTCCCCTGGAGCCGAAACTGAGCCACGGACCAGACGGTAGTCGGCGGGCCGGGCGCGCGTACCGGACGGGACCCCAATTGGTCACGGTCTGCCCCGGAGCGGCCCTTGGTGGCCCCGCCCGCGGTGATCGTCCGGGCGGCTGTCACAATGGACCAACGCTTGTGAACTCTTGCACAAGCCATACCGAGCCCTTGCAGGCCATCACCGCCTCCCTCCGCCGTACTGACGAGGTTCCCGTGGACATCAAGACCGCCGCCGCCCTGCACCGACTGCGCCTGGCCTCCATCCCCGAGGCGATCTCCTTCCCGGCGCTGCTGATCTTCGGCACCGGTTTCCGGCTGGCCTTCGACTACGACGCCCTGGTCATGCCGCTCGGCCTGATCCACGGCATCCTGTTCATCGCGTACGTCGTGCTGCTGCTCGATGTCTGGAACCGCACCAAGTGGCCCTTCAAGCGCGCCGCTTACTTCTTCCTCCTGGCGATCGTGCCCTTCGGCGGGCTCTACGGGGACCGGGTCCTGCGGCGCGAGGAAGAGGCCGGTGTGATCGCCGCCCGTGCGCGCAAGGAAGGGGTCATCAACGCATGATCGTCGCCTTTTCCGTCAGCCCGCTGGGCGTCGGCGAGGACGTCGGTGAATACGTCGCCGATGCGGTCCGGGTGGTCCGCGAGTCGGGGCTGCCCAACCGTACGGACGCGATGTTCACCTCCATCGAGGGCGAGTGGGACGAGGTCATGGACGTCGTCAAGCGCGCCGTCGCCGCCGTCGAGGCGCGCGCCGGGCGGGTCTCGCTGGTGCTGAAGGCGGATATCCGGCCGGGCGTCACGGACGGTCTGACCTCGAAGGTCGAGACGGTCGAGCGCCATCTCGCCCAGGACTGAGCGCCGGCCGCAGCAGCGTCACCCGCTGCTCCGGCCGCCCGCCGCCAGGGCGATGCCCAGCGGAGTCCGCTCGTACCGCACCTGATGTCCGTGCCGGCGCGAGGCCAGCAGCCCGGCGTCGCGCAGCACGGACAGATGCGCCGATACGGACGAGGGCGCCAGCCCCAGGCGGTGGGCCAGGGCCGTGGTGGTCGTCGGGGTGTCCAGGGCGGCCAGGACGGCCGCCCGGTTCGCGCCCAGCAGCCGTACGAGCGCCGGGCCCGCCTCCGGCTCGCTCCACAGCCCGCCGATGCCGCGCGCCGGATAGATCACCGTGGGCTGCCACGGCGGATCGAACCCGCTCACCACATCCGGCCAGACGAACACGCTCGGCAGCAGCAGCACCCCGCGCCCGTCCAGATCCTGCATCTGGACGAAGTCGGTGCGGGTCCGGACCGTGAGCGTGCCCCCGGACCAGGTCAGCCGCGGATGCAGATCCCCGAACAGCAGCTTGAGCCCGCCGTCGGCCAACTGCCGTGACCGGTAGGCGATTTCCGCCTCCAGCAGGGTGCGCAGCCGCGGCCAGTCCGGGGCCAGCAGCGCATGCCAGGCCCGTTCGGTGACATCCGCCAGCTCCTGGACCGCCCGCGCCGGGTCCGCCAGCGCCGCCCGCCCGCGCGCCGACTCGGCCGCCCCCGGCACACACGCCAGCGACTTGGCCATCTCGGCCCGCGCCACCGCCGGATCGGTGGCCCGTAACAGCACCAGCTCCTCGCCGAACCCGGCCAGCGGTACGTCCGGCGGCCGGCCCAGGAAATCCGGTGTGTAGCCGGGCGACGGCATGAACAGCCACAGCGGCGACAGATCCAGCCCCGCCACCGTCTCGCGCAGCCGTCGCAGCCACGGCCGGTGATAGCCGTGCCGGTCCGCGCGGCGCAGGGTCCGTACCGCCTCGTGCGTCTCGCACAGCGGCGAAATGGCGAACCGGACGCGCAGGAAGTCATCCGCCCCGAAATGCAGGTCCAGCGGCATGGCCGCGCCTCCCTCCCCAGGACCCCGGTGCCGGGATTCGGCTGCAGCCGAAACACTACGGTCCGGCGGCCGCCCCCGGCACGCTGCCGCCATGCCCTCCGTCACCGGGCCCGCACAGCCGGGCCGCGCCCCCGCACGCCCCGACGCGGACGGGCGAGCCGCCGCGGCCGGGTACCGCGCCGTCTTCGCCGTCCCCGAATTCCGCTTCGTCTTCGCCGCCCATCTGCTCTCCTCCCTCGGCGTGGTCGTCTGCGAGATCGCACTCTCCCTCCTGGTCTTCGACCGCACCGCATCGCCCCTGCTCAGCGCCCTGACCTTCGCCCTCGGCCTGCTCCCGTACGCCCTGGGCGGCACCCTCCTGTCGGCCGTTGCCGACCGCTGTCCGGCGCGCACCGTCCTGGTCGTCTGCGATGTCCTGTGCGCCCTCGCCGCGGCGGGCATGGTCGCTCCCGGCGCCCCCGTCGCCCTCCTCCTCTTCCTCCGCTGTGTGACCGCCGCCATCGCCCCCGTCTTCGCCGGGACCCGGGCCGGCACCCTCGGCGAGATCCTCGGCGACGGCGAGCTGTTCGCCCTGGGCCGGTCCGTCATCCGCCTCGTCAACCAGGGCGCCCAGCTGGCCGGCTTCGCCGCGGGGGGCCTGCTGCTCGCCGTCGCGTCCCCCCGGGCGGTGCTCGCCGTCACCGCCTGCACCTTCGCCGGCTCGGCGCTCCTGCTGCGGCTGGGCACCCGTGCCCGCCCCGCGCGCGACACCGCCCGCGGCGCGCTCCTGGGCGCCTCCCTGGGCGGCGCCCGCCGCCTCCTGGCCGACCGCCGGATCCGCGCCCTCCTCCTGCTCTCCTGGCTGCCGCCCGCCTTCGTGGTCATCCCCGAGGCCCTGCTGGTCCCCTACGGCAACCTCCTGGGCACCGGCCCGGCCGGCCTCGGCCTCCTCCTGTGCGCCATGCCCATCGGCGCGATCACCGCCGAAGCCCTGGTCGGCGCGTTTCTCCCCCCGCACGTCCGCACCCGCCTCACCTTCCCCATGGGCCTCTTCGCCGTCCTCCCCTCCCTCGGCTTCGCGGCCCGCCCCTCCTTCGGCTGGGCCGTCCTTCTGCTCGTCCTCACCGGCACCGGGATCTCGTACAACTTCGGCGTCGACCGCTGGTTCGTGGCCGCCGTGCCGGACCGCCTGCTGGGGCAGGCGATGACCCTGATGCAGGCAGGCCGCATGACGGTCATGGGCCTGGCGATGGGTCTGGGCGGGGTGGCCGCCTCGTACGCCCCGCTGGAGGTCGTGATGCCGGCGGCGGGGGTGGTGGGGTCGGTGTGCGTCCTCGTCGCCGTCTGGGAGGTTCGTCGTACGTCGTCGGGTGCGGCGCCGTAGATGGTTCCGTTGTTTCACCGGGCGGAGGTCGACCACGGACGGGAGGGGGCGCTCCGCAGGGACGGAGTACCGGAGGGGAGCCCCCGCACCCACCGCTACGCAAAGCCCGACCGCAACGGCCAACCCCCACCCCCCGCCGGAGGCGAAACGGCGCCGCAGACGACAACGTGGGGAGAAACCCCGACCGGCCCCGGGGGACCGAAACCTGAGACAAGGCCGCCCAGGATATGACCGGCGGGTAGGGTCAAAGACGTGTCGAAGCCGCTCAGCCTTGCTTTTGACCCCATCGCGCGTGCCGACGAGTTGTGGCGGCAGAGATGGGGCGCCGTGCCCCCGATGGCCGCGATCACCTCGATCATGCGGGCCCACCAGATCCTGCTGGCCGAGGTGGACGCCGTGGTCAAGCCGTACGGGCTGACCTTCGCGCGCTACGAGGCGCTGGTGCTGCTGACCTTCTCCAAGGCCGGTGAGCTGCCGATGTCCAAGATCGGCGAGCGGCTGATGGTGCACCCGACCTCGGTGACGAACACCGTCGACCGGCTGGTGAAGTCGGGTCTGGTCGCCAAGCGCCCCAACCCGAACGACGGCCGTGGCACCCTCGCCTCCATCACCGACAAGGGCCGCAAGGTGTGCGATGCCGCCACCCATGACCTGATGGCGATGGACTTCGGGCTCGGTGCGTACGACGCCGAGGAATGCGGCGAGATCTTCGCGATGCTGCGGCCGCTGCGGGTGGCGGCGGGGGACTTCAAGGAGGAGTGACCGCCCCGCCCGGAGCCGGGGGGCGGCGAAGATCGCCCCGGAACGGGCGCTTACGCTCGTATCCATGAAATCCAGCGTGCTGACCCGCTACCGGGTGATGGCCTATGTCACGGCCGTCATGCTCCTCGTCCTGTGCGCGTGCATGGTGGCCAAGTACGGCTTCGGGGTGGGCAAGGACCTCACCCTCGTCGTTTCCCAGGTCCACGGCGTGCTCTACATCATCTACCTGGTCTTCGCCTTCGACCTGGGCTCCAAGGCCAAGTGGAAGTTCGAGAAGCTGCTGTGGGTGCTGGTCGCCGGGACGATCCCGACGGCCGCGTTCTTCGTCGAGCGCAAGGTCGTCCGCGAGATCCAGCCGCTGCTCGCCGAGGGTGCGCCGCAGCCGGTCAAGGTCTGAGCCGCCTCCCTCCGCCACGCGCCCGTCCCCCTTACGGACGGGCGCTTTCGTGTACAGCGCGTGGATGTCACCGGCCCTTCGGGGGATCGTCCGCCGTCTCCCATCGACAATTACTAGGACGTCCTAGTAAATTCGAAGGTATGGACGCTGACGCGATCGAAGAGGGCCGCCGCCGCTGGCAGGCCCGGTACGACTCCGCCCGGAAGCGGGATGCGGACTTCAGCACGCTCTCCGGTGATCCGGTCGAGCCGGTGTACGGCCCCCGGCCCGGTGACAGCGTCGAGGGATTCGAGCGGATCGGCTGGCCGGGGGAGTACCCCTTCACCCGCGGTCTGTATCCGACCGGTTACCGAGGGCGTACGTGGACCATCCGCCAGTTCGCCGGCTTCGGCAACGCCGAGCAGACCAACGAGCGCTACAAGATGATCCTCAAGGCGGGCGGGGGCGGCCTGTCCGTCGCCTTCGACATGCCGACGCTGATGGGGCGGGACTCCGACGACCCGCGCTCGCTGGGTGAGGTCGGCCACTGCGGCGTCGCCATCGACTCCGCCGCCGACATGGAGGTCCTGTTCAAGGACATCCCGCTGGGCGAGGTCACGACGTCCATGACGATCTCCGGACCGGCCGTCCCCGTCTTCTGCATGTATCTGGTGGCGGCGGAGCGGCAGGGCGTGGACCCGTCGGTCCTCAACGGCACGCTCCAGACGGACATCTTCAAGGAGTACATCGCGCAGAAGGAGTGGCTCTTCCAGCCCGAGCCGCATCTGCGCCTCATCGGCGACCTGATGGAGCACTGCGCCCACGGCATCCCGGCGTACAAACCGCTCTCGGTCTCCGGCTACCACATCCGTGAGGCGGGCGCGACGGCCGCGCAGGAGCTGGCGTACACCCTCGCCGACGGCTTCGGCTACGTGGAACTGGGCCTGAGCCGTGGGCTGGACGTCAACACCTTCGCCCCCGGTCTCTCCTTCTTCTTCGACGCCCATGTCGACTTCTTCGAGGAGATCGCCAAGTTCCGGGCGGCACGCCGCATCTGGGCCCGCTGGATGCGCGATGTCTACGGCGCGACCAGCGAGAAGGCCCAGTGGCTGCGGTTCCACACACAGACCGCCGGCGTCTCGCTGACCGCTCAGCAGCCGTACAACAACGTGGTGCGGACGGCGGTGGAGGCGCTGGCGGCGGTGCTGGGCGGGACGAACTCGCTGCACACCAATGCCCTGGACGAGACCCTGGCGCTGCCCAGCGAGCAGGCCGCGGAGATCGCGCTGCGCACCCAGCAGGTGCTGATGGAGGAGACCGGGGTCGGCAATGTCGCGGATCCGCTGGGCGGTTCGTGGTACGTCGAGCAGCTGACGGACCGGATCGAGGCGGACGCGGAGAAGATCTTCGACCAGATCAGGGAGCGCGGGGCGCGCGCGGTGCCGAACGGTCAGCACTCCATCGGCCCCCTCACCTCCGGCATTCTGCGGGGCATCGAGGACGGCTGGTTCACCGGCGAGATCGCCGAATCCGCCTTCCGGTACCAGCAGTCCCTGGAGAAGGGCGACAAGCGGGTCGTCGGCGTCAACTGCCACGAGGGCTCGGTCACCGGGGACCTGGAGATCCTGCGGGTCAGCCATGAGGTCGAGCGCGAGCAGGTGCGGGTCCTGGCGGACCGCAAGGCGGCGCGGGACGACGCGCGGGTGCGGGTGGCACTGGACGGCATGCTGGCCGCCGCCCGCAACGGCGGCAACATGATCGGGCCGATGCTGGACGCGGTCCGCGCGGAGGCGACGCTCGGCGAGATCTGCGGGGTGCTGCGCGACGAGTGGGGTGTGTACACCGAGCCGGCCGGTTTCTGAGCGTTACGGCGCCCCGGCCGGCATCCGCAGCCGGAAGAGGGCGCCGCCCCCCGCCGCCCGTTCCGCGGTGAGTTCGGCTCCGTGGGCGCGGGCGATCTGGCGGGCCATGGCCAGGCCGAGGCCGGAGCCGGGCAGCGCGCGGGCTGCTTCGGCGCGGTAGAAGCGGTCGAAGACATGGGGCAGGTCGGCGGGGGCGATGCCGGGGCCGTGGTCGCGCACGGTGAGGTGCAACTCCCCTGATTTGACGGTGAGTTCGGCGTCCACCGGGCCGCCCGGCGGTGAGAACTTGGCGGCGTTGTCGAGGAGGTTGGACAGCAGCCGGGCCAGTCGGGCCGGTACGCCGGGCAGGGTGACGTCGGTCGCGGCCGGGTCGATGCCGAGGGTGAAGGTGATCTCCGGCCAGTGCTCGCGGGCCGCGCCGACCGCGTGGTCCAGGAGGGCGGCCGGACGGACCTGTTCCACCAGGGGCTGCGGTTCCTCGTCGCGGGCCAGCTCGATCAGGTCGTTGACGAGGGTGGTGACCTCGCGCAGCTGGCGGCCGAGGGCGGCGGTGGCGCGGTCGCGCTGGGCGTCGGTCAGGCGGTCGGCGCGGGCGAGGAGTTCGGCGTTGGTGCGGAGTGCGGTGAGCGGTGTGCGCAGTTCGTGGGAGGCGTCGGCGACGAGGCGGCGCTGGGCGGTGACGGACTGCTCCAGTTCGCCGAGCATGATGTTGAAGCTGGCGGCGAGGCGGGTGACCTCGTCCTCGCGGGCCGGCGGTCCGGCGGGCAGCTCGATGCGGTGCCGGGCGTCGCGGGTGGCGGCGATGCGTTCGGCGGTGGCGGTGAGCCGGGCGACCGGCGCCAGGCCGGTGCGCGAGACCCAGTAGCCGAGCGCGGCGGCCAGCAGGACACCGCCGGCGCCGACCGTCAGCAGTGCCCCGGCGGCCTGCTGTACGCCGCGGTCCACGGTGTCGGAGCGCAGCGCGACCTGGAGCGCCAGGCCCTTGCCGGGGTGATGGGTGGTGTAGACGCGGACCGGGTGGCCGGCGACCGTGAAGGTGCTGTAGTACGCCGCATGGCGGCCGGACGCGACCGCGCGGGTGGCGTCGGTGACGGGGAGGGCGTAGGGGCGGCGCGGATCCTCAGCCGGGCTGGCGGGGACGATCTGGATGCACGGCGAGGCCGGGTAGCGGCAGGTCGTTTCGCCCGCCGTCGGCCCCCAGCCACGGGTCTGCTGGGAGAACTGGGTCGCCGACTGGGCCAGATTCAGGTTCAGCTGGCGGGACATCTGGTCGCGGGTGATGACGAAGGCCGCCGCGCAGACACCGAGCGCCACCAGCGCCACCGCCGCGGAGGCGGCCAGCGCCAGCCGGGTGCGCAGCGGGCGGTGGCGCACCCAGTGCCCGCCGAGCCCGCGCCGGCCGGTCATGCCTCCTCCGGGCGGCCGAGCCGGTAGCCGACCCCGTGCACGGTCTGGACGATACGGGGCTCGCCGCCCGCCTCCAGCTTGCGGCGGAGGTAACCGACGTATACGGCGAGGGAGTTGGAGTCCGGCCCGAAGTCGCGGCCCCAGACCCGCTCCAGGATCACCTCGCGCGGCATGACCTGTCCCGGGTGCAGCAGGAGCAGTTCCAGCAGCGCCCACTCCGTACGGCTGAATTCGAGCGGGCGGCCGCCCCGGTGGCCGCTGCGGGTGCGCGGGTCGACCACCAGGTCGCCGAAGGCCAGGGTGCCGTCGTCGGCGGCGGGGGCGGCGGCCCGGCGGAGCAGGGCCCGCAGCCGGGCCAGGAGTTCGTCCAGCGCGAAGGGCTTGACCAGGTAGTCGTCGGCCCCGGCGTCCAGGCCGTCGACCCGTTCGCTGACCGAGTCCAGCGCGGTCAGGACGAGGATGGGGGTCCGGTCGTCCAGGGCGCGCAGGCGGCGGCAGACCGCCAGCCCGTCCAGGACCGGCATCATCACATCCAGCACGAGGGCGTCCGGCTGCCAGGCGGCGACCTCGGAGAGCGCCGCCAGACCGTCGGCGGCGCCGCGCACCGTATAGCCCTCGACGGTGAGCCCGTCCTCGACGGCGGCGCGTACCTCCGGTTCGTCGTCGACGACGAGGATCCTGGGGGCCGGGCCCTTTCCGGGCGCTGACGGTGCGGACTCGGGCGGCATGGACTGGGGCGGCATGTACATAGGCTGCCAAACGCCTCTCTTAGAAGCCTCTTAGGGCGCTTCGGGAGCGTGGCGGCCATGCGCACACCACTCTCCGTCGTGATCGGTGCGGGCGGCACCGGCGGCCATATCTATCCGGGCCTCGCCCTTGCCGACGCGCTCCGCCGGGCGGTGCCCGATGCGGTCATCTCCTTCGTCGGTACGACCAGGGGCCTGGAGACCGAGCTGATACCGGCCGCGGGCTACCGGCTGCACACCGTCGACATGATCCCCTTCGACCCGTCGCTCGGTGCCCGACGCTATCTGCTGCCCGCCGCACTGCTGCGCTCGGGCGCCCAGTGCCGGGCCCTGCTCAAGAAGCAGCGCGCCCAGGTAGCTGTCGGCATGGGCGGCTATCCGAGCGCGCCGGTGATCGTCGGGGCGCGGATGGCCGGGCTGCCGAGCCTGATCCACGAGTCCAACGCGGTGCCCGGCCGGGCCAATCGGTTCGCGGCCCGGCTCACCCCGAACATCGCGGTCGCCTTCGACACCGGCCATCTGCCCGGCGCCGTCACCACCGGGATGCCGATCGCCGCGGCCCTCGCCGGGCTCGACCGCCCGTCGCTGCGCGCCGAGGCCCGCCGTGCCCTGCGCGTCCCCGACGGCGCCCGGCTCGTCCTGTTCAACGGCGGCAGCCTGGGCGCGGCCCGGCTCACCGAGGCCGCGATCGGGCTCTCGCACCGCTGGGCCGGCCGCGACGACGTCCATCTGCTGGTCAAGACGGGCCCGGCCGCGCTGGCGGACACCGAGCGCCGGCTCGCGCCGAACGCCCGCGCCGTCCGCTATCTCGACCGGATGGACCTGGCGTACGCCGCCGCCGACCTGGTCGTCTGCCGGGCCGGTTCGGCGACCGTCGCGGAGCTGGCCAGCGTCGGCGTGCCCGCCGTCCTCGTCCCGTACCCGCACGCCCCCGGCGACCACCAGACCCACAACGCCCGGGTCCTCACGGACGCGGGCGCGGGCCTCCTCCTGCCCGACGGCGAGACCACCGCCGACCGGCTCGCCGCGCTCGTGGAGCCGCTGCTCGCCGACCCGGCCCGCCTGGCGGCCATGAGCGGCGCCGCCGATCCCGGGCCGCACGCCCACGCCGCCGACCTGCTCGCCGAACGGGCGCTCCGGCTCGCCTCGCACCCCACCTCGTCCCACACCCCGTACACCAAGGAGTACGCAGCATGAACTGGCAGAACCGCACCGTCCTCGTCACCGGGGCCGAAGGCTTCATCGGCTCCACGCTCGTCGACCTCCTCGTCGAGCGCGGAGCGCGGGTGCGCGCCCTGGTCCACTACAAGCCGTACGCGGAGAAGGGCCACCTCGCCCACCGGATGGGCGACGTCGAGATGATCGCGGGCGATGTCCGGGATGCCGGGCGGGTCAGCGACGCGGTCGCCGGCTGCGACACCGTCTTCCACCTCGCCGCCCTGATCGGCATTCCGTACAGCTACGACTCGCCCGGCGCCTACGTCCAGACGAATGTCGTCGGTACCGAGAACATCGCGGAGGCCTGCCGCCGGCACGCTGTCCGCCGGCTCGTGCACACCTCGACCAGTGAGGTCTACGGGACCGCGCTGACCGCCCCGATCAGCGAGGATCACCCGCTCCAGCCCCAGTCGCCGTACTCCGCCTCGAAGATCGGTGCCGACATGATGGCGCTGTCCCACTGGCACGCCTTCGAGCTGCCCGTGACGGTGGTACGGCCCTTCAACACCTACGGTCCCCGGCAGTCCGCGCGCGCCGTGATCCCGACGATCCTGGCCCAACTGCACTCCGGCGCCCGTCAGATCAAACTGGGCTCGCTCACCCCCACCCGGGACTTCACCTATGTGACCGACACCGCGGCCGGGTTCCTGGCGATGGCGGACTGCGACCGGGCGCTGGGCCAGGTGGTCAATCTCGGCACCGGCCGGGAGATCGCCATCGGCGCGCTGGCCGAGGCACTGATAGCCGCCTCGGGACGGGACGCGGAGGTCGTGGTGGACCCGGCGCGGCTGCGGCCCTCGGGCAGCGAGGTCGAGCGGCTGCTGTCGGACAACTCCCGGGCGCGGGAGTGGGCCTCGTGGGAGCCGCAGGTGTCGCTGGAGGAGGGGCTGAAGCGGACGTCGGCGTGGGTGGCCGAGAATCTGCGGCTGTTTTCGGCCGACCGCTATCAGGTCTGAGCCGGGGATCACGACCGGGCCGGGGCCTGGGGCCCCGTCAGCCCAGCCCGACCAGTCCGGTCAGCAGCAGCGTCGAGAAGGAGTGCGCCCAGGCCGGGTCCACCGGCTCGGAGCTGACGAGGGTGCGGTGGACGATCGCGCCGGCGATGACGTCGAAGATCAGGCCGACGGCCTGCGTGGCGGCCAGCGCACCCTCGGCGCCGGGGCTGTCGGGCGGCAGTTCGCCGCGCTGCTGGGCGCGTTCCCGGCCGAGTACGACCAGTCGCTTCTGGCGGTCGACGATCGCCGAGCGGATCCGTTCGCGCAGCGCGTTGTCGGTGGTGGACTCGGCGACCACGGCCATCAGCGCCGTCTTGGTCTCGGGCCGGGCGAGCAGCGCCCCGAACTGGAGGACCACACCCTCGATATCGGATTTCAGACAACCCCGGTCGGGGAGTTCCAGCTCGTCGAAGAGGACCGCCACGGCGTCCACGACGAGCTCGTTCTTGTTGGCCCAGCGGCGGTAGAGCGTGGTCTTGGCGACGCCGGCGCGCGCCGCGACCTCCCCCATGGTGAGCTTCCCCCAGCCCAGGTCGACGAGCGCGGCGCGGGTCGCGTCGAGGATGGCGCGGTCGGCCTCGGCGCTGCGCGGGCGGCCGGTGCGGCCTTTCCGGGGGCTGGTGGAGTCGTGCATGCGGGCGACCATACCGGCCGGTAGCCGGACTGGCGGTGCGGTCCGTGAGGCAGATCACGTCGCGGCGGGCCGAGGCGGGGTGACGGACGGGGGCCGCGGCCAGTTACGCTACGGGTCGTAGCGTAAGAGCTCGCGGGGCAGGGACCCGGCGGGCTCCGGCGCGAGCGGCAACCACAGGCCGTGGGTGGGGACCCACGGCCGGACGAAGCGGTCCTCCTCGGGACCACACGCCGGCCCTCCTCGGGCCGGCACGGGTGCCTACCCGGACGTACGCCGGCAATCCGGCGGGGCGTACGCGCGGCGGGGTGTCCGGCGGGGGCAGGTACGACGGTGCCATCCCGCCGCAAATTCCGCAGCGGTATTTCCGCATCGCTTTTCGGAACAAGGCGCCCAGGGGGGAGGATGGACTCATGCAGCCACGCAACATGTCCATGAGTGGAGTCGTCGACCTCGCAGCGGTGAAGGCGGCCGGGGAAGCCAAGCAGAAGGCCGAGCAGGCGCGCGCCGAGGCGGCCCGCACCGGCCAGGCACCCGCGGGCGGCGCCCGCCTGGTGTTCGACGTCGATGAGGCGGGGTTCCAGCAGGACGTCCTGCAGCGCTCCACCGAGGTCCCGGTCGTCATCGACTTCTGGGCCGAGTGGTGCGAGCCGTGCAAGCAGCTGGGTCCGCTGCTGGAGCGCCTCGCGACCGAGTACGCCGGCAAGTTCGTGCTGGCCAAGATCGACGTCGACGCCAACCAGATGCTCTTCCAACAGTTCGGGGTGCAGGGCATTCCGGCCGTCTTCGCGGTCGTCGCCGGCCAGCCCATCCCGCTGTTCCAGGGCGCGGCCCCCGAGGCGCAGATCCGGCAGGTGCTGGACCAGCTGGTGCAGGCCGCCGAGCAGCAGTTCGGCATCGTGGGCGCGCCGGTCGACGCCCAGGCCGCGGGCGAGCAGGCGGCGGAGAAGCCGGCGCCCGCCGGTCCCTACGACGCGCTGCTGGAGGCGGCGAGCCAGGCGCTGGACTCCGGCGATCTGGGCGGCGCCGTCCAGGCGTACAAGAACGTCCTCGCCGACGACCCGGCCCACCCGGAGGCCAAGCTGGGGCTGTCCCAGGCCGAGCTGCTGCGGCGGGTGCAGGACCTGGACCCGCAGGCGGTGCGCAAGGAGGCCGCGGACAGCCCGGCGGATGTCGCGGCGCAGATCCGCGCCGCCGACCTCGATCTGGTCGGCGGGCATGTCGAGGACGCCTTCGGGCGGCTGGTCGACACCGTGAAGCGGACCGCCGGTGACGACCGGGAGGCCGCGCGGGTGCGGCTGCTGGAGCTGTTCGAGGTCATCGGTGCGGAGGATCCGCGGGTGACCGCGGCGCGTACGGCCCTGGCCCGCGTGCTGTTCTGACGCCCCCTCTTCCCCCGCCCCGCGGCTGACCTTCACAGATCCCGCGGGGTGTCTCGGCAAACGGAATGGCGCCTGCGTTTTACCAAATCTTGGTAATCGCAGGCGCTGTTACTTGGAGTAAATCCGGTGGGCCGTCTTGCGGCGTTGTGCCCGTAATTGACCGATGTCCCGTCGCGGCCGGGGCGACCGTGTGTGGCCGTTCGGTATCAGTGGGTCGCGGCTCGGTTATCGGTCCGTTACCCGCAAGTAACGAGCCCCTTGTGCGGCGGCCTCGAATGCACGACGATCGGCCACGCTCGGTCCCTTCCCGCAGCCCGGCATCCGGTTGGTGCCGCGGGTACTTGGGTCCCCACCGAGTGGCCGGCGGCAGTGAGCGCCGGCCGCGGACAGGGGGGTCTCTGCCCCATCCGGCAGGGCCTGTCCGGTGAGGTTGCGCGAGAGCGTGGCCAGTGGTTGTCGCTCGGGGGTGATCGCCGGTAATCGGAACGCACAGCGCCTCCGAGGACGGGCGCTCTCCTTCCCGAGGACGTAGCACTTCTCCCATCCCAGGTGCGGCTGCCCTCAACTTCGAGGGCGGGTACCGGAGATGTACGTCCGAGAAGGAGGAAAGTCATGGAGTCCCTGGCTCGTGGCGGGACCAGATGGAAGCGGTTCGCCGTCGTCATGGTGCCGAGCGTTGCCGCGACGGCCGCGATCGGTGTCGCCCTCTCGCAGGGTGCGCTCGCGGCGTCGTTCAGCGTGTCCGGCCAGCAGTTCAAGGTCGCCACCGACCGCCTGGACGGCACCGGATTCGTTCAGTACGGAGCCGTTGACGCACAGAAGGACGGCAAGACCGTCCCGGTGGCGGTCTCGGCGTTCTCGAACGCCAAGATCCACAACCTGTGCCAGTCCGTCGTCGTGCCGGTCCCGGTGTTCGGCGATGTGTCGATGAAGCTGACGGCCGGCGGCGGCAGCACGCCGGTGGAGGCGAAGAACCTCTACATCGACCTGGACCAGCTCAAGGCGGACGCGACCTTCAACAACATCAACATCGGTGTTGCTGCGGGCTCGACGTCCAAGGGCCCCGGCATCAAGAAGGGTGACAAGGCCGACCCCGGTTCGTTCGCCCAGGAAGCCGACTCGGCCACGCTGACCCACGTCCAGCAGCGTGCCTGGGCCACCTCGGCCGGCACGTTCAAGCTCAGCGGCCTCAAGATGAGCGTCAGCAAGGGCAAGAACGAGTGCTACTGACGCACTGAGCGTGCGGGTGCGGGGCGAGCTGTACGGCGTTCCTGGCCGTGCCCCGTACCCGTACGCCGGTTGCGCCACGTAGGCACTCCCGCTCAGTACCACCGATTTGCCAGTCCCGAGGAGCTGTACAACATGAGCGCCGACACGCGACCACGGCTGATCGAGACCATCGGCCACAAGCGCCTTTCGTTCCGGGAGTGGCGCGGCCGCCGCCCGTACTGGGGCGGCCTGCTGACTGTGCTCGGCGGGGTCCCGATCATGTACTTCCCTTACGCGCATCTCTCGCTCGGTGGCATGACCCTCAGCATGGCGACCACCGCCGGCGCCGGCTCGCTGATCATCGGCGTACTGCTGGTCGTGCTCGGTCTCACCATGTGGTTCCAGCCCGTCTCGCGTGTCTTCGCGGGTGTGGCGGCGATTCTGCTCTCCCTGGTTTCACTGGTCGTCTCGAACTTCGGCGGCTTCCTGGCCGGCTACCTGATGGGGCTGATCGGCGGCGCGCTGGCCGTGGCCTGGGCGCCGGGCAAGCCACAGGCCGAGGGCGACGCCGGTGAGCCGGCCCGCGAGGTGATCGCCGGACCGGTGGTCGCCACGAACCCCGCACCGGCCACCGGTGGCGGTTCCGGGTCGGGCTTCGGACTGGACGACCTGTCAGGAACGAGCCCGACCAACGGAACGAACGGGAGGCACCGTGCCGGGTGACGAGCTGCACGAAAACGCAGCCGCCGGGCCGAGAACCGGGCCGCGGCACGCGGCGCCGAGGAAGCCGCTGCTGACTCGGCTCCACGTGCCCGCGGGCAAGGCCATAGCCATCGCCGCCATGCCGTCCGCCGTGCTCATGGGTATGGGGCTCACGCCCCAGATGGCGATCGCGAAGTCGGCGCCGCCCAAGAGCCCCTTCAAGGACGGCCCGTGCGTCACTGCCCCGGACAAGACGGACGGGAAGGACGCCAAGGCCAAGGAGGAGGCGAAGGACAAGCCGGACGCGAAGCCGTCCGCCAAGCCTTCCCCCTCGCCCACCAAGGACGCGGCCAAGACGCCGGATCCCACGCCGTCCGAGTCCCAGAAGACCGACCAGCCGTCGAGCTCCCCGAGCCCGTCGCCGTCGGCCTCCGAGGAGAAGAAGGACGACGGGGGAGTGCTGGGCGGCATCAGTGATGCGCTCGGCGGCCTCTTGGGCGGCGACAAGTCCGAGGAGGAGGAGCCGGCTGCTTCGCCGAGCCCCTCGCCGTCCGCATCCGCGTCCCAGGACGCCACGCCGACGGACTCCGCGTCCAAGGACTCAGGGTCCGACGGATCCGCGACCGACAAGATCACCCAGCCGGTCAAGGACACCGTCGAGCATGTGACGAACAACGGCGATGCCGGCAAGACGGTCAACGACACCGTCCACGGCGGCATCGGCACGGTGGACAACGCCCTGCCGGGCGGCGGTCTCGACGGCAAGGACGCCAGCGGCAAGAAGTCCTTCCCCTGCGTCGTCGAGAACAAGCAGAAGGGCAAGGACGAGCAGACGCCCGTCACCCTGCCCGACGACCCCTGGCACCTCGAGTCCAGCGGGCTCACGCTGCGCGGTCTGAACTACGAGGGCGTCGTCAATGTCACGACGCAGGGCGGCCGTACCAAGCAGGCCCTGAAGTTCACGGCCGACAGCATCGACATCGCCGATCTCCACCAGATCGTCGACGACCCGACGTCCGGCAAGCACTACCACGTCCGGTCGACACCGGGGTCCACGTCCACGATCCGCGGCGGCAAGGTGACGATGTACACCGAGCGGCTGCAGGGCAATCTCTTCGGACTGATCCCGATCGTCTTCGATCCCGAGCACCCGCCGCCGATCAATGTCCCGTTCGCGTACTTCACCAAGGTGAAGATCGACCAGGCGGGCCAGTTCGGCGGCAATCTCCACGTCCCGGGCATGAACGTGTCCATCGAGGACTGACCGGAGAACCACCCGGCCCGAGCCTTACCGGGAGCCGCAGAAACGGCTGTGGGCCGCCCCTCCCAGGAGGGGCGGCCCACAGCCGTTTCACGTACCGGGTGTCAGGCGCTCTGGCCGCCCAGGTGGTGCACCCGCACCATGTTGGTGGTGCCGGGGACACCGGGGGGCGAACCGGCGGTGATCAGCATGGTGTCGCCCTTGCTGTAGCGCTGGAGCTTGAGCAGCTCGGCGTCCACCAGGTCGACCATCGCGTCGGTGTTGTCGACATGCGGTACCACGAAGGCGTCCACGCCCCAGCTCAGCGCCAGCTGGTTACGGGTGGAGACATCGGTGGTGAAGGCCAGGATCGGCTGCGCGGCCCGGTAGCGGGACAGGCGGCGGGCGGTGTCACCGGACTTGGTGAAGGCCACCAGCGCCTTGCCGTTCAGGAAGTCCGCCATCTCGCAGGCCGCACGGGCCACCGCGCCGCCCTGCGTACGCGGCTTCTTGCCGGGCACCAGCGGCTGCAGGCCCTTGGACAGCAGCTCTTCCTCGGCCGCCTCGACGATCTTCGACATCGTCTTGACGGTTTCGATCGGGTACTGCCCCACGGACGATTCCGCGGAGAGCATCACCGCGTCGGCGCCGTCGAGGATGGCGTTGGCGACGTCGGACGCCTCGGCGCGGGTCGGCCGGGAGTTGGTGATCATCGACTCCATCATCTGGGTCGCCACGATCACCGGCTTGGCGTTCCGCCGGCACATCTCCACCAGGCGCTTCTGCACCATCGGGACCTTCTCCAGCGGATACTCCACCGCCAGGTCACCGCGGGCCACCATCACCGCGTCGAAGGCCATCACGACCTCCTGCATGTTGGCCACCGCCTGCGGCTTCTCCACCTTGGCGATGACCGGCACCCGGCGGCCGACCTCGTCCATGACGCGGTGGACGTCCTGCACGTCCTTGGCGTCCCGGACGAAGGACAGCGCGACCATGTCGCAGCCCATGTTCAGGGCGAACTTCAGGTCCTCGATGTCCTTCTCGGACAGCGCGGGGACGTTCACCGCGGCGCCGGGCAGGTTGATGCCCTTGTGGTCGGAGATGACCCCGCCCTCGATGACGATGGTGCGCACCCGCGGGCCGTCGACCTCGACGACCTGGAGGGCCACGTTGCCGTCGTTGATCAGGACCGGGTCGCCCTTCGAGACATCGCCGGGCAGGCCCTTGTAGGTCGTCCCGCAGATGGTCTTGTCGCCGGGCACGTCCTCGGTGGTGATGACGAACTCGTCGCCGCGCACCAGCTCCACCGGGCCGTCGGCGAAGGTCTCCAGACGGATCTTGGGGCCCTGGAGGTCGGCCAGCACGCCGATGGCGCGGCCGGTCTCCTCCTGGGCCTTGCGGAGGCGGTGGTACCGCTCCTCGTGCTCCGAGTGGGTCCCGTGGCTCATGTTGAAACGGGCCACGTTCATACCGGCTTCGATCAGTGTCTTGAGCTGATCGAAGGAGTCAACGGCAGGGCCCAGGGTGCAGACGATTTTGGAACGGCGCATGGCTAAATCCTATCGGTTTGTTTCGGAGCGGAATATTCCGGTGGGCGGAAACACCAACTTCTAGGCGTTGACCAGGGCGTATGTCTGCTGGGCGATCTCCAGTTCCTCGTCGGTGGGTACCACGGCGACCGCGACCCGGGCATAGTCGGGCGAGATCAGCCGGGGCTCGTCGGACCGTACGGCGTTGCGCGCGGCGTCCACCGCCATGCCCATCTCCTCCAGACCGGCGATGGCGGCCTCCCGCACCGGGGCGGCGTTCTCGCCGACGCCCGCGGTGAAGGCCACCGCGTCGACCTTGCCGAGCACCGCGCTGTAGGCGCCGATGTACTTCTTCAGCCGGTGGATGTAGATGTCGAAGGCGAGCCGGGCGCGCTCGTCACCCTCGTCGATCCGGCGGCGGATCTCCCGCATGTCGTTGTCGCCGCACAGCCCGATCAGGCCGCTCTTCTTGTTGAGCAGGACGTCCACCTCGTCCTCGTCCATCCCCGCCACCCGCTTGAGGTGGAAGGTGACCGCCGGGTCGATGTCACCGGAGCGGGTGCCCATGACCAGGCCCTCCAGCGGGGTCAGCCCCATGGAGGTGTCCACACAGCGGCCGCCGGCCACCGCGGAGGCCGAGGCGCCGTTGCCCAGATGCAGGACGATCACATTGACCTCCTCCGGCGCCTTGCCCAGGAGCTCCGCCGTCTTGCGGGAGACATAGGCGTGCGAGGTGCCGTGGAAGCCGTAGCGGCGGATGCGGTGCGCGTCGGCGGTCTCGACGTCGATGGCGTAGCGGGCCGCGTACTCCGGCATCGTGGTGTGGAACGCGGTGTCGAAGACCGCGACCTGCGGCAGGTCGGGGCGCAGCGCCTGGGCGGTCCTGATGCCGGTGATGTTGGCGGGGTTGTGCAGCGGGGCGACCGGCACCAGCCGCTCGATCTCCTCGAGCACCGCCTCGTCGATCACGGTCGGCGCGGTGAACTTCAGCCCGCCGTGCACCACCCGGTGGCCGATCGCGGCCAGCTCCGGCGAGTCCAGCCCGAGCCCGTCGGCGGTCAGCTCCGCGGCGACGGCCTTCAGCGCGGCCTCGTGGTCGGCTATCGGGCCCTCGGTCTCGCGCTTGGCACCGCCGGTGGCGAGCGGGGTGTGCGCCAGACGCGAGGTCTCCTCCCCGATCCGCTCCACCAGGCCGACGGCGAGCCGGCCCGCGGCGGAGCCGCTCTTCGACTCCGTGTCGCTCATGTCGAGCAGCTGGTACTTCACCGACGAGGAGCCGGAGTTCAGGACGAGGACGCGGGTGGCAGTGGCAGACATGTACAGCTTTCCGGTGAGAGGGGACGGGCTCAGGCGGTGTGTCCGGCGCCGGGCCGGGCGCCCTGTGCCTGGATGGCCGTGATGGCGACGGTGTTGACGATGTCCTGTACGAGGGCGCCGCGCGAGAGGTCGTTGACGGGCTTGCGCAGACCCTGCAGGACCGGGCCGACGGCGACCGCGCCCGCCGAGCGCTGGACGGCCTTGTAGGTGTTGTTGCCGGTGTTGAGGTCCGGGAAGATCAGCACGGTGGCCTTGCCGGCGACGTCGGAGTCGGGCAGCTTCGTGCGCGCGACCGCCGCGTCCACCGCCGCGTCGTACTGGATCGGCCCCTCGACCAGCAGATCCGGCCGCAGCTCGCGCACGAGCTCGGTCGCCTTGCGGACCTTGTCCACATCCGCGCCGGAGCCGGAGGTGCCGGTGGAGTACGACAGCATCGCGATCCGCGGCTCGACGCCGAACTGCGCGGCCGTGGTGGCCGACTGGATGGCGATGTCCGCCAGCTGCTCGGCGTCGGGGTCGGGGTTGACCGCGCAGTCGCCGTAGACCAGGACACGGTCGGCCAGGCACATGAAGAAGACAGACGACACGATCTGCGCGCCCGGCTTCGTCTTGATGATCTCGAAGGCCGGGCGGATGGTGGCGGCGGTGGAGTGGACGGCTCCCGACACCATGCCGTCGGCCAGCCCCTCCTGCACCATCAGCGTGCCGAAGTACGAGACATCCGCGACCACGTCGTACGCCAGCTCGTAGCTGACGCCCTTGTGGGCGCGCAGCTTCGCGTACCGCTCGGCGAACCGTTCACGCAGCTCGGAGGTCTGCGGGTCGATGATCTGCGCGCCGGCCAGGTCGATGGCCAGGTCGGCGGCGCGCTTGCGGATCGACTCCTCCTCGCCCAGCAGCGTCAGATCGCAGACATCGCGGCGCAGCAGCACATCGGCGGCGCGCAGCACCCGCTCCTCGCTGCCCTCGGGCAGCACGACGCGGCGGCGGCCGGAGCGGGAGCGCTCGATCAGCTCGTGTTCGAACATCATCGGCGTGACCCGGCCGGAGCGGGCGACGGAGATGCGGTTCGTCAGCTCCACGGTGTCCACATGCCGCTCGAACAGGCCGAGCGCGGTCTCCGCCTTGCGCGGCGAGGCGGCATTGAGCTTGCCCTCGATGGCGAACAGCTCACCCGCGGTCGGGAAGGACCCGCCGGGTACGGAGACGACCGGGGTGCCCGGGGCGAGCCGCTCGGCCAGCGCCATGATGTCCGGGCCGGGCCGCTCGTCGAGGGTGAGCACCACACCGGCGATCGGCGGGGCGCCGGCGCTGTGCGCGGCGAGCGAGCCGATGACCAGGTCGGCCCGGTCGCCGGGGGTGACCACCAGGCAGCCGGGGGTGAGCGCCTTGAGGAAGGTCGGCAGCATGGCGCCGCCGAAGACGAAGTCCCGGGCGTCCCGGGCGAGGCCCGAGTCGTCGCCGAGCAGGACCTCGGCGCCGAGGGTGTGCACGATCTGGCCGACGGTCGGCGCGGAGAGCGAGCCGTCCTCGGGGAGCGCGTAGCAGGGCACCGGGAGGCGGGCGGCGAGCCGTTCGACGATGGCGGTGCGCAGCTCGGGGGCGACCCGGTTGGCGACCATGGCGACGACATCGCAGCCCAGCGAGTGGTAGGCGCGGTAGGCGTTGCGGACCTCGGCGCGCACCGACTCCGCGTCCTGGCCCTGGCCGCCGACCACGGGCAGCACCGCGGCGCCGAATTCGTTGGCGAGCCGGGCGTTGAGGGCCAGCTCGGCCGGGAGGTTGGTGTCGGCGTAGTCCGAGCCGAGGACCAGGACGTACTCGTACTCCCGGGCCACCGCGTGGAAGCGGTCGACGAGCCGGGAGACCAGCTCGTCGGTGCCGCGCTCGGCCTGGAGGGTGGCGGCCTCCGCATAACCGATGCCGTAGACGGTGTCGGCGGACTGGGTGAGCCGGTAGCGTGCCCGCAGCAGGTCGAACAGCCGGTCGGGCCCGTTGTCGTGGACCAGCGGGCGGAAGACGCCCACCCGGTCGACATGGCGGGTCAGGAGCTCCATGACCCCCAGCTCGATGACCTGGCGGCCGTCGCCGCGGTCGATCCCGGTCACGTACACGCTGCGCGTCACGCGTGCTCTCCGTCCCTCGCGTTGTGGGTGAGCCGCGGTGTGACTCACACGATCAAAATTAGCCGATATGGTGGGCGTGCCCCTCTTGACAATACCTGCGCGGATGGTTAAGCCGCTCTCCCAGTCTCCCTGAGGGCCGGGCGGGGAGACGGCACGGGGTGGCCCGCGAGGTGCGCGCGGGGCGGTGGGACCGTGAAACAATCGGACCGGCTCACAAGAACCAACAGCGAGCACAGGAGACACAGCACGATGCGTATCGGAGTCCTCACCGCAGGCGGCGACTGCCCCGGCCTGAATGCTGTGATCCGGTCTGTTGTCCACCGCGCCCTCACCGGCCACGGCGACGAGGTCATCGGTTTCGAGGACGGCTTCGCCGGTCTGCTCGACGGCCGCTTCCGCAAGCTCGACCTCGAGGCGGTCAGCGGCATCCTCGCCCGCGGCGGCACCATCCTCGGCTCGTCCCGGCTCGAGCGGGCCCGGCTCCGCGAGGCCTGCGAGGACGCCAAGGACCACTCCAAGGACTACGGCATCGACGTCCTGATCCCGATCGGCGGCGAGGGCACCCTCACCGCCGCCCGGATGCTGTCGGACGCCGGGCTGCCCGTCGTCGGTGTGCCCAAGACCATCGACAACGACATCTCCTCCACCGACCGCACCTTCGGCTTCGACACCGCCGTCGGCGTTGCGACCGAGGCCATCGACCGCCTCAAGACCACCGCGGAATCGCACCAGCGGGTCATGGTCGTCGAGGTCATGGGCCGGCACGCGGGCTGGATCGCGCTGGAGTCCGGGATGGCCGGCGGCGCCCACGGCATCTGCCTGCCGGAGCGGGGATTCGATGTCAACGACCTGGTCGCGATGGTCGAGGAACGCTTCGCCCGGGGCAAGAAGTTCGCCGTGATCTGCGTCGCCGAGGGCGCGCACCCGGCCCCCGGCACCATGGACTACAAGAAGGGCGCCATCGACCAGTACGGCCATGAGCGCTTCTCCGGTATCGGCACCGCCCTCGCCCATGAGCTGGAGAAGCGCCTGGGCAAGGAGGCCCGCCCGGTCATCCTCGGCCATGTCCAGCGCGGCGGCACCCCCACCGCTTACGACCGGGTCCTCGCCACCCGCTTCGGCTGGCACGCCGTCGAGGCCGCCCACCGCGGCGACTTCGGCAAGATGACCGCGCTGCGCGGTACGGACATCACGATGGTGCCCCTGGCCGACGCGGTCACCGAGCTGAAGACCGTCCCCGCGAACCGCATGGACGAGGCCGAGTCGGTCTTCTGACCCCACGTCACCGAAGGCCGTCGTACGGAAAGCGACCGTACGGAGGCCGCGGTACGGAAACCGCTGTACAGAAGGCGGCGCGCCGGTGGGCGCGCCGCCTTCTGGTGCGTTACGGGCCCGCCGCTTCACGGGCCCGGTGCCTTACGGCCTACTGCGCGCCGATGGCCTCCAGCATGTTCAGCCGGGCCGCCCGGCGGGCCGGCCACAGGGCCGCCAGCACGCCCACGACCAGCGCGATCAGCAGGAACAGGCCGAGCCGGCCCCAGGGCAGCACCATCTCGTACGTGGGGAACGACGACCCGACCAGGCTGCCGCCGGCCCAGGCCAGGAAGATCCCCACGCCGATGCCGAGCACCGCGCCGAACAGCGAGATGACCACCGACTCCAGCCGGACCATCTGCTTGATGCCGCTGCGCGCCAGCCCGATGGCGCGCAGCATCCCTATCTCCCGGGTCCGCTCGAACACCGACATCGCCAGGGTGTTGACGACGCCGACCACCGCGATGATGACGGCCATGCCCAGCAGCCCGTAGACCATGTTCAGAACGGTGTCGATCTGCTTGGCGTTCTCCTTGCGCATGTCGTCCTGGCTCTGGATCTTCAGCAGCGGGCTGTCACCGAGGGCGTGCCGGATCTCCTTGACCAGCGCATCGGAAGCGCCGTTGGTCGCCTTGACCAGCAGTTCGTCGTCCTTGACCCGATCCATGTGCGGGGTGGCCAGGGACAGATCGGCGATGGCGTCGCCGAGCGCCTCGTTGTCCGCATAGATGGCGGCGATCTTCAGCTTCGTCTTCTTCTTGTCATTGAACTCGGCGTCCACCACGTCACCGGCGTGCCAGCCACGCTGCTTGGCCCAGCTCTGCGAGACCGCGATACCGTCACCCCCGACGGATTTCAACGAACCCTGCTTGAAGGTGAGTTGGGTGACCTTGTCGACCTGTGTGAGGTCGGTGCCGCGGACAACGCCGAAGCCTCCGCCGCTGCCGATGACCGTCTCGCGGAACGGGACCATCGCCGCCACGCCCGGAACCTTCGCCACCTTCTTGGACAGTTCGGGGTCCAGACCGGTGAACGTCGACGTCGCGATCTTGTAGTCGGCCGTCAGGCCGGTGGCGGCCATCTTGTCCATGCCCCGCTGCGCGGAGTGCCCGACGACCGTCATCCCGGTGATCAGGGTGAGACCGATCATCAGCGCGGACGCGGTGGCGGCCGTACGGCGCGGATTGCGCAGCGCGTTCTCCTTGGCCAGCTTGCCGCCGATGCCGAACAGCCGGGTGGTGACCAGCCCGGCCAGCGAGACCAGCGGCCGGGACAGCAGCGGCGCCAGGATGATCACGCCGGTCAGCGTGAGCATCGAGCCCGCCATGGCGATCGGCAGATCGTCGCCGGACTTCAGGGTCGAGACATAGAGCATGACCGCGACGCCCAGGCCGCCGATCACCGCGCCGATGGAGTTGCGGATGACCAGACTGCGCGGTGCGGCCGGCGCCTCGACGGTGCTCAGCGCCTCGACCGGCGCGATCTTCGCGGCCTTACGGGACGGCAGCCAGGCGGCCAGTACGGTCACCACGACACCGACACCGAGCGCGGCCAGGACCGTGGCCGGGCGGATGACGACCGGCCCGTCCGGGAAGCCCGCGCCGTTGGCATCCAGCACCGCACGCAGACCGACCGCGATACCCGCGCCCAGCGCGAATCCGACGACGGAGGAGATCAGGCCCAGCAGACCTGCCTCGGCCAGCACCGAGCGGACCACCTGCCGGCGCGAGGCGCCGACCGCGCGCAGCAGCGCGATTTCGCGGCTGCGCTGGGATATGAGCATGGTGAAGGTGTTGGCGATGATGAACACCCCGACGAACAGGGCGATCCCGGCGAAGGTCAGCAGGGTCTTGCTCAGCGCGCTGTTCTGCTCGGCGATCATCCTGGCCTGCTGGGAGGCGAGTTCGGCGCCGCTGGTCGCCTCGGCGCGGCCCTTGGGCAGGACGTCTCGGACCTTTGCGGTCAGTGCCCGCTCGTCGGTGCCGGGGGTGGCCGCCACCACCAGCTCGTCGAACTGCCCGGGGTGCAGATACATCTTCTGCGCGGTCGCGGTGTCGAACAGCGCCAGGCTGCCGCCCGCGGTCACCTGCGGATCGTCGGACGCGACGATCCCGACCAGCTTCTTCTTCAGCACCGGCCCGTCGGTCGCGAACCGCACGGTGTCCCCGACGCGGTACCCGGCGGCCTCGGCCGTGCTCTCGGCCAGCGCCATCTCGCCCGCACCGGCCGGACCGCGCCCCTGCACCAGCGGATAGCGGCTGTCCTTGCCGTCCTTCCCCGGCTGGTAGTTGACCGCGCGGTTCTGCCAGCCGTTGCCGATGGGCTGGTCGTCCTTTCCCGCGAGGGTCGCCTCGCCGGTGACATCGGACCGTACGGAGGCCACCCCGGGCAGCGCGCGGATCCGGTCCGCCAGCTTGTCGTCGAGGGCGGTGGCCCGCTTGCCGTCCTTGCCCGCGTCGACGGCATCGGGCGCTTCGGGGGCGTCGTTGGCGGCCTGGACGGAGACGGCCACGTCCTTGAGGTTCTTGGCCGAGGCGTTCTTGACGGCCTCGCCGACGGTGTCGCTGAAGATCAGGGTGCCGGCGACGAAGGCGACGCCGAGCAGGACCGCGAGCGCGGTCATCATCAATCGGGCTTTGTGCGCAAGGACGTTGCGCAGGGCGGTTCGCAGCATGGTGGTGGTGTCAGTCCTGGAGTCAGATGGCTCTGGATTACGGAGGGAACGGGACGGCGGGGCGCATCGCGCCGGCGGGGAGGGCCCGGGGCGTCAGCTCGTACGGCCCTTGGCCTCGAAGAGCCGCATCCGGTCCAGGACGGCGTCGGCGGTCGGGTCGTACAGCTCCTCGACTATGCGGCCGTCGGCGAGGAAGACCACCCGGTCGGCATAGCTCGCGGCGACCGGGTCATGCGTGACCATCACCACTGTCTGCTGCATCGCCCGCACCGACTCGCGCAGAAAGCCCAGCACCTCGGCGCCGGACCGGGAGTCGAGATTGCCGGTCGGCTCGTCCGCGAAGATGATCTCCGGCTGGGCGGCCAGCGCCCGCGCCACCGCCACCCGCTGCTGCTGACCGCCCGACAGCTGCGCCGGCCGGTGCGCCAGCCGCCCGGACAGGCCGACCGTCTCGATGACCCTGCTCAGCCACTCCTTTTCGGGCCGGCGGCCCGCGATGTCCATCGGCAGCGTGATGTTCTCCAGCGCGGTCAGCGTCGGCAGCAGATTGAACGCCTGGAAGATGAAGCCGATCTTGTCCCGGCGCAGCCGGGTCAGCTGCCGGTCGTTCAGCGACGCCAGCTCGACGTCGCCGATCCGTGCGGAGCCCGACGAGATCCCGTCCAGCCCCGCCATGCAGTGCATCAGCGTGGACTTGCCGGAGCCGGACGGGCCCATGATCGCGGTGAAGCGGGCCTTGCCGAACTCGACGGAGACGGAGTCCAGCGCGACCACGCGCGTCTCGCCCTCGCCGTAGACCTTGCTCAGGTCACTGGCACGGGCGGCGACAGCCGCGGCGGCGCGGGCGGAGGAAGCGGGGGAACCGGGGAAGGCGGCGGCCGCGTGGGACACGGGGACTCCTGACGGGAACAGTCGGAAAGGGACGGTCGTGGTGATGTCCCTATTCTCGAATCCGCAGGTCAGCCGGACGTCAACCCCAGGTTCCCAATACCGGCTCGGCAGGAAGTGCTACGTCCGCCCCCACGTCATACCGTGGGTGGACCCGGGCCGGAACCTCAGGCCGACGCGCCGCCCGCGGACCCTACCGCTCGATCCGCTCCCAGAACTCCGCCAGGAGCCTCGCCAGGAACGCGCGCCCCGCCTCGCCGGCCTCTTCGGCGCCGCCCCCGCCGCCCCAGTTCAGCGTCCCGGCCATGCCCGCCTGATACTCGCCGTGCAGCTCCTGCAGCACCTCCTGGATCCGTTCCTTGGGCGCCGGTACGACCTTGCCGACCGGCCGCACATACGCCTGCCACCGCGTGGTGACGGCGCTGGTCAGCAGCTCGGTCAGCTTCTCGTCCCGCCCGGTGAACCGCACCAGCGCGGCCGACGGCAGCCGGAGCACCTCGCCGAGCGCCGCAGCCTGCCGGTCGTTGCCGGTCCATTTCCCGCCGTCCTCCAGCCGCTCGTACGCCCGCCGGTCCATACCGATCTCGCGCGCCAGATCGTCCGCCGCGAGCCCCTGCGCCAGCCGGTACTCGCGCAGCGTCCCGGGCGCTCCCAGCAGCTCCCCGGGCGCACACCACAGCGCACCCGCCAGCGCGGTCAGCTCCGCATCGGTGGGGGCGCTCTCGCCCGCCTCCCACGCCGCCACCGTGGCGGGCGGCACCCGCAGCCCGTAGGCGGCCGCCATCCCGTACGCCACATGGGCGGGCGTCATGCCGAGGGCTTCGCGGAGCCGGCGGGCGGCCTCGGCGTTGAAAGGGGGCCTGTGGGGCTCCTGGACGTGCGTGTTCACGGGCACACGGTAAGTGACCTGGGGCTTTCGCACCTATTGGGTATATGAACAAGTTGTTAACTCATAGCTTCGTACGGGTGCAGCAAGAGATCGCTCCGCCCCGGCCCCCGGGTCCGCCGCGCCCGCTACCCCTTCACCGCTCCGCCCAGCGCGACCCCGCCGCCCAGCCGCCGCGCGATCAGCACGTACAGCATGATCACCGGCGTCGAGTACAGCAGGGAGAACGCGGCCAGCTCCCCGAAGGCCACGCTGCCCTTGCTGCCGAAGAAGGTGAAGACGCTGACGGACGCGGGCAGCTGCTCGGGGGAGAGCAGCAGCATGAAGGGGACGAAGAAATTGCCCCACATCATGATGAAGGTGTAGACGGTCACGACCGCGAGACCGGGGCCCATCAGGGGCAGGACGATCCGCAGCAGCGTCTGCGGCCAGGAGGCGCCGTCCGTCCAGGCGGCCTCCTCCAGAGCCTTCGGCACCCCGTCCATGAAGTTCTTCATCAGCCAGATGGCGAACGGCAGTTGGGAGGCGGCCAGGAAGAGGGCGGTGCCGTACCTCGTGTCGATCAGGTTGACCTGCACGAACAGGCCGTAGACCGGGACCATGACCGCGGTGATCGGTAGACAGGTCGCGAACAGCAGGGTCAGCAGGTACGGGCGGCTGAAGCGGGCGCGGAAACGGGAGAGCGGATAGGCGGCCGGCGCCGCGCAGACGACCGTGATCAGGGTGGCCCCGCCGCACAGCAGCAGACTGTTGAGCATCGGCGTGAAGGTGATCTCGTCGGTCAGGACCGCCGAGAAGTTGTGCAGGGTGGGCGGCTTCGGGAGCCGTACGCGCAGCGTCGCCTCGGCGTTCACGGAGGACAGGACGAGCCAGACCAGAGGGAGCGCGAAGGCCGCGGCCACCACCAGCAGGGCGGCGTCGGCGGCGAGCCGGCGGCGGGTACGGCGGGACATCACCGGCCTCACACCTCCTCCCGCATCAGCCGCAGATACGCGGCCGCGAACAGCGCGCCCACCAGGAGCAGCAGCAGCGCCACCGCGGTGCCGTAGCCGATCAGGGACTTCAGGAAGGCCTGGTCGTACATGAACACCGGCAGGGTCTGGCTGCGGTTGCCCGGACCGCCGCGCGTCATCGTCCAGATCAGGCCGAAGACGGAGAGCGTCTGGAGGGTGTTGAGCATCAGATTGGTGCCGATGGAGCGGCGGATCATCGGCAGCGTGATGTGCCACAGCCGCCGCGGTCCGCCCGCGCCGTCGACCTCCGCGGACTCGGTGACCTCCTGGGGGATCCCGTCGAGCGCCGCGCCGTAGAGGAGCATCGAGAAGGCGGTGCCGCGCCAGACGTTGGCGAACGACACGGCCAGGATGGGCAGCGTGAACAGCCAGTTCTGGGTGGGCAGACGGAGCCACTCCAGGAGGGCGTTGAGGGTGCCGCGCCGCTCGAAGAAGCTGTAGAGGAGGAACGCGGCGACGATTTCCGGGATCACCCAGGCGGTGATCACCACCGCTCCCGTCAGGGTCCGCAGCGGCCGCGAGGCGCGCCGCATCAGACCGGCCAGCGCCAGCCCCAGGGTGTTCTGGCCGAGGAGCGAGGAGACCACGGTGAACACCAGGGTGAGCACGACCGCGTGGAGGAAGTCCGGGTCGGTGACGGCGTGCCGGAAGTTGGCCAGCCCGACGAAGGACGCCGACTCCTGGCCGGTCAGCTGGGTGTCGGTGAAGGCGATCCCCACGCAGTAGCCGATCGGGCCGGCGAGGAAGAGCAGGAGGAGGACGGTGGCGGGGGCGAGGGGGGACCAGCGCAGCAGGGCCGTACGGGTACGGGTACGGGCACGCGGACGGTTACGGCTCCGGGTCCGGTTCCGGCTCATGGCTTGGCGACGACCTGGCCGTCCACGAGGGACGTCAGCTGCCCGTCGTAGTCCCGGGCGGCCTGCTCGGGCGAGGCGGTGCCGGCGGTGACGGCCTCCATCGCCTCACCGATGGCCGCGGAGACCCTGGGGTAGACGGGCAGCGCCGGCCGGTACCGGCTGACCTCGACCAGGCCGGTGAAGAAGCCGATGCCGGGGACGGACCGCCGATAGCGCGGATCGGCCGCGACATCCTTGCGGACCGCGATCTGCGCGCCTCGTACGCACCATTCCAGGGCGTTCTTCCGTGACTGGAACGTCTCGATCAACTTCCAGGCGAGGTCGGGCTGTTGGGACTTCTGCGGTACGGACCAGGTCCAGCCCCCGGCCAGGCTGACCTTGCCGGGGGCGGCGCCGTGCTGGGTGGGGAACGGCGCCTGGCCGAGCGTCGTCGACCATGCGGGCCACGGGTTGCCGCCGCCCGTCTTCTGCCACTGCTGGCCGAGCCACGATCCGTCCAGGTCGATCGCCAGCTTCTCCTCGGGCAGCAGCTCCGCGGCCACACTGGTCTGGATGTTGGGGCTCAGGGCATCGGAGACATCGGGCCCGAGCTTTTCCCGGTAAACCGTGTCGAGGAATTTCAGGCTGTCCCGGAATCCCTTGCTGCCGGTGACCCATTTCTTTGCGCCCGGATCGTAGAGCGGATGTTCTCCGGTCCCGTACAGCAGCATTTCGAAGCCCTGCATCACGGCGGCCTCGCCCGCGCCCTTTCCGGTGAAGACGTTGAGCGGAATGACGCCGGGGACCCGGTCCTTGACGGTGCGGGCCGCGGACAGCACATCGTCCCAGGTCCGGGGCCGCCACTGCGCCGGCAGCCCCGCCTTCTCGAAGATTTTCCTGTTGAACCACAGCCCCCGGGTGTCGGTGCCGTCCGGGACGCCGTACGTCCTGCCGTCCTGCGCCTTTGCCGCGGTCTTCGCGCTCGCCTCGAACTGGTGCCAGTCCTTCCACTTGGCCAGATAGCCGTCCAGGGGGCGCAACAGCCCCGCCTTGATATCGGAGTTGACCAGAAAGGTGTCCTCGTAGACCAGATCGGGCGCGGTCCTCGGGGAGCGCATCATCTGCTGGATCTTGGTGTAGTAGTCGTTCTCCGACGCCTGGATCGGAATGAGCCTGACCTTTTTCCCGGGGTTGGCCTTCTCGAATTCCCGGGCCACGAGGGCGATGTACTGGTCGCGGACCAGCACCTTGCCGTTGGTGTCCTTGATGAAGGCGACTTTGACGGTGTTCCGGTCGCTCCCGGACCTGCTGCCGCAGGCGGTGAGCGTACCGGCGGCAAGGACGGCGGCGGTGAGCAGAATCAGCGGGGCGGTGGGGCGCACGGCGACCTCCAACTAGCCACTAACCACGGCGTGTTGCTTGCCGAAAGTAAGTCACCGCTCACCGTCGGTCAATGCCCCGACCAGCGGTAGCGCAGTTCCGGGCGGCCCACCTGGCCGTACTGCGGGGCGCGGGCGGCCCGGCCGCTCTCGACCAGATGCTCCAGATAGCGGCGGGCGGTGATCCGCGAGATCCCCACGGCGGCGGCCGTCTCCGCCGCCGTCAGCCCGCCCCCGGCGGCCCGCAGCGCCTCGGTCACCGCGCGCAGGGTGGCGGCGGTCAGCCCCTTGGGCGGCGCGGCCGGCCGCGGCGCGCGCAGTGCGGCGATCGCCCGGTCCACCTCGTCCTGGCCGCTGGCCTCGCCCGTGGTGGCGCGGAACGCGGCGTAACGGGTGAGCCGGTCGCGCAAGGTGGCGAAGGTGAAGGGCTTGAGCACGTACTGCACCACGCCGAGCGAGACGCCCTCGCGCACCATCGCCAGGTCGCGGGCCGAGGTGACGGCGATGATGTCCGCGCCGTGCCCGGCCGCGCGCAGGGTCCGTACGAGATGCAGCCCGTGGCCGTCGGGCAGATAGAGGTCGAGCAGCAGGAGGTCGACGGGGTGCTGGTCCAGGTGGCGGCGGGCGTCGGCCATGGAGTGCACGGTGCCGGAGACGGTGAAGCCGGGCACCCGCCCGACGTACAGGGCGTGTGCGTCGGCGGCGACCGGATCGTCCTCGACGACCAGGACCCGGATGCCGGGGCCGCTCACCGGGTGCCTCCCGTGGTGCGGGGGCCGCCCGGTGCGCCGCCGGGGGCGTGCAGCGGCAGCCGTACGGTGAACCGCGCGCCGCCCCCGGGCGCCGGGTCCAGGGTGAGGGTGCCGCGGTTACGGCGGACGGCCTGCCGGACGAGGGCGAGCCCCAGGCCGCGGCCCGGCCCGGACTTGGTGGACCAGCCCCGCCGGAAGATCTCCTCCGTGGCGCCCGCCGCCACGCCGGGGCCGTTGTCGGCAACGCACAGCAGCAGTTCGCCGCCCGCCGCCCGCGCGGTCACCCGCACGGCAGCGGCGCGTTCCTGCGGCGGTGCGGCGGCGTCGATGGCGTTGTCGATCAGGTTGCCCAGCACCGTCACCAGATCGCGGGCGGGCAGCCCGGGCGGCAGCACCCCGTCGTCGATCCGGCTGTCGGGGGTCAGCACCAGCTCGACGCCGCGCTCGTTGGCCTGCGCCGCCTTGCCGAGCAGCAGCGCGGCGAGCACGGGCTCGGCCACCGCGCCGACCACCCGATCGGTCAGCGCCTGCGCCAGCTCCAGCTCGGCGGTCGCGAAGTCCACCGCCTCCTCGGCCCGCCCCAGCTCGATCAGCGAGACGACGGTGTGCAGCCGGTTGGCGGCCTCGTGCGCCTGCGAACGCAGCGCCTCGGCGAAGCCCCGTACGGAGTCCAACTCGCCCGACAGCGCCTGGAGTTCGGTGTGATCGCGCAAGGTGACCACGCTGCCGAGCCGCTCGCCGCCGGAGACCGGGGCCGCATTGACGACCAGCACCCGCTCGGCGGTCAGATGCAGCTCGTCGACCCGGGGGCCGGGCGCCAGCAGCGCCTCGGTCAGCGGCTGCGGCAGCCCCAGCTCCGTGACCGGCAGCCCCACGGCATCGCCGGACAGCCCGAGCAGCTCCCGCCCGCCGTCGTTGATCAGGGCGACCCGGCGCTGCCCGTCGAGCATCAGCAGCCCCTCGCGTACGGCGTGCAGCGCGGCCTGGTGGTAGTCGTGCATCCGGCTCAGCTCGGCGGCGTTCATCCCGTGCGTGTGCCGCCGCAGCCGGGCGTTGAT
Source organism: Streptomyces chattanoogensis (assembly GCF_001294335.1). Classification (GTDB taxonomy): domain Bacteria; phylum Actinomycetota; class Actinomycetes; order Streptomycetales; family Streptomycetaceae; genus Streptomyces; species Streptomyces chattanoogensis. The sequence continues at coordinate 530,782 of NZ_LGKG01000001.1, forward strand.
GACATACGTCCCGAGCCCGCCGAGCGCCAGCGCGCCCGCGGCCACCCCGAGCACCGCCAGCACCTGGTCCCGCAGCTGCTCGCTGATCGTCTCGACGGTGATCCCGGCGCTGACCAGGGCGGTGATCCGGCCGCCCTGCCGGGGATCGTGCACCGGCGCGACGACCCGTGCGGACGGCCCGAGCGTCCCCTGATACGTCTCGGGGAAGATCCGTCCGCGCAGTGCGGGCCCGGTGTGCCCCAGGTACGTCTTGCCGATCGCCGCCGGATCCGGGTGCGTCCAGCGCGTCCCGTCCGGCGCCATCACCACCACGAAGTCGACGCCCGCGTCGCGCCGCAGCCGCTCGGTGTACGGCTGGAGCACAGCCGTCGGATCCTTCGTACGGGCCGCCGCCACCACCACCGGGGAATCGGCGACGGCGGTGGCCACGGCGGTCGTCTGCCGCCGCGCGGTCGCCGCCGCCTGCCGCTGTGCACTCAGATACGCGAAGAGCGCACAGCCCGCCACCACCACCGCCACCAGCACCACCTGCATGGCGAACAGCTGCCCGGCCAGACTGCGCGGGCCGCGCAGCCGCCGGGACGGCCAGGGACGGGGGAGTCGCATACAGAACAGTCTGCACGGTCACTTTCCCGGCGGCCCGCACGGTGCGCACGCGCACTTTTCCCGTGAACGAAATGCACGTAAGGGTGACGGGCGCCACAGCGGCGTGCATAGTCGCCGGGACGTTGCGCACCTGAGCCGCAGACCAGCGCACAGCCGTAACCCGAGGAGGCAGCCGTGGCTGCACAGACCCCGCCGTCCGGGGGCACCACCGCGGAGACCGCACCACACAAGCGGGACCGGACCCACTATCTCTACATCGCCGTGATCGGCGCGGTGCTGCTCGGCGTCATCGTGGGCTTTGCCGCCCCCGGTGTCGCCGTCCAGCTCAAACCGCTCGGCACCGGTTTTGTGAGCCTCATCAAGATGATGATTTCGCCGGTCATCTTCTGCACCATCGTGCTCGGCGTCGGCTCGGTCCGTAAGGCCGCCAAGGTCGGTGCGGTCGGCGGGCTGGCGCTCGGCTACTTCATGGTGATGTCCACCGTCGCGCTGGCCATCGGCCTGGTCGTCGGCAATATCCTCGAGCCCGGGTCGGGCCTGCATCTGACGGAGACCGTCCGGCACGCGGGCCAGGCGCAGACCGCGGGCGGCCACGAGTCGACCGCCGACTTCCTGCTCGGCATCATCCCCACCACCCTGGTCTCCGCCTTCACCCAGGGCGAGGTGCTGCAGACGCTGCTGGTGGCGCTGCTGGCCGGCTTCGGACTGCAGGCGCTGGGCGCGGCCGGCGAGCCGGTGCTGCGGGGCGTCGGGCACCTCCAGAAGCTGGTGTTCCGGATGCTCGCCATGATCATGTGGGTGGCGCCGGTGGGTGCCTTCGGCGCCATCGCGGCGGTCGTCGGCGAGACCGGGCTGGATGCGCTGAAGTCCCTGGCCATCATCATGGCCGGCTTCTACCTCACCTGCCTGCTGTTCGTGATCGTGGTGCTCGGTACGGTGCTCCGCCTCGTCGCGGGCGTCAACATCTTCTTGCTGCTGAGGTATCTGGCCCGCGAATTCCTGCTGATCCTGTCCACCTCGTCGTCGGAGTCGGCGCTCCCCAGGCTGATCGCGAAGATGGAGCACCTGGGCGTCAGCAAGCCGGTGGTCGGCATCACCGTCCCCACCGGCTACAGCTTCAACCTGGACGGCACCGCCATCTATCTGACGATGTCCTCGCTGTACGTCGCCGAGGCGATGGGCAAGCCGCTCTCGCTCGGCGAGCAGCTCTCGCTCCTCCTCTTCATGATCATCGCGTCGAAGGGCGCGGCGGGCGTCACCGGCGCGGGCCTGGCCACACTGGCCGGCGGCCTCCAGTCGCACCGGCCCGAACTGGTCGACGGCGTCGGGCTGATCGTCGGCATCGACCGCTTCATGAGCGAGGCGCGGGCGCTGACGAACTATGCGGGCAATGCGGTGGCGACCGTCCTGGTCGGCACCTGGACCAAGGAGATCGACAAGGCGCGGATGGCCGAGGTGCTGGCCGGGCGACTGCCGTTTGCCGAGACGGCGTCGGCCGACGACGGCGGGGCGCCACCGGTGGCGGACGGGGGCGTTGTCGGGCCGCGGGGAGGTGGCGCGAAGTCGTCCGCCTCTGTCTGACGGACCGTTGTGCCTGGGGGCGGGCTGCTACGCCCGCCCCCAGCGGCCTCTTCCCCCGCTGCCCGCCGCCAGGCGCAACGGCGAGACGTCACACGGCGCCGCAGACGACAACGTACGGCCGAAGCCAAGCACAGCGTCACGCAGGGAGAAACCACACCGTGGCCAACGGCGGCAGCACAGCCACCAGCGAGGCCTCCCGGCCATTCCACGGCACCGGCTCCGACTTCAGCGGTTCCGGGTTGGTGACGCCGCTCCCGCCGTAGCGCAGCGCATCCGTGTTGAGGACCTCGTCCCAGGCCGGCACATGCCCGGGGACGCCCAGCCGGTACGCGTGGCGGACGACGGGGGAGAAGTTGGTGACCGAGACGAGAGGGGTGCCGTCGGCCGCGTGGCGGAGGAAGGAGAAGACGTTGTCGTCGGCGGCGTCGCCGTCGATCCAGGAGAAGCCGGCCGGGTCGGTGTCGCGTTCCCACAGCGCCGGCGTCCCGGCGTAGCGGCGGTTCAGGTCGCGCACGAGATCGCGTACGCCCCGGTGGTCCGGCTCCGCCTCGTAGGCGGGGTCCAGCAGCCACCAGTCCGGGCCATGGCTCTCCGCCCACTCCGCGCCCTGGGCGAACTCCTGCCCCATGAAGAGGAGTTGCTTGCCGGGGTGGGCCCACATGTAGCCCAGGTAGGCGCGGTGGGTGGCACGCTGCTGCCACCAGTCGCCGGGCATCTTCGACACCAGCGACCGTTTGCCGTGCACCACCTCGTCGTGGGAGATCGGCAGCACGTAGTTCTCGGAATAGGCGTAGATCATGGAGAAGGTCATCTCGCCGTGGTGGTACTTGCGGTGCACCGGCTCCTTGGACGCATAGACGAGGGAGTCGTGCATCCAGCCCATGTTCCACTTCAGACCGAAGCCCAGACCGCCGAAGCCGCCGGGCCCCACGTGGTGCGTGGCACGGGTGACGCCGTCCCAGGCAGTCGACTCCTCGGCGATGGTGACGACGCCGGGGCAGCGGCGGTAGACGGTTGCGTTCATCTCCTGCAGAAACGCCACCGCGTCCAGGTTCTCCCGGCCGCCGTGGATGTTCGGGGTCCAGCCGCCGTCCTCGCGGGAGTAGTCGAGGTAGAGCATGGAGGCGACGGCGTCCACGCGCAGGCCGTCGATGTGGAACTCCTCGCACCAGTAGACGGCGTTGGCGACCAGGAAGTTACGGACCTCGGTGCGGCCGTAGTCGAACTCCAGGGTGCCCCAGTCCGGGTGCGCGGCCCGTGCCGGGTCCTGGTGCTCGTACAGCGGACGCCCGTCGAACTCCGCCAGCGCCCAGTCGTCGCGCGGGAAGTGCGCCGGCACCCAGTCCATCAGCACGCCGATACCGGCCCGGTGCAGCGCGTCGACGAGGTACCGGAAGTCGTCCGGTGCGCCCATCCGTGCGGTGGGTGCGTAGAAGCCGGTGACCTGATAGCCCCAGGAGCCGCCGAAGGGGTGCTCGGAGACCGGCATGAATTCGACGTGGGTGAAGCCCAGGTCCTTGATGTATGCGGGGAGCTGGGCGGCCAGCTGGCGGTAGGTGAGGCCGGGGCGCCAGGAGGGGAGGTGGACCTCGTAGACGGAGAACGGCGCCTGGTGGACGGGGCGCTCGCCGCGCCGCGCCATCCAGTCGGCGTCCTTCCAGTGGTAGTGCGACTCCTCCACGACGGAGGCGTTGGCCGGCGGGCACTCCGTCCGCCGGGCCATCGGGTCGGCGCGCAGGGTCTTCGAGCCGTCCGGCCGGGTGATCTCGAACTTGTAGAGCTCGCCCTCGCCGATGCCCGGGACGAACAGCTCCCAGACGCCGGAGGAGCCCAGCGAGCGCATCGGGTGGGCCGTGCCGTCCCAGAAGTTGAAGTTGCCGACGATCCGGACTCCTTGGGCGTTGGGCGCCCAGACGGTGAAGCGGGTGCCGGTCACGCCCTGGTGGTCCATGGGCCGCGCACCCAGTGCCCGCCACAGCTGCTCGTGCCGGCCCTCGGAGAAGAGATGCAGGTCGAGTTCGCCGACCGCGGGCAGGAAGCGGTACGCGTCGCGCACCGTCACCGTGCTGTCCTCGTACTCCACCAGCAGCTCGTAGTCCGGGATCCTGCGCAGCGGCAGCACCCCGGCGAACAGCCCGTCCCCCTCGGCGTGGAGGGTGGCGCGCAGCCCCTTCGCCACGACGGTGACGGACACGGCGTACGGCCGAAGGACCCGGAAGAGCAGCCCGCTGCGCACCGGGTGCGCGCCGAGCAGCCCGTGCGGATCGTGATGGGCGCCGCCCAGCAGCCGGATCCGGTCCTCGTCGGCGAGCGGGGCGGCGGGCCGCACCCCACGGCTGCTGGCCTTGGGTTTCGCCGTGCGGGAGGCGGGGGCCGGGCGGGCGGCCCGGCCTGGCGAGGGGTCCGGGGCGGTGGGCGACGGGCGGGCGGTCACGTGAGGTGCCTCCTCAGGGCGGGGCGGGGCATCGTTCGGAGCACGGGGGCCGGGGGGAACGCGGGAAGCACGGGCTCAGTCACCCGCCGCCAGCCGTCGGACGGCGGCCATCGGAACGGGCAGCCAGTCCGGCCGGTGCCGCGCCTCGTACAGCACCTCGTACACGGCCTTGTCGGTCTCGTACGCGCGCATCAGCGCGGGCGCCGAGCGCGGGTCGAGCCCGCCGGCCTCGGCGTAGCCCAGGCAGTAGGCGTCGCGGGTGTGCCGCGCCCACTCCAGCGACCAGGGGTCACCGCCGGCCGGCCCGCTGCGCGCCGCGTAGTCGAAGGACCGCAGCATGGCGGCGACATCGCGCAGCGCGGGCTGGAGCCGGCGGCGCTCCGCCAGGGGCCGGGCCGGTTCACCCTCGAAGTCGATCAGCGACCAGCGGCCCGCACCGGGTGAGCGCAGGGTCTGGCCCAGATGCAGATCGCCGTGGATGCGCTGGGCGGCCCAGCCGCGCCCGTCCCGGCCGACGCCGGCCAGCGCGTCGAACGACGCCCGCAACCGGTCGCGGTAGGGCTGGAGCACCGGCACCGCGCGGGCGGTGGCCTCCAGCCGCGCGGTCATCCGGGCGGCGACGGCGGCCAGCTGCGGGCCGTGCAGCTCGGTCGTCGGCAGCGTCTGTGCGAGCGCGGTGTGCACCTCGGCGGTGGCATGGCCGAGCGCCCGCGCCGGGCCGGTGAAGTCGGCCCGTGCGGCCAGCGCGTCGAGCGCCAGCCGCCAGCCGTCCGAGGAGCCCGGAAGATACTGCTGGAGGACGCCCAGGGTGGTCGGCTCGCCGCCCTCCTCGGCGGCCTCCGTCTCCAACCACGCCACCGGTGCGGGCACCCGCGCGCACCGGGCGGCGGTGAGCGCGCGGGGCAGCTCCAGGTCCGGGTTGATGCCGGGCGCAATGCGCCGGAAGATCTTCAGGATGTACGCATCCCCGTACACGATCGAGGAGTTGGACTGCTCGGCGGTGACCGGCCGGGCCGGCAGTCCGGAGGGCGGGCCGGCGCCCGGCTCGCGGCCGAAGCGCAGCGCACCGATCCGGCCGGGCATCCGCAGCCGCTCCAGCAGCAGTCCGCACAGCCGGTTGTCGAGCAGCGCGTCATAGACGGTCCGGCCGCGCAGCGGACCGCCGGCGGGACGGCCGATCGCGGCGGGCGCCAGCCGCGGCGGCAGCGCCGGATGCACGCCGAGCAGCAGCTGATAGCAGTCACCCGCGACGGCCGCCCGGCTCGGCGGCACGGGCTGCTGGGCCCGCACCAGCAGCTGCAGTATTCCCGGTGCGGTCCCCTCGGCGGTGCACGACAGCAGTTCGGTCGCCGAGACCAGCGAGAAGCCGGTGATCAGCCGTCCCTTGCCGGCGAACCAGCGCTGGCGGGGCACCCATTCCGCGAGCAGGGGTGCGAGCGACGACAGCAGATCGGGGGCGGTGACGAGCGGACGGTCCGGTGTCTTTCGGGTGGCACGGGTCGAGGCGGTCTCCGACATGGCGTCGCGTCCTTTCCCCGGGCACACGACAGATAGCCCAAAGTGTCCCGGAATGCGGCCTTGACTGTGCGGCGGCGCGGTGGGGGTACCCCCAGACGGAGGTCCGGGGAGTGTGCCCGGCCGAAAGGTCAGAAAACGCCCGTACGCGCGTGCGGCCGCGTACGGGCGGATTTCGGGGGAGCCCGTGCCCGGTGGGGCGGCTCTGCGGTGCGGCGGTTCCGTCAGGCGGCGGGGTTCTTGCGCAGCCGGAACCAGTAGAAGCCGTGGCCCGCGAGGGTGAGCAGGTACGGCAGTTCGCCGATGGGCGGGAAGCGGACGCCACCGATCAGTTCGACCGGGTGGCGGCCGCTGAACGCCTGCAGATCCAGCTCCGTCGGCTGCGCGAAACGCGAGAAGTTGTTCACACACAGCACCAGGTCGTCGTCCGCGCCGCCGGTACCGGGCGATTCCCGCAGGTAGGCGAGGACCGCCGGGTTGCTGGAGGGCAGCTCGGTGTAGCTGCCGAGCCCGAACGCCGGGTTCTGCTTCCGGATCTCGATCATCCGGCGGGTCCAGTGCAGCAGCGACGACGGCGAACTCATCGCCGCCTCGACATTGGTGACCTGATAGCCGTAGACCGGATCCATGATGGTCGGCAGCGAGAGCCGGCCCGGGTCGCAGGAGGAGAATCCGGCGTTGCGGTCCGGCGTCCACTGCATCGGGGTGCGCACCGCATCGCGGTCCCCGAGCCAGATGTTGTCGCCCATGCCGATCTCGTCGCCGTAATAGAGAATCGGCGAACCGGGGAGCGAGAGCAGCAGCGCGGTGAAGAGCTCGATCTGGTTGCGGTCGTTGTCGAGCAGCGGGGCCAGCCGCCGGCGGATGCCGATGTTGGCGCGCATCCGCGGGTCCTTGGCGTATTCCGCGTACATGTAGTCACGCTCTTCGTCCGTGACCATTTCGAGGGTCAGCTCGTCGTGGTTGCGAAGGAAGATGCCCCACTGGCAGCCGGACGGAATCGCCGGGGTCTTGGCGAGGATTTCCGATACCGGATAGCGTGATTCGCGGCGTACCGCCATGAAGATCCGGGGCATGACCGGGAAATGGAATGCCATATGGCATTCGTCGCCGCCCACGGCGTAGTCGCCGAAGTAGTCGACGACGTCCTCCGGCCACTGATTCGCCTCGGCGAGCAGCACGGTGTCCGGGTAATGCATGTCGATCTCGGCGCGCACCCGCTTGAGGAACGCGTGCGAGGCGGGCAGATTCTCGCAGTTGGTGCCCTCCTCGGCGTAGAGATACGGCACCGCGTCCAGCCGGAAGCCGTCGATGCCCAGGTCGAGCCAGAACCGCAGCGCGGAGATCATCTCCTCCTGGACCGCCGGGTTCTCGTAGTTGAGATCCGGCTGATGGGAGAAGAAACGGTGCCAGTAGTACTGCTTGCGCACCGGATCGAAGGTCCAGTTGGACGCCTCGGTGTCGACGAAGATGATCCGGGCATCGGCGTACTGCTTGTCGTCGTCCGCCCAGACGTAATAGTCGCCGTACGGCCCTTCCGGGTCGGTACGCGACTCCTGGAACCACGGGTGCTGATCGCTGGTGTGGTTCATCACCATATCGATGATGACCCGCATACCGCGGTGGTGTGCGGCGTCCACGAATTCCACGAAATCGGCCAGATCGCCGAATTCGGGGAGCACCGAGTTGTAGTCGGAGACATCGTATCCGCCGTCCCGCAGAGGGGATTTGAAGAACGGCGGCAGCCACAGGCAGTCCACCCCCAGCCATTGCAGATAGTCGAGCTTCGCCGTGATGCCCTTGAGATCCCCGACGCCGTCGCCGTTGCTGTCCTGGAACGAGCGCACCAGGACTTCGTAGAAGACGGCCCGTTTGAACCAGTCGGGATCGCGGTCCTTCGCCGGTGTGTCCTCGAACGTGTCGGGGACGGGCTCATTGACGATCAATTGGGTGACCCTCCGATCGGTGAGGACGGTCGCAGTGACAGCACATGAGCGGGCGCGGGCGCACGGCCCGGCTCCAGGCGCACATAGTTGTCCCTGCCCCAGTGGTAGGTGTCGCCGGTGAGCTCGTCGCGCACCGGCAAGGAATCGTGCCGGCCGAGGCCGAGTTCCGGCATGTCCAACGACACCGTCGCCTCGTGGGTGTGGTGCGGATCGAGGTTGACCACTGTGAGCACCGTGTCGGCCCCGTCCCCGTGCCCCGAACGCTTGGAGTACGCGATCACGGAATCGTTGTCGACGTGGTGGAAGTGCAGGTTGCGCAGCTGCTGGAGCGCGGGGTGCCGGCGCCGGATGCGGTTGAGCGCCGTGATGAGCGGGGCGATGGTACGCCCTTCACGGGCCGCCGCATCCCAGTCGCGGGGCCGCAGTTGGTACTTCTCCGAGTCCAGGTACTCCTCGCTCCCCGGGCGCAGCGCGGTCGCCTCGCACAGCTCGTAACCTGCGTAGACGCCCCACGTCGGGGAGAGCGTGGCGGCCAGCACGGCGCGTGCCTCGAAGGCCGCGCGGCCGCCGTCCTGGAGATAGGCGTGCAGGATGTCCGGGGTGTTGACGAAGAAATTCGGCCGCAGGTAGTCGGCGCTCTCACCGGACAGTTCGGTGAGGTACGCGGTGAGTTCCCGCTTGGTGTTGCGCCAGGTGAAGTAGGTGTACGACTGGTGGAAGCCGATCTGGGCGAGGGTGTGCAGCATCGCGGGACGGGTGAACGCCTCGGCGAGAAAGAGGACATCGGGGTCGGTGCGGCCGATGTCGGCGAGCACCTTCTCCCAGAACACCACCGGCTTGGTGTGCGGGTTGTCGACGCGGAAGATCCGTACGCCCTTGGCCATCCAGAAGCGCAGCAGCCGCTCCGTCTCGCGCACCAGCCCGCGGAAGTCGGTGTCGAAGGCGATGGGGTAGATGTCCTGGTACTTCTTCGGCGGGTTCTCCGCGTACGCGACGGAGCCGTCGGCGCGGTGGTGGAACCACTGCGGGCGCTGCTCGACCCAGGGGTGGTCGGGGGAGCACTGGAGGGCGAAGTCCAGGGCCACTTCCATCCGCAGCTCGCGGGCGGTGCGCACGAAGTGGTCGAAGTCCTCGAAGGTGCCCAGGTCCGGATGGAGGGCGTCATGGCCGCCGTCGGCGGAGCCGATCGCCCAGGGGGAGCCGACGTCGTCCGGTCCCGCGGACAGCGCGTTGTTGGGGCCCTTGCGGAAGGCGGTCCCGATCGGATGCACGGGCGGCAGATAGACGACGTCGAAGCCCATGGCGGCGACCGCGGGCAGCCGTTCGGCGGCGGTGCGCAGGGTGCCGCTGATGACACTGCCGTCCGGGGCGGTGATCGCGCCCTCGGAGCGCGGGAAGAGCTCGTACCACGAGCCGTACAGGGCCCGTTGGCGCTCGACGACCAGCGGCATCGGCCGGGAGACGGTGAGCAGCTCACGCAGCGGATGGCGGTCGAGGGCGCCGGTGACCTCGGGGTCCAGGGCGGCGGCGAGGCGGGCGGCGGCGGGGAGCCGGCCGTTGCGCAGCGCGTCCACGGCGCCGAGCACCGCCTCGCGGCCGTCGCTCTTGGGCACGTCGGCGGCGGCCCGTTCGTGCAGTGCGGCGCCCTCGGCGAGCACCAGCTCGGTGTCGATGTCCGCCGGGATCTTGACGGCGGCATGCCGTCGCCAGGTGGTGAGCGGATCGGACCAGGCCTCGACCGTGTAGGTCCAGCGGCCCTCGATGGCGGGGGTGACCTCGGCGGTCCACCGGTCGGTGCCGGGCGCGGCCTCGCGCATCGGCGTCCAGGGGCCGCAGCGGCCGGCGGGGTTGCGCAGCACCACGTTCGCGGCGACCGCGTCATGTCCTTCCCGGAACACGGTGGCCGAGACCTCGACGCTCTCGCCGACCACCGCCTTCGCCGGGCGGCGGCCGCAGTCGATCTGCGGGCGGATGTCCAGTACAGGGATGCGACCGATCATGGGCTCACCTGGGCTAGTGATGCTTTGCGGGGTTTTGTCCTTTGTAGCCGCTCCACGGTAGGGGGACGGGCTCCGGGCATGGGCGCTCCTGTCCGCTTTCACTCGGTTGGCGGTGGCTGCGGCGGGCAGCGGCCTACGAGGTGAGCCTGCCCGTGGCGTGCGGCGGGGCAATCCGGTGCGCAGGTGAACTACTCGTTCGTAACACCTCGCGGGCGGCCGCGGAAAGGCGCTGACGCATCGGTTCGCCTCCTCAACTCGGGTGAATCACAAGAGATTTGAATCACAAGGGAGTTGCGGTGTGCGGTGGTCCGGTGCCGCGCCGGGCCCGTCGGCGCCACACCGCAGCCTCTCGCCAGGAGGGGGTCCGTACAAGAGCGCATGAGGGGGTGGAATCAGCCATATCGGCGGACCCGGCGGTACGGACGGTGCTGCGGGGTGCGGGCGGTGTTCCCGGGGGCCGTGGGGCCGGCCGACGCGGCACCGCCTACGGTTGCGCGCGCCGGACGAGGGCTTTCCCGGCCAGCCGGCCGCCGGCGAAGCGGAGTTCATAGGCGGCCGCGGTGCGGGTGCCGGTGCTGTAGTACGTGCAGGACCAGCCGTGCGGGGGCGGCGGGGTGCCGTCGGGCGGGGCGTCCAGGGCGAAGAACGGCAGGGATTTGTCGGCCTCGGTGCGGGGCGTGCCGATGCGCAGGCCGTCGTAGCGGGCGCGGTCCAGGACCGTCCGGGACGGGATGGCGAGGCGGGAGACGCCCATCGGTGCCACCAGGGCCGCCGGCGGCGCCAAGGGGAGGGGCACCGTCTGCCGCAGGCGGCGCCGCACCCGGTGTTGTGCCTGCGCCAACTCCCCCTGGAATGTGGTGGGTTCGTGGCGCTTCGGTGGCGGGGGTGGTGCGCCGATGACGGTCGGCAGGGACGCCGAGGCGGTGAAGCCGCCCTCCGGAGCGGGCCCGGCGTGGAGGGTGCCGCCGAGCTCGGATCCGGCGCGGGACCGGCCGGGCGGGGGCCGCTGGCCACCGTGATGTCCAGGTGTTCCGCGGACCGTTCGATCCGCACCGGCGCGGTCACGCTCGCGTCGGCCGGTGCCGGTGGCGCGTTCTCGTCGTCGGTGCGCAGGACGCCGATGATCTCCTGCAGCCGTTCGGCGCCGCGGATCCAGCCCGGAATCGACCTCAAGTGCCCGCGCGCGCAAGGCGATCAGGGCCAGATCATGGCCGAGGGGGCCATGCATGTCCCCGGCGATCCGGGTGCGTTTGCGCAACCGGGCGCCGTCGGCGACGGCCCGCTGCTCGCACTCCCTCCGCGCGGCGAGCTGCCGGCCGGTGCGGACCAGTTCGCCGTACTGACGGCGGTAGCGGCCCAGCAGCCACGGCAGCACCACGAGGAGCAGCGGCGTCAGCAGTGCCGAGAACCACGGCCAGATCGTTCGGTCGGCCAGTGCGCTGAGCGGGAGTCCGGTGGCCGCGAGAGCGGTGAAGGTCCACAGCGCGGGGCGGGCGCGCGGCATCCGGACGCCCGCCAGAGCGCCGAAGACGGCCATCGGAAGGCAGTACGCGACGGTGAACAGGTCCCGGGACACCGCCAGGCTCGCCAGGACGGGCAGCGCCACCGACACCAACGGCAGCCGCCTGCGCACCAGGACGGCCACGGCGAGCAGCGGGAAGGCGGCCGCGGTGGCCCACCACCGCATTCCGGACCGGCCGTCGAACGCGATGAGCGGCGGAACGCAAAGAATCAGCCAGAGCCCGAGCCCGGGGAGCCGTGGGCGGCGGAGGCCGGTCATGACTCCTCCGGGACCAGCCCCGTCTCGTACGCGAGGATCGCCGCCTGCACCCGGTTCCTGAAGCCGAGCGGATCCGGGCCGGCCGGTCCTCGCCGAGACAGGTGATGACCCGGCGGGCGACGGCCGGGGAGAGCGCGGCGCCGCCCTCCGCGACGGCCCGGAGCCCGGTGATCAGCTCCCGTGGATCACCGGACTTGAGCGGGAACCCGGCGGCACCGGAGCCGAGGGCGTCCGCCACATACGCGTCGTCGGAGAACGTCGTCGGCATCACCACGGCCGGTCCGCGGCATCGGCTCGTCGTCGGCCGGCAGCACTGTGACCGTCCGGCTCAGTCCGTACCCCCGTCGTATACGAAGGGGCGGTGTCCGGAGGTTCTCCGGACACCGCCCGCTCTTGGGGTCACGTCACCTCTGGGCCGCCGGTACGTGGCCGAACGCCCGTGCAGAGGTGGTTACTCGACCTTGCTGCTTACTTGACCGCGACACCGGTCCACGCGGACTCGACGCCCTTGACCTCGGCGCTGTCCTTGCCGTAGAGGTCGGTGGCGGCCTTGACGGTCGCCTCGCGCGCGCCCTTGTAGTCGGTGTTCGAGGTCATGTACTCGGTCAGGGCCTTGAACCAGATCTTCTCGGCCTTGTCCCGGCCGATGCCCTCGACCTTGGAGTTGTCCGCCGTCGGGCTGTCGTACTTGACGCCACCGATCTCCTTCGGGCCGCTGCCCTCGGACAGCAGGTAGAAGAAGTGGTTGGCGACACCCGAGGAGTAGTGCGGGTCCAGGCCACCGGTCTCGGAGTCCCAGAAGTCCTTCGACTGGCCGTCCTTGCTGGGCTTGTCCATGTAGCGCAGCGGGGAGCCGTCACCGTTGATGTCGATCTTCTCGCCGATGAGGTAGTCGCCCGGGTCCTTGTCGTTCTTGGCGTAGAACTCGACCGAGGTGCCGAAGATGTCCGAGGTGCCCTCGTTCAGGCCGCCGGACTCGCCGCTGTACTCCAGGTTGGCGGTGGCGGAGGTGACACCGTGCGACATCTCGTGCGCCGCCACGTCCAGGGCGGTGAGCGGGTGCTTGTTGCCCTCGCCGTCGCCGTACGTCATGCAGAAGCAGCTGTCGTCCCAGAACGCGTTGACGTAGCTGTCGCCGTAGTGGACGCGGGACGAGGCACCCTTGCCGTCGCCCTTGATGCCGCTGCGGCCGTGGACGTTCTTGTAGTAGTCCCAGGTCACGCCGGCGCCGTAGTGCGCGTCGACGGCCGCGGTCTGCGGGTCATCGGGCTTGCCGGTGCCCCACGCGTCGTCGTCGTCCGTGAACGGCTTGCCGTCGCCGTTCTCGCTGTTCCCGAGGTTGGTGGTCTTGTGACCGCCGCGCCCGTCGTCGGTCAGCGTGAACTTGTTGCCGTCCTTCTTGGTGCCCAGCTCGACGCTGCCGCTGTACTCGCTCTCGCCCTTGCCGGTGTGGATCTCGTCGTACTGGAAGAGCTTCTTGCCGGTGTTGGCGTCGGTGATGACGTGCAGCCGGCTCGGCGTGCCGTCCTTCTGGACGCTGGTGACGACGGTGTCGTACGCGAGGGTGGGGGTACCGGACGCGGCCCAGACGACCTTGCGTGCGGTCTTCGCGGCGGGCGACTTGGCGCCGATGGACTTGGCCGCGACGCCCTGCGCCGACTTCTGCGCGGCCGACGGGGCGATCTTCGCCGTGGTGGACGCGACCGTGATGGTCTTGTTCGTCGCCTTGGTGGTGCTCTTGACCGCGCCGCCCTTGGCGGAGTGCACGATCAGGTCGCCGCCGAGCACCGGCAGTCCGGCGAAGGTGCGCTCGTAGCGGGTGTGCGTGGTGCCGTTTGCGTCCTTGATGACGTCCTTGACGACCAGCTTCTCCTGGCCGCCGAGGCCGAGGGACTTGGCGGTCATCGCCTTCGTGGCGTCCGCGTCGCGCAGCAGTTCGGCGCGGTGGGAGGCGCTCAGCACGAGCGGCTGGCCGCCCAGTGCCTTGGCCTCCTGCTTCGGGGCCGGCGAGGCGCCGGCGGTACCTACGGTGATGCCGGCGGCCAGCAGGGCCGCGGCGGCAAGGGCGGTACCAGTGACACGGGTCTTACGGGATATGCGGGGGGTCACGCGGACTCCTTCAACTTTGCCAAGTGGTGGGGGTGCAAAGCGATGCGGGTGTGACGCGTCGGAAGACTGCCATTCGAACGCGTGCATGTCAGGAGGGTGTTGCAAGGTTGGCTGAAAATCGTCCGTAGAGAGGTGACCGCCGTCCGTTAAACGGAAAGGGGCGCCGCCCCCGGAAGCTCCGGGAACGACGCCCTGCTCTGCTTTCAACTTCCCCTATTCGCGGGCCGGTTGGTGTCGAAGCCTTTCGGACCGGCCTGCCCTCGGCCTCCTCTGGCACACGAAGGTGAAGCCGAGATGGAGCTTCACGGTCAGAAGGTGAGCTTCCAGCCGTTGATGTAGCCCGAGTCCTCCGCATAGACGTCCTGCACCCGCAGCTTCCAGGTGCCGCTCGCCGCCTTCGTCGACGCGTTGACGGTGTACGTCGTCTTCACGTCGGCCGCCGAGTCGAACGCGCTGGAGTTCTTCAGCCGGTACGCCGTACCGTCCGGCGCGACCAGATCGATGACCAGGTCACCGCGGTAGGTGTGGACGATGTCCACGGTCACCTTCAGCGTGCTGGGCGCATTGCCGGCGCGGCTGACGGTGATCGGCGAGGTGACCGCCGCGCCCGCGTCCGGGATCGGTACGTCGTCGGAGTTCTCGAAGACACTGCCGCCACCGGCCGGGTTGACCGTCCAGGTGAAGGTGGCCGTGCCCGTCTTCTTCGCCGCGTCGGTCACCGTCACCGTCACGCTGCTGGTGCCGGCGGCGGTCGGCGTCCCCGAGATCAGACCGGTGCCCGCATTGATCGACAGCCCGGCCGGCAGGCCCTTCGCCGCGTACGACAGCGCGCCCGCCGTCCCGCTGCTCGCCTTGATCTGCAGACTGGCCGCCTGGTTCACGGTGCTGGTCTGGTTGCCCGGGTTGGTGACGGTGACCCCGCCGTCCGGGACCCGGGCGCCGACGTTGACCGCCGCCCAGGTGTTGGCCACCGTGTTGTACGACGCGCTGCCCTGGCCGAAAAGGTCCGCCGCGGCCTTGAGGGTGGCGGTGCGGGCGCCCGCGTAGTCGGTGTTGGCGCTCATGTACTGGCTGAGCGCCTTGAACCACACCTTCTCCGCGTTGGCCCGGCCGATACCCGGAACGGGCAGACCGTCGTAGGTCGGGCTGTCGTAGTGCACGCCGCCGATGTCCTTCGGCCCGCTGCCCTCGGACAGCAGGTAGAAGAAGTGGTTGGCGACGCCGGACGAGTAGTGCACGTCCTTGTCGCCGACATTGCTCGACCAGTAGTCCGCCGACGCCCCGTCCTTGCTGGGCTTGTCCATGTAGCGCAGCGGGGTGCCGTCGCCGTTGATGTCGATCTTCTCGCCGATGAGGTAGTCGCCCGGGTCGGCGGCGTTGTTGGCGTAGAACTCCACGGCGGTGCCGAAGATGTCGGAGGTCGCCTCGTTGAGGCCGCCGGACTCGTTGCTGTACTCCAGGTTGGCGGTGGCCGCGGTGACACCGTGCGACATCTCGTGCCCGGCGACGTCGATCGAGGTCAGCGGGTGGGAGTTGCCGCTGCCGTCCCCGTACGTCATGCAGAAGCAGCCGTCGTCCCAGAAGGCGTTGACGTAGCTGTTGCCGTAGTGGACCCGGGAGTAGGCGCCGACACCGTCCCCGCGGATACCGCTGCGGCCGTGCACGTTCTTGTAGTAGTCCCAGGTCACCTGCGCGCCGTAGGCGGCGTCCACACCCGCGGTCTGTGCGTTCTGCGGGGTGCCGTCGCCCCAGGTGTCGTCGGCGTCGGTGAACAGCGAACCCGTCCCCGACGTCCCGTGCTTGAGGTCGTACGTCTTGTGGTTGCCGCGGGTGGCGTCGGTCATCGTGAAGTTCGGGGCCGAGCCCGACGTCCCGATGGTGACCTTGCCGCTGTACTCGCTGTTGCCGACGCCGTTCTCGATGCCCTGGTACTGGAAGATCCTGGCGCCGGTCGTGGCGTCCGTGATGACGTGCAGCGCATTGGGCGTGCCGTCCTCCTGCAGTCCGCCGACCACCGTCTCGTACGCGAGGACCGGCTTGCCGTCGGCGACCCACACCACCTTGCGCGGCGCCTTCGCGGCCGCGGTCTTCTTCGACCCCAGCGCCCGCGCCGCACCGACGGCCTTCGCCTCGGCGGCGGAGGGCTTGATCCGGGCGGTGGTGCTGGCGACCTTGAGCTGGGAGCGGACGGCCTTGGTGACGCCCTTGAGCCTGCCGCCCCTGCTCTCGTGCACGACGAGATCGCCGCCGAGGACGGGCAGGCCGGCGTAGGTGCGCTCGTAGCGGGTGTGCAGCGTGCCGTCGGCGTCCTTCGAGACGTCCTTGACGACCAGCTTCTCCTTCGCGCCGAGCCGCAGCCGCTGCGCGGTCCGGGCGGTGGTGGCGTCGGCCTCCCGTATCAGCTCTGCACGCTGGGACGGGGAGAGCCTGACCGGCAGCGCGCCCGCGTCGGGCGTGGCCTGCGCGGCGCCCGGCTTCGGGGCCGCGGCCGTGCCGGTGCCGGCCTGGACGCCGACCGCCAGCAGCGCGGTGACGGCGACCAGCGCACCGGTTGCCACGGTGCGTCTGGGGGAGGTGCGGCTTCTGTGCATGGACCCATGGGGGGTGCGTCTCACACTGACTCCTTCTGCGGGGCCGCGATATGTCGGGGCGGCCGAGGGGGACCGGGCGGCGGAGCGGCCGTCCGGGCAGAGCGAGGCAGAACTCGTGGAGCGTGTGGGGGGAGACGTACGGGTGCGCGGGTGCAGCCGGTTGTCCGTGGTACGAGCTGCCGCCGGGCGTGGGGCTGTGGGGGCCCGTGCGGCGGTTGCGGGGAAGAGTCCCACCACGGATGGCCGGTTGTCAGGCTCCGTTCAACTAATTGGCCGGAAAACGTCCGTTGGGCGGAATCGGTGTCCGGAAGACGGACGGGTCCGGCCATGGGAACCCGTCGGAGCGGCCCAGGTTCCGGGCCCTCCATTCGGACCACTGCGGTTGCCGGGCGGCCGGGGCGGGGGTGGGCTGGGGTGCGGCGCTCCGCGGCGGTTGCGTGCCCATGCGGAGCGTCCGTCGTCGAACGAGCCCAGCCGACCTACCTCAGATGTGGAGAGAGCCATGACCCACCGACCCGCAGACCGTGTGGAGTACCGGGACGACAAAACGGGCGAGATGCAGCAGGGCAAGATCATGCGGGCCGAAGGCAGCGGGCAGAAGGCGCGCTACACGATCCAGAACGAAAGGACCAACCAGCTCGAGGAGATCCAGGAACGGCAGATCGAGCGGGACCTGCAGTAGCAGTCGCCGGGCCGCACGAGCCCGGAGTCCCCGTGCGGCGGGTCGGACGGCCCGCCGCCGCTCACCCCACGCTCTCCCGCCAGGCGCGGTGCAGCTGGGCGAACCGGCCCCGCCCGGCTATGAGTTCGCCGGGCGGGCCGTCCTCGACCACCCGGCCGTCGGACATCACCAGGACCCGGTCGGCCGTCTCGACCGTGGACAGGCGGTGGGCGATCACCACTGCGGTCCGGCCGCGGAGGACGGTGTCCATGGCGCGCTGCACCGCGCGTTCGCCGGGGATGTCCAAAGAGCTGGTGGCCTCGTCCAGGATCAGGACGGACGGGTCGGCGAGCAGGGCCCGGGCGAAGCCGACGAGTTGACGCTGGCCTGCGGAGATGCGGCCGCCGCGCTTGCGCACATCGGTGTCGTAGCCGTCCGGGAGGGCGGCGATGAAGTCATGGGCCCCGATCGCCTTGGCGGCGCGTTCGATGTCCGCGCGGGTGGCGTCGGGGCGGCCGATGGCGATGTTGTCGGCGACCGTGCCGGAGAAGAGAAACGCCTCCTGGGTGACCATCACGACACCGCGGCGCAGCTCGGCGGTGGACAGGTCGCGCAGGTCGACGCCGTCGAGGAGGACACGGCCCTCGGTGGGGTCGTAGAAGCGGGCCAGCAGTTTGGCGAGGGTGGACTTGCCGGCTCCGGTCGCGCCGACCACGGCGGTGGTCGTACCGGCCGCGAGGGTCAGATCGAAGCGGGGCAGCACTTCGCCGCCGGTGCGGTAGGCGAAGCGTACGCCGCGGAAGTCGGCCTCCCGGCCGGGCCGGCCGGCGGCCACGGCGGGCAGCGGGAGCGGTGCGGTCGGCTCGGGGACGGTGGGCTGCTGGGCGAGCAGACCGGCGATCTTCTCCAGCGAAGCGGCCGCGGACTCGTAGGAGTTCAGGAACATCCCGAGCCGGTCGATGGGGTCGTAGAGGCGGCGCAGATAGAGCGTCGCGGCGGCCATCACCCCGAGCGCGAGACCGCCGTCGGCCACGCGGTAGGCGCCCCACAGGACGATCGCGGCCACCGCGATATTGGCCACCAGCCGGGAGGAGACGACATAGCGGGCCATCTCCAGGATGGCGTCGCCGTTGAGCCGCTCATGGCGGTGGTTGAGCCGGGCGAATGCGGCGTCGTTCGGCCGCTCGCGGCGGAAGGCCTGCACCGGGCGGATGCCGTTGAGGGTCTCGGTGAACTTCACGATGACGGCCGCGGTCGCGCTGGACTTGGCGCTGTAGGCGCGCCGGGAGCGTCGCTGGAAGGACCGTACGAGGAGATACAGCGGCGCGGCGGAGAGGATGGCCGCGGTCCCCAGGCCCCAGTCCAGATAGATGAGGGTCGCGGTGATGTAGAGGGTCTGCAGGACGATGATGATCAGTTCCTGGAGGCCCTCGTCAAGGAGTTCGCGCAGCGACTCGACGTCGCTGGTGGCCCGGGAGATCAGCCGGCCGGACGTGTAGCGCTCATGGAAGTCGAGGCTCAGCGCCTGGCCGTGGCGGAAGATACGGCCGCGCAGATCGAGCAGGACGTCCTGGCTGACCCGGGCCGAGAAGAGGATGAACGCGAACTGGAGGGCGCCGGCGGCGACGGCGCAGACCGCGGCAGCCACCGCCACCGTGATCAGTGGCCCGTAGTCGCCGGTCCGCAGCGCCGGCACCGCATGGTCGAGGGCGTACGCGACGATCAGCGGACCCGCCTGGACGGCGGCCTGCTGGAGCAGCACCACGACGGTGGACAGCCAGACGCGCCCCTTGTGCGGCGCCAGCAGACTCCGCAGAAGGGTGCGGGAGGCGCCCGGGGGAGTGGGGAGCACATCCTGTTCGAAGGCGTCGGGCTGTTTCTCCGGGGCCTGCGCGGCCCGGTCCGGGTACGGCCCCCCGTGGTCATCGGTCGGCGCATCGGCCGTGGTCGTCGTCATCGGACCTCCTCCCCCTCGAGGCGGCTGCCGCCGCCCGACATCAGTGCGGCGTATTCGGCGTTGTCCCGCAGCAGTTCGTGGTGGGTGCCGACGGCGGATATCCGGCCGTCGGAGAGCAGTGCCACCCGGTCGGCGAGCAGGACCGTGGACGGCCGGTGGGCGACGACCAGTGCGGTGGTGGTGGCCAGCACCCGGCGCAGGGCCGCCTCCACCAGGGCCTCGGTGTGGACATCGAGTGCGGACAGCGGATCGTCCAGGATCAGGAAGCGGGGACGGCCGACCACGGCACGGGCCAGGGCGAGCCGCTGCCGCTGTCCGCCGGACAGGCTCAGGCCCTGCTCGCCCACCTGGGTGGCGGCGCCCTCGGGCAGGGCACGGACGAAGCCGTCGGCCTGCGCGACCTCCAACGCCCTCGAGAGCGCGGCTTCTTCCTCGTCATGGCCGTCGCCGCGGCCCTCGCCCTCGCTGTCGCCGGCGGTGCCGTTGCCGCTGCGGGCCATCAGGACGTTGTCCGCCACCGTCGCCGAGAACAGCGTCGGCTCCTCGAAGGCCACCGACACCAGCGTGCGTGCCTCCTCCCGGCCGAGCGTCGCAAGGTCCCGGCCGTCGAGGGTGATCCGGCCGGCGGTGGGGTCGTAGAGCCGCGGCACCAGCGCCGTCAGGGTCGTCTTCCCGCTGCCGGTGGCGCCGACCAGGGCCATGGTCTCGCCGGACCGTATGTGCAGATCGACGCCCCGCAGGGTGGGCGGGGCGTCCGCGGCGGAGTCCGGGTACCGGAACTCGACGCCCTCGAACCGCAGCCCGTCGCCGGGCAGTTCCCCGCTGCCCGTCCCGTCCGGGCTCGCCTTGCTCACAGCCCTGTCTCCTGCGGCCTTGTCCCCTGTGGCCGTGTCCGCCGCCGGCTCCTCGTCCAGCACCTCGAAATACCGGTCCGCGGCCGTCGCCGCCTCGTTGGACATGGCCAGCAGGAAGCCGATGGAATCCACCGGCCAGCGCAGCGCCAGCGCCGTGGAGAGGAACGCGACCAGGGTGCCCGCGGACAGCGCGCCGTCGGCCACCTGGAGCGTGCCCAGCACCAGGGCCGTACCGATCGCGATCTCCGGGAGCGTGGTGATGACGCCCCAGATCCAGGCCAGCAGACGCGCCTTGTGCAGTTCGGTCGTACGGACCCGGTGCGTCAGCCGCTTGAAGGCCCGGGCCTGGCTGCGGTGGCGGCCGAAGCCCTTGGTGATCCGGATGCCGAGCACCGACTCCTCGACCACCGTCGTCAGATCACCCAGCTGGTCCTGGGCCCGCCGGGCGGCCAGCGCGTACTTGGCCTCGATGACCGAGCACAGCACCATCAGCGGCAGAACGGGGGCGAGCAGTACCAGCCCCAGCGACCAGCGCTGCACCAGCAGGATCACACAGCCCACCACGATCGTCGTGCCGTTGACCAGCAGGAACGTCAACGGGAAGGCGAGGAACAGGCGCAGCAGGGAGAGATCGGTGGTGGCGCGGGAGAGCAGCTGGCCGGAGGCCCAGCGGTCGTGGAAGGCGACCGGCAGCCGCTGGAGATGGCGGTAGAGCGCCTCGCGCATGGCCGCCTCGACCGCGGCGAGCGGCCGCGCCACCAGCCAGCGGCGCAGCCCGAACATCGCCGCCTCGGCGACCCCGAGCAGCGCCAGATACCCGCCGCCCAGCCACGCCCCCCCGGGATCCCGCGCCGCCACCGGACCGTCCACCAGCCACTTGAGGACCACCGGAATGACCAGCCCGATGCACGATGCGAGCACCGCCACGAACGCCGCCGTGAAGAACCGCGCCCGCACGGGCCGGAGAAACGGCCACAGGCGCAACAGCGAGCGCACCGCGGAGCGCCGGGGAACGGCGGCCGGGCCCGTCGTGGGTGCCGTCGGTCCGGCCGCCGTCTGTGCGGTGTCGGTGCCGGAGTCGCTGTCGGTGTCGGTATCGCTGTCGGTATCGGCCACACTTGCGAGCGTAAGGTGCACCACTGACAACGCTCATGTGGTTTTCGCCGTACGGAAGTTGAGAGGGCGCGCAAGACGCTAGGCCGGCACCGCCCGGAACAGCAGCACCGTCCGCCCCGGCACGGTGATCGCGCGCCCCGCCGGGTACCGGGTGCCCCGTGCCCCCGCCACCGGCTCCTCGGGTTCTTCGGGCTCCCCTTCCTGCGCCGTGTCGACCAGCAGTTCGTACGACCCCGCCCAGGGCGGGCCCGGGAGGACGAACGGCCGGGGATGGGCGTCGGCGTGCAGAACGGCGAGGAAGCTGTCGTCGATGATGCGGCTGCCGTGTGCATCGCGCTGGGCGATGTCGTTGCCGGAGAGATACATGCCCAGGGTGGCCCCCGGGGCGTACCAGTCCCGTTCGGCCATCTCCGTGCCGCCGGCGGTGAACCAGGCGAGGTCGCGCAGCCCGCCGTGTCCCTGCGGCCGGCCGGAGAAGAAGGCGCGGCGGCGCAGTACGGGATGGGCGCGGCGCAGGGCGATGAGGCGGGCGGCCAGGTCGGCCAGCTGCCGCCAGTGCGGGTCGTCGAGGAGCGACCAGTCGAGCCAGCTGGTGGGGCCGTCCTGGCAGTAGGCGTTGTTGTTGCCGTGCTGGGTGCGGCCCATCTCATCGCCCGCGACCAGCATGGGGACGCCGGTGGACAGGAGGAGGGTGGTGAGGAAGTTGCGGAGCTGGCGGCGGCGCAGGGCCGTGATGCCGGGGTCGTCGGTCTCGCCCTCGGTGCCGCAGTTCCAGGACCGGTTGTCATGGGTGCCGTCGCGGTTGCCCTCGCCGTTGTCGCCGTTGTGTTTGTGCTCGTAGGTGACCAGGTCGCGCAGGGTGAAGCCGTCGTGGGCGGTGATGAAGTTGACCGAGGCGTACGGGCGGCGGCCGCCCCAGGCGTAGAGGTCGCTGGAGCCGGAGAGGCGGTAGCCCAGGTCGCGGACGTCGTGCTGGGCGCCGCGCCAGAAGTCCCGGACAGTGTCGCGGTAGCGGTCGTTCCACTCCGTCCAGAGGGGCGGGAAGGCGCCGACCTGATACCCGCCGGAGCCGACGTCCCAGGGTTCGGCGATGAGCTTGACCCGGCGCAGCACCGGGTCCTGTGCGATCACGGCCAGGAACGGGGAGAGCATGTCGACGTCGTGCAGGGAGCGGGCCAGCGCCGCGGCCAGGTCGAAGCGGAAGCCGTCCACGCCCATCTCGGTGACCCAGTAGCGCAGTGAATCGGTGATCAGGCGCAGGACGTTGGGCTGGACGACGTGCAGGGTGTTGCCGCAGCCGGTGTAGTCGGCGTAGCGGCGGGCGTCGTTCTGGAGGCGGTAGTAGCCGCGGTTGTCGATGCCCCGGAGGGAGAGCGTCGGACCCAGTTCGCCGGCCTCCGCCGTGTGGTTGTAGACAACGTCCAGGATGACCTCGATCCCGGCGTCGTGCAGCGCCCGCACCATGCGCCGGAATTCGCCGACCTGCTGGCCGCGGGTCCCGGTGGCGGCGTAGCCGGCGTGCGGCGCGAAATAGCCGATGG
Organism: Streptomyces chattanoogensis; assembly: GCF_001294335.1. GTDB lineage: Bacteria > Actinomycetota > Actinomycetes > Streptomycetales > Streptomycetaceae > Streptomyces > Streptomyces chattanoogensis. Next base: position 553,473 of record NZ_LGKG01000001.1, read on the forward strand.
AGTTGTAGCCCCAGTAGTTGCGCAGCCCCCGGCGTATCAGATGGTCCTCGTGCGCGAACTGATGGACCGGCAGCAGTTCGACGGCGGTGACCCCGAGCCGGACCAGATGCTCCAGCGCGGCGGGGTGCGACAGCCCCGCGTAGGTGCCGCGCAGATGCTCCGGGATGCCGGGGTGCCGCATGGTGAAGCCGCGCACATGCAGCTCGTAGAGAACGGAATCCGGCCAAGGGGTCTTGGGGCGGCGGTCGTCCCGCCATTCGTCGTCCCCGTCGCCGCCGGCCCAGGTGTCGTCGCCGACCACCACCCCCTTGGGGACGTACGGCGCGGAGTCGCGGTCGTCCCGCACCGTGTCCGCGACCCGCTGCTCCGGCCAGTCGCGGACGTGCCCGTAGATCTGGGCGGGCAGCGCGCGCCCGGCGCCCACCGACTCCGTGCAGGTACCGAAATCGCCGTCCACGGCCCTGGCGTACGGGTCGAGGAGCAGCTTGGCCGGATTCCAGCGGGCGCCGGTCCAGGGATCCCAGCGGCCGTGCACCCGGTAGCCGTAGCGCTGTCCGGGGCGTACGCCGGGCAGGAAGCCGTGCCAGATCTCATGGGTCAGTTCGGTCAGCGGATGGCGGCTCTCGTGGTCCGCGTCGTCGAAGAGGCAGACCTCTACGGCCTCGGCGCCGCCCGCCCACAGGGCGAAGTTGGTGCCCGTGACGCCGTCGGGTGCGGTGCGGCAGCGGGCCCCGAGGGGGGTGGGGCTGCCGGGCCGGACAACGGCGGGCGGGGCGAGCGGTCCGTCCTGGACCGCCTCCTGCTCGGGTGCGCTCGACACGTGCCGGCCTCCTGCGGCTCAGGGCTCGGTCGGACGGGGGCGTCCGGTCCGGGGCATCTCCCAGCGCGAGCTGGGGGAGAGTCCCGGCCGTGCGCTGCGTCCCCGCCCTCTCCGTTGTTCTGCCCGCAACCGGGCGTTGCCGCACGTTTTCCGTCCGCGAGGGTGCGGGGGCACCGGCCCGTTACCCATATGACGTCCGATGACGCCCGGTGATCCGCCGCCCCGTGACATGCGTCGGCCCGACATTCCCGATCGCTTACCTGTCATCCGTCACAATTCGGTGCATGACCGGCGGTGACATGCGCTCAGCGAAGGGGCCGGCACACGGCCCGGCGACGGATCTGGAGAGGAACCCGGCGCCCGGCCGTGCGCGGACGCGGGTGCCCCGTCCCCGCACCGCCCGTACCGCCCGCACCGTCCTGACCACGCTGGTGGCCGCGCTGCTGCCGGTCGGCTGCGGCTCCTCGGACGGGCTCCCGGGGGGCCGGCCGCCTTCCCCGGAGGAGGTGATCCGGGTCGTGCCACACGACGGCGCGCACGGTGTGGGCACCGGCGGCCGGTTCGAGGTACGGGTGCCCGCCGGGCGGCTGGAGCGGGTCGAGGTCCTGCGGACCGGGGACGCGGGGCGGCAGCGGGTCACCGGGCGGATCTCGCGGGACGGCCTGACCTGGCGCCCGGCGCCCGGCGAACTCGCCCCCGGCTCCCGGTACACCGTCGATGCGGTGGCCCGGGACGGCGCAGGCCACCGCGCCGCCCGCCACACCACCTTCACCACCTCCGCGCCTCCGGGCGCCTTCGTCGGCTTCTTCACGCCTGAGGACCACACCACCGTCGGCACCGGCATGATCGTCTCGCTGGAGTTCAGCCGTCCGATCGCCGACCGCGCGGCCGTCGAACGCGCCGTCACGGTCAGCGGCCGCCCCGCTGTCGAGGTCGCCGCCCACTGGTTCGGCAACCAGAGGCTGGACTTCCGCCCCCGTGCACGCTGGGAGCCCGGCACCGACATCTCCCTAGACCTGCGGCTGCAAGGGGTCAAGGCCGGGCCGGACGCCTACGGCACCCAGCGCAAGACAATCCACTACCACGTCGGCCGCGACCAGATCACCACCGTCGACGCCGCCCGGCACACCCTGACGGTGCGACGGGGCGGCCGGGTGCTGGCCACCTTCCCGGTCACCGCGGGAGACGCCGAGAACCCCACCTACAACGGCAAGATGGTGATCCTGGAACGCCGCTCGGTCACCCGGATGAACGGGCGCACCGTCGGTTTCGGCGGCGACTACAACATCCCGGACGTCCCGCATGCGATGCGTCTGACCCGTTCCGGGACCTTTGTGCACGGCAACTACTGGGCACGGCCGGGGATCTTCGGCGGCACCAACACCAGCCATGGCTGTGTGGGCCTCAAGGACGTCAAGGGCGGCGGCCGGGACACCCCGGCCGGCTGGCTGTTCCGCCACTCGATCGTCGGCGACACCGTGCAGGTGCGCCACTCCCGGGGCGGGCGCCGGGGCAACACCGTCGCCCCCGACAACGGCCTGGGCGGCTGGAACATTCCGTGGGAACGGTGGAAGCGCGGCAGCGCCCTGAGGTGATGCGGCAGCGCCCCGAGGTGACGCAGCGGCATATGCGGCATATGCCGCGCACTTGGGACGGAACGGTGACATCGGCGGGGGCTCTCACTGTCAGTGCGGTGTGGTTATCTAACGACGAGCGCGCGGTGCGTCCGCGTGCGGGGGACCGCGGGCCGCGAGGGAAAAGGTGCAAGTCGTGAATGTGCAGCCGAATCGGGGGGAGCCGGCTCGCCGGCGGCGGAGGCCACACGGGGCCGGCGGTGCGCTCGCGCTGCTGCTCGGCTCGATGCTGCTGGTGCTGACCGCATGCGGCGACGACGGATCCGACGGCGGGAAGACGGGCGGCAAGGCGGGCGGCGGGGGCGACAAGGCCGCCTCGCAGGCCGCAGTAACGATTGCCCCCAAGGACGGCGCGGACGACGTCGCCACCACCGGGGCGCTGAAGGTGACCGCCGAGAAGGGCCGGCTGAAGTCGGTCACGGTCAAGGACGGCAAGGGTAATGAAATAGCCGGGAAGATATCCGGCGGCGGTGCCCGCTGGCGCCCCAGCGGCCATCTCGGCGCCTCGACGAAGTACACCGTCGACGCGGTGGCGGTGGACGACCGTGGCCGGGAGGCCGCCGAGCACTCCACGTTCACCACCCTCGTCCCCAAGAACACCTTCATCGGCCAGTACACCCCCGAGAACGGCCAGCAGGTCGGCGTCGGGATGCCGGTCTCGATCCACTTCACCCGCGGCATCACCGATCCCCAGGCAGTCGAGGACGCCGTCAAGGTCACCGCGAAGCCGTCCGTCCCGGTCGAGGGCCACTGGTTCGGCAACGACCGCCTCGACTTCCGCCCCGAGAAGTACTGGGCGGCCGGCACCAAGGTCACCCTCAAGCTCGATCTCAACGGCGTCGAGGGCCGCCCCGGTGTCTACGGCACCCAGGCCAAGGAGGTCTCGTTCACCATCGGCCGCAGCCAGGTGAGCACCGTCGACGCCAAGTCGAAGCAGATGACCGTGGTCCGCGACGGCAAGAAGATCAAGACCATCCCGATCACCTCCGGCGCGCCGGGCACCGAGACCTACAACGGCCAGATGGTGATCAGCGAGAAGCATCCGGTGACGCGGATGAACGGCGACACCGTCGGCTTCGGCGGGGAGTACGACATCAAGGACGTGCCGCACGCCATGCGGCTGAGCACCTCGGGCACCTTCATCCACGGCAACTACTGGTCCGGGAAGCCCACCTTCGGCACCCGTAATGCCAGCCACGGCTGTGTGGGCCTGTTCGACCAGCGCGGCGGCGGGGACGGCTCCACCCCGGCGGCCTGGTTCTTCCGCAACTCGACGATCGGCGATGTGGTGATCGTCAAGAACTCGCATGACGAAACGATCCAGCCGGACAACGGTTTCAGCGACTGGAACCTCTCGTGGGAGAAGTGGAAGGCCGAGCAGTAGGGCGCCCCTGACGGGCGCTCGGCCCGGTGCACTGTGACACAGCGCACCGGGCCCTTCCGCGTTAACGCGGACTAACCTTCCCCTATGACTGTGAACCTTGAGGTCGCCGACGGCGTCGGCACCATCCGCCTGGACCGCCCGCCGATGAACGCACTGGACATCGCCACCCAGGACCGGCTGCGCGAGCTGGCCGGCGAGGCCACGCGCCGCGACGACGTACGCGCCGTGGTGATCTGGGGCGGCGAGAAGGTGTTCGCGGCCGGTGCGGACATCAAGGAGATGCAGGCCATGGACCACGCGGCCATGGTCGCCCGCTCCAAGGACCTGCAGGACGCGTTCACCGCCGTCGCCCGGATCCCGAAGCCGGTGGTCGCCGCGGTGACCGGCTATGCGCTCGGCGGCGGCTGCGAGTTGGCCCTGTGCGCCGACTTCCGTATCGCGGCCGACAGCGCGAAGCTCGGCCAGCCCGAGATCCTGCTCGGTCTGATCCCGGGCGCCGGCGGCACCCAGCGGCTGGCCCGGCTGGTGGGCCCGTCCAAGGCCAAGGACCTGATCTTCACCGGACGGCATGTCAAGGCCGACGAGGCGCTCGCCATCGGCCTGGTCGACCGGGTGGTGCCCGCCGCCGAGGTCTACGAGCAGGCGCACGCCTGGGCGGCCAGGCTGGCGGCCGGTCCGGCGCTGGCGCTGCGGGCCGCGAAGGAATCCGTCGACGCGGGCCTGGAGACGGACATCGACACCGGCCTGGCGATCGAACGCAACTGGTTCGCCGGTCTCTTCGCGACCGAGGACCGGGAGACCGGAATGCGCAGCTTTGTCGAGGAGGGGCCCGGCAAGGCCAAGTTCCGCTGAGACCGGTGATGTTGGCGGGTCGGGTGGTGTTTGGCCGGGACGCGATGCCTCGTGTGGGCGAATTGCGGAAAAGTTAAGCCCGCCTTAAGGCCACCTTGTACACGGCGCGGTTCTCTCGCCCGCCGACCTTTCCGCCGCGGCAGGTTGTCGCAGGTCGGTCGGGGTGCTGGGGAGCCTTGACCGTCGTTGGCGCAAGTCCCGCAGTGATGGCGGAACCTACGATTCCGGGCGAGGGATTCCGTGGGTTCCGCCAACGCGACCGCCAAGTAGCAGCCATGATGGGGGACATGGCGGGCCTCGAAGGTATGGAGCAGCCGCGGCCGGAAAGTGGCACGGCCGCCGGGCGCTGGGAGACCCCCGGAGCGGGCGCCGACACACCGGCACCGGTGGCCGGCGGTCCGCTTTCCGGGCTCGATCTGGCCGGCGAACCCACACTGGACGAGGTACGGCTGCCCTCGCGCCCCCAGTCCGCGCGCATCGCCCGGCGGCTGACCGGCTGCGTCCTGCTCAAGCAGTGGTCCCTGTCGCCGCAGCTCGCCGAGCAGGCCGTCCTCCTCGTCTCCGAACTGGTCGGCAACGCCGTACGGCACACTGGCGCCCGCTGCTTCGGGCTGCGGATGCTGCGCCGCCGCGGCTGGATCCGTATCGAGGTGCGCGACCCGTCCCGCGGGCTGCCCTGTCTGATGCCGGTGCACGAGATGGACACCAGCGGCCGCGGCCTCTTCCTCGTCGACAAGCTCTCCGACCGCTGGGGCGTGGATCTGCTGCCGCGCGGCAAGACGACCTGGTTCGAGATGCGCGTCGGCGACCGCTGATGCGGCCCCGGGCCCCCGCGGGCCCCGGTGCACGGCCGGCGGTCCGTAGGATGGGCTGTTCATGCTCGCGCGCAGGAGGAGGGGAGATGCCCGGGTCCAGCCACCCGCACCGGCACAGGCACCGTGTGCGCCGGTCGCCGGCCGTGACCCTGCTGCTCCTCCTCGCGGTCACCTTCGGGCCGATGCTCTGCCGGATCGGCGGCGATCAGGCCTGGTCGGCGGGCCAGGCGGCGACGGCGGGCCAGGCGGCGACGGCGGCCGCTCCCGCGGCGCGGACGGCCGACGCCGGACCCGGCCGCCCGCACGCCACCGATGCCCCCATCGCCGTGGCCGACGCCGTCAAGCGCTGCTCGCGGCACGCCCCCGCGCCCGAAGAATCCGTCCCGCTGCCCGCCCCGCACCGCGCCGAGCCCCTCGCGCCCGCCGTCACGGGCCCCGCGCCGCTCGCCGCCGACGCCGCCGCCCAGTGGGCGCTCGCCCGGCCACCGACGGACGCCTCGTCCGCCGCCGATCACACCGCGCTCCTGCCCGTACTGCGGATGTAGGCCGCTGCCGCACGCGCACGGCCCGAATTCCTCTCCTCAGTACGTCTGGAGCTCCCGCATGCCCAAATCCACCTCTCCCCGCACGTCCGCTGCCGCCGCCTCTCCCGCCCGCAGACTGGCCGCCGTCGGCGCGGTGATCGCCCTCGTCGTGGCCGTGCTCGCGATCGGTATCGCCGTCGGCAAGGCCGTGGAGGGCGACCGCGGCAGCGGCGGCAGCGGCGCGCCGCAGGCCGCCGCCTCCGCCCAGCCCAAGGAGGACGCCGCACAGCAGAAGATGTTCGACGACCTCGCCGAACGCACCAGCCGGCGCAAGGACGGCGACCCGCTGGCCGTCGGCAAGAAGGACGCCCCGGTGGTCATGGTCGAATACGCCGACTACCAGTGCTCGTTCTGCGGCCGCTTCACCCGCGAGACCCAGCCCGAGCTGATCAAGAAGTACGTCGACGCGGGCACCCTGCGCATCGAGTTCCGCAACTTCACCATCCGCGGCGCCGACTCCGAGCGGGCGGCGCGCGCCTCCTGGGCCGCCGGGCAGCAGGGCAGGTTCTGGCAGCTGCACGACGAGCTGTACGCCAAGAACCGCCACGGCGACGAGCTGGCCGAGGACAAGCTCGTCGACCTCGCGCGCGAGAGCGGGGTGCGGGACCTCGGGAAGTTCCGTACGGACATGAACAGCGCGGCCGCCGGGCGGGCCGTCAAGCGCGACCAGGACGAGGGCTACGGCCTCGGCGTGCAGTCCACGCCGTCGTTCCTGGTCAACGGGCGGCCGGTGTCCGGCGCCCAGCCCACCGAGGTCTTCGCGCAGGCCATCGAGGACGCCGCGGCGCGGGCGGCGAAGCAGAAGCCGGCGAAGGACGAGGCGGCCGGGAAGTGACCGACATCGGCTACCTCGCGGCGTTCCTGGGCGGGGTGCTCGCCCTGGTCAGCCCGTGCAGCGCACTGCTGCTGCCGGCGTTCTTCGCGTACTCGCTCGCCGACCCCGGGCGGCTGCTGGCCCGCACCGGAGTCTTCTATCTGGGGCTGGCCACGACCCTGGTCCCGCTCGGCGCGGCGAGCACGGCGGCCAGCCGGCTCTTCAACGGTCACCGCGATCTGCTCACCGCCCTCGGCGGCTGGGTCGTCATCGCGATGGGCGTCGCCCAGATCCTGGGCCTGGGCTTCGCCTCCAAGCGCGCCCAGGCCGCCGCGGCCAGGATCACCCCGCGCTCGGCCGTCTCCACCTTCCTCCTCGGCTGTGTCTACGGCCTCACGGGCTTCTGCGCGGGCCCGATCCTGGGCGCGGTGCTGACGGTGACGGCGGTCAGCGGCTCACCGGTGTACGGCGCCTCGATGCTCGCCGTCTACGCGCTCGGCATGGCGCTGCCGCTGTTCGTTCTCGCGCTGCTGTGGGACCGGTTCCAGCTCGGCACCCGGGGCTGGCTGCGCGGCCGCGCATTCGCCGTCGGCAGGCTGCGGCTGCACACCACCTCCGTGCTGTCCGGCGCCTTCTTCATCGGCATCGGCGTGCTCTTCCTGCTCTTCAACGGGGGCGGCGCGCTGCCCGGCATCCTCGACGCGGAGGCGGAGTTCGGCCTCGAGGAGTGGGTGGCGAAGATCGGCAACGGCGTACCGGACGTCGTGCTGATCGCGGTGGCCGCGCTGATCGTGGCCGGGGTGCTGGCCCGGATCGCGCTGCGGCCGGACCGGCCGGACCGGCCGGAGCACCCGGCGAAGCGGGCGGACGGCGGGCAGGAGTAGCGGGCGGCCGGGGCCGCGGGGCGGGGCGCCCCGCAGTTTCCCGTGCGGTGCGGGCCTGTCCCGGCGGATCAGGGCGGAAGGCCCTACGCGCTCTGCCGCGGCCGCCGGTGCAGTTGCAGATGCGGGCGGCGCGGGCGCAGGCGCGGATGCGGATGGTGGGCGTCCGCCCGCCGCCGGCGGTCGTTGCAGAGCAGGCATTTGCCGTAACCCGGCGGCAGCGGATCCTCCGGGTCGCCGTACAAGGGGTCGACCGCGCCATGGGGGTGCTCGGCGCAGCCGGTCGGGCCCGTTTCGGCGCCCAGCGCGCCGGCGACGCTCAGCGCTCGCCGGAGCACGTCGACGAGCTGGTCGGCGTCCCGGCGGGTGGGCGCGCGCTGGAGGGCGGCGGCGATGTCGGAGGCGGTGGTCAGCGCGGACTGGAGTTCGCGCAGGTCTGCGTAACCCATGCCCCGGAGCGTAGGCGCCCCCACTGACAGTGGATCTTGGGCAGGATCCGGTACGGGTGGTTGATCTTGAGGTCGCACTTCGCGGCTTCCCATGGCCGCATGCATGCCCGCCCGGGCCCACGGTTTAGCACCGAAGCGGTGACCGGGGCCTGGACGGCGGATGACGGCTGGGCGCGCGGGCGGCCTCAGGGCGCGATCGGCAGCGCCCGCTTGTGGTCGGTGAGGCGGTAGCGCCGCACGATGGCCTGGAAGGCGGCGTCGTCGACCGGCCGGCCCTCCAGGAAGTCGTCTATCTGGTCGTAGCTCACACCGAGCGCGTCCTCGTCGGGCTTGCCCGGGTCCAGCGTCTCCAGGTCGGCCGTCGGGACCTTCCACACCAGCTCCGCCGGAGCGCCCAGGGCCTCCGCCACACCGCGCACCCGGCGCTTGGTCAGACCGGTGAGCGGGACGACATCGGCCGCGCCGTCGCCGAACTTGGTGAAGAAGCCGGAGACGGCCTCGGCCGCGTGGTCGGTGCCCACGACGAGGCCGTCATGGGCACCGGCGACCGCATACTGCGCGATCATGCGCTGCCGGGCCTTGATGTTGCCCTGGACGAAGTCCTGGTGATGTGCGTCACGGAAGGTGACGCCGCCGTCCACCGCCGCGGCCAGCGCCGCATCGCTGGCAGGCCGGATGTCGACGGTCAGCTCCCGGTCCGCCCGGATGAACTCCAGCGCCAGCTGGGCGTCCTTCTCGTCCGCCTGGACGCCGTACGGCAGCCGCATCGCGAAGAACGTGGCGTCGTGCCCGGCGGCACGGGCCCGCTCCACGGCGAGCTGGCACAGCCGGCCCGTGGTCGTGGAGTCGACCCCGCCGCTGATCCCCAGGACCAGCGACCGCAGCCCCGTGGACGTCAGCCGCTCCGTGAGGAACGTCACCCGGCGCTCGATCTCCCGCTCCGCGTCGAAGGACGCGCTCACCTGGAGATCCCGGGCGATCTCCTCCTGCAGGGCCTGGGCCGCTGACTCGCTCACGGCTGCTCCTTCGGTGTCGTGCGGGCGCTGGTCGCGCGCCGGGTGCCGGTCGTCCGCAGGCCGTGGACAGGCCGTGCGGACGCCGTTCGAATGATGCCAATGGAGGAAACCTTATGCCGGATGCGCCCACTTCTTGAGCGCGGCCCTGCTCTCGAAGTCCGCGACGTCCTTGTCCAGCGGCCGGTCGGTGTACTGGTGGATACGCCACTTCGCCTTGATCCGCGGATGCCCGGCGGAGACGTAATCGGCGATCCACAGCCCGTCCGCGGCATACGACGTGGTGTCGTGGTTGAGCCAGAAATCGCGGTTGCAGTAGAGCATCACGCGGTGGGTGGGCCGCAGCTTCTTGACCTCCAGCAGAAACTGGTCCTTCTGGGCATTGCTCGCATACGTCCCCTCGCCCGTGCGCTCCCAGTCGGCGGCCAGGATGTCGCCCTGCACCGAGGCGCACTTCTCGACGAAGTATCTGGCCTGTGCCGCGATGTTCCCCGGCCACAGGAAGTGGTAGAAGCCGACCACGCAGCCCGCCTTACGGGCCTTCGCCGCCTGCGCCGACTGGTGCGGATTGATGTAGGAGCGGCCTTCGGTGGCCTTGACGAATACGAAGTCCAGCCCCTCCGTGGAATACGAGGCGTTGTACGAACTGACATCGACACCATGCAGCATGCGCGGCCTCCTGCCGATCGGACCTGCCGTGTGAACCGTCATCTCAGCGTCATCTGCATCAACTGCCCGAAGTCTCCGGGAAGTTCCCGCAGTCGGGCATGTTCACCCCTGGGGACGCCAGATCATGGCGGCGAAGTTCCGTACGGAACCGAGGTGTTGGCCGGCCGGCCCGGAACGGGCGCCGCCCCCGCGGCCGAGGCTCCCCGGCCGCCAAGGGGGGACCCCCCATCGCACCGCCGCGGCCTTGGCAGACTTGCCGGGTGACCCATCTGGTACTGCTCGCCGAGGACGACCGCCCCATCCGCACCGCGCTGGAGCGTGCCCTGACCCTGGAGGGGTACCGGGTCACCGCCGTCGCCGACGGGATCCAGGCACTGGCCGCCGCCCACCGCGAGCGGCCCGATGTGATCCTGCTGGACGTCATGATGCCGGGCGTCGACGGGCTCCAGGTGTGCCGGGTGCTGCGCGCCGAAGGGGACCGCACCCCGATCCTGATGCTCACCGCCCGCGTCGAGACCGCCGACCGGATCGCCGGACTGGACGCCGGCGCGGACGACTATGTCGTCAAGCCCTTCGAGGTCGAGGAGGTCTTCGCCCGGCTGCGGGCCCTGCTGCGGCGTACGGCCCCGGAGGCCGACGGCGGTCAGGGCGGTCAGGGCGGCCCGTCGGAGAACCAATGGGAGCACCCCGAGGGCGGCGACGAAGCCGGTGCGAGCAGCCGCGACACCGGCCTGGTCGAAGTGGCCGACCTGCGCATCGACGGCCCCTCGCGCCGGGCCTGGCGCGGCGGACGCGAGCTGGAACTGACCCGCACCGAGTTCGGGCTGCTCGAGCTCCTCGCCCGGCACGCCGGAATCGTCCTCGACCACGCCACGATCTACGACCGGATCTGGGGCTACGACTTCGGCCCCGGCTCCAAGAACCTCGCCGTCTACGTCGGCTACCTGCGCCGCAAGGTCGATGTGCCCGGCAGCCGCCCGCTGATCCACACCGTGCGGGGCGTCGGCTACGTCCTCCGGGAGCACTGAGATGGCCGGGCCGCGCCGCCGCCTCCGCGACCGCCTGGGCGCCTGGCTGTGCACCCGTAAACCGGCCAGCCTGCGCACCGCCTTCGCGCTGACCTTCGCCGCCGGGGCCGCGGTGGTGACCGTCCTCGTCGGCTTCCTCAGCTATGACGCGGCGGCCCGGCTGGTGCGGGTGGACGAGAAGTCGGTGTTCTCCGAGGTCGTACGGGATCTGCGGACCCAGGTCCGGGAGAAGACGTTCGAGCCCGCCGACTACACGGCCGCCGACCCCGACCACGACGGGCCGCGCGACGACCTCACCCGCCCTACCCGTACCGACGTCCAGGTCCTGGGCCCCGGCGGCCGGATCGTGGACCGGGGCCGTCCGCCGCTGCCGGCCGGGCCCCGGGAGCGCAGGATCGCCGGGGAGCGGCACGCGGGCCGGTGCACGGGGCGGGAGGCGACGGTGGGCGACGACGAGTACCACGTCGCGACCGTGGCGCTGGGCGGCGGGCGCGGGGCGGTCCAGGTCGCCCAGAAGTTCAGCGGGACCGAGGATCTGCTCGCCGCGCTCCAGCAGCGCACCGCCCTCCTGGCGGCCGCCGTCATCGCGCTCGCCGGGGCGGCCGGCTGGTGGCTGGCCCGCCGGATCACCGGCCGGCTGATCCGGCTCACCTCGGTCGCCGAGAGCGTGGCCGAACACGGGCGGCTGGACGTGCCGGTCCCGGTGGCGGGCCGCGACGAGGTCGCCCGTCTGGGCCGGGCCTTCGACGACATGCTCGGCCGGCTGGCGAACTCCGTCGAGGACCAGCAGCGGCTCGTCCAGGACGCGGGCCACGAGCTGCGCACCCCGCTGACCTCGCTCCGTACGAACATCTCGCTGCTCAAGCGGTTCGAGGACCTGCCGCCGGACGCCCGCGAGGAACTCCTGGCCGACCTGGCGGGCGAGGCCCGCGAGCTGACCGATCTGGTCAACGAGCTGGTCGGCCTGGCCGCCGGCCGGCGCGACGACGACCCGCTCTGCGATGTGCGCCTGTCCGATGTGGTCGGCAAGGCCGCCGCCTCCGCCCGCCGCCGTACGGGCCGCGACATCACCGTGGACACCATCCGCCCCGCCCGGACAGCGGGCCGTCCGGCCTCCCTCCACCGGGCCCTGACCAACCTTCTGGAGAACGCCGCCAAATTCGACGCCGGCGGCACCGAACCCATCGAGGTCCGGGTGATCGGCGCCCGCATCGAGGTCCTCGACCGCGGCCCCGGCATCGCCGCATCCGACCTCACCCGCGTCTTCGACCGCTTCTACCGCGCGCCGGCGGCCCGGGGGCTGCCGGGCTCCGGCCTGGGCCTGGCCATAGTGCGGGAGATCGCCACCGCCCATGGAGGCCATGCCTTCGCCGCCCGCCGGCCCGGTGGCGGCGCGGTCCTGGGCTTCACGGTGGGGAGGGGACCGAGCGCCTCAAGCGCCGCAACGGGGGCGGGGTACCGGGACGGGGCGGGCGTGGGGGACTGACCGAGGGTTCCCCTCATCTCCCCGCCTCGCCCTGCGCCGTCTCCGCCCTCTCCACCGTCCGATGCAGATCGGCGGCGGCATCCAGCGCACCGGCCGCCGAGCACGCCACACAGGCCAGCACTGCCGCAGCGGCCAGGCGGCGGGCGCCGGACCGGGTCCGCGGCCGGGCCACCGGCCGGCCGGGGGACAGCAGGGCGGCGACGCGGCGGGGGACCGGTCCCGCCGTGGCGCCGAGGACGGCGCTCGGGCGGTGCGGGGAAGGCCGGGAGCCGGCGAGGGCGGCGCGGCCGATGGCGCGCGCCGTCAGGCGGCGGTCGCCCACCTGGGCGGCGGCGGATTCGTCGGCCCAGCGCTCGAGCGCGTACGACAAGGGTGCGCGAAGGCCGCACAAGAGGGGATGGCAGGCCGCGGCCAGTGCGACGGTGAGCAGGAAGTGGTGGTGGCGGCCGGTGAGATGGGCGCGCTCGTGGGCGAAGAGGACCTCGCGTTCGGCCGGAGTCAGGGCCCGCAGCATCCCGGCCGTCACCACGATCCGGTCCGGCCGGCCCGGCAGGGCGTAGGCATCGGCCGCCGGGTCCGGCAGGACGCACAGGTCGCCGGCCGTGGCATGGGCGTCGGCGGTCCGCCGGGCGGTGCGCAGCTCGGCGCGGTGGCCCAGCGCCCGGCGGACCGCCGCGACCGCGCAAAAGGTCAGCAACGTGCCCGCGGCGTACGCCACCGGGGCGGTCAGGGCCGGATCGCCGCCGGCCAGCGGCAGCGGGAGATGCCCGGGGGCGGCGACCGCGGGCAGCCGCAGCGCTCCGGCGGCGGCCAGCAGGACGAGCGCCGCGGTCGCACAGGCGGCCAGCGCGGCGGCGCACCCGGTCAGCAGCCACGCGGCGGCGCGCGGCGGAAGCCACTCGGCGAGACGCCGGGCGGCCGGTACGGCGAGCAGCGGCACCAGCAGCGGAATCCACACGGCGAAGATCACGGCGTGCCGTCCCCGGTGTCGTCCGCCCCGTCCAGCAGGGCGCGCAGCAGCCGCTCGTCCTCGGCCGTCAGCTCCGACACGAAGCGGGCCAGCGCGGTGCCCCGGTCGTCCTCCTTGTCGAGCTCGCTGCGCATCCGGCGGGCGGTCAGCCCCGCGGAGTCGTGTACCGGCGCGTACGCATAGCCCCGCCCGGCCCGCGAGCGCGAGACGGCTCCTTTGCCGTACAGCCGGGTGAGGATCGTCGTGACGGTCGTCCGGGCGAGCCGGCCGCCCAGCGCGGCCTGCACCTCTGCGGGGGTCAGCGGGCCCGCGGCCGCCCAGAGCGCCGCGAGAACACCGGCCTCCAGTTCGCCGGCGGGGCGACGTGGCGCGGGTGGTGTCTCTGGGGTCTCCGACATGGAACGCCCTCCACCTGGTGGTCGTCTACGGCTCCCTCGACCGATACCGTCTACGCGACTGTAGTCGGCCGGACCGGCCATACGGCAGCACGGTCCGGTGAACCGTCCGGCACACCCACGGGCATCCCGAAGGAGAACCTCCATGCTCCTGCGACCCCCCGCGGCCGCGCGGTGACCCGGACGGGGCCGCGCCGCCTCCTGCCCCCGCTCGTCGTCGCCGCGCTCTGCGCCGCCCTGTTCGCCGCCGCGGCAGTCCTCGTATCCGTACGCCACGGAACCCCGCTCGCCCCCGAACGCGCGGCCCACCACTGGACGACCGTGCACCGGGGCGAGCCGCTGAGCTCCCTCGCCCGCGCCGTCACGGCGACCGGCACCGGAGCCGTCCCGTACCTCATGGCGGTGCTCGCCGGTCTGCTGGCCGGGCGCCACCCGCTCGGCCGGCTCCGCGCGGCGGCCTGCACGGTGGCCGTACTGGCCGTGGGCCAGGCCCTCCGCTACGGCCTGATGGAACTCCTCGCCCGCCCCCGCCCACCCGCCGCCGACTGGGCCGGACACGCCGCCCACTACTCCTTCCCCTCGGGCCACGCCACCACCTCCGCCCTGGCGGCCGGCCTCCTGGCCTGGGGCATCGCCCACCGCGCCCGCCCCGGCGTGGCCCGCACCTGGTGCGCGGTGCTCATCCTGTGGGCCTGCGCCGTCGGCGTCACCCGCGTCTACCTCGGCATCCACTGGCCGGGCGACGTCCTGGCGGGCTGGCTCCTGGCCGCCACCGTGCTGTCCCTGGCCCTCCTGGCCGAACCCGTCGCCCTCCCGCCGCCCGGCGCAGCGGACTCCCCCACGCCCGTACGCCTCCGTGGCACGCCGTGAAGCGACGGCGCGGCCCGCGCACGAACGGCAATGCGCCCCATGAAGAGATGACGATCGGACCAGTTCTTCGCCAAGCGGGCATGGACCGGCCCCCCGCCGAGCACCACTGTCCTGGGCGCCGACAGGCAGCCCGAGGGAACAGCGATCAGCGATCACCGCACCGCCAGGGGGACGCCATGGAACGACGACTCGATCACGCACCAACCCCCCCGACCGCCCCGGCCGCCACGCCGGGCACGGCTCAAGGCCGCTGCGCGGCCGCCGCCGCCCAGGACCCCACCCGCTGCGAGGGACCGCACGACGCCGCGACCATCGTCGACCGCCACGGCAAGGAGGTCGCCGGCTGCATCCACCACTGCGCCCGCATCCTCGCCGGCCTCGACGGCGCCCGCGTCCATCCCTTCGTCCCGGCGGCCCACGCCCTGGAGATCTACTCCCGGGCCCGCGAACTCCCGCCCTTCGCCTGGGAGATCGGCAGATAGCGGCAGCCGGGGCGGCCCTCCGGCGGCGGCCAAGATCGACGTCTGATCACCGCCAGCACGGTCCCGCCCGAACGGTCACGCTGGCCGCATGCCGCATTCATCCATGACGGACCCGGTGACCGTCCTCACCGGCATGTACGCGGCCGAGGCGGAGTATCTGGCCGCCGGAGGCCCGGGCAAGGCGTCGTTCGACCTGCTTGCCCCCTACTTCGCGCCCGATGTCGTACTGCATCAGGCCGATGCCCTCCCCTACGGGGGAACCTGGCGGGGGCATGCGGGCATCACGCGCTTCTTCCTCGCGATGAGCCGGGTGTGGGAAGCGTTCGACATGGTGGAGCAGGAGTTCCTCGCCACCGGCGAGACCGCGGTGGTGCTCACCCAGGTCCGCGCCCGCGCCCGCGCCACCGGCCGCGAACTCGCCTTCCCCGTCCTCCAGACGCTCACGGTCAGGAACGGCCGGATCACCGAAATCCGCCCGTTCTACTGGGACACCCAGGCCATCGCGGATGCCTGCGCCGGGCTCCAAGGACGCCGAGCCGCCGGGCGGTTGATCTCGTAGCGGGCCGGCCCGGACCGCGCCGAAAGGTACGAACGCGCTGGGCAGGGCCTACAGACGACCTACACCCTCAGCACTCGATGATGTTGACGGCCAGCCCGCCCCGCGCCGTCTCCTTGTACTTGACGCTCATGTCGGCGCCGGTCTCCTTCATGGTCTTGATGACCTTGTCGAGGGAGACGTGGTGGCGGCCGTCGCCCCGCAGCGCCATGCGGGCGGCGGTGACGGCCTTGACCGCGGCCATGCCGTTGCGTTCGATGCACGGGATCTGGACGAGGCCGCCGACGGGGTCGCAGGTCAGGCCCAGGTTGTGCTCCATGCCGATCTCGGCGGCGTTCTCCACCTGCTCGGCGGAGCCGCCCAGCACCTGGGCCAGGCCGCCGGCCGCCATGGAGCAGGCCGAACCGACCTCGCCCTGGCAGCCGACCTCGGCGCCGGAGATGGACGCGTTCTCCTTGAACAGCATGCCGATGGCACCGGCGGCCAGCAGGAAGCGGACCACGCCGTCGTCGTTGGCACCGGGCACGAAGTTGACGTAGTAGTGCAGTACGGCAGGGATGATGCCGGCCGCGCCGTTGGTGGGCGCGGTCACCACCCGCCCGCCGGCCGCGTTCTCCTCGTTGACGGCCATGGCGTAAAGGGTCACCCACTCCATGGCGCGCGCGGCCGGGTCGCCCTCGGCGCGCAGCTGGCGGGCGGCATTGGCGGCCCGGCGGCGCACCTTCAGCCCACCGGGCAGGATGCCCTCCCGCTCCATACCGCGCTCCACGCACCCCTGCATGACCCGCCAGATCTCCAGCAGACCGGTCCGGATCTCCTCCTCGGTGCGCCAGGCCTTCTCGTTCTCCAGCATCAGCGCGGCGATGGACAGCCCCGTCTCCTGGGAGAGCCGCAGCAGCTCGTCACCGGTGCGGAAGGGGTGCTTGAGCACCGTGTCGTCGAGCTTGATGCGGTCCTCGCCCACCGCGTCCTCGTCGACGACGAAGCCGCCGCCGACCGAGTAGTAGGTCTTCTCCAGCAGCGGGGCGCCGGAGGCGTCGTAGGCGAAGAGGGTCATGCCGTTGGCGTGGTAGGGCAGCGCGCGGCGGCGGTGCAGGATCAGCTCGCGGCTCTCGTCGAAGTCGATCTCGTGCGCGGCACCGATCTCCGCGCCGAGCAGCCGCAGCCGCCCGGTGGTACGGATCCGCTCCACCTCGTCATCGGCGGTCTCGACGTCGACGGTGCGGGGGGAGTGGCCCTCCAGGCCGAGCAGCACGGCCTTCGGGGTGCCATGACCATGACCGGTGGCGCCGAGGGAGCCGAAGAGCTCGGCGCGCACGGAGGCCGTCTGGGAGAGCAGACCGTCCTTCTTCAGCCGGCCGACGAACATCCGGGCGGCGCGCATCGGGCCGACGGTGTGGGAGCTGGAGGGGCCGATGCCGATGGAGAAGAGGTCGAAGACGGAGATGGCCACAGTGGCGGACTCCCTTGTCTGCTTGTGGTGGACGGTGGAGCTGTGGGGGTGGGGGCGGGGGGTGGAGCCCAGCCGGCAGCAGGCACGTTTCTGCACCGACTTTCGAGCGTAACCCGGACGGCGGTACGGGGCGCCGCACAGGAAGCGTCGGGTGGCCGTCGTCACGGTCAACGGAGGGTGGCCGTCGTCACGTCGGCCGGGTGGCACGGCCGCACCGGCACGCAGGCCGGACGGGCGCCCGGAGACGGCCGGGCCGGGGCACGGCAAAGCCGCCGCAGGAACGCGGAGCTACGAGGAGGTGGCGGAGAGTGAGGGTGGCGGCGGCCCGCGACGGGTGTGCCCGCGGCGCACGGGCCGCGGACACACCTGCCGTGTCACACCGGGACGGGCCGGGTCACCGGCCCTGTCGCGTCACAGCGACGGGTACAGCGGGTACTTCTCCGCCAGCGCGGTGACCCGGGCCTTCAGGGCCTCGGTGTCGTACGACGGCTTGAGCGCCTCGGCGATGATGTCGGCGACCTCGCGGAAGTCCTCGGCCTGGAAGCCGCGGGTGGCCAGCGCCGGCGTACCGATGCGCAGGCCGGAGGTGACCATCGGGGGGCGGGGGTCGTTCGGGATGGCGTTGCGGTTGACCGTGATGCCGACCTCGTGGAGGCGGTCCTCGGCCTGCTGGCCGTCCAGTTCGCTGTTGCGCAGGTCGACCAGGACCAGGTGGACGTCGGTGCCGCCGGACAGGACGGAGACGCCGACCTCGGTGACGTCCGGCTGGACCAGACGCTCGGCCAGGATCCGGGCGCCCTCGAGGGTGCGCTGCTGGCGCTCCTTGAACTCCTCGGAGGCCGCGACCTTGAAGGAGACCGCCTTCGCCGCGATGACGTGCTCCAGCGGGCCGCCCTGCTGACCGGGGAAGACCGCGGAGTTGATCTTCTTGGCGAGCTCCTGGGTGGACAGGATGACACCGCCGCGGGGGCCGCCCAGCGTCTTGTGGGTGGTGGTCGTCACGACGTGGGCGTGCGGGACCGGGCTGGGGTGCAGGCCCGCGGCCACCAGACCGGCGAAGTGCGCCATGTCGACCATCAGGTACGCGCCGACCTCGTCGGCGATCCGGCGGAAGGCGGCGAAGTCCAGCTGCCGCGGGTAGGCGGACCAGCCGGCCACGATCAGCTTGGGGCGGTGCTCCTTGGCCAGGCGCTCGACCTCCTCCATGTCGACCAGGTTGGTCTTCTCGTCGACGTGGTAGGGGACGACGTTGTAGAGCTTGCCGCTGAAGTTGATCTTCATGCCGTGGGTCAGGTGCCCGCCGTGCGCGAGGTTCAGACCCAGGATGGTGTCGCCCGGCTTGATCAGCGCGAACATCGCGGCGGCGTTGGCCTGCGCGCCGGAGTGCGGCTGGACGTTGGCTGCCTCGGCGCCGAAGAGCGCCTTGATCCGGTCGATGGCGATCTGCTCGACGACGTCGACGTGCTCACAGCCGCCGTAGTACCGGCGGCCGGGGTAGCCCTCGGCGTACTTGTTGGTCAGGACGGAGCCCTGGGCCTCCATGACGGCGACGGGGGCGAAGTTCTCCGACGCGATCATCTCGAGGGTGGACTGCTGGCGGTGGAGCTCGGCATCGACGGCGGCGGCGACGTCGGGGTCGAGCTCGTGGAGGGAGCTGTTGAGAAGCGACATGAGTCTTTCCTGGAGGGGTCAGGGGGCGCGGTGGCGGGGCCGGAAGGGCTCAGACCTGGATGAAGGCGGCGTACTCGTCGGCCGACAGCAGCTTGTTCGGCTCGCCGCTGATCTTCACCTTGAACAGCCAACCGCCCTCGAACGGCTCGGAGTTCACCAGCGAGGAGTCGGCGAGGACGTCCTCGTTGATCTCGACGATCTCGCCGTTGACGGGCGCGTAGAGATCGCTGACCGACTTGGTCGACTCCAGTTCACCGCAGGACTCGCCCGCCGTGATCGTGGCACCGACCTCCGGAAGCTGGACGAAGACGACATCGCCGAGCGCATTGGCGGCGTGCTCGGTGATGCCGACCGTCGACACGCCGTCCTCGGCGGCCGTCAGCCACTCGTGCTCTTCGGTGTAGCGCAGCTGCTGGGGGTTGCTCATGGCTCGATTCTCCTGTACGCGAGGGTGTGATCGTGAAAGGGGTGGTGCGCGTCTTGCACAGTGAGACGGCAGCGGGTGGCGCTTCCGCGCGGCTCCCGCGGTGAACCGTTACTTCTGCCGCTTGTAGAAGGGCAGCGCGACGACCTCGTACGGCTCATGGGTTCCACGGATGTCCACGGCGACACCCTCGGTGCCCGGCGTGGCGTACGCCGCGTCCACGTAGGCGATGGCGATCGGCTTGCCGAGGGTGGGGGAGGGGGCGCCCGAGGTGACCTCGCCGATGACCGTGCCGTCGGCCGCGACGACCTGGTAGCCGGCGCGCGGGACGCGGCGGCCCGAGGCGATCAGGCCGACAAGCTTGCGCGGCGGCTCGGTCTCGGCGCGCTCGGCGGCCTCCGCCAGCGCTGCCCGGCCCACGAAGTCACCGTCGTTGGTGGTCTTCTCGAACTTCACGACCCGGCCCAGGCCCGCGTCGAACGGCGTGGTGGCGGTGGTCAGCTCGTGCCCGTACAGCGGCATGCCCGCCTCAAGGCGCAGCGTGTCGCGGCAGGAGAGCCCGCACGGGACCAGCCCGGCGTCCTTGCCCGCCTCGCTGAGTGCCTCCCAGAGGGCGACCGCATCGGCCGGCCGGACGAACAGCTCGAAGCCGTCCTCCCCGGTGTAGCCGGTACGGGCGATCAGCGCGTCCACACCGGCGACGGTGCCGGGCAGGCCCGCGTAGTACTTGAGGCCGTCCAGGTCGGCGTCGGTCAGGCGCTTGAGGATGCCGGGGGACTCCGGTCCCTGGACGGCGAGCAGCGCATACCCGTCGCGGTCGTCGCGGACCGCGGCGTCGAAGCCCGCCTGCCGCTCGATCAGCGCGTCCAGCACCACCTGGGCGTTGGAGGCATTGGCGACGACCATGTACTCCTGGTCGGCGAGCCGGTAGACGATCAGGTCGTCGAGGATGCCGCCCTCGGCGTTGCAGATCATGGTGTAGCGGGCGCGGCCGGTCGTGACGCCGCCGATGTTGCCGACCAGCGCGTAGTCGAGGAGTTCGGCGGCCTGCGGGCCGGTGATGGTGATCTCGCCCATGTGGGAGAGGTCGAAGAGGCCGGCGCGGGTGCGGACGGCGACATGCTCGTCGCGCTCGCTGCCGTAGCGCAGCGGCATGTCCCAGCCGGCGAAGTCGGTCATGGTCGCGCCGAGCGCGCGGTGCGTGGCATCCAGCGCGGTGCGGCGGGGGGCATCAGTCATGGTTCTGGGCTCCCAGGCATGGGTGACAAGACGTTCTCCCCATCTGTCATCGGAACCTGAGAGGTTCACCGGGATCCCGCGAACGGACCCGGTTTGCACCTTGGGTGGAGCCGCCCCTTCAGCCGGGCAGTGGCTCGCTTTTCAGATCTGCCTCGCCCGCGCGGTATAGGGGCCTGAGAGATTCAAGGGAGGACTTGCTCCTTCGGCGCCCCGCCGTGGCGGCCGGGGACTCTCCCGCGCGGATTCAAGCGGCCGGTATGCAGTTGGCTGCGCACAAGTGAGCAGTGATGCGCACGTGGCGCCGACATCATTGCACGGGATCGCCCGAACGAGGAGGGGCGGCCGTCACCCGGCTCACCAGCTGGGCAGATCCGGCAATCGTCTTGATGGGAATTACCGTTTCTTGACACTCTGCGGGGAGGGAACGGGGCCGAACCGGCCCCGAACCGGACCGGAGGTGCGATCACGGTGCACAGCGAAACCGCATTCGCGACAACGTCAGGGGTCGCTCCCCACGGGCCGGAGGCCGCTGCCCACAGGCCACAGGCCGCGTCCCCCGGAGTCGTACGGCCCGGCCGCGGTGCCGACGTCCTGGACCTCAGGGACACCGGCGGCCACCCCGCCGAGCTGCACTTCCCGGCGGGCGACCTGGTGGTGGTCTCCGGGCTCCCGGGCAGCGGCAAGAGCACCCTGATGCACCGCATCGTGCCGTCGCTGGACGGGCGCGGCGCCGCGGTGCACCGCATCGATTCGCAGGACGTCCGCGAACTCTGGGAGCGCGGCAGGCTGCGCGCACTGCCGTACGGGATCTACCGCCCGCTGGTCCGCGCCGCGCACTATGCCGGGCTGCACCGCGCGCTCCGCTCCGGCGACAGTGTGGTGGTGCACGACTGCGGGACGCTCGCCTGGGTGCGGCGCTGGCTCGCGCGGTCGGCCCGGCGCGGGGGCCGCGGGCTGCATCTGGTGCTGCTGGACGTGCCGCCTCAGGTGGCGCTGTCCGGGCAGGAGTCGCGGGGGCGCGGGGTCTCGGGGTACGCCTTTGCGCGGCACCGGGGCGCGGTGGGCCGGCTGGTCGGGGCGGCCGCATCGGGACGGCTGCCCAAGGGAGTCGGCTCGGCGGTGCTGCTGGACCGGCGGGCGGCGAGCGCGCTGGAGACCTTCCGCTTCGGCTGATGCCCGACCCTGCCCGGCGCCGGAAGGCCACCACGTAGGGTTGCAGCCGAGCGCAGCGCACGGCGGTTCGGAACGGGTGGATGCAGATGACATTTCCGGAGCAGGGGAACTTTCCGGAGCAGGGGAACCTTGCGGGGCAGGGGGACTTTCCGGGGCAGGGAGGCTTCCAGGACCACGGGATACCCCAGCTGTCCTGGCCCGCGAACGAGCTCGAAGAGGTGCTGACGGCCGCGGTCGGGCATCCGGGTGCGGGCGGCCGGATCGTGGAGGTCCTGGGCCGCAGCCGGGTGTGGGTGCCGCTGCCCAACGGCGGCGGTCCGGAGAGTGCGGGGCCCGGCGGCCGCGGGCTGGACCTGCCCACCGTCGACATCGGGGGCGTCGTTTACGTCCCGGTCTTCAGCTCCGAGCAGGAGTTCATGAAGGCCGTCGGGCCGCATATGTCCTTCACCGTCGCCCCCGCCCGGGAGTTCGCCCGCGGCCTGCCGCCGACGATGGGCATCGCGGTCAACCCGGACGGCACCGCCGGTGTCCCGCTGCCGCCGCCCGCGGTGGCCGAACTGTGCCGGGTGCAGCGCGGCGAGGCGGACGCCGGGCTGCCCGGCGGCGGCCGGGTGCGGCTCTTCGAACCGGACTGGCAGGAAGAGCCGGTGGACTTCCTGGCCGCGGCCGGACTGGAGTTCTCCGGTGCCGGAATTGTCCTGACTGCCCGTCGTGCCCTGGCAAGTGTCGAGGGCGACACGCCCGCGCTGTTCGTCGGAGTTCAGGCCGATGCCGCCCCCTCCGCGCTGCAGGACGGCTCCGCCCGCGACGCGGTGCTGAACGCCCTCGGACGTGCGCTCGGTGCGGTGCCGGTGCCCTGGCCCGTGCAGCTGGTGATGCTCGACATCGCGCAGGGCGATCCGGTCGCCGACTGGATGGTGGAGCGCGTGCGGCCCTTCTACGCCCGGGACCACTCGTAAGCTGGTGGGACGACGGGCGGGCGACCCCACACGCCCGGCCACGGAGAAGGGACGGACCACGTGAGCGCGGGTGCGCATCAGGGAGCGGCCGCGGCCGGTCAGGTCGAGCAGATGCTGGCGCAGGTCTCGCCCGGTCGCTACGACGCCTATGAGGCGCTGCTGCAGGCGCTCGCGGGCGGTCAGGTCTGGATGCTGCTGTGGCAGGGCCGCGCCGGGATGCCCGATGCGCAGTACGGGAACATGGAGGTCGAGGGCCTGGGTTATGCGCCCTGTGTGACCTCCGCGGCCGAACTCGCCGCCTCCGGCTGGAACCGCGACCACGAACTCGTCACCGGACCCGAGATCGCCGCCTCGCTCTTCCCCGACCGCTGGGGCCTGTGGCTCAACCCGCACGCTCCCGGCGGCGGCGTCGGCATCCCCTGGCTGGATCTGCGGCGCATCGCGGGCGGTCTCGACCGGCTCCCCGCCGGACCGCTGCGGATCTCCGAACCGGTCATCGACATCCCGCAGTTCTATGCCCTGTTGTCCCAGAATGCCCACCGTACGCCCGCCGTACGGTCGTTGCGCCGGGCCTGGGTGCAACCCGCCCTCGGTGCCCCGTATCTGGCGATCGGCCTGGATCTGTACGACACCGGGCAGCACGCCGTGGACTCGGTGCGCCTGATGATGCAGCAGTCGATCGGCGCCGTTCCGGATGGTTTGCCCGTATCGACCGTCGCCATGAACGACGAATACGACCCCGTCGGCATGTGGCTGCGCGCCTGCGCCCGCCCCTTCTTCGACCGCGACGGCTACGGCCAGGCGCCGGGCCAGATGCCGGCCCAGCTGCCCGGTCAGCTGCCGGGTCCGCCGCCCGGCCCCGCGCCCACGTACGGCTACGGCTACCCGCGTCCTTACTGACGGCCGCGCCCGTACTGACATCTTCGTCAGTACCGGGCGCCGTCATCCCGGCGCCGGTGTTGGGGCGAATTCACCCCATGCGCCCCGCGGTTGACTTCCCTTTTTCCCGGCATTCGCCCCGCTCAGGCGGAACTCCCGTCCGTATAACGGAACACCTCGGACCACATCACAGTTACGCATCCATTCACCTCCAGGACTGGTGAGTGATCGCTAATCGGATGAAGACTCCGGACACCACAGAGCTTCGGCTCTTTGTACGACCGATCATCCGAACCGGCATTACGCGAATCCCCGGCTATTCCTGTGGGGGAATTCCCGTGCTGCCCGCTCGACTTGCCCGGCCGCGTCCGCTGCGGCCGTTGCACCAGTGATGTGAACCAAGCCGCTACCGCGGCGGGCATGGGCCGATCACCATCGGCCGAGAGGGGTCAAAGGCACCGTGACCGCACCGATCGAGACCACCGGGGCGGCTGCTGAGGCGCAGCCGGAAGCGGTGCTGAAAGGCGTGGAGGGCAAGCGCATCGAAGGGCGCTCGCTCGGCCAGATCGCGCTGTTGCGTTTCCGGCGCGACAAGGTCGCGGTGGCGGGCGCCATCGTTGTCATCCTGCTCGTCGTCCTCGCGGCGCTCTCCCGCCCCCTCCAGGCCCTGCTCGGCCTGGACCCGGACAGCCTCAACCGACACCTCATCGACCCCAACACCACGCTGCCCAAGGGCGACTTCGGCGGGATGAGCGCCGATCACCCGCTGGGCGTGGACCCCAAGTTCGGCCGGGACCTGCTCGCCCGCATCATCGAGGGCTCCTGGGTCTCGCTGATCGTGGCCTTCGGCGCGACGCTGCTGTCCGTCGCCATCGGCACCGTGCTCGGTGTGGTCGCCGGCTTCTACCGCGGCCGGGTGGACGCGTTCATCAGCCGCATGATGGATGTCTTCCTCGCCTTCCCGCTGCTGCTGTTCGCCATTGCGATCTCCGCATCGCTGCAGGGCGGCGCATTCGGCATGGAAGGCCTGCCGCTGCACATCTCCGTGCTGATCTTCGTGATCGGCTTCTTCAACTGGCCGTACATGGGACGCATCGTGCGTGCCCAGACGCTGTCGCTGAGGGAGCGCGAATTCGTGGACGCCGCCCGCGGCATGGGCGCCCGCGGCCCGTTCATCCTCTTCCGTGAACTGCTGCCCAACCTGGTGGGGCCGATCATCGTCTACTCGACGCTGCTGATCCCCTCCAACATCCTCTTCGAGGCGGCGCTGAGCTTCCTGGGCGTGGGCATCCAGCCGCCCCAGGCGTCCTGGGGCGGCATGCTCAACCAGGCGGTCAAGTACTACGAGGTCGACCCTCAGTACATGATCGTCCCCGGCCTCGCGATCTTCGTCACCGTGCTCGCGTTCAACCTGCTCGGTGACGGTCTGAGGGACGCGCTGGACCCGCGCAGCCGCTGATTTCCGCCGGCATCCGCGCCGAGCAGCCGCAACAGCCTCAAAGCCTCAAACCCTCAAAGCCTCGATGACGTAGCGAGTGACTTTTCCGACGAACGAAGGGGATCCCCACCACCATGCGAAGGTCATATCCGGTCGCCGCGATAGCGGCCATCACCAGCGCGGGCCTGCTGCTGTCCGGGTGCAGCGGGGGCAAGGACGCCGAAGGCGACGGCAAGGCCAACGCCGCCACCACGGGCGTCGTCAACGCCTCGGACGAGAAGGGCGGCACGCTCAACTACGCGATCAGCGATGCTCCCGAGTCGTTCGACCCCGGCAACACCTACTACGCCTTCGTCTACAACTTCAGCCGGCTCTACGCCCGCCCGCTGACCACCTTCAAGCCGGGCCCCGGCAAGAAGGGCAACGAGCTGGTCCCGGACCTCGCCGAGTCGATGGGCAAGCCCTCCGACGGCGGCAAGACCTGGACGTACAAGATCCGCAAGGGCCTGAAGTACGACGACGGCTCCAAGATCACCTCGCAGGACGTCAAGTACGCGGTCGAGCGCAGCAACTTCGCCCGCGACACGCTGTCGCTGGGCCCGAACTACTTCCAGCAGTTCCTCAAGGACAACGACGGCGGCTACAAGGGCCCGTACAAGGACAAGTCCAAGGACGGCCTGAAGTCCATCGAGACGCCGGACGAGCAGACGGTCGTCTTCCACCTGAAGAAGCCGTTCGCCGAGTTCGACTACCTGGTCAGCGCCCCGCAGACGGCTCCCGTCCCGCAGGCCAAGGACAAGGGCGCGGACTACACCAAGGCCGTGGTCTCCTCCGGCTCCTACAAGTTCCAGAGCTACGAGGAGGGCAAGCAGCTCACCCTCGTACGCAACCCGAACTGGTCCGCCAAGACCGACCCGCTGCGCAAGCAGCTGCCGGAGAAGATCGTCCTGAAGCTGAAGGTCGCCCAGTCGACCATCGACAAGGACCTCCAGGCCGGCAACACCCACGTCGACATGGCCGGCCGCGGTGTCGACGGCCAGACGCAGGCCAAGCTCCTGATGGACTCCAAGGAGAAGGGCAACACCGACAACGCGCTCGGCCAGCGCCTCGTCTACACGGCGATCAACACCAAGGTGAAGCCGTTCGACAACATCGAGTGCCGCAAGGCCGTCGAGTACGCCATCGACAAGAAGGCCGTACAGACCTCCCTGGGCGGCCCGATCCGCGGTGCCATCGCCTCCACGACGCTGCCCACCGACATCGACGGCTACCAGAAGTACGACCTGTACCCGCAGAAGTACAAGGGCGACAATCTGGACCTGACCGAGGCGAAGAAGCACTGGGACAAGTGCGGTGCGGGCAAGACCAACACCACCATCCTGGCGCGCAACGACCGTCAGGACGAGGTGGACGCGGCGACCACGGTCATCGACTCGCTGAAGAAGATCGGCGTCAACGCCAAGATCCAGTCCTATCCGACCAGCAAGTACTTCTCGGACTACGCGGGTGTCCCGAAGTTCAACAAGAAGAACAACGTCGGCCTGATCATGATGCAGTGGGGCTCGGACTTCCCGACCGGCTACGGCTATCTGCAGCAGATCCTGAACGGCAAGGCGATCAGCCAGTCCGGCAACACCAACCTCTCCGAGCTGGACGACCCGGAGATCAACAAGCTGCTCGACACCGCCATCGCCAACACCGACAAGGCCGCCCGCGAGAAGGCGTACGCCGAGATCGACAAGAAGGCGATGGAGCAGGCGGCGCTGGTCCCGCTCACCTACTTCAAGGTCCTGATGTACCGCTCGCCGAAGGCCACCAACCTGGTGTCCACCTCGGCCTTCAGCGGCGAGTACGACTACCTCAACATCGGCGTCAAGAAGTAGCAGCCCTGGAAGGCAGGTGAAGGCATTGGTGTCCGCGGGCCGGTTCCGGCCGGCCCGCGGTACCGGCGCCGCATCCCCGTGTTCTCGTACATCATCCGCAGGTTGATCAGCGCAGTGATCCTGCTGCTGATCGTCAGCGCGGTCACCTTCGGCATTTTCTTTCTGCTGCCGAAAATGGCCGGGCAGACCACCGACCAGCTTGCCCAGCAGTACATCGGAAAGGCCCCCACGGCCGCGGACATCGCCGCGGTGAAGAAGAATCTCGGCCTGGACAAGCCCGTGTACGAGCAGTACTGGGAGTTCCTCAAGGGCATTTTCGTCGGCGTCGACTACAAATTCGGACCGGACGCGGCCAAGTGTCATGTGCCGTGCTTCGGTTATTCCTTCAAGACGCATATCGAGGTCTGGCCCGAAATCCAGTCCCGGCTTCCGGTGACGCTGTCGCTGGCCGCCGGTGCGGCGGTGCTGTGGGTCGTCTCCGGTGTCGCCACCGGTGTGCTCTCCGCGCTGCGTCCCGGCTCGCTCTTCGACCGGATGGCCATGGGCGTCGCCCTGGCCGGCGTCTCGCTCCCCATGTTCTTCACCGGCGCCCTGGCGCTGGCCCTGTTCACCTACCAGTGGCCGATCTTCGAACGCAGCGATTACGTACCGCTGATGGAGGATCCCCTGCTCTGGGCGCGCACCCTCGTGCTCCCCTGGGTGACGCTGGCCTTCCTCTACTCCGCGCTCTACGCCCGTCTCACCAGAGCGGGCATGCTCGAGACGCTGAACGAGGACTACATCCGCACGGCCCGCGCCAAGGGCCTGCACGAACGCAAGGTCGTGCTGCGGCACGGTCTGCGGGCCGCGCTCACCCCGATCATCACCGTCTTCGGCATGGACCTGGGTCTGCTGCTCGGCGGCGCGCTGATCACCGAACAGGTCTTCTCGCTCAAGGGAGTCGGCGCCTTCGCGGTGGAGGCGATCAACGCCAACGACCTCCCGAACATTCTCGGCGTCACCCTGCTCGCCGCGTTCTTCATCGTCATTTGCAACCTTGTGGTGGACGTTCTGTACGCCGCCGTCGACCCGCGGGTGAGGCTCTCGTGACCGACTCCTCCGAGGACAAGAACGGGGCGGCGGAGGCCGCCGACACCGCCGGGGCAGCGGCCGAGGCCGGGCCCGTGGCGGAGACCGGGGCGGCGCCCGCCCCCGCCGGGCCCGGCAAGCCCGCCGCCTTCCTCGAAGTGCGCGACCTCAAGGTGCACTTCCCCACCGACGACGGCCTGGTGAAATCCGTCGACGGGCTGACCTTCAGCCTGGAGAAGGGCAAGACGCTCGGCATCGTCGGCGAGTCCGGCTCCGGCAAGTCCGTCACCTCGCTCGCCGTCATGGGGCTGCACCGCGCCTCGCGCCGGCAGCGCAGCAAGGTGACGATGTCCGGCGAGATCTGGCTGGACGGCAAGGAGCTGGTCGGCGCCGACCCGGACGAGGTGCGCCGGCTGCGCGGCCGCCAGATGGCGATGATCTTCCAGGATCCGCTGTCCGCGCTGCACCCCTTCTACACGGTCGGCAGCCAGATCGTGGAGGCCTACCGCGTCCACCACGACGTCGACAAGAAGACCGCGCGCAAGCGGGCGATCGAGATGCTCGACCGCGTCGGCATTCCGCAGCCCGACAAGCGGGTGGACGACCATCCGCACCAGTTCTCCGGCGGTATGCGCCAGCGCGCCATGATCGCCATGGCGCTGGTCAACAACCCCGAGCTGCTGATCGCGGACGAGCCGACCACCGCCCTGGACGTCACCGTCCAGGCGCAGATCCTGGACCTGATCCGCGATCTGCAGAAGGAGTTCGGCTCGGCGGTCATCATCATCACCCACGACCTGGGCGTGGTGGCCGAACTGGCCGACGACCTGCTGGTGATGTACGGCGGCCGGTGTGTGGAGCGAGGCCCCGCCGAGCGGGTCTTCGCCGCGCCCCAGCACCCGTACACCTGGGGTCTGCTCGGTTCCATGCCGCGCATCGACCGCGACCAGACCGACCGGCTGATCCCCGTCAAGGGCTCGCCGCCCAGCCTGATCAACGTGCCGTCCGGCTGTGCCTTCAACCCCCGTTGCCCGTACGCGGACGTCCCCAAGGACAACCTCACCCGCACGGTGCGCCCCGAACTGCGCCAGGTCGACGGCGGGCACTTCTCCGCCTGCCACATGGCGCAGGAGGAGCGGGAGCGTATCTGGACCGAAGAGATTGCGCCGAAGCTGTGACCGAGACGACTGACGAGCAGAACACCACGATCCCGCTCCAGAAGACGGGCGAGACCCCCGAGGGCGGGTCCGCGGACGCCGAGCCGCTGCTCAAGGTCCGCGGTCTGGTCCGCCACTTCCCGATCACCAAGGGCCTGCTCAAGCGCCAGGTGGGGGCCGTCCAGGCGGTCGACGGCATCGACTTCGACGTACGGCCCGGGGAAACGCTCGGCGTTGTCGGCGAGTCCGGCTGCGGCAAGTCGACGATGGGCCGGCTGATCACCCGGCTCGACGAGCCGACCGGCGGCTCCATCGAGTTCCAGGGCCAGGACATCACGCATCTGTCCCCGGGCAGGCTGCGTCCGATGCGCCGCGACGTCCAGATGATCTTCCAGGACCCGTACGGTTCGCTGAACCCGCGGCACACCATCGGCGCGATCGTCTCCACCCCCTTCCGCCTCCAGGGCGTCGAGCCCGAGGGCGGTGTGAAGAAGGAGGTGCAGCGGCTGCTGGAGCTGGTGGGCCTGAGCCCGGAGCACTACAACCGCTACCCGCACGAATTCTCCGGCGGCCAGCGCCAGCGCATCGGCATCGCCCGCGCGCTGGCGCTCAAGCCCAAGCTGGTCGTCGCCGACGAGCCGGTCTCGGCCCTCGACGTCTCCATCCAGGCCCAGGTCGTCAACCTCATGGACGACCTCCAGGAGGAGCTGGGCCTGACGTATGTGATCATCGCGCACGATCTGTCCGTCATCCGGCATGTCTCGGACCGGATCGCGGTCAT
Source organism: Streptomyces chattanoogensis (assembly GCF_001294335.1). GTDB lineage: Bacteria > Actinomycetota > Actinomycetes > Streptomycetales > Streptomycetaceae > Streptomyces > Streptomyces chattanoogensis. The sequence goes on from NZ_LGKG01000001.1 coordinate 583,300, forward strand.
GTACCTCGGGAAGATCGTCGAGCTGGCGGACCGCAAGGCGCTCTACGACTCGCCGATGCATCCGTACACCAAGGCGCTGCTGTCCGCGGTGCCGGTGCCCGATCCCAAGCGGCGTACCCAGCGCGACCGGATCCTGCTCACGGGCGATGTGCCCTCGCCGATCAACCCGCCCTCCGGCTGCCGGTTCCGTACCCGCTGCTGGAAGGCGACCGAGGAGTGCGCCACCACCGAGCCGCCGCTGGTCGCGCTGCGCACCGGCCACCAAGTGGCCTGCCACCACCCGGAGAACGCGCCGGCGGAGCAGAAGGACAGCACCAACTGAGCTGTTACGCCTGAGGAATTGGTAAAGTCCTGGGCAAACAGGGGCGGGAGAGTGCAGAGTCAGCACGATTGTTCATCATTCGTGTGTTCGATGGTCCCGAAGGGACGGCTCATGGCACTCTCTCGCTCCGCCCGTCGCACCTCCCGCTGGCTCGCCCTCGCCACGGCGGTGGCCTCCGCCGCCACCCTCGCCGCCGGCCCCGCCACGGCGTCCGCGCCTCCCGCCTCGCCCGGCGCCCCCGGAGTCGGCGACCCGTACTTCCCCGAGCTGGGCAACGGCGGCTTCGACGCCCTGCATTACGACCTCGGTGTCAGCTACGACCCCGACAGCGGCCTCCTGGAAGGCCGTACGACCATCAAGGCCAAGGCCACCAAGAACCTGAGCGCCTTCGACCTGGACCTGCAGAAGCTCCGGGTGGAGTCGGTCAAGGTGAACGGCGAGAAGGCGGCGTTCACCAGGTCCGGCGACGAGCTCACCGTCACCCCCGCCGCCCACCTGCGCAAGGGGCAGCGGTTCAGCGTCTCCGTCGCCTACGCCGGCATACCCGAGGCGCTCGGCGGTCCCATCATCTTCGGTTCCCCCTACGGCTGGATGAAGACCAAGGACGGCGTCTTCGTCGCCTGCGAGCCCAACGCCGCCTCGACGTGGTTCCCCTCCAGCGACCACCCCGGCGACAAGGCCACCTACGACATCCGCATCGACGCCCCCAAGGGCCTGACCGGCATCTCCAACGGCCGGCTGGTCAGCTCCCACGAGAAGGGCGGCCGCTCGTACTCCCACTGGCGCGAGACCAAGCCGATGGCGACCTACCTGGCCACCGCCACCATCGGGAAGTTCGACGTCCGTACGGGCACCACCCCCGGCGGCACGCCCATCTACGTCGCCACCGACCCCACCCTGCCCACCGGCAACGTCGACGTCTACGGCATCACCGCCGAGGCCACCGACTACTGGTCCAAGGTCTTCGGCAAGTACCCCTTCGAGGAGACCGGCGCGATCGTCGACGACATGCCGCAGGCGGGCTTCTCGCTCGAGGTGCAGTCCAAGCCGGTCTACTCGGCCGTACGCGACGAGACCACCATCGTCCACGAGCTGGCCCACCAGTGGTTCGGCGACTCGGTCTCCGTCAAGAACTGGCAGAACATCTGGCTCAACGAGGGCTTCGCCAGCTACGCGCAGTGGCTGTGGGACGAGCACAAGGGCACCCGGAGCGCCCACGATGCCTTCCGCAAGCAGTACGCGGCCATTCCGGCGGACGACGCCTTCTGGAAGATCAAGGTCGGTGACCCGCAGCGGGACACCATGTTCTCCCGCGCGGTCTACAAGCGGGGCGCGATGACCCTGCAGGCGCTGCGCGAACGCATCGGCGACAAGGCGTTCTTCAAGCTGCTCCCGGCCTGGACCGCCGCGCACCGCTACGGCAACGCGGAGACCTCCCAGTTCATCGCGCTCGCCGAGAAGATCTCGGGGCAGCAGCTGGACGACCTGTTCCAGACCTGGCTGTACACGGACACCAGGCCGGCCCTGCCCGGGAAGTAGAAGTGAAGTAGGAAGTAGGGGGAAGGACCCGGCTAGCCGGTGTCCCCGCCGCGCTTGCCGAGCTGCTGCGGCCGCGGCAGATGCACCCCGAGGTAGACCGCGCCCATCCGCAGCGCGAACACCACCCCCGCCGAGACCGCCGCGGCGGGGGTGGCTCCCACCCCGAGGTGGTGCAGCGCCAGATAGCAGCAGGCGCCCGCCAGGGCCGCGATGGCGTACACGTCCTCGCGCAGCAGCAGCGGCGGGAACTCCCCGCACAGCACGTCGCGGATGACCTCTCCGGTGACCCCGGTCAGTACGGCGAGGATGATCACGGCCAGCGGCGTGACGCCCGCCTCGATCCCCGCGCGGGCCCCGATCACCGTGACCACGGACAGCCCGACCGCGTCCACGACCAGCAGCGACTTATGCGGCAGCTGCCAGAACCGCAGATAGATGATGGTGCCGACGCCGACGCAGATGATCAGCGTGAGCAGCACCCAGTCGTGTGTCCACACCGGATCCCGGTTGAGGATGGTGTCCCGCAGCGTGCCGCCGGAGACCGCCGCGGCGAAGGCGAGCACCAGGCCGCCGAACGGGTCCATGTTGGCCCGGTAGGCGGCCAGCACCCCGCTCGCGGCGAAGGCGGCGATGCCGACCAGGTAGAGCGCATGCAGCATGGCGGCATCATCGCAGGCCCGGAATGCCTGCCTCCGCCCGAGGTCACCGCGAGGCCGCCGAGGGCTGCGAAAATTGACACTACCGGTCGGTAATTTATCCGTGTACCGTGCCGCCATGGCAACGGTGACCATCGGCAGCAGTGAGTTCGACCGGGACACGGCGGTCACGCGCCGCGCCCCCGGCGTCTATGACGCACACCTCTCCGCCGGCTGGACGATCATCCAGGCGGTCAACGGCGGCTATCTGCTCGCCCTCATGGGCCGCGCGCTGGGAGACGCCCTCCCGCACCCCGACCCCTTCTCGGTCACCGCCCACTATCTGACCGCCTCCGTCCCGGGCCCCGCGGTCATCCGCACCGAGGTGGTCCGCGCCGGGCGCTCGATGTCCACCGGCACCGCCAGCCTCGTCCAGTTCCGCGAGGACGGCACCGAGGTCGAGCGGCTGCGCGTGCTCGCCTCGTACGGCGATCTGAGTGCCCTCCCCGACGATGTCCGGACGACCGCCAAGCCGCCGGCCATTCCGCCCTACGAAATCTGCCCCGGCGCCGACAGCGCGCCCGGCGGCCGCCCGGCCATCTCCGGCAGTACGGCCATCACCGAACGCCTCGCCCTCCGTCTCGACCCGGCGACCGCCGGCTGGGCCGTGGGCGCACCGTCCGGCAAGGGCGAGATGCGGGCCTGGTTCGGCCTGGCCGACGGCCGCGACCCCGACCCCCTCTCGCTCCTCCTGGCGGTCGACGCCCTCCCGCCCACCGCCTTCGAGATGGGACTGTCCGGCTGGGTCCCCACCGTCGAGCTCACCGCCCACATCCGCCACCGCCCGGCCCCCGGCCCGCTCCGGGTCGCCATCACCACCCGCAACCTGGCGGGCGGCTTCCTGGAGGAGGACGCCGAGGTGTGGGACTCCGAGGACCGACTGGTGGCCCAGTCACGGCAGTTGGCGCGCACTGTGCTGCACGGGTGACGGGGACGGGTGCCCAAGCGCCCCGGGAGCGCTCCCTTTTCGCAGGTGGCTCCCGGTACGGCTGCGGAAAGTGTGACGTAAAACGCGGGCGGTGACGGTGCGGCTCATGTCAGACTGGCCGTCATGGGGGACGTGCCGCTGAAGCTGGAGGACGGGACCGTCGTATGGCTGCGGGCCGAGGAGCCCCCCGCCGACGGCCACTCCGGTGCGGTTCCCGGCCAAGCCCCCGCCCCGGACGCCGAATTGGAGCTGCCCGACGCCTTCGGCTCCGCCCAGCCGGTCAGCGTGGACAGCCGGATGAGCCGCGCGCTGACCCGCGGCGGGGAGGCCCTGGAGGAGGCCCTGCGTCCGCTCGGCGGCGTCCTCTCCCAGATCCACCGCTCGATCGCCGGCGGCAGCCACCGCCCCGACGAGGTCACCGTCGAGTTCGGCGTCACGCTCGGCTCCGATCTGCGCCTCGGCGTCTTCTCCGGCAAGGGCGACGCCAGCTTCAAGGTCTCGGCCAAGTGGAACCTCGGCGCGGGTGAACCCGGCGGGACCACGCCATGATCGCGGGCGTGGGTCCGGACACCCCGCTCCAGCTGTCCTTCGCCTCCGTGCGGCACGGCGAACGGGCCGTCGGAGCGGGTGTGCTGGTCGCCGAGCGCCTGGTCCTGACCTGCGCCCATGTCGTCAACAGCGCACTGGGGCGGGGACGGTTCGGCCAGGACACCCCCGCACCCGGCGATCTGGTCACCCTCCGGCTGCCCCACGTCGCACCTGCCCGAGATCTGTCCGCCCGGGTCGTACGGGAGATGTGGGTGCCCCCGCGGGCCGGGGCCGCCGGGCGCGAACCGGTGGAGCCGGGGCGGCTGCCGTACCACGGCGACCTCGCCGTCCTGGAGCTGACGGACGCCCCGCCCGAGGGCGCCGAGCCCGCGCCGTTCCTCCAGCACAACCACGCGGGCGAGGTCATCGCCTTATGGGCCAGTGGCAATCCGCTGCCCACGGTGCGCGCCGTGCCCCGGGTCTCGGCGCCGCCCTGGATCGCGCTGGATGTGCTCGGTGGCGCGCAGGTCACCGAGGGCTTCAGCGGCGGACCGCTGTGGGACCGCGAACGGCAGGCCGTGGTCGGCCTGGTGGCGGCCGTGCACCGCGCCCCGGAGACGGCGGCACCCGGCGACCGGCCGACGACGATGTACGCCATCAGCGTCCCCGCCATCGAGGCCGAACTCCCCGCGCTCCCGCCCTCGGCGGTGCCCACCGCCCGCCGCGGGGTGCAGCAGCTGCTCACCGCGCTGGAGCGGGTCCTCAAGGGCCGCGAGGCCGTCCTGGCCTGCGAGGAACGGCTCGCCGCCCGCCTCGGCAGACCCTCGGCCGGCCCGGCGGCCGACCTGGACCGGCTCGTCGGCCTGGCGGCGAGCGTCCGCCGCGGCCTGCCCGAACTCCTCGATCTCGTACGGGACCACGAGCCGTACGGCGCCCGCGAGGACTGGGAACGCCTGCGCCGCGCCGCCCGTACGGTCCGCCCCGGCGAATATCTGACCACCCGTCAGCGCCGCGACCTCGCCGGCCTGCTGGCCCACTGCTCCCGTACGGACCCCCGCACCCTCCTGGAACGCGTCCTGCCGCACGCCCCGGAGCTGCCCGCCGTCACCGGCCTCGCCGATGCCATGGACGCCCTGGAGGGCTTCGGTTCCGCCGCCGGTGCCCCCGTACCGCCGCTGCTGCAGGGGGTGGTGCGCATCGCCGTCGAGGAGCGCGCGGCCGGTCCCTATCCCGCCGAGGACCTGGACGCCTGGGCCGAGCGGGTGGCCGCCCGGTCGGGGGTGGACGAGGCGGCGGTCAGCCAGTTCCGCGCCGATGTCGAGGCCGCCGCGGCGCCGGCCCCGGCGGGCCCTGCGGCCACCGGATCCCGCGCCCACGCACCCGTCGCCCCGCGCGTCCAGGTGGAACTGCTGCCCACCGCCACCGGCCGCCGCTTCACGTACCAGATCTGGACCTTCGCCGACGGCCAGCCGCACCGCCTGGCGCTGGTCCATGACGCGGAGGCGGGCAGCGAGCAGGTGGTCGACGACATCCGCCGGGTGCTGCGCACCGAGGTCCGGGAGGACCCGGAGACGGCCCTGGTGGAGTACTTCCTGCCGTCCGCCTGGCTCGGCCTCGACGTCGACTCCTGGGAGTCGCCGGACAGCGACGAGGACGGGCCGTTCGCACCCGGTATCACCCGCCGGGTGGTGGTCCGTACGACCGAACGCTCCCGGGAGAGCTACGCCGGCTGGAAACAGCGCACCGCCGCCCTGCCGCACGCCAAACACCTGGTCCTCGACCACCGGCACACCGACCGCAAGGTGGCCCGCGCCCAGCTGGAGGTCCATCGCGACGCCGGAACGGTGATCGTGTGCTGCGCGCCGCACCACCACGGCACGCTGCTGCGCCAGTGCGTCCAGGCGGGCGTCCACACCGTGCTGTGGCACCGCGCGGAGCACGGCGAGCGCATCGCCCAGGACCTGCTGGCCCTGGTGGACGGTACGGACCACGCCGAGGTCCCCGAAGCGGTACGCCTGGAGCGGGCCAAGGCGATGGCCGAGCCCGAGAGCGCGGGCCACCACGGCCGCCGGCTCTCCCTGCTGTACGACGCGCCGGATCACCGGCCCCCGCAACTCGCCCCCGATGCCTGGGTGTTGACGCAGCCATGAACACCTGTGAGTGGACGCACGCCATGAACGAGGAGAACGAGCGGTGACCGGACAGAGCGCAGTGGGCGCCTACGACGACCCGGCGGCGAAGCCCGAGGACTGGTGGGTGTTCCGCGGCCCGGCGGACCTGCCCGCCCCGCCGCCCTGGCGGCGTTTCCCGGGTTCCCCGGCCACCGGCCCCGCGGCACCCCGCGCCCCGTACCTCCTCGAGCGCAACGAGATCTCCGTCGTCAACGCCGCCCTGCATCTGCACCGCCCGCTCCTGGTGACCGGCCGCCCCGGCGCCGGCAAGAGCTCGCTGGCCCGCGCCGTGGCCGAGGAGCTGGGCCTGGGTGACGTACTGCGCTGGTCGGTCAACAGCCGCTCCACGCTCCAGGACGCCCTCTACCGCTACGACGCCGTGGGCCGGCTGCGCGAGGCCTCGCTGCGCCGCGAGCGCGAGGCGCCGCGCGGCTCCGGCCGCCGCCCCAGGGCCCGGCGCACCGCCACGGCCGGCGACATCGGCCAGTATCTGCGCCTGGGCCCGCTCGGCAGCGCCCTGGCGGCCGACCGCCCCCGGGTGCTGCTCGTCGACGAACTCGACAAGGCCGATATCGATCTGCCCAACGACCTCCTGGTCGTCCTGGAGGAGGGCGAGTTCGAGATTCCGGAGCTGGCCCGGCTGCCCGAGCACCAGCAGGAGGTGCAGGTCCTGCTCAGCGGCAGCCGCGAGCGGGTCGCGGTACACCGCGGGGTGGTGCGCTGCGCCCACTTCCCGATCGTCATCATGACCAGCAACGGCGAACGCGACTTCCCGCCCGCCTTCATGCGCCGCTGCGTACGGCTGGACCTGCCGGAACCGACCGGCGACCGGCTGCGGAAGATCATCGAACACAATCTGGGCGAGCAGGCGGTCGCCGCGGCCGAGGACCTGATCGAGGTCTTCCACCAGCGCGCGAAGACCCAGACCCTGGCCACCGACCAGCTGCTCGCCGCCGTCCATCTGCGCATCAGCGGCGCCGACCTGAGCAAGGAAGAGCTCCTCGCTGCCGTACTGCACCGCCTCGACGAGCCCATGTCGCCATGATCGACGCACTGCGACAGGCGATGTCGGCCGCCGGCTACGACCTCGGGGCCACCGAACTCCTCGATGTGCTGTGGCTGGCGCGGGTGATGGAGGGGCGCGGGGCGCCTCAGGTGACGGGGGAGCCGGGGGAGAGCGTGGATGAGGCGGGGGCCGAGGGGGACTTCGGGGCTACGGGTGCCGAGGGGGAAACCGTCGGGAGGCCCGGTGAGCCCCCGGGCGCGGCCGGGGAGGACGGTGCGGCCGCAGAGCCTGGTGACCGTGCGGATCCCGCCACCGCCGCAGATGCCACGGGCGCGACGGATGCCACGGACGTCACGGATTCCACCGGCCCCTCCGACTCCACCGACCCGGCCGGCCCCTCCGCACCCGTGACTCCCGGCGGTCCGCCCCGTCGCGCCCTGTACGCCATGGGCAGCCAGGGCGGCGACCCGGCCGCGGACCGCGCCCGCCCCGCACGGGTACCCGGCGGCCGCGCGCTGCCCGACGCCCAGCAGCTGGGCCGCGCGCTCCGCCCGCTGCGCCGCCCCCGGGACCACCCGCACCGCACCGTCACCGACGTCGAGGCCACCGTCCGGCTGGCCGCCGAAACCGGCTTCCTCGACGTCGTCTCCCGCCCGGACCAGGAACACCGCTGGTCGGCGGTGCTGCTGGTGGACTGTTCCCCGTCCATGCAGGTCTGGGGCTCGCTGGCGGCCGAACTGCGCGCGCTGCTCGCCCGGAGCACGGTCTTCCGCTCCGTCGACGTCCATCTGATCGACCCCCGGGACCCGGCCTGCCCGCTGCGCGGCCGCGGGACCGCCCACGCGTCGCTGACCTTCCTCCTCACCGACGGTACGAATCCCGGCTGGCGCAGTCCGCAGGCCGTACGGGCCCTGACCGGCTGGGGCCGCGGCGGCCCGGTGGCCGTACTGAACCCGCTGCCCCGGCGGCTGTGGCGCGGTACGGCCCTGGACGCACGGCCCCGACTCCTCGCCGCACCGGGGGAGTTCGACCCCGTCGGACGGCTCATCGTCTGCGACGCGCTGAGCGGCGAACGCGACCCGGAGGCGGACGGTCTCCTCGCGCTGCCCGTCCTGAACCCCACCGCCTCCGCCCTGGAGCAGTGGGCCGGACTGCTCACCCGCCCCGGCGTCCCCCACCTGATCGAAACGGCGCTGCTGGACGAGGCGCCGCTGCATGCCCCGCCGCCCCGGCCGCACGGCACCGCCGAGGAACTGCTGGCTCACTTCCGGGGCGCCTTCTCGCCCGAGGCATACCGCCTCGCCGTCCGCCTCTCCGCCATCCGCCCCCTGACCACACCCCTGATGCAGCTGGTACGCGTCGCCACGATGCGCGACGCCGGGCCCACCCATGTCGCGGAGATCCTGCTCGGCGGCCTCCTGGAACGCACCGACCGGGCCCGTGGCGCGGCCGCCGCGCAGGCGCTGGACCGCGCCCTGGGCCCGCTGCCGCCGGGCCATCAGGTCCAGCCCGTCTACGACTTCCGCCCCGGCGTCCGTGAGCTGCTGTTCAGCGGCCTCGGGGCCGAACAGGCCGTGGAGGTCGTCGAGGCGGTCGGCCGTTCCCTGGAGCCGTACATGGGGCGGCTGCCGGACTTCCCCGTCCTGATGGGGGACGAGGAGGGGGAGCTGCGGCTGGATGCGTCGGCGCGGGCGTTCGCCGTGCTGGCCAGTCCGGTGCTGGAGCGGATGGGGGGAGCGGCGCCGGAGCCGGGGAACGGCGCGCTGCCGCAGCCGCGCCGCCCGGTGGCCGCGCCGCCGGACCCCGGGCCGGTCACTGCGCTGCCCCCGGCACCCGAGCACTTCTTCGGCCGTACGGAGGAGATCGCCGAGCTGGTGGCCGGGCTGACGGGTGCGGACGGTCCGGCGCCGTGCTGGGCCGTCCACGGACCGCCCGGCGCCGGGAAGACGGCGCTGGCCCTGCGGGTCGCGCACGAGGTGGCCGGACACTTCCCGGACGGGCAGTACTTCGTCGGCCTGCGCGACGGCGGGCCGGGCCGCGCCGCGCAGTACCGTTCGCTCCTCGCCGGGCGCCGGGTCCTCCTCGTCGTGGACGATGTCCCCGAGGACGGCGAGGCGCTGGCCGCCCTTCTCCCGGAACGTCGGGCCCGCTCCGGCGCCGTGCTGGTCACCGGCCTCCGGCGCCCCCGGCTCGACGGCCTCACCGGCAGCATCGAGCTGGCCGGGATGACGGCCGTCGATGCCCACCGCGCCCTGCCCGAGCATCTGCTGCTCCGGTGGCTCGACGACCGGCTCACCCCGCTCGCGCGGCGCGCCTTCTGCCTGCTGGCCGTACCGGACGGCGCCGAGCTGTCGCTCCCTGCCGCGGCCGCCGTACTGGATACGACGGCGGACCAGGCCCGCGACGGGCTGGCCGAGTTGCTGGCGATCGGCGCGCTGCGGACCACGGCCTGCGGCCACTACCGCTACACCGGAGAACTCAGGTCCTTCGCCCGGGGCATCGCCGACCGCGAGCTGCCCGGGGACCGGCGCGACGAGCTGCTGACCCGGCTGCTGACCTGCTACCTGGCCACCGGCCGTGCTCTGCACGAGAGCCGGTATCCGGGGGACGGCTGGTGGAGCGCCCGCGCCCGCGCTTCCCCGTCCGCCACGGACCCCGACCGGGCCCTGGCCGCCTGGGCGGACGAGCTGCCCCAGGCACTCGCGGTGATCCGGCAGACCGCGGTCCGGCCCGGGCGCAGTATGCGGCTCGCCTCCTACCTCCTGCTGCTCGCTCAGGTGGCGGCGGACTCCGGGGCGCTGTCCGCCGCGTACGAACCGGCCGCGCGGGCCGTGGCGGTACAGGCGGCCCGGGAGGGCGACCACAAGTCCGAGACCCGGGCCCGGGTCGCGCTCGCCGACGCGTACATCGCGCGGGGCAGGTTCGACCGGGCCGAGCCCGAGGCGCGGACGGCAGAAGACCTGGCCCGCCGTTCCGGGGATCCCCTGGCGCGCTTCCGTGCCCCGTACGCCCGCGGGATCATCGCCCTTCACCAAGGACAGCACAACGCGGCGGAGCGCCACCTCACCGCTGCCTGGGAGTGCTGCCGCACCCACCACGACCAGTTGGGCGAGGCCGCCGCACTCGCCGCGCTGGCCCGGGTGTGGGTGGCGACCGGCAACAGCGAGGAAGCCGTCCTGTTCGCCGAGCGCAGCGTGGGCATCTACCGCCGGTCCGGCGGCGGCACCCCGCGCCTCGCCCACGGCCTGTACGCCCTGTCCGAGGCGCTGTCGTCGGCGGGCCGGCACACCGATGCGCTCCATGCGCTCTCCGAAGCGCTGCCCCTCTTCGAGAAGGACCGCCAGCACCTGTGGGCGGGCCGCACCCGCTGCCGTACGGCCGAGGCGATGGCCGCGCTGATCCGGCCCAGTGAGGCCGCGGCCGCCGCACAGGACGCCGCGAAGCGGCTGCTGGTGCCGGGCGGCGAGCGCTGGCGGGCCGATGCGCTGGCCGTGCTGGGGCACGCCGAGACCGCTCTCGGCCGCAAGCAGGGCGCCCAGGCGCACTGGCGCGAGGCGCTCGCCGTCTACGAGGAGTTCGGCGCCCCGGAGGCCGAGGGCCTGCGCGCGCTGCTACGGGACAAGGCCGGGCCGCCGGCATCCGCCGCGCGCCGGCCGGGCGTCTCGCGCTCGGCGGACAGGGCGACCACCGGAACGGTCCTGCGCGATCTGACGGCCGCCGTCGCCACCCTCCGGGACCGGCTGCGGCTCTCCCCCAAGCTCTCGACTTCGCTCGAGCAGGGAGGTGCCCCCCTCGCCGGCCGGGACAACGGCTTCGAGGCGATCGAGGCCGAACTCGCCGCCCTGCTGGCCGACTTCACGCGCACGGGCCGCCCCCCACGCTCCGGCCTGGAGCGCGTGCGCACGTCCCTGGAGACGGCGGCCTCGGACGACGCCCTGGCGGGGGCGGCGCCCGACGTACGCGACGCCGCCGCCACGGTCCACAGCCTCACCCGCCGCCTCGCCCCGTAACCGCACCCCTGGCGGCCCGCTCTACCCGTCCGACCGCAAAAAGCCCGCCAACGCCGCCGTGAGCTCCGCGGGTGCGTCCTCCTGCACCAGATGCCCCGCCCCCTCGACGACGCGAAGCCGCGCGCCGGGAATCCGGGAGACCAGCTCACGGCCCTTGGCGAGGGGAATCCAGGTGTCCTGCGCGCCCCAGCACACCAGCACCGGCACCTCGATCTCCCCGTACCGCCCCTGCACCTCGTCCGTGAACCGCTGATCGTTCTGCTCGATCTGGCGGTAGAAGGCGGGCTGCCCCTCTTCCGTGCACCAGGGCGTGACCAGTCGGTCGAAGACGGCCGGGTGCAGCCCCGGATGGCTCGCCGAGGAGAGGTACTCCCGGACCAACGCCCGGTGCAGCTCCGGCGGTAGCTGCCCGAAGACCTCGGAGTGCGCACCCAGCAGCCGGTACGAGGGCGAGCCCCAGGGCCCCAGCGCCACCGGGTCGACCAGCGCCAGCCGCGCGTACCGCGCACCGTGCAGCAGATGGGCCCGCAGCGCGACGCACCCCCCGAAGTCATGGGCGACGACGGCTGGTCCGGGCCCGTCCGCCAGCCCCCAGTGCGCCAGCAGCTCGCCGAACACCCGCCCCTGCGCGGCGAGCGACACATCCTGGCCCGCCCGCTTCTCCGAGGCGCCGTAACCCGGCATGTCCCAGACGAACACCCGGTGCCGCGCCGCGAGGGCCCGCGCGACCCCGCGCCACACATACGACGAGAACGGCGTCCCGTGCAGCAGGACCACCGGCGGCGCCGCCGGCTCCTCCCCGAGGACGGCCCACCGCACTTCATCGCCCGACGAGGTGCGGAACGTACGATCCAGCAGCCACTGTGTCATGAGCATAAGGCTAGACACTCCTTACAGAGGTGTCCATAGGGGCGTCCATAGGGGCGCCGACCCGGATTCCGGTGGCCCTCCCGCGCGCCCGGCATGCGCCCCCAGGCCCCCGCGCACCTGCTCGTAGAATCGTGCGCACCATGGTTTACCTCGACCACGCCGCCACCACTCCGATGCTCCCGGAGGCGGTGCAGGCGATGACCGCCCAGCTGACCGTCACCGGCAATGCGTCCTCCCTGCACGCCGCCGGTCGCCGGGCCCGGCGTACCGTCGAGGAGGCGCGGGAATCCCTCGCGGCCTCGCTCGGCGCGCGCCCGAGCGAAGTCGTCTTCACGGCCGGCGGCACCGAGGCCGACAACCTCGCGGTCAAGGGCCTGTACTGGTCGCGCCGGGCGGCCGACCCGGCCCGTACCCGCGTCCTGGCCAGCCCCGTCGAGCACCACGCCGTCCTGGACGCGGTGGAATGGCTCGCCGAGCACGAGGGCGCCACCGTCGAGTGGCTGCCGGTCGACCCCTACGGCCGGGTGCACGCCGACGCCCTGCGCGAGGCCATCGCCCGCAACCCCTCCGACGTCGCCCTCGCCACCGTCATGTGGGCCAACAACGAGATCGGCACCATCCAGCCGGTCCATGAACTGTCCGCGGTGGCGAGGGAGTTCGACGTCCCGCTGCACGCCGACGCGGTCCAGGCGTTCGGTCAGCTCGACGTCGACTTCGGCGCCTCCGGGCTCGCCGCGATGACCGTCTCCGGCCACAAGATCGGCGGTCCGTACGGCATCGGCGCGCTGCTGCTCGGCCGCGAATACGCCCCCGTGCCCGTGCTGCACGGCGGCGGCCAGGAGCGCCATGTCCGCTCCGGCACCCTGGACACCCCCGCCGTCGCCGCCTTCGCCGCGGCGGGCCGGTATGCCGTCGCCCACCGCGCGGAATTCGCCCGCGACATCGGCGCCCTCCGCGACGACCTGATCAAGGCCGTACGCGCCGCCGCCCCCGACGCCGTCCTCGGCGGCGACCCGGACCCCGCGGGCCGCCTCCCCGCCAACGCCCACTTCTCCTTCCCCGGCTGCGAGGGCGACTCCCTGCTCCTGCTCCTGGACGCGCAGGGCATCGAGTGCTCGACCGGCTCCGCCTGCACCGCCGGCGTCGCCCAGCCCAGCCATGTCCTCCTGGCGGCCGGCATGTCCCCGGCCCTCGCCCGCGGCACGCTGCGCTTCTCGCTCGGCCACACCTCCACCGCACAGGACGTGGCGGCCCTCGCCGACGCCATCGGCCCGGTGGTGCAACGGGCCCGCAGCGCCGGCCTGAGCTAGGGCCCGTCCGGCGCATCAGGGCCGGACGGCCCTAGGGAGTGCCGCCCCCGCCCGCACCCCGGGGAGCGGCCGCCCGGCCCTCCCCGGCCCCGCCCTTCGGGGACGGATGGCCGGCCCGCGCCTGGAGCCTCCAGAGCTCCCGCACCACCAGACCCACATAGCGGTCCCAGTCCCAGTGCGGCCCCGGGTCGGTGTGATCCGCCCCGGGCACCTCCACATGCCCCACTATGTGCTCCCGGTCGGCCGGGAACCCGTAGCGATGGCATATCCCGGCCGTCAGCCGCGCCGACGACGCGTACATGGCAGCCGTGAACGACTCCGGGCGGTCCACGAACCCCTCGTGCTCGATCCCGACGCTCCGCTCGTTATAACTGCGGTTCCCCGCATGAAATGCCACATCCAGCTCGCGCACCGTCTGCGCGATATGCCCGTCCTTGCGGATGACGTAGTGCGCCGCGGCCTCGTGCTCCGGGTCCTGGAAGACGCTCAGCGCGGTGGCGAAGCTCCCCTGCACCACATGCACCACCACCCGGTCGATCTCGTAATCCGCCGGCCGGTCCGCCCGCCGGTAGTTCTCCGGGGACGCCGCGACCCACTGCGCGCCCCGGTGATCGACGGCCCCCGGCTTCCGCGGCTTCTCGTTGCCCGGCAGCCGCCACCACCAGTGAGACAGCTCACCCGAAGCACCCAGCGCGGCCGCACCGGCAGCCACCACGGCCCCGGCCCCGATCCACAGGGCCCGCCGCCGCGCAGGCCCGGAAGACGCAGGCCCGGAGGACTCTGCCTCCCCGCCGCCCCCGCTCTCCCCGCCCTTGTCCTTCTCCCCGTCTTTCCCCACGTCCCGCATAACGCTTTCCGGCCCGCCGAGAGTTCCGCTTACCCTGGACTGGCTATGACTGATGACGCCCCCCGCCGCCTCCGCGTACTCGCCGCCATGTCCGGCGGCGTCGACTCCGCCGTCGCCGCCGCCCGCGCCGCCGAGGCCGGCCATGACGTGACCGGCGTGCATCTCGCGCTCTCCGAGAACCCGAAGTCGTTCCGTACGGGCGCCCGCGGCTGCTGCACCATCGAGGACTCCCACGACGCCCGCCGCGCCGCCGACGTCATCGGCATCCCCTTCTACGTCTGGGACCTCGCCGAACGCTTCCGCGAGGACGTCGTCGACGACTTCATCGCCGAGTACGAGGCCGGGCGCACCCCCAACCCCTGCCTGCGCTGCAACGAGAAGATCAAGTTCGCCGCCCTCCTGGACAAGGCCCTGGCCCTCGGCTTCGACGCCGTCTGCACCGGCCACTACGCCACGGTCGTCCTCAACCCGGACGGCACCCGCGAACTCCACCGCGCCTCCGACATGGCCAAGGACCAGTCCTACGTCCTCGGCGTCCTGGACGACAAGCAGCTCGCCCACGCCATGTTCCCCCTCGGCGACACCCTCACCACCAAGCCGGAGATCCGCGAAGAGGCGGCCCGCCGCGGCCTGTTCGTCGCCAAGAAGCCGGACAGCCACGACATCTGCTTCATCGCCGACGGCGACACCCAGGGCTTCCTCGCCAAGCGCCTGGGCACCGCCGAGGGCGACATCGTCGACGAGTCCGGTACGGTCCTGGGCACCCACGAAGGCGCGTACGGCTTCACCATCGGCCAGCGCAAGGGCCTGCGCATCGGCCATCCGGCCCCCGACGGCAAGCCCCGCTACGTCCTGGACATCTCCCCGGTCACCAACACCGTGACCGTCGGCCCCGCCACATCCCTCGACGTCACCGGCCTCACCGCCATCCGCCCCCGCTGGTGCGGCCGCCCCCCGGCCTCCGGCCCGGCCACGTACACCGCACAGCTCCGCGCCCACGGCGGCGAGACGGACGTCACGGCGGAACTGGTCGACGGCACCGAGCTCCGCGTCACCTTCACGGAGCCGGTACGGGGCGTGGCCCCCGGCCAGGCGATCGTCCTCTACGACGGGACCCGGGTGGTCGGGTCGGCGACGATCGCCACTACGGAGCGGCGGGTGGCTGCGGGAGCGTAGCCCGGCCGCCCGGCCGCCCGGCTGTCGGCTCCCGGGCTGTTACGCGGAGTACTCCCAGGGGTTGACCACGGCGGCTCCGGTGTGCTCGAAGTGTTTGACGTTCCGGGTGGCCACGGTCCAGTTGTTGGCCAATGCTGTTGCGGCAATCAGGGCGTCCGGCGGGTCGATGCTGGTCCCGGCCGCCTTGAGTTCGTTGTGCAGCTTGACGTACGCGATTGCTTCCGGTTCGTCGATGACGGCGCTGCGGCTCCGGTAGATGTGCCGTACGTCGGCCAGCGCCTGGGCGTAGCGCTCGTGCAGATAGGCGTCGGGCGCGGCTGCGACTCCCGCCTCGATCTCCGCGATGGTGATGACGCTGACGTAGCGATTGGGGCGTGGCGTCGAACGAAACCAGGCCAGGACGCGTTCATCGGGCTTGGCGCGGGTGGTGAGCTCGGCGATGACGTTGGTGTCGAACAGGAAGTTCACTTGCTCTGCTCCTGCTCCTGGTCCCACTTCGGCTCATCGTAGGACCGGGCGCCGAATTCCAGTCCCTCGAACGGTGTCGACAGCAGGAATTCCTCGAAGCCGTCGAAGCCCAAAGTGATCCACCGGTGGAGCATCTCAGGCAGGGCGTCGATCTCCGTCTTCGCCAGCTCGGCCTCGAAGTGCCGCCGCTGATCCTCTGGGAGCGCCTCCCGGATGTCCTGAATGGTGTGCAACGGATGCGACGCCTTCCGGGCGCCGCCCGGGTGCGGCTCGTCATGAGGTGGTGAAGACGTCATGGGCGACCCCTTCTCGGCGAGTGCAGTACTCATCTCTGTCCGTTCAGGCTACGGCCTTGCGGCCTGGGTGGGTCGGTGATGCGGCCGGTCGGGCGTGCGCCCGGTCGGCCCGGCAGCCGCGGCAGCGCCCGGGGCGATCGGCGCGGAAGGCGCGGTCGCAGCCGTCGCAGTTCTGGAGCGGGATGACGGAGGGACGGTCGCGGCGTGGGGGCGGGCTCGTATGGGTCGGAGGGCGCAGGACGGCCAGCCGGTGAGCCAGCAGGCGGGCCGGGCGGAACCTGATGGGTTCGGGGAGGCGATCGGTCAGGGCGGCGGTGATCTCCTGGGGGGCTACGCCCCGGTCGAGCCACTCCGTGACCGCCGGGGCCAGCGCGGCGATCTCCCGCTCGGAGAGGAGGAGGCGGCGGTCGCGGTGGTGGAGACGGGCCAGGAGGTCGGTGGCCTGGGGCGCGGGCGCCGTCGGTGGCTCGGGGCGAGCTCCTGGTGCGGCTCGGGCTCGGCGACGGGTTCCGGCCCGGGCTGAGGCACCGCTCCTGGCTGGTCGTCCGGCATCGCTCCCGGCAGGTCGTACACAAAGGTCCGCGTCACGACCCGCCCCCGCGGCCCCCGCTCGACGCGGCGCTCCAGCCAGCCCTCCGCCTCCAACTCCCGTAACGCCGCCGAGATCACGACCTTGCCCTCGGCGAAGTGCGTGCACAGCGCCTGAATGGAGATCGGCGCGCCATCCGGGAGCGACAGGATGTACGCGGCGACGCCGACCGTGACCGCGCTACCGGCGCGCTGCGCAAGGCGGTTGGCGAGGATGGTGAAGTGTGCAGTCTGGCGCGCACGGATGTGTGTGACGCCGCTGGAAACGCGCGCGGGCGCGTTAGAATCCGCAGAAGTCATCAGGGAAGCTCATTTCTTCCTCGTGATCAGGCCCTCGGGTTGGGATGGCAGTCCCGCCGGGGGCCGTTTCATGTCCAGTTGTGGTGGCACAGCGCTGATGCATTCGCTGATGTGCGCTGTCGGGGCGGCGGTAGGTAGGTGGGAGTTCTCTACCGGGTTTCTTTGGTTAGCCGTCCGACGCACCGCCGGGCGGCCGGTCGGAACCTGGTGCCGTTCCACCGCCTTCCCGCCGGACGGCTTCCGGTGTGACCTGCGCGGATGCGGTTCTGCGTCGTGCAGGGCCGGGGCAATGACAAATGTCATGGATATCTCGGGACAGTCGCTTCTGTTGTGGGGTGGGGGCGGTGGGCGAAGCTGAACGCGTCGAAGAACGGTGACGCAGCAGGTCATAGCCCAACTCGGGGGAGTTCACGGTGAGTCAGACCACCAGTCAGAGCCAGAGCCAGAGCCAGAGTCGGAGTCAGAGCGAGGGGGAGCGGCGGGGTTCGGCCGCTGCCGATGCCAAACCCGCCAACCCCCTTCTGAAGAGCCTCACACCACTGATCGTGGACGCCGGTATCCCGGTGGCCTCGTATTACGTCCTCAGCGACGGCTTCGGGCTGAGCACGGTGGCGGCACTGGGCTGGAGCAGCGTGGTGCCGGCGCTGCGCACGGTGTGGGACCTGGTCAAGAACCGGAGTCTCAACGGCCTGGCACTGGTGATCCTGATCGTCAACGTCGTGGGGCTGGCAGTGAGCACGATGGCCGGCGATGCGCGGCTGATGCTGGCGAAGGACAGCGCCGTGAGCAGCACTGTCGGAATAGCGCTGCTGATCTCCGTACGCATGAAGCGGCCGCTGATGACCGCGGGCCTCAAGCCGTGGGTGACGAAGGGGAGCGCGGCCGGGAACGCCGCGTGGGACCGGTTGATGGCGGGCTCCGAGCCCTTCCGACGGGCCGAGCGGAGGTTCTCGGCGATATGGGGGAGCGCGCTGCTGACCGAATGCGTGCTCAAGGTCATCGGCGCCTACACGGTGCCGGTCCACACGATGGTCTGGCTCGGCACCGTACTGACCGTGGTGGCCATCCTGGTGGCGATGTTCGCCGCGGGGGGAACCTCGGCCGACCCGATGGAAAAGATGGTCAAGGCCGAGATCGAGCGGGCCGCCGAAGCGACAACTGTCGACGAGACGGAGGTAGTTGCGCCAACTGCCAAAGTGGCCGCGGCCGACAACTGAAGCCGCCGAGCGCCCGGCGGTCAAGGGCCGGTACGGGGCGTCAGCCGCTGGGTGACCGGTGCGCCGGGGACTGCGGGGGTGCCGATGTCCGTCGTCGTAGCGGGTGGGATACGGCAGCCACGGCGAGCGCGGTCGTCACCAGGAGGGCGCTGACCCAGAGCGGCGCCCGGTAGCCGAGGCCGGCGGTGAGGGGGAGGCCGCCCAGCCAGGGACCGAGGGCGCCGCCCACGTTGAAGGCGGCGGTGGCGAAGCTGCCGGCCAGGGTGGGTGCCTCCTTCGCCACGTACAGGACCTGGGAGATCAGCGTGGAGCCGACGGCGAAGGAGAGGGTGCCCTGGAGGAGGACGAGTACGGTCGTCGCCGCCGGGAGCGTGGCCGTGAGGGCGAAGGTGACCCAGCCGAGGAGCAGGGCCGGTCCGCCGGTGGCGAGGAGGAGAAGGGGCCGGGCGTCGGCGAAGCGGCCGCCGACCGTGACACCCAGGAACGACCCCAGGCCGAAGAGCGCCAGCATGCCGGGCACCCAGGTCGAAGTGAGCCCGGTGACGGTGGTGATCAGCGGGGCGAGGTAGGTGTAGGCGCAGAAGGTGGCGCCGTTGACCAAGGCGCCGAGGAGCAGGGTCACGACGAGCCGCGGGTTGCGCAGGGAGCGCAGTTCCGCGCGGGCGGAAGGGGAGGAGGGGCGGGGGCGGCCGTCGGACGGTACGGACCGGAGAATCGCGATCACGGCCGGTACGGACACGAGGGCCACCGCCCAGAACGCCGAGCGCCAGCCCCACAGCTGACCGAGCCAGGCACCGGCCGGGACGCCGGCGACACAGGCGATGGTGACGCCGCCGAGCAGTACGGAGGTGGCCCGGCCCTTGGCATCCGGAGCGGCCAGGGCGGTCGCGGTTGCCACGGCCACCGCCAGGAACCCGGCGTTGGCGAGCGCCGCCACCACCCGCGTGGCCAGCAGGACCGCGAAGCCGGTCGTGACCGCGCCGAGGATATGCACGAGCAGGAAGGTCACCAGGAAGGTCAGCAGCGCGCGCCGGCGTGACCAGCGCAGGCTCGCGAGGGCCATCAGCGGGGCGCCGATGATCATTCCGACGGCGAACGCAGAGGTCAGCGCGCCCGCGGCGGGGATGGACACGTGCAGGTCGCGCGCGATGTCCGGGACGAGGCCGGACAGCATGAACTCAGAGGTGCCCTGGGCGAAGACTGCCAGGGCCAGCAGATGGACGGTGAAGGGCACAGCACGGACGGCAGGCACCGCACGGGCGAAAGGCACAGCGAGACTCCAAGACTCCGCAGCCACGGGAGGCGATCGGTGAAGCGATCGGCGAGGTGATCGGTGGGATGCGATCAGTCAGGCGATCGGCGAGGTGATCGGTGAGGCGAGCGGTGTTCCGGTGGCAGCGGGCGACGCCGACGGCGCAAACGACCGCACGGCTTCACGGCCTCATCGGAAGAGGGCGCGGAGCTGTGCGCTTCGGCGCGGCGTTGCGGGGAGACAGGCCACCGGACAACCGGTGGCTAGCGTCTTGAGGACTCGGGGCTGGACACGGGCGCACGGTAACGACGGCAGCGGCGCCGTGTCCATGGATTTATGGCATGCAACCAATCCTCACCGGCCGGGGTTCCACTGATGAACGATTCGGACGGCGCGGGTGGGGTGACCGACCGGCCATGGTCCGGCAAGTAAGGTCGGCGGAGCGGCTTTTCGTACGGCCACGAAGGGAACGCAAGTCATGTCGAGTGTTCACAGCGAGGTCGGTCCCGGCGCTCATACGGCCGGGCCGGCGACACTGCACGCGGAGCTGGTGCGGCGGAATCCCGGGGAGCCGGAATTCCACCAGGCCACGCTCGAGGTGCTGGAGACGCTGGCCCCCGTGCTGGCGGCCCGTCCGGAGTTCGTCGAGGCGAGAGTGCTCGAGCGGCTCTGTGAGCCGGAGCGGCAGATCATGTTCCGGGTCCCCTGGCAGGACGATTCCGGCGCCGTTCACATCAATCGGGGTTTCCGGGTCGAGTTCAACAGTGCCCTCGGCCCGTACAAGGGCGGCCTGAGATTCCATGCGTCGGTGAATCTGGGGATCGTGAAGTTCCTCGGCTTCGAGCAGATCTTCAAGAATTCCCTTACCGGGCTGAGCATCGGCGGCGGCAAGGGCGGCAGTGACTTCGATCCGCACGGCAGGTCGGATGCCGAAGTGATGCGGTTCTGCCAGTCGTTCATGACGGAGCTGCACCGCCATCTGGGCGAGCACACGGACGTCCCGGCGGGCGATATCGGGGTCGGCGGCCGGGAGATCGGCTATCTCTTCGGCCAGTACCGGCGGATCACCAACCGCTGGGAGGCCGGGGTGCTGACCGGCAAGGGCCTGGGATGGGGCGGTTCCAAGGCCCGTACGGAGGCCACCGGTTACGGCAATGTGCTCTTCACCCAGGAGATGCTCAAGCGGCGCGGCGAGGAGCTCGACGGCCAGCAGGTCGTGGTCTCCGGGTCCGGCAATGTCGCGATCTACACGATCGAGAAGGCGCAGGCGCTCGGTGCGCATGTGCTGACCTGTTCGGACTCGGGCGGCTATGTCGTCGATGAGAAGGGCATCGACCTGGCGCTGCTCCGGCAGATCAAGGAGGTCGAGCGGGGCCGGGTCGCCGAGTACGCCGAGCGCCGCGGGGTGTCGGCCACCTATGTGCCCGGCGGTCGGGTGTGGGACGTGGCCTGCGACGTGGCGCTGCCGTCGGCCACCCAGAACGAGCTGGACGCGGACGCCGCCCGGATCCTGATCCGCCATGGCGTCAAGGCGGTCTCCGAGGGGGCGAACATGCCGACCACACCGGAGGCGGTGACGCTGCTGAAGGAGGCCGGGGTGGCCTTCGGCCCGGCGAAGGCCGCCAATGCCGGCGGGGTCGCGACCAGCGCGCTGGAGATGCGGCAGAACGCGTCGCGGGAGTCATGGGCGTTCGAGCGGACGGAGGAGGAGCTCGCGGCCATCATGCGGGGGATCCACAAGACCTGTGATGAGACGGCCGAGCGGTTCGGGCGGCCCGGTGACTATGTCGCGGGCGCGAACATCGCCGGGTTCGAGCGGGTCGCGGACGCGATGCTGGACCAGGGACTGATCTGAGGAGGCTGACCCAACGGCCCGATCTGGATGACCACCGACCACCGACTACCGACCACCGCCCCCGACCACCGACGACCGCCCCCGTCCACCGCCCCGCGCCCGCCACCCGATCCGTATCGTGACCGTATGAACATCTGCGTTTTCTGCTCCGCCGCCGATCTCGACGACCGTTATGTCACGCCCGCCCGCCAGTTCGCCGAGCTGATCGGCAAGGGCGGCCATGCGCTGGTCTGGGGCGGCTCGGACACCGGGCTGATGAAGGTCATGGCCGACGGCGTGCGCGGGGCGGGCGGGAAGCTGATCGGGGTCTCGGTGGAGTTCCTGGCGCACAAGGCCTACGAGGGCGCGGATGAGATGGTCGTCACCAAGGACCTGGCCGAGCGGAAGGCGCAGCTGCTGGCGCGTGCCGATGCCATCGTCATCATGGTCGGCGGTACGGGCACGCTGGACGAGGCCACCGAGATACTCGAGCTGCGCAAGCACGGTATGACCGACAAGCCCGTCGTCCTGCTGAACACCGCCGGTTTCTACGACGGGTTGAAGGAGCAGTTCCTGCGGATGGAGTCGGAGGGGTTCCTGCCCCTTCCGCTCACCGATCTCGTGTTCTTCGCGGAGGACGGCGTGGGCGCGCTCGCGTACCTGGAGGAGAAGGCGGGCGTACAGGGCTGAGCGCCCGAGCCCCGCAGCCGGCCCGGTTTGCCCGGCCCTCGTTAGGATCGGCCCCATGGGTACGCACTTGATCACGGGCGCAGGGTCGGGCATCGGAGCGGCGGTCGCACGGCGGCTCGCGGAGCGCGGGGAGGACCTGTGGCTGCTGGCGCGGGACGCCGTACGGGCCAAGGAGCTGGCCGGGCAGTTCCCCGGTGCCCGCACGCTCGTCGGTGACCTCACCAACCCCGAGAAGCTCGCCTGGGCCTTCGGCCACCAGCCGCTCCCGGACCGTATCGACTCCCTCCAGCACATCGCGGGCGTCGTGGAGCTGGGCGCGGTCGGCGACCTTCCGCCCAAGGCCTGGCAGCGTCAGCTCGCGGTCAACCTCGTCGCGCCCGCCGAGATCACCCGGCTGCTGCTGCCGATGGTGCGGATCGCCAAGGGGCATGTCGTCTTCGTCAACTCCGGTGCCGGGCTGAATGCGCATGCCCAGTGGGGCGGGTACGCGGCGAGCAAGCACGGCCTCAAGGCGCTGGCCGACTCGCTGCGCGCGGAGGAGCACGGCAACGGCGTGCGGGTGACCTCGGTCTATCCGGGTCGTACGGCGACGCCGATGCAGGGGAGCGTCCACCAGCAGGAGGGCAAGGAGTACGACCCGTCCCGGTGGATCGACCCGGAGTCGGTGGCGACGACCATCCTTACCGCCATCGACCTGCCGCGGGATGCGGAGATCAACGATGTGACGGTGCGGCCGGGGCGCTGAGCCCCGCGGGGCCGGTCCCGGCGGCCGGCCCCGTCGCTTTCCGCGCGCGGCGACGTACGCTGCATGGGTGACCGAAGAAGCGAAGGCGACCGCGGCGGCGGGGTGCGGGTTCCGGGAGATCCGGGGGCTCGTGACGGAGCTGAGCCGCCGGCTGGACGCCCATCAGCGCAGCCGGATCGCCGAGCTCGATCTGACGCCGACGCAGGCGAAGGCGCTGGAGGAGCTCGGTGAACCGAGGACCGCGCGGGAGCTGGCCGGGGTGCTGTGCTGTGAGCCTCCCAATGTCACCTATGTCATCTCCAAGCTGGAGAAACAGGGCATGGTGGAGCGCCGGCCGCATCCGCTGGACGGGCGGGCCAAGCAGCTCGTACTGACCGAGGCGGGGCGGGAGTTGCGGCTGGATCTGCTGCGGCGGATGGGTACGGAGTCGCCGCTCGATCATCTTTCGCACGAGGAGCGCGCCGCGCTGCGCGATGACCTGCTGAAGGCGTTGGGGCGGGGCGAGTGACCCGCCGACGGTGACGGTGTGACCGACGGAGGCCCTGGGGGTGCGCCCCGGGGCCTCTTTCGTATGGGTTCCTTTCGTATGGGTTCAGTAAAGTTATAGCTGTAATTATTGCGGGCGGAGATAGCTACAGCTTTAACTAAATACATGATCACCAAGACGGCGGCCGCGCGCACGGCGGCGACCCAGGCGCACCCCTCCCGACCGGCCCGCGAAACGCCCCGCGGCGGACTCCAACTCCTCGTCCTGGCCCTCGGGTTCGTGATGGCGAGCCTGGACACCGGCATCATGAACGTCGCCTCGCACGACCTGGGCGCCCGCCTCGGCCTGTCCATGTCGGACCTGACCTGGGTCGTCGACGGCTATGTGCTGGCCTTCGCGGCGCTGCTGCTGCTCGCCGGGTCGCTGGCCAAGCGGTTCGGGGCCCGGCGGATCTATCTCGTCGGGCTCGCGGCGTTCACCGCCGCGTCCCTGCTGGGCGCCGCCGCGCCCAACGGTGCCGTCCTGGTGGCGGCCCGCTTCGCCCAGGGGGTGGGTGCGGCGCTCTTCATGCCCAGCTCGCTGTCCCTGCTGATGAACGCTTTCCCCGAGCCGGCCCGCCGGGCGAAGATCCTGGGCATCTGGTCGGCGATCGTCTCGACGTCCATCGGGCTGGCCCCCTCCATCGGCGGCCTCCTGGTCGGCACCCTCGGCTGGCGCAGCATCTTCCTGGTCAACCTGCCCATCGGCATCGTCGCGCTGCTGCTCACCCCGCGGGTGATCGCGGCCGTACCGGGACGCCGCTCCGCGCTGGGCGCCGGCGGACACGTCCTGGGGCTGCTGGCGCTCGGCTCGCTCAGCTACGGGCTCATCGAGGGGCCCGAGCGGGGCTGGACCTCGGTCTGGGTGCTGGCGGCGTTCGCGGTAGCGGTGCTGGCCGCGGCCGGATTCGCCGTACGGGAACGGGCCGCACGGACCCCGATCCTGCCGGTCGCACTCTTCGCGGACGGGCGCTTCGCCGCCGCCAACGCCATCGGCTTCCTCTTCAACTTCGCCTTCTACGGGGCGCTGTTCGTCCTCGGCCTGTTCCTCCAGACGGCCCGGGGCGCCGACCCGGTCACGGCCGGGGCGCAGATGCTGCCGGCCGTCCTGGTCATCCCGCTCGGCAACATGCTCTACGCCCGCTTCGGGCTGCGCATCGGCAACCGGACGGCGCTCGCCGCCTCCCTGGCGGTCTCCGCCGCGGGGTACACGGTGCTGTTCCTGGTCCTCTCGCCCGGTCTGCCGTACTGGGCGCTCGCGGTGGTCCTGGCCCTCACCAACATCGGCAGCGGCATCAGCTCCCCGGCGATGACCGGCGCCCTGATGGCTGCCGCCGGCCGGGAACACGCCGATATCGCCAGTGCGACGCTGAACGCCAACCGCCAGGTCGGCTCGCTGGTCGGCATCGCCGGTATGGGTGCGGTGCTCACCGGGGCGGGCGGCGGCTATCGGGGCGCGACCGTCGCCTTCGCGCTGACGGCGGTCGCGCTGGGGGCCGCGGCGGTCGTGGGGTGGCTGGGCGTACGAGAGCGGGGCTGAGCGCCCGGCGGCGTACGGGGCGGGGGCGGGTCGCCCGGCGGCGCACCGGACCGCCTGGGAGCAGCACCCCGCCCCACCCGCCCCTCCTCACCCACCCCGCCCCGCCGCATACCCTCTCTGGGTGAGCACGAACAGCACGCACAAGTGGGCCGCCGGCGCGGCGACCGGCATCGGCTCGATGCCGGGCGGCGACGCGCGGGAAGCGGCGAAGACCGTCACCGGGTCGCTGGAGGCCTTCCCGTACCTGCCGGAGCTGCCGGCCCGGGGGCCCGGCGCCGACATGATCGGGCGGACCATCGGGATGCTCGTCGAGGTCTACGCCCATGTGGAGCCCAGCGGCTGGCGGATCAGTGACCGGCCGGGGCGCGACACCCGCCGCGCCCGCGCCTGGCTCGGCGAAGACCTCGACGCCCTGGAGGAGTTCACCCAGGGGTACGAGGGGCCGCTGAAGGTCTCGGCGGTCGGCCCGTGGACGCTGGCCACCGCCCTGGAGCTGCGCAACGGCGAGGCGGCGCTCGGCGACCCCGGAGCCTGCCGGGATCTCGCGGCGTCCCTCGCGGAGGGGCTGCGCGCGCATCTGGCGGACGTACGGCGGCGGGTGCCCGGTGCCGAGGTCGTGCTGCAGCTGGACGAGCCGTCGCTGACCGCGGTGCTCCAGGGGCGGGTGAAGACCGCCAGCGGCTATCGCACCCACCGGGCCGTGGACCGGGCCGTGGTCGAGGGCGCGCTGCGTGATCTTGTCGGGGCCGCCGGGGGCGGGCCGGTCGTCGTCCACTCATGTGCGCCTCAGGTGCCGTTCGCCCTGCTGCGGCGGGCCGGTGCCGCGGGCATCTCGTTCGATTTCGCACTGCTCACCGAGCGTGAGGAGGAGGCGATCGGGGAGGCCGTCGAGGGCGGTACGGCGCTGTTCGCGGGCGTGGTGCCGGGTGTGGACGGCCGATTGTCAGACCCTGCCGGTAGCGTCATGGGTGTCAGGACGCTGTGGCGCAGGCTGGGGCTGACACCGGGGACTCTCGCCGAGTCCGTGGTCGTCACTCCGTCGTGCGGGCTCGCGGGCGCTTCACCCGCATATGCCCGCTCGGTCCTCGCTCACTGCGTCCGGGCGGCGAGATCGCTCGCAGACAACCCTGAGTGACGGCACTCACGGACCACGGGAGGACAAGACGGTGGCTGGCGAACAGCACGCAGCGGTATCCGATGTGCCCGCAGCGGCGCGGGAGAAGCACGCGCAGCTCGCTGAGCAGATCGAGGAGCACCGCTTCCGTTACTACGTGAAGGACGCCCCGGTCATCAGCGACGCGGAGTTCGACAAGCTGCTGCGCGCCCTGGAGGCGATGGAGGACGAGCACCCCGCGCTGCGCACGCCGGATTCGCCGACGCAGAAGGTGGCCGGCTCGTACGCCACGGAATTCACCGAGGTCGCACACCGCGAGCGGATGCTCTCCCTGGACAACGCCTTCGACAACGACGAGTTGGCGGCCTGGGCCGAGCGGATCGCGACCGAGCTGGGCGGCGCCCCCAAGAGCGCCGGATACCACTTCCTGTGCGAGCTGAAGGTCGACGGCCTGGCGGTCAACCTCACCTACGAACACGGCCGGCTCACCCGCGCCGCGACCCGCGGTGACGGCCGCACCGGCGAGGACATCACCCCCAACGTCCGCACCATCGCCGAGATCCCGCACCGCCTGAAGGGCGACCGGATCCCCGAGCTGGTCGAGGTGCGCGGGGAGGTCTACTTCCCGATGGAGAAGTTCCTCGAGCTCAACGCCCGCCTGGTGGCCGACGGCAAGCCGCCGTTCGCCAACCCCCGTAACGCCGCGGCCGGTTCGCTCCGCCAGAAGGACCCCAAGGTCACGGCGACCCGCCCGCTCCACATGGTCGTCCACGGCGTCGGCGCCCGCGAGGGCTTCGTCATCGACCGCCAGTCGCAGGCCTATGAGCTGCTGCACGAATGGGGCCTGCCGACGGCGGCGCACGCCCAGGTCGTCGACTCCCTGGAGGCGGTGCGCGCGTTCATCGCCCACTACGGCGACCCGGTGACCCGCAGCACGGCTGTCGAGCACGAGATCGACGGTGTGGTCGTCAAGCTCGACGAGATCCCGCTTCAGGGCCGGCTCGGCTCCACGGCGCGCGCGCCGCGCTGGGCGATCGCCTGGAAGTATCCGCCGGAGGAGGTCAACACCAAGCTGGTCGACATCAAGGTGGGCGTCGGCCGCACGGGCCGCGTGACGCCGTACGCACAGGTCGAGCCGGTCACCGTCGCGGGCTCCGAGGTCGAGTTCGCCACGCTGCACAACCAGGAGGTCGTCAAGGCCAAGGGCGTGCTCATCGGGGACACGGTGGTGCTGCGCAAGGCCGGTGACGTGATCCCGGAGATCCTCGGCCCGGTCGTCGACCTGCGGGACGGCAGCGAGCGCGAGTTCGTGATGCCCACCGAATGCCCCGAGTGCGGTACGCCGCTGCGGGCCATGAAGGAAGGCGATATCGACCTGCGCTGTCCCAACGCGCGTACCTGCCCTGCCCAGTTGAGGGAGCGGGTCTCCTATCTCGCCGGCCGGGAGTGCCTGGACATCGAGAACTTCGGCGAGGTCGCCGCCGCGGCGCTCACCGGACCGCTGGAGCCCGCCACCCCTCCGCTGGCCGACGAGGGCGACCTCTTCGACCTGACCATCGAGGACCTGCTGCCCATCAAGGCATACGTCCTCGACAAGGACAGCGGACTGCCCAAGCGCGACCCCAAGACGGGCAACGAGAAGGTCGTCACGGTCTTCGCCAACCAGAAGGGCGAACCGAAGAAGAACGCCCTCGCGATGCTGGAGAACATCGCGAAGGCCAAGGACAGGCCCCTGGCCCGGATCATCAACGGCCTGTCGATCCGTCATGTCGGCCCGGTCGCCGCCCAGGCCCTCGCCCGCGAATTCCGTTCCCTGGAGCGGATCGAGCAGGCCACCGAGGAGGAGCTGGCCGCCACCGAGGGCGTCGGACCGACCATCGCGGCCGCGCTCAAGGAATGGTTCGCCGAGGAATGGCACCAGCAGATCATCGAGAAGTGGCGGGCGGCCGGTGTCCGGATGGAGGAGGAGCAAACGGGTGAGGAGGGCCCGCGTCCGCTGGAAGGCGTCACCGTCGTGGTAACGGGCACACTCCAGTCACACACCAGAGATGGCGCGAAAGAAACCCTCCAGGCTCTCGGAGCGAAGGTGACCGGTTCTGTTTCGAAGAAGACCGGTTTCGTGGTGGTGGGTGACAACCCGGGTTCGAAGTACGACAAGGCCATGCAGTTGAAGGTGCCTGTACTGGACGATGACGGCTTCGCGGTGCTGCTGGAACAGGGTCCCGAGGCCGCACGAGCGGTAGCAGTCACGCCGCCTGAGGAGGAGTGAGAAATCACCCCACTGGCGCATACCAGATCCCGCCGGGATGCCAGGTCGCATTCGGGCAACCGCTGCCGATCGCTGCCCGTTGCGGCCTTAGGCGGCCTACTGTTGAGGTGTGCGCCTGCCGTGGCGCGGGCACAGCCGGCTGTGAGAGGGATCGGAATGAAACCGACCGACAGCGCCGCTCCGGCGTCGCGGCTCCAGCGGTTCGTCGTGCCCGCGCTGCCCGCGGGCATCCTCGTCGTGGCGGGCCTCGCGCTCGCCGCGGGCGTCATCAGTACCCTCGGCGACGGTGATGCGCTGTTCCCGGGAGGATCCGTCGGCTGGTCGCTGGCGATCCTCACCGGCATCATCGTCGGCCACCTGGTCGCCCTCGGCCGGGACCGCTGGTGGGGCGGCACCGGCTCCGGCGCCGCCCTCGCCCTTGCCGTGCTGCTCCTGTACGGCTGGGTGCCCGCCACCCTCGTCAGCCTCGCGGTCGTCGTCCTGGTGGGCGCCGCCCGCCGGCACCGCTGGCGGCAGGCCGTGCTGCACGGCGCCGTGGACATCCTCGGCATCGGCGCCGCCGCGCTCGGCCTGGCCGTGTTCGGCATCGACGCCACCGTCCGCCGCCCCTGGACCCCGAGGCATGGAACCTGAGCGTCCTGCCCGAAGTGCTCACCGCGGCCGGGGTCTACCTCCTCGTCAGCCGCGCCCTGCTCTGGTTCACGCTGGCGCCGCGCACCGGCGGGCTGCCCACCGTCGCCCGAACGGCCGTAGTGCGCCAGGTCCTCGTCGGCATCGCGCTGCTCGGCATCTCCCCGCTGATCGCCGTCTGCGCCGTCCACGCACCGCTGCTGCTGCCGCTCTTCGCCGTACCGCTGATCGCCCTGGACTCCACCCTGTGGATCGCCCGCGCCCGCGCCGAGGAACAGCTGCGCGACCCGCTCACCAAACTGCCCAACCGCCAGTGGCTCCTGGAGCGCACCTGGTCCGCGCTGGACGACGCCGAGCGCATCGGTGCCCGCTCCGCCCTCGTCCTGATCGACCTGGACCGCTTCCGCTCCGTCAACGACACCCTCGGCCACCTCGCCGGCGACCGCCTGCTCCTGCAGATCGCCGACCGGCTGCGGCACGCCCTGCCCCGCGGCTCCGAGGCGGCCCGGCTCGGCGGCGACGAATTCGCCGTCCTCCTGCCCACCACCGACTCCCTCACCAGCTCCCAGCGCGTGGCCCGCCATCTCGTGGCCGCCCTGGGGTCCCCGCTGGACCTCGACGGCCTGACCCTCGTCCTGGAAGCCAGCGCGGGGGTCGCCGTCTTCCCCGACCACGCCCTGGACGCCGAAGGGCTGCTGCGCCGCGCCGACGTGGCGATGTACCAGGCCAAGCGGGACCGCAGCGGCGTCGAGCTGTACGAGGCCAAGCGGGACGGCAACACCCCCGACCGGCTCGGCCTGTTGGGTGATCTGCGCCGCGCCCTGGACGCCGGCGACGTCGAGCTGCACTACCAGCCCAAGGTCGGCTTCGACGGGCATGTCGCCGGGCTGGAGGCACTGGTCCGCTGGGTACACCCGGACCGCGGCAGAGTCCCGCCGGACGAATTCATCGCCATCGCCGAGTCCTCCGGGCTGATGCCCCGGCTGACGGAGTACGTCCTGGAGACGGCCCTCGCCCAGGTGGCGCGCTGGCGCGCGATGGGCCTCGAGGTGCCGGTCGCGGTCAATGTCTCCCCGCGCGATGTGCACTCCCCGGGCTTCGCCGGGGCGGTCGCCGCCCGGCTGGCCCGACATCGCGTCCCACCGGGTGCGCTCCAGCTGGAGATAACCGAACATGTCCTCCTGGAGGACCCGCAGCGCGCCGCCGACACCCTCGCCGGCCTCACCGCCCACGGCGTGAAGATGTCTCTGGACGACTTCGGCACCGGCTACTCCTCCCTCGTCCATCTGCGGCGCCTCCCGGTCAGCGAGCTCAAGATCGACCGCTCGTTCGTGGCCCGGCTGGCCGTCGACACCGAGGACGCCGAGATCGTCCGCTGCACCCTCGACCTCGCCCATTCCCTCGGCCTCCTGGTCGTCGCCGAGGGCGTCGAGGACGACGAGACCTGGGAGCGGCTGCGGGACCTGGGCTGTGACGCCGTACAGGGCTGGCTGGTGGCCGCCGCGATGCCACCGGACGAAACCACGGCGTGGCTACGGGCCCGCGGCGAGCGCGGCTGGCAGCGCGAATCGGAGACGGCCGCCCTGGCGGCGGAGAAGGCAGCACAAAGCCCTTCGGGACAGGTCCTGAACTGACGACCCGGCCATCGGCCGTCCCGTGTCCCCGCTCCGAAGAAACCTCGCAGGAACAGCCTGAGCAGGAACAGCCTGAGCAGGACCAGCCTCCGCAGGACCCGGCCGATGGGTCCGCCGACCCCGGCACCACGGACGCCGGGTCCGACGGGTCCGACGACCCCACCGAGGCCGGCCCACCGGCGGCCGAGCCCGGCCCTCCGGCGGCCGAGCCCGGCCCTCCGGCGCCCGAGGGCGCCTAGGCCCCGTACGGGCGCGCCCATGCTTTCCGCACCGCCGCACGTAATGCGTTTCGGACCGCTCTCCCGCACGCCATAGGATTGGGCCGGAAAACGTTCACAGGAGTAAGCGGAGCAGCGGAGCACGGGAGCAGTCGCCCGGACGTTCCGCCACTCCACGCGGAACACTCCTGGAACGCTCCGCCCGGAACACTCCGCCCAGAACACCAGAGGATCGCTGCATGCCTGGCATCACGCGCGAGGAGGTCGCCCACCTCGCCCGGCTGGCACGTCTGGAGCTGAAGGCAGAAGAGCTCGACCACTTCGCCGGACAGCTCGACGACATCATCGGCGCGGTCGCCCGCGTCTCCGAGGTCGCCGACCAAGACGTACCGCCGACCTCCCACCCGCTGCCCCTGACCAATGTCATGCGGCCGGACGAGGTCCGTCCGTCGCTGACCCCCGAGCAGGCGCTCTCCGGCGCCCCGGCCCAGGAGCAGCAGCGTTTCAAGGTGCCGCAGATCCTGGGCGAGGAGTGACCGACATGGCAGACCTGATCAAGCTCACCGCCGCCGAGATCGCGGCGAAGATCGCCTCCGGCGAGCTCACCGCCGTCGAGGTGACCGAGGCCCACCTGGCCCGCATCGAGGCCGTCGACGAGAAGGTGCACGCCTTCCTGCACATCGACCGCGAGGGCGCGCTCGCGCAGGCCCGCGCCGTGGACGAGAAGAAGGCCCGCGGCGAGAAGCTCGGCCCGCTGGCCGGCGTCCCGCTCGCGCTCAAGGACATCTTCACGACCGAGGGCGTGCCCACCACCGTGGGTTCCAAGATCCTCGAGGGCTGGCTCCCCCCGTACGACGCGACCCTGACCAAGAAGCTCAAGGCCGCCGACGTCATCATCCTCGGCAAGACCAACATGGACGAGTTCGCCATGGGGTCCTCCACCGAGAACAGCGCCTACGGGCCGACCGGCAACCCCTGGGACCTGACCAAGATCCCCGGCGGGTCGGGCGGCGGCTCCAGCGCCGCCCTCGCCTCCTTCCAGGCCCCGCTCGCCATCGGCACCGACACCGGCGGCTCCATCCGCCAGCCCGCCGCCGTCACCGGCACCGTCGGCGTCAAGCCCACCTACGGCGGCGTCTCCCGCTACGGCATGGTCGCCTTCTCGTCCTCCCTGGACCAGGGCGGCCCCTGCGCCCGTACGGTCCTGGACGCGGCGCTGCTCCACGAGGCGATCGCCGGACACGACCCCCTCGACTCCACCTCCATCGACGCCCCCGTACCGCCGGTCGTCGAGGCGGCCCGCAACGGCAGCGTCGAGGGCATGCGGGTCGGCGTCGTCAAGCAGTTCCGCGGCGAGGGTTACCAGGCCGGCGTGATCCAGCGCTTCGACGAGTCGGTCGCGCTGCTGAAGGAGCTGGGCGCCGAGATCGTCGAGCTGGACTGCCCGTCCTTCGACCTGGCGCTGTCCGCGTACTACCTGATCGCGCCGTCCGAGTGCTCCTCCAACCTGGCCCGCTTCGACGCCATGCGCTACGGCCTGCGGGTCGGCGACGACGGCACGAAGTCCGCCGAGGACGTCACCGCGCTCACCCGTGAGGCCGGCTTCGGCCCCGAGGTCAAGCGCCGCATCATGCTCGGTACGTACGCGCTCAGCTCCGGCTACTACGACGCGTACTACGGCAGCGCCCAGAAGGTGCGGACGCTGATCACCCGCGACTTCGAGAAGGCCTTCGAGCAGGTCGATGTGATCGTTTCGCCGACCACGCCGACCACCGCCTTCCCGATCGGCGAGCGCACCGACGACCCGATGGCGATGTACCTCGCCGATGTGTGCACGATCCCCACCAACCTGGCCGGCAACGCAGCCATGTCGCTGCCCTGCGGCCTGGCTCCCGAGGACGGGCTGCCGGTGGGTCTCCAGATCATTGCCCCTGCCATGAAGGACGACCGGCTCTACAAGGTCGGTGCCGCGGTCGAGGCCGCGTTCACCGAGCGCTGGGGCCACCCGCTGCTCGAGGAGGCACCTGCACTGTGAGTGGAAAGCTTGCCAAGGCCAAGGGCTTCAAGAAGTCCAAGCCCGGTACGTATCTGTCCATCGGCACCACGCTGTTCGGCGCGGTGAGCGTCGTCAAGCAGGCGAAGAAGGCCAGGACGGAGCAGGACACGCTCCAGCTGGTCGACGCCGTCGTCTCCGCCGCCGCCATCGTCACCGGTGTCGCCCTGCTCATCCGCGAACTGCGCCGTCTCAGCGACGACGACGTCCTCGCGGACTGACCCGGCGCCGGACCTGAGAGGTTAGTTTCACCGTGACTGTCACCGACCTGGTGTCGTACGAGGACGCGCTGGCCGCCTACGACCCCGTCATGGGGCTCGAGGTGCACGTCGAACTCGGCACCAAGACCAAGATGTTCTGCGGCTGCTCCACCGAGCTCAAGCAGGACGCCAACTCGCAGACCTGCCCCACCTGCCTGGGCCTGCCCGGCTCGCTGCCCGTCGTCAACGCGACCGGCGTCGAGTCCGCCATCAAGATCGGCCTGGCCCTGAACTGCACCATCGCCGAGTGGTGCCGTTTCGCCCGGAAGAACTACTTCTATCCGGACATGCCGAAGAACTTCCAGACCTCGCAGTACGACGAGCCGATCGCCTTCGACGGCTACCTCGACGTACAGCTCGAGGATGGGGAGGTCTTCCGCGTCGAGATCGAGCGCGCCCACATGGAGGAGGACACCGGCAAGTCGACGCACGTCGGCGGTGCCACCGGCCGTATCCACGGTGCCCGGCACTCCCTCCTGGACTACAACCGCGCCGGCATCCCGCTCATCGAGATCGTCACCAAGCCCATCGAGGGCGCGGGCGAGCGGGCCCCCGAGGTCGCCAAGGCGTACGTCGCCGAGCTGCGCGAGCTCATCAAGGCGCTGGGCGTCTCCGAGGCCCGGATGGAAATGGGCCAGATGCGCTGCGACGTGAACCTGTCGCTGCGCCCGAACGGCACCCAGAAGTTCGGTACGCGCTCGGAGACCAAGAACGTCAATTCCCTGCGCTCCGTGGAGCGCGCCGCCCGCTTCGAGATCCAGCGCCACGCCGCGGTGCTGTCGTCCGGCGGCACGATCATCCAGGAGACCCGCCACTTCCACGAGGAGGACGGCTCCACGACGTCCGGCCGCGTCAAGGAAGAGGCCGAGGACTACCGCTACTTCCCCGAGCCGGACCTGGTGCCGGTGGCCCCCTCCCGTGAGTGGGTCGAGGAACTGCGCGCGACCCTGCCCGAGCTGCCGCGCCTCCGCCGCAACCGGCTCCGCGAGGAGTGGGGGATCAGCGAGCATGACATGCAGTCCATCCTCAACGCGGGCGCGGTCGACCTGATCACCGCCACCGTCGACGCCGGTGCGGACTCCGCCGCGGCCCGTAAGTGGTGGATGGGCGAGCTGGCCCGCCGCGCCAACGAGGACGGCGTGGAACTGGCCGCGCTGGCGATCACGCCGGAGCAGGTCGCGCGGATCGCCGCGCTGGTCGCCGAGGGTTCCCTCAACGACAAGCTGGCCCGCCAGACCTTCGAGGGCGTGCTCGCCGGCGAGGGCGACCCGGACACCGTCGTCGAGAAGCGCGGCCTGAAGGTCGTCTCCGACGAGGGTGCCCTGGGCACCGCCGTCGACGAGGCCATCGCGGCCAACGCCGCCATCGCCGACAAGATCCGCGGCGGCAAGGTCGCCGCGGCCGGCGCCCTGGTCGGCGCGGTCATGAAGGCCACGCGCGGCCAGGCGGACGCGGCGCGGGTGCGCGAGCTGATCCTGGAGAAGCTGGGGGTCGAGGGCTGACCCTCGCCTCCCTGTTGCGCCGAGCGGCCGTCCCTCCTCGGAGGGGCGGCCGCTCTGTCGTACGGGAATGCCGTGCCGGTACCCAGCGCTGTGAAGGGGGATGGATCTTCATCCCCGGGACACTGGAGGAACGGTGCAGCAGCACGCTCTCGCTTCGCAGATCGGCCGGGTCGGCGTCTGGCACGGCGGACTCGGCCTGGTTTCGGCCGCCACGGCACGTCAGGCGGCGGCCGAGATCGAGCAACTGGGCTACGGCGCCCTGTGGTTCGGCGAGGCCCAGGCGACCAAGGAGGCGTTCAGTCACGCCGGTCTGCTCCTGGCGGCCACCGAGCGGATCACCGTCGCCACCGGTATCGCCAACATCTGGGTACGGGACGCCACGGCGATGAACGCCGCCGCGCACACCCTGGCCGAGGCGTACGACGGCCGCTTCCTGCTGGGCCTCGGGGCCAGCCACGCCCCGCAGGTGAACGGACGCGGCCATGCGTACGCCAAGCCGCTCGCCGCGATGCGGGACTATCTCGGCGCGATGGACGCGGCCCCGTACGGCGCTCCCGTGGGCGAGCGGCCGTTCGCGCGCGTCCTGGCGGCGCTCGGCCCCAAGATGCTGGAACTGGCCGCCGAGCGGGCCGCGGGCGTCCACTCGTACTTCGTGTCCCCGGCGCACACGGCTCAGGCCCGCGAGGTCCTTGGAGCCGGGCCGCTGCTCGCCCCCGAACAGGCCGTGCTGCTGGAGTCCGACCCGACGGCGGCCCGTGCGCTGGCCCGGGAGCACCACCTCGGCTTCTATCTCGCCCTGCCGAATTACGTGAACAGCCTGCGCCGACTCGGCTTCGAGGACGACGACTTCACCGGCGGCGGCAGCGACCGGCTGGTCGACGCGATCGTGGCCTGGGGCGACGCGGACGCGATCCGGCGCCGGGTGCAGGAACACCACGACGCGGGCGCCGACCATGTGGCCATCCAGCCGGTGGCCGCCAACCGCGGCCTGGGCCTCGGCCAACTCCGGGAGCTGGCACCGGCGTTGCTGGAGGGGTGACCGGCGCGGTGTGCGGGCCTCAGTGACGGTGTTCAGGCGCGTGGGGCCAGTCGGCTCGCCTGCCCATCCGGTGCAACAGCCGGTCCTGCCGCGATGTGTCCTGATCGGGTACGCCCTCGGGAGCGGCGAAGAACCGGTGGGTGGTTTCGGCCGCGGTGGGAAACACCGCCAGGCCTGCGTAGATCTCGGCGAGATGGTCGTCGATCCATGCGACCAGACCGGCGTCGAGGGTGTCGTCCGTGCCGAGGGCCCGCGCCAGATCCCAGGTGTGCACGGTGCTGTCCGTGAGCCGTACGGCAAGCGCCTGCCGCCCGGTCACCCGCCCCAGGGGGTAGTCGAGAACCCGCTGCAAGGCACCGGGTTCGTCGAACGCCGCGGCGCAGTCCCGTACGGACCGGGCGTACGCGCCCACCGGATCGTCGCCCAGCGCGTCGACGTCCCGCAGGCGCAGGAAGTCCGTACGGGTGCCGCCCTGCAGCAGACCGATGTAGTTGAGGTTGCCGCGGGTCATGTGGTTGGCCAGGTCCCGAACGTTCCACTCCGAGCAGGGAGTTGGCCGGATCCATTGCCCGGACTGCACTGCTCGCAGCCGCCGTTCGAACCCGGCGCTGGACAGGAGGAACCGGTCGATGAGCCCTTCGGTGGAATCGATCATGTGCCCAGCATGTCCGGGAGCGGCGGGCAGGGCTGGCGGCTATCGGACGCCGTGCTGTATGTCTGCGACGAAGGCGGCCCAGGCGGTGGCGCCCAGGGTGAGCGTCGGGCCGTTGGGGTTCTTGGAGTCGCGGATGTGGATGGTGGGGTGGGGGGAGGAGCAGGTGGCGACCTCGATGCAGGCGCCGCCTTCATCGCTGCTGTAGCTGGACTTGAACCAAACGAGGGTGTCGACGACAGCTTTCGGGGCCGCTGCGTTGGTCATGACTCTCCTAGCAGATCGTCCAGCAGACCCATGCTTTCGTCGGGGGTCAGGGCCTGTGAACGCAGCATCCCATACTTCTGTTGGTACACACTGACCTCATCTGGGTCATCGACCAGGAAGCTGACGCGTTGCGTCTCGATGTAGGCGACGTGATCGTGCTCCGGTGTTTCCAGCACAATCATCGGTCCAGCGAGCCCTGCATGGGTTCGTCTGGTCGCCATGATCTGTAGCCCGAGGAAGGGCAGTTCGGCGCACCTCTGCAAGTGTCGGATCTGCTCGCGCATTACCTCAGGGCCGCCGACGGGGCGATGCAGGATCACCTCTTCCAAGACGAAGTTCATCATCGGCGGCGCGGGATCGCGTTCCAGGACCTTCTGGCGGCTGAGGCGTGCCGAGAGTCGTTCCTCTGCCAACCCATTGCTGATCGGCGGGTACAGATAGGAGAAGAGCGCCCGCGCGTAGGCCTCGGTCTGGAGCAGCCCCGGCACAACCTGACTCTCGTACCAGAGCAGGGTGAGCGCCTCCTCCTCATGCTCCACCAGGTCATGAACGAACGCCGGCAGCTTCTCCCGCTCCGGCACCTTCGACACCGCAACCGCCAACACCCCCTTGGTGTCGAGGAGTTCATCCAACGTCTCGGCCAGATCGATCTTCAGGGGCCGGCGCCCCTGCTCGATCGAGCCGATGGTGTCGTCGTGCAGCCCCACCGCCTCCGCCAGCGCCGGTTGCGTCAGCCGGGCCGCCTTCCGGAAGTGGCTCAGCTGGGCTCCGATCACATGCCAGGACGTGATCCTCTTCGGTTTGTTCGCCGGGTGCATGCGCGTTGCCTTCCCCCCGTCGTGACGGTCTGATGCGGCGCGAAGTCGTACAACGGATCTGTACGACTTCACGCTGTGGTCCAGCGTAATGACAGGGTGTGACAGTGGCGCCATGCAAAAGGAGATTCAGGCCGTCCGGATCCGCACGGCGTTCTACCGGCGCGACCGCCGAACCGTGCGGCTGGCCAGGGAGTTCGCCCGTACCGCGCTCGCCGACTGGGACTTCCCGTACACGGCGGACGATGTCGTGCTCTGCGTGAGCGAACTGGCCACCAACGCCCTGCTGCACGGTGCCCCGCCGGGGCGTGGCTACCGGCTGTGGCTGGCGATGGGGGTGGCGGAGGGGCCGTTGCGGGTCGAGGTGCACGACAGTGGTGACGGGGTGCCGCGGGTGCCGGAGTGGGGCGGTGCGGCGAGTGAGGAGTCCGGGCGGGGGCTGATGCTGGTGTCCGCGCTCGCGGACAAGTGGGGAGTCGAGGAGCGCGGGCCGGGGAAGATCGTGTGGTGCGAGTGGTGGCCGCCGCGAGACGGTGCCAGTTGGGTGGATTTGGGGGAGTTTCTCGATTTTGTTCCGGTTAGTATCAATTAGGGGGGAATTAAAGGCAGTTCTCGCCTCCAGTCCCTTGTGGGGAAGTCCACAAACCGACCTAAGGATCTTTTCGGGCTGGCACCCTGCTCCCCGAGGCGGGCCCGGCAGACCGTTGGGCCCCCGTCCCCTACATCCGCACATCCGCACATCCGCACATCCGCGCTCGGCACCACCCGTCACCCCGGGAGTTATCGACGCCCAACCCGGGAAGCAGACGACGAGGTCCGTGACCGCTCTGGCTCGCTGGTGCTTCAGGCGCCGCATCGTGGTGATCGTTCTCTGGCTCGCCGCCTTTGCGGGGGTCGCGGTGGCCGCGGGGGTGGCGGGATCGGCGTACTCGACCGATTACGAGGTCCCCGGGACCGAGTCCGGGCGGGCCGGTGCGCTGCTGGCGAAGGCGTTCCCCGGGCAGTCCGGGGACAGCGACACCATCGTGTGGCACACGGACGCGGGGTCGGTGCGGGCCAAGGCGGTCAAGAAGCGGATGACGCATGCGCTGCGGGAGGTCGCCGGGCTGCCGGGGGTCTCCGAGGTGCACAGCCCCTACGGGCGGGTCGCAGACGGCGCGCGGGGTGACGGCGCAAGGGGTGACGTGCCGGGTGACGCGGCGCAGCGCGCGCGGCAGATCAGCGAGGACGGGCACACCGCCTACGCCTCCGTCGTCTTCGACCGGCCGACCGACGAGCTGCACGCGGGCCAGGTCAGAAAGGTCGTGGACACCGCGCAGGCCGCCTCCGGGGACGGGCTCCAGGTGGAGCTGGGCGGCGCCGGGATCGCGCTGACCGAGGCGCCACGCGCCCAGCTGCCGGAGATCATCGGGTTGTGCGCGGCGGCCGTGGTGCTGTTCCTCGCCTTCGGCTCGCTCGCCGCAACGGTGCTGCCGATCATCACCGCGCTGGCCGCCGTCGGCACCGCCTCGGCCGGAATCACCCTGCTCGGCCACGTCATGACCGTCGCCGACTTCGCCCCCATGCTGGGCATGCTCATCGGCCTCGGTGTCGGCATCGACTATGCGCTGTTCATCGTCACCCGGCACCGCAAGGGCCTGCGGTCGGGACTGTCCGTCCAGGAGGCCGCCGAACGGGCCGTATCGGTGTCCGGGCGCGCCGTCGTCTTCGCCGGCGCCACCGTCTGCATCGCGCTGCTCGGCATGCTGGTCCTGCGGCTGAGCTTCCTCAACGGTGTCGCCCTCGCCGCCTCGCTCACCGTCGTCCTGACGGTCGCCGCCTCCGTCACCTTGCTGCCCGCCCTGCTCGGACTGATCGGGAACAGGGCCCTCAGCCGCCGCGAGCGCCGGCGGCTGGCGGAGCGCGGACCGCGGCCCGAACACCCCGCCGGGATCGCCGCCCGCTGGTCCTCCTTCGTCGAACGGCACCCCAAGCTGCTGGGGATGGCCGCGGCCGCCGTCATGATCGTCCTCGCGCTGCCGACGCTGGGCCTCCACCTGGGCACCTCCGACCAGGGCAACAATCCGGCCACCTCGACGACCCGTAAGGCGTACGACCTGCTGGCGGGCGACGGTGCGGAGGGGGGCAACAAGGGGAACAACAAGGCGAGCGGCTTCGGGCCCGGGTTCAACGGGCCGCTGACGCTGGTCGGCAGTCTGGACGGCTCCAAGGACCGGCTGGCGTTCGACGAACTGCCGCACCGGCTGCGGCAGACGCCCGGCGTCGCCCAGGTCGGCGGGCCGGAGTTCGACGGCAGCCGCAGCACCGGCGTGATCACGGTCGTACCGGACGGCTCCCCGCAGTCCCGGCAGACCTCCGACCTGGTACAGCGGCTGCGCTCCGACGTCCTCCCGGAGGCCGCGGACGGTACGACGATGCGGGTGTACGTCGGCGGCATCACCGCCGGCTACGACGACTTCGCCGCCGTCATCGTCGGCAAGCTGCCGCTCTTCGTCGGCGTCGTCATCGCGCTCGGCTCGGTCCTGCTGCTGCTCGCCTTCCGCAGCATCGGCATCCCGGTCAAGGCCGCGCTGATGAACGTCGCGGCGGTCGCCTCGTCCTTCGGGATCGTGGTCGCGATCTTCCAGTGGGGGTGGGGGAGCGAACTGCTGGGGCTGGGCAGCGCCGGGCCGATCGAGCCGTTCCTGCCGGTCATCATGGTGTCGGTGCTCTTCGGACTGTCCATGGACTACCAGGTGTTCCTGGTGTCCCGGATGTACGAGGAGTGGCAGCTGACCCGGGACAACCGCCGGGCGGTACGGGTCGGCCTCGCCGAGACCAGCCGGGTGATCAACTCCGCGGCGGTCATCATGATCGCGGTGTTCGCGGCGTTCATCCTCAGCGGCGACCGGATCATCGCGATGTTCGGGATCGGGCTGGCTGCGGCCGTCGCCCTGGACGCCTTCGTGCTGCGTACGCTGCTGGTCCCCGCCCTGATGCATCTCCTCGGCGGAGCCAACTGGTGGCTGCCCTCCTGGCTGGACCGCCGGCTGCCCCGGATCAGCATCGAACCGCCGCCGGAGGGGGAGCGTCCGGCCGCCGGGCCCGGCCCGCGGGACGGCGAGAACCCGCTGGTGAGAGCGTAGGGCCAAGGGCCCGCCCCAGGGCGTGTCGCGGGTGCGTCGCCGGCCGTTCGCCGTCGTTCTCATCGGACTCTCAGACACGGCACCTACGGTCGCGCCCATGGGAACGACGACTGGAACGACGACCACGGACAAGCGCGCCGACGACGAGACCGCCCCTGAGGCGGACGCGGCCCAGGAAACCGCCGCCACCGGCACGAGCACCGAACCGGAGGACGGGGGCCCCGCCGAGGGCTCCGGCGATCTCCAGGACACCACCGACGACACCCAGGACGACACCGAGGACTCTCCGGAAACCGCCCGGCCCACCGGCGTCGCGGCCGGCGCCGGGGCCGTGGTGGCCGCGGGGCTCGGCCTCGCCTCCGTCACCGGCACCTGGCTCGGGACGCTGATGTCCGAGCGGCAGAAGCTGGTCGGGCAGATCGGGCTCCAGTCGGGCAAGGTCACCGACCCGATCGCCGCCGCCTACGGCACCCCCTGGCACACCACCGCCCTGGTCAACGGCGTCTTCGCGCTGCTCGCCATGATCGTCGCCGGTGTGGCGCTGACCCAGGCGCGCACCACCTGGGTACGGGCCGTCGCCTGGGGCGGACTGGTGCTCGGCGTCCTCGGCCTGTTCATCGCGGCGGGGATGTACCTCGACCTGTTCGCGAGCATGCCCGCCATCCCTAAGGGCGCCGCGCCCGGTGCCTGAGCCCCGTACGCATGACGGTGCCGGAATCTAAGGCCCGTAAGGGCGGCCCCAACGGTTTCTAAGGACCGCGCGGGCCGCCCCGCGGGTTTCTGAGTCTCGTACGGGCACGAAGATCGGGAACTCTCCCGATGCGGTGGACCCCCCTTGGCGACGAGGCTTGAGGACGTCAGCAAGCGTCAGCAAGCCGTTCCACCGAGTCGTCAGGAGAGACACCATGTTCCGTTCCGAGCTGGAACTGAGGGTCCGTTACGAGGAACTGCGCCGCGAGGCCGACCGGCAGCGGCTGGTCCGCCAGGCGGTCGAGGGGCGCCCGGCCGGTGCCCGTTCCGGGGAGAACGAACCCGAAGGGCGGGTGAGTAGTCGGCGGGGCCGGTGGCTGCGGGTACGCCGCGCCGCCGTCTGACCCTGCGCCACCATCCGTGTGGAGAAACACAGTGCCGGATTGTCGGACCCCTGTGCGATGCTCAGCAGCGTGCAGACCAGGTCCGTCAGTCCCGTGTTCGTCGGCCGCGCGGCCGAGTTGGCCGCGCTGCGCGACGCGCTCGCCCGTACCGCGGCGTCCGGAGCGCCGCAGGCGATCCTCATCGGCGGCGAGGCCGGGGTCGGCAAGACCCGGCTGATCGAGGAGTTCACCGAATCGGCCCGCGCCCAGGGCGCGCTGGTCGCGCTCGGCGGCTCCATCGAGATCGGCTCCGAGGGCCTGCCGTACGCCCCCTTCTCCGCGGTCCTGCACACCCTCAATGCCCATCTGCCCGACGAACTCGCCGCCGCCGTCGCCGGTCAGGAGGGCGAACTCGCCCGCATCCTGCCGGAGTTGGGGGAAGCGGCGGGCGAGGCCCACGACGAGGAGACCGGCCGCGCCCGCCTCTTCGAGCTCACCGCCCGCCTCCTGGAGCGGCTCGCCGCACGGCGCAGCCTCGTCCTCGTCATCGAGGACCTCCACTGGGCCGACCGCTCCACCCGCGAACTCCTCGCCTACCTCCTGCGGGCGCTGCACAAGTCCGGCGTCCTCCTGGTCGCGACCTACCGCTCCGACGACATCCACCGCCGCCACCCGCTGCGCCCCTTCCTCGCCGAGATCGACCGGACGCGGACGGTCCGGCGCGTCGAGCTGGCCCGCTTCAACCGCGCCGAGGTCCGCTCCCAGCTCGCCGGGATCACCGGCAGCGAGCCCGAGGAAACCACCGTCGACCGGGTCTTCAAGCGCTCCGAGGGCAATGCCTTCTTCGTCGAGGAGCTGGCCCGCAGCATCGCCGACGGCTGTCTGCACGGCCTGAGCGACCCGCTGCGCGATCTGCTGCTGGTGCGCGTCGAGGCGCTGCCCGAGGACGCCCAGCGGGTGGTGCGCATCGTCTCCGAGGGCGGCTCCACGGTCGAGTACGAACTCCTCGCCGCCGTCGCCGGGATGCCCGAGGACACCCTCATCGAGGCGCTGCGGGCAGCCGTCGGCAGCAACACCCTGGTGCCCACCCAGGACGGTACGGGCTACCGCTTCCGGCACGCCCTCGTCCGCGAGGCCGTCGTCGACGATCTGCTGCCCGGCGAGCGCACCCGCCTCAACCGCCGCTACGCCCAGGCCCTGGAGGCCAACCCCTCCCTGGTCCGCGCCGACGCCTGCGCCACCCGCCTGGCCAGCTACTGGTACCACGCCCATGACGCC
The DNA here is from genome assembly GCF_001294335.1 of Streptomyces chattanoogensis. Classification (GTDB taxonomy): domain Bacteria; phylum Actinomycetota; class Actinomycetes; order Streptomycetales; family Streptomycetaceae; genus Streptomyces; species Streptomyces chattanoogensis. Next base: position 626,086 of record NZ_LGKG01000001.1, read on the forward strand.
GCCAAGGCGCTGCCCGCCGTCCTCGCCGCCTCCGTCCAGGCCCGCCGCCGCCATGCCTACGCCGAGCAGCTGCGGCTGCTGGACCGCGCCCTGGAGCTGTGGGACGACGCACCGGTGGAGGTCCGCCAGAGCGTGCGCCCGGTGGACTACGCCGAGGCATACCCGGCGTGCGGCTGCAACGAGGAGGCGCTGCGCTTCCTCGACCTGCTCGCCGAGATCGCGGTGGCCGCCCGGCTGTCCGGCGACGGCGAGCGGGCCTTCACCATCACCAAGCGCGCCCTGCGCGCGCTGCGCGAGGAGCACGACCCCCTTCGCGAGGCGTGGTTCCTGATGCAGCGCTCCCGGCTCGTCCAGCGCACCGGCCGCGGCAACGGCTGGGCCGATCTGGGCAAGGCACAGGAGCTGATGAGCGGGCTGCCGCCGTCCTCGGTGCACGCCGCGGTCATGGACCGAGTCGCGGGCTGGCAGGTGCTGCACACACCGGGGCCCGGCACGTTCACGACGGCCGAACGGGCCGTGGAGCTGGCCCAGTCGGTCGGCGACGAAGAGGCTGAGCTCAACTCCCGGGTGACGCTGGCCGGCCTGCGCGTCGACGCGGGCGAGGTCGAGGGCGGCCTGGCCGACTTCCGTACCGCCCTCGAACGCTCCATGGACCGCGGCTACTTCTCCGTCATCGGCCGCGGCCACATCAACCTCTCCTCCGCCCTGGAGGGCGTCGGCCGCTCCCGCGAGGCCGTCGAGGTCGCCAACCGGGGCGTCGAACTCACCCTCCGCTACGGCCTGAAGGACACCGCGAGCTGGGTGGCGGGCAACCTCGCCGAATCGCTGCACTCGCTGGGCCGCTGGGAGGAGGCGGGCCGGGCCGCCGACGACGCCGGCCAGCTCTCCCAGAGCCGCCGCTCCATGGCGCTGGCCGTCAACCGCCGCGCCGAGCTGGCCCTGGACGCGGGCGATCTCACCGCCGCCGAGCGCCGGCTCGCCCTCGCCCAGGAGAGCTACGGCACCCACGACCCCCAGCCCCAGCACGCCATCCCGATGGCCCGCCATGCCCTGCGCCTCGCCGCGGGCCGGGGCCGGCTGCTCGACGCCCGCGGCGTCCTCGAGCAGACCCTGGACGCCGGATTCCCGCCCGGTACCGCGCGCTACGCCTGGCCGCTGCTGTGGTCGGCCACGGCCGCCGAGTCGGATGCCCGGGGACTGCCCGCCGCCGAGCCCGGCCGGGCCGAGGTCCTCGCCCGGATCCGCGACGCCGCCGGGCGGCTGCCGTGCTTCTCCCCGGTCTGGGCGGCGTACGCCCTCGCGGTCGACGCCGAACTCCGCCGCGCCGAGGGCCGGGAGGCGCCCGACGCCTGGGCCGCCGCGGCCGGCGCCTTCGAGCCCCTGGAGCGCCCGCACGAGCACGCCCTGGCCTGCTACCGCTGGGCCGAATCGCTGCTCCACGGCACCGAGCGCGCCACCACGGGACTGGACGGCCGCACCCCGCGCGAGACCGCTGTCCTCCTCCTCGCCCAGGCCCACGCCGCCGCCACCACACTGGGCGCCCGCCCCCTGGCCGAGGAGGCCGAACTCCTCGCCCAGCGCGCCCGCATACCCCTCCCCGGCCTGACCGCGGCTGCCGCACCCTCCCCGGCCGCCGAGCCCCGCACCCCCGCAGCCCCCGCCGAATCGCTGGGCCTGACGCGCCGGGAACGCGACGTACTCCGCCTGGTCGCCGATGGCCGCAGCAACCGCCAGATAGCCGACGCCCTGTTCATCTCGCCCAAGACCGCCAGCGTCCATGTCTCCAACATCCTCGCCAAGCTGGGCGTCTCCGGCCGCGGCGAGGCGGGCGCGGTGGCCCACCGACTCCGGCTGTTCGGAGAGCCGACGAGCCGGTGATCATCAGGGCCGCCCGCGAGAGGGACGTCCCCGGCTTCCTGGAGCCGGCGGCCCAGGTGGAGCACTGGTCCGGCCCGATGGCCGGTGACCCCGGCTTCCGTGCCGCGGTGGACCGGCACATCGGCAGGTCCACCGCGCTGGTCGCGGTGTCGCCACAGCGTCAAGTCCCCCTCGGCGGGCTGCTGTTCAGCGTGAAGGAGGCGACGGGTGCGGGGGAGTCCCCGACGTACCACGTGCGCCGGCTCGTCGTCGCCGAGCGGGCACGGGGGAGGGGCGTCGGCCGGGCGCTGCCGGCGGATGCCCTGCGCAGGTTCGTACGGGGCCCGGGGACCGTGGAGGTGATCACCTTCGGCCCCGACCACCCGGGCGCCGTCGCGAGTGCCGCCTGCGCCTTCTACGAGGCCTTGGGCTTCGCTCCGGCCGAGGCGGCCGGAGCGGGCCCCGAATGCGGTTCACGCCAAATGTTCCGGATGCCCCTCGGCTGACGGCCGCGGACGCGGCGCCTTGACGACGACGGTCCCGGACGAGAGGTCTATCGGGCCCTCCCCGGGATCGCCGTCCCCCACGTCATCGACGACGAGCGACATCTTCTGCCGCTCCTCGTCGGTGTGCTTACGGCCGGGTGCGAACAGTTCCTCCACAACGTTGAACACGTGTCCCCTTTCGGTGCGACCCGTCCCCCGCACCCGAGTCTAGGCAGGCCGCCCGGAAAAGGGATCAGTTCTCCCGAACCGGATCAGCTCACCTTCAGGCGGAGAATCCGGTCATCGCCCCCATGGGGCCGGCCACGCCCGTCGGTGTTGCTGGTGACCAGCCACAACGAGCCGTCGCCGGCCGCGACGACGGTGCGCAGCCGCCCGTACTTGCCGTTCAGGAAGGCCTGCGGGGCGGCCACCGGCTTGGTGCCGTTCAGCGCGATCCGCCACAGCCGTTCGCCGCGCAGCGACGCCATCCAGACGGAGCCCTTGGCGTAGGCGATGCCGCTGGGCGAGGCGTCCTTGGTCTTCCACACCTCCACCGGATCGGTGTACCCGGAGGCATTGGCGCCGCCCTTGGCCTTGCCCTCGACCTCCGGCCAGCCGTAGTTCCCGCCCGGCTCGATGAGGTTGAGCTCGTCCCAGGTGTCCTGCCCGAACTCCGAGGCCCACAGCCGCTTCCCGCCGTCCCAGGCCAGCCCCTGCACATTGCGGTGGCCGTAGTCGTAGACCACCGAATCCGCGCGGGGATTGCCGTGCGCCGGCTCGCCGTCCGGCGTCATCCGCAGGATCTTGCCGCCCAGCGACTCCTTGTCCTGTGCGAGCCCGGTGTCGCCGGTCTCGCCGGTGCCGGCGTACAGCATCTTGTCCGGGCCGAACGCGATCCGGCCGCCGTTGTGGATCTGGCCCTTGGGGATGCCCCGCAGAATCGTGTCGGGAGCACCGAGCTGGTCGCCCGCGGGGCGCTTCTCGTCGTAGATCATGCGGGCGATGCGGTTGTCGGAAGCGGTGGTGAAGTACGCATAGACCTGGTGGTCCGTGCCGAACGCCGAGGACACCGCGATGCCCAGCAGCCCGCCCTCGCCGCCCGGGTCCACGCCCGGCACCGAGCCCAGCTCCGTGGTCTTCCCGTCGTCCGCCGACACCCGGACGATCTTCCCGGTGTCGCGGGAGGCGACCAGCAGATCCCCGCCCGGCAGCACCGCCACGCCCCAGGGCGACTTCAGCCCGGTGGTCAGGGTGGAGACCACCTTGACCGAGCCCTTGGCGGGCGGCGCGGTGCTCGACGGACCGGGGCCCGGCGACGCCGGTGCGCCGGTGCGCCTGCTCTCGGGGGACGCGGAACCGCTCCCGCCGGCGGCCGGTGCGCCGCCGGAGGAACACCCGGCCGCCAGGAGCAGCGAAGCGGCGGCCAACAGGGCGGTCTGGGTACGGCGTTGCACGGTGGGGTCCTCTCGTCGTCCGGGCGTGGTCAAGAACACCACATGCGGGGCTACCAGGACTGCCGGACGGGCGGCAGACCCGCGATCTCCGCCAGGTCCTCCTTGCTCAGCACCAGATCCGCGGCCTTGGCGTTCTGCGCCGCCCACTGCTCCTTCTTCGTGCCCGGTACGGGAACCACATGGCGGCCCTGGGCCAGCACCCAGGCCAGCGCCACCTGGCCGGGCGTCGCGCCGTAGCGGGCGCCGATCCGCCGCAGCCCCGCCACCACCGGCTGGTTGGCCGCCATCATCTCGGCGGTGAAGCGGGGATGGCGGGCTCGGATGTCCTCCGGTTCGAAGCCCTGGCCGGGGGTGAGGGTGCCGGTCAGATAGCCGTTGCCCAGCGGCATCGCCGCCAGGAACCCGACGCCCCGGGACTCGCACCACGGCAGCAGCTCCTCCAGCGCCTCCGGCGACCACACCGACAGCTCGGCCTGCACGCTGCTGACCGGGAACACCTGCTGGATGCGCTCCAGTTGGCGCAGCGTGCCGTCGTGCATCCGGGACGGCACGCCGCGCCCGGCGCCCGGCCGGCGGCCGGTACGGGACGCGCGGGTCGGCCGCACCGCCCGCGCGCCCACCGCGCACAGCCCCAGCGACCGCACCTTTCCCGCCGCCACCAGCTCCGCCATCGCGCCCCAGGTCTCCTCTATGGGTACTTCGGGGTCGGCGCGGTGCAGCTGGTAGAGGTCGATGCGGTCGGTCCCCAGCCGGCGCAGCGAGGCGTCGCAGGCGCGTTTGACATAGCCCGGGCGCCCGTTGGCGACGATGTGCTGCTCGCCGACCAGCAGCCCGCACTTGGTGGAGACGAAGGCGTCCTGACGCCGCTCCCTGAGCGCCCGGCCGACGAGGAGTTCGTTGGTGAAGGGGCCGTACATATCGGCGGTGTCCAGCAGGCTGCAGCCCCGGTCGAGCGCGGTGTGCAGGGCCCGCAGTGAGCCCTCACCGCTGCGCTGAGACTCGGTGTATCCCCAGCTCATCGGCATACAGCCCAGTCCGACAGCGCCCACCTCGAGGGCCGCCGCACCGATTGTCCTGCGCTCCACCTGGCCGTGCCTCCGTCCCCTCGCCCCCGATCAAGGGCCGTCACCAAACTAACGTCTGAACCAAACGTCTCTTCGCATAGCCTGCGATCATGACAACAACCCACGGTCCCGCCGGTACCAGGGACGTCTGGCTGCCCATCCCGCCCGACGAGATCGACGGCCTCCCCGAGGGGTTCCGCTACCTCCACTGGGACGCCGTCCCCGAGTACCCCGGCGACCCCGGGGACTGCGTCTTCTACGCCGTGCCGTACATGAAGGACGCGGAGGTCTGCCTGCGCCCGCTGCCGCTGATGGGCCGGGTCGAGGCCGTACAGGCCCTGACCGCCGGGATCGAGCACCTCCTGCCGGGCCTGCCGTCGATGCCCTCCGGCGCCCGGCTGTGCAACGCCCGGGGGCTGCACGACGCCAGCACGGCCGAGCTGGCGCTGACGCTGACCCTGGCGGCGCTGCGCGGAATCCCCGACTTCGTACGGGGCCAGGAGGCGGAGGAATGGCGGGCCGGTTTCCAGCCCGCACTTGCGGACAAGTCCGTCCTCATAGTGGGCTATGGTTCGATCGGCAGTTCCATCGAAGACCGGCTCACGCCTTTTGAGTGCGCGCGGGTGGCGCGCATCGCGCGCACCGCACGTGACACTGTGCGCGGCCCTGTGCATCCACTCTCCGCCCTGTCCGCCCTCTTGCCCGACGCGGACGTCGTCATCCTCGCCACTCCGCTCACCGACGAGACCCGTGGCCTGGTCGGACGCGATTTCCTGGCCCGGATGAAGGACGGCGCACTCCTGGTGAACGTCGCCCGCGGCGCGATCGTCGACACCGCCGCGCTGCTCCCCGAAGTGACCTCCGGACGGCTGCGCGCGGCACTCGATGTGACCGATCCGGAACCCCTGCCCGCCGGGCATCCGCTGTGGCACGCTCCCGGCGTGCTCATCACTCCACACGTCGGTGGCCCCAGTTCTGCCTTCCTGCCCCGTGCGAAGCGGCTTCTGCGGGACCAGCTGACGCTTTTCGCGGCCGGGGAGCCCCTCCGGAACGTGGTCGCCACCGCCGGCCGAAGCGGTGGCGAGTAGCTCTACGGGGCCGTACGACTGCATGCTGTGTTCATCAACTCATGGTCAGTCACGCTGTGTAGAGACCCTATGTCCCTGAGTGACGGAACTGGTGTATCGTCCGGATCGGGGACGGCGCCGGGAGCTGCGCGGCGCGGTGCGAAGGATCCGGAACTCGAGGGGGGCGACGGGCGATGTACGGCCGATGGGCGAATCGCGAGACGCGCGATCCACGAGCGCCCGAGGGAATAGTGCTGGACCTCCAGGTGCGCCGATCGCGACGTCGTCGCGCACGGGCGAGCGGGAGAGCGCGGTGAGCGCCCCCGGGGCGGTGCTCTCCCGGCCGCCGGCTCCCGCCGGCGGCCCGCCGAGCGTGGTACCGCAGATCGCCCTGGCCGTGATCTGCGGCGGCTATGCCGTCGGCGCCGCCTTCGGCTGGGGATCCCGTGAAGTCGCGCTGTTCATGGGCGACTTCGGCCTCAGCGTCGCCGCCCTGGTGGCGGCCGTCTCCTGCGGACTGTACGCCCACCGGCACCGCACCGGCCGCTTCCGGCCGGCCTGGATGCTGTTCGCCGCCTCCTCCGCGATGGCCGGCCTCGGCAACGGCGTGTGGGGCTGGTACGAAGTCGTTCTGCAGGCCCAGGTGCCCAGCCCTTCCCTCGCCGACTTCTGCTTCCTGCTGTTCGCACCGCCGGCCATCGTCGGCCTGCTGGTGCTCGCCAAGAGGCCGGTCACCCGGGCCGGCTGGGTCTGCCTGGGCCTGGACTCCTGGCTGATCGCCGGCTCCCTGATCACCCTCTCCTGGAGCCTCGCGCTCGCCCACACCACCCACTTCCAGGGCTCCAGCGTCGCCCAGGGCGCCCTGTCGCTGGCCTATCGGCTGCTGGACATCGTGCTGGTGAGCATGGTGCTCGCGCTGCACTTCCGGCGCTCCTCGGCGCACCGCTCCGCGGTCAACACCGCCATCGCGGCGCTGGCGTTGACGGTGCTGTGCGATGCCCTGTTCAGCTCGCCGCTGCTGCGCGACCACTACCGCTCGGGCCAGATCCTGGACGCCGGCTGGTTCGCCGGTTCGCTGCTGCTCGCGTACGCCCCCTGGGTCGCCCGCCGTACCCCCGGGGCGGCCGACGACCCCCGGCACGCCGGTGACGACTTCCAGCGCGCCGCCCGCCGCGCCCAGCCGCCCGGCAGCCGTCCCATCGCGGGCTCGCTCGCCGCCCTGACCCCGTATCTGGCCGCCGCCGTCTGCACGCTGGGCATCCTCACCAACGTCCTGGACGGCCGGCGGATCGACAAGGTGGTGCTCTTCACCGGCTGCACGGTCGTCCTCGCACTGGTCGTCCGCCAGGGCATCATGCTGCTCGACAACATCACCCTCACCCAGGAACTGGCCCAGAAGGAGAACCACTTCCGCTCCCTGGTGCAGGGCTCCAGCGACGTCATCATGATCGCCGCCCCGACCGGTGTGCTGCGCTATGTGAGCCCCGCCGCGGCGGGGGTGTACGGCCGCGACGCGGAGGAGCTGATCGGCTCCGAGCTGGCCGCGCTGATCCATCCGGAGGACCTGGGGCGGGTGGTGCACGAGGTCCGCAGGTTCCTCGCCGCCTCACCGGAGAAGGAGCCGACCACCCGTATCGAATGCCGCTTCCGGGCCGGTTCACGGCGCGTCGGCGGCGACGGCTGGCTGAACGTCGAGTCCACCGTCAACCGCCACCACGGCGGCCTGATCTTCAACTCCCGCGATGTCACCGAACGGGTCCGCCTCCAGGCCCAGCTCCAGCACAACGCCTCCCACGACGCGCTCACCGATCTGCCCAACCGCGCGCTGTTCACCGAACGCGTCAGCCAGGCCGTCAGCGGCCGCCGCGCCAGCGACCACGACACCGCCGTGCTCTATATCGACCTCGACGGCTTCAAACAGGTCAACGACACCATCGGGCACCAGGCGGGCGACGAGCTCCTGGTGCAGGCCGCCCGCAGGCTCGGCGAGTCGGTGCGCTCGGGGGACATAGCGGCGCGGCTCGGCGGCGATGAGTTCGCGGCGCTGATCACGGGCGACGGCACCCGCGACCGCGCGCAGCGCGAATTCCGGGTCCATGAGATCGCCGACCGGCTGCGCATCAAGCTCTCCGAGCCGTACCGCATCGACGGCCGCGACGTCCGCGTCGCGGCCAGCATCGGCGTCGCCTTCGCCGACCCGGGGGTCAGCCCGTCCGCGCTGCTGCGCAACGCCGATATGGCGATGTACCGCGCCAAGCAGGCCGGCAAGGGCCGGGTGGAGATGTACGCCCCCCAGATGCAGGCCGAAGTGGTGCAGCGCGCCGAGCTCGCCACCAAGCTGCGTACCGCGCTGCACGAAGGCGAGTTCGCGCTGCTGCACCAGCCCGTGGTGGAGCTGGCCAGCGGAAAGATCACCGCGGTCGCCGCGCACGCCCGCTGGCGCTCCGCCGAGGGCATCCTGTTCACCCCCCAGGAGTTCCTGCGGGTCGGCGACCGCGGCCGGCGCACGGAGGACGGCGAGCGGGCCGCGGAGCTGAGTCGCTGGCAGCTGGAGGAGGCGGTCGAGCAGGCCGCGGCGCGGCACCGCGCGGGCCATCCCGTCCCGGTCGCCGTCCGGCTCTCCGCCCGGCGCCTCCTGGACCGCGGACTGCCCCCCAAGACCGTCGAAACGCTGCTCACCCGGCATGACCTGCCCTCGGGTTCGCTCGTCCTGGAATTGGCCGAAAGTGACCCCCGCGTCCCCTTGGACGAGCTCGAACGCCGACTCGTGGCGCTGCGCCGCCTCGGCGTACGGATCGCCCTGGACGGCTTCGGCAGCGGGTACGCCGCCATGGCGCTGCGCCGGCTTCCGGTGGATGTGCTGCGGCTGGACCGCGGCCTGATCGACGGCATCGTGGAGTCCCCTCGGCTGCACAAGATCACCTCCGGGCTGCTGAGGATCGCCGCGGACCTGGGCATGTACTCCGTCGCGGACGGCGTCGATCTGCCCGAGCAGGTCCTGGCGCTGTGCGCCATGGGCTGCACCCACGGCCAGGGCCTGGCCTTCTCCGGTCCGCTGGACGAACCCCGGTTGCGCCGCGCCCTGAACCGCGGTGCGTACCCGGTGCCCGATCTCGCCGGGGACGGCCGCACGGTGGTGCTCAGCGGCAGCGGCCTGCCCGTCCCGAGGGGCGGTGCGGCGGGCCCGGATTCGCTCGGGCATCCGCCATTGCGCTCAAATAGTGAGACCTCCGTCCCACCCACTTGACACTCGGTGCACGGCGGGGGGAGGGTCAGTGCCATGCGCACCCGAATTCTCGTACTTGGAAAGCGCGTCGGCTGAAGCCAGGGCTGAAGATGCCCAGCGAACCGCTCCGACGCGCTCCCCTCGCTTGCCACTAGGCACGGGGGGTTTTTTGTTGCACAGCGACCTCACAAATCCGTCAAAACCCTCAGCTTCGAGAAGAGACGCAGATGACCGAGCAGGCCTCCGGGGCCCACCATCCGCAGCCGCGGGCCCGTAACGCCGGCGGATCGCAGCAGCCCGCCACCGTCGAGCACGTCACGGGTGCGCAGTCCCTCATCCGTGCGCTCGAGGAGGTCGGGGCCGACACCGTGTTCGGCATTCCCGGCGGTGCGATCCTGCCTGCGTACGACCCGATGATGGACTCCTCGAAGGTCCGGCACGTCCTGGTCCGCCACGAGCAGGGCGCCGGACACGCCGCAACGGGATACGCACAGGCCACCGGCAAGGTCGGCGTGTGCATGGCGACTTCGGGCCCGGGTGCCACCAATCTCGTCACCCCGATCGCCGACGCGCACATGGACTCCGTCCCGCTGGTCGCGATCACCGGTCAGGTCGCGTCCAAGGCGATCGGTACGGACGCCTTCCAGGAGGCGGACATCTGCGGCATCACGATGCCGATCACCAAGCACAACTTCCTGGTCACCGACCCGGCCGACATCCCCAAGACGATCGCCGAGGCGTTCCACATCGCCTCCACCGGCCGCCCCGGCCCGGTCCTGGTCGACATCGCCAAGGACGCCCTCCAGGCGCGGACCACCTTCAGCTGGCCGCCGCACACGGACCTGCCCGGCTACCGCCCGGTCACCAAGCCGCACGCCAAGCAGATCCGCGAGGCCGCCCGGCTGATCGTCGAGTCCAAGCGCCCGGTGCTCTACGTCGGCGGCGGCGTGCTCAAGGCCGGCGCCACCGCCGAGCTGAAGGTGCTCGCCGAGCTGACCGGCGCGCCCGTCACCACCACCCTGATGGCGCTGGGCGCCTTCCCCGACAGCCACCCGCAGCACGTCGGCATGCCCGGTATGCACGGCTCGGTCACGGCGGTGACCGCACTGCAGAAGTCCGACCTGCTGATCACCCTCGGCGCCCGCTTCGACGACCGCGTCACCGGCAAGCTCGACTCCTTCGCCCCCTACGCCAAGGTTGTGCACGCCGACATCGACCCGGCGGAGATCGGCAAGAACCGCGCCGCGGACGTGCCGATCGTCGGTGACGCCCGCGAGGTCATCGCCGATCTGATCGTCGCCGTCCAGGCCGAGCACGACGCCGGCCACCAGGGCGACTACAGCACCTGGTGGAAGGACCTCAACCGCTGGCGCGACACCTACCCGCTGGGCTACGAGCAGCCGGACGACGGCAGCCTCGCCCCGCAGCAGGTCATCGAGCGGATCGGGCAGCTCGCCCCGGCCGACACCATCTACGCCGCGGGCGTCGGCCAGCACCAGATGTGGGCCGCCCACTTCATCGACTACGAGAAGCCCGCCACCTGGCTGAACTCCGGCGGCGCCGGGACCATGGGCTACGCCGTGCCCGCCGCGATGGGCGCCAAGGCCGGACAGCCCGGCCGTACGGTCTGGGCGATCGACGGCGACGGCTGTTTCCAGATGACCAATCAGGAGCTGGTCACCTGCGCGCTGAACAACATCCCGATCAAGGTCGCGATCATCAACAACGGCGCGCTGGGCATGGTCCGCCAGTGGCAGACCCTGTTCTACAACCAGCGGTACTCCAACACCGTGCTGCACTCCGGCCCCGAGGCCGACGGCAAGCAGCCGTCCGCCGGCACCCGCATCCCGGACTTCGTCAAGCTGTCCGAGGCGATGGGCTGTGTCGCGATGCGCTGTGAGAGCCCGGACGAGCTGGACGCGGTCATCGCCAAGGCCAATGCCATCAACGACCGCCCGGTCGTGGTGGACTTCATCGTGCACGAGGACGCCCAGGTGTGGCCGATGGTCGCGGCCGGCACCTCCAACGACGAGGTCATGGCCGCCCGGGGCGTGCGTCCCGACTTCGGCGACAGCGAAGACGACTGAGCCCAGGACGACACGGACGCACGGAAGAAGAGAGAAGACGAATGTCCAAGCACACGCTCTCCGTCCTGGTGGAGAACACCCCCGGCATCCTCGCCCGGATCGCCGCGCTGTTCTCCCGCCGCGGTTTCAACATCGACTCCCTCGCGGTGGGTGTCACCGAGCACCCCGACATCTCCCGCATCACCATCGTGGTCAGCGTGGAGTCGCTGCCGCTGGAGCAGGTCACCAAGCAGCTCAACAAGCTCGTCAACGTCCTGAAGATCGTCGAGCTGGAGCCGGGCACCGCGATCCAGCGCGAACTGGTCCTGGTCAAGGTCCGCGCGGACAACGAGACCCGCTCACAGATCGTCGAGATCGTCCAGCTCTTCCGCGCCAAGACCGTGGACGTCTCCCCGGACGCCGTCACGATCGAGGCCACCGGATCCAGTGACAAGCTGGAGGCGATGCTCAAGATGCTCGAGCCGTTCGGCATCAAGGAACTGGTGCAGTCCGGCACCATCGCCATAGGCCGCGGCGCCCGCTCCATCACGGACCGCTCGCTGCGCGCGCTGGACCGTTCGGCCTGACCCGCCACCGGTCCGACACGGCGCCACGGTCCTACCGAAGCGTAGGGACCGTATGGCGAGACCCCCGAACCTTCCCCACCCCGCCCGCGTACTGTGTGGGCAACCAGCTACATCCAAGGAGAGACCCCAAGTGGCCGAGCTGTTCTACGACGACGACGCCGACCTGTCCATCATCCAGAACCGCAAGGTCGCGGTGATCGGCTACGGAAGCCAGGGCCACGCGCACGCGCTGTCCCTGCGTGACTCCGGTGTCGACGTGCGGGTCGGTCTGCACGAGGGCTCGAAGTCCAAGGCCAAGGCCGAGGAGCAGGGCCTGCGCGTGGTGACGCCCGCCGAGGCGGCCGCCGAGGCCGACGTCATCATGATCCTCATCCCGGACCCGATCCAGGCCAAGGTCTACGAGGAGTCCATCAAGGACAACCTCAAGGACGGCGACGCGCTGTTCTTCGCCCACGGCTTCAACATCCGCTTCGGCTTCATCAAGGTCCCGGCCGGTGTGGACGTCGCCCTGGTGGCCCCCAAGGGCCCGGGCCACCTGGTCCGCCGTCAGTACGAAGAGGGCCGCGGCGTCCCGGCGATCGCCGCCGTCGAGCAGGACGCCTCCGGCAACGCGTTCGCCCTGGCGCTCTCGTACGCCAAGGCCATCGGCGGCACCCGCGCCGGCGTCATCAAGACCACCTTCACCGAGGAGACCGAGACCGACCTGTTCGGTGAGCAGGCCGTGCTCTGCGGCGGTGCCTCGGCGCTGGTCAAGGCCGGCTTCGAGACCCTGGTCGAGGCGGGCTACCAGCCGGAGATCGCGTACTTCGAGTGCCTCCACGAGCTGAAGCTGATCGTGGACCTGATGTACGAGGGCGGCCTGGAGAAGATGCGCTGGTCGGTCTCCGAGACCGCCGAGTGGGGCGACTACGTCACCGGCCCCCGCGTCGTCACCGACGCCACCAAGGCCGAGATGAAGAAGGTCCTCGCCGAGATCCAGGACGGCACCTTCGCCAACAACTGGATGGCGGAGTACAACGCCGGTCTGCCGAAGTACAACGAGTACAAGAAGGCCGACGAGGACCACCTGCTGGAGACCACCGGCAAGAAGCTGCGGAAGCTGATGAGCTGGGTGGACGACAACGAGGCGTAAGCCCGAGGACAAGGGGTCGCGGCGCAGGCCGCGGCCCCTTCGTCCATCCCCGGAGCGGCCCCTGCGCAAGGACGGCGGTGCCGCATTGTCCACCGCGTAGAACCCCGCACGGGTGACCTTTCCGCTTCGGCGCAGGCTGCGTCCCCCAGCGCCACTACACTCAAACCCAACAAGCGCGTCAGGCTCACAACGTCGTGCGTCTTCCACGCGGCTTTCCCCCTTCACCGCCTTCGGCCGTCGGGACGGCCGTCCGCGAAGGACTAGTGAGGACTGAAGACCACGTGAGCTCGAAACCCGTCGTACTCATCGCCGAAGAGCTGTCGCCCGCCACCGTCGACGCCCTCGGCCCCGACTTCGAGATCCGGCACTGCAACGGCGCGGACCGCGCCGAGCTGCTGCCCGCCATCGCCGATGTCGACGCCATCCTCGTGCGCAGCGCGACGAAGGTCGACGCCGAGGCGATCGCCGCCGCCGGCAAGCTGAAGGTCGTCGCCCGTGCCGGCGTGGGCCTGGACAACGTCGACGTCTCCGCCGCCACCAAGGCCGGCGTGATGGTCGTCAACGCCCCGACCTCCAACATCGTCACCGCCGCCGAGCTGGCCTGCGGTCTGCTGGTCGCCACCGCGCGCAACATCCCGCAGGCCAACACCGCCCTGAAGAACGGCGAGTGGAAGCGCAGCAAGTACACCGGTGTCGAGCTCAGCGAGAAGACCCTCGGCGTGGTCGGCCTCGGCCGGATCGGCGTCCTGGTCGCCCAGCGGATGTCCGCCTTCGGCATGAAGGTCGTCGCCTACGACCCCTACGTCCAGCCGGCCCGCGCCGCGCAGATGGGCGTCAAGCTCCTCACCCTCGACGAGCTGCTCGAGGTCTCCGACTTCATCACTGTGCACCTCCCCAAGACGCCGGAGACCATCGGTCTGATCGGCGACGAGGCGCTGCACAAGGTCAAGCCGTCGGTCCGGATCGTCAACGCCGCGCGCGGCGGGATCGTGGACGAGGCCGCGCTGGCCACCGCGCTCAAGGAGGGCCGGGTGGCCGGCGCGGGCCTGGACGTCTACGCCGTCGAGCCCTGCACCGACTCGCCGCTCTTCGAGTTCGACCAGGTCGTCGCCACCCCGCACCTCGGTGCCTCGACGGGCGAGGCGCAGGAGAAGGCCGGTATCTCGGTCGCCAAGTCGGTGCGCCTGGCGCTCGCCGGTGAGCTGGTGCCGGACGCGGTCAACGTCCAGGGCGGCGTGATCGCCGAGGACGTCAAGCCGGGGCTGCCGCTGGCCGAGCGGCTGGGCCGGATCTTCACCGCGCTGGCCGGCGAGGTCGCCATGCGCCTCGACGTCGAGGTGTACGGCGAGATCACCCAGCACGACGTCAAGGTGCTCGAACTCTCCGCGCTCAAGGGCGTGTTCGAGGATGTCGTGGACGAGACGGTGTCGTATGTCAACGCCCCGCTGTTCGCGCAGGAGCGCGGTGTCGAGGTGCGGCTGACCACCAGCAGCGAGTCGCCCGAGCACCGCAACGTGGTGACGGTGCGCGGCACGCTCGCGGGCGGCGCCGAGGTGTCGATCTCCGGCACGCTCGCCGGTCACAAGAACGTCCAGAAGATCGTGGCGGTCGGCGAGCACTCCATCGACCTCGCGCTCGCCGATCACATGGCTTTCCTGCGCTACGCCGACCGTCCCGGTGTCGTCGGCACCGTCGGCCGGATCCTGGGCGAGGCGGGCATCAACATCGGCAACATGCAGGTCGCGCGCGAGAACGTCGGCGGCGAGGCGCTGGTCGCGCTGACTGTCGACGACACGATTCCGGCCGCGGTGCTCGCCGAGATCGCGGAGGAGATCGGCGCGACGTCCGTGCGCGCGGTCAACCTCGGCTGATCCGTTCCGCAGGTATGCGCGGGATTCCGCTGGATTTCGCGGGTCTTCGCGGAATTTCGCAGGTCAAGGGGCCAGGGCTCCGCTTCGGCGGGGCCCTGGCCCTTTTCCCGGACGCTTCCGTCCTTCACCCGAACGGCGTAGCAACCGTGACTCCCCGCCCTCCCGGGTCGCTGCCGGGGGCGTCGCGGCGCGCAATGGGAACTGTGCGTGCCCTCGCCGGCGCGTACGGAAGGAGAGGAAGCGCCATGAACGCACCGCAGGGCGAGACCCAGCAGAATCTGACCGGCCTGACCGTGATCGATGTGCAGGGCGCCAAGGTGGGCACCGTCCAGCAGGTCTACCGCGACGACGCCACCAACGTCCCCGAGTGGATCACCGTGCGCACCGGGCTGTTCGGCATGAAGGAGACCTTCGTGCCGCTCGCCGGGGCGCGGCGGGCGGGCGGCGAACTGCACGTTCCGTACGCCAAGGACGCGATCAAGAACGCGCCGCGGATCGACGCCAACGGCCATCTCGATCCC
Source organism: Streptomyces chattanoogensis (assembly GCF_001294335.1). Classification (GTDB taxonomy): domain Bacteria; phylum Actinomycetota; class Actinomycetes; order Streptomycetales; family Streptomycetaceae; genus Streptomyces; species Streptomyces chattanoogensis. The sequence continues at coordinate 641,416 of NZ_LGKG01000001.1, forward strand.
TCCCAGGAGCTGGAGCTCTACCGCCACTACGGCGTGACCCGGCCGGGCGAGCAGTAGCCGACCGGTCGACATACGTACGTATAAGACACCCGTCTGGTACGGATGTATGGCCCGGCGGTAGGCTGCCGGCATGGGACATCGTGAAGATCTTCTGGAAGGCGCCAAACGGTGCCTGCTGGAAAAGGGGTACGCGCGCACCACGGCCCGCGACATCGTGGCCGCGTCCGGCGCCAACCTCGCCTCCATCGGATACCACTACGGCTCCAAGGACGCCCTGATGCGCCAGGCCGTCATCGCCTCCAGCGAGGAGTGGGGGGCAGGCGTGGGCGAGGTGCCCGCGGCCGCGGACGGGACCGCGGATCCGCTGGAGCGGTTCGCCGCCGTCTGGGACCAGGTCCTCGGGCGCATCGGCAGCGAACGGGAGTTCATCGCCGCGCAGGTCGAGGTGCTGGGTCTGCTGCCGCGTGACGCCGGGCTGCGCGAGGCGATCGGGGAAGTGCTGCCGGAGGGCAACGAGGGACTCGTCGCGATCTTCGAAGGGGTGCCGGACACCGAGGTCGACGCGGAGTCGGCCCGGGTGGTCGGCTCCTTCTACCAGGCCCTGCTCACCGGCCTGATGGTGCAGTCGCTGATCCGGCCGGAGGCGCTGCCGTCGGGCCGCGATCTGGCGGAGGCGCTGCGCCGGGTGACGGCGGGCGAGGTGCTGGGGCCGGAGAAGCCGGCGGGGGAGGAGTAGGGGTGGGGGACGAGGCGTACGGCTGGCAGGTACGGCCCTTCGAAGGACTGATGGGGCTGGTCCCCGAAGGGGTGCGGCTCGGCGACCAGCGCACGGCGATCGCCGGCCGGCTGGCGGAGGCGTTCGGCGAGCTGCTGGGGGAGGTGCGGACCTTCCGCAAGGCGCCCTGGAACACCGGGCTGTGCGACCACTACGTCGAGGGCGGGCTGATCTGCTTCTTCGACGACGAGGAACGCCTCGTCTACCTGGAGGCGTTCGACCCGGCGCCGGTCTTCTACGAGGACGTACCGCTGACGGGACTCCCGTACGGCGTGGTCGTCTCCGCCCTCCGGGCGCGGGGCGTCCGCCTGATCGAGGACGACTCGGGCGTCGAGGCCCCGGACGCCGGCTTCAACCTCACCGCCCCCTCCGGGTCCGACGACGACCGCGTGGACTGCGTCGGGCTCTTCCGCCGCTCTCTCGTCGCCGACCCGATCACGTACACGGAGGCGGACCCGGTCGAGCGGATCACCGCGCACGAGCTGGTCTCCGGCCAGGGCACTGGCGCCGTACGGCTCGGCGCTCACCGCAAGGAACTGGGCGCCCGGCTCGGACCGGCCCAGCAGAGCGTCCCGGAATACGGCGGCGCGGCCATGGACTGGTACTTCGACCACGGCCTGGTGCTGTTCTTCGACGCCGACGACCGGCTGACCTCGCTGGTCATCACGTACACAGGGGTGACCGGCGAGGCGTGGTTCCGCGGCGTACAGCTGCTCGACCGTCCCTACGGCGAGGTCGTCGCCGACCTCGAAGCGGCCGGTGTGCGCATCGAACACGGCGAGCTCGCCGGCCGGGCGCCGGAGCACGGCTTCACCCTTCTGCTGCGCGGCTACGGCAATCCGGCGATGCCGGTCGGGGCCGTCGTCTTCAGCCGATAGAGCCCCCAGGACTCACAGCCGCGCCGCCTTGAGCGCCATGTGCAGCAGCAGCCGGTCCTCGCCCTCGTCCAGGTCGAGGCCGGTCAGCTTCTCCACCCGGCCCAGGCGGTAATAGAGGGTCTGGCGGTGGATACCCAGGGCCTGGGCGGTGCGGCCGGCCTGGCCCGCGCAGTCCAGGAACGCCTCGGCGGTGCGGGCGAGTTCGGTGTGCGCGGGGGCCAGCAGCGCCTCGACGGCCGGGTCCGGGCCGGTGGCGGGCAGCACGGTCAGCAGACGGTAGGCGCCGATGGTGTCCCACTGGGTGACCGCGCCCAGCCGGGGCTCGGCGCGGGCCGCGCGGGCCGCGGCGAGGGCCTGCCGCCAGGCGGCCGGGAGATCGGCCAACTCCGTGGTGCCGGTGCCGATTCCGGCGGCGCGGGGGCGGGGTGCGGGGGTGCGGCCCCCCGCGGCCGGTGCGGCGCCCGCGCGCGGTGACCGCAGCAGATGCTCGGCCACCGTATGGGCCGGGGCCAGCGAGCCCGGCGAGCGAAGCCGGACGAGGGCGGCCATTACCCGCGTGGCCCGGGCCGGAGGCTCCTCGCTCCCCTCGGGCAGCGGACAGGCCGCCAGCAGCCCCGGCAGGCTGGGCAGCGGCGCGCCCTCGGCGTCCGGTGTGTCCCAGGGCAGCACCGCCACCAGGGCGAGCGGCGACCCCGGCGGGAAGCGCAGGGCGCCCCGCAGCGCATCGTGCAGCGCGGCCTCCGCGGCCCGCCGCGCACCCGGCTCACAGGTCAGCAACTCCCGGAGCAGATCGCCCAGTTCGGCCCCGGCGCGGGCCTCCTCGGCCAGCAGGGCGCCGATCCGGGCGGCGGTCTCCATCGCCTGCGCGATCCGCGGGTCCGGGGGCGCGCCCCTGCCGCCCAGCTCCAGGTCGCTCAGATGCCCGTCGTCCAGCAGCCAGACATAGCCGTGCACGATGCCGCGATGGCGCACCGGCAGACAGATCCGGCCGCGGAAGACCCCGGCCGCCGGATCCGGCGGAATGCGCAGCGCCGTCTTGGCCCGTGCGATCCCGAACGCCTCGAACCAGGCCCGTACGGCCGCCGACGACCGGCGCTGCAGGATCGACCGGGTCCGTACCGGGTCCATGACCTCGTCGTCGTCACCCTCGTGCGCGCCGAATGCGATCAGCCCGAAATCCCGGTCCTCCAGCGTCGCCGGTGCGCCGAGCGCCGCCGAGATCTCGTCCACGAGCTGCTGGTAATCGCGCCGCATCCGCCGCCCGGCCCCTTTCACCGTCACCTCAGTCACTCACCCACCATTCTCATACATCTGTCTGAGATCCCGGCCACGAAGGCGTGACAGCTGTCGATGGCCGGAAGATGGCGCGATCCTTAAGTTTCAGGTGGCTCATCTTGCCGCTGTGCGCCGTCCCCCCGGTGCCCGCCCGGCATTTGTCATCCCGAACTGTGGAGGTGCCCCCATGCTGGGTCCCGTGCTTCTCGCCGCCGCGCGCAGCGACAGCATCCGCCGCATCGTCGCGGCCGCTCCCGTCACCCGCCCTGTGGTGGACCGCTTCATCGCAGGTGAGCGGCTGGCCGAGTCCATGACGGTCGTACGTTCGCTGGCCGCGCGCGGCCTGGAGGTCACGCTGGACCATCTGGGCGAGGACATCACCGACCCGGCCGAGGCGCTGCGGACCCGCGACGCCTACCTCCAGCTGGCCGGGGCGCTCAAGGAGCAGGGGCTCGGCGTGAAGGCCGAGATGTCCGTGAAGCTGTCTGCTTTCGGCCAGGCACTGCCGGGCGGCCATGAGCTGGCGCTGAAGAACGTCACCCCGGTGGTGGAGGCCGCCGCCGAGGCCGGGACGACGGTGACCCTCGACATGGAGGACCACACCACCGTCGACTCCACCCTCGCCATCCTCCGCGAGCTGCGCGAGCGCTTCCCCCAGACGGGAGCGGTGGTGCAGTCCTATCTCTTCCGCACCGAGGACGACTGCCACGCCCTCGCCGGGGAAGGCTCCCGGGTGCGGCTGGTCAAGGGCGCGTACAAGGAGCCCGCGACCGTCGCCTACCAGGACAAACAAGAGGTCGACAAGGCGTATGTCCGCTGCCTGAAGATCCTGATGGCGGGCCAGGGCTACCCCATGATCGGCTCGCACGACCCGCGGATGGTCGCCATCGGCCAGGAGCTGGCGCACCGCAACGGCCGTAAGCCCGCCGACTTCGAATTCCAGATGCTCTACGGCATCCGCGAGGCCGAGCAGCAGCGGCTGGTCGCCGAGGGCCACCGGATGCGGGTCTACATCCCGTACGGCACCGACTGGTACGGCTACTTCATGCGCCGCCTCGCCGAGCGCCCGGCGAACCTGGCGTTCTTCTTGCGGGCACTGGCCACCCGGGGCTGACGGCGCACGCCGATTGCCCCCGTAGCGGCCGGTTCGGGTGGATGCTGGAACCCCGGGCCGCACCTCTGACCCCCGTACGCACCCGTACACCGCCGTACGACCCGTACGCACACCGCCGACCACCACCGACGATCGCCACCGCGAACGACAGCGAAGGAGACACCGCCGCCATGGACGCTGTGACCCAGGTCCCCGTGCCGGTCAACGAGCCGGTTCACACCTACGCCCCCGGCAGCGCCGAGCGCAGCCGCCTGGAGGCCAAGCTCAAGGAGCTGGCCGACAACCCGATCGAGCTGCCGATGACCATCGGCGGCGAGCGGCGGATGGGTGGCGGCGAGCGCTTCGACGTCGTTCAGCCCCACAATCACGCCGCCCGGCTGGGCACCTTCGGCAACGCCACTGTCCAGGACGCCCAGGACGCGGTCGACGCCGCGCTGGCCGCCGCCCCCGCCTGGCGCGCGATGTCCTTCGACGACCGCGCCGCGATCATCCTCAAGGCCGCCGACCTGCTCTCCGGCCCCTGGCGCGAGACGATGGCCGCCGCCACCATGCTCGGCCAGTCCAAGACCGCCCAGCAGGCCGAGATCGACACCCCCTGCGAGCTGATCGACTTCTGGCGCTTCAATGTGCACTTCGCGCGCCAGATCCTCGCCGAGCAGCCGATGGCGAACGCCCCCGGCGTGTGGAACCGCTCGGACCACCGCCCCCTCGAAGGCTTCGTCTACGCGATCACGCCGTTCAACTTCACCGCGATCGCCGGCAACCTCCCGACCGCCCCCGCCCTCATGGGCAACGTCGTCGTCTGGAAGCCCTCCCCGACCCAGACCTTCGCCGCGGTCCTCCTCATGCAGCTGCTGGAGGAGGCCGGCCTCCCCAAGGGCGTCATCAACCTCGTCACGGGTGACGGCAAGGACGTCTCCGAGGTGGCCCTGACCCACCCCGACCTGGCGGGCATCCACTTCACCGGTTCCACCCGGACCTTCCAGTACCTGTGGAAGACGGTCGGCACCAACATCGAGAACTACAAGACCTACCCGCGGCTCGTCGGCGAGACCGGCGGCAAGGACTTCATCGTCGCCCACCCGAGCGCCGACCGCGCGGTCCTCAAGACGGCCATGACCCGTGGCGCCTTCGAGTTCCAGGGCCAGAAGTGTTCCGCGGCCTCCCGCGCGTACGTCCCGGCCTCCCTCTGGAACGCCGGCTTCAAGGAGGAGTTCGCCGCCGAGGTCGACTCCCTCACCATGGGCGACGTCCGTGACCTGTCGCACTTCATGGGCGCCGTCATCGACGACCGCTCCTTCGCCAAGAACAAGGCCGCGATCGACCGCGCCAAGGCCGACCCGACCATCGAGGTCGTGGCCGGCGGCACGTACGACGACAGCGAGGGCTACTTCGTCCGCCCGACGGTCCTGGTCTCCACCGACCCGGAGAACGAGATCTTCAAGGACGAGTACTTCGGCCCGATCCTCGGCGTCTACGTCTACGACGACGCGAAGTACGACGAGATGCTGGAGCAGATGGAGTCCGCCTCGGCCTACGGCCTGACCGGCTGCGTCATCGCCCAGGACCGCGCCGCGGCCGCCGTCACCTGCGAAAAGCTCCGCTTCGCGGCCGGCAACTTCTACATCAACGACAAGCCCACCGGCGCCGTCGTCGGCCAGCAGCCCTTCGGCGGCGGCCGCGCCTCCGGCACCAACGACAAGGCGGGCGCCAAGCAGAACCTGATGCGCTGGACGTCCACCCGGTCCATCAAGGAGACCCTGGTGCCGCCGACGGACTACCGGTACCCGCACATGGGCTGATGCCCGTGCGTGCGTGACGGCGGTCCGGCACCCGTGGGGGGTGCCGGACCGCCGTCGTTGTTGTCGGGGTCAGCGGGCGTTGCGGGGCGGGCCGGTGATGGACTCGCCGATGACGAAACCCTTGGCGGGGCCTTCAGGTACGGCAACGTCCTTGCCGTACGGCCGCCGCATCGAGTCGCCGTAGTTCGCTTCCTCGGGGGAGGGAGAGGTGAGCACGGTGACGTGGCCGTGGTCGTCGTAGTCGTCGATGATGACGTAGACGGGGATGCCGGCGCGGGCGTAGGCGCAGCGCTTGCGGACGCGGTCGCGCAGCTTGTCGTCGTTACCGGGTGAGACGACTTCAACGATCAGGGGTACGGCAGATGCCTTGACGCCGATGCCATCGTCGGTCATGTGCTCATCGGCGCCATCGAGCGTGATGAAAAGGTCGGGGATCCAGACCTTGCGCTCGTGGACGACGTTCATGTCCTGGCGTGCGACGTATTCACTGTCTGCGAGGAATACCACCAGCTTGTCCCGCAGCAGGTTGGCGATCTGGCCGTGCGAATAGCGACCTGTGGGCGACACCTCGATGGACCCCTCGATGATCTCGGCGTGAAGGCCCTCGGGGAGTTCCAAGGCTTTCCATGTCTCCCACAGGTACGCGTCCCGGTCAGGTTCGGGCATCGCGGCCTCCGGCGCCTCGTATGCGAGAGCGGTCATGGTGCAGCACCTCCTCCTCAAGTGTGGGCGGGCTTGGCCGGATGGCACAAGCGACGCCGCCAAGCTAGAGCCGCCATATGCCACAGGCCTGCGAAACCCCTGCCTTTCACCCGGTCGTATGACGATCAGCTCCAACCCATAACGATCAGCCCCAGCCCCACAGAGAACCCACCCCCCAGCAGCACGAGATACCCCGCATACCGCCGCCGCCACGGCCGGGCCAGGGCCCCCAGGGCGGCGAAGGCGAGCCCGACCGTCAGGGTGCGCGAGCCGCGGGCGCGGGCCGAGGCCAGGAGCCAGTCGGTGGCGGGGACGTGCGCGCGGCCCGCCTCCGCCGCGTACACCTTGAACGGGATGCCGTCCCAGGGCTGATGGCGCACGGCCGCGGCACCTTCGGCGGCGAACTGGCGGGTGACCTCGGCGCGCATCCGGTCCGTGGTGAGCGGGGCGGGCAAGTGGGCGCCGGAGGCGGCGAGTTGGAGGGCGAGGAGGCCGCCGGCGAGGCTGCCGGCCAGGGCGGCGAGGGAGAGGCGGAGACCGGCGCGGGGTGCGGCCACGCAGGCGGCGGCGAGGAAGAGCTCGGGCATCAGCGGCCAGCTCAGCGCCTCGGCGAACGCCCAGACGAAGGCGAGCGGGAGGCCCCAGCGGGAGGCGATGACGGCGGCGGCGCGGCGACGGAGCCGGGAGTCGGGTGTGTCCGAGGCCGCCGCGCGGTCAGTGAGGGACTGGACGGCGTCGCGGGCGTGGGACGGGGCGACGGGGCCGTACAGGGGCGCGCCGATGTGGACGCGCACCTGGGTGCGGCGGAGCTTGCCGTGCTTGGGGAGGAGGCGGTCGGTGCCCGCGAGGCCCACCGGGACGACCGGGACGCCGGCCCGTTCGGCCAGGAGCAGGGCGCCCCGGCGGAAGTCGCCGACCTCGCCGTCACGGCCGCGGGTGCCCTCGGGGAAGAGGACCACGGCGCGCCCGGCCCGCAGCGCCCCGGCCGTGTCCAGCAGGTCGTCGAGGCCGCCGCCGGTGCGCCGTACGGGAAAGCCCGCGGCGAGCCGGCGGCAGACGCGGCGGCGCCAGGGGGTGGCGAACCAGTAGTCGGCGGCCGCGCCGATCAGCGGGGCGTGCCGGGCGTCGAGGGCGGCGAGCAGGGCCGCGGTGTCCGCGTGCGAGGAGTGGTTGGCGACGACCACACAGCCGCCACGGGGGAGTTGGCCGTGGCGGGAGATGCCGCCGGTGAGGGTGAGGACGACGGTCCACAGGGCGCGGCGCATCCAGGCGGCGGTGGTGGACGGGACCGCCACCCGGGGGAGCCGGGCGACGGGACGGAGCCGGCGGGCGGGGTGGCTGCCGCCGAGGAGGCGGGGGCGATGCGGCCGGCGGGAGCGCCGGCTGAGGAGGGGGCGGCGGGCGCGGCGGCGGGCGTACGGGACGGGGCGCCGGCGGGCGGTCCGGTCCCGTCGGCCCCCAGGGCGCGTCCGGGCGCCGCCACGGACGGCGGCCCGCGCGGCGGTACGGCATTCACGAGCGGTTCTCACAGCGTCACCACCATCGCCAGCGGCACCGCCACCAGCAGCGAGTCGATACGGTCCAGCAGCCCGCCGAACCCCGGCAGCCAGCTTCCGGCGTCCTTCACCCCGGCCTCCCGCTTGACCATGGATTCGAGGAGGTCGCCGAGGACGCAGCCGGTCAGCACGGCGCCCCACAGGAGCGGCGTGAACGCGCCGACGGCGGCCAGCGCAGCGGCCGTCGCGACCGCCGCGCCGAGCACCCCGGCCCAGGTCTTGTTGGGGGAGAGCGGGGAGAGCGGGCGGGCCAGGGCGCCCCGGCGGCCCAGTGCCGTACCTCCGCACCAGGCGCCCACGTCGCCGAGCGCCACCGCGACGCCGACCGCGACGGCGGTGCCGCCGAGCAGGACGAGGCCGGTGAGGGCGGCCGGGATCCACAGCAGGCCGAAGAGGGTGCGGGCGGCGCGGGCCGCGCCCGTCGTGTGGTCGCCGGAGAGGAGCGCGGGCAGGGCGGCGGCGAGCAGCAGCACCGCCATGAGCCGGGCGTCCAGCCACTGCGGGCGCAGCCAGCCGAGCAGCGGCAGGACGACGGCCGCGGCGGCGAGGACATACCGCTCGGCGCCCGCCGTGCCGCCGGGGGCCATCCGTACGTATTCGCCGACGGCGATCAGGCCGAGGCCCGCCGCCAGCACCGCCGCGCCCGCCTCGCCGAAGAACAGCGAGCCCAGGAAGACGGGGGCGGCCAGCGCCCAGGTGCGCCAGCGGCGGCGCAGTTCGCGGCGCATCCGCACCCGGGAGGGCAGCGCGGCGACGGCCACGCCGCCCAGCCCCAGCACCCCGCCGACCACCGGCGCGACCCGGCCGACGGCCTCGCCGCCGGTCAGGAGCAGACCGCCCGCGGCACCCCCCAGGGGACCCACGAGGGCGCTCATCGCCCGGCCTCCGAAGCGTCCGCGGTGCCCAACTCCCGCCAGAGCCACGCCAGTCGGAGCGCCCCCGTCAGGGCGGAGCCGGCCGCCAGCACGATCAGCACCGGCACCGCCCACCCCGTCGCGGCGGCCACCGCCGCGAGCAGACAGCGCTCCGTCTTGCCGACCGGGCCGCCGTTCCGGCGCGGCGCCCCGGCCGCCGCGCCCGCCAGCGCCACCCAGGACGGCAGCGTCGCGGCCAGCGCGGCGACCGCCACCAGCCACAGCGGGGCGAGCGTCAGAAATCCGGCGATGACCAGAAGGTCGGCGGCGCGGTCGCCGAGTTCGTTGAGGACGGCGCCGCGCCGGGTGCAGCGGCCGGTGTCGCGGGCCAGCGCGCCGTCGAGGTTGGCGAAGGCGAGCCGGGCCGCCAGCAGGGCCGTGACCGGGAGGGCGGCGAGCGGGGCCGGCAGCCAGGCGAGGGCCGCGGCGGCGCCGGCCGCGGCGAGGACGCCGGCGGCGGTCAGCGCGTCGGGCGAGACCTCCCGGCGGGCCAGCGCGCCGCGGATTCCGCCGAGCCGGGCCGCGTACCAGGGCTTGAGTGCGTACAGGCCGTTCATGGGGCCACTCTCGCCGTGCAACCACCGGCCGCGGGACGGTGTTCGTACTCATGTACGGCACTCATGCGGTACTCAAACGGCCCAACGGGTGGCTGAGTACCCCTCACCCCAGAGCCATGGCGCAGGGCCGCGGCGTGGCGTCCGTCTCAGATAGTAGGAAGGCCAAGTAATTGTGCAGACATCACGGCCGAGCTGGCCTAGCTTTGTAGAAGCCGAACGTAACGCTCCATCGAGCGTGGCGGATGCGGCCCGGTGCGCCGGTGCAGGTGACCCCTGCCGCGCCGCGGCCCCCGCCCCTTCCGGCCGTGTCTGCATCGACGCACCCCTCGTGTTCTCGGGGCTTTGGCATTGGAGACGTGAATCATGGCCGAGACCGCCGTCCGCAGGACCCGCCACTCCGTCCGCACCACCAGCGAAACCGACCGCCGCAATGCCGCGGCCGCCCTCCAGCGCGCGCTCGACCGCCGCGACAACGGCGGCGCCACCGGGCACTGATGCCCCGGGCGCACCCCCCACGGCGCGCCCGGGGCAACGGCCTGCCCTGGTGCGTGACCTAGCGCGTCACCTGGCGCGTCACCTCGAAGTGGTCCACCCGCTCACCCGTCTCGGCGAGCGCGGTGACCTTCATCCGGGGGCGGTGCCCCGGCTCCACCTCGACCGCGATGAACGAGAAGCCGGTGTAGCGCACCCGCGACCACTCCACGGTGTCCACGGCCTTGGTGCGGTCCTTGGTCCAGTGGTAGGTCTTCACCTCGTCGAGGTCCTTGACGTGGCCCTCGTAGCTGTCCGGCACGGGGAAGTCATAGAGCTTCTTGCCTGCGCCGCCCGCGGTGACGTACACGATGCCCTCGCGCGAGGAGTCCACCCGCTCACCGATCGGCATCTTCTTGCTGACCCGGCCGCCCTTGAGGGCGTCGGTGCGCTCGTAGATGTGGTTGTGGCCGTTGACCACCAGATCCACCTGGTGCTTCTCGAAGAGCGGCAGCCAGGCATCGCGGACCCCGCCGTCCGAGGCATGCGCATTGGTGGTGGAGAAGGCGCAGTGGTGGAAGAAGACGACGATGAAGTCGATCCCGTCCGTGGCGCGCAGTTCACCCAGGCGGCGGTCCAGCCAGCGGGTCTGCTTGCCGCCGGTGTAGTCCTGGTTGGCCGGGATCTCGTACGAGACGTCGTTGGCGTCCAGGGCGACGACCGCGACATTGGCATAGGTGAAGGAGTAGACGCCGGGGGCGTTCTCGGCGTCCGGGCCGTTGCCGGGCAGCGTCCAGCGGGCGTTCTGGCCGCCGTAGCCGTTGGGGGAGTACCACGCCTCCATGTCGTGGTTGCCGGTCGTCACCATCCACGGCACGGACTTGGCCACCGACTCGGTCTGCGCCAGGAACTGGTCCCACACCCGTGCGTCATAGGTGTCGTGGTCGGAGCCCTGGCCGTCGGAGTCCGCGTAGCAGATATCGCCCGCGTGCAGATGGAACGCCGGATTCTGACCCAGGATCAGCTGGTCGTTGGCGAGCGCGTCATAGCTGACGCCCTGGTCGCCGAAGGCGGTGAAGACGAACTTCTCGGCGCGGGCCGGGGCCGTGCGGAAGGTGCCGAGGGTGGAGAAGTGGCGCGGGCCGGCCGGGTCGAAGCCGTCATGGCCGACGCCGTAGTAGTAGGTGGTGCCGGGGCGCAGGCCGTCGAGCGCCGCATGCAGGTAGTACTGGTCCACGGCCGGCAGCTTCGAGGACAGTGCGGGGGTGTGCAGAGCGCGTACCTCGGCCTCGATCTTGCGCCCCAGGTCCCAGGGCTTGAGGCCCACCCGCAGATACGGCCGCCGGACCGCGAACGGCACCTGCCACGCCACCCGCATCTGGGTCCGGGGATCCGCGCCGAAGGAGAGGTGCCGGCCGAAGGGGGCCACCAGCGAACCGTCCACCGTGGCTGTCGCCGTCGAGGACAGCAGGGTGGGGGAGAGTGCGGGGGAGACGGCCTGGGCCGAACCGGCCAGCAGACCGGAGCCCGCGACCACCCCCGCGGTGGCCGCCGAGGTGCGCAGCAGGCCGCGCCGGGTCAGCTTCGTCCGGAGATATTCGTGCTGTTCGGGCATGCTCATCCGGGCCGCGAGCTGCTCGGGTATCCCGACGCGCGGGAGGTGCGAGGGCAGGGGGCCGGTCCCCCGGGAACGTCCAGTCATACCGTTGAATTTCGCAGCGCGAGCCGTCCACAGTGGGACGTACGGGTGAACGGCAGTTGACCGGCTCCCCATGCACATGGCATGTGTCCGTACGGCCGTGCCCGTGCGACTGCGCCCGGACGACGGTGCCCGTATGGCGGCGCTCGTGCGCGGTGTCCGTATGACGGACGTTACGTGTCAATCAATGGGACGGAGAGTAGGGTCCAGGCATGTCTCGCAGCATTCGCCTCGCAGTGATCCCCGGTGACGGTATCGGCCAGGAAGTCGTGGCCCAGGGCCTGAAGGTCCTGACCTCGGTCCTCCCGCAGGACGTCAAGCTGGAAACCCAGGAGTACGACCTCGGGGCCAAGCGCTGGCACGAGACCGGCGACACGCTCCCCGACGCGGAGCTGGAGTCGCTCAAGCAGCACGACGCCCTCCTGCTCGGCGCGATCGGCGACCCGTCCGTACCCTCCGGCGTCCTGGAGCGCGGGCTGCTGCTCAAGCTCCGCTTCGCCTTCGACCACTACGTCAACCTGCGTCCGAGCAAGCTGTTCCCGAACACCTCGACCCCGCTCGCCGGGCGCCCCGACATCGACTTCGTCGTGGTCCGCGAGGGCACCGAGGGCCCGTACACCGGCAACGGCGGCTCGCTGCGCACCGGCACCCCGGCCGAGGTCGCCACCGAGGTCAGCGTCAACACCGCCTACGGCGTGGAGCGCGTGGTCCGCGACGCCTACGAGCGCGCCAACGCCCGCCCCCGCAAGAAGCTGACGCTGGTTCACAAGAACAACGTCCTGGTCTACGCGGGCCACATGTGGAAGAACATCTTCGACAAGGTCGGCCAGGAGTACCCCGAGGTCACCACCGACTATCTGCATGTCGACGCCGCGACGATCTTCTTCGTCACCCAGCCCGAGCGCTTCGACGTGATCGTCACCGACAACCTCTTCGGCGACATCCTCACTGACCTCGCCGCGGCCGTCACCGGCGGCATCGGCCTGGCCGCCTCCGGGAACATCAACCCCAGCGGCGAGTTCCCCTCGATGTTCGAGCCGGTGCACGGCTCCGCGCCGGACATCGCGGGCACCGGCAAGGCCGACCCGACGGCGACGATCCTGTCCGTCTCCCTGCTGCTGCGCCACCTCGGCTACGAGACCGAGGCGGTCCGTATCGAGGAGGCGGTGGCCGCCGACCTGGAGGCCCGCGACGGCAGTGCCCGTACCACCGACGAGATCGGCGACGCCCTCGCCGCGCGAGTAGCGGGCTGAGGCCCGGGCAGCGCACTCAGCAGCACCCACCGACAGCGCCGGGCCCCGAGAGGGTCCCGGCGCTGTCCGTATTCCGGTATCCCCGGCCGCATCCCACCTGACCTCCCGCCCTGTGCTACCGCCGGGTTGGATGCGACCATCGGACCCGGAGACCGCGTACACCCGGACGGCGGCGGACACCCACGAGCGATAATCGGACCTGGGGCCGCCGTCCGCGAGGAAACTCGGACGTCCCAGTAACGACCGGTACGTCAAGAACCGTCGTACGCGGCCGCCGCCAACCGCACCGGTGCGGACCACGCAGTGAAGGACACGCATACATGACGACGCCCACGATCGAGCTCAAGCCCTCCTCGCACCCGCTGTCCGCCACGGAGCGGGAGCGGATCCTGGCCGGCCCCGGCTTCGGCCGCTACTTCACCGACCACATGGTGACGATCAAGTGGACCGAAGGCCGCGGCTGGCACGACGGCGAGCTCGTGCCGTACGGGCCGCTCTCCCTCGACCCGGCGACCAACGTCCTGCACTACGCGCAGGAGATCTTCGAGGGGCTCAAGGCCTACCGCCAGCCCGACGGCTCCGTCGCCACCTTCCGTCCCGACGCCAACGCCCGGCGCTTCCAGGCCTCCGCGCGGCGTCTGGCCATGCCGGAGCTGCCCGTCGAGACCTTCATCGAGGCCTGTGACGTGCTCGTCCAGCAGGACAAGGACTGGGTGCCCGCGCACGGCGGCGAGGAGTCGCTCTATCTGCGCCCGTTCATGATCGCGACCGAGGTCGGCCTGGGCGTGAAGCCCGCCAACGAGTACCTCTTCGTCGTGATCGCCTCGCCGGCCGGCGCCTACTTCGCCGGCGGCGTCAAGCCGGTCTCCATCTGGCTGTCCGAGAACCGGGTGCGCGCCGTCCCCGGCGGCATGGGCGACGCCAAGACCGGCGGCAACTACGCCGCGTCGCTGCTCGCCCAGGCCGAGGCCGCGGTGCACGGCTGTGACCAGGTCGCCTACCTCGACGCCGTGGAGCACAAGTGGGTCGAGGAGCTCGGCGGGATGAACCTCTACTTCGTCTACGGCGACAAGATCGTCACCCCCACGCTGACCGGCTCGCTGCTCGCCGGTGTCACCCGTGACTCCCTGCTGTCCGTCGCCCGCGACCTGGGCCACGAGGCGGAGGAGGCCCGGGTCTCCATCGACCAGTGGCGGACCGACACGGAGAACGGCACGCTCACCGAGGTCTTCGCCTGCGGTACGGCCGCCGTGATCACCCCGGTCGGTACGGTCAAGAGCGCCGGTGGCGAGTGGACCCAGTCCAACGGCGAGCCCGGCAAGGTCACGCTGAAGCTGCGCGAGGCGCTCCTCGACATCCAGCGGGGCGTCGCCGAGGACCGGCACGGCTGGATGCACCCCCTCGGCTGACCCGGCCCGTACACCACCGAGGCCGCCCCCGACAGCGCGTCGGGGGCGGCCTCGGTCGTGCACCCGCCGGGTCAGCCGACCTCCGCGGGTGCCTCGGCGGGGGCGCCCGCCGCGGCGGGGCGGAGCGCCGGGACCGGGCGCGGCTGCCGGGCGTTGAGGGCGACGTACGCGAGCGCGGCCGTGGCGGCGGCGAGCAGGAAGCTGACGTCGATACCGCCGGTCCAGGTCAGCAGCGGGCCCTGGTAGAAGGACGTGTTCACCCCCAGCACGCCGACCACGGAGCCCAGCACCCAGGCGACGGTGGCCTGGACGTTCCAGCCCGCCCTGAACCAGTACACCCCGCCGACCGTGCCGCGGTTGTAGACCTGCAGGGAGTCCGCGTCGTACGTACCGCGGCAGCGCACGAAGCCGATCACGGTGATGACCGCCCACGGGGTACCGATGGCGGTCATCAGCAGGACGAAGGACGTCATCGCGTCCTGCGCCTCCCACAGGAAGTGACCGGCATAGACCAGCGCCGTGGAGAGCGCGGCGACGACATAGGTGGCCTGGGTACGGGTGGCCTTCGGCAGGATCGCGTCCAGGTCCAGGCCCATGCTGTAGAGCATCAGACCGGAGTTGCCGACGGAGCCGGCCGAGGCGTTGAGCAGCAGCAGCGCCAGGTACCAGAACGGCGCGCCGGCGACCAG
This sequence comes from Streptomyces chattanoogensis, assembly GCF_001294335.1. Taxonomy (GTDB): domain Bacteria; phylum Actinomycetota; class Actinomycetes; order Streptomycetales; family Streptomycetaceae; genus Streptomyces; species Streptomyces chattanoogensis. The sequence goes on from NZ_LGKG01000001.1 coordinate 656,510, forward strand.
CGGTCCCGCGTAGTCGTTGCCCGCACCGACCGCGAGGGCGCTGAAGGTGCCGAAGAGCTGCGGCACCAGCAGCCCGACGGCCAGGCCGAGGTAGGTGGCCGTGAAGACCTTCTTCGAGCTGTGGCGGCGGGGGGAGATGTAGCGGCTGTAGTCGCCCAGCAGGGTGATGAAGGCGATCGGGCCGCTCAGACCGGCGGAGACCGCGGACAGCAGCCAGGTCTGCCAGTAGCCGCCCATCGCGTAGGACACGCCGTGCACCGGCGCGGTGGTGAAGTGCGGCAGATACGCGATCACACCGATCGCGAGCAGCGCCGTCAGTCCGACGGAGAGCACCTTGCTCATCCGCAGCAGCACCTTGTAGCCGTACACCGCGCCGACGGCGGTGGCGCCGGCCAGCAGCGCGTAGACGAGGGCGTAGGTCGCACCACCGGTCGGGAGCCCGATGAGGCGGTGCAGACAGCCGACCATCGCATCGCCGCCGACCCAGAGGGTCAGCGCGGTGTAGCCGAGCGAGAGCAGCAGGCCGATGACCGAGCCGATGAGCCGGCCGCGTACGCCGAAGAAGGCGCCGCTGCTGGTGGAGAGGTTGGTCGCGCTGCGCAGGGAGACCAGTGCGAGCGGGGCGGTCAGCACTGCACCGACCAGGGTGCCCGCCACCAGGGAGGAGACCGAGCCCCAGAAGTCCAGGCCGAAGGAGACCGGTAGCCAGCCGAAGATGACCACGCCGAGGGCGAGGTTCGACCCGAGCAGGATGGAGATGAGGTCGCGGGGACCGCTGGTGCGCTCCTCGTCCGGGATCGTGTCGACTCCGCGTTGTTCAATCGGCATGAGGGCTCCCCTGAGAGGCCGGAACAGTGTGATTTCGGTGCTCGGTGGCTGCTGTGCGCAGGGCTCCATGAGCGGCGATCGCCCGGTGGGGGTCGGGCGATATCTGGTGTGTTTTTCCTGGTGGGCTCGCGACGATCACTGTGATCATCTTTAGAGCGACGCTCTATTCGTCTCGCTGTGCATCGAACTTTTAGAGCGGCGCTCAATGTGACTCATGAAGATGCCCCAGGTCAATGCTTTCCGATTGACTTTTTCGGAGTTAGAGTGGTGCTCTAATCAAGTCTTCGAGACTGACGTCACCGAGCTGGAGGTGCGACGGGATGCGGCTGACCCCCACGGAACGCGACCGGCTGCTGCTCTTCAACGCGGCACAGCTGGCGCGCTCGCGCCGCTCCCGCGGGCTGAGACTGAATGTGCCCGAGGCGACCGCGTTGATCGCGGACACAGTCTGCGAGGCGGCGCGGGACGGGCGCCGCCTCGCTCAGGCCATCGAGGCGGGCCGCAGCGTGCTGGGCCCCGACGATGTGCTGCCGGGCGTGGCCGAGGTGATCGGCGACGTGATGGTCGAGGCCGTCTTCGACGACGGCTCCCGCCTCGCGGTGGTCAGCGACCCGATCGGCGTCGCCGACCACCCCGCCACGGCCGCCGCGGCCGCCGCGCCCGGCGCCGTACTGCCCGGTCCGGCCGACCCCGAGCCGGTGCCCGCGGTGACGCTGACCGTGCACAACACCGCGAGTGTGCCGATCAGCGTCACCTCCCACTTCCACTTCTTCGAGGCCAACCCGCGGCTGGACTTCGACCGCGCGGCGGCCTACGGCATGCGGCTGTGCGTCCCGGCCGGCTCGTCCGAGCGGTTCGACCCGGGCGGCACCCATGAGGTCGGGCTGGTCCCGATCGGCGGCGGCCGGATCGCGATCGGCTTCGCCGGTCTGGTCGACGGCCCGCTGGACGCACCGGGGGCGAAGACCGAGGCACTGCGGCGCGCCGCCGCGTGCGGCTACCTGGGAGCGGAGGAGCAGGCGTGAGCAGCAGCATCGACCCGCACGAGTACGCATCGGTGCACGGCCCGCGGGCCGGTGACCGGGTCGTCCTCGGAGACTCGGGCCTGGTCGTCCGGGTCGAGTCCGACTCCCAGAAGCACGGCGACGAGTTCCTGGCCGGCTTCGGCAAGACCGCCCGCGACGGACTGCACCTCAAGGCCGCCTCGCTGCGCGAGACCTGCGATGTGGTGATCAGCAACGTCCTGGTGATCGACGCGGTCCAGGGCATCCGCAAGACGTCCATCGGCATCCGCGAGGGCCGTATCCACGCGATCGGCCGGGCCGGCAACCCCGACACCCTCGAGGATGTCGAGGTCGTCGTCGGCACCGGCACGTCCATCGTCTCCGGCGAGGGCATGATCGCCACCGCCGGCGCCGTCGACACCCACGTCCACCTGCTGTCCCCGCGCGTCATGGAAGCCTCCCTGGCCTCCGGCGTGACGACGATCATCGGCCAGGAATTCGGCCCCGTCTGGGGCGTCGGCGTCAACTCCCCCTGGGCGCTGGGCCATGCCTTCGGCGCCTTCGACGCCTGGCCGGTCAACATCGGCTTCCTGGGCCGCGGCTCCTCCTCCGGCGAGGCACCCCTCGTCGAGGCGCTGGCCGAGGGCGGCGCCCTGGGCTTCAAGGTGCACGAGGACATGGGCGCGCACGCCCGCGCCCTGGACACCGCGCTGCGCGTCGCCGAGGACCACGACGTCCAGGTCGCGCTGCACAGCGACGGCCTGAACGAATGCCTCTCCGTCGAGGACACCCTGCGCGTCCTGGACGGCCGCACCATCCACGCCTTCCACATCGAGGGCTGCGGCGGCGGACACGTCCCCAACGTCCTGAAGATGGCCGGTGTCCCCAACGTCATCGGCTCCTCCACCAACCCCACCCTCCCCTTCGGGCGGGACGCGGTCGCCGAGCACTACGGCATGATCGTCTCGGTTCACGACCTGAAGACGGACCTGCCGGGCGACGCCGCCATGGCCCGCGACCGCATCCGGGCCGGCACGATGGGCGCCGAGGACGTGCTGCACGACCTCGGGGCGATCGGCATCACCTCCTCCGACGCCCAGGGCATGGGCCGCGCGGGCGAGACCGTACGCCGCACCTTCGCGATGGCCGGAAAGATGAAGGCCGAGCTGGGCCCCATGGAGGGCGACGGCGCCCACGACGACAACGCCCGGGTCCTGCGCTACGTCGCCAAGCTCACCATCAACCCCGCCATCGCCCACGGCCTCTCGCACGAGATCGGGTCGATCGAGGTCGGCAAGATGGCCGACATCGTCCTGTGGACCCCGCAGTACTTCGGTGCGAAACCCCAGCTGGTGCTGAAGTCCGGCTTCCCCGCCTACGGCGTCACCGGCGACCCCAACGCCGCCACCGACACCTGCGAACCGCTGGTGCTCGGCCCGCAGTTCGGCGCGCACGGCGCCACCCCCGCCGAGATCTCCGTCGCCTTCGTCGCCGGCGCCGCGGCCGCGCAGGGCAACGACGGTATGCCCACCCGCCGCCGGCGCGTCGCCGTCCGCGGCACCCGCGGCATCGGCCCCGCCGACCTCGTCCACAACTCCCGCGTCGGACAGGTCCAGGTGGACGGCAGCAGCGGTCTGGTCACCCTCGACGGCGACCCGATGCGCTCCGACCCGGCCGACACGGTGTCGCTGTCGCGCCTCTACTTCCTTTGAACGGACCGGCAGCCACCCCGTAGCCGCCCGTCCGCCCCGTTCGTCCCGCTCCGTTCATCACGAGGAACCCCATGAACACTCCCGTCGCCGACGGCTTCGCCATGCCCCCCGAGTGGGCACCCCACGAGCGCACCTGGATGGCCTGGCCCGGCCCCAACTTCACCTTCGGTGAGGAGGGCGGCGAGACGCTGGCCGAGGCCCGTCAGGCATGGGCCGCCGTCGCCCGCGCGGTCCGCCGGTACGAGCCGGTCACCGTCGTGGCCGGACCCGGCCAGCTGGAGGGCGCCCGCGCCCTGCTCGGCGACGGCATCGAGCTGGTCGAGCGGGAGTTGAACGACGCCTGGATGCGCGACATCGGCCCCACCTTCCTCACCGACGGCAAGGGCAACCTCGCCGCCGCCGACTGGGTCTTCAACGGCTGGGGCGCCCAGGAATGGGCCCGATGGGACAAGGACGAGAAGATAGCCGAGCAGGTCGCGGCCCTGGCCGGCGCCCGCCGCTACGCCACCGGCCTGGTCAACGAGGGCGGCGGCATCCACGTCGACGGCGAGGGCACCGTCCTGCTCACCGAGACCGTGCAGCTCGACCCGGGCCGTAACCCCGGCCGCACCCAGGAAGAGGTCGAGGCCGAGATCCACGCCCACCTGGGCACCACCAAGGCGATCTGGCTGCCGCGCGGCCTCGCCGCCGACTACGGTCAGTTCGGCACCCGTGGCCATGTCGACATCGTCGCCGCCTTCGCCCGCCCCGGCGTCGTCATGGTCCACACCCAGCCCAACCCGGACCACCCCGACCACGCGATCTGCAACGAGATCGTCAAGCTGCTGCGCGCCTCCACCGACGCCAAGGGCCGTCAGCTGGAGGTCGTCGAGATCCCGGCCCCCACCGTCATCGAGGAGGACGGCGAGCTCGTCGACTACTCCTACATCAACCACCTGCAGTGCAACGACGGCATCGTGCTCTGCGCCTTCGACGACCCGCGGGACGAGGAAGCGGCCGCGATCTTCCGTGGGCTCTTCCCGGGCCGGACCGTGACCCTGGTGGACGCACGTACGATCTTCGCAGCGGGTGGCGGTATCCACTGCATCACCCAGCAGCAGCCCAAGGTCTGAACCACGCCAGGCCCCGCCGTCCCCGGAGGTCCCTCCCGTGCCCGGTCCCGTACCTGCGCGCCGTCCCCGGCGGCGGCTCAACCAGCCCCGCGAACAGGTGCTCGCCGCGGCGATGGCCACCATCGCCGCGGAGGGCCTGGACCGGCTGACCATGGCGGGCCTCGGCCGCGAGGTCGGCATGAGCAGCGGCCACATCCTGTACTACTTCGGCACCAAGGACGAGCTGCTCCTCCAGACCCTCCAGTGGAGCGAGGAGCAGCTCGGCACCGAACGCCGGGCCGCCCTCTCCCGCCGCGTCCCCGCCCGCGAACGCCTGGACGCCCTCGTCGACCTCTACCTCCCCGTCGGCCACCGCGACCCGCGCTGGACCCTCTGGCTGGAGGTCTGGAACCGCTCCCAGAACGCCGACGACGAAACCCGCGAACGCCAGCTCGACCTGGAACTCGCCTGGCACCGCGACCTGGTCGCCCTCCTCGTCGAAGGCACCTCCAAGGGCGAATTCCGGCCCGTCGACCCCGAACGCTTCGCCACCCGCACCCGGGCTCTCCTCGACGGCTTCGGCACCCACCTGGTGGTGGGGCTGCCGGGCACGACCCGGGAGCAGGTACGCCAGGAGGTAGCGGAATTCTTCGACGAGTCGCTGAATCCGTGAGCGGCGCCACGGAGGGATCCGTGGAATACGCCGGGCCGGACGCCGAAGGCCGGTTTGAGAGAGCCGGGCATCGATCAACACGTCGTGACGGCATTTCGCACCCCAAGGTGGGAAGGAACCAGGAACCCGGCTCAAGGCGCACCGTCACCACGGGCGCCAGGGAGGGAATCCCACCGCGCCAGACCCGCGACATCGATCCCCACCGCGTGGGCAAGGGCGCCGCGGACGACACCGAAGGCGAGCGCCTGCTCGCATCCTGAGACGGACGGCGGCGCGGGGGCGGTTTGTGCCAGACTGCCCCCGTGCTCTCGTTCGCCATGATTATTGGCAGCAGGCGCGCCGGTCCGCAGTGACCGCCCCGTACGAACCGAGTACGGCGCGGCCATCGTCGTCCCAGACCCGCGCGCAGACCTCTCGCACCCGCGAGAGGTTTTTTCGTTTCCGGCCCACCACTCACCGGACGCGGAGCGCGAGGGACCATGGAGGGACGGTGGAACCGGTCATCCGGTAGACCGAGACCCGACAGGAGCCAGACCAGCATGACGGACGTACCCGAACCCACGGACGTGCCCGCACAGGCCGTGTCCGACGACTTCCATGTGTTCGACACGACGCTCCGCGACGGCGCGCAGCGCGAGGGCATCAACCTGACCGTCAGCGACAAGCTGACCATCGCCCGGCACCTGGACGACTTCGGCGTGGGCTTCATCGAGGGCGGCTGGCCCGGCGCCAACCCGCGCGACACCGAGTTCTTCGAGCGGGCCCGTACGGAGATCGGCTTCCGGCACGCTCAGCTCGTCGCCTTCGGCGCCACCCGCAAGGCCGGCGTCCGCGTCGAGGACGACGCCCAGGTCGCCGCCCTCCTGGACTCGCAGGCCCCGGTCATCACCCTGGTCGCCAAGTCCCATGTCGGGCACGTGGAACTGGCGCTGCGCACCACGCCGGAGGAGAACCTCGCGATGGTGCGGGACACCGTCGCCTATCTGCGCGCCCAGGGCCGCCGGGTGTTCCTGGACTGCGAGCACTTCTTCGACGGCTATGCCCTCGACCCGGTCTACGCCAAGCAGGTCGTCCGCACCGCGAGCGAGGCCGGCGCCGATGTCGTCGTCCTCTGCGACACCAACGGCGGCATGCTGCCCGCGCAGATCACCGCCGTCGTACGGACCGTCCTCGCGGACACCGGCGCCCGGCTGGGCATCCACGCCCAGGACGACACCGGCTGCGCCGTCGCCAACACCCTGGCCGCCGTGGACGCGGGCGCCACCCACGTCCAGTGCACCGCCAACGGCTACGGCGAGCGGGTCGGCAACTCCAACCTCTTCCCGGTCGTCGCGGCTCTGGAGCTCAAGTACGGGCGGCATGTCCTGCCCGAGGGCAAGCTCGCCGAGACCACCCGGATCTCGCACGCCATCGCCGAGGTCGTCAACCTCACCCCCTCCACCCACCAGCCCTACGTCGGCGTCTCCGCCTTCGCCCACAAGGCCGGACTGCACGCCTCCGCGATCAAGGTGGACCCGGACCTCTACCAGCACATCGACCCGGCGCTGGTCGGCAACACCATGCGGATGCTGGTCTCCGACATGGCGGGCCGGGCCTCCATCGAGCTCAAGGGCAAGGAGCTCGGCATCGATCTGGGCGGCGACCGCGAGCTGGTCGGCCGGGTCGTCGAGCGGGTCAAGGAGCGCGAACTGGCGGGCTACACGTACGAGGCCGCCGACGCGTCGTTCGAACTGCTGCTGCGCGAGGAGGTCCGCGGCGCGCCGCTGCGCTACTTCACCGTCGAATCCTGGCGCGCGATCGTCGAGGACCGCCCCGACGGCACCCACGCCAACGAGGCGACCGTGAAGCTGTGGGCCAAGGGCGAGCGGATCGTCGCCACCGCCGAGGGCAACGGCCCGGTCAACGCGCTGGACCGAGCGCTGCGGGGCTCGCTGGAGCGGATCTATCCGCAGCTCGCCCGTCTGGAGCTGGTCGACTACAAGGTCCGCATCCTGGAGGGCGCCCAGGGAACGGGGTCCATCACCCGGGTCCTCGTCTCGACCAGCGACGGTCAGGGGGAGTGGTCGACGGTCGGCGTGGCGGAGAACGTGATCGCGGCGAGCTGGCAGGCGCTCGATGACGCGTATGCCTATGGGCTGCTGCGGGCCGGGGTGGAGCCACAGGGGTAGCACGACGACGCGGTCGCAGCCGCGGACGCAGCGGAACGCGAGGGCCCCGGCACGGCTGCCGGGGCCCTCGCGTTCCGCTGCGTCCTCCGCGTCGGTGTCGGTGGCCGTCAGACCCGGACCGCGGAGATGTCGAAGGTGAGCTTGACCTTGTCGCTGACCATCACGCCGCCGGCCTCCAGCGCGGCGTTCCAGGTCAGGCCCCACCCGGAGCGCAGGATCTCGGCGCGGCCCTCGAAGCCGACCCGCTCGGCGCCGTAGACGTCGGTGGCCGAGCCGTGGAAGTCCAGGTCGATGGTGAGCGGCTTGGTGACGTCCTTGATGGTCAGGTCGCCGGTGATGCGGAAGCGGTCGCCGGAGATCTGCTCGGCGGCGGTGCTGCGGAAGCTCATCAGCGGGAAGGCCTCGGCGTCGAAGAAGTCGGCGCTGCGCAGATGGGCGTCGCGGTCGGCGATGCCGGTGTCGATGGCGGCGGTCTTGATGTCGAGGGTGGCGGTGGAGCGGGCGGGGTCGGTGCCGTCGAGGCGCAGGACTCCCTCGTGCTCGCCGAAGGTGCCGCGGACGTTGGTGACCATGGCGTGCCGGACGGTGAAGCCGATGCTGCTGTGGGCCGGGTCGATGGTGTAGTCGCCGGTCAGCGCGGCGAGCGCGGGGTCCGCCACCGGGGCGGCAGCGGGGGTCGTGGTGCCGGCGGGGGCGGCGTTGCGCTTGGTGCGGGTGAACAGAGCCATGGCTCCTCCTCGGTAGCGGCAGGTTGATTTAACGTTCAACGAAATTGAGCGTAGCAGATTTAGTTCAAAGTTCAATCGATTGGTTTTCGGGTGGCTCCGGACGCCGTTCCGCCGCGGTCGTTGCCGCCGCGCACCGGCCGTGCTACACCGTCCCAACGCCCTCAAGTGCTCAGCGCCACCACCTCGTTGATGCTGTCGAGAGGACCGACCGTGCCGAGATTCCCCGATCCGTCCCCGTGGTCCCGCCGAGGATTCCTCGCCGTCTCGACGGCGGGGACGCTGGGCCTCTCGTCACCCGCCGGGCCCGCGTACGCCGCGCCCGACGACGCATACGCCGTCCTCCGCGCCCGCTGGGTCGACCTCACCCTCGGCACCGGCTTCGACCCGGCCGCCGCGCCCTATGCCGCGGCGCTCCAGGAAACCGGCGATCTCGCGGAAGGGTTCCGCACCCGCATGCGGCCCGAGGCCCGTTCCCTCTGGCCCGACTGCCCGTACGACCCCTCGTCCGGGATCACCCGCAGCTACGGCCGGCTGAACACCATGGCTCAGGCATACGCCCAGCCCGGCACCGGCCACACCGGGGACCCGGATCTCGTCGCCGCCGTCATCGCCGGTCTCGACCACCTCTCCGCCACCGTCTACAACACCGACACCACCCGCTACGGCAACTGGTGGGACTGGCAGATCGGCACCCCGCGGCTGCTGCTGGACACCCTGGCGATCGTCGACGAACGGCTCGGCGACGCCCCACGCGCCTGCTACCTCGCCGCCGTCGACCACTTCGTCCCCGACGCCGCGCTCGGCGACTACACGGGCACCAGCACCGGCGCCAACCGCGTCGACCTCTGCCGCGTCGTCGCCCTGCGCGGCATCCTCGGCCGCGCCCCCGCCAAGATCGCCCTCGCCCGCGACGCCCTCTCGCCGGTCTTCCCGTATGTGACGAAGGGCGACGGCCTCTACGCCGACGGCTCCTTCGTCCAGCACAGCTGGGTCGCCTACTCGGGCACGTACGGCTATGTGCTGCTGGACGGGCTGGGGCGGCTGTTCGCCCTCCTCGACGGGTCGGCCTGGGCGGTCACCGACCCCGCCCGGCAGATCATCTTCGACAGCGTCGAGCACGCGTATGCGCCCCTGCTCCACAACGGCCTGATGATGGACGGCGTCAACGGGCGTGCCATCAGCCGGGGTTACCTGCGCAGCGACGAACGGCGCGTCATGCGCAGCGACCACTACCACGGGCATGCGCTGATCGCCGCCGTGGCCCTGCTCGCCGAGGCCGCGAGCGCCGGGGAGCGGGCGCGCTGGCACGGCATGATCAAGGGCTGGATCGCGCGCGACCGTACGCTGCCGGTGCTCACCGACCGGCAGTACACGGTCGCCGACCTGGCCCGCCTCGCCGCCATCGCCGACGGCCCCGCGCCCGCCGCCCCGGAACCCGTCGGTCACCGCCTCTTCCCCGCCATGGACCGCGCCGTGCACCGCCGCCCCGGCTGGGCCGCCGGGCTGTCCATGGCCTCCGACCGGATCACGTACTACGAGAACGGCAACGGCGAGAACCCGCGCGGCTGGCACACCGGCGCCGGAATGCTCTCCTGGTGGGGCGCCGACTTCGGCGGCGATCAGTACACCGACGCCTTCTGGCCCACCGTCGACCCCTACCGGCTGCCCGGCACGACGGTGTCCACCAAGCGGCTGGCCGACAACGAAGGCGGCGGCTGGGGCGAACCCAAACCCGCCGTGCGATGGGTCGGCGGCACCACGGACGGCGCATACGCCGCTGTCGGACAGGACGTACGGGGCCTGTCCTCGACCCTCACCGCCAAGAAGTCCTGGTTCTTCCTGGCGGACACCGTCGTCTGCCTGGGCGCCGGGATCACCGCACGCGACGGCGTACCGGCCGAGACGGTCGTCGACAACCGCTGTCTGGGGGAGCGGGGCGACGCCCTGCTGACCGTCGACGGCGTACCCCAGCCCGGCACCCTCGGCCACACCACCTGCCACAGGAGAGCCCACTGGGCACACCTGGACGGCCACGGCGGCGGTGTCGGTTATGTCTTCCCCGGCGGCGCCTCGCTGACCGTACGCCGCGAGGACCGCACCGGCTCCTGGCACGACATCAACACCGGCTCCGACCCGGCCCCGCTCACCCGCCGCTATCTCACCCTCTGGCACGACCACGGCACCGACCCCACCGACGCCCGCTACGCCTATCTGCTCATGCCGGGTGCCACGGCGCGCACCCTCGCCGCCCGCGCCGCCGACCGGCACTGGCTGGCCGTGCTCGCCAACGACTCCACCCGTCAGGCCGTATCGGTGCACTCCCTCGGCGTAACGGCCGCCAACTTCTGGCGGGCGGGCGGTGCGGGGGAGCTCACCAGTGGCGGCCCGGCGAGCGTCCTGGTACGGGAGTACGGGCGGACCGCGACGCTCTGCGCGGCGGCCCCCGAGCGCACCGGCGCCCCACTGGAGATCACCTGGTCCCGGCCGGTGCGCGCGGTCCTCCGCCACGATCCCTCCGTGGAGGTCCTGGGAACGGGCCCCACGCTCCGCCTGCGGCTCACCCCCGGCACGGCCTGCGCCACCCACCGCTGCACGGTCGCCCTGGGCTGAACCGGACCGCCGGCAGTTACCACCGGATACCACGCCGCCGGTCCGCGGTTTGTCGGCCTCATACAGTCGGAGCAATCTTCCGCCACCTGTGCGGAGGCCCGGACGCGCAACACACACGGTGCGTTTCTGTGCTGCCTGCCCACGAAATCGGACCCGACGTTGTACGAAACCAACATCGGTGCCGCGGGGTCCGCACACGTACCGTCGATACATGACCACTGTCGAAGATGCGCCCGCCGGTGCCAACGACGCCCGCGGGCGCGTCGCCGAACTGCACGCCATCCGTGAGCAGGCCCGGCGAGGCCCCAGCGAGCGGGCCACCGAGGCCCAGCGCGCCAAGGGCAAGCTCACCGCCCGTGAGCGGATCGACCTCCTCCTGGACGAGGGGTCGTTCAACGAGGTCGAGCCGCTGCGGCGGCACCGGGCGACGGGTTTCGGCCTGGAGGCCAAGAAGCCCTACACCGACGGCGTGATCACCGGCTGGGGCACGGTCCACGGCCGCACCGTCTTCGTCTACGCCCACGACTTCCGGATCTTCGGCGGCGCGCTCGGCGAAGCGCATGCCACCAAGATCCACAAGATCATGGACATGGCCATCCAGGCCGGTGCGCCGCTGGTCTCGCTGAACGACGGCGCCGGCGCCCGTATCCAGGAGGGCGTCTCGGCGCTGGCCGGCTACGGCGGCATCTTCCAGCGCAACACCAAGGCGTCGGGTGTCATCCCGCAGATAAGCGTCATGCTCGGCCCCTGCGCCGGCGGCGCCGCGTACTCGCCGGCCCTGACGGACTTCGTCTTCATGGTCCGCGAGACGTCCCAGATGTTCATCACCGGTCCGGACGTCGTGCGCGCCGTCACCGGCGAGGAGATCACCCAGAACGGCCTGGGCGGCGCCGATGTGCACGCCGAGACCTCCGGTGTGTGCCACTTCGCCTACGACGACGAGGCCACCTGCCTGGAGGAGGTCCGCTACCTCCTCTCGCTGCTGCCGTCCAACAACCGGGAGAACCCGCCGACGGTCGACTGCGAGGACCCGGCCGACCGTTCCGGCGACGTCCTGCTCGACCTCGTACCGGCCGACGGCAACCGCCCGTACGACATGCACAAGGTCATCGAGGAGATCGTCGACGACGGCGAGTACCTCGAGATCCACGAGCGCTGGGCGACCAACATCATCTGCGCGCTGTCCCGCCTGGACGGCCGCGTCGTCGGCATCATCGCCAACCAGCCGCAGTCGCTGGCCGGTGTGCTGGACATCGAGGCGTCCGAGAAGGCCGCCCGCTTCGTCCAGATGTGCGACGCCTTCAACATCCCGATCATCACCCTCCTGGACGTCCCCGGCTTCCTCCCGGGCGTCGACCAGGAGCACGGCGGCATCATCCGCCACGGCGCCAAGCTGCTGTACGCGTACTGCAACGCCACGGTCCCGCGTATCTCCATCGTGCTGCGCAAGGCCTACGGCGGCGCGTACATCGTCATGGACTCGCAGTCCATCGGTGCGGACCTGACCTACGCCTGGCCCACGAACGAGATCGCGGTGATGGGCGCCGAGGGCGCCGCCGGTGTCATCTTCCGGCGGCAGATCGCCGACGCCGAGGACCCCGACGCGATGCGCGCGCGCATGGTCAAGGAATACAAGTCCGAGCTGATGCACCCGTACTACGCGGCCGAGCGCGGCCTGGTCGACGACGTCATCGACCCGTCCGACACCCGCCAGGTGCTGATCCGCTCCCTGGAGATGCTCCGCACCAAGCACGCGGACCTGCCGGCGCGCAAGCACGGCAACCCGCCCCAGTAGTCACCGCACGCAGCCACCACGACTCCGCAGAATCGAGACAACTGCTGTGAACCCTGCCGATACCGCCCGCTCCATCCGCGTCGAGAAGGGCGAGGCCAGCGAGGAAGAACTCGCCGCCCTCACCGCCGTCCTCCTGGCCCGCGCCGCCCACGGCCCGGCTGCCGCCCAGGCCCAGCCCCGCACGACTGCCGCCCGCTGGCGGCGACTTGAGCGGCAGTACGGGTTCCACGGGGCGACCAGCTGGCGGCGGTGACGCCACGCTAGGCCTCTCCCCACGTTTTCGTCCGCCCCGCCGTAGGTGCTTCTCGCCGTTGCGCCTGCGGCGGGCGTGGGTTTGTACGGGTGCGGTGCCACACCTCCGGACTCCGTCCTGCGGTGCGGCCCCTCCCGTGAGTGGGGGTGAAGAGGCCGGTGGGGGCGCGCGTCGAGTGTCCAGATCCCCATGACTCGTCCACTGGGCGCGCCCGACCGCCTACGGGCACCCCCACGTGTTTTCCCCACCCACAACGGGGAGGTGCCGGGCTGTAGCGGCGGAGCCGTGTAAGCCCGGTGCCGCTGCCGGACAGCCCCGCGCAGCGGCAACCATCCCGTCGCAGGCGCAACCGGGAGAAAGCCCGACACGTCGGCCCAGGCAAAGCGCAGCGGACTCCCACGGCGGGAAAGCCGACAACGTGGGGCGTCCAAAACCAGGCGTAGGTTCGCCCTAATCCGCATGGGCCTGTCTGTTCAGGCAGAGATCCCCGTGCTGGCATGCACTCGTCATCCCCCTCCTGGCGATCCCGCGACGCGGGCCCGTGCCAGGACGACCGGAAGGAAGTGCCATGCTCAGCACTTTCGGTGCTGCTGCCGCGGCGGCGGCCCTGCTCCTCGCCGGATCGGCAGCCCCCACTCCGATGGCCCGGGTCGGCGACGAACCGCCGACGGGCAAGATCACCATTGATGTCGCCACGGTGAACGGTTCGGGCTGCAGACCCGGCAGCGCCGCGGTGGCCATCGCGCCGGACAACACCGCGTTCACCGTCACCTACAGCGAATACCTCGCCCAGGCGGGCGGCGACAGCAAGCCCACCGACGCCCGCAAGAACTGCCAGATCGCGCTGAACGTGCATGTTCCCCAGGGCTTCACCTACGCGATCGCGCGGGCCGACTACCGCGGCTACGCCTCCCTGGCCCCGGGTGCCAAGGGGCTGGAACAGGCCGGCTACTACTTCCAGGGCTCGCAGGAGACCAACCGCAAGCGCCATACGTTCAGCGGTCCCTACGACACCAACTGGCAGACGTCGGACGAGACCGACATCGATGCGCTGGTCTACGCCCCGTGCGGGGAACAGCGGTACTTCAACATCAACACCGAACTGCGGGTGGACGCCACGGCAGCCAAGCCCTCGGCCACCAGCTTCATGGCGATGGACTCCACGGACGGCAGCATCAACACCCTCTACCACTTCGCCTGGAAGGAGTGCCCCGCGCCCGGCAAGAAGTAGCGGCCGCACTTGGCCGCCGTCCCTGAGCGACGACCTGGGGCCCGTACGCACGGCGCGTACGGGCCCCAGTGCGTGCGGGCCCGGTGCGTGCGGGCACGCCGAAGGCCCCCGCACCTGGCAGGTGTCCGGGGGCCTTCGGCGTATACGGCGGAGCGTACGAGCACGGGGAGCTCGTAGGCGTCAACTACCGCAGGCGCGCCATCAGGGCGTGCTCCACGAGCGTGATGAGCGCGCTCTTGGCCTCGCTGCGGTGGCGCGCGTCGGTGATGATGATCGGTGCGTCCGGGCCGATCTGCAGGGCCTCACGCACCTCGTCCGGCGTGTAGGGCTGGTGTCCGTCGAAGCCGTTGAGGGCGATGACGAACGGGAGGCCGGAGTTCTCGAAGTAGTCGACCGCGGGGAAGCAGTCGGCCAGGCGGCGGGTGTCGACCAGCACCACGGCGCCGATGGCGCCGCGGACCAGGTCGTCCCACATGAACCAGAAGCGGTCCTGACCACGCCGAAGCCGCCCGCCACCACGATCTTCGCGGAGGTGGTGGAGCGGGCTGCACCGCTAGAGCTTGCGAAGTCCACTGAGCACCCTTTCGAGCAGTGTCACATCTGGCTGTCCGCCGGCGGTCTCGTCCCCGCCGGGCTGATGGATGGCGACGAGTCCGGCCTCCGCCAGGTCGGCGACGAGGATCCGGGCGACGCCGAGGGGAATGGAGAGCAGGGCCGAGATCTCGGCCACCGATTTGATCTCGCGGCAGAGGTGGCAGATGCGCTGGTGCTCCGGCAGCTGGCCCTGCATCCGCGAGGGGTCGGCGGTCGTGCTGACCAGCGCCTCGATGGCGAGCTGGTAGCGCGGCCGGGTCCGGCCCCCGGTCATCGCGTACGGGCGCACGAGCGGATTGTGCGTTCCCCCGACGGGGGCGGGCTCGGGCTTGGGCCGCGAAGGCTGCACCGGCTGGATGCGGGGCGCCTGCGGCTGTTCGTACGGCGACGGCTCGTACGGCTGGGAGCCGTACGGCCGCTGCGGCGGATGCTGGTGCTGCGGCGGCCGCGGCGGTTCGGACCGCTGCGGCCGGTGGCTCGGCGCAGACGGGAAGTTGAAGCGGTTCTGCTGGGTCTCGCCACCAGGACCGGGCTCGGGCCCGGAACCGTACGGGTATCCGCTAGGGGGCGTTGCCACGTCTCCTCCTCCAACTTGCCAATCTGACGCCGGTCGCGCCACCGAACCATAAGGCGCGGTGGCGGGAAACGCACTGCCTGTCTGCTAGTTGAGAAGGCTCCCTTGCAGTTCGGCGCGCAGATCGGGCGTCAGAACATTGCCCGCGCGGTCGACCAGCAAGGCCATCTCGTAACCGACGAGGCCGATGTCGCACTCGGGGTGCGCGAGCACGGCCAGCGACGATCCGTCCGAGACGGACATGATGAAGAGGAAGCCGCGCTCCATCTCCACCACGGTCTGGTTCACGCTCCCGCCCTCGAAGATGCGGGAGGCGCCGGCCGTCAGCGAGGTCAGCCCGGAGGCCACCGCCGCCAACTGATCGGCTCTGTCACGAGGGAACCCCTCGGACATGGCGAGGAGGAGTCCGTCCGCGGAGACCACGACCGTGTGGGACACCCCAGGGGTGTTGTCCACGAAGTTGGTGATCAACCAGTTCAGATTCTGCGCCGCCTGGCTCATCGGGCTCACACTAACGCTCCTGATCGTAGGTGCTGCCGGGGCCGAAGCCCTGTCGGTCATTCTGGGGTTCCGCGCCCGCGTTGCGTCCCTGCTGGACACCACGGCGCAGATTGCTCAGCCGGCCGCGTACGTCCTCCGGGGCGCGGGAGACCTGAGGGCCGCCCTGCGGGGTCTGCTCCGCGGCGCCTTCGACCAGGTTGGCCTTGGGCACCCGCCGGGGGAGACCGGAGGCAGTGACCCCGCCAGCCGAGGGCTGGCGCAGCCGCTCCGCCCGCTCCCAGCGCTCGTCGTTGGAGCTGCGCCATTCGGAGCTGTCCTGGCCGTTGACCGCGGCGTTCCGCTGCTGCGGGGGCGCCATCGGCTCCACGGGCTGCTCCTGCCACTGCTGCTGAGCCTGAGGCTGAGCCTGCGGTGACTGCTGACCACGGCCTCCGCGGCGCGGAAGGCCGGCGTCGGTCAGCATGGGGGAGTCGCTCGGGGAGGGGCCCGGACGGTCGAATGTTACGCGCTCGGACGCATCAGCGGGAGCGGCAGTTGTATTCCGGTCAGATTCCGCTTCGGTCCCGAAGTAGCCGTCGAACGCCGGTCGTTCGGCACGGTCGCCCTGGTCGGGCGCTTCGCCGGAAACGTACGGGTGCTGGCCAGTGGTACCCGAGGTGCCCGGGTCGCCGAACGCCACACTGCCGTAGGACCGGTCGTCGTAGAGCGGCTGATCGGCTTCCGCATATGCCCCCTGGCCGGAATGCGACGGCTGTTCGGGGAAGCCCGCCCGGTCCCCGAAGCCCCCGAAGGGGTCAGCGGGGTCGGCCGTGGCCGGCTGGCCGTTCGCCTGGGCCTCGAGCGCCGCACGGCGCTCCTCGCGGAGCAGGGAGCGGCCCACCGGGTCCAGCTCGGCGGCGTCGGAGGAAACGAAACCGGTGTCGTCGAAGCCCAGCTCGGCGGCGGTGCGCTGACGGTCCTCGTACGCCGCCTGCTCGTGCTCGGGAACGATCCGGGAGACCGTGAAGTCGTCCTCGAACTGCTCCTCGCCGCCACCGCCGTGGGTGATCGCCTCGGGCAGCATGACCAGCGAGGTGGTGCCGGCCTGCTCGCCCGACGGGCGCAGCTGGACGCGGATGCCGTGCCGGTCGGCCAGCCGGCCGACCACGAACAGGCCCATCCGCTGGGAGACCGCGGCGTCCACGCTCGGCGGGTTGGCCAGCTTGTGGTTGATGTCCGCGAAGTCCTCGGGGGTCAGCCCGATGCCCTTGTCGTGGATCTCGATCATCACCCGGCCGTCGGGCAGCCGGGTCGCGGCCACCCGCACCTTGGTCTGCGGTGAGGAGAACGTGGTGGCGTTCTCCAGCAGCTCGGACAGCAGGTGCACGAGGTCGGTCACGGCGGTGCCGTGGATCTCGCTCTCGGGGACGCCGGTGAGCTCTATTCGCTCGTACGACTCGACCTCGGACGTCGCCGCGCGCAGCACGTCCACCAGCGGCACCGGCTGGTTCCAGCGGCGGCCCGGGTCCTCGCCCGCGAGGATCAGGAGGTTCTCGCCGTTACGCCGCATACGGGTGGCGAGGTGGTCGAGCCGGAAGAGGCTCTCCAGCTGGTCCGGGTCCGCCTCGTTGTTCTCCAGGTCGGTGATCAGCGTCAGCTGCCGCTCGATCAGACCCTGGTTGCGCTGCGAGAGGTTGGTGAAGATCGCGTTGACGTTGCCCCGCAGCAGCGCCTGCTCGGCGGCGAGCCGCACGGCCTCGCGGTGCACCTGGTCGAAGGCGCGGGCGACCTCGCCGATCTCGTCCGTGGTCGAGATCGGGATCGGCTGGACACGGGTGTCGACCCGGCCCGGGTCCGTACGGGAGAGCTGGTCGACCAGCATCGGCAGCCGCTGCTCGGCGATGCCGAAGGCGGCGGTGCGCAGCTGGCGCATGCTGCGGCTCATCCGGCGGGCCATCAGCCCGGCCACCACGAAGGCGATGATCAGGGCGGCCAGCGCGATCGCGGAGTCCACGAAGGTGGACCGCTTGGCGTCGGCGGAGATCTGCGCGGCCTCGTTGACCGCCTTGTCCGCGAGGTCCTTCTCGATGGACCGGTACATCGTGAACTTGCCGGTCGCGGCCGCGAACCAGGTGTCGGAGGTGATGCCGCGCGGGGCGAGCGTCTCCGGTGCCGCGCCGGTGGCGATGAGGGTCGACATCTGGTCGATGGACGGCGGCGTACGGAACGGCCGGCCGGCCGCGTCCGCCTGCTGCTTGGCCTGCGCCACCAGCTCCTGCGCCTTCGCCTTCAGGGCGGCGGCGTCCTTCTTCAGCCGCTCGACGTCCTCGGGCGTACCGCCGGAGGTGTACTCGCCGATGGCGATGCCCTCCAGATAGCGGTACGACGCGAACGAGGTCAGCTGGAGCTTGTGCTCCTTGCCGCCCTGCGGGGACGCCGGGTCGACCAGCAGATGGGTGCCGATGGAGCGCTGCAGCGACTCGGCGGCCTTCGCCAGCGCGACGGCGTAGACGGTGCGGCCGTAGGAGGTGATGTTGCCGGTGCCCAGACCGAGTTCGTTGGCGAACTCCATCAGCGGGTGCTGGATCCTGACGTAGCCCTCTTCGGTCTGCACGCCGTGCAGCCGGGAGGTGTAGGCCGTCTTGCGCAGCTCGTCGAGCTTGGGCTCGACCTCCTCGAACGCGGCGAGCCGGCGCTTGAGGCCCGGCTTGTCCGGCATGGCGTTGGCGGCCTGGTGGAAGGCCTCCCCGGCGTCGTCCGTGGCGTTGCGCGCCTCTTCGACGGCCGGGTCGTCCTTCTGGCCCTTCAGCAGCGGGGCGGCGGTGCGGTCCCGCTCGTCGATCAGGGCATTGCTGTAGGAAAGCGCGGCGCGAACGAGTTTCGCGGTGTTCTCCGCGTCCTGCGCCTCCTGCCAGGTGGCGAACGAGCTGTTGACCCGCAGACCGCCGAAAACCAGGGCGAGCAATACGGGAATCAGCAGGATGGCGTTCAGGCGGGTGGCCACGCGCCAGTTGCGCGGGGAGTACTTACTGCCGCTGACCGGAGGCTTCGCGACCGGGTTCTCGGGCACGTCGGCAGCCGGTACCCCGCCTCGCGGCGGCGGGGTGAAGTTGCCCCGCCGCGGTTCCTGCGGCTCGGGGCTCTCCTTGCTTCGCCTCACTCGACCAACAACCTCTCGGCGCCGGCACGTACGTGGTGTGCCGTTTCTTCTGGGCGTTACTACTCCGTAGTTCAGCGAATTTCAGCACGTCAGGGCGGTGCGTTCCAAACACTGCACAAAGCCGGAGAAGGCCCGTGAGAGCGAGAGATAAATGGGGCGTTAAGGGCGAGCGGCGCCAAATGGCGAGGGAATTGTGAGCACAGCGAAGCCACACATGCGCGAGGGGTGTCGAACGCCAGCTGATTCACTGTCGAAACGTTATGAAGCAAATCTGCGGGCGTGTCGAAGGACACAGATCCATACGGGAACCGCGCGGAAACCGCGCGGACTTTCCCTCCCCGGATTTCCGACCTACTGAAGGCGGGCCATCAGCGCGTGCTCGACAAGCGTGATGAGCGCGCTCTTGGCCTCGCTGCGGTGCCGCGCGTCGGTGGTGATGATCGGCGTACCGGGCCCGATCTGCAGCGCCTCACGGACCTCTTCGGGCGTATAGGGCTGGTGTCCCTCGAAGCCGTTGAGGGCGACGACGAACGGCAGCCCGCTGTTCTCGAAGTAGTCGACGGCGGGGAAGCAGTCGGCCAGGCGGCGGGTGTCGACCAGCACCACGGCGCCGATGGCGCCGCGGACCAGGTCGTCCCACATGAACCAGAAGCGGTCCTGACGCCCGCCACCACGATCTTCGCCGAGGTCGTGGCGCGGGCCGCGCTCTGCTCGAAGCCCGCGTCAGAGCTTGCGAAGTCCACTGAGCACCCTCTCCAGCAAGGTCACATCCGGCGCGCCGCCGGCCTCGCCACTTCCGCCGGGCTGGTGAATGGCCACCATCCCCGCCTCTGCCAGGTCCGCCACGAGGATCCGCGCCACACCCAGCGGGATGTGCAGCAGCGCGGAGACCTCCGCCACCGACTTGACCTCACGGCACAGCGTGCAGATCCGCTGGTGCTCGGGCAGCAGTCCGGGCAGCTGGGAGGGGTCGGCGGTCGTGCTGACCAGCGCCTCGATGGCGAGCTGGTAGCGCGGCCGGGTCCGGCCTCCGGTCATGGCGTACGGGCGCACCAGCGGCTGGTCACCTTCGCTCCCGTACGGCGCTTGGCTGTAGGCGCCGTACGGGCCGGAAGTGGCGGGTGGCGGGGTCATGGGTCCTCCGGGCGGGACAACTGACGTGTCGTCGGGTTGGGCCGGTGGGGGGTGCGGCACCAGGTGGGTGGAAAAGCTGGACAATACGGCGCTGCGGACGCCTAGTTCAGCAGGCTGCCCTGCAGTTCGGCGCGCAGATCCGGCGTCAGCACCGTACCCGCGCGGTCGACCAGCAGGGCCATCTCGTAACCGACCAGGCCGATGTCGCACTCGGGGTGTGCGAGCACGGCCAGTGACGATCCGTCCGAGACGGACATGATGAAGAGGAAGCCACGCTCCATCTCCACCACGGTCTGGTTGACGGTACCGCCCTCGAAGATCCGGGACGCACCCGAGGTCAGCGAGGTCAGGCCGGAAGCCACCGCCGCCAACTGGTCGGCGCGGTCGCGCGGGAAGCCCTCGGACATCGCGAGGAGCAGCCCGTCCGCGGAGACCACCACGGTGTGGGACACCCCTGGGGTGTTGTCCACGAAGTTGGTGATCAACCAGTTCAGGTTCTGCGCCGCCTGGCTCATCGGACTCAACTAACGCTCCTGCTGGTGAGTGGGGTCAACAATGCCGTGGTTGCCGGTGGAGGAGGTCCCTCCGGCCTGCCGGCCCTGCTGGATACCCCGGCGGAGATTGGTCAGCCGCCCGCGCACGTCACTGGGCGCACGCGAGACCTGCGGACCGGTCTGGGGAGACTGCTGCTGTTGCGCGGTGCCCGCGACGAGGTTCGCGCGCGGGACCCGGCGGGGCAGTCCGGACGTGGTGATACCGCCGGCGGCGGGCTGACGGATCTGCTCCGCACGCTGCCAGGTCTCGTCGTTGGGCGAGCTGCGCCACTGGCCGGAGTCCGCGGCGGCAGGGGTGTCCTGCGCGGCCTCGCGGCGCGGCAGCGACGGCGCATCGGCCTCGGGGGCACCGCCCTGCCGGGGCGGCACCCCGGCAGCGGCGGACGCCGGGTGGCTGAACCAGTTCGACTCGATGGTGTCGAAGATCGGCGTACGGCCGTCACCGGGGCCCGCGTCGGCGTCGCCGAGCTCGTCCCGGGACCGGGGCTGCTGCACCGGGAGCCGGCCGGTTTCGTACGGGTCCGGCTCGGGCTCGGGCCGCGGGAACTGGCCGGTCGTCGCGAACTGCCCGGTTTCGTACGGGTCCGGCTCAGCGGAACCGCCGGCGCCGCCGCCGGCACCCGCCGGCTGCCGCTCACCGCCGGGCAGCGCGAAGCTGCCGGTGTCACCGGCGCCCGGCCGGGTGAACTGCGTGGTGTCGGCCGGGCCGCGCCCGCCCTGTGCACCGGGCGGCGGACCGTTGAAGTCGGGGCGGGCGAAGGCCGTGGTGTCGGCGGGGCCGCCACCGGGCGCGGGACGCTCGAAGCTGCCGGTGTTCTCCGGCTCCTCGTGGCCACGCGGCCGGTCCTGCGTCTCGCGGGGCGCCAGCGGCCAGTCGTCGTCGGCGCCGCGCTCACGGCGTGCGCCCCAGCTCGTGGCGCCGTCCCGGCCGCCGGACGTGCCGGGACCACCCGGCAGTTCGGCCGCGGGCCCGCGCGGCGGCAGCTGCGGCCGCTCCTCGCGCTGCGGCGCACCCGTCGGGGGTGCGACGGTCGGGTTCTGAGCAGAGGGCGCAGCGGGGTTCCGTCCGGCGGGCGGGCGGCCGGCGTCCGCGCCACGGGCGGGCAGCGCGCCGGGCTGACCGGCGGCCGGACGGCCGTCGGCGGGCGCACCGGGGCCGTTCGGACGGCGGGCCGCGCCCGCACCACCGAAGGCGCTCGCCGCACCGCCGCCAGGACCGCCGGCTCCGCCGGGGCCACCACGGGCGGGCAGCGCGGGGCGCCCGGCCGAGGGGCCCGCACCGACCTGACCGCGCGGCTGGAGCCCGGAGAGCCGGCTGGAGGGCGCACCGCCCACGTCGGCACCGCTCTTGGGGCCGGCCGAGGGAGCGGGCTTCTTGCCGCCCTGGGCGACATCGACCGGCAGCATGACCAGCGCGGTGGTGCCACCGGAGTCGGAGGGCCGCAGCTGGATACGGATGCCGTGCCGCAGCGACAGGCGGCCGACCACGAACAGACCCATCCGGCGGGACACCGAAACGTCCACGGTCGGCGGGCTGGCCAGCCGCTCGTTGATCGCGGAGAGGTCCTCGGGGGACAGGCCGATACCGGTGTCGTGGATCTCGACCAGCACCCGGCCGTCGGGCAGCGCATGACCGGTGACCTTGACCTTGGTCTGCGGCGAGGAGAACGAGGTGGCGTTCTCCAGCAGCTCGGCGAGCAGGTGCACGAGGTCGTTGACGACCCGGCCCGCGACCTCGGTCTGCGGGACGGCGTTCAGCTCGATGCGCTCGTACTGCTCCACCTCGGACGCGGCGGCACGCAGGACGTCGACCAGCGGCACCGGCCGCGTCCACCGGCGTCCCGGCTCCTCACCGGCGAGGACCAGGAGGTTCTCACCGTTACGGCGCATTCGGGTGGCGAGGTGGTCCAGCTTGAACAGCGAGGACAGCTGGTCCGGGTCGGCCTCGCGCGATTCCAGTTCGGAGATCAGCGACAGCTGACGCTGAATCAGACCCTGCGAGCGGCGCGAGAGGTTGGTGAACATCGCGTTGACGTTGCCCCGCAGCAGCGCCTGCTCGGAGGCGAGGCGGACCGCCTCGCGGTGCACGTCGTCGAAGGCCGCGGCCACCCGGCCGATCTCGTCCCGGCTGTGCACACCGACCGACTCGACGGAGGTGTCCACGTCCTGCGGGTCGGACTCCGACAGCTGCTTGACCAGCTCGGGCAGCCGGTCCTGGGCGACCTTCTGCGCGGTGTCCTGCAGCCGGCGCAGCGAGCGGACCATGGACCGCGCCACGACGAACGCGCCGACCAGCGAGACGCCGAGGACGAGCAGGATCAGCGCACCGTTGAGGATCGCGTCCTGGGTCGCGTCGTTGCGCAGCTCGCGGGACTTCTGCTGCATCTCGGACAGCAGCGTGGTCTCGATCCGCGACATCTCGGCGATCTTGACCGAGTCGGAGTCGTACCAGTCGAGGTACTTGTACTCCTTGCTGCGGATGCCGGTGCTGTTCGCGAAGGCGCGGTGCGCAAACGCGTACGCGGACTTGATCTCGTCGTTGTTGCCGTCCAGACCACGGGTCAGGGAGATGGCGTTGTTGGCGTAGATCAGCGCGAAACGGTCCCGGGAGGCCTTCTCGTCGTTCTCGGCGGTACGGCCGGCCTGCCGGTCGTTGGTGGAGAGCTGGGCGCCGCCCTTGTGCGCCAGGCCGGCGCTGACCAGGGCACGCTGCATCGACGCGTATTCCTTGGCCGACGAGAACGCCGCCAGGGCACGCGTCGACTGGATCATCTCCGGGTTGCTGGTCGCCTGCGCCATGTCCTGGGAGAGCGAGAGCAGGGAGTTGATCAGCTGGTTGTATTCGTTGACCGTGCGCGCCGCGTTGTTGGGGTCCTTGTAGGCACTGGCGCGGATCTCGTTGAGGGTGGTGAGCTGGCGCCCGATCTCCAGAATGGTGGCGCGGACGCCGGCCATCGTGGAGTCCCCGGCGCGGACGTCACCGGTGGCCTGGTTGAACGAGAGCCGGGCGCGGTCGGTCGCCTCGCGCGGCGCCACGACGTTCGCATCGTCCTTGACGTTGCCGGTGCCGGCCAGCGGGCCGGCCGACTTGTCCCGCTCCACCTGGAGGGCGTCGGCGAGCTCGGTGGCCTGCCGCGTCATCTCCGTGAGCAGCTGCATCTGGTCGAGCGCGTCGATGTTGTCCAGCTGCGTGTCGATACGCATCGCGCCCAGGGTGGTCGCGGCGACCACGGGCAGCGCCAGCAGGGAGACCAGACGGGTGCTGATGCGCCAGTTGCGCAGCGCTATTCGGCTGCCGGGACCGGTCGTACCCTTCGACCCCTTCGACGCACCGGACGTGGCGCCGTCCGCGGCGTCACCGCCCGGTGCCTGGCCGCCACGGTCGGACGGCACACCGCTGCTCTGGGCGGGCTGGGGCGCGGAGGCGCGGTCGGTCCCGCCACGCAGCTCCGGGTCCGCCGCAGCGTTGCCATCCCTCTTGAAACGTCCCTGCACTAGCGTCGCAACCTCTGGACCAGGCGCCCCTCCGCGTCAACGGCGGGACGGTGTCGAGTCATAGGAGACCGCAAGTCCCCCCATTGGCGGTCGTGAGTGACCGGCGGGCTGCCCCCTCTGGCCGAGAGAGCGGCACCACCGCGCGGCGCCACCTTGCGCCCTGCGCGCCGGCTGAAACGTGCGGCGGTCCGTGGAATTCCAGCACAGTGCCGGATCTCCAACAAGAGCGGAGCGGATGCCTGTGACATGCGTGACGCAATGTGCGGAGCGTGTGACGGGATGTAGAGGATTCGGTCCCCGATAACGGACTTTTACCAGCGAATCGACCGGCCGGGAACCCTGTCCCAGGTGCGGTGATCGGGAGCGGAACATGCGCTTCAATCCGTCAATGTCCGATTCGCCCCGGGATAGCGATCATGAGAATTGCGGCATTTGTCCTAGCCCTCGTGAGGAAACTCACAGGAAGATCGCGGACTTCTCCACGGCTTCGCAGGGAATGGCGTGCATAGCCTGACGCTTTACACGGTTGCCCGATGCGACAAGGGCACCCATAAGGCAGCAACGGCAAGGCATGCGGGTGCAAGCCCTTTTCCTTGTCCTCCACACAATGATCACAACCACAACGATCACAACGCGAGGCGTGAAGCAGTGAAGACCACGATGATGTTCCGCAACATAGCCAACCCGCGGCGCACCACCCTGGCGCATCTCAAGGACGCCGACGAGCTCGCCACCGCGGCGGCCCCGGAACACACCGCCGAACTGCCCGCCCAGACGGCCAACCCCCGCCGCACCGTCCTGATGGTCGCGCCCGAGCAGGACGTACCGGCGTAATACACAGCGCGGGCCTGCCGCGCCCCCGCGATAGCCTGGAGTGTCAACTCCGGCCAGTGATCAATGAGGGGCAGCGGCAACCCGTGCGCATCGCCAGATTCTCCATCGACGGCAACGTCGGCTTCGGCGTGGTCGAGGGCGACGAACTCGACGTCATCAAGGGACACCCGTTCGCCGCATTCGAGCGCTCGGGCCAGAAGGTCCCCCTGGACAAGATCCGGCTTCTGCCGCCCACCCTGCCCAACAAGATCGTCGCGATCGGCCGCAACTACGCCGAACACGCCGCCGAGCTGGGCAACGAGGTCCCCGACGCCCCGGTCACCTTCTTCAAGCCCTCCACCTCCGTGGTCGGCCCCGGCGACCCCATCGCCTACCCCTCCTTCTCCCAGGAGGTGCACCACGAGGCGGAGCTCGCCGTCGTCATCGGCCGGATGTGCCGCGAGGTGCCCCGCGAGCGGGTCAAGGACGTCATCCTCGGCTATACCTGCGCCAACGACATCACCGCGCGTGACGTCCAGCGGCGCGAGCAGCAGTGGACCCGGGCCAAGGGCTTCGACTCCTCCTGCCCCCTCGGCCCCTGGATCGAGACCGAGCTCGACCCCCGCGATCTGACCATCCAGTGCACCGTCAACGGCGAACAGCGCCAGCTCGGCCGCACCAGCGAGATGATCCGTCCGATCGAGGACCTGATCGTCCACATCACCGAGGCGATGACGCTGCTTCCCGGCGACGTCGTCCTCACGGGCACCCCGGCCGGGGTCGGCCCGCTCAACGTCGGCGACGAGGTCGCCGTCACCATCGAAGGCATCGGCACTCTCACCAACAAGGTGATCAAGCGTGGCTAACGCGACCCCCGTCCGCGTCCGTTTCTGTCCCTCCCCGACCGGCAACCCCCATGTGGGCCTGGTCCGTACCGCCCTGTTCAACTGGGCCTACGCCCGGCACACCGGCGGCAGCCTGGTCTTCCGGATCGAGGACACCGACGCGGCCCGCGACTCCGAGGAGTCCTACAACCAGCTGCTGGACTCGTTCCACTGGCTCGGCTTCGACTGGGACGAGGGCCCCGAGGTCGGCGGCCCGAACGCGCCGTATCGCCAGTCCGAGCGCATGGACCGCTACAAGGACATCGCCGACAAGCTCCTGGCCGGCGGGTACGCGTACCACTGCTACTGCACCACCGAGGAGCTGGACGAGCGCCGCGACGCCGCCCGCAAGGCCGGCAAGCCCTCCGGTTACGACGGCAAGTGCCGCGAGGTGACCGACGGGCAGAAGGCCGCGTACGAGGCCGAGGGCCGCACCTCCGTCGTCCGCTTCCGCATGCCCGACGAGCCCATCACCTTCACCGACCTGGTGCGCGGCGAGCTGACCTTCACCCCGGACAACGTCCCGGACTACGGCATCGTCCGCGCCAACGGCGCACCGCTCTACACGCTCGTCAACCCCGTCGACGACGCCCTGATGGGGATCACCCATGTCCTGCGCGGCGAGGACCTGCTCTCCTCCACCCCCCGCCAGATCGCGCTGTACAAGGCCCTGATCGAGCTGGGCATCGCCTCCGCGATCCCCGCCTTCGGCCACCTGCCCTACGTCATGGGCGAGGGCAACAAGAAGCTCTCCAAGCGCGACCCGCAGGCCAGCCTCAACATCTACCGCGAGCGCGGCTTCCTCCCCGAGGGCCTGCTCAACTACCTGTCGCTGCTCGGCTGGTCCTTCTCCGCGGACGAGGACATCTTCACGATCCCCGAGCTCATCGAGAAGTTCGACATCGCGGACGTCAACGCCAACCCGGCCCGCTTCGACCTGAAGAAGGCCGAGGCGATCAACGCCGAGCACATCCGCCGGCTGGACGTGAAGGCCTTCACCGAGGCCTGCGAGCCCTGGCTGACGGCCCCGTACGCCAACTGGGAGCCCGAGGACTTCGACCGGGCCGCCTGGGAGGCGATCGCCCCGCACGCCCAGACCCGTCTGACCGTCCTGTCCGACATCACCGCCAATGTCGACTTCCTCTTCCGCAAGGAGCCGGTCGAGGACGAGGCCTCCTGGACGAAGGCCATGAAGGGCGACCCGGTGGCCCTGCTGACCACCGCCCGCGCCAAGCTCATCGAGGCCGACTGGACCGCCGGCCCCGAGCCCCTCAAGGCCGCCGTCCTCGCCGCCGGCGAGGAGCACGGCCTCAAGCTCGGCAAGGCCCAGGCCCCGGTCCGCGTCGCCGTCACCGGCCGCACGGTCGGCCTGCCCCTCTTCGAGTCCCTGGAAATCCTGGGCAAGGAGCGCACCGTCGCCCGCATCGACGCGGCGCTGGCGAAGCTGGCGGTCTGATCCTCGTACGAGTGACCTGGGCCCGGAAGCCGGTACGGCTTCCGGGCCCTCGTTGTATCCAGGACCGGACTACAACCTGGAAGGTGGGGACAATGACCGTGATAGAGGCAGAGACAAGAGGAGGGCTGACCGTGACCGCGCTCGCCGACCGGCCGCACATGCTGCTGAGCGAATTTGAAGAGCTGGCTCGTCTCGCCGCCCGGACTGCTGAGGGGCTGCGTCTGGAATTCATCAATGGAAGGTTGGGGATCAAGGCAGTGCCGGACGGGGACCACGCCGAGATCATCCGGTGGCTTCAGCAGGTGTGCATGCAGCACCGTCCCGACCTCGGGCTGTATGCCGAGAGGGGCCTCCAGATCAAGGCGTACCGCGAGGGCAGGGCGATCCCTGACGCGTCGCTCGCCAGGCCCGGCTCCTTTGCCGGGCACGGTGAGTGGAGCGAGCCCGAAGCCGTCCTGATGGCTGCCGAGGTGACCTCGTTCGACCGGGACGCCGACAGCCGGGACCGCCGGGAGAAGCCCCGTGCCTACGCGGAGGCGGGCATCCCGGTCTACCTGCTGATCGACCGCGACAGTTGCGAGGTCACGGTCTACTCGGAGCCCGACGGTGACCGCTACGACAAGGCCGTCATCGTGCCATTCGGCAAGCCAGCGACCCTCCCGGACCCCGTAGGCATCAAGCTCGACACCGAGCCGCTCAAGGACTGGGTGAACTGAAGCCCCATGCCCCTCCAAGCCGTCCTCTGGGACCTCGACGACACCCTCTTCGACTACACGGGATCGGACCGCGCCGGCGTTCTGCGCCACCTGGCGGCCGAGGGGCTGACGGCGGCCTACGGTGGCGAGGAGGCGGCGCTGGCGCGGTGGCAGGCGGCCATGGAGTGCGAGTTCGGCCGCTTTCTGGCCGGCGAGCTGGGGTTCGCCGAGCACCGCAGGGAGCGCGCCCGGACGTTCCTCGGGGTGGCGCTGTCCGACGACGAGGCGGACGCCTGGTTCGGGCGGTACGTAGCGCACTACCAGGCGTGCTGGACGCTCTTCCCCGACTCCGCGCCCGCCCTGGAGGCGCTGGCGCCCCTCGTCCGGCAGGCGGTGCTGTCCAACTCCGGCACTGCCAGTCAGGAGCGCAAGCTGGACGCTCTCGGGATCCACGGCTACTTCGAGGCGGTGCTGTGCGCCGATGAGCTGGGACACGCCAAACCCGCCCCGGAGGCGTTCCTGGCGGCCTGCGACGCCCTCGGCCTGCCGCCGCACGAGGTGGCCTACGTCGGCGACCGGCTGGACATCGACGCGCTCGGGGCCCGGGACGCCGGTCTGACCGCCGTCTGGCTGGACCGTACGGGCAGCGGGGAGGAGCCGCCGCCCGGCGTACGGCGCATCGGGAGCCTCGCGGAGCTGCCCGAGCTGTTGCGCGGAGTTATCGGTTTTGGTGCGCCGTCCACGATCAGGTAATGTTCTTCCTGCGCCGCCCGAGAGGGCCGAAAGGCCCGGCCGGGAAGCGCAAGTCAAACAAGACCCCCATCACCGGGGGTTGCGCTTTGATGGCCTATGGTGTAATTGGCAGCACGACTGATTCTGGTTCAGTTAGTCTAGGTTCGAGTCCTGGTAGGCCAGCTCGCAGAGCTTATCTGCAAAGCCCCCGTTGTGTAGCGGCCTAGCACGCCGCCCTCTCAAGGCGGTAGCGCCGGTTCGAATCCGGTCGGGGGTACAGATCCTTTCACTCCGTTTCCTTCGGGTCGCTCCCGGACGAGACGACGTTGAGGATCGCTAGGGCCCCCGTTGTGTAGCGGCCTAGCACGCCGCCCTCTCAAGGCGGTAGCGCCGGTTCGAATCCGGTCGGGGGTACTGGTCTAAACCACCATGGGCTATGGTGTAATTGGCAGCACGAGTGATTCTGGTTCATTTAGTCTAGGTTCGAGTCCTGGTAGCCCAGCGCAGCGTGTCCTCGCGACAGGCTCAACTGCAGACGAGAATCTCAACTGCAGCAAGACTTGCCCCCGTTGTGTAGCGGCCTAGCACGCCGCCCTCTCAAGGCGGTAGCGCCGGTTCGAATCCGGTCGGGGGTACAGAGAAGAAGGCCCCCCGCATCATGCGGGGGGCCTTCTCGCGTTCAACCGTCGGTGCCGAAGCGCCGGTTGGACTCCTCCGCCTCCGCCAGGCGGCGCAGGCTCAGCAGTACGGGCTCGTAGAGCACCGTCAAGGCCACGGCCGCCTCCACCTGCCCCTCCGGTGTCGGGAACTCCTCGACCAGATCCAGGTCGAAGACCGCCAGCTGTTCCGCCTGGCGGGCGTACGGCAGCAGATGCGCGGTGTCGCAGGCGTAGCCGAGGTGATCCAGTGCCGCGATGGCGGCGACGAGCATGCCGAAAGGCCGGGAGGCGGCCGTGACTTCGAGGTTGAAGCGCCAGCCGAGGAGCTCCAGCAGCTCGGTGGCGGTGCGCCGGGCGGCGGCGGTCGCGGGGTCCGTCTCGTCGGCCTCCGGGCCGTGGGGGAGCGCCTCGACGGCCGCGCCCAGCCGGTGGTGGTGATTGAGCGAGTCGTCCTCGATGGCGGCCAGCACCTCGCGGGCGGTGGTCACCGGAATCCGGCCGACCTGGATCAGGGCCCGCACCAGCCGCAGCCGGCGCAGATGCTCCTCGCCGTACTCGGACTGGGTGGCGGTGATCCGGCGGCCCGGCGGCAGCAGCCGTTCGCGCAGGTAGTACTTGATCGTGGGGGTGGACACCCCGCTGCGTTCGCTCAGCTCCGCCAGTCGCACCGTGCCTGCGCCCTTTCCTCGTCGGCTTCCCGTTCCGGCTTCCCGTTCCGGTTCCCCTTGCATCTCGCATTGGAGAGTGTCACTATCTAAACATGGATAGCGAGGCTATCCAACAGCTATCCAATGCGGCCAAGGGGGTTGTCATGGGCGGTAAGCCGGTGCAGGGGCGGATGACGGCGGACGGCGACGGGGAGGCGGTGGTCTTCCTCATCGGGATGCGGGTCAACAGCTGGTGGGCGGTGCGCAGTTGGCTGCCGGTGTTCCTGGCGATGCCGCGGATGATGAAGGAGCTGGGGAAGGAGAAGGAGCGGGGGTTGCTCGGGTACCGGCCCCTGCCGGGCCTGCGGGTCTTCGGCGCGCTGCAGTACTGGGAATCGAAGGAGAAGCTGCTGGCGTACGCCAGTGACCAGGGCGGCGAGCACCGGCCGGCCTGGGCGGCGTTCAACCGGCGGGTGCGGGCGGGCCGGGGCAAGGTCGGCGTCTGGCACGAGACCTATGCCGTCCCGGCGGGCTCGTACGAGAGCATCTACGTCAACATGCCGCCCTTCGGCCTGGGGGCGGTCCGCGGAGTGGTGCCGGTCGGCCGCCGCGGGGAGCGGGCGGCGGAGCGGCTGGCCGCCTGACCCGGCCAGGGGGTCGGTCGCGGTGTGCACGGCAGCACCGCAACCGGCAACGGCTCCTGCCCCGGCCCGCTCCGTCGCGGGGTGCCCGCGGGCGGCTGAGCGGCCCGGCTGCCTGATCTGCAGGGAAGTCGGCCCCGTGCAGTGTTTCCGGCCCGTGAAGAGGCCCCGGCCCCGTACGGACGATCCGTACGGGGCCGGGGCGTCGCCGTCAGCCGTTCCGCCGCAGGCCCTCGGAGAGGCGGGCGGCCGCGTCGATGACCGCCTGCGCGTGCATCCGGCCCGGGTGGCGGGTCAGCCGCTCGATGGGGCCGGAGACGGACACGGCGGCCACCACGCGGTTGGAGGGGCCGCGTACGGGGGCGGAGACGGACGCCACGCCGGGCTCGCGCTCGCCGATCGACTGGGCCCAGCCGCGGCGCCGTACGCCGGACAGGGCGGTGGCCGTGAAGCGGGCGCCCTGGAGGCCGCGGTGCAGCCGCTCCGGCTCCTCCCAGGCCATCAGGATCTGGGCGGCCGAGCCCGCCTTCATGGGGAGCGTGGAGCCGACCGGGACGGTGTCCCGCAGTCCGGACAGCCGTTCCGCCGCCGCCACGCAGATGCGCATATCGCCCTGCCGGCGATAGAGCTGGGCGCTCTCGCCCGTCACATCGCGCAGGTGGGTCAGCACCGGTCCGGCCGTGGCCAGGAGGCGGTCCTCGCCGGCCGCCGCGGCCAGCTCGGAGAGCCGCGGGCCCAGGATGAACCGGCCCTGCATGTCCCTCGCCACCATCCGGTGGTGTTCCAGAGCCACGGCCAGCCGGTGGGCCGTGGGTCGTGCAAGCCCTGTCGCCGCGACCAGCCCGGCGAGGGTGGCCGGACCGGACTCCAGAGCGCTCAGTACGAGAGCCGCCTTGTCGAGAACGCCGACGCCGCTAGAGTTGTCCATGCAACGATACTCACGTCTCACACTGTGAAACGCAAGTTCAATTTTCCAGGGAAGTCGTCAGTCTGTAGGTGTGGCCCTCGACCAGGGCCCGGCGTCGCGCCCGTCAAGGGGATTTCCGCGGGCACCGCGCATGGACGAGCAAGGCCGGCACAGCGGCCGGCCGGAGGGAAAGCGATGGGACGGACACTCGCGGAGAAGGTCTGGGACGATCATGTCGTCCGGCGCGCGGAAGGCGAGCCCGACCTCCTCTTCATCGATCTGCACCTGCTGCACGAGGTCACCAGCCCGCAGGCGTTCGACGGCCTCCGCAAGGCCGGCCGCCAGGTGCGCCGTACGGACCTGACCATCGCCACCGAGGATCACAACACCCCGACCCTCGACATCGACAAGCCCATCGCGGACCCGGTCTCGCGCACCCAGCTGGAGACGCTGCGCAAGAACTGCGCGGAGTTCGGCGTGCGGCTGCACCCGCTGGGCGATGTCGAGCAGGGCGTTGTCCACGTTGTGGGACCGCAGTTGGGACTGACCCAGCCCGGCACCACCGTGGTCTGCGGTGACAGTCACACCTCCACCCACGGAGCCTTCGGCGCCCTGGCGTTCGGCATCGGCACCAGCCAGGTCGAGCACGTCCTGGCCACCCAGACGCTGCCGCTGGCCCCGTTCAAGACCATGGCGATCACCGTCGACGGCGAGCTGCCCGAGGGTGTCACCGCCAAGGACCTCATCCTGGCGATCATCGCCAAGATCGGCACCGGCGGCGGCCAGGGCTATGTCCTGGAGTACCGCGGCCCGGCCATCGAGAAGCTGTCGATGGAAGCCCGGATGACCATCTGCAACATGTCGATCGAGGCGGGTGCGCGGGCCGGCATGATCGCCCCCGACCGGACCACCTTCGACTACCTCCAGGGCCGCGACCACGCCCCCAAGGGCGAGGACTGGGACGCCGCGGTCGCCTACTGGAAGACGCTGCGCACCGACGACGACGCGGTCTTCGACGCCGAGGTGCACATCGACGCCGCCTCCCTGTCGCCTTTCGTCACCTGGGGCACCAACCCCGGCCAGGGCGCGCCGCTTTCGGCAAGCGTCCCCGACCCGGCTTCGTACGAGGACGCCTCGGAGCGGCTGGCCGCCGAAAAGGCCCTGGAATACATGGGGTTGACCGCAGGTCAGCCGCTGCGCGAGATCACCGTGGACACCGTCTTCGTAGGTTCGTGCACCAATGGCCGTATCGAGGACCTGCGCTCGGCGGCGTCGGTCCTGGAAGGGCGCAAGATCGCGGATGGCGTACGGATGCTGATCGTGCCCGGCTCGGTCCGGGTCGCCCTCGAAGCCGTTGCCGAGGGCCTGGACAAGGTCTTCACCACGGCGGGCGCCGAATGGCGGCACGCGGGTTGCTCGATGTGCCTGGGTATGAATCCCGACCAGCTGGCGCCCGGCGAGCGCTCCGCGTCCACCTCCAACCGCAACTTCGAGGGACGCCAGGGCAAGGGCGGCCGCACCCACCTGGTCTCGCCGCAGGTGGCCGCCGCAACGGCGGTTCTCGGCCATCTGGCCTCACCGGCCGACCTGTCCGACGCAGCCGTCGCCACGCCCGCGGGAGTCTGAACCATGGAAGCTTTCACCACCCACACCGGCCGGGCCGTCCCGCTGCGCCGCAGCAATGTCGACACCGACCAGATCATCCCGGCGCACTGGCTGAAGAAGGTCACCCGCGACGGCTTCGAGGACGGGCTGTTCGAGGCCTGGCGCAAGGATCCGGCCTTCGTCCTCAACCAGGAGGTGTACAAGGGTGCCACCGTCCTGGTGGCGGGCCCCGACTTCGGCACCGGCTCGTCGCGTGAGCACGCCGTCTGGGCGCTGCAGAACTACGGCTTCAAGGCCGTCATCTCCTCGCGGTTCGCGGACATCTTCCGCGGCAACTCCCTCAAGAACGGCCTGCTGACGGTGGTCCTGCCGCAGGAGACCGTCGACCGGCTGCAGAAGCTGGTGGAGGCCGACCCCACCGCCGAGGTGACGGTCGACCTGGTCGGGCGGCAGGTGCGCGCCGAGGCTCCCGGACATTCCAAGCTGACGGCGGACTTCGAGCTGGACGAGAACGCCCGTTGGCGGCTGCTCGAAGGCCTGGACGACATCAGCCTCACCCTTCGGGAGGAGTCGTCCATCGTGACGTACGAGGCGAATCGCCCGTCGTTCAAACCGCGGACCCTCGAGGTCTGACCTCGAGGCCTGACCTCGGGTTTTTGGCTCAAAGAGTTATTGCGTACGATGCGCCCCCTGTGCAGTTGGCAGGGGGCGCTTCGGCTTGCTGAGGCGGCTGTTGAGGCCCCGTGAAGCGACAACTCGCCGCAGATGGCACAATTAGCGCATGGAACGCGACGGCCAACTCGAGCTCTACGGGTTCGTCGCCGACCGACTCAAGGACGCACACGCAAGAGTGCGGACACTGCAAGTCCCGGAGGGCGTACGGATGGCGCTGACCCGGAAGCTGCTCGTCATCACGGCCGCGGCTAAACACGATCTTGCGGACGCGGCAAGGCGTCTGGAGTGGTTCATGGAAGACCTCGATGAAGGTCGTTATCCCGAAGATGTGCACCGCGACTCAAGTCCGTGAAGGTCGAGATTGTTGCGGCACAAGGGTGATTAGCCCGTTTCGTGTTTGATTTGCGGTATGTATCTGCCTAACGTGCGAAAAAGCTTGGAAACTTTCGTTCCAGCAATGTCTCCGAAGGGGAAGACGTGAACAAGGCGCAGCTCGTAGAAGCCATTGCCGACAAGCTCGGCGGCCGCCAGAACGCCGCGGACGCGGTGGACGCGGTACTGGACGCAATCGTCCGTGCAGTTGTCGGCGGCGACCGTGTTTCGGTCACCGGATTCGGCTCGTTCGAGAAGGTCGACCGTCCGGCCCGCTATGCCCGCAACCCGCAGACGGGTGAGCGCGTGCGGGTCAAGAAGACCTCGGTGCCGCGATTCCGCGCCGGTCAGGGCTTCAAGGACCTGGTGAGCGGCTCGAAGAAGCTCCCCAAGGGCGGCGAGGTTGCCGTCAAGAAGGCCCCCAAGGGCAGCCTGACGGGCGCGGCCGCCCCGACGGTGAAGAAGGCCGCCGCGAAGAAGGCAGCTGCCAAGAAGGCCGCTGCCAAGAAGGTGACGGCGAAGAAGGCCGCGGCGAAGAAGGCACCCGCGAAGAAGGTCACCGCGAAGAAGGTGACGGCGAAGAAGGCACCCGCGAAGGCCGCAGCCAAGAAGACGACGGCGGCGAAGAAGACCACGGCCAAGAAGGCCACCGCGAAGAAGACCGCCCCCGCCAAGAAGGCGACGGCGAAGAAGGCGCCCGCCAAGAAGGCCACGGCGCGCAAGACCACCGCCAAGAAGACCACCGCCCGCAAGCGGTGAACAGCGGCGACGCCAAGCGCCGGGCCGGTCTCCCTTCGGGGAGCCCGGCCCGCGGTGCGTTCACGGCAGGGCCCTGAACTAGGCTTTCTCCCATGCAGGCCACCGCGTACACCTACGACGACGCCACTCGCTCCGGCAGCGTGCTGCTGGACGACGGCACCCCGCTGCCCTTCGACGCGGCGGCGTTCGACGCGGGCGGGCTGCGGCTGCTGCGCCCTGGTCAGCGGGTGCGGATCGAGTTCGCGGGTGAGGCGGGCGGGGGCGACGGCGCCGAAGCGGGCGCGGAGGGCGCGGGCGACGGCCGGCGGATCGTCCTCATCACGCTCCAGACGCTCTGACGCCGGACGGCAGGCTCTGAGGGCCTGTGCGGGCACCGAACGCCAGCCGCGGCGCCTGGCGCGCCGTATGCGGCCCCACGCCCAGCGCCAGCGCCGCCCGCAGATCTTCACCGGTGTCCACATCCCGCCGCACCGACGGCACCTCGAGCGCGGTGATCTCCCGCGCCCCGGACGCCAGGTGACGCGCCCGCGAAGCGCCGCCGAATGCCGGTGCCAATTCCACGCCGGAAGTCGCACTGAGAAGTGTTGTCCCGATATCCGCCGCATCCGCGAGAAATGCGCGGGGAAATAGCGCGGCGGAATGGAGCACCAGTTCCAGCTCGGCCGGACGCAACGCCGGAAGATCGGCGTTCAGCGCCGCCACCGGGGCACCGGGGCGGCGCGCCCGTACCGCGTCCGCACCGTGCGCAAGCGCGGCGTTGAGCCCGCGGCCCGGAGTGTCGGGCACGATGCGCGCCCCCAGGGCCGCCAGCCGCTCCCCGGCCTCCGGATCGTCCGTGACAACCGCCACATCGCGCACATCGTCACAGGCCAGCGCGGCGGACACGGTGTCCAGGGCGAATGCGAGGGCCAACTGCGGCCGGAAGCGTTCACCGGCGGCCTTTGCGAGCCTGCTTTTGGCCCGCACCAGGGGTTTCAGCGGCACGACCAGGCTCCAGCCCGCATCCGCTCCGTCTCTTGTCATCCGCAGCATTCTCGCCCGCACCCGCCGTCGACCGACAGCGGCGGGGTTACGGTGTTCTCGACATAGCGGGTACCCGGAGCGACACTTGTGCGGCTGCCGGCCCGGCGCAGCTTCGCAGGTCCCACAAGGAGGGTGTCCAAGTGTCCCGCCGCAGAATCGGCTTCTGGTACCGCTTGGCCGCGGTCATCTGCAAACCGCCGCTCTTGGTTCTGTTCAAGCGGGACTGGCAGGGAATGGAGCACATTCCGGCTGACGGCGGATTTATCACCGCGGTCAACCACAACTCGTATCTCGACCCGCTCGCCTATGCGCACTATCAGTACAACACCGGACGGGTTCCGCGATTCCTCGCCAAGTCCGGGCTCTTCAAGAGCGGCTTTGTCGGACTGATGATGCGGCGCCTCGAACAGATCCCCGTCTACCGGGAAACCACCGACGCGGCCACCGCGTTCCGGGCCGCCGTCGCCGCGATCGACAAGGGCGAGTGCGTCGCCTTCTACCCCGAGGGCACCCTCACCCGCGACCCCGAGATGTGGCCCATGCAGGGCAAGACCGGTGCCGCACGTGTGGCGTTGCTGACCAAGGCACCGGTCATTCCCGTCGCCCAGTGGGGCGCGAATGCGGTGATGCCGCCGTACGCCAAGGAGAAGAAGCTCCGGCTCTTCCCGCGCAAGACACTCAGGGTGAAGGCGGGCCCGCCGGTCGACCTGAGCGAGTTCTACGGCAAGGAGCCCACCGCCGAGGTGCTGCGCGCCGTCACCGAGACCATCATGGCCGCGATCACCGAGCAGCTGGCCCTGCTGCGCGACGAGCCCGCGCCCGCCGAACCGTACGACTACCGCAAGGCCATCGCCCGCGAGCGCCGCGCCGCCCGAGAGGCCGCCAAGGCCGCCACGGACGCGCTCATGGAGCCCGGCCGGGGCGGGGCCGTCGCCGCTACCGAGCGGGCCGGAAGCACCCCGCAGGCACAGGAGGATGACAGCAAGTGACGCGCTGCGCCGTCTTCGGCACGGGGTCCTGGGGCACCGCATTCGCGATGGTGCTCGCCGACGCGGGATGCGAGGTGACCCTCTGGGGGCGCCGCGCGGGCGTCGTCGACGCCATCAACACCGGCCGCACCAACCCCGACTACCTGCCCGGGGTCACCCTCCCCGAGTCCGTACGGGCCACCACCGACCCGGCGGAAGCGGCCCGTGACGCGGACTTCACCGTCCTCGCCGTCCCCTCGCAGACCCTGCGCGCGAACCTCACCGAGTGGGCGCCCCTGCTGGCCGACGACACGGTCCTGGTCTCCCTCATGAAGGGTGTCGAACTGGGCACTGCCAAGCGCATGAGCGAGGTCATCGAGGAAGTTGCCAAGGTTCCCGCCGCTCGCGTCGCAGTGCTGACCGGCCCCAACCTCGCCAAGGAGATTGCCGCCCGCCAGCCCGCCGCCGCGGTCGTGGCCTGCGCCGACGAAGCGGTCGCCCGGCGGCTGCAGACCGCCTGCCACACCCCGTACTTCCGCCCGTACACCAACACCGACGTGGTCGGCTGCGAACTGGGCGGTGCGGTCAAGAACGTCATCGCGCTCGCCGTCGGCATCGCCACCGGCATGGGCCTGGGCGACAACGCCAAGGCGTCCCTGATCACCCGGGGCCTGGCCGAGACGACCCGCCTGGGCCTGGCCATGGGCGCCGACGCGCACACCTTCGCGGGCCTGGCCGGCATGGGAGACCTGGTCGCCACCTGCTCCTCGCCGCTGTCGCGCAACAACACCTTCGGTACCAACCTGGGCCGCGGCATGACGCTGGAGGAGACCATCGCGGTCACCAAGCAGACCGCCGAGGGCGTCAAGTCGTGCGAGTCCGTTCGGGATCTGGCCCGCCGGCACGGCGTCGACATGCCGCTGACCGAGACGGTCGTGGACATCGTCCACGAGGGCAAGCCGCCGATGCTCGCCCTCAAGGACCTGATGTCGCGCACCGCCAAGCCGGAGAGGCACTGAAGGGGCCGGGGCCCGTCCGGCGGTACGACCCGGTGCCGAGCACTGACTCCCGGCCACCCAGCAGGTACTCTCAACGCGTTATGAGCAGCCAGACCTCCTCCCACAAGCCCCGCGTCGCCGTCGTCTTCGGCGGCCGCAGCTCCGAGCACGGCATCTCCGTGGTCACCGCCGGCGCCGTCATGCGCGCCATCGACCGCGAGAAGTACGACGTGCTGCCCATCGGCATCACCACCGACGGGCGCTGGGCGCTGACCGCCGACGACCCCGAGCGGATGGCCATCGCGGACCGGCAGCTGCCCACCGTGGCCGCGCTCGCCGAGTCCACCGAGGGCGGGGTTGTGCTCCCGGTCGACCCGACCAACCGCGAGATCGTCTACACCGAGCCCGGCTCGGTGCCCAAGGCCCTCGGCGAGGTCGACGTCGTCTTCCCCGTCCTGCACGGCCCCTACGGCGAGGACGGCACCCTCCAGGGCCTGCTGGAGCTCTCCGGCGTCCCCTACGTCGGCTCGGGCGTCCTCGCCTCCGCCGTCGGCCAGGACAAGGACTACATGAAGCGGGTGTTCACCTCCTTCGGGCTGCCCGTCGGCCCGTACGAGGTCATCCGCCCCCGTGAGTGGGAACAGGACCCTGCGGCCGCCCGCAAGAAGATCGTCGACTTCGCCGGCGACCACGGCTGGCCGCTGTTCGTGAAGCCCGCACGGGCCGGTTCGTCCATCGGCATCACCAAGGTCGACGACCTCGCGGGCCTGGACGACGCCATCGAGGAGGCCCGCCGCCACGACCCCAAGGTCATCGTCGAGGCGCTGCTGCGCGGCCGCGAGATCGAGTGCGGGGTGCTGGAGTTCGAGGACGGCCCGCGCGCCAGCGTCCCGGCCGAGATCCCGCCCGTCACCGCGCACGACTTCTACGACTTCGAGGCCAAGTACATCGACTCGGCCGACGGCATCGTGCCCGCCCCGCTGACCCCCGAGCAGACCGCCGAGGTGCAGCGGCTGGCCGTCGAGGCCTTCGAGGCGGCCTCCTGCGAGGGCCTGGTGCGTTCGGACTTCTTCCTGCAGGACAACGGCGAGTTCGTGATCAACGAGATCAATACGCTGCCCGGCTTCACGCCCATCTCGATGTACCCGCGGATGTGGCAGGAGAGCGGTGTGAGCTACCCGGAGCTGATCGACCGGCTGCTGCAGGCCGCGCTGACCCGCTCCACGGGGCTGCGCTGAGCGGCTCTAGACGCCCGTCGGAACGGTCCTCTTGACGGCGCCCGCGAGGTCGGTGAGCACATTGACCTCGGGGGCGTACTTCCCCGGCACGGTCACCTCGACATAGGCCTTGCGCAGCACGGTCGTGAAGCGGTAACCGTCGTCCTGCTTCTCGAACAGCCACTGGACGCCGTCGACCTCCGCCGCGTCCGCCCTGGGGTTGTAATGTTCACTCCCGTACGTCAGAACGTCGGGCTTGGCCACTCCACAGCGCAGTGTCACGGCAGGATCGCCCCATATGGCAGTGAAGTCGGAGACGGGCTCGGCGGTACCGCGCCGCAGCCCGTCCACGGTCTTCGGCAACTCCTTGTGGAGCGCCCGGCAGTGGCGCGCCGCGCCGCCCTGGGGGGAGGGCACCGCGACATCCGGCGAAGCGCAGCCCGCCGCCGCGAACAGCACGGTGAGCAGCGAAGGAAGGGCCAGGTACGGGCGGCGCACGGACATCACCCGGCCGAGCATACGGGGGAACTACAGATGAACCACCGGGCAGGTGAGCGTCCGCGTGATGCCCTCCACTTGCTGGACCTTGGCGACCACCATGCGGCCCAGCTCGTCCACGGTGTCGGCCTGCGCCCGCACGATCACGTCATAGGGTCCGGTCACGTCCTCGGCCTGCAGCACGCCGGGGATCTTCGCGATCACCTCTGCCACGGCGGAGGCCTTGCCGACCTCGGTCTGGATCAGGATGTACGCCTGTACCACGGGACCTCCAGGGCGGCTACCGGGATCATGTGGGAAGAAGGGACGCCACGGTACCGCGTCACCGTGCGGAGCGGGGAGACCCGCGCGGTGAAAGCGGCGAGTGCGGCGCAGTCGTCAGCCAAGTACGGACGGTCCGTACGCATGGGAAGGGCAACAGCATGAAGGGCACCGTGGGCGAGCTGGGGGAATTCGGGCTGATCAAGGAGCTCACCGCCCGGCTCACTTCCACCCCGGCCGTACGCATCGGGCCGGGGGACGACGCCGCGGTGGTCACCGCGCCCGACCGGAGGGTGGTGGCCAGCACCGACGTCCTCCTGGAAGGCCGGCACTTCCGCCGTGACTGGTCCACCGCCTACGACGTCGGCCGCAAGGCCGCCGCACAGAACCTCGCCGACATCGCGGCCATGGGCGCGGTGCCCACCGCGATCCTGCTCGGGCTGGTCGTCCCCGCGGAACTCCCCGCAACCTGGGCGACCGAGCTGATGGACGGGCTGCGCGACGAATGCCAGGTGGCCGGCGCCGCGGTGGTCGGCGGCGATGTCGTACGCGGCGAGATCATCACCGTCGCCATCACCGCGCTCGGCGATCTGCGCAATGCCGAACCGGTCACCCGCGGCGGCGCCCAGCCCGGCGATGTGGTCGCGGTGACCGGCTGGCTCGGCTGGTCCGCCGCCGGGCACGCCGTGCTCGCCCGCGGTTTCCGCTCGCCGCGCGCCTTCGTCGAGGCGCACCGCCGGCCCGAGCCCCCGTACCACGCGGGCCCCGCCGCCGCCGGACTCGGCGCCACGGCCATGACGGACGTCAGCGACGGGCTGGTCGCCGACCTCGGGCACATCGCCGAGGCCAGCAAGGTCCGTATCGATCTGCGCTCCGCCGCCATCGACATCCCCTCGCAGATGTCCGACATCGGCACCGCCGTCGGCGTCGACCCGATGCAGTGGGTGCTCAACGGCGGCGAGGACCACGCCATCGTGGCCACCTTCCCGCCGGACGTGAAGCTGCCCGCGCGGTGGAAGGTCATCGGCGAGGTCCTCAACCCGTCCGCGCTGCCCCAGGTCACCGTGGACGGCGCCCCCTGGGCGAAGGCCGGCTGGGACCACTTCGGGGACAACGAGTAGAGGGGGCGGCGCGGTAGCGGCGTCTTCTGGGGGTGGAGGTCGGGTGACGGGAGGGCGAGTAGATTCGGCGGTATGCCCACACCTCCCCGCGTGCTGACCGTCGCCGGCTCCGACTCCGGCGGCGGCGCCGGCATCCAGGCCGACCTCAAGACGATGCTGGCCCTGGGCACGCACGGTATGAGCGTGCTCACCGCCGTCACCGCGCAGAACTCGCTCGGTGTGCAGGGCGCGTGGGAGCTGCCCGCCGAGGCCGTACGGGCCCAGTTCCGCAGCGTCGTCGACGACATCGGCGTTCAGGCCGTCAAGACCGGGATGCTCTCCTCGGCCGGGCTCGTCGAGACCGTCGCGGAACTCCTCGCCGGCCTGGACGTCCCGGTCGTCATCGATCCCGTCGGCGTCTCCAAGCACGGCGATCCGCTGCTGGCCGAGAGCGCCCTGGACGCGGTCCGCACCGAGCTGCTGCCGACCGCCACCGTCGCCACCCCCAACCTGGACGAGGTCGCCCAGCTCACCGGCGTACACGTCCGGGAGGAGGCCGATATGCGGCGGGCCGCTGCCGCGGTGCTGGAGTTCGGGCCGCGCTGGGCGCTCGTCAAGGGCGGCCACCTGGCCGCCGGTGCCGGTTCCGGGGACGCCGTGGACCTCCTTACCGACGGCACCGAGGAACACTGGCTGCGCGCCCCCCGCCACGACAACCGGCACACCCACGGCACCGGCTGCACCCTCGCCAGCGCGATCGCCGCACAGCTCGCCAAGGGAGACACCGTGCCGCAGGCCGCCGCCGCGGCCAAGGAGTACGTCACCGGCGCGATCGCGGCCGGTTTCCGGCTCGGCACGGGCATCGGGCCGGTCGACCACGGCTGGCGCCTGCGGGGCTGAACCCCGCCCCGGGAACGGCAAAAGCCGGTCCACCACGACGGTGGACCGGCTTCACAAGCAACCGGCTGGGCTGCGCTACGGCGAAGGCGTCAGCGCGAGACCTTGCCGGCCTTGATGCACGAGGTGCAGGCGTTCAGCTTCTTCGGCGTGCGCCCGACCACCGCACGGACCGTCTGGATGTTGGGGTTCCAACGACGGTTGGTACGGCGGTGCGAGTGCGAGACACTCTTGCCGAAGCCCGGCCCCTTGCCGCAGACGTCGCAGTTGGCAGCCACGGGTCACTCCAAAGACTTCAGATGCACTTACGGTGAAATCCTGACGGGCCGAGTGCATTGACCGACCGGCGTCGCCAGGAGAGGAAATGGCCCGATTTTCATCGGGCAACCGGAGCAGCATACAACGACCGCTCCCGCACAACGAAACTACCATGCGCCTCCCGGCACCCGCCCCGGCCGCCCGGCCGGAGCGCGGCTACTCTGCGGTGCATCCCGTGATCCAGGAGGACGATGTGCCGTACCCGCTCGACGCCGCCGCGGTACGCGCCTGGTGCGGGCTGGCCCTGGAGGCGCTCGGCCGGGAGCGCGAGCGGATCGACGCCATCAACGTCTACCCGGTGGCCGACGGCGACACCGGCACCAACCTCTATCTGACCCTCGAATCGGCCACGCGCGCCGTCGAGGCCGCCTTCGACGGCCACGCCTCCACCGGCACCGCCCCCCGTCTCGCCGACGCCATCGGTGCCATGGCCCACGGCGCCCTCATCGGCGCCCGCGGCAACTCCGGCACGATCGTCGCCCAGCTGCTGCGCGGTATGACGGAGGTCCTGACGGCCGGGGACGAGCCGGACAGGGACGCACGCGACGACGGCCCCGCCGAGGCGCTGCGCCGGGCGCTGCGCCGGGCCGCCGCATCGACGTACGAGGCCGTGGCGCACCCGGTGGAGGGCACCGTCCTGACGGTGGCCACCGCCGCCGCGGACGCCGCGGAACGCGCCACCGGGGACGCCGCCACCGTCGCGCGGGCCGCCCACGACGGCGCCCGCACCGCCCTGAAGGCCACCCCCGGTCAGCTCGCGGTCCTCGGCCGGGCGGGCGTCGTGGACGCCGGCGGCTGCGGACTGGTCGCCCTGCTCGGTGCGCTCGCCGACGCGCTGTCCGGGGACGTCTCGGCGCCCGTCACCGTACGGGCCGATGACCCGCTCCCCGAGGCGGGCGGCCCCGAGGCCACGGGGGCGGACGGCTGCGCGGCCCCCGACGGCGGCGGCCCCGCCTTCGAGGTGATCTACCTCCTGGAGGCCGACGACTCCGCAGTGGCCCGGCTGCGCACCCGTCTCGACGGGCTCGGCGACTCGCTGGTCGTCGTCGGCGGCGACGGCCTGTGGAACGTCCATGTGCACGTCGACGACGCGGGCGCCGCCGTGGAGGCCGGCATCGAGGCCGGCCGCCCGTACCGCATCCGCATCACGCACTTCGCCGGTACCCCCCGCACCAAGGAGCCCGAGATGGCGGCGCGGGCCGTCGTCGCCGTCGTACCGGGCCCCGGGCTCGCCGGGCTGTGCGCCGAGGCCGGCGCGACCACGGTCTCCGTACGGCCCGGGGAGCCGCCCGCCAGCGGCGAACTCGTCCAGGCCATCCGCCAGGCGCACGCCCGCGAGGTCATGCTGCTGCCCAACGACACCGAGCTGCGGCACACTGCCGCGGCCGCGGCCGAACAGGCCCGCACCGAGGGCGTACGGGTCGCCCTGATCCCCACCCGCTCCGCGGTCCAGGGCATCGCCGCGCTGGCCGTCCACGAGCCGGGCCGCAGCTTCGACGAGGACGTCGTCGCCATGACCGCGGCCGCCGGCGCCACC
Organism: Streptomyces chattanoogensis; assembly: GCF_001294335.1. GTDB lineage: Bacteria > Actinomycetota > Actinomycetes > Streptomycetales > Streptomycetaceae > Streptomyces > Streptomyces chattanoogensis. Next base: position 700,256 of record NZ_LGKG01000001.1, read on the forward strand.
CGCTACGCCGAGCTGGCCGTCGCCGAGCGCCAGTCGTGGACCATGGCCGGCGTCTGCCAGGCCGGGGACGTCCTCGGCCTGATCGACGGCGATGTCGCGGTGATCGGCGCCGACCTGACCGCGACCGCGACGACCGTGCTCGACCGGATGCTGTCCGCCGGCGGGGAAATGGTCACCCTCGTCCTCGGCGCGGACGTTCCCGACACCCTCGGGGAGCGGCTGGAACGCCATGTCCGCGAGCGCCATCTTGCCGTGGACACCGTGGTCTACGAGGGCGGGCAGTACGCGGTGCCGCTGCTCATCGGGGTGGAGTGAGGGCGCCGGGCGAGGGGATCACCGCGCTTCGGGGTCCGGCGGATCCCCCGATGTCAGACCTGTGGTGTGCAATAGGTGCGTGGCAGCGCTCGACGAACCCCTGAAGAAGATTCTCGGTGGCAGCACCGCGAAGGTGCTGGCCGAACACCTCGGCCTGCATACGGTCGGCGATCTGTTGCACCACTACCCCCGGCGCTATGCGGAGCGCGGTGAACTGACCCGCCTCGCGGACCTCCCGCTGGACGAACACGTCACGGTCGTCGCCCAGGTCGCCGACGCCCGGGTGCACGCGTTCAACGCCGGCCGGGGACAGCGCCTGGAGGTCACCCTCACCGACGGCAGCGGCCGGCTGCGGCTGGTGTTCTTCGGCAAGGGCATCCACAAACCGCACAAGGAGCTGCTGCCCGGCCGCCGCGCGATGTTCGCCGGCAAGGTCTCCGTCTTCAACCGCAAACTGCAGCTCGCCCACCCCGAATACGAACTGCTCGACAAGGACGGCGTGGTCGGGGCCGCCGCCGTCGATGCCTTCGCCAACCAGCTGATGCCGATCTATCCTGCCTGCCAGCAGATGGCCTCCTGGAAGATCGCCAAGGCGGTGGACGCGGTGCTGCCCAGCGCCGGGGACGCCGTCGATCCGCTGCCGGACGCGCTGCGCGAGGGCCGCGACCTGATTCCGCTCCCCGACGCCCTGCGGAAGATCCACCGGCCACGCACCAAGGCCGAGATCGCCGACGCCCGCGCCCGGCTGAAGTGGGACGAGGCATTCGTCCTCCAGGTGGCGCTCGCCCGGCGGCGCCTGGCCGAGACCCAACTCCCGGCCACCCCGCGGACGGTGAAGAAGGACGGCCTGCTCGACGCCTTCGACGCCAAGCTGCCGTTCACCCTGACCGAAGGCCAGCAGAAGGTCAGCCGGGAGATCTTCGGCGACCTGGCCACCAGCCACCCCATGCACCGCCTCCTCCAGGGCGAGGTGGGCTCCGGCAAGGCCCAGCCGCTGGACGCCCTGGTGCTGACACCGCGGGGCTTCCGGCCGATGGGGGAGATGGCGGTCGGTACGGAGGTCGTGGTGCCGTCCGGCGAGCGCGCCTTCGTGGACGGCGTCTTCCCGCAGGGGGAGCGGGAGGTGTGGCGGCTGGTGCTGTCGGACGGCAGCACGGTGGAGTGCGATGACGAGCATCTGTGGATCGTCAGGGCCCGCGGTACGGGGGAGCGGGTGCTGACGACGCGCGAGCTGCGGGGCGATCTGCTGACGGCTGACGGACGGCCCAAGTGGTCCATCGCGGCGGCCGTGCCCGTGGACCTCGACGACGGCGGGGACCGGCCGCTGGATCCTTATCTGGTGGGCCGGCGGCTCGGGGGCGACGGCGGCAGCCCGGACGACCGGGTGCCGGACGCGTATCGCCATGCGTCCGTCAAGGACCGGCTGGCCGTGCTGCGAGGGTTGCTGGACGCCGGAGGGCGGCCCGCAGGGGGCCAGACGGTCTGTCGCGCGGTGCCCGTGCCCCTGGCCGACGACCTCGCATGGCTGGTGCGGTCCCTGGGCGGCTGTGCCCGGCTCCTCCCCGTACGGGACGGTGCGTGCGACGTCCACGTGGCGCTGCCGGATGAGGCGTCCATCGGCAGCACCGGCTTCCGCCGCGCCATCGAGGCCATCGAGCACGTCGGCCGCAAACCCGTCCAGTGCATCAGCGTTGCGCACCCCGACCACGCCTATGTGACCGACCACTTCACGGTCACCCACAACACCATGGTCGCGCTGCGCGCCATGCTCGGCGTGGTCGACAGCGGCGGCCAGGCGGTGATGCTCGCGCCCACCGAGGTGCTGGCCCAGCAGCACCACCGCTCGATCACGGAGATGATGGGCGAGCTGGCCGAGGGCGGCATGCTGGGCGGCGCCGAGCAGGGCACCAAGGTGGTGCTGCTGACCGGCTCCATGGGCGCCGCGGCCCGCCGGCAGGCGCTGCTCGATCTGGTCACGGGCGAGGCCGGGATCGTCGTCGGCACCCATGCCCTGATCGAGGACAAGGTGCAGTTCCACGACCTCGGCCTGGTCGTCGTCGACGAACAGCACCGCTTCGGCGTCGAACAGCGCGACGCCCTGCGCGGCAAGGGGAACTCGCAGAAGGAGAAGCAGACGCCGCACCTCCTGGTGATGACCGCGACACCCATTCCGCGCACGGTCGCGATGACCGTCTTCGGCGATCTGGAGACCTCCGTACTGGACCAACTCCCCGCCGGACGCTCGCCGATCGCCAGCCATGTGGTGCCCGCCAAGGACAAGCCGCACTTCCTGGCGCGCGCCTGGGAGCGGGTCCGCGAGGAGGTCGAGGCCGGGCATCAGGGCTATGTGGTGTGCCCGCGGATCGGCGACGAGGAGGACGCGCCCAAGGGGAAGAAGGGCGCCAACTCCGGTGCGGCCAAGGGGGGTTCACCGGAGGACATCGAGGAGAAGCGGCCGCCGCTCGCGGTGCTGGACGTCGCCGAGCAGCTCACCAAGGGGCCGCTGGCCGGTCTGAAGGTGGCGGTGCTGCACGGCCGGATGGCACCGGACGACAAGGACGAGGTGATGCGGAAGTTCGCGGCCGGCGAGCTGGACGTGCTGGTCGCCACCACCGTCATCGAGGTCGGTGTGAACGTCCCGAACGCCACCGCCATGGTGATCATGGACGCGGACCGCTTCGGCGTCTCCCAGCTGCACCAGCTGCGCGGCCGGGTGGGCCGCGGTTCCGCCCCCGGTCTGTGCCTGCTGGTCAGCGAGATGCCCGAGGCCAGCCCGGCGCGCGCCCGGCTGGCGGCCGTCGCCGGCACCCTCGACGGCTTCGAGCTCTCCCGTATCGACCTGGAGCAGCGCCGCGAGGGCGACGTCCTGGGCCAGGCGCAGTCCGGTGTCCGCTCCTCGCTGCGGATGCTCGCGGTCATCGACGACGAGGAGGTCATCGCGGCCGCCCGGGAGGAGGCCACCGCGGTCGTCACCGCCGATCCCGAGCTCGCCGGCTACCCCGAGCTGAGGATCGCCCTCTCCGCCCTGCTGGACGACGAACGGGAGCAGTATCTGGACAAGGGGTGAGGGGAGCCGGGGTCGGGAGGAGGCGGGGGAGAGGCGCCGGGTGAGATCGATCACCTCTCCCGTAAGGCGGCAGGGGCGTCCGCCGGGCGCTCACCCCGCAGGGACGGAATATCGTGGGAGCGGAGCCCACCGGGCTCCCCGCACCTGACCCCACGCACTTCCCACCACCCACCACCCCACCCACGTAAGGACGGGCCCATGACCCGCGTGATCGCCGGTACGGCCGGCGGCCGCCGCCTGGCCGTACCGCCGGGAAACGGCACCCGCCCGACCTCCGACCGGGCGCGCGAAGGCCTGTTCTCCACCTGGGAGTCGCTCGACGGCCCGCTCACCGGCGCCCGGGTCCTCGACCTGTACGGCGGCTCCGGCGCCGTCGGCCTGGAGGCGCTCTCCCGCGGCGCCGCTCATGTTCTGCTCGTCGAGTCCGACACCCGCGCAGCCCGCACCATCCGCGAGAACATCCACGCCATCGGCCTGCCCGGCGCCGAACTGCGCACCGGCAAGGCCGAGCAGACCGCCGCGGCCCCGGCCCCGGGCGACCCGTACGACATCGTCTTCCTGGACCCGCCGTACGCCGCCACCGACGCCGATCTTCGCGAGATCCTGCTCACACTCCGTGGTCAGGGGTGGCTTGCGGAGGAAGCACTCGTCACCGTGGAACGCAGCACCAGAAGCGGCACGTTCCCCTGGCCGGACGGTTTCGAAGCGATCAAGGCCCGTCGCTACGGCGAGGCCACGCTTTGGTACGGTCGCGCCGCTTCGACGTCCGCCGAATCGACGTCAACAAGCGTGTCATGACCGGACCGCAGCACACCGGACCGCAGAGCGAGGAGACGAAGTTGCGCCGCGCCGTCTGTCCGGGGTCGTTCGACCCCATCACCAACGGGCACCTGGACATCATCGCCCGTGCCTCCAAGCTGTACGACGTCGTCCATGTCGCCGTGATGATCAACCAGTCGAAGCAGGGCCTGTTCACCGTCGACGAGCGCATCGATCTCATCCGCCGGGCCACCGCCGAGTACGGCAATGTCGAGGTCGAGTCCTTCCACGGCCTGCTCGTCGACTTCTGCAAGCAGCGCGACATCCCCGCCATCGTCAAGGGCCTGCGCGCCGTCAGCGACTTCGACTACGAGCTCCAGATGGCCCAGATGAACAACGGGCTGTCCGGCGTGGAGACCCTCTTCGTCCCCACCAACCCCACCTACAGCTTCCTCTCCTCCAGCCTCGTCAAGGAGGTCGCGGCCTGGGGCGGCGATGTCTCCCACCTGGTGCCGCCGTTCGTCCTCGACGCCCTGACCGAACGCCTGCGCAAGAAGCGGTGACCTGCCGCGGCGGCGCCCCGGCGCGCACCGCCCCGGCGTTTTCCTGACGGGGCATCAGCGGGTGTCGGGCCGGGGTCCCGTGGTCGTACAGTCGTCCCGTTCCCTCGTTCCATCCCTTCAGAGAGTGGCGAGCCCAAGGTGGACGTGCAGAAGAAGCTCGACGACATCGTCGCGACCGTCGGCGGCGCCCGGTCCATGCCCATGTCGGCCTCGTGCGTGGTCAACCGCGCCGAGCTGCTCGCCCTGCTCGAGGAGGTGCGGGCGGCCCTGCCCGGCTCCCTCGCCCAGGCGCAGGAGCTGCTCGGCGGGCGGGAGCAGATGGTCGAGGAGGCACGGGCCGAGGCGGAGCGGATCATCGAGTCCGCGCACGCCCAGCGCGGCTCCCTGATCTCCGACACCGAGGTCGCCCGGCAGTCCCAGGACGAGGCGGACCGGATCCTGGCGGAGGCCCGCCGCGAGGCCGAGGAGATCCGCGCCGAGGCCGACGACTACGTCGATTCCAAGCTCGCCAACTTCGAGGTCGTGCTCACCAAGACCATCGGCTCCGTCGACCGCGGCCGCGAGAAGCTGCTCGGCCGCGGACCCGGTCTGGACGAGCAGGGCTACGAGGACACCGAGGCCCCCGAGCGCAGCGCCGACCCGGAGACCCTCAAGCAGCGCGCCGACGCCTACGTGGACGCCAAGTTCGGCGCCTTCCAGGCCGTACTCACCAAGACGCTGGAGGCGGTCGGCCGCGGCCGCGACAAGCTCCAGGGTGCGCGGGCGATCGATGAGCTCGGCGTGCACATGGCGACCGCGGGCGACCCGGGGGCCGCGCAGCCGCAGGCCGACGCGGAGTATCTCGCCGAGCTGGCGGGCATCGGCGCCGGCCAGGACCCCCAGCCGCCCCAGGCCGCGCCCCAGGCCCCGCCGCAGCCCCAGGAGCACCAGCAGCTCCCTGACCCCCAGCAGCCGCTCCAGCCCCAGGAACAGTTCCAGGAACAGTTCCAGCAGGGCTACTACGCGGACCCGGCGGCGTACCAGCAGCAGGACGCCTACGGCTATCAGCAGCCCCAGCAGGTCGCGTACACCCAGCACCAGCAGGACCCGTACGGCTACGACTGGCAGCAGCAGTCCCAGCAGCAGGGCTACGACCCGAACGCCTACCTCCAGCAGCAGGTGCCGCCGCAGCCCCCGCACGCCCCCCAGGACCCGAATGCCCAGGCCGGGGCGCTGGACGAAACCAGCCTCTTCGACACCAGCATGATCAACATGGATCAGATCCGGCAGTACGAGGAGCAGTACGAACAGCGGCGCCAGTAGGCGGGCGGGTAACCGCCGCCGTAACGGCCGGAAGCGGATTGGGCCTATCGGGAACGGTCCAGTATCCTGACTGTTCGGTCGCGTCTACGTTCGCGATCACTGCTGCCCGCATACCCATCCGGTTCCGGGCGGCTGACAGCGCAGTACAGAAAGCAGGAAGCCATCAACGCCCGCCTCGACCACCGTTCCCCGCTCGTGTTCGACACACGCGAGCTGGGTCGTCGTCCCGGCACGCTCAAGCGGCTCTCCCGCACCGTCGAGGCCCCCCGTGACCTCGGCAATGAGGTCATCGGAGTGCCCGAGGGCGCGCCGATCGAACTCGACCTCCGCCTGGAATCGGTCATGGACGGGGTGCTTGTCACAGGTACCGCCCGTGCAGCCGTGAAGGGGGAGTGCGTAAGGTGTCTGGAGCCGCTGGAGCGAGAGCTCGATGCGGACTTCCAGGAGATGTTCTCCTACCCCGACGCCGACGACCGGAGCCGCCCCGCGGAGTCCGGCGACGACGCCGAGGACGAGGAAGACACGTTCTTCGTCGAGGACGACCTGTTCGACCTCGAACCCGTGCTGCGGGACGCGGTGGTGCTCACACTGCCGCTGCAGCCGGTGTGCCAGGACGACTGCCCCGGCCTGTGCTCCGATTGCGGAGCGCGGCTGGCGGACGACCCGGACCACCACCATGACGCCGTCGACGCACGTTGGGCGGCACTGCAGGAACTCGTCGTGACCGACGACGAGAAGGACACCCTCCCCCGCGACGGCGGGGATGAACCTCAGGAGAAGTAGCCGTGGCTGTTCCGAAGCGGAAGATGTCGCGCAGCAACACGCGCCACCGCCGGTCGCAGTGGAAGGCTGCGGTCCCCACCCTGGTGGCGTGCGAGCGCTGCCACGAGCCGAAGCAGCAGCACATCGCGTGCCCCGCTTGCGGCACCTACAACAAGCGCCAGGTCCTCGAGGTCTGAGCGGCGGGTGACGGGCTCCATGTCAGACGCCAATCCGTCCCCCCGCAAACGCGGGGATGAACCTCCGGCAGACACGGCCTCGTCCCACACGCTTCTGGAAGGGCGGCTCGGGTACAAGCTCGAGTCCGCCCTTCTGGTGCGTGCGCTGACGCACCGCTCGTACGCCTACGAGAACGGCGGTCTGCCCACCAACGAGCGGCTCGAGTTCCTCGGGGACTCGGTGCTCGGCCTGGTGGTCACCGACACGCTGTACCGCATCCACCCCGACCTGCCCGAAGGCCAGCTGGCCAAGCTGCGGGCCGCGGTGGTCAACTCGCGTGCGCTCGCCGAGGTGGGCCGCGGCCTCGACCTCGGTGCCTTCATCCGCCTCGGCCGGGGCGAAGAGGGCACGGGCGGCCGGGACAAGGCCTCCATCCTCGCCGACACCCTCGAAGCGGTGATCGGCGCGGTCTATCTCGACCAGGGCCTCGACGCGGCCGGCGAGCTGGTGCACCGGCTCTTCGACCCGCTCATCGAGAAGTCCTCCAGCCTGGGCGCGGGCCTGGACTGGAAGACCAGCCTCCAGGAGCTCACCGCGACCGAAGGTCTCGGCGTGCCGGAATACCTGGTCACCGAGACCGGCCCGGACCACGAGAAGACCTTCACTGCTGCCGCCCGCGTCGGTGGTGTCTCGTACGGCACCGGCACCGGCCGCAGCAAGAAGGAAGCCGAGCAGCAGGCGGCCGAGTCCGCGTGGCGATCGATTCGCGCCGCGGCGGACGAGGCGGCCAAGGCCAAGGAGTCGGCTTCCGGCGACACTGCGTCGCCGGGCGACGACTCGGCTCCGGCTTCCGGCGACACCACGTCGCCGGCGCACTGAATCACCCCTTCTGACCCCGTCCGGGACGGCCGCGCGCCGCCCCCGACGGGGTCAGAGGTCTTTCCCAGGACCAGGACCAGGACCGATCGCGAGGAGCGTCTCCCGTGCCCGAACTGCCCGAGGTGGAGGTCGTACGCCGAGGACTGGAGCGCTGGGTCAGCGGCCGCACCATTGACGCCGTCGAGGTCCGCCACCCGCGCGCGATCCGCCGCCACACGGCCGGCGCGGCCGACTTCGCGGCCCGCCTCGAAGGCCTGCGCCTGGGTACGGCACGCCGCCGCGGCAAATACCTCTGGCTCCCGGTGACCGGCGGCGGCCCGGCCGCACAGACCGCCGCCGAAGGCATCGGCCCCCGCGTCACCCCCTCCGTCACCCACGGCCTGGCGGTCCTCGCCCACCTCGGCATGAGCGGCCAGCTGCTGGTCCAGCCCCAGGACGCCCCCGACGAGAAGCACCTGCGCATCCGCATCCGCTTCGCCGACGACCTGGACACCGAACTCCGCTTCGTCGACCAGCGCACCTTCGGCGGCCTCTCCCTGCACGACACCGTCCCCGGCGACGCCGACCACCTCCCCGACGTCATCGCCCATATCGCCCGGGACCCGCTCGACCCCGCCTTCGACGACGCCGCCTTCCACACCGCGCTGCGCCGCCGCCGGACCACCATCAAGCGGGCCCTGCTCGACCAGTCGCTGATCAGCGGCGTCGGCAACATCTACGCCGACGAGGCGCTGTGGCGCAGCAAGCTCCACTTCGACCGGCCGACCGCCACCTTCACCCGCCCCCGCACCGCCGAGCTGCTCGGCCACGTACGGGACGTGATGAACGCCGCGCTCGCCGTCGGCGGCACCAGCTTCGACAGCCTCTACGTCAACGTGAACGGCGAGTCCGGCTACTTCGACCGCTCCCTGGACGCCTACGGCCGCGAGGACGAACCCTGCCGCCGCTGCGGCACCCCCATCCGCCGCCGCCCCTGGATGAACCGCTCCAGCTACTTCTGCCCGCGGTGCCAGCGGCCGCCGCGGCCCGTGCCGGCGGGCTGACGCGACGGCCCCGGATGCCATGCCTGGCTCGCCTGCGCCGTGCCGGTGGCGCAGCCTGGGGGAGTGAGCGACCACAAGCCGGGCGGCTCGTCGTGGCGGGACGGCGAACGGCGCGGCGGCGTGCGGCGGTCGCGTCTGGTCTGGGTCGAGGCTGCCCTGATGGGGGTGTCGGTGCTGCTGCTCGTCGCCGTCGTCTTCCGTTATCTGAAAGCGCGAGAGGCGGGGCTGTACTCGGGCACCACCATCACGATTCCCCATGAGACCGTCGGCGGGGGTGGCGCCGGAACGTTCCCCGGGAGTCCCGGCGTCACGCACCCGCCCGCCGACACCCCGCATCCGGCTTCGACGCCCACCCCCACCGTGACCGTGACCGAGTTCGTGCAGGTCCCTCCCAAGGGCGGCGCGCCGGAGCTGATGGCCGCGATCGCGGCGGTGGTCAGCGCGGAGTTCGGCGGTGCGACCTTCTTCGCCGGCGTGCGCCGCGAGGAACGCAAGCGGGCCCTGCGGGACCGTCCGGGGCCGCCCGCCCGGGAATCCTGACCGGCGCCTGGCACCCCACCTGCGGAAACTTCAGAACCCGAAGTCCTGCGTCCACCACGGCCCGCCCGGCCCGAAGTGCGCTCCGACGCCCAGCGTCTTGTACTCGCAGTTGAGGATGTTGGCGCGGTGGCCGGGGCTGTCCATCCAGGAGTCCATCACGGACTGGGCATTGGCCTGGCCGCGGGCGATGTTCTCGCCGCCGAGGTTGTCGATGCCCTGTTCACGGGCGCGGTCCCAGGGCGTGTCGCCGTCCGGGTCGGTGTGGTCGAAGAAGCCGCGCTCGGCCATGTCGTCGCTGAAGCTCCGGGCCAGTCCGGCGAGTTGCCTGCCGGCGGTCACCGGTGCGCAGCCGGCCTGGGCGCGCTCCTGGTTGACGAGGGAGAGCACCTCGGCCTCGGCGGACGACTCGGGGTCCGCGCTCTGCGACGGGGCCGCGGAGGTCTCGGAGGCCGGGGCGGAGGCCGGATCGGAGGTCTTCGCGGGGCCGTGCGAGGAACCGGTCTTTCCGGCCGGGGATTTGGCCGTACGGTGCGGGGCGGGCGAGGCCGACGGGGACGCCGAGGAGGACGGGGCGGGGGTCTCCCCGGCCGGCGGCCGGGGGCGGGTCCGCGGGGCGGTGGGCCGTTCGGCGCCGCGGCTGGCCGGGGCCGTGGCGCGGTCCGTCGGGCGCACGGAACTGCCGCCCGGCAGGTCGGCCTCCGGCAGCGAATCGGCACGTACCCGCTCGCCGCGCTCGCCGCCGCTCACCTCGAACTGGCCGCCGCCCGGGATCAGTCCGGAAGCGACCGCGACGGCCCCCATGGCCACCGCGGCCGAGGCGCCGAGCAGCCCGGTGCGCACCGGCGCCGTCCGGCGGCCGCGCGCGGCGCGGTGACCGGCGTGCCGGGCGGTGCCCGCCGGCGCGCCTGCCGGTGCGTCAGCAGACCGGGTACGTAGGGGTTCCGGCGCGGGGGGAGCAGAGCGTCGATGGCGGCCCATCCGCGGTCTTCCTTCCGTCCTCGACGTCAAGTCGACTCACCCGAAAGGGTGAGTTCCGATGTCGGGGGACTGTACGGCATGGCGTGCCGGGCCGAGGTGCTCAACGGGCAATTGGCCGGTTAACGTGCACACATGAACGAAGACGTCCGGGTGACCGCGTGGGTGCGGGGTCGTGTCCAAGGGGTCGGATTCCGCTGGTTCACCCGCGCGAACGCCCTGCGTATCGGTGAACTCGCAGGATTCGCGAGCAATCTCGGCGACGGCCGCGTCCAGGTGGTGGCAGAGGGGCCGAAGGACCGCTGTGACCAACTGCTGGACTGGCTGCGGACCGGTGACACGCCCGGCCGGGTCGACGGTGTCACTGAGATATGGGACACGCCCCGCGGCGGATACGACGGCTTCGAAATCCGCTGAGCGGGGCGGCGGCGCTCACCGTACGGCCGACAAAAATGATCTTTGGGCTATGCCTTTGTCAGCTGCGCGCAGGAGATAACGCCTGGTGGTTGCCAACTCGGCCGACCCGTGCAAGGCTGCCGCTGTACGGATGATCTCCACACCCCGCGGGACCTTTCTGGAGAGCTTGCGCAGAGCCGAGACGGCCGCGCACTCTCGGGCACCCGAGGATACGGGGTGTGATCGTGTTGACCCTCAAACCTTTTGGTGAGACTCTGGAATCCCCGCGCACCTTAGCTGTTTGGCATTGAAGACACCAGGAATGACAAGCACCGCGGGTGCGAATCCCTCACGACCCACACCGCTTCGGTCGGTCACTCAGTGTGGAGGACCATCCATCATGGCAAAGGCGCTTCTCGGTTACGTCGGCGGCTCCGACCCCCGAGTCCTCTCCGAGATGCGACGGCTTCAGCAGCGCGTCCAGGACCTTGAATCCGAACTTATTCGGATGCAGGCCGAAAACGACATGCTGTCCGCTGCCGCACGTCACGACGACTCGATGCTCGACATCGACGTACCCCAGGCGGAGCCCGCGCTCACCTGACCCACAACATCAGGGCCGGTCGGGCTGCTCGCCAGCCGCTTGAGGCACCGCCGCTCCTTCAAGATCTGCAAGGGACGCTTCGGCGTCCCTTCGTCGTTTCCCCGGCCTTTTGCCGAGTCCGTCCGGTCGCCGTATCCGTCCCGCCTCTGCGGCCCCTTCCGCACCGCGGCGTCTTCCTTACGCCATGATGTGCCCGGCACTTTCCCTGGTGAAACCGAAAAGGAACGCCGCCGCACGGCCGAAGGCACGCTCAAAAGCATCCGCGGGGCGATACCCGGGCCCGGTACACCCTGCGAAAGGGCGGCGGCGGAATGTTGGGGCCGCCCGCCCGGAGACGGCCGGTAGAGTCCAACGGCGTGCACCTGAAGAGTCTGACCCTGCGAGGCTTCAAGTCGTTCGCCTCCGCCACGACGCTCCGCTTCGAGCCCGGTATCACCTGCGTCGTGGGACCCAACGGTTCCGGCAAATCGAATGTCGTGGACGCGTTGTCCTGGGTTATGGGCGAGCAGGGCGCCAAGTCGCTGCGCGGCGGCAAGATGGAGGACGTGATCTTCGCCGGGACGACCGGCCGCCCACCGCTCGGCCGGGCCGAGGTCTCGCTCACCATCGACAATTCCGACGGTGCGCTGCCCATCGAATACGCTGAAGTCACCATTACCCGGATCATGTTCCGCAACGGCGGCAGCGAGTATCAGATCAACGGCGACACCTGCCGGCTGCTCGATATCCAGGAGCTGCTTTCCGACTCCGGCATCGGGCGCGAGATGCACGTCATCGTCGGACAGGGCCAGCTCGACTCCGTACTGCACGCCGACCCGATGGGCCGAAGGGGTTTCATCGAAGAGGCGGCGGGCGTCCTCAAGCACCGTAAACGCAAGGAAAAGGCGCTGCGGAAGCTGGATGCGATGAAGGCCAACCTCGCCCGCGTCCAGGACCTGACCGATGAGCTGCGCCGCCAGCTCAAACCTCTGGGGCGGCAGGCCGCGGTCGCCCGGCGGGCCGCCGTCATCCAGGCGGATCTGCGCGACGCCCGGCTGAGGCTGCTCGCCGATGATCTCGTCACGCTGCGCCGTGCGCTGCGCGCCGAGATCGAGGACGAGGCCGCGCTCAAGGAACGCAAGGAGGCCGCCGAGACCCGGCTGCGCACCGCGCTGCAGCGCGAGGCGGTGCTGGAGGCGGAGGTGCGGGCGCTGGCGCCGCGGGTGCAGCGCGCCCAGCAGACCTGGTACGAGCTGTCCCAGCTGGCGGAGCGGGTACGCGGCACGGTGTCGCTGGCCGAGGCGCGGGTCAAGAGCGCCGCGCAGGCCCCGCCGGACGAGCGCCAGGGGCGCGACCCGGACGACATGGAGCGCGAGGCGGCCCGGATCCGCGAGCAGGAGGCGGAGTTGACGGCCGCGCTGGAGGCGGCGAGCCGGGCGCTGGAGGACACCGTCGAACACCGCGCCGAGCTGGAGCGGCAGTTGGCGGACGAGGAACGCCGGCTGCGGGACGCCGCCCGGGCCATCGCCGACCGGCGCGAAGGGCTCGCCCGGCTCAGCGGACAGGTCACCGCGGCCCGCGGCCGGGCGGCCTCGGCGCGGGCGGAGATCGGCCGGCTCGCCGAGGCGCGGGACGGCGCCCAGGAGCGGGCGGCCGCGGCCCAGGAGGCGTACGAGCGGCTCAGGGCCGAGGTCGACGGGCTGGACGCGGACGACGAGGAGCTTGGCGAACAGTACGAGGCGGCCCGCCGGGAGCTGGCCGCGGCGGAGAGCGGGCTGACCGCCGCCCGCGAGGCGCTGACCGCCGCCGAACGGGCGCGCGCTGCGACCTCCGCCCGCCACGACGCGCTGGCCCTCGGCCTGCGCCGCAAGGACGGCACGGGGGCGCTGCTGGCCGCCGCCGACCGTCTGACCGGCCTTCTCGGCCCGGCGGCGGAGCTGCTGACCGTCACCCCCGGCTTTGAGATCCCGGTGGCGGCGGCCCTCGGCGCGGCCGCGGACGCCGTTGCCGTCACCGATACCGCCACCGCCGCCGAGGCCATCCGGATGCTGCGCAAGCAGGACGCGGGGCGCGCGGCGATGGTGCTGGGCCGCGTCGAGGGGGCGGGCGCGGCGGAGGCCGCGTATACCGCGGCGGGTGGGGCCAGTGAGGTGAATGGTGCCAGTGGTGCCAGTGGGGCCAACGGGGCGGCCGAGGCGGTGGCGGGCCGGGTGCCGGGTCCCGCTCCGGCGGCCGGTGAGCCCGTACCGGCCGCCGGAGACATCGCCGCCCCTGTCCCCGCCCCCGTCGTTCCCCGTGTGCCCGCGCCCCGTTCCGAACCCGTACGGGCCGATCAACTGGTGCGCGGACCGGCGGAGTTGAGGGCGGCGGTGGCACGGCTGCTGCGGAATGTGGTGGTGGTCGGGACGCTGGAGGACGCCGAGGAGCTGGTGGCGGCGCGGCCCGAGCTGATGGCGGTGACCGGGGAGGGGGATCTGCTGGGGGCGCACTTCGCGCAGGGCGGGTCGGCCGGGGCGCCGAGTCTGCTGGAGGTGCAGGCGTCGGTCGACGAGGCGGCGGCGGAGCTGGAAGGCCTGGAGACGCGCTGCGAGGAGCTGGCGGCGGCACAGCGGGCGGCGAAGGAACGGCGCGACGGGTGTGCCGCGCTGGTCGAGGAGCTGGGCGAGCGGCGGCGCGCCGCGGACCGGGAGAAATCGAAGGTCGCGGGGGACCTCGGACGGCTCGGCGGACAGGCGCGGGGGGCCGCGGGCGAGGCGGAGCGGTCCGCCGCCGCGGCAGCGAAGGCGGAGGACGCGTTGCTGCGCGCCACCGAGGAGGCCGAGGAGCTGGCCGCGCGGCTGGCGGTGGCCGAGGAGGACCCGGCCGCGGGGGACGAGGAGCCCGACACTTCCGTACGGGACCGGCTCGCCGCCGACGGCGCCAACGCCCGCCAGACGGAGATGGAGGCCCGCCTCCAGGCCCGTACCCATGAGGAGCGGGTGAAGGCGCTGGCCGGGCGGGCGGATGCGCTGGACCGGGGGGCGCGCGCCGAGCGGCAGGCGCGGGCGCGGGCCGAGCAGCGGCGCGCCCGGCTGCGCCACGAGGCGGCGGTGGCCTCGGCTGTCGCCTCCGGCGCGCGGCAGCTGCTGGCGCATGTGGAGGTGTCGGTCGTACGGGCCGAGGAGGAACGCGCCGCCGCCGAGCGGGCCAAGGCCGAGCGGGAGACGGCGCTGGTGGCCGAGCGGGAACAGGCCCGGGAGCTCAAGTCCGAGCTGGACAAGCTGACCGATTCGGTGCACCGCGGCGAGGTGCTGGGCGCGGAGAAGCGGCTGCGGATCGAGCAGCTGGAGACCCGGTCGCTGGAGGAGCTGGGAGTGGAGCCGGCCGCCCTGATCTCCGAGTACGGCCCCGATCAGCTCGTACCGCCGTCGCCGCCGGCGCAGGGCGAGGAGCTGCCCGAGGACCCGGATCATCCGCGGAACCAGCCCGTGCCCTATGCGCGGGCCGGGCAGGAGAAGCGGCTCAGGGCCGCCGAGCGGGCGTATCAGCAGCTCGGGAAGGTGAACCCGCTGGCACTGGAGGAGTTCGCGGCGCTGGAGGAGCGTCATCAGTTCCTCAGCGAGCAGCTGGAAGACCTGAAGAAGACCCGGGCCGACCTGCTGCGGGTGATCAAGGAGGTCGACGAGCGGGTGGAGCAGGTCTTCACCGAGGCCTTCCATGACACGGCGAGGGAGTTCGAGGGGGTCTTCGCGCGCCTGTTCCCGGGCGGTGAGGGGCGGCTGGTGCTGACCGACCCGGACGACATGCTGGCCACCGGGGTGGATGTGGAGGCGCGGCCGCCGGGCAAGAAGGTCAAGCGGCTCTCGCTGCTGTCGGGCGGCGAGCGGTCGCTGACCGCGGTGGCGCTGCTGGTGTCGATCTTCAAGGCACGGCCCAGTCCGTTCTATGTGATGGACGAGGTCGAGGCGGCGCTGGACGACACCAATCTGCAGCGGCTGATCCGGATCATGGAGGAGCTCCAGGAGAGTTCCCAGCTGATCGTGATCACTCACCAGAAGCGGACGATGGAGGTCGCGGACGCGCTCTACGGCGTGTCGATGCAGGGCGACGGCGTCTCGAAGGTCATCAGCCAGCGGTTGCGATGATCGTCGGTCGGCTTCGCGTCGCTCTCTCTTCATAACTTGAACGAAGGGTGTCGAGAGCCTTGGGAATCCGACGAGGAAACGAATTCGTCACGGCCTATTGACTTCGAAACTTGAAGGCATAGTCTCTGCAACGTTGCTTTTACCTTCAAGTGGTGGGTGTCCCCAACCTATGCGCCACTGGAAGGGCCAGCCCCCGACGCCCGGCAGCGCAGCCGGGCCACTGGAGTTCACGTTGACCAGCACCGCGCAGCCGACGGTCCCGGAAGGCCGCAAGGCCCACCCGGACCACCTCGGCCATGTCATCTTCATCACCGCGGCTGCCGCGATGGGCGGCTTCCTCTTCGGCTATGACAGCTCCGTGATCAACGGTGCCGTCGAGGCGATCCGCAGCCGTTACGACGTCGGCTCGGCCGGCCTCGCCCAGGTGATCGCCATCGCCCTGATCGGCTGCGCCATCGGCGCCGCGACCGCGGGCCGGATCGCCGACCGCATCGGCCGCATCCGCGTGATGCAGATCGCCTCGGTGCTGTTCACCGTCAGCGCCGTCGGCTCCGCCGTGCCGTTCGCCCTCTGGGACCTGGCCTTCTGGCGGATCATCGGCGGTTTCGCGATCGGTATGGCCTCGGTCATCGGCCCGGCCTACATCGCCGAGGTCTCGCCGTCCGCCTACCGCGGCCGGCTCGGCTCCTTCCAGCAGGCCGCGATCGTCATCGGCATCGCCATCTCCCAGCTCGTCAACTGGGGCATCCTCAACCTCGCCGACGGCAACCAGCGCGGCGTCATCGCCGGCCTGGAGGCCTGGCAGTGGATGCTCGGCGTGATGGTCGTGCCGGCCGTCCTCTACGGTCTGCTCTCCTTCGCGATCCCCGAGTCGCCGCGCTACCTGATCTCCGTCGGCAAGGTCGACCGCGCCAAGGAGGTGCTCTCCGAGGTCGAGGGCCACACCGTCGACCTCGACACCCGGGTCACCGAGATCCAGGACGCGATGCGTCGCGAGCACAAGTCGACCTTCAAGGACCTGCTCGGCAAGATGGGCTTCCTGCCGATCGTCTGGGTCGGCATCGGCCTCTCGGTCTTCCAGCAGCTGGTCGGCATCAACGTCGCCTTCTACTACTCCTCGACGCTGTGGCAGTCCGTCGGCATCGACCCGAGCAGCTCGTTCTTCTACAGCTTCACCACCTCGATCATCAACATCATCGGCACCGTGATCGCGATGATCTTCGTCGACCGGATCGGCCGCCGCCCGCTGGCACTGATCGGTTCGGCCGGTATGGCCGTCGCGCTCGGCCTGGAGGCCTGGGCCTTCTCCGCCAAGACCGCGGCCGGCACGCTGCCCACCACCGAGGGCACCATCGCCCTGATCGCCGCGCACGCCTTCGTCCTCTTCTTCGCCCTCTCCTGGGGTGTCGTGGTCTGGGTCTTCCTCGGCGAGATGTTCCCGAACAAGATCCGCGCCGCCGCGCTGGGCGTTGCCGCCTCCGCGCAGTGGATCGCCAACTGGGCCATCACCGCCAGCTTCCCGAGCCTGTCCGACTGGAACCTCTCGGGTACCTACGTGATCTACATGGTCTTCGCTCTGCTCTCGATCCCCTTCGTGCTCAAGTACGTCAAGGAGACCAAGGGCAAGGCGTTGGAGGAGATGGGCTAACCCCCCCCGCCAGTCCTTCTCCTCACTTGTTGGCTGCTGCCCCGGCTCACCCGAGCCGGGGCAGCACCTTTTCCGGGGTGCGAGGCCGGACTAGTCCAGGAGCGGGCTGCCCTCGGGTATCTCCACCCAGCGCCCCGGCGGGCCGTCCATCGGTCCGGCGTCCGCGACCCGCAGTCCCGCCTGCGCGGAGGCGTACGCGATCATGCCGGCGCTCCACATTCCGTCCGGCACGTCCCAGTTCCAGAACCGGTAGAGCCAGTAGTCCTCGGGTGAGCCGTCACCATGGACCGGCCGGCCGATCTCCTCCCTGAGCTCGGTGTGGCCGTCGCGGGAGAGCGTGCCGAAGGTGCCGCCCTTGGGGTTGAAGTACAGGCCGTAGGCGGCGGTGCCCGGCGAGAGGGCATCGAGGACGGAGCCGGTGCTCAGCTCGTACGACGCGGGCTGGACCAGCACACATCCACCGGGCACTCCCGTCACCCCGACATGGCGCTCCGGGTCGTCGAACTCCCAGGGATCGAGTCCGTACAGGAGGTCGTCCGGATCGTCGTCGTCCTCGTCGTCCTCGTCGGACGGGCAGGTACACGGGGCGCCGCCCAGGCGCCGGACGGCCTCGTCCTCGTCGATGCCGGGGACGAAGGCGATCGAGACGCCTTCGGTGTGCACCCCCGCGAACACGGCCGTCCGCTCATCGGCCTCCTGCTGGGCGGCCCGCTCCTCGGCCGTCAGCGGCACGGCGCCCGGCAGTCCGGCGAAGAGCGGCGCCATGGCCGTCGTCAGGGCCAGCCGGCCCGGCGAACGGCCGCCGAGCTGCGGACTCCAGGCATCCGCCCCCGCCTCCAGCAGCAGCCCGGCGTTCCCCTGCGCGCCGCGGCAGACGGCGTGCCACAGCGGGGTGCAGCCGTCGTCGTCGCGGGCATCCACCTCGGCGCCCCGCGCGAGGAGTTCGGCGACGAGCTCAGGAGGGCTCTGGGCGGCGGCCAGATGCAGCGGTGCCTCGGCGCTGTCGGGCCCGATACGGCGGGGGTCGGCGCCGTTCGCCAGGCGGGCCCGGACCAGCTCCACGTCCTTCCAGCCGTCGTAGGTCATGTCCTCCCAGTCCGCGCGCGACGGGTCGGGAAGATCCGGGCCCGACTGCTCCGGCTCCGGAGGCTGCGCCATGATCTCGTGCGGCCCGAAGCTCGCGAAGAGGAAGTTCTGCTCCCCTTCGCCGTCCGGGGGCGGGGCGGGCGGACCGGCGTCCGGCCAGATCTCCAGGACCTCACCGGCCGCCGCCCGCAGCGCTGCTTCGTCGATGGCCGTGCGGGTCTCGGGCACCCGCTCGTCCGGCCAGGCGACCACCAGCTGCGTGGTCCCCTCGGGCGGCAACTGGGAGAGATGCAGCTGCAGTTGATAGTGGAAGGCGCCGCCCTCACCGCCGGTCAGCCTGAGGGTGGGGCGGGCCGGTCCGGCCGCGGTCCACTCCTCGGCGTCGAGCGTGGTGGCCTTGCGCCCGTCGGCCAGCTGCACGCCGACGCGCAGCCCGCCGGGGCGCGAAGGGTCGTCGTCCTCCGCTTCGCCCTGCGGCCGGATCCGCCGCCGGAAGACCCCGAGTCGTACCGTCACCGAACCCGGCCAGACCTCCCAACCGGTCAGCATGATGCGGACGTCGGGCCCGGCGCCGACCTCCTCGACCTGCCGCACCTGGGCCGGCACGAACCAGTCGGCGGGCGCGAAGTCCTCGTCGTCGCAGGGCTCGTAGGCGGCGAGCGCGATGGCGTTTGCGGATGCTTCGGGCGGCGGGGAACCGGCGGTCGGTCCGTCGAAGAAGTTCATGTGACAGATAGTGACATCCGCCACTGACAACGCCGCCCGGCGCCACCATCGCCGCAGGTCAACCGGCTGTACGGGCCGCCGCACCAGCCTCGAGGCGGGGCAGCACCCGCTCCGCGAAGAGATGCAGCGAACGCCAGCCCTCGTCGACGGGCATCCCGCCGCACAGCGGATGCAGTATCAACGAGCCCTGCGGTCCCGCCTCTTGGGCCAGCTCGACGCATTCCTCCGGCGTGACGATCCGGTAGACGCCCTCCTTGCGCAGCGTCCCGGCGTCCGTGGCGGCGGAGCGCACCGCGGAGCGGATACCGGCCGGCTGCCAGGAAGCGTACGTCTGCGCCTCGTGCAGCAGATGGGATCCGTACTCGGCCCAGGCCCGGTCCGGGTCCTCGGAGAGATGCAGCAGCGCGGTCCGCTCGGGCGGCTGCAGGACCCAGCCCTCGGTGCCGTACGCGGCGCGCCGCTCCTCGTAATAGGCCGCCAGTTCCGGGAGGCGGGCGCTGGGGAAGAACGGCAGCCCCAGACGGGCGGCGCGCCGGGCCGCGGCGCGGGAGCTGCCGCCGATCAGCAGCAGGGGATGCGGCTGGGTGTACGGACGCGGGGTGACCCGGACCGTGCAGCCCCGATAGCCGAACGGTTCGCCGGTCCAGGCGGCGAGCAGGGTCTGCAGCACCTCGTCCTGGAGCGCGCCGCGGCCCGCCCAGTCCTTGCCGTGCGCCGCGTACTCCTCCTCCCGGTAGCCCAGCCCGGCGACGGTCATCAGGCGGCCGCCGCTGAGCAGGTCCAGCGCGGCGATGTCCTCGGCCAGCCGCAGCGGGTCGTGCAGCGGCGTGATCAGGGCGGAGACGGTGACACCTATACGGCGCGTGGCGCCGAAGACGGCGCCCGCGAAGGTGAGCGGGGAGGGCATCCAGCCGTTGGCGGTGGCGTGGTGCTCCTCGGTCTGGACCATGGTCAGGCCGCGGTCGTCGGCGAAGGCGGCCATCTCGACGGCGGCGCGGTAGCGGGCGGCGAGTGCCTCGGGGGTGGGCGAGGGGTCCACGAGGTTGATGCGCAGGACCGTGCTGGGCCGAGCAGACATGACGACGTCCCCTTCGCCGGCAGTGGGCGAAGGGGACGCTAGCTGACGTTGCGTCAGACCGCCAGGGTGCGGGACCGGCCCGCCGGAGGTCAGCCGGCCTGCGCCGGCACCTCGTCGGCCGCCTGCTCGGGCGCGTCCGCCGGGGCGTTCTCCCTGGCCGCGGGCAGCACCGCGAAGACCAGCGCGGAGATCGCGATCGTGGCGGCCCAGCCCAGGCCGTTCTCGCCGATCCAGGTGGTGGCGAGCGGGCCGGTGAACCACTGGACCTTGGTGAAGCACAGGCCCGAGGCCAGCGCGACGGCCCAGGCGGTCATGGCCTGCCAGCAGAAGCCGCCGACGTACCAGTAGCGGCTGGTGCGGCCGGTGTCCATCAGGCCGTCCGCGTCGTAGCGCACAGCCCTCTTGCGGCGCCGCGCCATGTCGACGCCGTACACGCCGATCCATGCGGAGAAGGACACCGCGAGCAGCGTGAGGAAGGCGATGAACTGGCCGATGAAGTCCTTGGCCACCAGCATCATGAACAGACCGCCGACCAGGCTGATGACGGCGTTGATGCTGACCGCCAGGGCACGCGGCAGCTTGACGCCCATGGTCTGGGCGGTGAAGCCCGCGGAGTACATCGACAGGCTGTTGATCAGCACCATGCCGACCAGCGCGGTGATCAGGTACGGAATCGCGAGCCAGGTCGGCAGGATGGTGCCGAGGAACGACATCGGGTCGGTGTTCTGGCCGGCCAGCTTCGGGCTGGAGACGGCCATCACGCCGCCCATCAGGACCATCGGGAGCAGCACCAGGGCCGCGCCGGAGACCGTCGTGCCGACGATCTTCTTGCCGGACGCGGAGTGCGGCAAGTAACGCGCGAAGTCGGGACCGGTGGGGACCCAGCTGATGCCGCCGGCCGCGATGGTGCCGACGCCCGCGATCACCATGGCGGTGGTGCCCGCCTTCTTCGCGAAGATCGCGCTCCAGTCCATCGTGACGATCAGATAGACCAGCACCATGATGCTGAACAGGCCGAACAGGTACGTCGAGTACTTGTTGCAGATGTTGAGCGCCTTGCGGCCCAGGCCGCTGACCAGGTACGTAACGGCCACGAAGGCGAGCAGGGTGACGACCACCAGGACGTTGTTGCTCTTGATGCCGAACAGCAGGTTCAGCACCGTCAGGACGGCGTAGGCGCCGGTGACGGCGTTGATCGTCTCCCAGCCGAAGCGGGCGACCCACAGGATCGCGCCGGGGAAGTAGTTTCCGCGGACGCCGAAGGCGGCCCGGGAGAGCATCGCGCCCGGCGCGCCGCCCCACTTACCGGAGACCGACAGCACGCCGACCATGCCGAAGGCGATGGTGGCGGCGATGCCGGCGACCAGCAGGACCTGCCAGAAGTTCAGCCCGTTGTTGACCACCAGGGAGGCGCCCATGGTGAGCAACAACACGCTGATGTTGGCGGCGACCCAGGTGGGGAAGAGCTCGCGGACGCGGCCCTGGCGCTCGTTGTCGGGGACGGGCTCGATGCCTCGTGTCTCGACGGCGCCTTCGGTTTCGGGAGTGGTGGACGCGGTGCTGGTGCCCATTGGTGCAGGTGTCTCCGTGCGGGGGATCTGGAGGCACCCCCGGGAAGGAGGTGCAGGCAGCGGCTGTGGTGCCTGGCCGGAAGCTGCCAGGACTCTACGCGCGTTGCGCGGCCGTCCACCATCGTACTTTGGACTAACTTCTACTCGTACATACCGTTGGATCCTCCGACAAGGGCGAGCGTCACACGCGCTCGTCGGAGAATCCGTGCCCACGCCGCTGACCAGGCAGAAGACGGCAGGTCAGGCGGGATGCGGAGCGGACTGCCGCTGGCTCACCCGGTGGTCGGCCCGACGCAGCAGCTCTTCGGGGTCGTCGACCGGCGGAGAGATCCATGTCTCGTTGATGGCGCGCTTCAGCTCCTTCGCGAAGCCGTCCGGTCCGCGGCGCAGCGTGCGCCCGAAGCCGGCCGTGGCCACCGCGCCGGCCGCGCCGAGATCGAGACAGGTGGAGTACGGGTCGGGCGCGAAGCCGACCGGCGGCAGGCCGAGCAGATCGGCGGCCGCGTTGTGGCCCGCCACCTTGCCGAGCGGCGTCGCATGCTGGCAGCTCTGCGGCACCGGGTGGCCGTCCTCCGCCATGGCCGCCGCCGTGTCCCCGGCTGCATAGATGCTGCCCTCGACGCCGGAAACTCGCAGCCGGGCGTCGACGGCGAGGCGCCCCAGGCCGTCCCGCGGTGCGGGTATCCGCTCCGTCAGCGCGCTCGCCCGCATCCCGGCGGTCCACACGGCCGTACGGGCGGGCAGCGCGCTGCCGTCCGAGAGGTGCACCGCGTGCTCGTCGAGGCCGGTGACCGTGACGCCGAGGCGCCGCTCGACGCCCAGCTCGTCCAGCGCCCGGATGATCACCGGGCGGGCCGCCTCGCCCAGCCCCTCCCCGACGGCGGCGGCGCGCTCCACGAGGATCACCCGCACCTGGCCCTCGGCGCCGCAGGGGGCAGCCTTGGCGCGCAGCCGGCCGACCAGCTCGGTGGCGAGCTCCAGCCCGGTGAACCCGGCGCCGACGACCACCGCGCTCCAGCGGCCCGGCCCGTCCGGCGCCTGGGGCAGCGCCCGCAGATGGTCCTCCAGCCTCACGGCGGCGGCCAGGGTGTCGATGTCGTGCAGCAGCGGGGCGCCGGGGAGCTCGGGCCGGACGACGGCGCTCCCGGTGGCCAGCACCAGCCGCCGGTAGCCCACTTCCGTACGGGAGCCGTCGGCCGCGACCGCCGTGACCCGGCGCCGCCCGGTGTCGACCGCGGTCGCGGTGGCCGCGATCCGGCGCACGCCGACCGGTCCCAGCACCCGGTCGAGCGGGACCCGGAAGCCCGCCGGGTCGGCCTGGTAGAGGCGCGGGCGCAGGGTCAGGTCGGGGAGCGGGGTGAGCAGCGCGACCGTTGTACCGGCGGCCTCGGGGTGCAGGTCCGCATGGGTGCGCAGCAGGCGGGTCGCCGCGGCGGCGCTCCACAGTCCGGCGAAGCCGCCGCCCAAAACCAGGATGTCAAACATCCAGATTCCCCTTCCGGTGCTCCGCGGGCGGGTCCCGGGGAGTGAATCCGGATGCTACACGTCCAGAATCAATTCGGGATGTCGGAAATCCAGATTCTGGGGCGCGGCCCGGTGCCGTACGCCCGGACACAGAATCCGGAGGCCGCGCATCCGGGTTCGGCGCGTGCCGTCCCCGCCGGCGGGGCGTGGCTGATACTGGAGGGGTTATGGAAACCGTCATCCTTGCTGTAGTCATCGCCGTGGTCGTGCTCGGCGCGATCAGCGGGCTAGTCGTCAGCGGCCGCAAGAAGAAGCAGCTGCCGCCGTCCCCGCCGGCCGCCCCTTCCGCGCCCGCCACTCCCTCCGTCACCGCACCTCCCGCCGAGCCGCACGTCGGCGAGGAGGCCGAAGCCCCGAGCGACGAAGAACGTCGCACCATCGAAGAAGTCGGACTGCCCGAGGCCGGGGCCCCGGCAGCCGTCGCCGAACCCGAGGCGCCCGCCGCGCCCCCGGCACCGGCCATCGAGGTCCCCGAACCGACCGCCGGCCGCCTGGTCCGGCTGCGCGCCCGGCTCTCCCGCTCCCAGAACACCCTGGGCAAGGGCCTGCTGACGCTGCTCTCCCGCGAACACCTCGACGAGGAGACCTGGGAGGAGATCGAGGACACCCTGCTGACCGCCGACGTCGGCGTCACCCCCACCCAGGAACTCGTCGACCGCCTGCGCGAGCGCGTCAAGGTCCTCGGCACCCGCACCCCCGAGGACCTGCGCGCCCTGCTGCGCGAGGAACTGCTCGCCCTCATCGGCACCGACGCCGACCGCTCCGTGCACACCCACAACGGCATCGGCACCAACGGCGACGAGATCCCCGGCGTCGTGATGGTCGTCGGCGTCAACGGCACCGGCAA
Organism: Streptomyces chattanoogensis; assembly: GCF_001294335.1. Taxonomy (GTDB): domain Bacteria; phylum Actinomycetota; class Actinomycetes; order Streptomycetales; family Streptomycetaceae; genus Streptomyces; species Streptomyces chattanoogensis. The sequence continues at coordinate 724,221 of NZ_LGKG01000001.1, forward strand.
GACCACCACCACCGGCAAGCTCGCCCGCGTCCTGGTGGCCGACGGCAAGTCCGTGGTCCTCGGCGCCGCCGACACCTTCCGCGCCGCCGCCGCCGACCAGCTCCAGACCTGGGGCGAGCGGGTCGGCGCCCGTACGGTCCGCGGACCCGAGGGCGGCGACCCCGCCTCCATCGCCTTCGACGCGGTGAAGGAAGGCATCGCCGAGGCCGCCGACGTCGTCCTGATCGACACCGCCGGCCGGCTGCACACCAAGACCGGCCTGATGGACGAGCTCGGCAAGGTCAAGCGGGTCGTCGAGAAGCACGGCCCGGTCGGCGAGGTGCTCCTCGTCCTGGACGCCACCACCGGCCAGAACGGCCTGGTCCAGGCCCGGGTGTTCGCCGAGGTCGTGGACATCACCGGCGTGGTGCTGACCAAGCTGGACGGCACCGCCAAGGGTGGCATCATCGTCGCCGTCCAGCGCGAACTGGGCGTACCGGTCAAGCTGGTGGGCCTGGGCGAGGGCGCGGACGACCTCGCGCCGTTCGAGCCCGAGGCCTTCGTCGACGCGCTGATCGGCTGACGCCGTCTCCAGGCCACGCGCCTGGCTGTCATCGGCCCCCGGACCCGCACCACAGCGGGCACCGGGGGCCGACGTCTGTCCCGGGATGCCGGACCGGCAGCTCCTGAGCCGGCTGTCGCCCCGCGCGCATAATTCCCTGGAGCGCGCCCGCCACAGTCGTCACGCTGGGATCATGACGACGCACATCGCCGCCCCGGCTCGCACCGGCGCGGAACAACTCCCCGACGGGCGGCTGCTGGGCTGGGCGGAGTGGGGCCCGGCGGACGGTACGCCGGTGCTGCTCTCCCCGGGGGCGGCCACCAGCCGGCGCCTGGGATTCGGCCCCGAGGCCGTAGCGGGACGGGGAATCCGGCTGATCAGCCTGGATCGGCCCGGCCTGGGTGCCTCCTCGCCCGCGCCGGGGCGGACCTTTGCCGACTTCGCCCATGACATCAGGGACTTCGCCGCCCGGCGGGACCTCGGCCGGCCCGCCATGGTGGGCAATTCGCAGGGGGCGCCGTTCGCCCTCGCCTGCGCCGCACACCGTGTGATCGGCGCACTGGCGGTGGTCTCCGGGGCCGACGAGATCGCCGACCCGCGGTTCGCCGCGGTGCTGCCGGATGAGCTGCGGCGGCTGGTGGACCTCGCGGCGTCCGACCCGGATGCCGCCGAGCGGATCTTCGCCGGATTCACGCCGGACGCCATGTGGGACATGGTGAGGTCCGGCAGCCCCGACTGTGACCTCGCGGTCTATCAGGAGCCCGGGTTCGCCGCCGCCTACCGCCAGGCGCTGGAGGAGGCCTTCGCCCCGGGACCGCAGGGCTACGCCCGGGACACCGTGCTGGCCATGGGCCGGTGGGACATCGATCTCGCCTCGATCCGGATCCCGGTGGACCTGTGGTACGGCGAGGAGGACGGCGGCCACTCACCGGACCGGGGAGCCGGACTGACCCGGCGCATCCCGGGGGCCGTCCGGCACCTCGTTCCCGGAATCGGGGGCGCGGTGCTGTGGACCCACGCCGACGCCGTCCTCCACACGCTCCTCGGACGCGCCGGGGCAGCGGAGCCCGTCGGCACACCGTAACGAGGCCGGGGGCGGCGCCGGCCGTCGCGGACCGGCGGCACGGAGGGTCAGACGCACACCCGGGCGCAGAGATACGCCAGGGTGCCCACCACCAGCCGCGCCTGCGGCGGACGGTCCGCCGTCTCCAGGGCCGGCGGGCGCAGCCAGCGCATCGGGCCGTGGCCGCCGAGGTCGGACGGGGGCGCGGTGATGTGGTCGCCCTCGCCCAGCGGGCGCAGATCGAGATCGGCGTCGTCCCAGCCCGTCCGGTAGAGCAGGCCCGGCAGATCGGCGGCCGCTCCGGGGGCGACGAAGAACAGCGCGCGGCCGGTCGGGGTGGCGGCCACCGGGCCCAGCGGCAGCCCCATCCGCTGCAGCCGGGCCAGCGCGCCACGGCCCGCCGCCTCCGGGACGTCGAGGATGTCGAACGACCGGCCCACCGGGAGGAGCACGGCCGCACCGGGAGTCTGCGCCCAGGCCGCCGTGGCCTCCTCCAGCGTCGCCCCGGCCGCCAGCTCCTTGCCGAAGTCCAGCGGATGCGCACCGGGGGAGGGGCAGTCGGCGGCACCGCACGAGCAGTCGGTGCGGCCGCTGCCGGAGCGGGCCGCGCGGGCACCGGGGACGACATCCCAGCCCCACAGCCCGGTGTACTCCGCCACCGCCGTGATCTCGGACGAGCGGGCGCGGCGCCGCGCGCCGGACCGAATCTCCCGGATGCCGCCGATCGTGAAGCCCATGCCCCCTCCAACGGGTGCTGCCTGCCTGTGGTTACGAGCCGGTGAACCGCCCGGCGGACCCCCAACTCCCGCACCGCGCCGCACCGTCGGCGATCGGCGGTGCCGGTGCCCGGCGCGGCGTGTCGTGGTGCGCCGGGTGGTGCGGCGCGCGGCACACACCCTCATGCGCTCCGCTCCGCCCGGTCCGTTCCGACCTCTGTCAAGTCAATCGTGAGAGCCTGCCGGGCAGTTCATTCGAAGGGGTGGCGAATGGTGGCGTTTCAGCAATCGCCCTCGCGACGGGCGTGATCGTAGGATTACTTTCGGTGCGCGAACCCCGGAGAGGCATCATTCGCACGGGTATGCCGGTGGCAACGCACCGGTCGGGCACAGGCCAGAAGGTGTGGCCGGAATACGTGATCGGGTAGATGTACCGAGGACAGGAGCCGCAACGGGCGGCGTCCTGTGCGCGGTTCGCACCAAGCACCGAGCAACTACCGAGCAACGATCGGGATGGGGGCTTCCGAGTGGCCGGCAACGGCGGCACGGGCGGCACCGACGCCGCCAAGCGACCCAACGCACAACTGGGTTCGTGGTTCATGCGCAGTGGCTGGTCCAAGGGCGAGCTGGCGCGACAGGTCAACCGCCGGGCGCGCAACATGGGCGCCCACCACATCAGCACCGACACCTCCCGGGTGCGCCGCTGGCTCGACGGCGAGCAGCCGCGCGAACCCATCCCGCGGATCCTGTCCGAACTGTTCTCCGAGCGGTTCGGCTGCGTCGTCGGCATCGAGGAACTGGGCCTGCGCACCGCACACCAGTCCCCGTCCACCTCCGGCGTCGACCTGCCCTGGGCCGGCCCCCAGACGGTCAACCTCATCAGCGAGTTCTCCCGCAGCGACCTGATGCTGGCCCGCCGCGGCTTCCTGGGCACCTCGCTGGCGCTGGCGGCCGGACCCAGCCTGATCGAGCCGATGCAGCGCTGGCTGGTGCCGGTGCCCGCCGGCCAGGGCGGTGCGGAACCGGCACCGGAGCGCTCCCGGCGGCCCGCCCGGCTCTCCCGGCCCGAGCTCGAACTCCTGGAGTCCACGACCGCGATGTTCCGCCAGTGGGACGCCCAGTGCGGCGGCGGCCTGCGGCGCAAGGCGGTCGTCGGCCAGCTCCACGAGGTCACCGACCTGCTCCAGGAGCCGCACCCCGAGGAGATCTCCAAGCGGCTGTTCAAGGTCGCCGCCGAACTCGCCGAGCTGGCCGGCTGGATGAGCTACGACATCGGGCTCCAGCCCACGGCACAGAAGTACTTCGTCCTTGCCCTGCACGCCTCCAAGGAGGCCGGCGACCGCCCCCTGGGCTCGTACATCCTCTCCAGCATGAGCCGCCAGATGATCCATCTCGGCAGGTCCGAGGATGCGCTGGAGCTGATCCACCTCGCCCAGTACGGCAGCCGCGAGACGGCCACCGCCCGCACCCAGGCGATGTTGTATGCGATGGAGGCCCGCGCCTACGCCGGAATGGGCCAGCCCAGCAAGGTCAAGCGGGCCGTCCGGATGGCCGAGGACACCTTCTCCGACGTCATGCCGGGCGACCCCGAGCCGGACTGGATCCGCTTCTTCTCCGAGGCCGAGCTGAACGCCGAGAACGCCCACTCCTACCGCGACCTCGCCTATGTCGCGGGCCGCAGCCCCACCTACGCCTCGCTCGCCGAGCCCGTCATGCAGCGCGCCGTCGAGCTGTTCGGCAAGGACCCCGAGCACCAGCGCTCCTATGCCCTCAATCTGATCGGAATGGCCACCGTCCATCTGCTGCAGAAGGAGCCGGAGGCCTGTGCCGCGATGGCGCAGCAGGCGATCCCGTTCGCCAAACAGGTCCGCTCCGAGCGGGTCAACACCCGGCTGCGCAAGACGGTGGACACCGCGGCCCGCGAGTTCTCCGGCGTCGCCGAGGTGCGCCGGCTGAGCGATGAGCTCGCCCGCCAGCTGCCCGACCACGCGATGGAGGCCGTCTGACCCCACCGCCCCCGGCCCCCGGCCACGGCCGCCGCCCCGTACAGCCCGACTCGGCTTCCCCACGCCAGGTCTGCGGGCGGCGCGCCGTGGCCGGGTTTTGCGTGGGTTGTGGTGGTCCGTACGGGTGATGGCGCCCCTGCAGCGCAGTTCACCTCGGCGTAACACGCACGGCATCTTCGTCACTGCCGCGAAACACCGGCAAGGTTTGGCCGAAACCACCCTGCGACAACCTCATCGCGAAGTCGGCCCACCCCACCCCTCCCGCACGGGCCGTATCGACGACGAGGAGACGCCGATGGCCCCAGGCATCGTGACGCTCGCAGCAGAGGCACCGAAACTGAGCGCGGCCAACACCGGGTTCATGCTGATCTGCTCCGCACTGGTGATGGTCATGACCCCTGGTCTCGCCTTCTTCTACGGCGGCATGGTCCGCGTGAAGAGCGTGCTCAACATGCTGATGATGAGCTTCATCAGCCTGGGCATCGTGACCCTGCTGTGGGTCTTCTACGGCTTCGGACTCTCCTTCGGCACCGACAAGGGCGGCTTCATCGGCTGGGACGGTCACTTCGCCGGCCTCAGCGGAATCGGCCTGACCGAGCTGTGGGGCACCTACAACATCCCCATCTACGTCTTCGCCGTCTTCCAGCTGATGTTCGCGATCATCACCCCCGCGCTGATCAGCGGCGCGCTCGCGGACCGGGTGAAGTTCACCGCCTGGGCGCTGTTCATCGCCCTGTGGGTCACCCTCGTCTACTTCCCCGTCGCCCACTGGGTGTGGGGTGAGGGCGGCTGGCTCTACAAGCTGGAGGTCATCGACTTCGCCGGCGGTACGGCCGTCCACATCAACGCCGGTGCCGCGGCGCTCGGCGTGATCCTCGTCGTCGGCAAGCGCATCGGCTTCAAGAAGGACCCGATGCGCCCGCACAGCCTGCCCCTGGTGATGCTCGGCGCCGGACTGCTGTGGTTCGGCTGGTTCGGCTTCAACGCCGGCTCCTGGCTCGGCAACGACGACGGGATCGGCGCGGTCGCCTTCATCAACACCCAGGTCGCCACCGCCGCCGCGATGCTCGGCTGGCTCGCCTACGAAAAGCTGCGGCACGGCTCCTTCACCACGCTCGGCGCGGCCTCCGGCGCGGTCGCCGGACTGGTCGCGATCACCCCCGCCTGCGGCTGCGTCAGCCCGCTCGGCGCCATCGCGATCGGTGTGATCGCCGGTGTGCTGTGCGCGATGGCCGTCGGCCTGAAGTACAAGTTCGGCTACGACGACTCCCTCGACGTCATCGGCGTCCACCTGGTCGGCGGGATCACCGGATCGCTGCTGATCGGGCTCTTCGCCACCGGCGGGGTGCAGAGCGAGGCCAAGGGCCTGTTCTACGGCGGCGGCTTCGACCAGCTCGGCAAGCAGGCCATCGGGGTCGTCAGCGTCCTGCTGTACTCCCTGGTCGTCTCGTTCGTCCTTGCCAAGGTCATCGACCTGGTGATGGGCTTCCGGATCGAGGCGGACGACGAGATCGCCGGCATCGACCAGGCCGCACACGCCGAGACGGCGTACGACTTCACCGGCGCGGGCGGCGGCGCGATGGCCCGCAAGGGCCCGGCACTCGGCGAGACCCTGACGAAGAAGGTGGACGCGTGAAGCTCATCACGGCAGTAATCAAGCCGCACCGGCTGGACGAGGTGAAGGACGCCCTGCAGGCCTTCGGCGTGCACGGCCTGACCGTCACCGAGGCCAGCGGCTACGGCAGACAGCACGGGCACACGGAGGTGTACCGCGGCGCCGAGTACACCGTCGACCTGGTGCCCAAGATCCGCATCGAGGTCCTGGTCGAGGACGCCGACACACAGCAGCTGCTGGACGTCATCGTCAAGGCGGCCCGCACCGGCAAGATCGGGGACGGGAAGGTGTGGAGCGTCCCGGTGGACGACGCGGTGCGCGTACGGACCGGGGAACGCGGACCCGACGCGCTCTGACGCGCCGGAACCGGCACCGCTCCCGCGGAGGTCGTCGCTCGCCGCGGGGGCTGCTCAATTGATGGTTGCGGTGGGCCGGCCGGAGACGGCCGGCCCACCGCGCACGACGCGGCCTTGGAGCATCTGTTGACGGACGAGACAACCGGCGGCTACCCCGCCGCCCGCCTGCGCCTTCTCCAGGACGACACGGCCGCCGGGCCCGCCCGCCGGGCCGCCCTCGCCCGGCTGACCGACGACTGGCTCGCCGCGCTGCTGGACCGCGCCGCCACCGAGGCCGCCGTCTCCGGCATCGCCCTCGTCGCGGTCGGCGGCTACGGCCGCGGCGAACTCTCCCCCCGCAGCGACCTCGATCTCCTCCTCCTGCACAACGGAAGCGCCGACACGGGCGCGGTCGCCAAGCTCGCCGACCACCTCTGGTACCCCGTCTGGGACCTGGGCCTCGAGCTCGACCACTCCGTACGCACCCCCGCCGAGGCCCGTAAGGCCGCCCGCGACGACCTCAAGGTCCAGCTGGGCCTGCTGGACGCCCGCCACCTGGGCGGCGACCCCGGACTGACCGCCGCACTGCGCACCGCCGCCTACGCCGACTGGCGCGAGAGCGCCCCCAAGCGGCTGCCGGAACTCCACGAACTCTGCCAGGAGCGCGCCGAACGCCAGGGCGAGCTGCAGTTCCTCCTCGAACCGGACCTCAAGGAGGCGAAGGGCGGACTGCGGGACGCCACCGCGCTACGGGCCGTCGCCGCCTCCTGGCTCGCCGACGCCCCCCGCGGCGGCCTGGAGGACGCCCGCACCCGCCTCCTGGACACCCGCGACGCGCTCCACCTGGTCACCGGCCGCGCCAGCGACCGCCTCTCCCTTCAGGAACAGGCCCAGGTCGCGGACGCCCTCGGCGAGCCGGACGCCGACGCCCTGCTCCGCCGGACCTACGAAGCCGCCCGTACCGTCTCCTACGCCGCCGACGTCACCTGGCGCGAGGTCAGCCGGATCCTGCGCGCCCGCTCCGTCCGGCCCACCCTGCGCGGCCTGCTCTCCGGCCGTACCGCAGGCAGAGGGGAACGCTCACCGCTCGCCGACGGCGTCGTCGAACTCGACGGCGAGGCCGTCCTGGCCCGCAGCGCCCGGCCCGAACACGACCCCGTACTGGTGCTGCGCGCCGCGGCCGCCGCCGCTCAGGCCGGGCTGCCGCTGGCCACCCACGCCATCCGCCGCTGCGCCACCGCCGCGGCCGCCGCACCGCTGCCCGAGCCCTGGCCCGCCGAGGCCCGCGAGCAGCTGATCACCCTCCTGGGCGCGGGCGCACCCACCGTGCCCGTATGGGAGTCCCTGGAGGCCGAGGGCATCGTCACGCGGCTGCTGCCCGAATGGGAGCGGGTCCGCTGCCGCCCCCAGCGCAACCCCGTCCACACCTGGACCGTCGACCGCCACCTGGTCGAGACCGCGGTCCGCGCCTCCGCCCTCACCCGCCGGGTGCACCGCCCCGACCTGCTGCTGATCGCCGCGCTGCTGCACGACATCGGCAAGGGCCTGCCCGGCGACCACTCGGCCGCCGGCGAACCCCTCGCCCGGGACATCGCCGCCCGGCTCGGCTTCGAGCCCCGCGACACGGCCGTGATCGGCACCCTCGTACGCCACCACCTCCTGCTCATCGAGACCGCCACCCGCCGCGACCTCGACGACCCGGCCACGGTCGGCGCGGTCGCGGACGCGGTCGGCAACGCCGGCACCCTGGAGCTGCTGCACGCCCTGACCGAGGCCGATGCGCTCGCCACCGGACCCGCCGCCTGGAGCGCCTGGCGCGGCGGACTCGTCGCCGACCTGGCCAAACGGGTCGCCGCACGGCTCGCCGGGGAGGCCGAACCGGACACCGGCGGCACCGATGAGCCGACCGCGGAGCAGGAGCGGCTGGCGGTCGAGGCCGGGCGCACCGGCGGCCCCGTCCTGGCCCTGCACACCCGCGCCGAAGCGCCCGCCGAGGACGGCGCCCAGGAGCCCGTCGGCGTGGAACTCCTCATCGCCGTCCCCGACCAGCCCGGCGTGCTGCCCGCCGCCGCCGGGGTCCTCGCCCTGCACCGCCTCACCGTCCGCGCCGCCGACCTGCGCACCCTCGATCCCATAGGGAACGGCCCGGTCCTCCTGCTCACCTGGCGGGTGGCCGCCGAATACGGTTCGCTGCCCGACGCCGGCCGGCTGCGCGCGGACCTGGTCCGCGCCCTGGACGGCTCCCTCGACATCCCCGCCCGCCTCGCCGAGCGCGAACGCGCCTACGCCCGCCGCGCCCGCGCCACCCTCGCCCCGCCGCCCCGGGTGACCGTCGCCCCCGGCACCTCCCGCACCGCGACCGTCATCGAGGTACGGGCCCAGGACGCGCACGGCCTGCTGCACCGGATCGGGCGGGCGCTGGAGGGGGCCGGGGTGTGGGTGCGCAGTGCGCACGTCTCCACATTGGGGGCCAATGCGGTGGACACGGTCTACGTCACGCGCCAGGACGGCACACCGCTCGCCGAGACGGAGGCGCGGCAGCTCGCCGAGACGGTGCAGGCAGCCCTGCTCTGACCCCTGCTGTAGCGCACCGCACACCGACCCGCACCGCCGAGCTTGCAGGGGCGGATACCCTAGAACGCGACTGCACCCTGCCCCCGACCCCGAGGATCGACGACCGCCGTGTTCGATACGCTTTCCGACCGCCTGGCGAGTACTTTCAAAAACCTCCGGGGCAAGGGCCGCCTGAGCGAGGCGGACATCGACGCCACCGCGCGCGAGATCCGGATCGCCCTGCTGGAGGCCGATGTCGCCCTCCCCGTCGTCCGGGCCTTCATCAAGCAGGTCAAGGAACGCGCGACCGGCTCCGAGGTCTCCCAGGCGCTGAACCCCGCCCAGCAGGTCATCAAGATCGTCAACGAGGAGCTCATCGGCATCCTCGGCGGCGAGACCCGCCGGCTGCGCTTCGCCAAGCAGCCGCCGACCGTGATCATGCTGGCCGGTCTGCAGGGTGCCGGTAAGACCACCCTCGCCGGAAAGCTCGGCCGCTGGCTCAAGGGCCAGGGCCACTCCCCGCTGCTGGTCGCCTGTGACCTCCAGCGCCCCAACGCCGTCAACCAGCTGCAGGTCGTCTCCGAGCGTGCCGGCGTCGCCTTCTACGGGCCCCAGCCGGGCAACGGCGTCGGCGACCCCGTCCAGGTCGCCAAGGACTCCATCGAGCACGCCCGGACCAAGCAGTACGACGTCGTCATCGTCGACACCGCCGGCCGCCTGGGCATCGACCAGGAGATGATGCAGCAGGCCGCGGACATCCGTGACGCGGTCGGCCCCGACGAGATCCTCTTCATCGTCGACGCGATGATCGGCCAGGACGCGGTCAACACCGCCGAGGCCTTCCGCGACGGCGTCGGCTTCGACGGCGTCGTCCTCTCCAAGCTCGACGGCGACGCCCGCGGTGGTGCCGCGCTCTCCATCGCGCACGTCACCGGCAAGCAGATCATGTTCGCCTCCAACGGCGAGAAGCTGGACGACTTCGACGCGTTCCACCCGGACCGCATGGCGTCCCGCATCCTCGGCATGGGCGACATGCTCAGCCTCATCGAGAAGGCCGAGCAGACCTTCAGCCAGGCCGAGGCCGAGAAGATGGCGGCCAAGCTGGCGAAGGGTCCCAAGGAGTTCACCCTCGACGACTTCCTGGCCCAGATGGAGCAGGTCAGGAAGATGGGCTCCATCTCCAAGCTGCTCGGCATGCTGCCCGGCATGGGGCAGATGAAGGAGCAGATCAACAACCTCGACGAGCGCGAGGTGGACCGCACCGCCGCCATCATCAAGTCGATGACGCCGGGCGAGCGCCAGGACCCGACGATCATCAACGGCTCGCGGCGCGCCCGTATCGCCAAGGGTTCCGGCGTCGACGTCAGCACCGTCAAGAACCTGGTCGAGCGCTTCTTCGACGCCCGCAAGATGATGTCGAAGATGGCCCAGGGCGGCGGCATGCCCGGGATGCCGGGGATGCCGGGCATGGGTGGCGGCGCCGCCCGCAAGAAGAAGCAGGTCAAGCAGGCCAAGGGCAAGCGCAAGAGCGGTAACCCGATGAAGCGCAAGGCCGAGGAGCAGGCCGCGGCCGCCCGCCGCGAGGCCGGTCCGGCGGGCAGCCCGTTCGGGCTGCCGCAGGGTGAGCAGCCGCAGGACTTCGAGCTCCCGGAGGAGTTCAAGAAGTTCATGGGTTAGTCCGACGTTGCCGCTGCGCTTGGCTTTGGCCGTACGTCGTCGGCTGTCCCGCCGTGGGGTTTCTCTGTGCGCCTGCGGCGGGCGGGGGTTGGTTGTCGGCCGCGGTGCCGGCCCTCCGGACTCCGTCCTGCGGTCCGTCCCCTCCCGACGGTGGGGGGAGAAGAGGCCAGTGGGGGCGAGCACGATCCGTCCACTGCTCGCACGTACGGGATTAGGGACACCCCCACCGGTCTTCTCCCACCCTCAACGGGGAGGTGCCGGGCTGTAGCGGCGGAGCCGTGTAAGCCCGGTGCCGCTGCCGGTCAGCCCCGCGCAGCGGCACCGCCCGCCGCAGGCGCACCAGTGAAACCCCTACGGCGGGAAAGCCGACAACGTGGGGCTCAGGCAAAGCGCAGCGGACGGGCCACCACGTACCGGAACACGTTCGGCATCCAGACCGTCCCGTCCGCCCGCTGATGCGGGTGCAGCGCCTCGCCGAGCTCCTTCTCCACCTGCCGTCGCTCGGTCACCTCCAGCGCGGCGTCGAAGGCTCCCGTCGACAGCAGGCCGCGCACCGCGCTCGGCAGGTCCGCATAGCCGAACGGGCAGGCCACCCGCCCCGAGCCGTCGGGCCGCAGTCCCGCCCGTTCCGCCAGGTCCTCCAGGTCGTCCCGCCCGCCGGGCCGCCAGCCGCCGCCCCTGTGCAGGGGGTCGGCCAGCCGCCGTGCGACCCGCAGCACCCCGGCGGTGGCGCACCGTTCCGCGGGGCCCCAGCCGCCCAGCACCACCGCGCCGCCGCGCTCCGCGAGAACGGCCGCCGCGGTCAGCGACGCCGTCAGTTCCTCGACGGTGCTCCCGCAGTCCGACGGATGGAACGCGGTGATCACATGGAACGGCGCGTCCCCGGACGCCGCCTCCAGCCCGCCGTGCACCAGCCGGGCCGCCCCCGGGCCGCCGTTCGGTGAGAGCCGCTCCCGCGCCAGCTCCAGCCGCGACGCGTCCGCGTCCACCCCGCTGACCTGTGCCCCCCGCGCCGCCGCCAGCAGCAGCGCGAGCCCGGAACCGCAGCCGAGCCCCAGCAGCCGGGTGCCGGCGCCGATCCCCAGCCGGTCGTACGCGGCCTCGTACAGCGGCACCAGCATCCGCTCCTGGATCTCGGCCCAGTCCCGGGCCCGCGCCTGCGAACCGGCCGGATCGCGAGGGCCCGCTCCGTGCGGGGAGGCGGGGTCCGGAAGCTGGTGCCGCACGAGCGTGGGTGACATGGAAGGGCCCCTATTCGCCGAGAACCGAAGCTGTTCAGTGCCGATCGCCCCCGTGTCCGAGCGTTGTGCGCCCCCGCAATCCAGACAACTGCGCATCCGTCCGGTCGTCCAGAGGGTGCGCCGGGGTTGTCTCCCGCGCGCCCCCGTATGCGCCGGGCCCCCCGCCGTGCGCGCCGTTTCAGCCTGCCCCGGCCCGCGCCGGTCCGCCACGCCGGAGCCCGCCGATCGCCGTGCCGCCCCGTTCGGCGGACGGTGCCCCGTGGCCCTACGGTGGGCCGTACGATCCCCGTCGGGACCGCGGCCCCGGCGGGCGCGCGTATTACGCCGTGCGGTGTACGCGGGGGTACGCCCCGGCTTGCGGGCGACTGGCCCACGGCACGGCCCATGACCAGAAACTGACTGGTACGTGCAAATTATTTGGGATGGCCCGGAATCGGAACACTGGGCGACCCCGGCTCGTTGTCACGACGTGAGCACGACACCGCCTGTTCTCGCCGCCGAGCTGGCGCTCGCGTGGGCCGATATTCAACGGCACCACCCCGAGCTGCCGGACCTGGCCGCGCCCGAGTCCCTGATCGGAGAGTCCTCGTCCGCCTGCGGCGCCGAACTCTCCTTCGAACGGCTGCTCCACGAGGCAGTCCACGGCATCGCCGCCGCCCGCGGCATCCGCGACACCTCCCGGGCAGGCCGCTACCACAACCGCCGGTTCCTGGCGATCGCCGAGGAGCTGGGCCTGGACCATGTCGACGAACCGCATCCCAGCAGCGGCTTCTCCCTGGTCACACTCAGTCCCGAGGCCCGGAGGCGCTACCGCCCCACCATCGAGCGCCTCGCCAGAGCCCTCAAAGCACACACCGTGGCCACCGCCACCGACACCGCCCGCAGCTTCCGCGGCCCGGCCGCCCGGCACGGCTCCTCCGGAGGCGGCGTCCGCGTCAAGGCCGTGTGCGACTGCGGGCGCAACGTCCGCGTCGTACCGTCCGTGCTGGCCCAGGCGCCGATCGTCTGCGGCGGCTGCGGCAAGCCCTTCCGCATCCCCGAGGTGGCCGCGGTCGGCTGACCGCACCGCGTGTGGCACAATGGCCAGCTGTACTCGACAGCCGCACAGGACCCCTCTCTCCTCCGGCTGACGCGTCCATCGGGCACCCGAGTACCGCAACCCCACGTGGCATCTCGTTGTGCCCCACCACGTCAAGACCAGGAGACACCACTCCCGTGGCAGTCAAGATCAAGCTGAAGCGTCTGGGCAAGATCCGTTCGCCTCACTACCGCATCGTCATCGCCGACTCCCGTACCCGCCGTGACGGCCGGGCCATCGAGGAGATCGGCCTGTACCACCCGGTGCAGAACCCCTCGCGCATCGAGGTCAACTCCGAGCGTGCCCAGTACTGGCTGAGCGTCGGTGCGCAGCCGACCGAGCCCGTTCTGGCCATCCTCAAGGTCACCGGCGACTGGCAGAAGTTCAAGGGCCTGCCGGCCCCGGCGCCGATGAAGGTCGCCGAGCCCAAGGCCGACAAGCGCGCCCTCTTCGAGGCCGCCGCCAAGGCTTCCGGTGACGAGCCGAAGGGTGAGGCCATCACCCCGAAGGCGAAGAAGGCCGACAAGAAGGCGGATGAGGCTGCGGCCGAGTCCACCTCCGAGTCGACCGAGGCCTGAGCATGCTCGAGGAAGCCCTCGAGCACCTCGTCAAGGGCATCGTCGACAACCCCGATGACGTGCAGGTAGCCTCGCGCACCCTGCGCCGCGGGCGCGTTCTCGAGGTCCGGGTTCACCCCGACGACCTCGGCAAGGTGATCGGCCGCAACGGCCGTACCGCCCGCGCCCTGCGAACCGTCGTGGGCGCCATCGGCGGCCGGGGTATCCGCGTCGACCTGGTCGACGTGGACGACGTCCGCTGACAAGTTGAACACCGGCTCGGGCCGGGGAGGGCTTTCGAGCCGTCCCCGGCCCGTACCCGTTGGCGGCGATCTCCTGTGGGCCGCCACCATCAATCGAGGAACCACGACGGCGAGAGACCACCTTCGCGAAAGCGGCGGCGGTTCAGCCGCAAGGAGCAGTAGTGCAGCTGGTAGTTGCCCGAATCGGCCGGGCCCACGGCATCAAGGGCGAGGTCACCGTAGAGGTGCGCACCGACGAGCCCGAACTGCGGCTCGCCCCCGGGGCCGTCCTCGCCACCGATCCGTCCTCCGCCGGGCCGCTGACCATCGCCACCGGGCGGGTGCACAGCGGCCGGCTGCTGCTGCGCTTCGAGGGCGTCGCTGACCGTACCGCCGCCGAGGCGCTGCGCAACATCCTGCTGATCGCGGAGGTCGACCCCGAGGAGGTCCCCGAGGACCCCGAGGAGTTCTACGACCACCAGCTGATCGACCTCGATGTCGTCACCCGCGACGGCACCGCCGTCGGCCGGATCACCGAGGTCTCCCACCTGCCCTACCAGGACCTGCTGATCGTCGAGCGTCCCGACGGCAGCGAGGTCATGGTCCCGTTCGTCGCCGAGATCGTCCCCGAGATCGACCTCGAGGAGCAGCGCGCGGTGATCGACCCGCCGCCCGGCCTGCTCGACGACAGCGAGGCGGAGATCGCCTCCAGCCGTTCCGCCCGCGAGGACAGCTGATGCGGCTCGACATCGTCACGATCTTCCCCGAATACCTCGAGCCGCTGAACGTCTCCCTCGTCGGCAAGGCCCGCGCCCGCGGGCAGCTCGACGTCCGCATCCACGACCTGCGGGAGTGGACGCACGACAAGCACCACACCGTCGACGACACCCCCTACGGCGGCGGCCCCGGCATGGTCATGAAGCCCGAGCCGTGGGGCGAGGCCCTGGACGAGATCCTCGCCTCCGGCGACGGGCGGCCCGTCATGGTCGTCCCCACCCCCAGCGGCGCGCCCTTCACCCAGCAGCTCGCCGTCGAGCTCTCCGAAGCCCCCTGGCTGGTGTTCACACCCGCCCGCTACGAAGGCATCGACCGCCGCGTCATCGAGGAGTACGGCGACCGCCTCGACGTCCGCGAGGTGTCCATCGGCGACTACGTCCTGGCCGGCGGCGAGGCACCCGTCCTGGTCATGGTCGAGGCCATCGCCCGTCTGCTGCCCGGCGTCCTCGGCAACGCCGCCTCCCACCAGGACGACTCCTTCGCGCCCGGCGCGATGGCCGACCTCCTGGAGGGCCCCGTCTACACCAAGCCCCCCGAGTGGCGCGGCCGTACGATCCCCGAGGTGCTGCTCAGCGGCCACCACGGCAAGATCGCCAGGTGGCGCCGCGACGAGGCGTTCCGCCGCACCGACCGCAACCGCCCCGATCTGATCGAGCGCGCCGACCCCGCCGCATTCGACAAGAAGGACCGCGAGATCCTCGCCGCGCTGGGCTGGGCACCGGGAACGGACGGCCGATTTGGGCGCACGAGCGAGGCCGTGGAAGAATAGGCCGCTGCTGTGTGCGTCCGGTGCGCGCCCCTGCCACAGGGGGAACGACGCCCGCCCGACGGAACGGCAGCTCGAACATCCCTTTTCAACTTCCCGTTGATGACCTGTGGCATCAGCGAAGAAAGCAGTAGGTCATGAACCTTCTCGACTCCGTCGACGCCGCGTCGAAGCGCAGCGACATCCCGGCCTTCCGCCCGGGTGACACCGTCAACGTCCACGTCCGCGTCATCGAGGGCAACCGCTCCCGTGTGCAGCAGTTCAAGGGCGTGGTCATCCGCCGTCAGGGCGCCGGCGTGCGCGAGACCTTCACGGTCCGCAAGGTCAGCTTCTCCGTCGGCGTCGAGCGCACCTTCCCGGTGCACACCCCGATCGTCGAGAAGATCGAGGTCGTGACCCGCGGTGACGTCCGTCGCGCCAAGCTGTACTACCTGCGCGAGCTCCGCGGCAAGGCCGCGAAGATCAAGGAGAAGCGCGACAACTGAGCGCGGCCGCACCGGAGCGCGAATTTTTGCGCCGGAGCAACGCAAAGCCAAGCTCACGTACGGCGTCCGGAAACGGCCGGATAGGCTCGGGCCCCGATGGACACCGACGCACAGCTCCCGGAGCGCGACCCCTCTCCCACCCCCGAACAGGGGTCGGAGCAGCGGTCGCGCTCCGCGCGTTTTCCCGCGGGAATCGCGCGCCTCGGCCACCGGCCCGTCACCCTGCTGGTGTGCTGCCTGGCCTTTCTGTTCCTGCTCAGCACGTTCGTCGTACAGCCTTTTCTGATCCCCAGCTCCTCCATGGAGAACACCCTGCGGATCGGGGACCGGGTGCTGGTCAACAAGCTGGCGTACCGTTTCGGAGGTGAGCCCCGGCGCGGCGATGTCGTGGTGTTCGACGGCACGGGGTCCTTCGTTCACAGCAACTCGGGAGAGAATCCCGTCACGGCCCTGCTGCGCGGGGCCGGCGCGGCGCTGGGCCTGGCCCGGCCCGCGGACACCGACTACGTCAAGCGGGTGATCGGGGTCGGCGGCGACCACGTGACCTGCTGTGACAAACGGGGGCGGATCAAAGTGAACGGAAGGCCGGTCAGCGAGGGCTATCTCCATCCCGGGGACGCCCCGTCGTCGGTGGACTTCGACATCGTGGTGCCGGAAGGGAAGCTGTGGGTGATGGGGGACCACCGCGCAAGGTCCAGCGATTCCCGCGACCACCTCGGTGAGGCCGGCGGCGGCACCGTACCGGTCGGCAAGGTGATCGGCCGGGCCGACTGGATCAGCTGGCCCGTAGGCCGCTGGAGCACCATCGACGCCCCGCGCTCCTTCGATGCCATACCCGTCCCGGCAGGCCCCCATGGGTAAGCGCGGCAAGCCCCGCCACGGGGGCCGGAGCGCCGCCCCGGCGCCGGATGCGCAGGAGCCCGGCACCGACGCGCCCGCGGCGGGCGGTGAGCCCGGCGGGAGCCCCCGCCGGACCGGCGGCCGGGCCGAGCGCCGCCGCCAGGCCAAGCGCATCAAACGCCGCAGACAGCGCTCCTACCTCAAGGAAATCCCGATCCTCATCGGGGTGGCGCTGGCCATCGCCCTGGTACTGAAGACCTTCCTGGTCCAGGCGTTCGTGATCCCGTCCGGCTCCATGGAGAAGACGATCAAGATCGGCGACCGGGTGCTGGTCGACAAGCTCACGCCCTGGTTCGGCGCCAAGCCGGAACGCGGTGATGTCGTGGTCTTCAAGGACCCGGGGAACTGGCTGCCCCCGGACGAGAAGAGCCGCATCGGCGGTGAGCCGCCGGTGGGGGTGAAGCAGTTCAAGGACTTTATGACCTTCATCGGACTGCTGCCCTCCGCCGACGAAAAAGACCTGATCAAGCGGGTCATCGGGGTCGGCGGCGACACCGTGAAGTGCTGCGATGTCAAGGGCCGTGTCACCGTCAACGGCACACCGCTGAACGAGCCGTACATCCACCCCGGAAACCCGCCCTCGCAGCTGAAATTCACCGTGCACGTCCCCACCGGACGGATCTTCGTGATGGGCGACCACCGCTCGGACTCCGCGGATTCACGCTTCCACCTGGATGAGCCGTACCGTGGCACGGTCTCGGAGGACAACGTCGTGGGACAGGCCGTGGTGATCGCCTGGCCGTTCAGCCACTGGCGGCGTCTGGAGGAGACCGGCACCTTCCAGACGGTGCGCGACGCGCCGGGTGCGAGAGCGGCTGCCGGGCAGGTGCCGCATAGGCTGTACCCCGAGAGTTTGGCCGTACTCCCGACCCCTGCGGAACTCCCGCTCGTTATGGGAGTGGTGGGCCTGCACCGGTTGACGGGCGGGCGAGTGCGTGGAGTAAGGAGCAGATGTGGGGGACTTGGCGGTCGGCGCGCGGTCCGGAACCGAAGAGCCCGAAGAGCCGGCGGGGCAGGTTGAGTCCTCGCACCAGGCGACGAGTTCCGCGCATCAGTCACAGTCACAGTCGAAGTCAGCGTCTCAGCGGCCGGCGCCGCCCGGTCCGGCCGGCCCGTCCGTCACGGCGGACGAGGAGGTAGCCGGCAGGGTGAAGAAGGCCAAGAAGCCGCGCGCCTTCTGGAAGGAGCTGCCGATCCTCATCGGCATCGCCCTTCTCCTCGCGCTGCTGATCAAGACGTTCCTGGTGCAGGCGTTCTCCATCCCCTCCGACTCCATGCAGGACACCCTGCAGCGGGGGGACCGGGTGCTGGTCGACAAGCTGACGCCGTGGTTCGGGTCGAAGCCGCAGCGCGGCGAGGTCGTCGTCTTCCACGACCCGGGCGGCTGGCTCAACGAGACGCCCACCCCCGAGCCCAACCCCGTCCAGAAGGTCCTCAGCTTCATCGGCCTGATGCCGTCCGCCGAGGAGAAGGACCTGATCAAGCGGGTCATCGCGGTCGGCGGCGACACCGTGGAGTGCCATGGCACCGGCCCGGTGAAGGTCAACGGCAAGGCGCTCCAGGAGGACTCGTACATCTTCCCCGGCGCCACCCCCTGCGGTGACCGCGCCTTCGGCCCGATCAAGGTCCCCAAGGGCCGCATCTGGGTCATGGGCGACCACCGCGACGACTCGCTCGACTCCCGCTACCACCAGAACCTCAAGGGCAATGGCACGGTCTCGGTCGACGAGGTGGTCGGCCGCGCCTTCACCATCGCCTGGCCGATCGACCGCTGGGCGACGCTGCCGGTGCCCGACACCTTCGGCCAGCCCGGGATCAACACCGCGATGGCGGCGGCCCCGGCCACCCTGGGCCTCGCGGGCGCCGTGCCGATCGTGCTCTGGCGCCGCCGGAGGCTGAGCGGAGATCGTCCCCGGGTACTGACCGGCAGCCGTTACCCCAGGTAGGGTGCCGTCCCAGATCTTCGACGCGGGCGCCGCCCGCAGGGTGGGAGCGCTGGGATGAGCAGCAGTACGGAACGCAGGACCGACGGCCGCGGCCGGACCACGGGCAGTGTGCTGTCCGGTCTGGCCGTGGCCGTCGGCTGTGTGCTGTTCCTGGGCGGCTTCGTGTGGGCGGCACTGATCTACCGCCCCTACACGGTGCCGACCGACTCGATGTCGCCGACCATCGCCGTCGGCGCGCGGGTCCTGGCCGAAAAGGTGGACGGCTCCGAGATACGCCGCGGCGACATCGTCGTCTTCAAGGACGCCGCCTGGGGCGAGCTGCCGATGGTCAAGCGCGTCGTCGGCGTGGGCGGTGACAAGGTCGCCTGCTGCACCGAGCAGGGCAGGCTCACCATCAACGGCAAGCCCGTCGAGGAACCGTATCTGCAGGGCCATGGCCCCGCCTCGCCCGTCGGCTTCAAGGCCGCCGTCCCCGCCGGCCAGCTCTTCCTCCTGGGCGACCACCGCAGCGACTCCCTCGACTCGCGCGTCCACCTCACCGACGGCGACCACGGCTCCGTACCGCGCAGCGCCGTCCAGGGCCGCGTCGACGCCCGCGCCTGGCCACTCGGCAGCATCGGTGTGATGCAGCGCCCCGCCGGCTTCGCCGCGCTCCCCGGCGGCACCTCACAGCCCGGCCCCGTCCAGCCCATCACCCTCGCCGTCGTTGCCGGAGCGGTCCTCATCCTGGCCGGTGCCGCCTACGGCCCGATTGCCCGGCGCAGGACCCGCAAGGCCCGCAGCCATGACTGAGCCCGCGCCCCCCTCCGCCACCGACGGCTCCGCCGGTCACCGGCAGGTCTCGCGCATCGTCCTGCTCGACCCCGACGACCGGATCCTGCTGCTCCACGGCTTCGAACCGGACAACCCCTCCGACACCTGGTGGTTCACCCCCGGAGGCGGCCTGGAGGGCGGCGAGACCCGCGAGGAGGCGGCCCGCCGCGAACTCGTCGAGGAGACCGGCATCACCGACGCGGTCCTCGGCCCCGTCCTGTGGAAACGCCGCTGCTCCTTTCCCTTCGACGGGCGGCGCTGGGACCAGGACGAGTGGTATTACCTGGGACGTACGGACCGGACCGCCACCGATATGGCCGGGCAGACGGACCTGGAGCGACGCAGCGTCTCGGGGCTGAGGTGGTGGACTGTGGAGGAACTGTCTGCGTCGCATGAGACGGTGTATCCGACCAGACTCGCCGAGCTGCTGCGCACACTGCTCGACGAAGGGCCCCCGAGTGCGCCGGTGCTCCTGGAGACCGAGCGGGTCTGACGCACAATGGGGGGACGCACGGCTGAAGGGGATCTGCCATGAGCGCCGAGGACCTCGAGAAGTACGAGACCGAGATGGAGCTGAAGCTCTACCGGGAGTACCGCGACGTCGTCGGGCTGTTCAAGTACGTGATCGAAACCGAGCGTCGCTTCTACCTCACCAATGACTACGAGATGCAGGTGCACTCCGTTCAGGGCGAGGTCTTCTTCGAGGTCTCGATGGCCGACGCCTGGGTGTGGGACATGTACCGCCCGGCCCGATTCGTCAAGCAGGTGCGCGTCCTCACATTCAAGGATGTGAACATCGAGGAGCTCAACAAGAGCGATCTCGATCTTCCGGGGAGCTGAGGCCGGAACCGGCCGCGGGCCCGGTCACCCGTGCGGGTGACGGGGTTGTCCACAACCGAGCAGTTATCCACCAAGATCCAAAACAAAGGCGTGGAGGCGTCACAGTCGGTGCCGGAGGTGGTGCCGAGTGAACGCCACGCAGGCCGGCCGGGAAGCCGGGAACACCGCACGGACCGCACAGAACACAGGCCGCCAGGGGCTCTCCAGGCGCCCGGGAGACCGGAACCCGGAGGGCAGGGCGGCGCGGCGCCGTCCGGCCGCCACCCCGGCGGACCCTCGGCGGGCGCTCGGACGCTACGGCGAGGATCTGGCCGCCCGGCGGCTGACCGAAGCCGGAATGCGGATCCTGGACCGCAACTGGCGCTGCCGCGACGGCGAGATCGACATCGTGGCCGCCGACGGCGACGCCCTGGTCGTCTGCGAGGTGAAAACCCGCCGCGCGGCCTCGTACGAACACCCGATGGCCGCCGTACGGGCCGGGAAGACCGAGCGCTTACGCAGGCTGGCGGAGCGCTGGCTGGAGCGCTACGGCGGCCCGCCGCCCGGCGGCGTCCGCATCGACGTCATCGGCGTCCTGCTCCCCGCCCGCGGCGCCCCGGTGGTCGAGCACGTACGGGGGGTGGCGTAATGGGATTCGCCCGTACCTGCTCCGTAACCCTGGTCGGCGTCGAAGGCGTCGTGGTCGAGGTCCAGGCCGACCTGGAGCCGGGAGTGGCGGCCTTCACCCTGGTCGGACTGCCCGACAAAAGCCTGGTCGAATCCAAGGACCGGGTGCGCGCGGCGGTGGTGAACTCCGGAGCCGAGTGGCCGCAGAAGAAGCTGACCGTCGGCCTCAGCCCGGCATCCGTCCCCAAGAGCGGCAGCGGTTTCGACCTGGCCGTGGCCTGCGCCGTCCTCGGCGCCGCCGAACGCCTCGACCCCCGCGAACTCACCGACCTGATGATGATCGGCGAACTGGGCCTCGACGGCAGAGTCCGCCCCGTACGCGGTGTACTGCCCGCCGTCCTGGCCGCCGCCGACGCCGGATACCGCCAGGTCGTCGTGCCGGAACGCACGGTGGCCGAGGCCTCGCTCGTCCCCGGCATCTCCGTCCTGGGTGTCCGCAGCCTGCGCCAGCTCATCGCCGTCCTCGCCGACGAACCGGTGCCCGACGAAGACGCGGACACCGCCACCGGAGGCCGCCCCGATCCCCTCCTGTCCGGCCTGGCCGTCCCCGGCACCGGCGCCTGCGCCGGTCTGCCGCCAGGAGACCGCGTACTCGACCTGGCGGATGTCGCCGGCCAGCACAACGCCCGGCGCGCCCTGGAAGTGGCCGCCGCCGGACGCCACCACATCTTCTTCAAGGGCCCGCCCGGAGCAGGCAAAACCATGCTCGCCGAACGCCTCCCGGGGCTCCTGCCGGCCCTCTCGCCGAAGGAATCCCTGGAGGTCACCGCCGTCCACTCGGTAGCCGGCACCCTCCCGCCAGGACAGCCCCTCGTCGACCGCCCGCCCTACTGCGCCCCGCACCACTCCGCGACCATGGCCTCCCTCGTCGGCGGTGGCACCGGCCTGCCCCGCCCCGGAGCCGTATCGCTCGCCCACCACGGTGTGCTGTTCGTGGACGAGGCGGCCGAATGTGACGCCCGCGTCCTGGACGCACTGCGCCAGCCCCTGGAGTCGGGCCATGTCGTCGTCGCCCGGGCCGCGGGCATGATGCGCATGCCGGCCCGCTTCCTCCTGGCCCTCGCGGCGAACCCCTGCCCCTGCGGGCGACACGGCACCACCGGCGGCGGCTGCGAATGCCGCCCCTCGTCGATCCGGCGCTACCGAGCGCGGCTGTCCGGCCCGCTGATGGACCGCGTGGACCTGCGGATCGCCGTGGAACCGGTCGCCCGCTCCGAGCTGGCCGCACTCGGCCGGGGCGAATCCACCGCCTCGGTCGCCGAACGCGTACGGTCCGCCCGAGCCCGCGCCGCCGCCCGCTTCGCCGACACCCCCTGGAACACCAACAGCGAGGTCCCCGGCCATGAGCTGAGAACCCGCTGGCAGGCCGACCCCGGCGCCCTCGACCAGGCGGAACGCGACCTGGAATGCGGCCTCCTGACGGCCCGTGGCCTGGACCGCGTCCTCCGCGTCGCCTGGACCTCCGCCGACCTCGCCGGCCGCGACCGGCCCACGCGGGACGATGTCGACTGGGCCCTGGAGCTGCGGACCGGGGTACGGCGCGGCAGCCCGATAGGAGCGCCGGGGCCGGGGCGGTGACGGCCCGGCTCGCGGGCCCGGGGGAGCGGCCGACGCGGCGGCTCCGGACCGCCGCGCCGGCCCGTACGAACGGCAGCGGTCCCGCGCGCGGCCCGCGCCCCGGCACGCCACGGCGGCCACTTCGGCACAACCCGGCCGCGTGACCACGCGGCCCCCGGACGAACAAGGGACGTCATGAACGGCACGGACGCATGGGGCTTCGCCACGCGCGAAGCCGCCGACACCACACGCAACGGAGCCGCCGGCCGGCCGGCGGCTCACCACACGCCGTACGAGCCGCAGCGCACGGCGCGCGCGGCGCTCACCCGCATCCTCGAGCCGGGCGACGAAACCGCCGGCCGATGGCTGCGCCACATGGGCCCGGAGGCCCTGTGGCGCGCACTGTCCGGCGACGCCGACCCGCCCCAAGGCGCGAGCCCCGACAAGATCGCGGGCCTGCGGCTGCGCGCGGCGCGCACCGACCCCGCCGCGGACCTGGCCGCCGTCGCCGCCCTCGGCGGCCGCTTCATCATCCCCGGGGACGAGGAATGGCCCGGTCAGCTCGACGACCTCGGCGACGGCCGCCCCATCGGCCTGTGGGTACGCGGCACGGCGAACCTCCGCTTCTGGGCGCTGCGCTCGGTCGCTGTCGTCGGCGCGCGAGCCTGCACCGAATACGGCGCCCACCTCGCCGCCACCCTCGCCACGAGCCTTGCCGAACGCGGCTGGACCGTTGCCTCCGGAGCCGCGTACGGCGTCGACGGCGCGGCACACCGGGGCGCTCTGGCCGCCGACGGCGCGACCTTCGCCGTACTCGCCTCCGGCGTCGACTACGCCTACCCGCGCGGACACACCGAACTGCTCACCCGCATCGCCGAACAGGGCCTGCTCGTCGCCGAGTTACCGCCCGGCGACCACCCCACCCGCAGCCGTTTCATCCAGCGCAACCGTGTCATCGCAGCCCTCACCAGAGGCACCGTCGTGATCGAGGCCGAACTCCGCAGCGGCTCACTGGTCACCGCCCGGCGGGCACTGGCCCTCGGCCGCTTCACCATGGGCATGCCCGGACCCGTGACCAGCGGCCTGTCTGCAGGCGTGCACCAACTCCTGCGCGGCGAGGCGCTGCTGGTCACCGACGCCGACGAGGTCATCGAGCTCGTCGGCAGCATCGGCGACCTCGGCCCCCAGCGGCACGGCCCGACCCTAGCCCGCGACGTCCTCGACCCCGTCGCGGCCCGCGTACTGGAGGCCCTGCCCGCCCGCGGCGGCGCGGACGCCGGACACCTCGCCGGGGAAGCGGGCACCACCCGCGACCTCGTGCAGAGCAAGCTCGTCGAGCTGCAGTCCCTCGGATTCGTGCAAAGGTGCGGTGCCCGCTGGGAGTTGGCCCGGCACGCCGGGCCCGCCGAAGGTTCCCGGCGAGGCGGTACTTGACCTGGGGCGAACGGGTGAAAGGGTGAGGGGAATGACCGCAGAATCCAGGTTTGCCTTGCTTCGGCGCGTGGCGCCGACCTGTTGCGAGACGGTGAGGCGGCGCACCGGGCGCCCGGGACCGCGCCCGCCGCGTCATGACGCCCGGCCGCCGGGACCCTCGGAGAGCCGCGCCCGGCACCGGGCCCCGGCGCCGCCACGCCGTACGAGGTAACCCTGAGGTGCGGGCTGCGGAACGTATCTGCGCACGCCCCACCCCCTCCTCCTCGCGCACCGCAACGCCGCGGTCACGCTACGCTCACATGCACTTCACCCAGCAACCGTCCACCCATCCCCCCGTCCAGCGTCTCGGCAGAACGGCTCAAGGCGACGAATGCCCCAGCACACCTCCGGGTCTGACCGCGCGGCTGTACCACCGGCCGCGCGCGGCAGCGTGCGCCCCGCCGCGCCCTCCTCGCTCGACGAGCTGTGGCGCGCCTACAAGGCATCGGGCGACGGGCGGTTGCGGGAGCAGCTGATCCTGCACTACTCCCCGCTGGTGAAATACGTCGCCGGCCGCGTCAGCGTCGGACTGCCCCCCAACGTCGAACAGGCCGACTTCGTCTCCTCCGGAGTCTTCGGCCTGATCGACGCCATCGAGAAGTTCGAGCCGGAACGCTCCATCAAGTTCGAGACCTACGCGATCACCCGCATCCGCGGCGCCATGATCGACGAGCTGCGCGCGCTGGACTGGATTCCCCGGTCCGTACGGCAGAAGGCCCGAGCCGTGGAACGGGCGTATGCCACCCTCGAGGCGCAGCTGCGCCGCACCCCGTCCGAGGCGGAGGTCGCCGACGAGATGGGCATCGCCCTGGACGAACTCCACGCGGTGTTCAGCCAGCTGTCCCTGGCCAACGTCGTGGCGCTGGAGGAGCTGCTGCACGTCGGCGGCGAGGGCGGCGAACGCCTCAGCATCATGGACACGCTGGAGGACACCGCCGCCGAGAACCCCGTCGAAATCGCCGAGGACCGCGAGCTGCGGCGACTGCTCGCGCGCGCCATCAACACGCTGCCCGACCGGGAGAAAACCGTGGTCACCCTCTACTACTACGAGGGCCTCACACTCGCCGAGATCGGCAATGTCCTCGGCGTCACCGAGAGCCGGGTGAGCCAGATCCACACCAAGTCCGTGCTGCAGCTCCGGGCGAAGCTCGCCGACGTCGGACGCTGAACCTCCGGCACCGGGGTGCCGGGCGGAGTGCCGCGACGGGCGCCCCATCCGTACAGTGGGGGCGTGCCAAGGATTCGAGCGGCCTCTGTGGCCGAGCACCGGACGATGCAGCGCGGCGCCCTCCTGGACGCCGCCCGCACCCTGCTGTCCGAAGGCGGGACGGAGGCGCTGACCTTCCCCGCCCTCGCCGAGCGCACGGGACTTGCGCGCTCCTCCGTGTACGAGTACTTCCGCTCCCGCGCGGCCGTCGTCGAGGAGCTGTGCGCCGTCGACTTCCCGGTCTGGGCCGCGGAGGTCGAGGCGGCGATGGAGCGTGCCGGTACGCCCGAGGACAAGATCGAGGCGTATGTGCGACGGCAGCTGGCCCTGGTGGGGGACCGGCGCCACCGGGCTGTCGTCGCCATCTCGGCCGGCGAACTGGACGCCGGCGCGCGCGAAAAGATCCGCGCGGCGCACGGCGGGCTCATCGCCATGATCGTCGAAGCCCTGGCCGCGCTCGGCCACGAACAGCCCCGACTCGCCGCCATGCTCCTCCAGGGCGTAGTCGATGCCGCGGTGCGGCGCATCGAGCTCGGCGCGGCGGAGGACCCGGACGAGATCACGGAGGCGGCGGTGGGGATGGTCCTGCGCGGAGTCCGCGGCTGACCCGGGGGGCCTCCCCCCGCCCCGCCCACCCCCTCCCCCCCCACCCCGCCCGCTGGCACGGCAGCTGCAGTGGAATCTCCAGCCGCAGCCGCAGCC
>NZ_LGKG01000002.1 GCF_001294335.1 Streptomyces chattanoogensis
GTGACAAGGCAAGCACAGGTCTTGGCGATCGTCTCGACTACCTCCCTTGACTGAGTCCCTCGTCGAACGTCGCCACATCATGGTCGCGCCGCATGGGAGTTGACCACCTCACATCAGTGTTGTCATCATTGATGACAACACTGATGATTGAGAGGGTGGGGCGAACATGGCCGTGTGCAAGGGCCGGGCGGTGCGGTTGTCGCCGGAGCTGATCGTGGAGGCGGCCGTGCGGATCGCAGCGCGGGCGGAGCCGGACGGGCTGACCGGACGGGTTCTGGGGGAGGAACTGGGGGTGGACCGGTCGGCCGTGTGGCGGCATTTCGCGGACCGGGACACGCTGCTGCTGGCTGTGGGGGATCGACTGCTGACCATGGCCGTGGAGCAGGTGCCCGACGGTCTGGGGCCACGGGAGGTGCTGCAGGAACTGGCCCGCTCCCTGGTGGAGGTCTTCGAGGCCCACCCGTATGTCGGTGCGGCCGTTGCGTGCCGGACCACCCGCGGCCCGGGGGAGTTCGCCGCGATGGAGATGATGCTCGCGGCGCTGGAGGCGATCGGTCTGGAAGAGGGCAGTGTCGCCCGGTACCAACGGATGCTCGCCGACACCGTGTTGGCCTATGCGGGCATGCGTGCCGGGTATGCCGCGCTCCCGCAGGAGGTGCGCGCCGCTGACGAGCATGCCTGGGCCGGGGCGTACGCCACCATCTCCGCTGAGCGCTATCCCGCCATCACCGCGCACCTGCCCCACCTGGCCGCGCAGGACGACGAAGCCGTCTTCCAGACGCTGATGGAGGCGTTCTGGCTGGCCGTCGACGCAACCGACCGCACCACCCCCAAGGACGACGCCGATGCCTGACCACCACCCTGCCGTGGAAGGCGCCGACGAGGCTGTCGACACGGACCGGAAAGCCAGCGGCCCCGAGCCGGCAACGGACCACGGGCCCGCTTCCGCCGCCGTTCCCGACACCCGGGTGGCCGCACCGAGCGACCGCACCATGGCCGCCTCGCGGTCTGCGAAGCCACGGGCACGGCGCGCACTACGGCGCACCCTCATCGCACTGCCGGTGGCGCTTGGCTTGCTGGTTGCCGGCTCCTACACGGCCACCGCGCTGCTCGACATCCCCTCCCCGCCCACACTGGCCCAGCTGCTGACCACCGAGCCCTCGCGGCAGGGTGACCTGTTCGCCACCCGCACGATCCCCGCCTCGGCCGCACCGGCACCTCTGTCCGTCCACAACGAGCGGCTTCCTGCCACCGTGCCATGGAAGGGCGGGCGGATACCGACCGAGCAGTTCCTGGTCACCACCCACACCAACGCCTTCCTCGTCCTCAGGGACGGCCGACTGACCCACGAGTGGTATCGCGACGGGGTGGGCCCCGCCACCCGCCTGTCCTCCTGGTCGGCCGCCAAATCGGTGGTGTCCCTGCTCGCCGGGCAGGCCATCGGGCAGGGCAGACTCCGGGAGAGCGACCGGCTGGTCGACATCCTGCCCCGGCTGAAGACGGGCGGGGCCTACGACGCCATCACCGTGCGCGATCTGCTGGACATGACCTCAGGGGTGGACGTTCCGGAGAACTACAACGAGTACTACCCGCTGACCGGCACCGCCCGGATGTACCTCACCCGTGACCTGCCCGCCTTCACGCACGACCATCGCGACCTGCAGTTCCCGCCGGGCAGCCAAGGCGCCTACCGCAGCATCAACACCGAACTCCTCGGCCAGGTCCTGGCCAAGGTGCAAGGCCGACCGCTGGCCGACCTCCTGGCGGACAACATCTGGGCACCGATGGGCGCACAGGACAGCGCCACCTGGAACCTCGACCAGGACAACGGCGACGAGAAGGCGTTCTGCTGCATCAACGCCACCCCCCGCGACTACGTCAAACTCGGCCAACTCGTCCTGAACAACGGCCGCGCCCAAGGAAAACAGATCATCCCCCCGGCATGGATCAAGCGCATCGCCACCCCAGCACCCCACAAAGTCGACGGCTGGGGCTACTCCGCGCAGTGGTGGCATCCCCCCGGCGGCAACGGCAAAGACTACTCCGCCCTCGGCGTGTACGGGCAGTACATCTACGTCGACCCCGTAACCAGGACCGTCGTAGTGAAACTCAGCGACTACGGCGACCAGCAAGACGAACAGGAGACCTTCGACTCCCTGCGCGCCTTCGCCCAGTCCGGCTGACCCGTCCCTGCCTACCTGCCAGGGATACCGCACCTATCTGCGCGAGTTCTTATGCAAAGATCGGGGCGCTTGGGAGCGGAGAATCAGCTGCACGCCACCGTCGCCAAGAACGCCCGCCGGGCGAACCCGGCGCTGCCTGGCGACCTGGTGGCGACGCTGGTGACGCCGGAGGGCAGGCGGCATGCACAGCTGGAGCGGCCGCGCTGGCCGCCGACGCGGACAACGGCACCGCGTTCGCCCGCGGGCCTCGCGGCCCGACCTGTCACCTTCTCCCCTGCCCCTGCCCCTGCCTGCTGCCGCTTGGACCTGTTGCGCCTTCCTCGTTGGTCCTCGGCCGTCAGGCGCTCGTCGCAGCTCCGCGTGCGTCGATCGTCAGCGGCAAGGAGCAGACTCGCTCGTGGAGATCGGCGCCCCCGGCCACCGGGGTGGCAGCCAAAGCGGCGTCCAGGCGGGCCAGTCGGACTCGGGCGGTTGAGCGCAGCCGGGCAGGCGGGATGCGGTCCAGCACGTCCAGGGCGCGTTGTGCGGCATCAGCCAGTTGTCGGGCGGCCTCGGCCTGGGCGAGGACCAGGGTGGCAGCTGCCCATCCCGGGGTTCCCTCCGCGGCCCTGCCTGCGGAGGCTTCCGCCTGGGTGACAGCTTGGTCGGCGCGGTCGAGGGCGAGGTGGGCTTCGGCTTCGTGGAGGGCGTATTCGGCGGCGTCGAAGCCGAAGCGGCCCGGTGCCCAGCCCACCGCGTCGGCTTCCAGCTCCTGGGCTGCGTCCGCGAGGGCGGTATCGGCCTCCTGTGCGCGGTTTTGTGCGGCCAGGGCCGGCAGCTGTGCCCAGGCGTACAGTTGGGCGCGGGCCAGGCCGGCCGGCGCATGTTCCAGCCCGCGTTCGGCGTGCGTGAGGGCGAGGGCGAGCTGTCCTGTGGCGCGGGCCACCATGCTCTGGGCGCCGCAGGACCAGGCTGTGAGCCGGGCGTCTCCGGTGCGGGTGCCGTAGGTGAAGGCGGTTGCCAGGTGGGCGCGGGCGCCGGTGGGATCGTCCAGGTGGAAGGCAAGGTTGCCCAGCAGGGCGGAGAGCCAGCCGACGCTGCGTCGCAACTCAGCCGCAACCGGCTCCGGAGCGAGGTGTGTAGTGAGGGTGTCGGCCAGCAGGCCGCGGGCCGTGCGCACCTCGCCGAAAAGGGTGTGGGATGGGTGCCTGCTGCAGTTGAGGGCATAGTGCTCGACGGCAGCCTCGGCCAGTTCGGCGACGGCGCTGTTGCCGGCAGGGTCGGCGAGCAGGGCGAGGTGGAGGGATTCACGGACGGCCGGCAGACCGGCGGAGGTGGTCATCACCACCACCCTTTCCTTCGCGGGTTCCTCGCACGCTTCGACGTCGATCCGACCGTATCGGATCGTCGCTGCTAACCCGAGATGGTCGAAGGGATCATCACCGGAGCGGTTGAGGCCGAGCTGGAGGGGGCGGGCGCCGTAGGCGCGGCAAAGCATGGCGGTGTACTCAGTCCCGGGCCATTCACGCGGATCGTGCTCCCAGCGGCACAGCATCGACTGGGAGAGGCCGGGTGCCAGGAGGCCGTCGCGGCGGTAGAGGTCGGCGATCTGGGCGATGGTCTGGGCTCTGGACCAGCCCAGTGCCAGGCGCCAGGCTTCCAGGGCGGTGACTTCGGGCAGGGCGTTGCGGATCGCGGTCACGGTCCGCTCGGTGCTGTTGTGCTGGCGTTGGCAGCGCATGCGGATCTGCGCAGCCTCTTTGACGATCATGGCGCGGTGTGAGCGGGTGATCGTGGCCATGCGCATCCCCCGGCAGTGGAGCGGTCAGCCCGCTTCACGGTAGCCGAGCTGAGTGCGGTCAGGCAGGGTGCCGCATTGCGGATGCCTCGCAATGTCTGGCTATGTGGCGGGCAATGAACTGCTGTCAGGTGGCGCGGGACGCTGTGGTGCAGCCGGCCGGAGTGCCGGGAAGATCTCCTTGTTGGAGGCAGTGATGCCGCAGCACAGCACTTCATCCACCGGAGCCGGGAGCGGTCTGGTCCGCGCGCGTCGGCAGATCCAGGCCGCCCGTGCCCGGGGCGCGACGCCCTCCGACGGCGGCGGCACTGGTCGCTCGGACGGCATGCTGCCGCAGCACCGCTATGCCGTGCCCGTCACCACCCGTCGGCACACCGTCTGGCAGCGCACCCACCCCGTCGAGCTGCACCAGCGACTGGCTGAAGGGGCCTCCTTGGTGCTCGATGCGGTCGACGAACTGCATGAACCGGTCGCCGACCTCGCCCAGCAGCTGGAGAGCTGGCTGCGTACTCACGTCCAGGTCAATGCCTATGCTTCCTGGACTGCCCGGGAAGGGTTCGGCACCCACTGGGACGATCACGACGTCTTCGTCGTCCAGGTCGAGGGCGCCAAACGCTGGCGGCTGTACGGTCCCACCCGCCGCGCGCCGATGCACCGCGACCTTGCCCAGCCCGAGCCCCCGCCGAAGCGGCCGGTCGCCGAGCTAGTGCTGGCGCCGGGGGACGTGCTGTATGTGCCGCGCGGCTGGTGGCACGCGGTCACCGCCGACCAAGGCGCCCCCTCCCTGCATCTGACCTGCGGCCTGACTCCGCATACCGGAGCCGACCTGATCAGCTGGCTCTCGGAGACCCTGCGTGGCAGCGAACTGGTGTGCGGCGACGTGCCCTTGCATGCCGGCGCCGAGGCCCAGGCGGTCTACGTGCAGGCGGTGCGCAGGCATCTCGTCGCTGCTTTGGAGGAGCCAGGGCTGTTGGCGCGGTTCGCGGCTGCCCGGGACGGTGAGGATCTCGGCCGGCTCCGCCCGGCCCTCCCCCACCTCGCCGGCGTTCCTGCTGATCCGGAGCCGGCTGTGCGGCTGACCACCGGCCGGGCCCGGCTGACCGATGCCGTCGGCTACCACGGGGAGCGGCTCGCCCGCTTCATGGCGGCGGGTCAGGAGATCGACTTTGATCCGGCGGTCGCCCCGTTGCTGTGCCGGCTGTTGGAGGGCGGCTGGGTGCCGCTCGCCGAGCTCGCGGCGCTGGCGGGCCTGACGGTCGCGGAGGCGGCGGCGGTGGCCGGGGAGCTGGTGGCAGCCCAGGCCGCGACGGTCCGGGCGGGCCGGAGGTGAACGCGTCCTTGGCGCGGGGAACCTACCGGCTGCGGGAGGTGGCCGCCGGGATCCTTGACGTCGAGGCCGCCGAGCGCGGGCACAGCCTGGCGGCCGGGTATGTGCGCTGGCAGGTCGAGCGCAACCGGGCCACGCTCGGCAGGTCCTGCTTGGACACCGTCTTCCTGCACAATCCGGAGCGCATCGGTGACCGGGCGGTGCTGCCGTTCGTGCTGCGGGAGGCGTTCGCGGTGTTGGAGGAGGCCGTCGCGGCCGGGCAGGTGAGAACGTATGGCGTCGCCACGTGGTCCGGCTTCACCGACCGCTTCTTCACCATCCCTCAGCTGGATCGGCTGGCTTCCGAGGCAGTCGGCGGCCGCGAACACCACCTGCGAGTAGTGCAGTTGCCGGTGAGCGTGGTTCAGGCCGAGCCACTGGAGCAGGCCCTTACTGGCCATGGTCCGATCGCTGCGGCGGCTGAGCGGGACTGGGAAGTCTTCGCCTCCGCGCCGTTGCATGGTGGGAGCTGATCCAGGCCGCCACGGCGGAACTCGCGGCGCTGCTGCGGCCTGGCCTGTCCCCCGCGCAGGCCTGTCTGCTGGCTGCCGTGTCCTGCCCGGGGGTGATGCGCTTGCGGCAGTCCTGAACACAGGCAATCCAGTTCATGTCGCGCTGCGAAAGCAAGTACCGCACCTCAGCGTGCGAGCGCGCTGCGCATGCGGGTACGGGACCGCCTACTTCGCACTCGACACGAGCAAGGTGAATCCGGCGCCCACCGGACCCAGCGCTGTCGTGGCGGCCGAAGCGCAGCTCGTCACCGAGGCTGGCGAGTACCCCGGTGAAGTCCTGGTTTTCACACAGGGCGGCTATCTGTCGTGGTGGGAAGTCTGCTCATGGGGCGACAACATCGAGGTGACACTGGCCGCCGCGCGTCGTTGGCTGCAGCCACGCTCTTGATCCCGATCGGCCGGCGCCCGACCCGACCGACATCACGAGTTCAAGTTCAGTAGCTCTGCGCTCATAGTGCCCGGCCCTGCGGTTGATGGCCTCGGCCACGACCGTCGCGCGGTCAGGCCGACTCCTGCGTCAACTCCTCTATCCGAGCAGGCAGTTCAGCAACCGGTTCCGGGCAGGGCCATGGGCAGGCGAGGTCCTGGACCGCCGGTCGGCCGTCCGGTCGAACCCACGACCGGCGAACGCCGTCTTTCGCCCTCCCTGTCCGATCCGCTGTCAGTTCCTCTGCACTTTGAGTCAACTTGGCAGCCTGTGAGTCCCGATTACCGGCAGAGAGGTTGTCGTGTTCGCGGCGAAGTCGTTTACTGCGGGCAGCAGTTGAGACTCAAGGAGGCGCACCAGTCTCATGATCAAGAGGATAGTCGCCCTGACGGCACTTGTCCCGGCCATGCTGGGCCCTACGGTCGGCATCGCTTCGGCGCACTCCGCGCCGCCCGCGACCGCGGCTGTGGTCACCCTGACCTACGACGCGAGCGGCGCCGGTCAGTGGGCGGGCCCGATCAAGCAGGCCGTGAAGAACTGGAACGACGCGGTGCACAACGTGCGACTGGTGCCGTCGAGCACTCCCGGCTCGGCCGACTACGTCTACGAGGCGACCAGCGGCTGGCCGCAGGCCACGTTGGGGCCGATCTTCCCCGGCGGCAACGGTGACGTGCAGCTGGGCCGGCAAGCGGTGGACGAGGGCTACGACGCGACCCGGATCGCGGCGCACGAAACCGGGCACATCCTTGGGCTGCCCGACCACTACAGCGGCCCGTGCTCGGAGCTCATGTCCGGCCACGGCCCCGGCACGTCCTGCACGAACGCCAAGCCGGATGCGGCCGAGGTGGCGCAGGTCGAGAAGAACTACTCCGCCGGCACTCCGGCGATGCGCCCGCAGCACCACCAGGTGGTGATCGACATCTGGTCCGGCCGGGTACCCACCGCCTCGCGCTGAACGGCCAGCGGCACGCCTGTAGCGGGCCGGTCAGCTGCGGCAGAGGGGTTCGCTCTCTGGAGCTCGGGCGCCGTCGAAGATCATGTCAACCGGATCGAGATGGCCAAGCGTCAGACGTGATGTTCGGTCGAGCCGGGTCCGTCCTCCTGCGCAAGCGAGTCCTGCTGGCACCATGAAGGGGATGTCTGTTCATAAGTCGATCCGGACCGGCCCAGCTTGAACACCGTAGGTGATCAGTGCCGTCAAAGGAGTCGCGAGGTCGCGCGGGGAGAACAGGTCGGAACCGGCGTGAGAAGCGATCTCGCGTGGATGCCACCACTTCAAGATCACTGATGTTCCGCGGCGAGCTGGTCGTCGGACAGGGTCCCGCACGGCTTGAATTCGGCGATGTGTACGAGGAAGTATTCGTTGATGACGCTGTCGTAGCCCTTGGCATGTCCAGGAGCCACGACTTCCTGGTGCCAGACGGGCGGTGGGTCGGTCGGGGCGGCAAGGCCGCCCTCTTCCTGCAGCTCGCGGCTCAGCGCGGCAAGCGGCGTCTCGCCCGGCGAGATCCCTCCACCGGGAGCTGCCCACACCACCGTTCCTGTCGGCTCTGAATCGCGAACCGGCAGAGAAGGATTCGCTGCCGAGCAACGGCCCGGTGACTTCCCCCCAGTTGATGCCTGCCCGCTGGAATCTGTCGTCCGAAGTCCGCCTTCGCGCATGTGGGCTGCGCCGGCACATCAGCACACCTTTAACGTACGTGCAGCCCCGCCGGTGGCCCAGGAGCGCCTCTGCCCGCCACGGTGGCGGAGGGAGGCTGTCAGCCCCGTTTTCGGACAGGAGATGCTTGCCCCACGCCTCCAAGGCGGGCGTAGGTTGGACCGCGTTGATCATCTATCCGGGGGATAACGTGGCGGGACGGGATCTGCGGGCGCTGTTCAGCACCAATGACCGTGACCTGACGGCTGCGGAGATCTTCACCAACCGGCATGCGCAGTGGGGGCTGGTCGCTGCCGTGCTCGCCGCGCACATGCGGCACACCGCCGACTCGGCCTTCGACGCCGAAGATCTTGGGGTGCCCCGCAACAACGTGCTCGTCTTCCACGGGGCGGGCGGCGTCGGGAGGTCGACGCTGTCCCGCAAGCTCGAAGCGACGCTGGCCGGCGCCGAGGACCGGCAGGCCCAGTGGGGCGAGCCGGTTTGGCCCTCAGGGCGCCTGCTGCCGGTACGGATCGATCTTGCCCGCTCGGCGGGAACCGACTTCGAACGCGTCGTCCTCAGCATCGGGGCCGCGCTCACCGAAATCGGCTTCCGTGATGGCGACGACGTTTGTGTGGCACAGGACGGCGTCCGGGTACGGGACCGGGCCGAGTTCAGTGGGGATCGTTCCGTTGCCGTGCAGGCGGATGGGTGCGTTGGCGATGGCGAGCCAGCGGTCGGCTTCGTGGGTGAGGAGGGGCCGAAGCGGAAGGACCTCGACAAGGCCAGGTGGGCGCCGTCGAAGGTGGGCATGAGGTCAGGGGCGCACAGCGGCCACCAGCTCGCCGGTTGTCACCACCTGGGCGAAGCCCCCGCCGTGCAGCGAGACGGCACTTGCCCGGGCCAGCTCGTCGGCCGTCAGGTGCCAGCCGTTGGGGCCGGTCAGGTCGAAGGTGTGGGTGGCGTCGAGGGCGACCAGCATGTCGTAGCCGAGGTTGCCGCCCATGCGGGCGGTGGTCTCCACGCACATGTTGGTCTGGATACCGGCCAGTACGACCTGGGTGATGCCCGCTGCCTTGAACCAGTCGTCAAGGTCGGGGGTGCCGTAGAACGCCGAGTTCACGGACTTGGTGACGAGCAGCTCCGGTCCGCCGCTCTTGCCGCGCCGCTTTTGGACGTACTCCTTGAAGTCGTTGCCGTCGTATCCGGGCCGCAGTGGCGAGCCGGGCTTGTCGGAGTCGTGGCGTACGAAGACGACCGGTCGGTCCGTGTCCTGCCAGGCGGCGATCAGGGAAGCGATGTTCTCGTCGGCGGCCGGGTTGTTGCGCGGGCCCCAGAACTCCGATGCGTCGAAGGCCTTCTGCACGTCCACCACTACCAGTGCGGCGTTCTGTGTGATCTCCATGCCCACGATCCTGTCGCCGGGCCCGGCTGGTTCACAGGAGGTGGAAAGACAGCGATCGATGGTTTACTGCCACGGTGACGCAACCGGCCCCCGCCCACCGCATCGCCCTGCTCGCCTTCCCCGGCATCCGGGCCTTCGACGTCTCGGTGATCACCGAGGTGTGGGGTGTGGACCGCACCGACCGCGGGGTGCCCGCGTTCGAGCTGCGCCGGGTGGCCGCCGGTCCCGAGCCGGTACCGATGCGGGGTGGGCTCGCGTTCACACCGGACCGCACCCTCGCCTGGTTGCCCCGCGCGGAGCTGATCCTGGTACCGGGCCTGGACGACCATGTCACCCGGGCGCCTGAGCCGGTGCTCGCGGCGCTGCGTCGCGCCCACCTGCGGGGCACCACCATCGCCGCGCTGTGCGGTGGAGCGTTCACACTCGCCCAGGCGGGCCTGCTGGACGGCCGCCGGGCGCTGACGCACTGGGCGCTGGCCGATCAGCTGCGGATCCGGCACCCGCGGGTGCGTGTCGAACCGGACGCCCTGTTCGTCGAGGACGGCAATCTGTGGACGTCCGCCGGCACCGCCGCCGGCATCGATCTGTGTCTGCACCTGGTGCGCACCCTGCACAGTGCGGAGGCGGCCGCGACGGTCGCCCGATCCATGGTCACCGCACCGTTCCGGACCGGCACCCAGGCCCAGTTCATCGACCATCCGACCCCGCACGCCGACCGTGACGCGGACGCATTGGCTGAGGTACGCGCCTTTGCCCTGGCGCATCTCGACAAGCCGCTTACCGTGTCCGCGCTCGCCGCCCGTGCCGGGATGTCGCCGCGCTCCTTCGCCCGGCACTTCGCGGCGGCCACCGGGACCACGCCGCTGCGCTGGCTTGTGGACCACCGCATCGCGACGGCCCAGAAGCTCCTCGAACGCACTGACCTGCCCATGCCTGAAGTCGCCCGCCGGTCCGGTTTCGGCAGCGAGGTCACCATGCGCCAGCACTTCACCTCCCGCTTGGCGACCAGTCCACGCGCCTACCGCACCGCGTTCGCCGAGCGACCGCCTTGTGGGCAGGCTCGTTGATCGCGGGCCCGCCACGACGCTCCCCGGGGCCGGCTCAACGGCTCACGGGCCGGCGCAAGGACTCATCAGCCCACTGTCCGGTAGGCCGTGAGACCGGTGTCCTCCTGGGTTTCAGTGATGCCAACGTAGTTGTCCAAGACGTAGGGAGCGATGCCTGGCGCATCCTCCTTGTCCTTGCCGGTGCCGGCGTCGAGGACAACAGGGCCGTTGCTGGTGGTGCCGTAGATCAGTCCTTGGCGGACGAGGGTGACCTTCGGCGCGACCCTGCTGGCGGGCTCGTCGGGCAGCTTCCAAAGTTCCTTGCCGCTCTTGGGGTCGTAGGCGGCGAGGGCCTTCTCCAGTCTGCTGCCCGAGCACACGGTGGCCGAGAGAC
Organism: Streptomyces chattanoogensis; assembly: GCF_001294335.1. Lineage (GTDB taxonomy): Bacteria > Actinomycetota > Actinomycetes > Streptomycetales > Streptomycetaceae > Streptomyces > Streptomyces chattanoogensis. The sequence goes on from NZ_LGKG01000002.1 coordinate 10,750, forward strand.
CGTCGTACGCGCAGTCTGAACCGGGCGAGCCCGCGGGGAGCATGCGTCGCACTTTGCCAGTGGCGGCTTCGAGGAGGTAGTTCCGTTCGTCGGCGTTGTGCGCGTACTCGGACGTCATGACGGAGTCGGGCCCTGCCACGTCCAGCCCTGACGGCGAGGGGTCCGCACTCTCGCGCGGGGACTGCCAAACCTGCCGGCCACTGGCCCCGTTCAAGCCGACGACCTGGTCGTCTCTGCCTTCCTCGCCCGTAATCGCCACCACCGTGTTGCCGGCGACGACAGCGCCCGTCCGGTACCAGCCGTCGGCGGCCCACGCCTGCTTGTGGCTCTTGAGGCTGACGCCGAAGATTTTGCCGCGTGCGAAGACAATGACTGTGTCGCCGCTGCGACCGATCACATGAGCCTCGTCACGGTCATCGCCGAAGTCGTCTTCCTCGGCGAGCTTGATCTCCACGAACCACGACTTCACGGCCCTGGCTGTGTCGGTCGCCATGAGCTCCACGACGTCATGCCCCTTGCTCGTCCCAGAGCCCCGCACCTCGGTCACCAGCGCATTGAGGGCCCACGTTGTGCTGCCCTCGGAGGTGATGAGCGGCGCCTCGGCGGGGTTGTCCCCGATGAGCCCGCCGAGGTCCTCCAGCCTTGTGACCGGTACGTGTTCGGGTCGGATGAGTGCTGACTTGCTCGCCTTGAGGCCGTCGAAGACCTCCAGCCCGTCGGGCCGGGCGATAAATGCCACACCCTTGTGCAGCGCCACTGGCAGCGGGAGCCGCACACCGGCGATAGCCACCTTCCCCGCACCCGCCGAATCGGGAAGCGCTATCGCCCTTGTCCTTGAGAACCTCAATGGCGCAGGGAAGCCCTTGGGCCTGTGCGCAGACGCGGGCGCACGCTTGCCGCTTGTCCCTCCTTTGCCCGTCCGGTCCTCCGCCTCCCCTCCGGAACCGCACGCCGATAGAACCAAGGCGAGCACTGCGATTGCCGTACCGCATCGGACAGGCCGCTGGGCGCCCATGAAGATCCCTCCCCGTCTCCCCATCAAAAGTGACAGTCAATCACCTGGGGCCGGGATTCGCCCGCGCGTCACGAGTCAAGGTCGCACACAGCGTCCGGTACGTGGCGGCTCAGCCGGCCGATGCCATGTCGGCCCGAACCTCTGGGTCACGATCGCCGGAAAGCCAGATGCGTGCTGCCCGCGGCCGAGGACGAGAAGCCGCCCGCGCGCCGTACGCAGGCCGGCAAGTGGTGAGGAATTACGAGGTCGCTGCCAGTTCTACGAGCGTGGCTTTGTTGATGAGAACTGACCGCACCGGTAGGGGAGATGGGGAGGCGTCGGCGGCGCGTCGTGTTCGGTGTTCATGCGGAACGACAGCCCCCGGCGCGGCGCTCCGTCGCAGGGTCTCGCCTCGGCAAGCTGAGATGAGGCCCCGAGGAGCTCTGCGTGGTGTTCCGACTCCTTGGCATCCGGCTGCGGACACCGCGCAAGAAACCGTTTGGCGGCCCACCGCGGCCACTGCTACGTTTTCGGAGGCCGTGCGAGAGAACGAGGAGGTGGTACCCGTGAACGCAGTATCGACATGGGTGCTCCCCTTCGGGGTCACGGTCGGGCGGTAGGTCGTCCGGGAGCGCCGTTCAAGCGCACTCCCGAAAGGCACGACCATGCACTTCACTTCTGAGCAGCGTCTCGACGGCGGTGTCCTCGAGCGCGAATTCACTCTCGGCGAGATCCCCGGCATCCTGTGGACGCCGGCGGCCGCCTCCGCACCGGCGCCGCTGATCCTGCTCGGCCACCCCGGCGGACTGCGCACGATGTACCCCCGGCTGGCGGCGCGGGCCCGGCACGCTGCGGCGGACGGCTTTGCCGCGGCCGCCATCGAGCTCCCCGGGAGTGGTGAACGGCCCCGTTGGGCCGCTGCCGAGCGGGCCCGCGCCGACCTGCGCCGGGTGCTGGAGGCCGGCGAGCCGGTCGGCGACGAGATCATCGACGCCCTGATCCTCCCGCTCGTCGAAAAGGCGGTCCCGGAATGGCAGGCCTTGTTGGACGTCCTTCTGTCGCTGCCCGGGATCGGCGGGCCGGTCGGGTACTCGGGGGGAGTGATTTCCCTCGGCGTCCGGCTGGTGGTGGTCGAGCCGCGTATCTCGGCCGCCGTTCTGTTCGCCGGGAGTTTCGTCCCTCGCGCCATGTTCGAGGAGGCCCGCCAGGTCGCCATTCCGCTGCACGTCCTGCTGCAGTGGGACGACGAAGGCAACGACCGGCAGGCGGCCCTGGACCTGTTCGACGCCTTCGGCTCCAAGGAGAAGACGCTGCACGCCAATCTGGGCGGGCACACCGGCGTCCCGCAGTTCGCGGGGGACGCCGCGGCTCAGTTCTTCACCCGGCACCTGAAGTGAAGCCGCACCTGAAGTGAAGCCGGGACGTCAGGCCACCGGCAGACGGTGCGGCGGGGCCCAGGCCGGCACGGGCCACCGCTGACACCGGATCGCGTCGCCGAACGGTGCACGTCCACGAGCCGGGCCCCGGGGGCGTCATGACTGTCCCTGGGGCCGGTGGTGAGTGTGCGGGTCGGTTATTCGCTCAGCCCCACCACTCCCCAGCCCCGCCGGGCGGCTTCGGTCAGGACGCGCCCCCAGTCCTCCAGCAGGCCGGTGAAACCGTCGAAGTCGCCGACCCAGCCCGTGGGATCGGCGGCATGCTCGGTGAACGCTCCACGCAATCTGCCGAGCCGGGGCCGCATCCCCTCCCATGTCGCGGCCAGTTCCCGCACGGTGTCCGGCGAACGAGCAAGCAGCAGGCCGTAGGAAACTTCGGGATCGTCGCAGAAGAAGCCCGGATCGGTGTACTGCGCCTGTCCGTCCGCCCCCTCCCAGATCAGCCCGAGCAGCAAGGAGTCCAACTCGGTCCGCAGGTGCGGGTCGGCATGGTCGCGGAGGGACTCCCACCGCTCCCCGGCCCAGAAGTGCGCCTTGAACGAGCCGCAGGTGTGCCGGAACTCGTAGACGGCGAAGTAGGCACCATGGGGCCCCCGCGGCCATTCCCAGTCGCCCTCGATCCCCAGCGCATCGTGGTCCCACAGCCCCGTCTCGTCCGCATACCAGGCATCCCTCAAACGTGACAGCCGCTCCCGGGACGGCACCGCCCCCAACCATGACCAGTCGACGATCATCACGGTGATATCCAGTCCCATGGGTGTGAGGCTACTGAGCAGTGTTCGGGGGAGCTGCACGCCTGCGTGGCCGCAGCGGCGAGAGCGTGCAGCGGGGCGAGCGGCCGCTTGCCGCTGCGATCGGACCCGTAAAACGCGGCCTGGAACGCCGTCGCGGGCGGGGCTGCTCTGCTCGCCGGGGCCGCCCTCCTTCATCGATAGCGATGGCCAACCGTCAGGGCGCCCCCGGACAGCGCCGACATGTTGGGTCTGACAGGCGTGCCGGCCCGCGCCTGCCCTGCCCATGCCCATGCCCCTGTGTGGCCGCGTGCTGTGCGAAGGGCGGACTCTTGCGGTGGCGTGGCCTCGGCGTCACGTCCGGCGCGTCCTGCCGGGGCGGTCTGCTGTGGTCTCTCAGCTTGTTTTTTAACCTCCGGCTGTCCTGGCTCATCGATACCTGAGCGGTCTCATTGAAGTGGGATCGTGGTCGAGCCCACTGCTTCAAGGAAATGCTCAAGCACCCAGGGCGAGGAACTGGCGGGCGCCGCGCAACGCGGTGTGCAGCTTGCGCTGGGTGGCGCGACTGTCGAGGCGGACATCGAGCGCCCCGGGAATTGCGCTATTGGCCCGCAGACCCGCAGGCAGTCGCGAGGCGTCGAGCCCGTCACGCTTGGCGATGAGGCTTCCGAGTTCATGACGGCTCACGGCGTCGGCTCCGGCCAGATGGTGCATGCCGTTCGCCTTGCCGCATGCGAGTTCCAGCAGGGCGGCGGCCAGGTCGGCGACGTGCACGGGGCAGCGGATGTCGTCGGTGAACAGGGCGCCGTCTCGGGTGCCGGCAGCAAGGTCGTGCACCGCGCGTACGTGCGTGGACCCCTGATCGCCGATGATCAGCGAGGTGCGAGCGATGACGGCATCCGGGTACGCGAAACGGATCCCTGTCTCTGCTGCGGCCTTCGCCGCGCCGTAGGGGGTGACAGGATCGGGAAGGCAGGATTCGTCGTAGCGGACGCTGGCACCAGAGAACACCGCGTCGCTGGATACATGGACTAGGCGGCAGCCGTACTTCGCCGCAGCCATCGCCAGACGGACAGGGCCTTCGGCCGTGACCGCCCAGTCGGATCCGCCGCTCGTCGCGTTGACGACGAGGCACGGGGCGGCCGTGGCCACGACGGCTTCGACACGCTCGGGATCCCGCAGGTCAAGCGCGTGCCACGTGACCTCCGCACTGCGGCCGGGCCTGGTCGCGAAGATCGCGACCGTCGCGTGTCCGGCCACGGCCGCCTGGCGGACCAGCTCAGCCCCCAGAAAACCGCTACCGCCGATGATCAGAATCGTCATGACGTAACACCGTAGGGGGCCCTCCTGCCGCTCCAACTTCGATGAGACTGCTCCAACTTCACTATTGGTTTTCTGGGTCGAAACGCACCTCGAACTAGGCCGCTCACGTGGGAATTCTCCGGACGTTGAGGAGGCCCTCGTCTGATCATGTGCCCCGACCAGGGTGAACGTGATCACGACGAAGGCCGTGAGGGTGAGTCTGCTGCCTGAAGCTGTTCCAGAGGAGGCGTTCGCGGAAGCGTCACGCTTCCGGAACGAGTTGTACTCGTGTCTGAGTGTGCGGGGCGATGAGCTGTTCGAGCTGGCGGACGCGGTGTTGTGTGCTCCGGGTGCGGTGCACTCAGCGGTGGAACTGACGTTGCTGCCCGAGCACCGGCGTGGGCACGGGGCGATGTACGACGGCATCAATCAGGGCCGGATTGAAGCCGACCGGCTGCGGCAGGTGCTGGCCGGTCTGCCGCTGCCACGGTTCCCGGACGGGCGCCTGGTGCTGGCAGTGGATGTCTCGCCGTGGCTGCGGTCGGACGCGCCATGCTCGCCGGACCGGCTGTTCTGCCACGTCTACGGCCGTGCGAAGACGGCCTCTCAGTTCATTCCCGGCTGGCCGTACTCGTTCGTCGCGGTGCTGGAGATGGGTGCCACGTCCTGGACGCAGATCCTGGACGCGGTCCGGTTCGGTCCGGCCGACGACGCCACCGCTGTCACTGCCGCCCAGCTCCGCGACCTCGTCGAACGGCTCATCACAGCGGGTCAGTGGCAGCCCGGCGAGCCGGATATCGCCATCGTCACCGACGCCGGATACGACGTCACCTGCTTGGCCTGGGTCCTGCGGGACCTACCCATCGAGCTGATCGGACGGATCCGCGGCGACCGCGTGATGCGGCTACCGAAACCGCCGCGGGTCTACGACCCCAAGGGCGGCCGACAGCCCAAACACGGCGGCGAGTTCATCTTCGGTGACCCCAGTACCTGGGGAACCGAACAGGCCGTGACGACCACGGGCACCCGGCTCCACGGACAGGCAACCGCGCAAGCGTGGGACCGGCTCCACCCTCGGCTCACTCGTCGGGCGGCCTGGCTCGACCACAACGGGCCGCTGCCCATCATTGAGGGCACCGTCGTTCGCCTGGTCGTTCAGAAGCTGCCCAGCGGCGGGGTCAAAAGCCCGTCTGGTTGTGGTGGTCGGGCACCGGAGCCACCGAGGCGGACGTCGATCGCTGCCGGCAGTCCTTCCTCCGCCGCTTCGACATCGAGCACACATTTCGTCTGTTCAAGCAGACACTCGGGCGGACCAAGCCCCGACTCCGCAGCTCGGAAGCAGCCGACCGGTGGACCTGGCTGGTGATCGCTGCCTACGCCCAGCTCCAGCCGGCCCGCCCGCCGGCCACCGACTTGCGACGGCCCCGGGAGAAGCCAGCCGAACCGAACAGACTCACACCCGCCCGCGTCCGCAGGGAGTTCAGAAACCTGCAGACGAAGACGGGCTCCCCAGCCGGTGCACCGAAACCGGCCCGCCCCGGGCCCGGGCGACCGCCGGGCTCGAAGAACCATCGCCCGGCCACCCAGCATGACATGGGTCGGATCCTGGCGACCGGTGAGACATACAGCCGTCCCACCCATCACAAAGTGGGAACCAAGCCCCGACGCACACGATGAATGGCCAGTTCAGACGCACGCAGGACGCACGGCCATCGCATCGACCCCCGCCGCCCGAAGCCTGCGAGCCAAGCGCTCGATCTCGGGAAGAGTCCCCGCGTAAGCCCCGGCCAGCACCCGCTCCAGCACAACCTTCACATCCGCCAGGCCGATACTCAGCTCAGCCCGTAGCACCCGCATGACCTTGGTCTTTTGCACCGGCAGGGGTACCTGCAACGCCGCTGGCCTGTGCTCAGAAAGCAGCCGGCCCCGCAGTTCATCGGGCAGGTCACGGCCACACACCGCCACTGCAAACCCGCAGGCCGAGCACGTGGACCCGACATCCCACCGCAGCGAGTCACCCACCAACGCCTGGACGCCCTGCCACTCCGCCTCTGCACCACACCCCTGGCACGCAGCGGAATACCTGACCGATTCGAAGACCGACTGCTGCACAACCCCGCCTTTCAGCAGAGACGAGGTCAAACGGCAAGGTTACGGGATGCGCAACGCCACCAACCACACCGCACACCCCCACCATTGGGCGTGAACACTCCCTCACCACCGCCTGGCGGTTCTGTTCGGAGGCCGCCGTACGCTTGGCCTGCTGGTGTGGGCCCTTCGATTCGCAGATGCGCCGCAGTCGATCTGTGTGCGGTCTATCCCGCGCGTTCCAATCCGGCGTTCTTGTGCCAGGAGTCGGTGGTCGCGACCTCGGGTTCAGTGCAAGCCACGCTCGCGCCGCGTCAGACCGAACGCGCGACCAAGGGCTTCCTGTACCGCATATTTTCCTCCCAGCATGAAGCTGTACTCGCCTGAGTCGACCTGGTGCGCACGAGCGTGGCGCAGGACTGCCCTGGTTGCCACGACGACGCCGTAGTCCTCGTGGCGCAGTTCCTCTTCGATGCCCGCAACAAGGTGGTTGAGGAACGAGGGCACATCCTCGGGCCATTCCCAGTCGTCGAGCACCCCGTCCACTGCCTCGAACACGAAGCCTTCGGGGGCGGGCTCGAAATCAAGGGTGACGTTGATGTAGGGCGCGCAATTCCCCCTCGGTACCCGCAGCACGTGAACCCCACGGATCGGGTGCGGAGGGAAGCGTCTGGGCTCGGTCACGCAGCCACGCTACAGCTCCTGCGGTTCGAACACAGGTAAGTATGTGCCCCGCACCAACGGATCCCAACGCTGCAGATTCAGACCTCATTCCGCGGCTTGGGTGACGTGAGAAACGATCTCCGATCGCCGCATCCTTCCTGGCTGGCAGCACCGCCAGGCGTACGCCACCGACCTCGGCGTTGAGCCGAGCTGCTCGGCGTACACGACGCCACGGACATCAGTAGGGCAGGTCAGACGAGGATCGCCAGGTGGCGCGCGAGGTTCGTGGATCTCCTTCGTGAAGCAACGTCAACAGTGTTCAGCCACCCACCGTTTCACGCGCCCACACCCTGCCTCCCTTCCGAGCCACTTGCGCCACAGAACACCGCCGAAAGCGGGGGCCACCCCGTCGCCTCGCCCGGCGCGAGAAGAGGCCGACCCGCCAGCCCCCGGATGTCGGACGCGCATCACCAGGTCGAAGCGGCGGCTGTGCCGGCCTCGTGCCGCAGCTCCATGACGGCTGCGACGGCTTCGAGCCAGCAGGCCACCGCGTCGTCGCCGGCCACGTCCGGCGCGACACCGGCCGCGCCGGTCAGCCATGCGCGGATCGTCTGGGCGGCTTCGCCGGGCAGGGGCTCGTCGAGGTCGGCGGCGTAACGGGTGCCTCCGCTGCGTACGACCTTGGCGAGGAAGGAGACCGAGCGGGGCAGCGCGCCCTGCCGGTCGAGGGTGATGGCGGCGGTCACGGCACCGTCACCGAACAGGGCGGTGCGGTGGGGGCCGTTGCCGCGCAGGCCGTACCGCAGGAGGGTGGGCACGTCGGTCGTCTCCAGCAGTTCGCTGTCGCTCTTTCCCGGCCGCAGGGTACTCATGGTCGCCTCGCTGATTCGAGTGGTGGTGAGGGTCATGTGACGGTGACCGTGTAGGTGATGCGTTCCGGCTTCGGAAGGCCCTCAGAGGGATGGTGGGTCGCACGGCTGGGGCAGGCGTCGAGGACGCAGTGGTACAGCACGATCCTGGTTGTGCCGGGCCCTTGGGCGTGGAACCTGAAATACAGCTTTCCGCCGCTGCCCACCATGTCGGAATCGTCCGCCTGGTAGTCCGTGCCGCGGCTGCGCACGACCTTGGGGTCCGGTTTCGGACTGGCGAGGTTCCGGTGATCTCCGGTCGACGCGTTGTACGGCACGCCGATGGAGAAGTCCTCCTGCGCCCGCACGGTGATGGATCTCTGATCGCCGGTGAAGACGGTCGAGGTGCGGGACGGAGTGGGGGCCGCAGTATGCGGAGACTGCGGCGCCGCACCGCAGCCGACGGCCAGTTGCAGCGCGCAGAGTATGGCGACCGGGTATGCGGCCTTGCGGATCACGATCTGCCTATCGGGGGACGTGGACGGCGTATACATTCGGGAGTGCGCCTGTGGATGCCTTGCCCATATGGCCGTTGATGAAGTCGTCTTCACTGACCCAAGTGGTGGTGCCCCAGGGGTTGTACACCTGCAGCATGTCGCCTTCCTGCCCGACGATCACCAAGGCGTGCGCGCTCTTGCCGTTGACGTCGATGGGGACAGGCTTTCCATCAGCCACGGACTGCTCGATGTCGGTGAGCACATCGCGACGGTCGTCAGGGCTATTCACCGTCGTGAGTTCGTAGTCCGTTCCTGTATGGGGGCTGATCTCCTTATCGGCAACCTTGTCCTGGTTCTCGATGCTCATGCCACCCCAGTTCTTCCCGCCGGGGCCCTCCTGGTGAACACGGTGCTGCTCGGCCACCAGCCGTTCGCGGAAAGCGTCGGGGTCCGATTCCTGCCCTGACTTGCCCCCGGTCAGCTCCAGGGCATAGATCGGATCGACCATGGCGCGGGCGGTCACCGTCGACGAAGCCACACAGGTTCCTTCCCGGCCGTCTCCGCCCTGGATCCACTTCTGGCCCTTGAAATCGACGTCGGCTCTGTTGAGATTCGCGCCTGACTCGTCAACTCCCAGGTCCTCCCTGCTCTCCTTGCCCGTGACGACGGGCGTGAGGTGCTCCTGGAGCCACTGCGGGTCCTTGCCGTGGATCTTCCCCTGGAACTCTTGGATCGCGTCCATGTCGTACCCGGCAGCCAGGGACTTCGTCAGATAGGCGCGTTCCTGCGGGGTCTTGGAATCGGCGAGCATCTTCTCGAACTCGGCCCGGTCCTTGGCGTTCATCTGCTCCATCCTCTGACCGGAGCGCTGCAGGTCCGTCGAGCTCAGAATCTCGTTGAGTTCGCGGGGACCGCCGGCGGCACCCGTGTCGGCCAGGGCCAGTTTGTCCGCGTCGGACAGCTCGTTGGTGGACATTCGGCCGGCGCGGGCCTCGGAGGCGTGCTTGTTCATCTCCCGCGCGGCATGCCGCGCGCTCTCGTCGGCCATGATGGCGCCCTGGAGCATGCTGATGATGCCCTCGTTGGCGACACGTTGGGCCTTTCGCAGCACCTGCTCGGAGGCTTCGTCGTCGAACCAGTTGTCCCAGGTGCCGTCCTCGTCGTCGAGAATGTAGAGCGCGTGGTTCAGCTCGTCCCGGCCGTCCTTGTCACGTTTCTTGGCGTCCTTGAGCTGATCGGCGAAGCTCATCAAGCAGATCCCCACCTCGTAGAACGCCTCTCCCATCTGGTCTGCGTCACGACCTGCCGCGGCCACGACCTCGCCGGCCTTGGCGCCGGTGGAGCCGGCCCAGGCATCGGGCAGTCCGTGCTTGGCGACCTTGTTGACGCGGTCGCGGACCTTCACCGCCGCATCGGACTGGCGCTTGTAGCGCTTGCCCAGGCTCTCGATGATGTGGGGGGAGCCGGCCGGCTCCGAGACGCCGAGGGCCTTGTTGATCTCGGATATCAACGCGTCCTTGTCGTTCGCGGAGGCGATGCCCTTCCGGTAGTTCTCCAGCTTCTCGCGGCGGTCGGTGGTGGATTCCATGGCCATATCTGCTGTCCTTCTGCCCTTACGGCTGGTACTCGGTGTCGTCGCCGCGCAATGGCGCTGCGGTGCTCGTACCCGGCCGGTATAAGCCGGCGGCGGGCGGGCGGTTCAGCCGAAGGGTGTGGGACCGGTGTGGGAGGCGGTCAGTGTGTTCACCGAAGGTGGCCCGGCAGTTGCGGCGGCTGCCGTCGTGAGGCCGGCGACGGTGTGCTCGTCCGCGGAGTGGTAGTTGGCGCTCGAGGTGCGGATTTTGTCAGCGGTCTCCTCCAGAGCACCTTTGAGGGTCTCGGCCTCTGCCTGCCATGCGGCGGAGAAGCGGAGGTACGCCGGCCCGGTGTCGGGGCCGCCCAGCTCCTCCATGCTGGAGCAGTACGGGTCAAGGATCTCCGCTTTGATGTCGGCGACCTCATCCGCCGCGATGTCCAGGCTGTTTGCCTGGGCGTCCATGCCGCCCCGCTGAACGGAATAACCGCCTCCGGCCATCCGGCTGTCCCCCGTATCCCCGGTTTTGCCCTGGTCACACCAAGGTCCTTCTGTCCTGTACATGCTAACGGGATGTCGGTGCAGCCCGATCTACCGGAACGTCGACGCAGGTCGTTTCAGTGAGCCCGAGGGAGGGTGGGCAGGGCTCCGCTGCCGCCAGTCGCCGCCGCGAACCCCCACTGGCCGGAACGCAGCGCCATCCTCTTCGACGACCGGACGGCTGGCTGGCCTTACGGGCGCCTGGATCTTCGGCGAAGAGCCCCCACCGGCCGGCTGAGCGAAGGAGCACGGGACCTCGCGCAGTGCCGCGCCGCCATGCCGGACCGACCACGACGCTCAACGGGCCAACTGCAGCGCTCAGTCACACTCAAGGAGCCCCTGCGGTACAACAAGGACTGGGTCCTGGTCCTGGACATCTGGGTCGACGGCAGCACGCCGGACTCGGTACTCGCCGAACTCTCCAAGGGCATGGGAGGCATGGACCACGAGGGCATGGGCACGGGTCATGGCGGCCACGGCATGAGCAAGCCCAAGCCTTCCGGTCCCTCCCGGATGATGATGAGCACGACGAGCGAGCTGCTCGGTGGCGACGCGGGCGATGTCGCCTACCTGTACTACCTGGTCAACGGGCGGACGGCCAAGGATCCGCAGACCTTCCGCGCCAAGCGTGGAGACCGCATCCGCATCCGTTTCCTCCACGCCGACGGCGACACCACCTTCCGCGTCGCCCTCGGCGGTCACACCATGACCTCACCCACACCGACATCTGCCCCGTCGAACAGGCGAAGACGGACGCCCTGCTGCCGGGCATAGGCGAGCGCTACGACGTCCTCGTAACCGCCAAAGACGGCGCCTCCCCGCCCACCGCCCTCGCCGAAGGCAAGAAGCAGACGGCGATGGCGATCCTGCGCACGGGCAGCGGCACGGCGCCCAAAGCCGTCCGTACGCCCCAAGGAACTGAACGGAAAGCTGTTGCAGGCCCGGCAGTTGCGGGCCGACGGCGCGGTCCGTCCGAAGCCCGGCAAGCCCGACCGGCGGGCCGCGCAAGGAGACCGCGATCGTCCTGCCGGGACAGCCCCTCCAGGTCGGCCTCGATGCCGACAACCCGGGGTTGTGGATGATCCACTGCCACAACGCGTACCACGCCCGGTCCGGGATGATGACGGTCGTCGGCTACCGGCAGTAGCCGGCCGGGCGGGTGGTTGCCGTCACCCGTGCGGTGGCTCCCGGCCGTGCGGCCGGGAGCCACCGGCAAGGCAGCTAACCGTCGCGCAATGCGTGGGTGAGCGCCTCCTGGAACATCGGGGTGTGATCGGCCGGCGGGTCGTCGACGAGACCAGGCCGGTGGAAAGCGAAACGTGCGATGTTCCGGGGCCGGAAGTGGCGCCATCCGGAGGAGGCCAGACGGTCGGTGACCGCAGTGCCGTCCACAGGGGTGACGCATGCGAAGGGGACGCCGTGCCCATGGTTCAGCAGGCGCATACCGCGCTCCGCGCACCACGTCCGCAGGCGGTCATCCGGGTCGATCACGGCCCGGTTGAAGATTCTCCCTTCCGCCTCGCGCAGCGCCCGTTGGGCTGTCCGCAGCAGATCCAGTGACTGGGCGCCGGACTCGGCCACACGGAGCACGCGGTGGAGGTGTTCCAGTTCCGGCCGGTCGTTGCGTACGAGCACGAGCCCCAGCCCCACGGCCAGGCCCAGGTGTTTGTGCAGGGGTGCGAGCACGACGTCACCGCGGGCGAGCGCCGCCGCGGTGAGCGCGGTGCCGAGGGACTGTGCCGCGTCGACGATGCGGATCGCGCTGCCCGCCAGGTCGTCGACCGTGCCGGTGAGTGGCGATACATGCGTGCGCAGTTCCCATTCCGCGTCCGCGCCGCCTCGGGGCAGTATCTGCGCGTAGGCCGGGTAGTGCTGGTGGTCCGGACCGCAGGTGCGCACCGCATGGCCGGACGCGCTCGCCGCGGCGAGTACGGCCAGCAGTCCGGACGTGGTGTTGTGGAGCAGGTAGAGGGTGAACTTGCCTGCTTTCGGGCCGAGTTGATGCACCAGCCGGTCCGCTACCGACGTACGCAGGGCCGCGGCCTCGGCGAAATAGTGCCGGGTGAGGCCGGGCGGTTGCAGTCCGGGGTGGAGGGCGGCGGCGTCCAGAGTGCCCATCAGCCGTCACCCCGCTCCCCGTACGTACGGCAAGCCAGGTCACTCAGCACCGTGGCGACCACACCGTCCGTCGCGCGGATCCGTCGGACATGTCGGGCGCGTTCGAGGCCGGGGAGACCGTCTCCCACGACCACCGCGATATCGGCCCGGCCCAGCATCTCCTGATCGTTGAGATCGTTGCCGAGAGATGCCACAGTACGGGCCCGTTCGCCGGTCGGTACGGCGGTCAGTGCGGCGAGGGCCGCAGCCTTGGTGGCTCCCGCGCAAGTGATGTCCACGACCCCGTCGGCATGCGCGCACAGTTCGAGCGCCGGCCCGGTGGCCGCGCGCAGCTTTTCGACGGTGTCGGTCGTACCCGGTGCGTGCACGGTCAGCTTCACCACACCCTCCAGGGACACGCGCTCCAGGAACGGAACCTCTGCCGGGTCCAGCTGTACGCGGTCGGGGTAGTCCATCCACGGGAATCCGGTGCCGCACACCACGAAGCGGTCGCCGTGGTCGAGATAGAAGTCGGCCCCGTCGGCGAGCAGACCGTCGACCATGGTGCGCAGCGTGTCGGAGGGCAGGCAGACACGACGGGACACGGTGCCGCCGGACACGGTGACGGCGCCGTTGCAGCAGATCAGCGTGGCCCGGTCGGCGAGTGGGCCGAGCAGCTGCCGGACGCCCCGGGGAGCCCGGGAGGTCGCGAACACCAACTCCACACCGTCCTGGTCCGACAGTTCGGCGAGTGCCGCGGCGACGGCGGGCCCCGGACCGAGGCTGTCAAAGGCCAGTGTGCCGTCCAGGTCCGCCGCCACCATGTCGACGCCGCCCGCCTCGCCGCGCCCCTTCCGTTGCCCGGGGTCCCGGAGCAGCCCCTCGGAGCGCAGTTTCGGCACGATGAACCGGCCGAAGACGGAGCCGAGTTCGATGCCGTCCTCGCCGTACCGCGCGTCGATCCATGCCACTTCCGCGATCTCGGCGGAGGGCTCGGCCACTCCGTCCGCCTCGACGAGGAAAGCCTCGATCTCCACCGTGGTAGACGGGTCCAGGGCCGAACGGTCGCTGAACGTCCCGAAGGGACGCCAGGAACGCGTCCGCAGCCCGGTTTCCTCGGCCAGCTCCCGGGCGAGCGTCTGCTCGGAGGTCTCCCCCGGTTCGCGCTTGCCGCCGGGCGAGAGAAACACCGACGACCCGTGCTTGCGGACCACAAGGAGGAGGCCGCCGCGGACAATGACCGCGGCGACCTTCCGGATCGTCCTCACGCCGGGACCGCCGCCAGTTCGTCGGCGGGTGCGGAGCCGTGGCTCGGTGCGGCGAGGGCGCGCCCGGAGAGGAAGTCGATGATGTTCCGGCTCAGCGCCTCCTTCTCCCGGAGGTAGGCGAGGATGGTCTCGTCGGAGGGGGTGGAGAAGCTGTCCCCGAAGATGGAGACGCCTTCCAGCGACTTCGTCGACAGTCCGAGCTGGAGCAGCCGGTACTTCACATCGTCCTGCGAGACGGCGAACTCGTAGATGGGGCTGTGGTAGTCCAGGCCGTACTCGGCCAGGAAGTCCACGAAGTACTCCTTCGCGACGAGGCGCTGCTCGGGGAACTCCTGCTGGTAGGCGGCGATTCCGTCGTTCACCACGGTGATGCCTTGACGGTGGCAGTAGTCGATCACGTGGGCGTGGATGGCGATCTTCTCGCCCAGCAGCACGAGGTTCTTGCGGTGGGCCAAGATGTCCTGCTCCAGGTTCTCGATCGCGATGCTGCGGAACGCACCGCTGGTGTCCTGCACCACGTGGGTGACAACCAGGTCACCGAACCGCTCACGGAGTTCGGCGACGCGCAGGGCGAGGATCTCCCGGTGCAGCGAACAGCCGCTGTTACCGCTGAACAGGTGGACGGGTATGCCCTGGAGCATCAGCACGGAAGCGGCGAGGGTGCTGTCCCGGCCACCGGTGAACATCACCAGCTGGGGCTGCTCGGAGTGCGTGGAAGTCATGAGGTACTCATCTTTCTTGACGTGTGGTCATGTTCCGGAAGGTGCTGCGGTGGCTCGGGGTGCGAGCCGGGAGTGCCCCGTGTCCCTTGTGAGTCACGTGGCAGGAAAGCCAGTGCCGCGATGCCGGCCACCAGGACGCAGGCGGCCGAGAGGTACATGCCTGTTGCGGGCCCTTGGCCGCTGCCGGGCAGCGGGACCGCGCCGAAGGCGGTGACCAGCGCCAGGCCGAGTGCGCCGCCGACGTTCTGGAAGACGGTCAGCAGGGCGGACGTCGTGCCGTGCTCCTGTGGCCGTACGGCGTCCATCGCCATGATCGACGCAGCCGGATAGCACAACGCCACTCCGCAGCCGATGGCCACCGTTGCCGGGAGCAGCCCGAGCGCGTAGGGGAGTTCGAAGCCGACCGCACCCAGATAGACCAGCGCGCAGGTCACCAGGGCCATGCCGGCGGCGAGCACCCGGCCGGGCCCGAAGCGGGTGACCAGACGGCCACCCCAGACACCGACCGACGCGTTGCTGATGCTCTGCGGTGCGAGGGCCAGTCCCACGGCGAACTCGTCGTAATGGCGGCTCAGAGCCAGTTCGAGTCCGGTCAGGTACATCGAGGCGACGATCGCCGCGAACACCCCCGCCAGCGCGGCGCATGCGGCGAGCACCCGGGCCGACCGCAGCACCCCCGCGGGGAACATCCGCGTTCCGCGACGTCTGCCCCGGTGGATCAGCACTGCGGCGAACACGCCCGCGACGGCGAGCTGCCCGGCGACCATCCAGGGGGACGCATCGCCGATGCCGCCGATGGCGACGACCGAGAGGATCACCGCCGCGGTGAGCGCGACCGCCGCCAGGGCGTCGACGCGAGCGCCGGTGCCGGGAGCGGAGCTGAGGGTACGCGTCACCACCAGCACGGCGGCGACCAGAGGGAGATAGACCAGGAAGCTGGCCCGCCAGCCCAGTTGGGCCACGAGGAATCCGGGCACGACGAGCCCGAGTGTGAACCCCGCGGCTCCCATCGCCCCGTACAAGGCCAACGCCTTGTTGCGCAGTCGGCCGGGCGGCAGACTGGCCGTGATCAAGGCAATGGCGGCGGGGGCGCTGAAGGCCGCCCCCGCGCCCTGTACGAAGCGGCCGCACACCAGCCACCAGCCGGAGGGTGCAGCGGCGCACAAGGCGGACCCCAGACCGAAGACCCCGACGCCGATCAGGAACATCGCGCGCCGGCGCCATGCGTCGACGAGCCGCCCGGCCGCCGGCAACAGCCCCGCGTAGGCGATGAGAAAAGCGCTGGCGGTCAACTGGAGTTGTGCGGGAGACAGCTCGAGACTGCTCCGCAGGGCGGCGATCTGCACATTGATACTGGAGGAACTCATCCCCTCCAGCAGCAGCACCGAGCAGATGAAGCCAATCCGCCACCAGGAAACCTTCGTTGCCGGTTCGTCGTCCGGCGACTGTCTTTCCTCTTGCATGGTCCCCTCATAGCGACACCGCCGTGAATTGGCGGAGACGACCCCTCACAAAGGCAATCGCGTTGCGCCGACGGGCCGTCGAGGCAATTGCCTGAAGTTGAATTCAAAAACCCTCTGAGGCGCATCATGGCGGCCCGGCATCACATGCCAAGGACGCGACCAGATCCTTCCCCTTGGTCGGCTTCCGGCGCCGCGTTGATCTTCGTCTAGTAGAAACATGCATGTCAAGCACCGTTTCTCGAAGAAGTTTTCGTATGTTTCTACGAGAAGAACCGCCCGGGACTGGCGGAACGCGAAAAAACTATCCATTTCGACTAAGTCGGTCACATGGGGCGCCGCAATACAGGGAGAGCAGCCCGCCCGGCCCTCCCGTTTTCGGTCGAAAGAATGAGGACAGCGGACCCAGCCCTACATCAAAGGAACAGTTATCCCTCACCAAAGGAACAGTTATCCCTTCACCATTCCCCGGGATTACCGGATTTCACGGGACACAGTCATAGAGGGCGAAGCTTCCGTCCGAGATTCGGCCGTAAGCGCGGGACGGGACGCGAGTTCAGTTGCGCTTCACCCAGATCGTTGCCGGTGTGGACGGGCGGCGTTTGACTGTGCACTGGGCACTGGGGGATGCAGGATCTGCCCTTGAAGCCGGCCGGGGCCTGCATGCCGGGCAGTTCAAGACCCCCGAACGCAAAGGCCGCATGCACACCGATCTGGCACGGGCCTGCTGGCAGCTGCGCAAGCCCGAGCAGGCAGCCACCGAGCTGCTGTCCGCCGTACGAGTCTGCCCCGCAGAAGTCCGCGACCGGCCGGCCATCCGTCGGATCGCAGCCGAGCTGCGCTCGCGTCATGCCCAGGTGGTGGGGGTACGTGAGCTGGACACGGTGTTCACAACAAACGCTTGACACCGCGACCGCCCGGTTGTGCTTGAGCCAGGGAATTGCGCACTCCACCGCGTGGCGCTCGCGGTAGTCGTCCCGGTCGAACTTCGTCGGCTCACTGCCAGGGGAAGCTACGCAAGTCAGTTGACCTTCTCGAGGATCGTCGCCCTCGTCCCGTGCCCTGGCAGGTAGGCGCGGTTGGCATAGGAGGCGTATGGCGTTTGCCTTGTCCGTCCGCACTCACTCCGGGCCGGCCCCGACGACCGGACGTCCTCCAGCACAACGGTGAACTGCGGCTAGTCACCCCTTAGCCAGCTGTCACCATGACTGGCTCCGTCGACGTCCAGTGACAGCACCTGTGCATGGGTTCGGACGGCAGTTGGTGATCAAGCCAGCCGAATATGTCGATGAGAATCGACGGCACGTGGCCGTAGGGTTCGAGCATGGCAGACGAGAGTGAGCAAGCTGTTGAAGCGGCCATTGATGCAGAGCTGAGGCTTCTCGACCCTGACGTGCGTGCTTCGCCAGTACTTGTCTCGGAGCTTCTGGACCCAGCGTTCATCGAGTTCGGGGCCTCTGGCCGCCGGTGGGACGCGGCATCGATCCTCGCCGTGACGAGTGCCAACTCTGTGGATCCGGAGTCGCCTGTCAAGGTCAGTGAGATGTCAGGGGCCGTGCTTGCTCCGGGTGTCGTTCACCTGACGTACTTCGCTGACAACAGCGGACGCCGAGCATGGCGAAGCTCCCTATGGCGTCTGACGGAGACGGGTTGGCGCATGTACTTCCACCAAGGCACTTTGGCCAGCTGAGCAGAGGCAGCCCGCCGCCCCATGAGGGCAGCGGCCCTCGTCAGCTCAAGAGGACGTCAGCTTGCCATGTAACGTCCAGGGTCCTGCCGAGCAGGTAACCGCCGTCGGTGACCCCGCTCGCCTCCCCCACGGCGACCGCAATGGGACGCTCTGCCGCAGCTGTGCAACCTACGCGACTGTGAGGTCCCGCTGGGTGAGCGTAGAGACACCTCCCGATGAGGTCACCGGATGGCCGTCGGTGCCGTCTTCCTGCGTCAGACCGACAACGCCCCAGGGAACGCTTCGTGACCGACCCCGGGCACTGTCACCGCCAGCCAGCCGTGACTGGTCATGAGGGTGCCCTCGTCGATCTGCTCCGGGTCGACCGTGAGCCGATCGGCGACGCCGTTCGCACTCCACTCACACAAGGCGTTCGGCTCGTACATCCCCGGCTCCCACAGCGGATCGTCCGTCTGCGGCTCCTCCCACGGCAACGGCTCCCCCGTCCACTGCGGCTCAAGGTAGGTACCGTACGAACGGAGCACCCGGCCGCCTTCGGCTATCGCCCAGGCATGCGCGTCGTCGTAGCTGTCGCGGGAGTAGTAGTGGGCCTGTCCGCAGTGCTCGCTGACCCGCTCCAGCAGCCCGTTGCTGACGCAGTCCCACACCGGCGTGCCGAACACCATCCGCCAGCCGGAGAACTCCGGTGTGATGAAGGCCCGGTACGCGGTCAGCCCCTCCCCGTCAGGGCCGGTCAGATCGGCACGGTCGTGCTGAACGCCGGACATTCCCATCGCCATCGTCGCCGGGATCCGATCATGCAGATCCAGTGCAGCGAAGACTCCCTCGCACGTCGCGGCCGGGACCGCGATCCACGCGAACGGACAGTGCTCGTCCCACGGCCGGTCGTCAAGCAGTCTGATCCGCACCAGCCGCTCCAGTGCTGCGCGGTCATGGCATGTCAGCTCGTCGCCGGCACCCAGTACGGCGAGCGCGTGCAGCGCGTGCCGACGCAGACGACCGGGGCCCTCCCGGCGGATCACCAGCAGTTCCGGCACCACACCCCGCCCGATCACGGTCAGTTCCTTCTCACATGACCAGCTGCGCATGGCTGCGCTGGTTGTTGAAGATCCCCTCGAGGACGGGGTTGGCGTCCTGGGCTTCGTCCAGGAGCAGGAAGTCAGTGTTGATCTTGGGGTTCGTGAGGGACCAGATCTTGAGGTAATGGTCGTGGTCGAAGCGGACGGCGCCTTCGTCGGGGTGCTACAGGTCGGCCCATGCCTTGCGGGCGAAGGGCGCTCTGGGCGAGTAGTTGCCGCTAGGACCGTGTCGCCCTCCTGCACTCGTCCCCGGAGGGCTCGCCGCGTCCGACCGGCGTGCTGCGGTCGTAGGGGTCGATCTGCGTGCCGGTCTCGTCCGTCTGGCGGTCCGTGCCGAAGGGAGGGGTGAAGTAGCCCGTTGGGGTGCCGCAGCCGCCGTTGGTCATGTCGTACTTGTACGAGACGATCGAGAACGTGCCGGGCTCGGTGATCACCTTGTCAGGGTCGTCCCAGCTCAGGACCAGCTCGCGCCGGACGATCGTGCGCACGATCTCGTCGCCGCCCTCGTCCGCGCGGGTGACCGGGTAGACGAAGGTGACGTCGGCGGTCACCTGGAGCGCGCCGCGCTTGCCCTCCCGGTAGGTGAGCCGGCCGCGGGTTTTCACGATGTCGCCGACCAGGTGGGTGCGGGAGGGCTGGAAGCGGCTGAAGAGGAGGAGGGGGTCGTTTTTCTCGCTCGGGGTTCGGAAAGCGGTTTTGAGAAGGTTTTGGACGTCCTTTTGGTGTGGGTTGATCAGTGCGATCGCCTTGTCGGGGCGCTGGCCGCGCAGCACCTGGCGGTCCAGGGCGGATGCGGCGAGGAAGTCGCGGCTGCGGGCGAGGGCTCGCTCGACCTCGGCGGCGCTCATCCAGCCGACCGCGTCGGCCTTCGGCACGGTGATTCCGGCTGCTCCGTTCGCCCAGTTGGCCGCCGGTGAGCCGCGGAACGGCTCGTCCATGGTGGGGCGTTGGGCTGCTTCCACGGGGGGAGCCTGGGTCGGGCGGGTGGTCTCGGCCGGCAGCGGTGGGGAGTCAGTGCCGGCGAACAGGTCTACTATCCGTCCCGGCGCGAGCGCTATCACCAGCAGCACGAGCGAGGCCAGCAGCCCGGCCGCGTACCAACCCGTGCGCCGCTTGGGCTGCGGGGGTGTGTAGCTGCGCCAGCCCTGCGGGCCGCGGTCGGGCTCGGCGCGCAGCCGCTTTGCCACGGCGCGGGCCCGGGCTGATGGTTCTTTGGGTGCGTCGGCGGCGCCGGCTACCGACTCGCGCAGAAACCGCTCCCACTCCTCGTCGGATCTGGACGAGCCGTCCGGTTCCGTACCCGCACCCATTCCCAACCCCCTGGCAACCAGTAGACCGCGGCCCGCTCCCCTGGGGCGCGTCCGCATAATGACACAGAGTGGGAAGAGGGCATGTCCGGGGCGGGGATTTGGTGGTGGGGCCGTGGAGTGGAGTGAGGTGGACTACCTCGGCTGTCTGCAGTCCGAGCGGCGGGGCTATGCGTGGGTGATGCAGCACCATGGTGGGCTCACGCCGACGCGGGCGTGGGAAGCTGCCTTGGAGCGGTACCCGTACGAGCCTGACGACGCCCCGTTCCGTGGGCTCTTGTTTCATGATGAGGCGTGGCACTGGGCGATGCTGGCGATTCATGGTGATCGGTATGTGGTGGAGCACCCTGAATTGGCCCACCCGTCAGCTGAGTATCTGGATTCTTGAGTGAGTGTCGTGCTCTGGGGCGTGTTCCGCTTCTCGGGCTGGTGATGGCCGTCTGCTTGTGCTGAGTTGGTGGCGGACGAAGACTCGGGTGTGTGCCGCCAGGAAGCGCCCTTCACAAGGAGCGCCCTTCGCTGGAGAGATGGTCGCAAAGGACGGCGGAGGTTGGCTGGCCAGCTCGTGGGCTATGTGGAGGGAAGCGAATGCGGGCCCGCTGGCGGCGGGTGGGGTGGGGGCTGGTGGGCCGCCGGGCTGCCCGGCCCGGTGTGTCCTGGGGCGTGTGGGTGAGCGGGTGAGCGGGTGAGCGGGTGAGCGGGTGAGCGGGTGAGCGGGTGAGCGGGTGGTGGCCGCTCTGGGGGTGTGGGAGGCCAGGCGGGCGCGCTTTGGTGGGGTGCTGGGGTGGCTGCGGGTGTGCACCGGGCGGGTGGTGGCTGGGCGTCAGGGAGAGGGGGTGGTGCCGTTGCCGTCGGTGGCAGCGTTCGGTTGGCTTGTGCAGGCTCTCGTTGACGGGTGTGGGCTGCTGGGCGGTGTGCGGCAGCGTCCCGCAGGCGTTCGGTGCGGCCGGCTTCCCCGTTCGTGCCGACGGCGGTGATGGCGCCGGGGGGGGCTGGTGGTGACGGGCAGCGTCGTGCTGGATGGCTTCGTGGTGCTGGATGGCTTCGTGACGCTGGATGGCTTCGTGGTGCTGGATGGCTTCGTGGTGCTGGATGGCTTCGTGAGCGGCGGGGTCTGCCGGGCGTGTGGTGAGCAGCTGAAGGGCGGGTGCGGTGCGGGATGACGGGATCGGTGTGGGTGTAGGTGCTGTCGCCAAGGGCGGTCATGTTCCGGCGTGTCCGGGCGTGGCCGTGGTTCTCCGAGGCCCAGGGTCTGGGCCCGGGCTGGCCGTTGAAGGGTTGTGCCTGCGCCCTGAACTCGGCTGACGGGTCCGCCCGTTTGCGGGTAGTGCCGCACCGGCCACCAGCCACCAGCCACCAGCTGCAGGGCGCGCGGGCGCTCCTGCCCTCGCGTCCGGCCGGCACCCTGCGAGCGGGCAAAGCTCCCTCGGTGTCTATGCCGTTGGGGGCTTTTCTCGTTGTGGGACCGCACAGCTGTAGGGCGCGCCGATCGGTGAATCGGCTTCTGTGCTGGGCGTGTTGAGCGTGATCACATCGGATCGAACATTCATTCCTGTCCGGGGGGGGATCATGCAAGCCGCACGAAGAAGGGCCGCGCTGCGCTGTGTTGCAGCCGGTGCCGTGCTCGTTCTGGCCGCCGCCGGAACCGCTACCGCCAGAGATTTTCATCGACAGCCAAGAACACACCGTGAAGCTGGGAGTGTTCCTGTCCCACACGAAGTCGAGGCGCGCCGAACTCACAGACGACCGGCTGCGGGCACTCGCCGGCCTCGGACTCGAATGGGCGGGGTCCGGTGCAGCCGGCGCCGGAGCGCCATGAAGGGCCCCTTCCTCAGCGTCCCTTGCGCCGGTGCGCTACGGAGCTGCTCTGGGCGAGACGGCGAGCGGCAAGGCCGTCCACCCGGGCGACTGGGGCGGCCGGCATCCGTGTCAGGTCACACCCGACGGTGAGCCACCGGCATCGTCATCGGCCAGTTCTCCGCCGCGCACGGCATCGTCACCCTCCGCACTGCAGACGGCGAAGACGTCGCCGTCAGCGCCGGCCGGCGCCGGCCGGCGCTGACCGGCACACCGTGCGAGGGTGATGTCTCGTCGTCACGACTCCCTGACGATTTCGACATCGTCAAGGGAGTGCCGGTGACCGCGCTGGTTGAGGTCGGGCTGCGGTGAACGGCTGAGGCCGGAAGCGCGGCGTTCCGCCGATCCGTTGTCTGAGGTGCGTGTTTGACTGCCGGATATGCATCAGAAGACCACTCTGGCAGCTCTGCGCGACTTCTGCGCCAAACATCTCGGCACCGGCCTCGCCGACCGCCCCGTGGGGCTGGCCCGACCCGGCTTCGCGCTCACCGACGCGGCCCCCGGCCAGGCCGCCGGACACAGCCGCTTCGGGGGCAGAGCCATGCTGGAGCCCGGTACTCCATGACCGACGTGCGAGGGCCTCCCCCTCAGCCTGCTCGCTGTCCTCGACACCGACGCCCTGGCCCCCTGGCTCGGCGGCCTCCTGCCACCCGGAACCGGACTACTCAACTTCTTCCACCTCGACACAGAATCCGAGCAGAGCGACCCGGCCGCCTGGGAGGTGGCGCGGGGCTTCGGCGTGGAGGCCCCGGAGGTGGGGAGGGTCATCGCAGCCCGTTCCACGCACGCGGTCGAAACGGGCCCACCCGCTCGATCCAGCGTCTTCGCACCCGTCGCCTGGGCAGCGGAGCCCGGCTTCGCCTTCCCCGACACCTGGGATCACGCCTGGGACACACTCCACCTGGGATACGGGGGCAGCGACTATGAAGCCATGGAAGCGTTCAAGGACGCGCTGCACACCGAGTTGTCGCCCCCCGGCCTGCTCGTCTGCCAGGACATGGCCTTCGGCCGACCGGTCTTCCCCACGGGAAGCTCGTCGGTGATGTCGAACGGTGAGGATTCGAACCATTACCACCACCTGCTCCAGCTCTCCAGCCGGTACGAGTGGCACCTCGGCGGCGACGGCGGTTGGATGCACTGGTCGATACCAACCCAGGCACTCCGCGCCGGCGACTTCAACAAGGCGATACCGACCCCGGACATCTGGTGACCTTGTCTCTCCGGCAAGTTCGAGGAACAACCGCGATCCGTTGCCCCTCTGGACCACCTGAATCGTCGCCCACCGTCGCCTGATCCCAGCGGGCCTGTGGCGCGCCCGGACCGGTGGGGACCGGTGGGGACCGGTGGGGACCGGTGGGGACCGGTGGGGACCGGTGGGGACGGGTCGGGACGGGTCCGGACCAGTCGGGACGGGTCAGGTCAGGTGGCCGTGGGATGCGGATGCCGACGAAATACGGCTCGGTCCTTCACACAGCGGGCAGTGCCTTCCAGGGGCATCGCAGCCTCGCCCAGCCGGCACAACGAGAAGGCGCCGGCCGGCCGGTACCAAGGGGGCGCGTAGAGCGCCTGGACAACGGCACCGACGTCACGCTCGGCGTAGGGATCTCCAACACCAAACCCGCCCGCCGCCACAAACTCACCCACCACAACGTGCTCAGCGCGCCAGGCTTGGCATCAACTGGCCTCAGGCCCGAAACGCTACGAGACCCAGCACGTCACAGGGCAGATCCCTGGGTCTCGTGCCGCCGGCGAACACCGGTGCCGGCGGGGAGCCGGCTGAGCTCTGTCCAAGCGGTGCTCCGGTCAGCGCTCCAGTGCGGGCAGGCGGGCCAGGCCGGTGTCGAGCATGATGCGGTCGATGGTCTCGTGCAGGGCGCTGTCAGCGCCGATGACGGTCTCGATGCCGTCGGGCAGCAGATCACGCGGCCGGTACCAGTCGCGCAGTTGCCTTTCGTTGACGTCATCGGCGATCGGCTTGGTGGCATGCCGGGCGAGGGTTTCGCCGAACGGCACGTCCAGGTAGTAGCCGTGGGTCGGGCCACGGTGGTCGGCACGCAGCCGGGCGAGCATGTCGCCGTAGCGGCCGGCGTCAAGGATGCCCTCGACCACGACGTGATAGCCGGCGTCCAGGGCGTAGCGGGCTGTCAGGTCGACCAGGCCGATGTTCGCGGCGCCGGGCCGGTCCCGTTCGCGGAGCACGATGCGGCGGAGGTTGTCCTGGCCGACCAGGGCCAGGCCGCGGCCGAACCTCTCGCGCAGGCCCGCCGCGACGGACGACTTGCCCGAGGCACTGTTTCCGCGCAGTACGACCAGCCGGGTTTCTTCGGTTCCCACCATCACGGCAGTCACGCTACCGAGCACGTGCCGGGGATGACGAGGATGACAGGGATGACGGGGATGACGGGTTGTCATGAACCCCTGCGCCGAGGCATCCGCGCGCCGGCCGGTCAGCACCGCTTGGCCTGCGTGCCGTGTGTGAGGGCGACCGGGTGCGCTCGGCGACAGTGGCGGTCGTTGAACGCGCCTGCCTCCTGGCTCCTGTCCGCGCCGGACCCTGCTTCGGACGCGGCCACCTTGTCGAACGCGAGAGACTGGCAGCCTGATGAACACCCCCATCCGCTGACCGACGAAGAACTGGCCGAGACCGAGGAGCGCGCCCAGGCTGCGGCTCCCGGCCCTGGCACGTGCGCCGGCTCGACGACGGCCACGCGATGAGCCTTGTCGCCATCAGCACGGTCCCCGACACCGGGGACGGGGAGCGCCGGCCAGGCTTCGACCACCGCACGATGGTGGCGCCACGCTCGTCCAGCAGCCGCGCTGCGTCGACGTGGCGGACGAACGATGGGACGAAAACGCCCACTTCACCGCCAGTGCCCGCCAGGACATCCCCCGCCTGGTCGCCGAAATCCACCGCCTTCGCCATCTACTCGCAGGCCAGGACCAGAAACCTGGCGACGGCTGGCTGACACCACCACCCCACAGGTTTGGCCATTACTCGCGTCCTTGCGGGTACCAGCGCAGTTCCACGGTGTTGCCGTCCGGGTCCTGCACATAGAGGGAGACCGCCATGCCGCGGGCGCCGAAGCGCTCGCCGGGACCGTCCAGCACGGTGAAGACGCCCGAATCGATGACCTGCTGCCAGTCCAGCGGCTCGACCACCAGGCAGATGTGGTCGACGTTGGAGCCCTCCACCTGCCCGCCGGGCGCCTCGACGAGGTCGATGATGGTGGTGGGGCTCACCCGCACGGACGGGAAGGAGACGCTGCCGGCTCGCCACTCCTGCACCCGCACCGGTTCGAGCCCCAGTGGGCCGGTGTAGAAGGCGAGTGAGCGCTCGATGTCGGCGACGTTCAGGACGAGGTGGTCGAAGGCGATCACGTGCACGGTGTCTCCACGGGTCGGGGCGTCGGTGGTCGTACGACGGGCCGGCGGTCTGGACCTCGCCCGTCCGGGGTGGTGGTGGTGGTCGCTGACTGCCGTGGCCTGCCGTTGACTTCAGCATCGTCGAGCAGGCATCCATCAGTCCAACACATGTTTGTCATCCGATCCATCGTGTTTCACGATGGATCGGATGATCCCGCAGCAGATGCGCCGTGCCCTCGCACTGCCGAAGCCGAGCGGGAAGGCCGGCTCGGTGAGGTCGAGGGCCTCCAGGCAGGCCTGGCTGGGGCAGGACAAAAACTCCCCCGGCCGTCCTGCGCCGGACCCGCCCGGCCACGAAGTCTTCGGGAATCCGATCCACGGCGCACAGGCACAGGCACCTCAAGGCGGAAATCAGCAACGCACACGGGCCATGTTCCTCTCAGCCTTCGCCGCCCTGCGCGACCCCGCTCCCACACCCTGCGACACATGCCGGACCCGGGGAAGACCTGCCCCAGGCTCTCCTCCGCCTGGCCCGCCACCGCATCAGCGTGCTGTTCGCCATGCCCCGCGACGGCACCTTCCACGAACCCCGCCTCCCAGGCGAGGCTGCACCAACCGGCCCACAGCAGGCCGATTCAGATCAGCACCTTGTGTCGCCTGTCCACGCCGAGATACCTGCGGCAGCCCGGCGGACCGCTTCGTGCGGGCACGGGGCACGGCCCAGGGGGCTCGGCCTCCATCAGGCCGTGAGGGCCGTCGAGCCATCGCGGACACCAGCAGCTCGCGGGCCCCGGACTGCAACGGCAGCAGCACCTCACGTGGCGAGGCGACAACGCACGACCCGCTCACCAGCAGGTCGCGAGCTCCTTCGAGCCGGGGACAGTGACGTTGCCGGAATACACCCAGCCCTCGGTCGGTCCTGGACGAGTCCGCGCAGCTATGCCCGGATCCTTGTCCGGGTGCGCGACGGGGACACATCCGGCCGACGCAGCAGCAGAAGCAGAAGGTTCCGGAGCCCAACCGTCAACGACGCCAGCACGACGACGGGCACAGCAACCGCCAGCCACCTGCAGGGATTCTTCTCCACTCAAGATCTGGGCGGCCACGTGCACAGAGCATGGGAAAGCCATTCAGGCAGGGCCCGGGCACGCTGCCGGTACCCGTCACGGGGTAGGTGAAGGCCGCGGTATTGGTGGCACCGCCCTCGACGCGCTCTGGGAGCGGACGGGGCTGATCCTCTCCACGCGAGTGCAAGGCATGTCGCCTGTCGCCTGTCGCCTGTCACCTGTCACCTGTCACCTGTCACCAAGGTGCCGGGACCACACACCTAAGGGCGGTGGGGCCGCGTCGTGGTCTGTGGTGTTCGTACGCCCAGGACGCTGTGCTGCGCCACTGCTGCGGCCGTCGAGCCCGTGTCGGCGCGCAGGGCGGCGGCCATGCGCGTGCGGAGATCCTCCGCGCGCTCGTCGAGAAGGATGGTCGATATCACCAGCTCGAGCGTGAGGCAGTCATAGTCCGCCGAGGCGCTGCGGTAGCGCTCCGGGTCCGACTCCACGAGCGCGGACGTGATGCGCCGCCCGCCGCCGTCCACCTTCGTGAACGCGGCCTCGTACGCGAGGAATCCGGTCCAGCTGCGGTGCAGGAAGAGGCGGTCGTCCTCCGCGTAGATGTTCCACTTCTCGTCCATGCTCCCGGCGCGGTATCCGAGCCGGATTCGCTGCCACTCGCTCTCGGACCACACACGATCGGGGACGTTCGGCATGGGGCGCGGAAGCGACATGGCGTGCGCCTTACGGAGGGACGATCGCGTCACGGGCATCTGCTGGGACATACCAGGAAGCGTATCCCTCGGCACCCGCAGCCCTCCCCGCCCACTGGCCTCAGCATCGGGCGAGCGGCGTTCAACTCCGTTGAGAATGAGGGAATTTCGGGGCCCTGCGAACCCTCTGAAGGAGGTTTACGCCGGGTGTGATGGGGTGTTCCCGTCGGACCACCATGCGAAGACGACACACGACAGACGTAAAGGGACACGATCGGTGACATCAGGCTCAGCGACCCGCTACGACCGGAAGGGCGCCCAACTGCTCGCGCTGCTGCTCGCCGGGGCCGCCCCCGGCGACGCCGGGCGGATACGCCGTCGGCTGGGCGAAGAGGAGCCCCGTTACCTCACCTGGGTGCCCCTCAGCGCACAGGCCCGCGCGAAGGCGGCCGGCGACCCTGACCCGCGCGTACGGCGAGCCCTGGCCCGGGCCGAGGATCTCACCGTCGACGACCTGGTCGCGCTGCTCGAACGCCCCGACCCGGTCGTCGATCAGCGTGTGTACGAGCATGCCGAGGCCCGCCCCTGGATGCGCCGTCTCATTCTCTCCCCCGGGCGGCACCCCGAGCCCGCCGCCCTCGCCTCGCTGCTGACCCGTATCCGCGCGACCACCCAGGAAGCGCCGGCCCTGCCCCACTTCGTGGGTGCGGCCGTGGTGAGCGAAGCACCCGAGCTGGTCGAGCACGCCCTGCGCACCTGCGGCCGCGCGCTGACCACAGCCGAGCAGCTGCGTGCCGTGCTCGGGTTGCTCTCGCATCCCGACCGGCTGCGCGCGCTGCT
This sequence comes from Streptomyces chattanoogensis, assembly GCF_001294335.1. Taxonomy (GTDB): domain Bacteria; phylum Actinomycetota; class Actinomycetes; order Streptomycetales; family Streptomycetaceae; genus Streptomyces; species Streptomyces chattanoogensis. The sequence goes on from NZ_LGKG01000002.1 coordinate 38,864, forward strand.
CGACCCTGCGACCGGCCCGGTCCCCCTGCACCCCGCGGTTGCCGACATCGCACGCAGCGCGCTCGACCCCCAGGGCGAGACCGGCGGTGTCCGGCTGCGCGCCGCGGTGGCCAGGGCCGAGGGACCCGAGGGCATGGTGGATGGACTCCGCGCGGGCGAAGCCGAACCGTTGTGGCGCCGTACCGTCGACTGGGACGCCATCGTGACGGCTCATCAGTCCGCGCCGCTGCCGGAGCCGGTGATACGCATCCTCGCCGCCCACCCCGGCTGTCCCGGGCAGCTGCTCGCCCGTCTGTATGGCACCCACCCCGCGGTCGTCGCCGAGGCCGCACCTTCCTGTCCGGCCCTGCTGCGCGTTGCCGCCCGCACGCCCGGCCACCCCGAGCTCCTGCGGATCGCCGCCGGCCTGGGCCCGTCCGGCGATCACTCAGACCTCAGCGCACTGGTCCTCGACACCGTCGCCCCCGCACGCACAGCGGCCCGGGCTCTGCGCGAACTCGGTCCCACCGCACCCCTGCGCACCCTCCTCCACCGCCAACTCGGCGCCGATCCGCGGCGCTGGGCCACTCTGCGCACCTCGCTGTCCCGGCACAAAGGCACCCTCGCCGACCTTTTGGGCGGCATCGCCGAGGGCACGGTCCCCGAGCCCGCGCCCTCGGTCACGCCTCCCGCCCTGACCAAGCCGTACCGGTTCCTGCTGTACGCCGCCGAACCCGACGATCTGCGCGGGATGCTCCCCCACCTGCCCGACGAGCTGCTGCACACCCTGCTCGGCAAGGGCCCGCTGCCGGCGCACGCCCTCCACACCGCGCTCGCGGCATCCGACCCCCGTGTGCGGGCGGCCATCGGCGGCAACATCACCCTCGGCATACGCGATCTGCGCCGGCTGACCGACTGCGACGAACCGACGGTCAACGCCGCCGTGTACCGCAACCAGAGGGCCACCCTCTCCCTGCGCCGCGCAATCGCCTCAGGCGTCCCCCGCACCCCGGGCCGCACCGAGCTCGTCCCCCTCGACGCCGGGCTGCGCGCCGAACTCCTCACCACCGAGGACCGGTTTCGTCGCAGCCCGCTGATCACGAGCGGCGACCCCGAACTGGTCCTGCATTCCTGGGGCTCCGGGCAATGGTGGGCGAGCGACAGCGCGCGCCACTTCTCCGTGGTCCGGGTGTGGGAACGCGGCGGCCCGGACGCCGTGCGCCGGCTCCTCGCTCTGGTCCCCGTCGCACACCCCTCCTCGATCACCACCAAGGCGGCCGCCGCGCTGGAGCACCCCGACGGCCTGGACCAGTTCCGGGAAGGGCTCGAGCCCTACGATGATCCCGACGCGCTGCCCCGGGTCTTCGCCACCCCGCGCGGCCGCAACGCCACCCGCCGACTGATGCGGGAGATCGTGCACGAGCCCTACGTGTACGACTTTCCGCGCCTGATCGCCGCCCACCACGAGCACACCTTCGAGCCCGAGCCCATCGAGGAGCTCCTGCGCCACGAGGACGTCGACGAGGCGATCCGCCAGGCCCTCACCGCCCGCGCGAGCGGCCTCGACTCCGAGCCGATCGATCATCTGCGTGCCACGCCGTACGACGCCAACCTGCACGGCTGGTTCGCCGAAACCGTCGAGCAAGGCCTCCTCGGACCCGAGCAGCTCGTCGACACCGCTCAGCCGGCCGCGGCGTCCCTCACCTACCTCGGCCATGTCGGCGTCCGGGCCCACCGGCACGCCGTCGACCTCGTACGCAAGCACCTGGCCGGCCACCCGGAAGCGTGGGTCATCGCGCTCAACCTGGTCACGGCCTTCGCCGGCTCACTCGCCGAACTGATCACCACGGCCGCGAACGTGGCAGGCCCCCGGCCCGACGCCGAAGAGCTGGCACGCCTCGACGCGAACGCCCAGGCCACCGACGCCCCGGCTCCGGTCGACACCCCCGCACCCGCACCCACCTACGCCGAACAGCGGGAGCGCAAAGGAATCCTGGACCCGGCCGCGGCCCTCGCCTCGGCGCACCTGCTCCGCACGCTTGTCGCGGGCGCGCCGCTGCCCACCGACCCCTCAGTCCTCGACGTCCTCACCGCTACACACACGAACGACGTCCCCGGACTCTCCCATCCCGACTGGCTCGTGGAGGCGTGCGACCGGCACGCCTCACCCGACACACGCCGGCACCTCGCCGAGAAGGCGACCGCCCGGGCCGCGAAGTCCGGGCTGCTGGCCTGTCGGCAGGGGATCGTCGCGCCCAGCGAGATGGTCGCCCGGACGCCCGCACGTGAGATGTCTCCGCTGCCGAGGGACTGGTTCATACGTAACGTGCCCGCCGCTGCCGCTGTGCGTGCCGCGCGCCGGCTGGTCGCCGACCGGCTCGGCACCGACCCCGAGCGGTGGCTGCGCGCGCTCGCCGCGATGGACACCGACTGGGCCGAGCGGCCTTTCATCGAGCTGCTCGAGCACGGCAGCGCGGACGCCGTCGCCACGGTGCTCACCCCGGCAGGCGCCGGACTTCTGCTCCACGCGGGCACCGGCGCTCTCGCAGCCGTACTGCCGCGGCTGGACACGCAGGCCACGCTCACCCTCACCGAGCGGGCATGTACGACCAACTACCCCTACCTGCCCGACGCCCTCCTGGACCATCTGTTCACCCACGACGACCGCGCCGCGCTGCTCGTCCTGGCGCGAAGCTCCCGCCGCCGGGACCTGCACCTGCGGCTCCTGGCGGTCGACGACCCCACGATCAACGCGGCGCTGTACGGGGACATACACAGCAGCAGCCCGACCGTCGAGATCCGCCGGCTCATCCTCTCCCGCCGCCCTCAGGGCCGGACCGCCGACGGGCCGGACGCCCTCCTCCCGCTCGCCCCGGAACTCCGCGAACGGCTGCTCGCACGGGTCCACTTCGACAAGCGGACGGCGAAGCACTACCGCGTGCTGGTCGAAGCGGCCGACCCCGAACTCGTGGAGCACGCGCTCGCCTCATGGGGCAAGCGCGTTCCGCTCCCGGACCACCTCCTGGCCGCGCGCAACGCGCTGCGCCACGGCGGCCCCGACCACCTGCGCTCGCTGATCGACCGGGGCCTGCTCAGCGCGGGCGCCTCCAAGGTCGCCACGAAGGCGCTGTCCGCTCCCGACCCGGACGCGGTCCTCTCCGCCCGCCTCGACAAGGAACTGAGCACGCAACGCCTCGTCGCCAAGCTCCGCACCTGTGGGGAACACGAGCACAAGGAAGTCCTGGACCTCCCCTACACACGCGACTGGGACGTCCTGATCCGGGCCCACGAACAGGAGCCGTTCCGCTCGGAGGTATGGGGCACCATCGCCCGGTTGCCGGATGCCCCGGACGAGCTCGCGCCGGCGGCCTTCGAGTACTGGTCCTGCTTCATCGACCGCACCCTGACCGACCGCGGCCCCAGCTGGGCCCGTGCGGCCATCGGGAACATCCCGAACCTGTCGCTCCAGCGCAAAGAGTGGGCCGCTGTACTCGACGCCCTTCTCGAACAGGGTCTGCTCTGCGGCAAAGAGATCATCCACGGTGGCGCCCTGGCCAACCGAATGCTCCACTACCTCGCCGAAGCCTCCGTCCGCCAGGAACTCCCCACCGACCTCCAGGCCGCCGTCCAGGACGCCACAAACGAACTGGCCGCCCTGACCGACAAGCTCCTGGGCACGGACAACAAAGCCTGGCAACGCCTCTTCGCCGCCCTGACCGGCAAAGACCCCCACTGGCCCATGCCCGGCTCCCGCACCACCCCCGCCGCCCTCCTCCACCACGCATCCCAAACCCCCTTTACCCCTCAGCAGGCCAAGGCCGGGGAGCCGGCATAGGGAGGTGGTCCCTCGGTTTACCTCCAGGCCGTCAGCGTCAGCCTCTCCCCCTCCTCCGAGGGAAGGAGGACCTGGACGAGCGGGACGGCGAGGGCCTGACATAGCGAACCGACCCACTCGCGCATCAGCACCGCTGCACGGCGGTGAACTCGTCACTGCAGGCTTGTCACCGACCTTCCGACTCTGGTCCGCTGCAGATATCAAGTGGACCACCGCCCACGACGACTGCCACTCCACCAACCTCACCACACCGGACCCGCCCTTCTCAATTGCCCGACGACAGGGACCCGGGACATAGGCCGGTCCCAGGTTTCCTTCCGGCACAGACCGCAAGGAAACCTGGGACCTGTCCGACGAGTCGCATGACGCGCCGGTTGGCGCTCAATGCGTCTGCGGGTTGGCCTGTTCGGATCCCGCACGGGATCCGAACCTCGAGCCTTACCCAGGCAGTCTCACTTCCACGGGTCGCTGAACGACCGGCCAGGCACCGGCTTGGCGATGAGCGCCACGGCGATGAAGAAGTTGACCTGGCCGATCGCGAACATCAAGGTGGCAAGCGCCTTGGCCTCATAGTGCTCTGCTGCCTGGGCATACAGGACGTCGGAGACCCTCTCACCGTGCGCGGACGGCTGAAGCACGGCTTCCACGAGTGCCAGCGCGGCACGCTCGGCGCCGGTGAAGTACGGCGAGTCCTGCCAGGAGGCCACCGAGGTGATGCGCTCCTGCGACTCCCCGGCCTGGCGCAGGAAGCCCGTGTGCAGAACGGTCAGGTAGGTGCTGCCGACGATCTGGCCTGCGCGCAGCTGGACCAGGCTGATCGTGGAGCGCGGTACCGAACCGTTGCCGGTGAGCTTGAACAGCGCCGCCGACACCGCTGCCAGCTCGGGTACGAGCTCCGCAGGGTCCTCGGTCATCCGCGGAACCATCGGGACCTCCGCCGTGATCGAACGTGTTTCCATTGCCGCCTCCTTCGGGCTTTCATGTTGCTGTCACTGCCCTGACACATCGCGACAGAGAAATGTGACCGATGAAAGACAGTTGTTCGGAACGCATGTCCACGCCGGACGCGTAAACCAGGCAGAATGAGGCCCATGAGCGTCTCGGAGTGGTACCGGTCCGCGCTGTGCGAGGACTACCGCGAAGACCTCACCACGCGCATCCTCGACGACCCCGGATTTCCCGGCTTCGTCGGCAAGGCACACGCAGTGGAGGGCGGCGAGCTCAACGCAGTCGCATGCGAAGTCGCGTGCCACGCAGTGGAGTACCTGGATGACAACCCAGGTGAGACGGCCAACGACGCCTACGCCGAGCTCAGACGACGCCTCCAAGGGTGAATCCGCCCACGTTCGCGCCCTCCAGGAAGACTGGCCGCAGCGCTACCGCCCAAGCGGCCCAACCTGCTCAAACCGCCTCGCTCCCCCAGACCATCCATGAATAGCGAGATCCGCTCGCCCTGCAGGGGAGCTCTGCTGGCAGCAGTCGGACCTCAGCAGGCCTCCTGGGCATCAGCCCATACTGCTGCACGGCTGAGCCATGGGGGAAGGCGATCCGCCGACCCATGCGTGCTCAACTTGGTGGCCTTGGCCTTGTCCAGGAAGAAGGAGCGGGATGCAACCGACGGGATGTCGGCCCGGTCGGCGAAGCCGCCTCATTGCTCGTCCAGACCGCCCCCCTGTTCCAGGTCGGCCATGACCTCATCGTGCACCCTCAGCTCGCGCCCCCTGCCCGGACTCGTCAGGACGATCGTCTTCGCCTCACCAAGCGCCTCGGGCCCCGCTCCCAGCAGCTCGCGCGTGACAACCACCGCATCGAGTACCCCGACCCGGCGCTCACTCAGCAGGCGTTGCACTGCCACCATCCCGCCGCCATCCCCCATCAACGGCCGGCACTCATCGACCAACGCCTCAACCCGAGCCGCCCTGTCCGGACGCAGCCCACTCCTCGCCATCACGCCGTTCCTTCCTCACCCATGCAGACCCTTCCCCCATCTTCGGCCGCTGTACGCCGCCCTCCGCCTCACCGGCCGCCAGGCAAGATCCTCCGCCTCTGCATATCCGCGGCGATCTGCATCCATCCGTGCTCCACTGCCGCCCCCACCTGGCACCCCCACCTGGCACCCCAGCCCGGCGAACCTGCACAGTCACTGCACCAGGGCCCGGTCGGAAGACCCGCTGTGGATCTGATGGGCGGAGGTGCCACCATTGTGTGCGCGGCCGCGTACGAGGACGACTGGGGCGGCAACGGCCGGAGAACCGCGGAAGTTTGAGGAGCAACGTGAAGGACGTACTGGTAACCGGCGCCAGCAAGGGCATCGGGTTAGCGATTTCCCAGCGGCTCGCGAAGGCGGGGTACGGGGTTGTCGGCGTCGCTCGGAGCGCACCCGACGAGGAGTTCCCGGGCACGTTCCTGCGGTGCGACCTCGCCGACGCCGAGGACACCGCACGCATGCTTGACGAGGCTACCCGCGGGCGCACGGTCTGCCGGGTCGTCAACAACGCGGGCATCGCTCAGCCCCAGCCCATCGAGGATCTCGACCTGGCGACCTTGCAGCAGGTGATGGACTTGAACCTGCGCGCTTCGGTCCAGATCGTCCAGGCCCTCGTGCCGGGCATGCGCGCGGAGCGATTCGGCCGGATCGTCAACATCACCTCGCGGGCGACATACGGCGCCAAGGACCGTACGTCCTACGCGGCTGCCAAAAGTGCGCTCGTGGGCTGCACCCGTTCCTGGGCGCTGGAACTCGCCCCGGACGGCATCACCTCCAACGCGGTGTCGCCCGGCCCCACCGCGACCGAGCTGTTCCGCCGTGCGCGGCCTGTCGGCAGCGAGGCCGAGCGCAAGGCGATCGCCTCGGTCCCGATGGGGCGCCTGGGTACTCCCGACGACGTCGCCGCGGCCGTCGCGTTCCTGCTCTCCGACGACGCAGGGTTCATCACCGGCCACGTCCTCGACGTCGACGGAGGAAGCAGCCTCGGCGGACGCTGACGACGCGGTACGCGACAGGTCGCCGCCGTGGTCAGGACCTGACGAAGCAGAACTCGTTGCCTTCCGGATCGAGCTCGAGTTGGAAGGAGCCCTGGCCGTCGGCGATTGTCTCACCGACCTTGGCTGCGCCCAGGCACACCGCTTCGGTGACGGCGGCCTCGATGTCATCGACCGCGATGCCGAGAGGGAGCCAGTTCTTCGCAGCCTTGCTCTCAGCACCGGCCGGCAGGCGAGCCGCGCGACCTGGGCAGTTCGCGATGCGACCAGTCGCAGGCACGGTCGGCCGGCTCACCACCGAGCAGCTGTGCACACAAACGGACCAAGGGCTTCGATTCACGGCAGTCACGAAACACCCCCCTCCCACCTAGGGTCCAGACAGGCACACCCGATTTCGTCGAAGCGGCGGATCACCGCCCGCGCGGTGTCCTCGTCCGTCTGGACCAGACGGGCGATCACCGGGATGCTGTTCCCGCCAGCACGAGGCCGGCAGCGTCACCGCCCGCCGGAACGGCACCGGAGGCGTGATGCCCCGCCGTACGATCCGCTGCACGTCCGCCCCTCCTGCTCGCCCAATCGACGAACTCTGACCGTTGATGCCATACCCGGCAGGACCCGTGCCCGCCCCGTCGGTGTAGTCGGACGGAACGAGCACGGTCCCTGCTGTTCCTGCCTGTTCCTGCCTGTTCCTGTTGCCTGTTCCTGTTGCCTGTTCCGGTTGCCTGTTCTTGCCGTAGCCCGGCTGTGCTCAGTCAGGCAGCCGGTCGAGGACCCAGCGGCCGATCTGCTCCGTCATGAGGGCATGCGGGTCGTTGTCCGAGGACAGGAGGAAGTCGTCGAGCTCGGACTCCTCCGGCGGCAACTCGTCGATGTTGACGTACAGGTCCTCGTGCTGGTCGAGGTCGCGGACGGCGACCGCGCTGACGGAGGGCACGAAGCACACGGACCGGTGGGCCAGTTCGACGCTCTCACCGACATCGGAGAGTGCGTCGGCGATGATGCCGAACGATTCCAGCGTCCCGCCGGGCGCCCCGTCCAGCTCGGGGAAGCCGCCGGTGGTGATCGTGTGTGGCCCGCCGAGGACGCCGTTCAGTACGGCCACCTCCGCCTGGTCGCCCTGCGACTGGGCGAGGAAGTACGTGCCGTCGAAGAGCGGCCCGGCGCAGCTCAGCGTCTTCGCCCCCGCCCGCACACCATTGCCCACGCCGTCGCCGCGTCCGCTGGACACCCCGAGCAGACGCGGGATACGGGGCCACCAACCCACCCGCTGGAGCTGCTCCTTGAAATCGGTCCGCAGCGGGCTCTCCTGCGGAGTGCCTTTCAGACCGTCCAGGTACCGCCAGAGCATCTGCTGCGAGGCCGGGCTGCTGATCTGCCGCAGGTAGGTGTCGTCGACATCGGCGGTGTAGTGCGCGAACGCCTGCAGCCCGATCGGTACCCACGCCCCCCGGTGCGGGCTGTCGAACGACACATAGACGCCGACCCGGTGGTCCATGCGCTGCATTTCCATCCTCGCCAGCGCGTAGCGGGTGACGATGCCGCCCATGCTGAACCCGCCGACGAGGAGCCGGGTGTCGCCGAGTTGCTCCGCAATGGTCCGCAGAATCGCGGCGGTCACCGTCTCGGCGTTGCGGAGGATCGACTCACTGCGCTCGTCGAACCCGACGAGGACCAGCGTGCGCCCGTAGCGCCGCAGTTCGCTGATGAACGGGAAGCGGCCGTTCTCCAGCTCGCCCCAGAGCCAGTCGAAGTCGGTCGGCCCGAGATTGAACCCGTCGGCCAGGACGACAGGCCGGACCACACCCTTATGCCCCTCCCCGTAGTACACCCGGGCGCTGCCGCCCGGCAGCTGCCACACCTCGTCGGCCGGGGGCGCCTGCGAAGCCGCCGCCCCGCCCACCGGCGTCACCAGCCCGAACGCTCCGGCGGCTTTCCTGACCTTCTCGGTCTTGCTGTCGGCCACGACTGTCCCTTCTCATGCTGCTGACAACAGCTCAAGGGACAGATGGACGGATGAATCAGTCTCTATACGCGTACTCTGCATAGATAGCTATATTGAGTGAACACACATCATTTTCGCCATAAATGAAAGTCACGAGGCGAAACTGGCCCTCGCGCGGGACCGGCGCACACGCCCGGCCCGGCAAGGTCTCGCCGAGATGGTGGCGGGCAGGAAGCCCGTCGCGGACTCGTCGCGCTTCGGGCCGTACTCCGGCATTCACGCGTGCACGAGGTCGACTCCCTCCCGTGGACCCACGTGTGTGCCGACCGGCGCGCCGCAGACAAGGGACTGCTCGGCGCTGACGTGGTGGAAGACCCGCGAGACCCCCTGAGCTCCACAGGCCCCGCCATCCACCCCAGGGCCGGGACCTCAACCCAGCCGAAGCCCTCTTCGGTGAGGAACGGGCGGCACAGGTCTACGGTTCACGGTGAACGTCATCCGGACCCGGGTGACACGGACACCGCCGATGCCCTCAAGCCGCTGCGGGACGATCACTTGATGCTGGCCCGCGCGATGCACTCCCCCACGGAGACCGGCTGCGCAGAGGGGCGACCCGGGATGTCTCTCCCCCCTGCTGACAGTCCCCTTGCCGGCCCTGACGCGGCCGTTGAGTGCTGTTGCCCCTTCGGGGCTTTCCGGGATACGGGTCCGAGTGGGGGTGGGTGCACTCTCTCAAGCCACGGCGGACCCGACCCGTCTTCTCCTACTGAGCGGTCCAGCCGCCGTCGACGGTCAGGAGCGCGCCGGTGACGAAGGCGGCCGCGTCGGAGGCGAGGAAGGCTACGGCTTGTGCGACCTCCTCGGGGCGCCCGATGCGTCCCATCGGGTGGGCGGGGCCGAACGAGGCGAGCATCTCGCGGCCGTTGTCGACGACGCCCTCCATGATGTCGGTGTCGATGACCCCGGGGAGCACGGCGTTGGAGCGGATGCCCTTGGGGCCGCCCTCGATGGCCAGCACCCGGGTGATCTGGGCCAGGGCGCCCTTCGACGCGGCGTAGGCGGTCTGTGTCGCAAAGGCGACCAGCGACGAGACGGAGGCGATCGAGACGATCGCGCCGCCGCCACCGGCCTCCATGGCGCGAAACGCCTCCCGGGCCTGGACGAAGTTGCCGCAGGCGTTGACGCGCAGGATGTCGTCGAAGTCCTCGACGGTGGTCTCGGTGACCGGCTTGTTCAGGGTGCGGCCGGCGTTGTTGACCAGGATGTCGAGCGAGCCGAAGCGGCTGGTCGCCAGCGCCGCGGTGGCCCGGGCGAGGTCCTCGTCGGCGACGTCGCCGACGAGCGCGGCGATGTTGTCGGGGTCGTCGGCGGCGAGCTCCTCGACGGCCTCGGACCGGTCGGTGACGACGAGTCGGGCGCCGCGGTCGCGCAGGAGCACGGCGGTGGCGCGGCCGATGCCGCGGGCGGCTCCGGTCACGACAGCCACCCGTCCTGTCAGGTCCCATACCGCGGGGGCGGCAGGGCGGTGCGGGGATGTGGTCATGGGTTCTCCGGTCGGTGTCCGTTGGTGTCGGGGGGGTCCGTCGGTGTCCGTCGGTGTCGGGGGGTGTCGGGGGGTGTCAGCGCTGGCGGGTGGGGCGTACGACGATCTCGTTGACGTCGACGTCGGACGGCTGCGCGAGGGCGTAGGAGACGGCGCCGGCGATGGCGTCGGGTCCGATCGCGTGGGCGCGGTAGGCGCGCATGGCCTCGGCGGCGCCGGCCTCGGTGATGGTGTCGGCGAGTTCGGAGTCGACCACGCCGGGCGAGACCGTCGTGACCCGGATGAAGGGGGCGGACTCCCGGCGCAGGCCCTCGGTGATCGCCCAGGCCGCGTACTTCGTGGCGCAGTAGACGGCGCCGGTGGGCACGACCTCGTGGGCGCCGGTGCTGGCGACCGTGACGAAGTGGCCCGAGCCCTGCGTGGTGAAGACGGGCAGGGCCGCGGCGATGCCGTGCAGCAGGCCGCGGATGTTCACGTCGATCATCCGGTCCCACTCGTCGGCGAGCAGGGAGTCCAGCCGCGACAGCGGCATGACGCCGGCGTTGCCGATGAGGACGTCGACGCGGCCGTGGCGCTCGCGGGCCCCCTGGACGAAGGCCGCGACGTCGGCGCGGTCCGTCACGTCGAGACGTACCGGCTGCAGGCCGCCGCCGGAGCGGGCGGCCGCCTCGGCCGTGTTCTGCGCAAGTTCCTGCAGGCGGTCGGTGCGGCGCGCGCCGGCCACCACGCGGTGTCCTTCTGCGACGAGTCGTGCGGCGACGGCCGCGCCGATACCGCTGCTGGCGCCGGTGACGAGGACGACCTTGCGGCCTGCCGGCTCGGCGCGTTCGGGGTGCTGTGTGGTCATGGCCTCGAGGCTGCCCCGGCCGCAGCGTCCGCAGGAGAGGCGGCGTCCTCCTGGGTGCAGCGCACCCAGGAAGAGCGGCGGGCCCGGACCTAGCATGGCGGCATGGCACGCTCAGAGCTCGGCACCTACCTCACCGCCCGGCGCGCCGCCGTCACCCCGGCCGAGGTGAACCTCCCCGCGACCGGGTACCGGCGGGTGCCGGGGCTGCGGCGCGAGGAGGTGGCCCTGCTCGCCGGGGTCAGCGCCGACTACTACGTACGCCTGGAACAGGGCCGGGAGCGTACGCCCTCCGCGCAGGTGCTCGATGCCTTGGCCGCCGCCCTGCACCTGGACGAGGACGGCCGCGTGCACCTGTTCCGGCTCGCCGGACTCGGCCCGCGCGCCCGGGCGGCCGCCGTGCCGGACCGGGTGGAGCCGAGCCTGCTGGCGCTCATGGACGCCTGGCCGCACAACCCGGCCATCGTCTACAACCGCGCCTACGACGTCATCGCGTCCAACGCGATCGCCGACGCGCTCTTCCACGGCTGGACGCACTCACGCAACCTCATGCATGTCGTGTTCACCGACACCGCCGCCCGCGCTTTCTACCGCGACTGGCACGACGTCGCCCGCAACGCCGTGGCCGGCTTCCGGCTCGGCCACGGCGCGGCCCCGGACGACCCGCGGGTACGGCAAGTGCTCACCGAACTGCTGGACAGCAGCCCGGAGTTCGCCGAACTGTGGGCCCGCCACGATGCCCGCGGCAAGGCACTGGAACGCAAGCACTTCGAGCACCGCGAGGTCGGACCACTGACACTGACCATGCAGACCTTCGACGTCCGTTCCGCCCCGGGCCAGGAACTGGTCATCTACCACACCGAGCCGGCCTCACCCAGCAGCCAGGCACTCGCACTCCTCGGCTCACTGGCTGCGAGCACGCTCCGGGAGTCCTGAGCCGGCGCCGCAGCGCGCACGGCCTCGGGCCGTTCCTCCCTCGGAAGGGCTCCTGTCGATCGTCGTCACAACCGGCCCGAGGGCGAGACAGAGGGCGCAACTCTCCGTCCTGTGTCCGCAGGCTGACGGCTCTGACCAGCGCCCTCCTTGGCTCGCGCAGTTCCTCGCGCCCACTGTGGCCCCTCGGCCGCCCGACCTACTGATGACCGGATCCGTCCGCTGCCGGACCCGATGCGGCCTGTCCCCGCCCCGCCCGCGCCGCTCAGGATGGGGCCATGACCCGAGCACTGATCGCCATCGATGCCCAGGAATCGTTCCGCGCCCGTCCGCTATGGACAACCACCTCCGACCTGAAGATCGCCGACAAGGTGAACGAGCTGGTCGAGGCCGCCGACGAGAAGCACCTGAACAAGACCATCGCCCGCTACGGGCGGGTTGATCTTTTGTGCATTGATGAGCTCGGCTACATGGAGCTGGACCGACACGGCGCCGAACTCCTGTTCCAGTTTCTGACCGAACGCGAGGAGAAGAACAGCGTCGCCATCGCCTCCAACGAGTCCTTTGGCGGCTGGACGAAGACGTTCACGGACCCACGGCTCTGCGCGGCCATCGTCGACCGGCTGACCTTCAACGGCACCATCATCGAGACCGGCACCGACTCCTACCCCGCCTGGCCAGTACCCGGGCACGAGGTGAGGAACCGGCGAAGGCCGGCTGACCTCTGCCGCTACCTCTCGGTGGTCAGCCTACATTTCGCCTGACCGTACTCGGGGGCGGGCGACTCAATGGAAGGCGGCGACGTTCTCCGACACCCATTGGCTGAATGACCTGGCCGGAGAGCCGGTGATCCGTGAAACCGTGTCGCGCACCGTCAGCAGTTCCTCGTTGACGTCCCCGCCCGTCACATCGAGCACCGCATCCGCGGACTCGTCTCCCAAGAACGCGGCCATGTGACGGTGGGCCTCGGCACGGCTGACCTCGGCGAACGGCACCTCCCGGCCCAGGGCTGCCGCGATGGCCTCCACCTGCTGTCGGGCCGTCACTCGTTCCGGACCGGTCAGGGCATAGGTCCGCCCCTGGTGACCGGCCTCGGTCAGTGAAATCCGCGCCACCGACGCAATGTCCGCGGGATGGATCGTGGGGAGCCCGGTGTCCGCATACGGCACGCGGACCGTTTGGTGCTCGCGGATTGACGCCGCCCACCACAGAGCGTTCGAGGCGAACTGCGTCGGCCGCATAATCGTCCAGGCCATGCCACTGTCCTTGAGCAGCCGTTCGACAGCCAGGTTCTCGCCGGCAGGGCCCAGATGCGGATGAGTCTGGACAGTGATGGACGACACCAGCACCACATGCTCCACACCTGCCTGCCGGGCAGCGTCGAGAATGTCAGCGTCTGAGCCCATCCGCGACACAAGGAACAGCGAGCGCACCCCGTCCAGCGCGGGCTTCAGCGAAGCCATTTGAGCGAAGTCACCCTCACTTGCCTCCACCCCCTCGGGGAAGGAGGCCCGTGCAGCGTCACGAGTGAGACCCCGCAGTGGCCCGGCACCGCACGCATGCAGCTCCTTCAGCAGAGCACTTCCTATGTTCCCGGTGGCTCCCGTCACGAGAATCATGAGCGCCTTCTCCCATCGCCAGATGATCAACTGGATGAGACACTAGAACCTCAACCACACTTGAGGTCAACGAGACCCCTGACGGGCGTCTGCCGCTGAGCGCGTTCATCCGTCCGCGTTCGCGGCCACGACAGTGCCGTCATTTCTCCTCAACATTTACGAGCTGGTTGATCACCAACTGCCTCCGGAACCCGTCGACAAACGCTGTTCCTAGAGATGAACGAAGCCAGACGCCTTCGGCTTGTGGTCGGCCCCTGGTTCCGCGGCCCCGCCGCGCACCCAGCCACCAGCACCAGCGTGGCCGTGGCTGACAGTGCAGAGGAGACCTTCAGGATCGAGCGCATTCGACCCTCCTTATTCCGTGCCGCCGGACTCGACAATGCCCCGGGCGGCCCCGCGCACCGCGGCCGGGCATCCGGGAGGCGATCGACGGCCTGTGTGAACGAGAGGGACGGCTCCACCTCCACGAGGCGGGCGATGCGCTCGCCGCGTAGTTGAGACAACGCGCGTTGTGCCGTGGCCGGTGCGACCTTCAGCCCGAGAGCGTGGTTGAACACCCAAGAGATACGCAGAGGCAGACGACAACGGCCGAGCCGAGCCCCACCTCTGTCGCGTGGACGCGCCACTGCACGTAGTGGTGGAGAAGACGTCGTTCTCTCGCTGCGCCCACTGAAGACGCAGGCGCGGTTGCCCATGACGAAGGTCCCTTCCTCGCATGAGGAAGGGACCTTGTGTGGAGCGCCCGGCAGGCCTTGCACCTGCATCTCCCACCGGTTGGTGGACGTCTTTCCTTGGACCACAGACGCACGACTTCCACCCGCTGCCTGCGGGCCGAAGCTGCACCATGATCATATCGGATCGGCGCGGTGTCGGCGCACACCCGAACGTGGCTCTGGCAAGAATTTCGTAGCCGGAGATCATCTCGGTGCGGTGGCCGGTCGGTCCGTGCAGTGGGCAGTCCGTAGTTGTGTTCCGTTGAACTGTCGTGTCTTTTACCGCACTTGGTGTATGTGCTGGTGGTCTCGGTCGATGCCTCCGGTCCTGTCGTGGTGGTCCGGGCCTGTACGCGGTCCCGTGTCCCGGCGGGGTGTACAGGATGCGGCACGCTGAGCGAGTGGAGCCACAGCCGCTATGTGCGACACCTCGCCGACATCACGCTCGGTGGTCGGCCGGTCCGGATCGACTTGCGTGGGCGTTGGGTTGGTCATCGTAGGGTGATCAACGGGATCCTCTCCCGGCAGCAGGCAGGGATGTCCTGGCGAGATCGCCTGCACCCTTCGGCCGGTGGAAGACTGTGTACGAGCGACACGGACGCTGGTCGGCCGACGGCACATGGGACAAGATCCTCGCGGCCCTTCGGTGCAGGACCGGCCACCGACCAGCCGGTCCCGGGTGTCGGCGGTGACCCGGGCAAGACCGATGGTGGCGCTGCCCTACGTGGCGGTGGCGCCCACACTGGCAGGTGATGGCGCAGCAGAGCACCGGGATGCGCCCCCGCCGCGCCTCACGGCCTCCGAACAGCTCAGTCCCGGAGTCGGCCAAGGTCCAGTCGCGTTGCGCGGAGGCCCTCTGGAGCGCCGATGGTCAACTGCCCGGCACCGGATAATGGTGGTTTCCATGGTCGCAGGCGGTCAGTGCGCGCATGGCTGGCTGGCCGCGCATGAACCCGGCTCCCCTCACCAGGCCCCTTGGAATCGGTCATCTACGCTGGCGCGGTGACTGATGACCAGGAGCGGGTGCAGCCGTCGGGAGTGTGGGCCACGGCGGTGGGGGTGGCCAGGGTGCGGGCGCTGGAGACCGAGCGGGAGAACGCGCTGTTCCGCGACCCACTGGCACAGGCCTTCGCCACCGCCGGCGGCCTGTGGCCTTCCTCGCCCCCGCTGCCCGATGACGAGGCCTCGCGACGCCGCCGCCTGGCCGTGTCGTACTCCATCGTCATCAGGACGAAGTTCCTCGACGACCTGTTGCAGCAGGCCTCCGCGTCCGGGGTCCGGCAGGTCGTGCTGCTCGGCGCCGGCATGGACAGCCGGGCCTTCCGGATCGACTGGCCCGAGGGCACCCGGCTGTTCGAGGTCGACACCGCCGCGCCACTGGACTTCAAGGCTTCGGTGCTGCGCCAGGAGCGGGCCGTCGCACGCTGCGAGCGGATCACCGTCGCGGTGGATCTGCGTGAGGACTGGCCAGGCGCGCTGGCCGCCGCAGGGCACGACCCGGCCGTGCCGACCGTGTGGATCGCCGAAGGACTGCTGATCTATCTGCCCGAGGACGCGGTGGAGCTACTGCTGGCCCGGATCAGCGCGCAGTCGGCGGCAGGCAGTTGGATGGGGCTGACGTTGGGCTCGCGCGGCGTGATCGAGCGCTTGGGCGCGGACGCCGCGCCGGGATCGGCGGCGTCCATGTGGGTCTCGGAGATGCCCGACGACCCGGTGGGCTGGCTGGCCGGGCACGGCTGGGAGGCCGACAGCCACACCCTGCGCGAGCGTGCTGCCGCCTACGGCCGCCCGATCAGCACCCCGCCGCAGCGCGAGGAGCGGCCCGGCGGACTGATCTCGGCGGTCCGCCGGTAGAGCGCCCCCGGTTCCCTGGATGATCGGTCCCAAGGGGGCCTGATGAGTGGAGCCAACAGCTTCGCCGCCCGCCCCGCCGCGCGAGGGGCGGAGGCGGACGCAGCCCTTCTAGCGGGAGTTCTCACCCCGAGCCGCGGATTAGAGGTCAATTCCGAACAGGGACGCCGCATTGGCCCACGAGAACTGTTCACGTTCCGCGTCTGTGGAGAAGTGGTTCAGGAAAGAGTCGATCTCCTCCTTGGCCGGCCGCTGGAAGGGGTAGTCGGTCGAGAAGATCAGCCGGTCAGCGGAGGTGACGGACAGGGCATGCTGCAGAAGTGCCGGGTTGAGCATTCCGGATGCGGTGATATGAAAATTCGACCGAATATAGCCCGATACCGGTCGCTGCAATCCTGCGATATGGGAGAGGCTGTCGGCTCGGTCCAGCCAGAACAGCAGCATCTCCCCCCAGTGGCCGAGCACGATCTGCAGGTCCGGATGGCGGTCGAATGTGCCTCGCAGGATCAGACGCAGGGCAGCCGTCGCGGCGTCCAGGTGCCAGCCCCACCCGAAGGTGGCGAGGGCGAGATTCGTCATGGGATCGAAGCCTCGATACGAGGCGTCACGGACAGCATCCGACGGCAGCTGGGGGTGGATGAACACCGGCTGGCCGAGTTCTGACGCGGCCGAGAAGAAGTCGTCATAGGCGGGGTCGTCGAGGAACAGGTCTCCTGCCCGGCTATAGACCATGGTGCCTACGTGCCCCGTGCCTGCAGCTCTTTCAAGCTCGCCCGCGACGTCCTTCGGCGAAGACATGGGCAGGGTGGACAGCGATCGAAAGCGGGTCGGGTTGCGGGAGACGGCTTCAGCGGCCACGTCGTTCGCGGCGCGGCTCAGTCTCAGGGCGTCCTCGGGCGGCAGCGGATGGGTTCCCGGCGGGGTGAGGGCGAGGACGGACAGGTCGATGCCTTGGGCGTCCATGGCTGCGATGCGGTCGGCCGCCAGGTCTTCCAGGCGTTGCTGGTTGTCGCCCATCTCGTTGAAGGCGAGGCTTTCGTCGGTGTGTGGCATGGCGCGCAGCGCGGACGTCACGTCCGGCATGATCCAGTGTTCTTCGATGGCGATGAGCGGCATGGTCGTCATCCTTTCGGTGCCTTGCGGGTGCGGCTCCTGCAAGTGGCATCGGGTGACGCCTGGACGGACCCGGCGTGGGGCGCCGGCTGGGGCGTTCTCGTCAGGCCGCCCTGCCTGGTGATCGGTTCGTTTACCACGGCACGGTCTGACCCGAGCGGTCCAGATACGCCAGCCCGGGGGTGCCCAGCTTGGACAGCAGGACGTCCACCAGCAGCGGGACGCTTCCCTCGACGCTGAACGGTGCGTCCGGCCCGCCCAGGGCGGTGCGAATCCAGCCTGGTGCCAGGAGGGCGAAGGCGCGCTGCGTCTCGGCCTGCCGGGTTGCGAAGCTGCGCATGAACATGTTCAGGGCCGCTTTGCTTCCGCGGTAGACCTCGCGGCCGGCGGTCGTGTTGTTCGTGATGCTGCCTTGCCCGGACGACATCGCGCCGATCAGTCCGGTGGGGGATACGAGGTCTTCGAGTGCTTCGATGACGCGCATGGGGCTGAGCGCGTTGGTGACCATCACCTGGACGAAGTCCGCTGTCGGAACCGCCCCGATCGGGGTCTGCTCATTGTTTGTGGTGCCGGCGTTGACGAAGAGCAGGTCGAGCCGGCGGTGGGCGAGGCGTTCGTGCAGGGGCGCCAGGTGGTCGGGCTCGTTGACGTCGAGGTGCTCGACGCTCACGCGCCCGTCAGATCGGTCCGCGAGATCATGCAGGGCAGTTCGGGAAGCGGTGTCGCGGACTGTACCGATGACGCTCCATCCCCTGTCGAGGAATTCGGTCGCCATCGCGTGGCCGAGGCCACGCGAGGCCCCGATGATGAGTGCGGTCGGCGTGTGCTGATCTGTGCCGGTCGATGGCATACGGCGTCATCTCCGTTCTTTCGCGGCGAACTCACTTCGTGCACCGGGATGCCGTGGTCAGCGTGCTGCTGTGGCTCTTCAGCAGTGCCTTGCAAGTCTGTTCGCCGCGCTGTTTCCGGAGCGAGTCGAAGAGCCCCCTTTGTAGGATTCCCCTCATGAGAGGCATATCAGTGGGTGAATCCGGCGTTGTGCAACCCGATGATGTGCGAATCATTCGCGCTCTGCAGATCGCTCCGCGGGCTTCATTTGCCTCGATAGCGAACGTGCTCGGCCTCACGGAAGGCTCCGTCAACCGCCGCTACCGGCGCCTGCGCGCCGACGGCGTCGTCCGCGTCGCGGGCATCGTGAATCCAGGCGCGCTGGGCCAGAGCAGGTGGCTGGTACGACTGCGCTGCCGCCCCGGCAGCGTCTCAGCAATCGCCGACGCACTCGCCAAGCGCGATGACGTCAACTGGGTCGCCTTGAGCGCAGCTGGCTGCGAAATTACCTGCGCGACTCAGTCACGGACGCGTGAGCAGCGCGAAGACCTGCTCGGTCAACGGCTGCCGCGCACCGCGGCGGTACTCGACATCAATGCCTTCGCCATGCTCCGTCAGTTCATGGGAGGCCGCGGCCACTACTGGGCCGCTCTGCAAGGCACCCTGTCTCCGGAGCAGGAGGCCATGCTGGGCAGTGAAGGTTCGCCTTTCACTGAAGCCCCAGTGGTCACCCGCGATCCTGTGCGCCTCACCGCAGAGGACGAGAAGATCCTCGGCTCTCTCGCTGCAGACGGTCGCGCCAGTCTCGTCGACCTCGCTGCAGCGGCGGACTCCACTCCAGGGCGGGTATCACGCCGCCTTCACGCTTTGCTCGAGCGTCGCGTCGTCCACATCGACGTCGAGATCGCGGCAGCCGCTCTGGGCTATCACGCTCGGGCGAACCTGTGGCTGCGAGTGCATCCGTCGGCAGTGAAGAGTGTCGGACGCACGCTTGCGCAGGAACCCGAGATCGCCTTTGCTGCGGCCGTGTCCGGGCCCTACAACATCCATGCCGTCGCGCACTGCCGCGACCTCGACGAACTGTTCGAGTTCACGACGGGCCGCATCGGGTCCCTGGCCGACCTGCAGAGCATGGAAGTCTCACCTGTGCTGCAGCACGTCAAGCAGGCTGGCACGCTGCTGTCTGGCGATCGCCTCGTCGACACACGACGTACTCGAGCGTGAACACCTCGGCACACCCGGCCTGAACCGAACATGGCGGCGGCCGCGTGCCCTGCGGGACGTCGGCCTACGTTGCTGACGCCACCATGGTTCACGGTTCGTATCGGCTCCACCCCAGCTGAAGCGGATGTGGGAGAAGGGGGTCGCCATCAAGACCTGAGGCACCATCACACCGGCAGCCAGGAACGGTCACGCCAGCGGGGTGAGCGCGGCGGCCGCATCGCACTCCGTGCCGGCCGAGGCCCCGGGACGGCGCAGCTCGGTCAGCGCCTCGTCCAGGTCCAGTGGGGTGTGGACCGGTACCAACGACACAGCCCCTGTGTGTGTTCGCCGGCCTCGTGAGGCAGGCCACCGGCCCGGCAGCCGACAGCACGGACCGACTCCACTTCCTGGCGGGCACACCGGCACGCTGCAGGGGCGAGTCCACCTGCTGCCCGACGCCCGGGCCCGCCCCTGGCCGTGGCCCGGGCCCTGCGGACCACACCAGGCTGACGGGGCGACAGGGCGACAGGGCGACAGGGCGACAGCCCCATGGTCATCCCCAGGGCGGCAGCGGCAGGCGATGCCGCCGGCTCTCGGTCGGCATGGGCATCGTGACGGCTGCGACAGGTCCCGAGGAGTTCAGCAACGAGGCCGCGGCATTCGGTTCAGCTCGGCAGGGCCGCCTCGAGCTGCGTCAGTTCCGCCGTGCTCAGTTTGAGCTGCACCGCCTGGGCCGAGTCCCGGACGGAGGCCGGGCGGCTGGCTCCGGGTACCGGGATCACCACCGGGGAGCGGGCCAGCAGCCAGGCCAGGGCGATCTGTTGCGGGCTGACGCCCCGTTCGGCGGCGATGCGGTGGAAGGCGGTGCCTGCCGAAGCCGCGCCGGAGGGGCCGTCGAGGGAGCTGCGGGAGATGCCGCCGAGCGGGCTCCAGGGCAGGAAGGCCAGGCCCAGTTCGGTGCTCAGCTGCAGCTCGGGCTCACTGTCGCGGACCGCCGGCGAGTACTGGTTCTGCACGGAGACGAACCCGTCCCCCAGGATCGCGTGCGCCTCGCGGATCTGGGCACAGGTGACGTTGGAGATCCCGGCGGCGCGGATCGTGCCGGCGTCGAGCAGGTCGCGCAGGGCGCCGACGGACTCCGCCCAGGGCACGGCCGGGTCCGGCTTGTGCAGCTGGTACAGGCCGATGGCCTCGACGCCCAGGCGGTTCGCGGAGGCCTCGGCGGCGCGCTTGAGGTGCTCGGGGCTGCCGGTGACGGTCCAGCTGCCGTCGCCGGGGCGGCCGCGGCCGCCTTTGGTGGCGACCAGGACGCCGGAGGTGTCGCCGCCGTAGCGGGCCAGGGCGCGGGCGATCAGGAGCTCGTTGTGGCCTGCCTCGTCGGCGTGCCAGTGGTAGCTGTCGGCGGTGTCGATGAGCGTGACGCCGGCGTCGAGGGCGGCGTGGACGGTGGCGATGGCTTGCTGTTCGTCCGGGCGGTGCTCGATGGACAGTGGCATGGCGCCCAGGCCGATGGCGCTGACGGTGGTGTCGGCGATGGTGCGGTACTGCATGGCGGTTCGTGCTCCTCAGGCGGCGGGGGCGGCGGATGCGGTGAGGGCTTCGGCGACGGCGCCGGGCAGCCAGTCGGCAGTACGGGAGAAGGTGAAACCCAGTTGTTTCGCACGGGTGTTGCTCATGGCGTAGTGGCGGTCGAAGGAGAATGGCGAGGCGGTCCCGCCCTCGGCGACGGTCTGGTAGGCGGGCTCGCGGCCGGTCCCCGCGGCGACGATCGCGGCCAGGTCGCGCACGTCGAGCAGGCCGTCGGAGCAGGCGTTGACCGGACCGGTGAAGTCGGTGGCGGTGGCTGCCCACAGCAGCAGGTCCGCCAGCTCCTCGTGGTGGATGAACACCGTCGGCAGCGCCTCGGCGTGCACGGCGATGTCGTCGCCCTGGGTGATGCGCTCGGTGTAGTGCGCGAGCCGGCCGGTGAACTCCTGCGCGCCGCCGCCCAGCACGTGGGCGCTGCGCACGGAGGCGAACTCGAAGCCGTCAGCCCGGGTGAAGAGGGCCTCCGCCTGGCGCTTGCCTTCGGCGTAGTGCGCCTTGAGGTACGCCTCGTCGTGCCAGGGCAGATCCGTCGACACCAGCCAGGTGGCCGGGTCCACGGTCTCCTCCGGCACCGGGGTGCCCGCCGGCACGGTCGCGAGCGCGGCGGTCGCCGGGTCGTAGACCTCGATCGTGGAGGTCATGACGTAGCGCCGGGTGCGGCCGGCGAAGGCGCGGGCGGCGATCGCGGCCTGCACCGGGGTGTAGCAGACCTGATCGACGACCGCGTCGAAGGTGCGCGAGCCGAGCGCGGCGACGAGAGCGGCCTCGTCGTTGCGATCGACAACGAGGTGCTCGACACCGGTGGGCGGCCGGGCGGAGCCGCGGTTGAGGACAGTTACCTGATGGCCGACCGCCTGCAGGCGCTCGACCAGGAGCTTTCCAAAGTAACGGCTTCCGCCGATGACGCAGATTCTTTGCATGCCCCCAGCCTGGACGCCTACTGTCACCAGCAGAAGTGGCGGCTTACTGGAAGCGTATGAAGGAATACTGTTGATCGACGTGCAACGGCTCCGCGTCCTGCGGGCGGTGGCGGACCACGGCAGCTTCAGCAAGGCGGCCGCGGCTCTCCACCTCACCCCCTCCGCCGTCTCCCAGCACGTAGCGGTGCTCGAACGCAGCCTCGGTGCCCAGGTCGTGGCACGCAGCACGCGCGGGGTCACCCTCACTCAGGCCGGCCGGATCATGGTCGGAGCCGCCGAGTCCGTGGCAGCCGAGCTCGAACGGGCGAAGCAGCAGGTCGAGCGGCTCAGCACGGGGCGCGTACAGCTCACCGTCGCCACCTTCACCAGCGGCGGCAGGCACCTGCTGCCCGGCGCTCTTTCCCGGCTCATGGCAACCCATCCCAGCACCCTGATCCACGTCAGGGAGGGCGAGCCCGAGGACACCTTGCCCCTTGTCCGCCAAGGCGCCGTCGACCTCGCACTCGCCTACCACTTCGATGGCCCGCTGCCTGTCGGGCCGGGCTCGAACTCCGGCCTGCAGTGGACCGCACTCCTGGAAGATCCCCTGCACGTCGTCCTGCCCAAGAAGCATCGACTCGCCGACCGCGAGTCACTCGACATCACCGAACTGGCAGCCGAGCCCTGGGTGCTCGGCTGCCTCAAAACCGAGGCATACCTGCGCCGCTACGCCGAGCGCGCAGGCTTCGAACCGGAAGTGCGCGGTAGCACCACCGACTACTTCTTCGCCCGCTCGCTTGTCGCCGCGGGAATGGGAATCTCCCTGATCCCTTCCATCGCGCTCGTCCCGACTGTGCCGGGTCTGCACGCCGTCCCGATCGAGCCGCCGACTCCGACCCGGCACATCGGCGTTGCCACGATCGGCCGCCGACGCGACCCCTCCCACGTCACGACGTTCATCGAGGCCCTCCGCGAGCAGGCGCTGTATCCATCGGAGATCCCCGAACAACAACTGCCAGCGGCAGCGCAGCCACTGGCAGCCCAGCCACTGGCAGTCCCGCGTGACCAACCGCGCATCCAACTCTGACCGGCCCAGCGACATTCTCGGCTCTCCGGAGGCCCTGGATGGTCGCGAAGATGGAGTCCTGGTTCTCCCGCAGGCGCAGTAGCCGGTGGCGCCCGTCGCGCCCAGGACGCTGATACGGAAGGTGAGACGCTGCCACCCGGCCCGGGATGAGTAGCGGGAGACCCGGCCTTCGCGCTTGGGCAGGATGCGAGTGCCCGAACCCCAGAACGTGGCGTCGGTCTTCCCCTCCCCCACAGGGCGCGGCCGGCCAGAAACGGGCCGATGCCGAACGCGAGGGATTCGGCGGTCTCTTCCACCTGCTTACCGAACTTTGTCTGTGCTGTTGGCCGGGCCCGTTCAGTGTGCGTCCTGACGCCTCTCCCCGGCAGCAGACACCCACCGCAAGAGCTCTGGCCTGCGGCTAGTTTCGAACGAGCGCGCAGGTCAGGGTGTACTTGCCGGAGTGGCAGAAGCGGCACGCGACGCCCGGGCCGGGGTGTGCGGGGTTCGTTGATCTCCAAGAACAGCGTTTGGCGACCGGCTCCGGAGGCAGTTGGTGATCACCTGGCTCACGGATCTCGATGAGAAACGGTTCTGGATCAATTTCTGTGGAGCGCACACTCTGGGTGACTGTTGCTCTTGGTGTCAGCTCTGCGGAGGTCGCCCGAAAACAGCCGTCTACGACCACGACTTGGCTGACAGTGCTGGGCTGTGGACGAGGTCATGCTCCGTCTGGAGGAGTTGCTGTTCCTGTCGGCTCCGGAGGTTGCGGTGGTGTCGGCGTGTGGAGCCTGGTCGAACCGAGTGCACGGCTCCTACCTGCGGTTCCCTGCCGATCTACCCAGCGCGGGACGGTGCGTGGTGCTGGCTCTGCAAGTCCGACGGTTCGCCTGCACGGCTACTTCGTGCAAACGGCGGACGTTCGCCGAACAGATCCCGGGGCTGACCCGCCGATACAGCCGGCGGACCGAACGGCTGCGGTCGGCACTGGCCGAGGTCGGCCTCGCGCTCGCTGGCCGAGCCGGGGCCCGCATCGCAGATGTCTTCGGGATCTCGGTCAGCCGCGGCACTGTGTTGCGGCTGGTCGACGGCCTTCCAGAGCCACAGTCACGGACTCCGCGGGTAGTTGGTGTCGACGAATACGCGATGCGCAAGGGCCGGGTCTACGGGACTGTGCTGGTCGACGTGGAGACCGGCCGGCCAGTGGACCTGCTGCCTGATCGTGAAGCGGCAACGCTCGCAGCCTGGCTCAGCGAACGCCCAGGGATCGAGGTGATCTGCCGCGTCAGGAGCCCGCCAAGGCTGCTCAGGCGGCCGATGGATCGACCACAACACCGTGGCCGACAGGGCACCGGTTCGCCGACCGCACCCGCGAGAAACACGCAATCGTCCACGCACTGCTGGCCAAGGGCCACAGCAGACGAGCCATCGGCCGCCAGCTCCACATGACCCACCGGACGGTCAAACGCCTCGCCGACGCCGCAGCCCCGGAAGACCTCTTTCACGGGCAATGGCAAAACCGACCCACGAAGCTCGACGACTTCAAGCCCTACCTGCACGAACGATGGGCCGAGGGCTGCACGAACGCGTGGACCCTCTGGGAGGAGCTCAAGGCCCACGGATACGCCGGCGGATACGGAACCGTGCGCGCTTATGTCCGCCCCTTCCGCGGGTCTGCACCGACGGACGCTCGCCCACCAACTCCTCGGACGGTCACCAAGTGGATCCTGACCCGCCCCGAGGCTCTCCAGGAGAGTGACCGCCTCAAACTCAAGTCCGTCCTGGTGCACTGTCCTGAACTGGAGGCTCTGACCAGGCATTTCCGTGGCTTCGCGCAGATTCTCACCCAGCTCCAGGGCAATCGGCTCCTCGAATGGATCACGGCGGTCCGCGCCGACGACTTGCCCAGCATGCGCACCTTCGTCAACGGCCTTGAACGTGATCTCGACGCTGTCATCGCGGGTCTCACCCTGCCCTGGAACTCGGGAATCGTCGAAGGCCATGTCAACCGGATCAAAATGATCAAGCGTCAAATGTACGGACGTGCAGGCTTTAACCTCCTGCGTAAACGGGTGCTACTCGCTGGCTGAGCCTCCATCGCCGTTCGCTCGGAGATCGCGAATTTTGAACGTTGCGGGTGAAGGGTGCTGATCGCATCCTTCTCCATGCAATTCATTCGGGAGCAGAGCCCATGCGATGGCCTCTCCTGGAGCGCAGTAAGTGGGATCCAGTTCGAAGGTAGCCAGGGTTCCGTTCGCTACCGGCGCCGTGAACTCTCCCCAGGGCCTGGTAGGCGTCGAACCGGACAGCTCCTGGCGATAGCCACGGCCGTCCAGCCAGACCTCGATGATGGTCCGGACGCTGAGTGCCGCGGCCGCGGCGGGGGCCCACCGCTCCTTGTCGAGCAGGGAATTGAAGAAGCCCGGGAGGGGATTGCCCAGCTCGTCGGCGGTATGACGTCGATTGTCCTCCACCGTGAAGCTGAGGTCAGAGCTGATCTCGACACTGATCCGGCCATGTGTGCCGTCAGCGTGGTGCAGCGCGTCCCACACCACCGTTTGCAGCACCTCAGTGGGGAGCTCAGGACTGTCTCGGCCGACCCGGAAGTACATCGCCGGACGGGCCCGCACGCTCTCTTCGAACGTGACCACCTGGATCTGATCAGCGGTGTAGTGCTCCACTCACCCTCCCCGTCTGCTTTCGTCAGCCAGGCCCGATCATGGCACCCACCACCGTCAAGCAGCACGGTGTCTACCCGACCGGTGGCGTCACTGGCTGTCATCAGTCACAGAAATTGATCCAGAACCGAAACTTCCAGAACCCGGCGCAACCTGCGGAACGTGCCGCCACGCTCAGTGGGGACGCGTCCGCCAGGCCCGGGCGAAGAGTTCGGGAAGGGGCCCGGCGACGGGCCGGGAGTAGACCTTGCGCCCGATGACCCGGACCCCGAGCAGCCCGGCCTTCCAGGTCTCCATCGGAGGGTAGAACTTGTCCCCGCCCGCCCAGTCGCCGGGCAGGAACACCCCCCGCCCGGCCCGGGCCCTGCGGTCGGCGACCACCAGACCGGCCTCGACGAGTCCGGCCGCAACGGCCTTGTGGTGCCCGGGAGTCCACTGGTTGAAGCGGCGGATACGGCGGTCGGTGGGCACGGGCAGGGCCAGCAGCTGCAGATACAACGTGGCGGCGTCCGTATCCAGACCGGTGGCGGCGACCGCCTCCTCGAGCACCTTTGGTGCGGACAGCCGCGGGTCGGTCTCGTAGCCGCCCGGTGGCAGCGACCCCTCGGTGATGCGCTGCACGATCCGCTCGAACTCGGGACCGCGCAGTCGGCGGACCAGCGCCAGATGCGAGTCCTCCGCGTCGACCACGGCCTCCAAGCGCCGCGAGCGCTCGTCGTCCCCATAGCGGCCGGGCCGGAAGTACACGCCGGGCGCCGCGCGCTCACCACGCCGGTCGAACCCTGCCTCGGACACGACGACCAGGCCGTCGTCGAGCGTGGGATGGGCAAGCGGCTCTGCGGCGTCCAAGTAGGGCAGGGCGCCGGGGAAGCCCGGCAGCAGTTCCGCCACGGTGCGGCCGCGCAGGCTGCGGCCGCGGGCGGAGAGCAGCAGCTCCGGGTGGGCCAGGCGTTCCCGCAGCAGCCGTACGGTCTCGGGGACACCCCGGCGTACGGGATCTCCTTCGGGAAGCTCTGCGTACACCCAGTCGACGGCGTCGCAGGCCACGGCGAGCAGCTCCCTGAAGCGGAAACCCTCGTCGCCCTCCCAGCCGCCGCCGCTGATGCTGTTCACCCGCAGCCGGGTGTCCGGGTCGCGGGTCAGCCGCGGCTCGCGCGCGGGATCGGCGAACACAGCGCACACGGCCGCCGGGGCCATCCGCACATCGCTGTGCTCGGCGGCGACGGCGAGCGTCGACTCCGGCACGGCGGGGCGTACGCCCTGTTGCCTGCGCCAGGCTTCGGCGACCCGCTCGGCGAGCGCCAGCTGCCCGCCCTCCTGCCACAGCTGCCCGGGGTCCGCGGGCAGCACGTCGGCCAGCAGATCGAGGCGCTCGGCCACCCGCATGCTCCCCAACTCCCGCTCACCGGCCTCGGCTTCGGACTGCTTGAGCCCCATCACCTTGCGCGCCTCGGCATTGAGGCCCCGGTACCCGTACTTCACATCGGGCATTCCGGCGAGCAGCAGCGCGGCACCGGCCCGGCTCAGCCCGGTCCGCTCGGCGAGCACCGCGGCCGCCGCGCGGTCCCAGGGCGCGGGCCCCTTCTCTCGTACGAGGTGCACGAGGCGCCGCAGCCGGTCAGGTGTGTCCCAACCGGCTGCAGGCACCGGCTCAGTGGCCGTGATCCGACCGGGTGCTGGCGGCTGCGCGGAGCCGGTGCGCAACTCGACGAAACGCTGCCCGTCCCGGCCGGCGCCGATCCCGTGCAGAGCGACCACCGCACCGTCGTGGGTCCGAGCGGCATGCGTGTCCTTGTCGGCGAGTTCGAGGACGCCCGTACGCATCCGGGCGCGAACCTCCGGGTCGGCAAAGGGAGTTTCTGCCCATACGTCCAGCATCGCCAGCTGGACCGCGCGCAGATGGTCCTGCACGTGGAAGGAGCTCGCCCGCAGGGCCACGGCGCCGCACCGGCCGATGAACCGGTACCAGTTCCAACCCCGGTACCGCGCGGGCGCCTCCTCGCCGCTCCCAGTCAAGTAGCCGCCGACCTCGGTGAACGCGGCGAGCGTGCCGGGCATCCAGTGTCCGGCACCTTCGATGAAACCGCTGAGGGCCTGGGTGATCCACTTCTCGTCGAAGGGCTGTGCGGGGCGTATCGGGGTGTGGGGCATGCGGCCATCCTGCCGGATCACGTGCCCGCCTTTCGCCGGTACCCGACGACCGTGTGGCCCGCGAACTGCGCGCGGGTTGGACCGCCAATGAGCAAGGTGCGGAAGGAAAGGAGCTGGGTGCGGCTCTTCTGGAGTGACGAGCCGAACAGTCAAACGCTACACGGACGCCGCCAAGCCGGAAGACCTCTTCACCGGTCAGCGCCAGGCCCGAGCCTCGGTCCTCGACGAGTACAAGACCTCCCTCGATGACCGCTGGAATGAGGGTGGCACGAATGCCTGGAAACTGTGGGAAGAGATCGTCCCGCTCGGCTATCAGGGCAGCTACCAGCGCGTTCGCGCCTACCTCCGCCAGAAGAGCACCTCGCCGCGGCCCGTGATGGCGCGGCCGCCCTCGCCCCGGGTCGTCGCCAGATGGATCCTTCGCCGCCCGGAAACCCTCACCGAAACCGAACACCTCCACCTGAAGAACGTCCGGGCCAACTACCCCGAGATCGCTGCACTCGCCAAGCACATCCAGACCTTCGCGACCATGCTCACCGAGCGCCAAGGCGAGCGGTTCGTTCTCGCCACCGGGATTGGTCACTCCCGAGCCGACCCGGTCACTCAGCGGGGCTGCATCACAGAAGCTGAGCCAGAACCTGAGAAACGACGGCACTGTTGCGTCCACGAACTTCGGACAGCCAGCCTCTCGTCAGAGTGGCTGGCCGTCGAAGGGGTCGCCGGATCCGGGCTTGAACATCGTGCCGAGGTCGTACTGCGCGATCCCGAAAGGTGGAAAATCGGCATCGGCAAGGACGCGGTAGAGGAACTCGGAGGTGGACATGTCGTACCGGTGCCATGCGCCGACGTCATTGGACCGCGCGAGGACGGGGTACTCGCCCGGCCGCTCGGCATCGATCAGCCAGAAGTACTCGTCGGCCCATTCGGTGGAGCCCCACTCAACCAGCCCCTTGCCGCCCGGCGCATAGGTCGCATAGTTCGCATAGGGCTCGACGGCGGAGACGTTTCCGAGGTTGCTGTCCTGGTCGACCGACAGGGAGACCCGCCACTGTGTCAGGAAGTCGAACGCGCGGCCTTCGTCACGCCCCAGAAAGTAGAGGGAATCACTGAAGACGCCGCCGCCGAACACCTCGTAGAGCTCCTTGTAGTCCGCCGGCAGCGGGACCCCCAGCTCTCCCTCGATCGCCGCCCAGTCGACGGAGATCCCGAGCGGCTCCCACCCGGTCAGTTCGATCACTCGCTGAACCCACATACAACAACCTTTTAGCACCGACTTCCGTCCCGATGGCCCTCACCCCCCTCGTCGCTCTGGTCAAGATCGGCAGCTATCGCACTCAGCCGACCTTGGCGGGTTCCTCAGCCCGGGCTCGTGTGCCGGCGAGGCGATAGGAGTCAGTGCCGGTCTCCATGATGGTGCGGTTGAAGGCGAGGCGGTCGACGACGGCCGCGCAGAGCCGGGGGTCGGTGAAGGAAGGCCTTGGTGGACGTCTCGGGTGAGGGCGTCCAGCTCGGGGCAGCCGGCGAGGACGGCCTTGAGCTTCAGGCGCTCGCTCTCCGGCAGGGCGTCGGGGTGCGTCAGGATCCAGCGGTTGCTCGCCGTCGCAGTATTGCCTCGGACCGGCGCTCAGTCGGTGAGATCACCGGTTTCGGACGGTCCACCTGGTGTGCCGCGGTCGACGGGGGCGCAGGAGCTTTGGGCTGGCATGTCGGATGCGGCCAGTAGCCTCAGACACCATGGGCATTCAAATCGATGTCGTGGTGGATTACCCGATCAACGATGAAGTGGAGAGGGTGCTCGGGCTGGCCGAGGCGGTCGGCGAGCCCGTCACTGTCACGTTCATGTGGGAGGGGCGTCAAGAGGCGGAACGCGCGGTGCTGGTGCCTGCGGCCACGCTGGCGCTCTGGGAGCACTGGGCCCCCACCGCCTACCCGATGAGTGGCGCTGGGGACGAGGACCGGGCTGTGGCGGAAGAGCAGGAACTGGCCCACCCAGCGGAATTCGGCGCGTTCACGCTCTTTCGTCGTCGCGTAGGAGGGCGCACGGCGGTTGCCCGCGAAGGCGTGGTGGTCGCCGAGCTCTTGCACCCCGACGAGGCGCACTGGCTCCAGGAGAAGGCCCGCAATGTCCGCCAAGGATTCATGGATCCGAAGCAGAAGGCGGCATTCGAGGAGTTCCTTGCCCGGCAGGCATCCCTCGGTGATCAGTGACGCGCCGACTCATGCGCCGTGGCTTTGTCATTGATCACCGGCTCTGGTCCGGATCGGGCAGCGACACGGTCAGCCACAGCAGAGTGTTCGGGCTGACCGGAGCCCCGAAGACGTCCGTCATCCGGGAGCCGGCCCGGCCTGCAAGGGATAAGACCGACCGGGAGCAGCGTCGATCGCAGCCGTTCGGTCCGCCGACCGAACCGACGCGTGAAGCCCGGCACCTGCTCGGCACCTGTCTTGTGCGGGCAGGACTTCTCCGCGCAGACGAATCGGCGCACCCGTAACGACACCACGACGAAGTTGCCGAACCTCCTCCACACCACCGCCCCG
This sequence comes from Streptomyces chattanoogensis, assembly GCF_001294335.1. GTDB lineage: Bacteria > Actinomycetota > Actinomycetes > Streptomycetales > Streptomycetaceae > Streptomyces > Streptomyces chattanoogensis. The sequence goes on from NZ_LGKG01000002.1 coordinate 69,168, forward strand.
GGCGGCAGGCTGGTCTTCCACGTCTTCGCCGCCCTGGCGGAATTCATCCGGGAGCTGATCGTGGCGGGCACGAACGAGGGCCTGGCCACCGCACGGAACCCTCGGCCGGATCGGTGGCCGACCCACCGTCGTCAACGCCGACAGTCTGCGCGCTGCCCGCGACCTGCCGCCCAACCCCGAGAACGGCATCGAGACGATCGCGGCCCTCCTCGGCGTCAGCCGGGGCGCTCTGTCACCACGCGTCCGACCGCTGGTCTCTCCCATACCTAGACAGTCCGGAAAAGCACAGGTCACACGGGGTGAAGCCCAGGAAGATCTGCCTCCCGGCACGCGAGCGGGCCCCGATCGTGATCGGGGGCCCGCGTGGTCTCTACCTCTGCCTGCTGTTCACGCCCGACGCAGTACGGAGCGGCCCGCGAAGCGCGCAGACTCGCCCAACTCCTCTTCGATGCGGATCAGTTGGTTGTACTTCGCCGTGCGGTCGGAGCGGGAGAGCGAGCCGGTCTTGATCTGACCGCAGCCGGTCGCCACCGCCAGATCCGCGATGGTGGTGTCCTCCGTCTCGCCCGAGCGGTGCGACATGACAGCCGTCCAGCCCGCCTGGTGGGCCGTGGCCACCGCGGCCAGCGCCTCGGTCAGGGTCCCGATCTGATTGACCTTGACCAGGACCGAGTTGCCGACGCCGGTGCGGATGCCCTCGCGCAGCAGCGTCTCGTTGGTGCAGAACACGTCGTCGCCGGTGAGCTGACAGCGGTCGCCGACGCGGGCGGTCAGCTCGCGCCAGCCGTCCAGGTCGTTCTCCGCCATCGGGTCCTCGATGGAGACAACCGGGTAGGCGTCGATGAGCTTGACCAGGTGGTCGGCGTGCTCGGAGGGGGCGCGGCGCACCCCCTCGCCCGCGTAGTCGTACACCCCGTCGCGGAAGAACTCCGACGACGCCGGGTCCATGACCAGGCCGATGTCCGTGCCGGGGCGGTAGCCGGTGCGCTCGATGGCGGTCATCACGAAGTCGAGCGCCTCCTCAGCGGTACGCAGCGCGGGCGCGAAGCCACCCTCGTCGCCGACCCCCGTGGAGTGCCCGGCGGCCAGCAGATCGCGGCGCAGGGTGTGGAAGACCTCGCTGCCCATACGGACGGCTTCGGCGAAGGTGTCCGCGCCCACGGGCGCAATCATGAACTCCTGGAAATCCAGCGGATTGTCGGCGTGGGCACCGCCGTTGACGATGTTCATCATCGGCAGCGGCAGGAGGCGGGCGTCGGCGCCGCCGAGGTAGCGGTAGAGGGGCTGACGGTGAGCCGCCGCGGCGGCCTTGGCGGCGGCGAGGGAGACGCCGAGGATCGCGTTGGCGCCGAGCCGGGACTTCGTGGCGGTGCCGTCGAGGGCGACCAGCGCCGCGTCGAGACCCGTCTGGTCCGCCCCGTCCCGGCCGCGCACGGACGCCGCGATCTCCCCGTTGACGTGGGCCACCGCACGGTCGACACCCTTGCCGTGCCAGCGCGCGGAGTCTCCGTCGCGCAGCTCCACGGCCTCCCGGGCGCCAGTGGAGGCGCCGGAGGGGACAGCCGCACGCCCCAGGGACCCGTCCGCCAGGACGACGTCGACCTCGACGGTGGGGTTGCCCCGGCTGTCGATGATCCGGCGGGCGGTGACGGTCTCGATGGTGGCGTTGACGGTTCCGACTGCCTTTGCGGACATGGGAGTTCCTTCCCGTTGTCGTATGCCGTGGCCCGGCTGCGACAACGCTGGCGCTGAGCCCGACGACACGAAACTCTACAGCAATGCTGCTCAGTTTTGCTGTACAGCATTGCTGCGCAGGTCAGGTTGCACAGCTTTGCTGGCCAACGGGGTAAAGTGCCCTATGCCCACCTCGGAAGCCGCCGCCATCGCCGCCGAACTGCGCACCGCGATGGGCAAGCTCACCCGACGCGTCAAACACGAGGACCGCATCCCGCTGGGCCAGGTCGCCGTGCTCGGCGCACTCGACCGCGACGGCGCCATGACCACCAGCGACCTCGCCGCCGATCAGCGCGTTCGCCCTCAGTCGATGGCCCGGGCGGTGGGGCTGCTCATGGAACAGAACCTGATCACGCGCCGGGCGCACCCCACGGACGGCCGCAAGTCACTGGTCGAGCTGTCGGACGCGGGCCGGGCCGCGCTCGAAGCGGAGCGCGGCCGCAGGGTCGGTTGGCTCGCGCAGGCCATCGAGGCCGAACTCACGGATGAGGAGCGGGCGTTGCTGGCAAGGAGCGCTGCCCTGCTGGAGCGGCTCGCCACACGCTAGACGAGTCATTCCGATGTGATCAGTGGTCGCAGGCCTGGCAATGCCAGAGAGTCTCGCGGTGGGTGCCCTTGCCCGCACGTCCGCTGACCGCCAAGCACCCGAACCGTCGGCCGTGAGGTCAACCCGTTCCGCCATCGCACCCTCGCTCCTATGCGATCCGTGTTGCCGAAGGGTGGATGTGCACCTTCCGATACCGGAAACGGAAGAGCGGCCACTGACACTTCACCTGACACTTCACCTGGCAGGACCACTGACCTTGTCGTGGCAGACGAAGATGCCCTCCGAGGCACGGCACGGCACGGCACGGGCAACTATCTGGCCGTGCTCGATCGCCGTTGGAGCATGACGCACCCAAGCCCCGCACCGCCCCTGGCTCCTCCTGACCGGCCGCACTGCAGCCACGGCAGTACCCCAGAGGATCCGGTCGGTTGCCGCAGCATCCACGTCCCCGGCCACACCACATGCCTCGCCCACCTGATAGACGCCGACCGCGAGGCCTACTTGGCCGGCCTGGCCCCGGCGCCGACATCGACCACCGCGGCACCCCTTTTACCCAACGCCTTCTCCGCGCCCTCTTCGCCGCGCTCCGCGACCCTCACCACCACAAACCCCCGCTTCGGCGACGCCCGTTTCAGCTCGGCGACCTCCCAGGACGCGGGCAGCCAGCCTGGGACCATTGGTGTGCGCCGGGCGGATGGTACTGACCGGGGCGGTGTTCGACGGCCCGATGACCCTCTGGTTCGCCGGGCGCCGCCTGGAATGCTGGCGTGCCCGCTGGTCGTCAACGGCCCAGTTGCGTCTGCGCTACGCCACGGTGGACTTCGCTCACGCGGTCTTCGAACACCCCCTCACGATCGCCGCGGAGGCAGACCCTCTCGTGCTTCCCGAGCCCTGGGCTGGCTCGCTGCCGCCAGGCTCGTCACCATCCTGCTGCTCATAGGCTTCGGACTGCCCCAGGGCTCCCCGGCGCAGCAAGCGACCGGCATCGTACCGCCCCCCGGAGGCGGCACGGTGACCTTCCACATACAAAAGGACGACCCTCGCCTCAAGCACCACCGCGCGGTCGCCACCAGATACGACAGGCTTGCCGGCCGCTGCCAAGCCGCCGTGCGGGTCGCCACCCTCAACGTATGGCTGTGACCAGCACTTTCAAAACACACTCCGGGTCCGTCCGAGGCCCGGGCCGATTGGGGGACCATCAGGAACAAGCCGAGCAGGACGCGGGCGACGAGGACGACAGCCGGGTCAAGTGACTGAGGGCACGGACGGCGCGTCCGTCAGGCTCAGCAGGAGCATGGCGTCGTGGTCCGGGGTGCCGGGCTCGGCCTGGTAGACGATCAGGCGGTGACCCTGGCTGCGGGCCACCGTGTAGGCCTCGTAGCTCAGGTCCATGCGCCCCACCGCCGAGTCCGCGAAGCACTTGCGGCCGTTGGTGCGTGCGCGCACGTCGTAGCGCTGCCAGAGCGTCGCGAAATCCTCGCTCTTGACGGTGAGCTCGCCGATCAGGGCGGTGAGCTCGGGCGCGTCGGGGTGAGCGCCGGCGACGGCCCGCAGATGGGCAACCGTCGCTGCGGCGACCTCTGCCCAGTTGCCGTAGAGGCGACGGGCCCGCGGGTGGAGGAAGGTGTAGCGAGCGGTGTTGCGCTGCCGGGGCGGCCACTCTTCGATGCCGGGCAGCAGCCTCATGCCGGGGGTATTGGCGGCCAGCAGGTCGTTCGACCGGCTGAGGAGGTACGCCGGGCAGGGCGCGACGATGTCCAGCATGCGCAGGACGCCACGGCGCGGCGTGCGGCCCGGAGGCGCGGTATCCGGCGGGGTGCCGGGGCCGGTGGTCGGGGACGCCGCGCGGGCGAGGGCGAACAGGTGCTGTCGCTCATCGTCGTCGAGACGGAGGACACCGGCGATGGCCTCCAGAACCGCGGGGCTCGGCCGGTTCTGCTTGCCCTGCTCCAGGCGCCGGTAGTACTCGATGCTCACCCCGGCCAGGAGCGCCACCTCCTCCCGGCGCAGACCCGCCGTGCGGCGCCGCCCCGTGGTCCTCGGCAGCCCCGCCTCCTGCGGGGACACACGAGCGCGGCGCGCGCGCAGGAACTCTCCCAACCCCGTGATGCTGTTCATGCCTTGAGTATGGCCTCCGGGGCCGTGGTGGTGCGGGCCCCTGCCAGGGCCCCCCTTCGGCGGGTCTGTCTCCCCCGGGGGCGCGCGCCGCAGACTTCTGCCGTACCGAGCAAGCGCCGTACGGCGTCTGCGGAAGAACGAGCGGTAGAACGAATGGACGGGAGAGCCGGAAATGGCGAGCGTTGCAGTGGTGGGCCTGGGCATCATGGGCCGTGGCATGGCCGAGAACCTGCTGCGGGACGGGCACGACGTCGTGGTGTGGAACCGCAGCCCGGAAGCATCCCGCGCCCTGGCGGAAGCAGGGGCCACGGTGGCGGAGAGCCCCGCGGCAGCGGCCGCCCGCGCAGAGGTGGTCTTCGAGGTGACGGCGGACGATGCATCGTCGCGCGAGGTGTGGCTGGGCTCTGACGGCATTGCGGCCGGGGCCGGGGCCACGGCGGTGCTGATCGCCTCGGCGACCCTGTCCGTGGGGTGGGTGGAAGAGCTCGCCCTGGCGTGCGCCGAGCGCGGGTCCGTCTTCTTCGACATGCCGCTCACCGGGGGTGCGGCCGGCGCCAGGACGGGCAACCTGGTGCTGCTCGCCGGCGGCGACCGGGAGAAGCTGCAGGCGCTCGCGCCGGTGCTCGGCTCGATCTCCAAAGAGGTCAAGCACTTCGGGCCCGCCGGGGCAGGCACCCGCTTCAAGCTCGTGCTCAACGCCCTCCAGGCGATTCACCTGGCCGGCTTCGGCGAGGCCCTGCAGCTCGCGGAGGCCGCCGGACTCGACACCGCCCAGGTCGGCGCCGCCCTGCTGGACCGCCCCGGCGGCGTCGTCACCGAGCTGGCCTGGAGCAGCTATCTCACCCCGCCCGAGCCGATCAACTTCTCGGCCGAGTGGGCCCACAAGGACCTGACGTACGCAGCCCACATGGCCGGCCGGCTTCCGCACCCGATGCTCGACGGCGTCCTGTCCCTGTTCTCCGCGGCGCTCGCCGAAGGCTGCGGCAAGGAGGACTGGAGCACGGTCAACCCGACGGCACCGCGCGGTGAGAGAGTGTTCCCCCGGTCGGATCAAGGTGCGGGGGGTGCGGTTTCCGGATCGCCGATTTGAGCCGGCAGGACTCCGGCGTGGCGTGTGCGGGAACTCACCAATGACGAAGGGGAGTTGAGCGAACCGTTCCTGGCGATAGGCAGGTTCGGCCACTGGTTCGCGGTGGAGCCTTCTGCCCTCCGGACACCCTCTTGTTCGGGGGAAGTGGAGTACGTAGCGGCTCTTGGTCCGGGGAAGCCGCCGCACTTCGTCACCCTCCATGTGCGCATCATGCGGGCGATCACGCGGTGCGTCGTGCCCGCGGTGCGTCGTGCCCGCGGTGCGTCGTGCCCGCGGTGCGTCGTGCCCGCGGTGCGTCGTGCCCGCGGTGACGTCATTGCTTGGCGTGTGACCGCGTGAGTCTGGTTCCGACCCTGGTCAGCATCTGGCCGAGGAGGTGGATGGCCAGCGCCCCTGTCGGCACCCTGCGGGTTACACCCGTCCAGTAGGCACGGTGAAGTTCTGAGAGTTGAGAGAGGCTGCAGGAAGGGTGAGTGGGGGGTGGAGAGGGAGGAGAGTGTGGAATTGTGAAGGATGTTGGTTATAGATGGTTTGTGAGGTGGTGTTGGGTGATAGGAGCGTCACCCGGCCAACGTCTTTGTGTCGTTTGCCAGTACGGCGGCCAGACAGGACGGAGGGAGACTTTCTGCCACGACCGCGGCCCGGCGAGCTTCTGAATCCGGAGTGCCGCAGGGCCCTGGCCACGGACGAGATCACATGAGACGGCAATGCCTATTTCGCCGAGGTGTTGCTCTCCGCGGTGGGCACTGCCGTGGTGCTCTGGCAGGGAGCCCCAGAGGCAGCGGGCCACGAGGGCGGTGGTGGGTCCGCCGGCGATCTCGCTGTGCGGCTCGCCGCTGCAGCGACGTGGTGTGCGGGGAGCCGACGGCGTCAGGGGGTCCGCGTCCGCCTCATGAGGGCCGCGGCATCCGCGGCGATGTCCGCCACGATGCGGCCGGCCGGGGCGACGTCGTGGACGAGCCCGGCGCTCTGGCCCGCGTAGAGGGCGAGAGCCTCCAGGTCGCCCGACATGCCGGGCACGGGGACCATGTCGTCGTAACGCGACCAGGCCCGTCCGTCGGCGGTCCGGGCCACCACGGCGCCTTCGCCGGGTCGGTTCGGCGCGACTGGACGGGCCGCGGCCTCCCAGGCGCGGAGCGTGGAGTTGCGCAGCGCACGATGCGGGGCGTTGGGCCAGCCGCCGTCGAAGCACCGGGTGTGCACTGCGTCCTGCGGCGCTGCCTGGATCACGGCTTGACGGTAGACCTCGTGCGTGGCCGCCTCGGATGCCGTCAGGAATCGGGTGCCCAGCCATCCGGCCTGGGCCCCGAGAGCCAGTGCCGCGGCGAGCCCGCGCCCGTCGGCGATGCCGCCGGCCGCGATGACGGGCACCGGGTGCACAGCGTCCACGACCGCGGGCACGAGCGCCATCGTGGTGACCTCCCCGCGGACGTGGCCGCCTGCTTCACACCCTTGGGCCACGATCACGTCCACGCCTGCGGCAGCGGCGCGTTCGGCCTCGGCGACGGAACCGACCGTGTGGAGGTGCAGGGCATCGGCCGAGTGTGTGCGTTCGGCGACGGCTGAGGGGTCGCCCCAGAACGTCGAGATGACCGGCACGCTTTCCGCCAGGCAGGCGTCGAGAAGCTCGTCGACCGGGAAGTCCAGCACCAGGTTCGCGGCGAAGGGCCTCGGTGTCATCCGCCGAACCTGCCGGATCCGGTGCACCGCCTCCTCGGCGGTGACCCAGGTCAGAGCGAGGGTGCCGAGTCCTCCCGCGTTGGCCACCGCAGCCACCAGCTCCGTGGTGACCGCGGACCCGATGGGTGCCTGCACCACGGGTACCTCGATGCCCAGTTGCCGGCACAGAGGTGTGGTCAACGTCGTCATGCTGCCCTCCTCAGGCGAGCTGTTTCGTATCAGGCGAGGTGTTTCGGAATCCGAATCACGCGGCGATGGTAATGTTTCGGAATCCGAAACGCCAGGGGCGTGGGTCTGCAGATGCGCAGGAGGAGCGCGATGGTCACACCGACACCAGGACGGCCGGTGCGTGGCTCGACCACCGGACGCCCTCTCATGGCCGCGCTCGATCTGTTCGGCCGGCGATGGAGCCTGCGCGTGGTGTGGGAACTCCACGAAGGCGCCCTGGGGTTCCGTGCCCTGCGCCGATGCTGCGGCGACATGTCCTCCAGCGTGCTGCGTCAGCGCCTCGTCGAGCTGAACGAGGCACGTCTGGTGCACCAGACCCCCGAGGGCCACTACGCCCTCACCACGCTGGGGCGACAAGCCCACACAGCGCTCCGCCCCCTCGTCGACTGGTCCGCCACCTGGGCCAACGAACTGGCCGAGCACTCCTCTGAGCACCCCTCCGAGCACTCCTCTGACCACGGCGCCGCTGCTGCTGATGCCCCGGATATCCCCTGAGCCCTTGGCCAACGGGCGGCGGTCCGTGATCTGATGGTGGCGGCCTGGGAGACGGGTGCCCGACTCCTACTGGGTCAGCGTGTCCGTCGCGGCGCAGTGCAGTGCCGTCATGACGCGGTCCGCCCACCAGCCCTCCGACGACATCGTCCGCGAAATCACCGACGGCATCGGCACGACCGGAGCACGCCCCGGGACTTTCGGTGAAATCGGCGTTGCCGCCCACCGATCGAGCGCCGCAAGTGGCACTCCCGCGCACGTGGCAAACCTTCTTGGCGCCCGAACTTGGGCTTTCCAGCGGAGGGCAGCGAGCGTTGATACACATTCATGGAAATGCCGAATTGCTCACGCTCCCTACGTGGTTGCAGTGCGAACGACTGGGCTGGCCCACCCACAGCAAGTGAACGAGTTGTTTACAACGTCTAGTTGACAACACCTCACGCGATGCTTCATCTTGATCTCATGCCACTGACTCCCGATCAGCACACGGATCCCTTCACACCCCCGCAGCCGGACCAAGCACGAGCGCACCGCGTGTATGCGTCGTTGTTTCGTATCGCCGAGCGGCACGCGGCCACCGATGAGCAACGTCGCCGGCAGGCTCACCCCTCGCTCGTTGGGCCGCACGAGGCCGTGAGGCTCGTGTCGTTCCTGCTCAGCGGAGCCGCAAAGCTCGATGGCGGCGAACCAGAGGTGGACCAAGCCGACATCACCGCCGCTTTGAGCCTCGTCCCGCTGGTCCGCGGGGAGATGGACGAACTGGAAACCGGACTTCTCCGGATGGCTCGGGGCCGCGGCATGACCTGGCAGGAGATCGCTTTCGGTCTCGGGCTCGGCACTCCGCAAGCCGCCAGGCAGCGATACGAACGACTGGCCAGCCGTGCCGCATCCGACGTCGAAGGCTCTGGGTAAGCGACCTTGTTCGGATCCGCTCACCGGTCCGGGGGGGGCGGCCAGGCGCAGGCAGGCGTCCTCGCGCCTCGCCGCCGCTGAACATCGGGCGCTGCCCGCCCAGATGCCCGAGGAGTGGGCCATCCCGGAAGGCGACCGGGCGGCGCGCCTTGCAAGAGTGGGACTGCCGCGATTGCCGCTCTTCACGCCCAGGCCGCAGGACGGGACCGACCCGTGATGGTGCCCAACCTGGCAGGCGACCACGAGCGCGGTCTGCTCAAGGAAGGACAACGCCTCTACGGCCTGGGCTTTGGGGGTCTACGGCCTGGGCTTTGGGGGCACGGCAAGAACAGCGGCGTCGTCGGCGTGACCCCCGGCAACGGCCGCGTTCGGTGCCTCCTCCCCGCACCGATCACCGTCGACGACCTGCCGGAGGCCCTCAGGCACCACAACGCGGACTGCACAAACCGGCAGTGTCCCTCTTCAGCTCCGCCGTTGCCCAGTCCGTCGAAACCACCTGGCACCGGCCTGCGGCGCTGCAGATCCTGCGGCAGATCGAGGAGCCGCCGGAGGAGTGCGACAGTCGGTCTGGATCGAACTGATCCGAGAGGGCTCTGTCTGACGTGGGGATCCGCGCCGTCACACAACTGCGTTGGCGCAGGCGCGCCGGTCCGTGTGCAGGCAGAGGAGGCAGGTCCGCGGCTGCGGACCGAACCACTTACCTGACAGGTCATCGACCCCGGCGCATCCGCATGCCATGATCGTCGGCACACAGAGGCCGACCGACCGGAAGGACGCCATGCCCGCCTACGCCATAGCACATCTGCAGGAGGCCGCCCCGCACCCGGAGCTCGCCGAGTACATGGAGCGCATCACCGCCACCTTCGAACCGTACGGTGGCCGCTTCCTCGTGCATGCCGCGCAGCACGAGGTGAAGGAGGGCAGCTGGCCCGGGCACGTGGTGGTGATCGGCTTCCCCGGGATCACCGAGGCGCGTGCCTGGTGGGACTCCCCCGCCTATCAGGACATCGCGCCGCTACGCTCACGGCACATCAAGGGCGACATCATCCTGGTCGAAGGCGTCTCCGAGAACTACGACTCGAGCTCCACCGCACAGGCAATGCGGGAAGCCCTGCCCGGTGAGTAAGCCCCGGCGCCGGGCTCAGTAACGCCGAGTCCGCCGTCGGCTCGCGGGAAACCCCCGCCCGTGTGCCGTCTTCACGTCCACGGCGAACTCACCGTCCGGACACAGCCGCCGCACCTGCCGGCAACTGACACCAGCTTCTCCTCGCGCGGCTGCCGGGACCTGCTGATCGCAGTCCACCAGCAGTTCGGCGGCCCGATCGTGCTCCTCCGGGACAACCTCAACGTCCACAAGGCCGCCGGATTACGGGAGTTCGCCGTATCCCGGGACTGGCCAGTACCGCAGCGACCTCAGAGTCGGCTGCCTCGCCGAGATACCGGCCTGGGTTGGCACGAGCACGCCTGAACGTGCGCTGGCCCAGGTCCGAAGTGTGTGGCGACGGCGACGGCGACGGCGACGGCGACGGCGACGGCGACGGCCCAAGATAGCTACATGATCCAGATTCGCGCCGCTTCTCCAGACGACGTTGCCCTGCTCGCAGCCCTCAACCACGTCGTTCATGACTTGCACCAACGACATCGTCCCGACCTGTTCCTTGACTGTCCCGAGAGGGATGCCGTCGAAGCCTTCTTCCGCGCTCAGATAGCCGATCCATCAGTCACCGTGCTCCTCGCCGACGGAACGGAAGGCAAAGCCCTCGGATACGCCCTCGCCCGAGTCAAAAACCGGCCCGGCAGTGCTCTGATGCACTCAGACGTGATCATGTCTCTGGATCAGATCGCCGTAGCCCCCGATGCCGCCCGTAGTGGTATCGGCGCGGGACTGCTCGAAGCCGTACGTGAAGTGGGGCGCGCGGCAGGCTGCCGACGCCTCGTCACGGACGTCTGGTACTTCAACGAGGGCGCGCGTGCGTTCTACGAAGCCGCAGGCTTCAGTCCAATGAACGTGCTCTTGGATCAGCCGCTCTGAGTCGGGGCTTGCCTGGCCCGTACCAGGACCGGGCAAGGGTGACCGAGCGAGTGGACCTCGCCAGAAACCGACCGATCAGACGACAAGGCACTCGCCCCGTTCCCTCAACGCGCCGATGTGCTCGTGGACTTCGGCCCGGAGGCCGGCCGAGTACATCCTTCCCGGAGCTGATCACCTGCCCGTCAGCTCGACGGCCGGGAGGCGGAACAACGCGCGGGCGGCGAGCGGGTGCACCGCGAGGTGGGTACCCGTCTCGTGCTTGGGCTGCACCACATACGCCGGGTGCTGGTGGAGGCCGCCCACGACGATCTCCGTACGCCAGGCATCGCCTCCCGCCGCGTGCTCAGGGATGAGCACGCCGGCGATGGGCCCGTCGAGGGAGACGATCAGCGTGAGATACGGGGACGGCAGCTCGCGGTGGAGGGCGGGCGCCCCATCACGGCCCAGCGACGCGGCCACCGGACCCGCCAAGTCTCATCGATCGCTTGGCTGGTTACGTACCCCCGCCCCCCGACAGACAGTGCGCTCAGCCGGCAACTACGGCCGTCTGGCCCGGCCGGCACACGCCCTGCGACACCCCTCACCTTTAGTACGAGACGTCAATGTAGTCGATGTCGGTGAATTCGACGTCCAGGCCCGTGGCGCGGCGTCCGTGGTCCTGGAAATACGATTCCTTGAGGCCTTCGGCGATGACTTCGTTGAGTGGCTGGTCGCCGATGCCCTGCTGTGCGTCGAAGAGACGGCGGGCGTACTCCGGGGGGAGGTGGACGGTGATCCGGCGTGTGCGGCCGTCGTCGGTGGTGCCGATCGGGGCGGTGTAGCCGAATCGGGCGCGGGTCTCGACGGTGATGCCGGTGCTGGTCGCGGCCTTCTTGCGGGCCCGCTGTCGCACGCGGGGCTGCCAGCGGGTCCGTACGGCGGCCTCGATCCGGTCGGCGATCGCTTTGGGTGGGTGTTTGCGCTCGCCCGTGCGGTAGCGCTCCACGGAGCGCTGGGTGATGCCGAGTTCCCGGGCGACGGCCTTGGTGGTCCTGAGCTGCTTCACCAGGAAGTTGATGCGGCCTTTGAGGGTCTTGGGCGGCTCGTGGGTGAACACCTCCTGGCCGGCGCGTTCGATGGCATCGTTGACCTGGGCGTCGTCGGCGTCCGCGTTGCCCGGACGGATCCGTCGCACCATCGGTTACTCCCCTTCCTCCAGTACGGCGTCGCCGCCCTTGATGTGGCGGGCCGGGTTGTAGCCCTGCTCCATCAGGTCGACCGCCCAGGCAGTCTCCTGGACGCCTTCGACCTTGCACAAACCCGGGGTCGGGCCGAGACGGAAGGAGCCCGGAAGCGGCTTGCCTGAGGTGGTGTAGGGCAGGAAGTCCAGCGGGGAGGGGCCGGGACTGGCGTAGACGACGCAGTCGGACAGTACCGCGAGGGGGAACTGGCCGGTCGCCTTGGCTACGTTGAGCATTTTGCGGTGCATGTTCACGCGTGCCTTGGAGATGACCGCCGCCCGGATGTCGGGGCGCCAGGTGGGGCGTTGCAGGGCCGGCCACCGGTCGCCGTCGCGGTAGTTGCGGCCCTGCGGGCGTTCGCGGAGCTTGCCCACACCGCCCTTGACGGTCGCCTTGATCGCTGCGAGGACGGCCGCCAGGCCCGGGTCGGCCTGCTTGTGGTGCTCCATCGCGGCGAGGAACTGCCGGTCGTCCAGGTCCTTGCGCACGCCCAGGTCGGCCATCGTGTCGACGTAGGCGTTCTTGAGGCGCTCGTGCCAAGGGTCCAGGTAGGCGCCGGTCTCGCGGCGCAGGTACGCCTCGATCGGCCGGACGTCATGGCCGAGCTCGACGGCGTAGGCGACGGTGTGGGTCTGGTACCAGGCCGGGCCCTCGGGGCGCAGGCCGGACGGTGTGAAGGGCGACGGGAGGCGCGGGTCCAGCTCGATGCCGGAGAGGTCCACCAGCCAGGAACCGGGGATCTTCTTGTCGAACACCGGCCGCACGACGCGCTCGGGGCCGGACAGGCCGACGACCAGGCGTGCGGCGGCCGCGAGGAAGGCGGTGTTGATGTCCAGGCCGATGGCGAAGGGCCGCAGGCACTCCTCGTCGGAGAGCAGCCTGGGGTCGCGTACCCACTGGTAGGCCTCCTCATCGAGGAAGCCGCCCTGCCAGGCACTCTCCACGACCACCGGGTGTTCCGGCGTGGCCTCCGGCGGCGCCGGGTCGACGGGGTGCTTGCCCAGGGAGCCGGGCGCGGGGTGGGGGTCCTGGGCCCACTCGCCGGTTGCCGGGTCCTTCAAGGCCCGGGTCGGCGGGCGCAGGGCGGTCATCAGCTCCAGTCCGGTGACGGCGGTGGAGCCACGCGGCGTGATCACCCGCTGGGCGTAGATGCCCAGGACACGGGCGAGTTCGGCCGGCGCCAGGCGTGCGGTGCCGGGCCACATGCGCTCGTCCAGGGCGTCCCAGGGCAGGATCGCCAGCTGCACGCACTGGCGCTGGTTGCCCTTGGCCTTGCGGTAGATCCGCGGCCAGGGCCCGAAACCGCGCTGGGTGAGCTCCCACTTCGCCCTGGTGATCTGCTTGACGACCGGGTGGTCGTCAGGGAGGCGCAGCGAGCGGCGGGCCTCGAGGCCCTCCAGGCGCTCGGGCAGCCCGAACTTCACGGCGGCCGCCTCGGTGAGCACGATCAGCGGGTCGGAGTCCTTGCCGTTGCGGTGCAGCCTGGCGGCGCCGATCCCGGACTCCTTGAGGGTCCAGTCGACCAGCTGCGGGATGGTGGTGGCCGGGCAGTCCAGCACGATGCCGTCCATGCCGTACGCGCTGCCGTCACCGTCCAGCACGGCCAGCGGGCCGTGCGGGAACCGCGCGTCGACGGCAAGGTGCACGGCCGGCCTCTGCTCCGGACGGCGCGACGCCGACGGCTTGGCGGCAGGCCTTGCCGGAGCGGAAACAGGCTGAGCGGAAACAGGCTGAGCGGAAAGAGCGGGAACGGACTGAAAGGGAACAGGCTGAGAGGGAACAGGCTGCTGCGGAGTCTGTGAAGCGGTCACCTCCTGGGACTCCGCAAGCGGCCCTGTGGACACAGACCGCTCCTCAGCGGGCACCCAGGTGAATGTCTCCGAAACCGGAGCAGGAACGGCCTCGGATACGCCGGGTTTGGGGTACTTCGCCGCCCAGCCGTCCAGCAGCCGCCGGTAGGCCGACAGGCGGGGTTCCCTCGGCTCGGAGCGCCCGTTCTCCCAGTTCTTGACCGTCTGCTCGGTCGTCGACATCGCCTTCGCCAGACGGGCCTGGGGGATCCCGGCCGCTTCACGCAGTCGGGCCCGTTCGGCCGGGGGTGGCAGCTGAGGCTCCTCCTCCAGCAGCGCGTCCACTGCCGCAAACAGCTCGTCCTCGGTTGGCACTTGCTTCCACCTCCGCCCCGGACACTAGCAGTTTTTAACCCCCTCTTTTAACCCCTCCTTTTAACCCCCTCGCGCGTTATTGTTTAACCCTTTCATTTAACCCTTTCGAAGGGTGTTCGGGTTTGGTGACGATGGCCTGAAAGCCACCACCCCACCGAAGGCCGCACCGCCGCACCGCTCGGCCGAGCCGCCTCAGGCAAGACCGAGTGACTGCAGGCAAAGCCGAGTGACTGCAGGCAAGGGTTCCGGCCAGCACGCGGACCGTGGTCGCCCGGGGGAGGAGAAGGGCGCCGGGCGACGGCCAGGAGACGGGAGTGTGGGCGGCTGTCAGCTGAAGGTGCGCCGGTAGGTGTGGGACTGACGCCGGCGATCCGCCCCCGTCGCGTACGGCTTCGAGCTCGGTGCACAGCTATCGGCCGGCGAGGCGCGTTGAGGCGCATTGATCCGAAGATGCCTGCCCAACTCCCATGGCAGAATCAGCGGGTGAAGATCGGGATGCTGGGCCCGTTGGAGGTTCGCAGGGACGACGGCGACTTGACCGACGTGCCGGGCGCGCGGCTGCGCGGACTGCTGATCGCCCTCGCGCTCAAGCCGGGTCACGTGGCCCCCAAGGCGTCGCTCGTCGACTGGATCTGGGGGGAGCACCCGCCCGCCGATGCGACGAACGCCCTGCAGCGCCTGGTTTCCCGACTGCGGAAGACGCTGCCGGACGGGGTGGTCGAGGGACAGACGGACGGCTACCGGTTGACGCTGGAGCCCGACGCCGTCGACGCCGTACGGTTCGAACGCCTCGTCACAGCGGGCCAGGCCTGCACCGAGGACAGTTCCCGGCGGGTGCGGCTGCTGCGCGAGGCCCTCGAGCTGTGGCGCGGTGCGGCCATGCAGGACGTCGGTCTGCAGGAGAGCGCCGCGTTGGACGCCGCGGGCATCCGGCTCGAGGGTTTGCGCCTGACCGCCACGGAGGAGCGGTTCGACGCGGAGGTCGCCCTCGGGCGCGGTACGGAGGTGGTCACGGAGCTGACCGACCTGGTGGCTGTGCACCCGCTGCGGGAACGGCTCGTCGCCGCGCTGATACGCGCCCTCGCCGCGGCCGGTCGCGACAGTGAGGCGCTGCTGGTGTACCAGCGCACGAGGGAGGCCCTGGCCGGTGAGCTGGGCGTCGACCCGTCGCCGGAGCTGGCGGCGTTGCATGTGGCGCTGCTGCGAGGCGAGTTGGGGCGGCGTGAGAAGACCCGGAAGACCAACCTGCGCGCCGAGCTGACCACCTTCGTCGGCAGGGGCTCCGATGTCGCCGCGGTCCGCGAGCTGATGGCGGAGCACCGGCTCACCACCGTGATCGGGCCGGGCGGCTCGGGGAAGACCAGGCTGGCCACGGAGACCGCGCGCACGGTGCTCGGCGATCTGCCGGACGGTGCCTGGCTGGTGGAGCTCGCCGCCATCGGCGCGGACGGCGACGTGGCCCAGTCGGCGCTCGCCGGGCTCGGTCTGCGGGACGCCCTGCTCGGCGGGGCCCCGAACGCGGAGCTGACAGACCGGCTCATCGCCGCGATCCGCGAGCGGGAGGCACTGCTGATCCTGGACAACTGCGAGCACGTGATCGAGTCGGCGGCGGTGTTCGCCCACCGGGTGCTCGGGGAGTGCCGGCGGCTGCGGATCCTGGCGACGAGCCGGGAACCGCTCGGCATCACCGGGGAGGCGCTGTGGCAGATCGAGCCGCTGGCTCTGCCGGAGGGGGACGCGGGCCCGGGCGAGATCGAGTCGTCACCCGCCGTCCAGCTGCTGCGGGACCGGGCCGGGGCGGTGCGCCGGGATCTCGCGGTCGACGCCCGGACGCTGGCGACGATGGTGCGCGTCTGCCGGGCGCTGGACGGGATGCCGCTGGCGATCGAGCTGGCCGCGGCCCGGTTGCGCACCATGTCCATCGACCAGCTGGCCCACCGGCTCGACGACCGGTTCCGCCTGCTGACCAGCGGCAGCCGCACCGCGCTGCCGCGGCACAAGACGCTGCGCGCGGTGGTCGACTGGAGCTGGGAGCTGCTCACCGACGCCGAACGGATGGTCCTGCGCAGGCTCTCGGTGTTCTCCGGCGGGGCGAGCCTGGAAGCGGCCGAACGGGTCTGCGCAGGCGGCGCCGTCGAAAGGGAGCAGGTGCTCGAGCTGCTCACCGCGCTGACCGAGAAGTCGCTGCTGCGCGCCGAGGGCGACAGCGCCCCGCGCTACCGCATGCTCGGCACGATCAAGGAGTACGCCGGGCACCGGCTCGCAGAGGCGGGCGAATCGGACCTGGCGCGCCACGCGCATCTCGCCTACTTCACCGAGCTCGCCGAGACCGCGGAGCCACGTCTTCGCCGCGCCGAGCAGCTGGAATGGCTGGCCCTGCTCGGGGCCGAGCACGACAACATCGGTTCCGCGATGCGTGGCGCGCTCGCGGCCGGCGAGGCGCAGGCGGCGATGCGGCTCGCGGCGGGCGCCGGCTGGTACTGGTGGCTCAGCGGCCACAAAACCGAGGGCATGGAGCTGATCACCGCGGCCACCAGGACGCCCGGCGAGGTGACCGACGACTTCCGGGCCACGGTGTACGCCCTGGTCGTGATGTTCGTGACCTCCGGGCCGGGCGACGAACGCCAGGCGGCGGAGTGGATCCACAAGGCGCACCGGTTCGGCCAGCGCAGCCTGCACAGCCGGCGCCGCCACCCGCTGATGGGGTTCGTCGCCCCGCTGGAACGCATGCTGCAGGCGCCGGAAGCGGTCCTGCCCGCGTTCGAACCGCTGCTGGACGACGAGGACCCCTGGGCGCGCGCACTGGCCCGGCTGCACCTGGGCAAGATGCGGATCGTGCTCGGCCAGGGCGGGCGGGACGCGGACGTGTACCTGGAGAGGGCGCTCGCCGAGTTCCGGGCGCTCGGCGAGCGGTTCGGGATCTCGTTCGCCCTGAGCGAGCTGGCGGACCGGATCGCCGTGCGCGGCGAGTTCGCCCGTGCGTGCGAGCACTACGAAGAGGCGATCGCGGTCGTCACCGAGGTCGGTGCCACCGAGGACGTCATCCGCATGCGGTCGCGGCAGGCGCAGCTGTACTGGCTGCTGGGCGACGAGGACGCCTGCGCGGCCGCCACCGCCGAGGCACAGCGGTGCGCGGAGCGGGTCACCTGGCCGGGCGCGCTGGCCCTGCTGGCCCTCTCGAAGGCGGCACTCGCCCGCTGGGGCGGCAACGCCGAGGAAGCGCACCGCCAACTCGGCGTCGCGACGGCCATATTGGGCGACGAAGCGGAGCGCGCGATCATCCGCGCGGTGACACACGACCTGCTCGGCTACCTCGCCGACGATCTCGGCGAGGCTCGGGCGCACCGCGCGGCGGCCTGCGCGGCCGCGTCCGAGGCGGGCCACGCGCCGCTGATCGCGCAGGTGCTCGTCGGGGTCGCGGACCAGGCACTGCGCCGCGACGAGCACGAGCAGGCCGCACGGCTGCTGGCGGCGAGCGCGGACGTGCGCGGGCTGCAGGACCGCTCCCACCCGGACGCGGCTCGGATCGAGCAGACCGCGCGCCGGTGCCTCGGCGACACGCGGTTCGCCGAGGCGGCTCGGGAGGGCACGCGAACCAGCTGGTCTCAGCTGGTCGAGGTCACGCTCGCGTCCTGAGCGTGGGGACCGCCCACACGTACCCGGGAGGCGAACCCGACGCACCGGACGACGGCCGCGACCGCGTCGCCGGTCGACGGGGCGCCCCGCCCGCCAGCAGCCCGTGCAGCGCCTCGATGATCGGGTGAAGGGCTGGTACTCCGCGAACTGCCGCCCGCCGGTCCCCCGTGCCGGCGGGCACCAATTCGCTGCTCAGGAACGGCGGCGTGATCAGCGGCACGGTGGCCATGCCCGCCGCCTCGGCGAACTCCGCGGTCTTCGCGATCGTCGCGGTCGTCGCGGTCGTCGCGGTCGTCGCCGTGTTCGCGGTCGTCGCCGTCTACGCGTCCAGCCCCACTTTTACCGGGCTGTTTCCGTCCAGGTGACCGGCAGTTCGTGGACGCCGTAGATGTTCATGTCGGTCCTGAGTTTCACCTCGCCTGCGGGGATCGCGAGCTGGAGGGTCGGGAAGCGACGCAGCAGTCCGTCGAAACCGGCACGCATCTCGATGCGGGCCAGTTGCTGGCCGAGGCATTGATGGATGCCGTGGCCGAAGGACGTGTGGCCGCGGGCCTTGCGGTGGACGTCCAGGGTGTCGGGGTTGTCGAACCGCTGGGGGTCGCGGTTGGCGGCCAGCAGGGAGACGACTACGGTCGATCCCTTGCGGATTGTCTCGCCGCCGAGTTCGAGGTCCTCCGCGGCGTAGCGGTAGAAGATGTCGGCGATGGACAGGTAGCGCATGAGTTCTTCGACGGCGTCGGGGAGCAGATCCGGGTTGGCGCGCAGTTCGGCGAGCTGATCGGGGTGCTCCAGGAACGCGAAGGTGCCCAGTGCCAGCATGTTGGCCGTGGTCTCGTGGCCGGCGAGCAGCAGCAGGAAGGCGATGCCGGTCAGCTCCTCGATGCTGAGGTCGTCATCGCGGGCCAGGTCGGACAGGATGTCCTCGCCGGGCTCGGCGCGTTTGCGGGTGACCAGTTCGGCGAGGTAGGTGCTTATTGCGCCGTAGGCGGCCATCTTCTCTTCGAACGACTGGTCCTTGACCATGATCTTGGCGGAGTTGACCTGGAAGGTCTCCCGGTCCTCGTAGGGGACACCGAGCAGTTCGCAGATCACCAGCGAGGGCACCGGCAGCGCGAACTCCTTGACCAGGTCGATCGGCGGGGCGAGGCGGGCCATCTCGTCCAGCTGCCGCTCGACGATGTCGCTGATGTGCTCCTCGAGCATTTTCATGCGCTTGACGGTGAAGGCGCCGGTGAGCTTGCGTCGCAGCCGGGTGTGGTCCGGCGGGTCCATGGCGACGAACAAGCCCGGTACCTGCGGGGACGGTTCGGTGAAGACGGGCATGCCGGGGGTCTCGTACGGCAGGTGGAGGACGCCGATGTCCTGGCGCGAGCTGAACCGGGTGTCGGCCATGAGCTGACGGACCGCGTCGTAGCCGGTGACGAGCCAGCCCGCGTGACCGTCGGGGAAGACCATGGGACTGACCGGGCGAGCCTCGCGCAGCCGGGTGATCTGGCTGGGCGGGTCGAAGGGGCCCGCATCGCGCTCCATGGGGAGGCCGTGCGGGACGGGAACCGTGTCACTCATCGGTTTTCCTTTCGTGGCGGTTGTTGCAGCCACCATCACCGACGGGCCTGACATACGACTGACACGGCTCTGACACCGACCATGCCGGAGCGGCGATCAGGCGAGCTCGACGCTGAGCTGGAAGCCGAGCTCGCTGAACCCGAGTCCTGCTGCCACCCTCCTGGAAGCCGGGATCCGGGCCCGCCACTGCGGCAGCAGGTTCCGCTCGAGCGCATGCCGCACCGCGGCGGACCCGGTCGCGCGCGCAAGCCCCTTGCCACGCCAAGCCGTTGCGGTCAGCACGCTCAGGTGCGCCGTCCGGCTCGGCCACGCGCGATAGCCAGCGGCAGCGACCACTTTCCCGTACGCCCGGGCAACGAACGCGGGAGAAGAGCCCCGCCCAGGAGCACGATGCCCGCCCATCCGGGCGGACAGATCCTCGACTCGGGAGAGGCCACGACGTCGACATCACCCAGGGCACCGAAGGAAACCGGCGCGGACGCCAGTTCCTCCCACACGCCCTGAACCCTGACCAGCAAGGGATCTTCCGGCATGTCCTGATCCTGCCAGGCCGCAGGACCGAACGCCCGCTATTCATCGGGCGAGCGCCTTCCACCTCATGCCGGATGGCCTTGAGCACACCACCCGCGACTCCAGTGACCCGAGGAGCAGCCTGCGCAAGGGCGGACCGCGGAACGCGTCCGTACGAAAGAGCCGGGGCGTCACATGCGGGACGCGGCGTCGTTGACCCGGTGACATCCGTTTGCGGCCCGGGAGCGTTCATGCGGTCTGCGCAGTGCGGCGGTGGCGCGGCAGCCGCCGTGCCGTTGCCTGGCGCTGCAGACGGCTCGGCGTGGCCGGGCCCTGGCTGATCGGCCGGTTCGGGAAGAGGGGTGCTGTGGTGAAGGTTTTGCTGGTGACCCATGGATCACGGGGCGACGTCCAGCCGTTTGTGGCGCTGGCCCGCGGTCTGATGGGGGCCGGGCACGAAGCGACGTTGATCGGGCCGTGTGCTTTCGCGGAGTTGGCCGGCCCGGCCGGGGTGCCCTACGTTCCGCTGGTGGACGGGCCGCTGGAACTCCGCGCCGATCCTGTGGTGATCAGGGCCAATGAGGACCGTCGCGGGCTTCGGGGCGTGGTGCGCGGGGTGCGGTGGTTCACGCGCCACCG
This sequence comes from Streptomyces chattanoogensis, assembly GCF_001294335.1. Lineage (GTDB taxonomy): Bacteria > Actinomycetota > Actinomycetes > Streptomycetales > Streptomycetaceae > Streptomyces > Streptomyces chattanoogensis. Next base: position 89,737 of record NZ_LGKG01000002.1, read on the forward strand.
GCCGCACTGCCGAAAGGTCCTGGACGACCTGATGACCAAGGTCAAAGGGCAGCCCCGCCCGGATGTCGTGGTGTTCGCGCCCTGGGTGCCGGCGCATCACTTCGCCGAGTGGCTGAACGTGCCTGCTGTGCCGGTGTGTTTCCAGCCCGGATGGGTTCCCACACCCGACTTCGTCAATCCGCTGGCGTCCGGGGGGCTGCCCTCTTCGATGAGCCGGGCCTCCTACGCCCTCGCCGAACTGCCCGTTCGCCTGCTGTACGGCTCGGCGGTGTCGCGTCTGCGACGGGAATCGCTGGGGTTGTCACCTCGCGGGAGCAAGCGCAGCATTCTCTCCCGGCCCGACGGAACGCCCGCCACCGTACTGCAGGCATTCGACCCCTGCGTACTGCCCGGCACTCCCCGCTATCCCCCCACCACGCACACCACAGGCTTCTGGCACCTGCCGACTTCCGGCGAATGGCACCTGCCCACGCGCCTCCGCGCCTTCCTCGACGCGGGCCCCAGACCGGTCTACATCGGATTCGGGAGCGCGACCGTCAGCAGGCCTGCCCACAAAAGCAAAGCCATTCTCGCGGCCGTACGCCAGGCAAGAGTCCGCGCCGTCATCTCCACCGGCTGGGGCCGCGTTCTCACCCCCGAAGGGGAACACGGCCCAGACACCGAAAACGTCTTCTTCATCGACCAGATTCCGCATGACAAGCTCTTCCCTCACATGGCTGCCATCGTCCACCACGGCAGCGCCGGCACCACCGCAACAGCCCTGAGAGCGGGCCGCCCCCAAGTCATCTGCCCTTTCACCTTCGACCAGCCGTTCTGGGGCCGGAGCATGCACGCCCTCGGTGTCGCGCCGGCACCTTTGGCCCAGTACCGCCTCACCGCGGGCCGCCTGGCCGAGGCGCTGCTCCGCGCGGTCAACGACCGCGAATTGGCCCAACGCGCTGAGCAGCTCGCACTCCGTACCGCCGACCGGGACGGAGTGGGCAATGCCGTCGAGGTGCTGGAAGCCGTTGTGAAGTCCTTCTAGAGGCTGGCTATGTGCGCCCCGGTTCGGTACACGGGCTTCGGGTTCGTAGGGCGGCTTCGGGTCTCCTCCCCGGCTGCGCGGCACCGTGTCGTCAGGGCGTCACGTCGCCGGGCGAGCCTTCAGTCGGCTTACGCACGGCTCGGCACGACGTCACAGCGCCATGGGCGTGGAGGACATGAATGTAGGGGCAGGAGGGAACAGACAGCTTTCGTTGTCCCTGCCAGTCGCGGTCGGTCAGGTGGTGAGGTCGCTGCCGGCCACCCGGTCACCTGCCCCAAGGCGCTGTTCCCGGCCACTGCGCAAGCGGTCCATCTCCCGCCACTCCGGCCGCAGTCCGGCAAGGTTCGTCGTGAGGAAGTACGCGGCCCCGCCGGCCAGCAGCACGGGCACGAGCCCGAAGGAGGCCACCGCCGCGCCGGCGATCAGTCCGCCGAGGGGGATACCAGCCCAGGCCAGCGAGTCGCCCAGCGCGTTGACCCGCCCCAGCAGCCGACGGGGCACCCGCTCGAAGGAGACCGCTCCCAGGATCGGGTTGAGGAAACCCGCCCCGAACCCGCTGATGGCGAACACGGCAACCACCGCCCACATCGGCGCGTGGGAGGCCAGGATCAGGAACCTCGGGGCCCCGGCGAGCAGGAACCCGCTGAAGAACACCAGCCGTCTCCGCATTCTGTGCGCGACCCCCGCAGCCACCAGGCTCCCGGCGATCGCCGCAACTCCCCCCACACTGCTGTTCACGCCGATGACGGCAGGCCCGTTGCCGGACTCTTTGGCCCACACAGGCACGAGCACCGTGGTGAACGCCGCCTCCAGCAGGTTGGTGATCCCGACCATGACGATGATGGTGAGGAGCAGCGGCTCGCTGCGCAGGAACGTGAAACCTTCGCCGAACCGCCGCCAGTAGCCCGGCTCCGGCCCGTCGTGTGGCGACGGGGCTTCCTCGGCTGCCCGTCCCATACCGCGGGGCAGCGTCAACGCGATGATCACCGATCCGAGCGCGAAGCATCCGGCGTTGAGGACAAGGCCCGTCAGGGGGCCGAGGAGCGCCACCATGGAACCGCCGACAGCAGGACCGATGGCGGAGGCGAGCCGCTCGGTCATGCCGGACAGACCGGTGGCTCGCTCCAGCGGTACCCGGCTGCGCTCGGCCGCCTCCGGGACCATGATTTCCTTGGCCAGGTCACCGGGGCCACGTACCGCACCGATCAATGCGACCAGCGCCAGCAGCAGCGGCAGGGACAACACGTCCAGGGCGTGGAGGAGGGGAACCGTACCGGCGGCGGTCGCGCTGGCAAGGTCGGTGGACCAGGAGATGGCCCGGGGGCCGACCCGGTCCACCAGTGGCCCGGTGAGTGCCTTGACCATGACGTAGGGGGCCATCTCGCAGAAGGCCACCAGTCCGGTCTGGGTGGCGCTGCCGGTGGTGGCGAGCACGAACCAGGGTAGGGCGATGGCCGAGATCCGGGTGCCGGTCAACGACACGGCCATCGCCGCGAGTAAGCCGATCATCGGCCGTAAGGTCCGCCTGTCGGATACCTCGCCGGCGCCCGCGATGTCTTCCGTCACGACGTCTCCGATCCTGTCACTTCGCCAGGGCCGGCATGGCCCGAAGACACGGAGAGTGCCCGCAGCTCGGGCAGGATGTGCGTGATGGCAGAGACCCGTTCGGCGCCTTCGGGAGCCTCGGCTGCTTCCCCGGGCGTGACCCGCCGGTAGCGGGTGACGACTGCCCTCAGCTCCTCGCGAAGAGCCGCAGCCTCCGGCGCGGCCTCAGGTTCCCGCGCGGCCAGGTCGGGGTCGTTGAAGCACGTTGACTGGTGGACCGAACGCCACCAACGCTCCCGAGCGTTGGCGCGCTCCGCATCCTCCTCGACGAAACCTGCCGCACCCAGCTGGCGCAGATGGTAGCTGGCCGTACCGGGATTGACACCCAGCCGCCCGGCGAGCCGGGTGGCCGTCGACGGGCCGTACTTCCGCAGCAGCCCGACCAGCTGCCCACGCACTGGGTGCGCCAAGGCACGCAGCCCCTTCGCATCCAGGACGGCGGCACCCCTCTCCGTGTCCCGACGTGCCAACTCTCCCTCGAATCAGTCACGTTGGGCATCCTAGAACGCCAACAACCCTTAACAAACGCTTGTTCGCGAAGGAGTGGTTGCCATGCGGGCGCGGTGCTTGCCTCTTTGCCGATCCTTGCCGTGGCTGGACCCAATGGTGACAGTGAGGTCTGAGGTCCGCGGCGTACGGTCCTCGTCCGGGGACGGTGGGTGAGGTGGATACTGGCCCTCCACGCAGGCACGGACGAGGAGCGCGACCAGTGGCCGACGACAATCGCATAGGACCGCCCAGCTTTGGCAGCGAACGCGAGATGTTGCGGGCCTTCCTCGACTACCACCGTGCGACCCTCGCCATGAAGTGCGAAGGGCTTACCGACGAGGAGCTGCGGCAACAGTCGATGCCGCCGTCGACGCTCTCGCTGCTCGGCCTGGTGCGGCACATGGCAGAGGTGGAGCGTGCCTGGTTCCGTCGCGTGTTCGAGGACAACGATGCGCCCATGGTCTGGTCCGACAAGATCGACTTCCAGGCGGCGTACGACGCCGGCGCTTCGACCAGGGACGAGGCGTTCGCAGCCTGGGAGAACGAGGTAGAGAGGTCGCGCCGCATCGAACGGGAGGCTGAATCCCTGGACTTGGCCGGATATCAGCCCAGATGGGGCGAGCAGGTATCGCTGCGCATGGTGATGGTGCATGTGCTGCTGGAGTACGGCCGCCACAACGGTCACGCGGACTTTCTGCGTGAGGGCGTCGATGGGACCGTGGGCGCCTGAGTCCGCACGGCCTCCTCCCCCCAAATGCTGACCGCTTCGAGAGAAGTGGTGGCGCACCTGGAAGACGGGAGTCCAACGCCGGTGTGAGAAACCAGTGTCGCCTCGGCCTCATCTGTGGCAACCGGCAGTGGAGTGGCAGTCGGCGTACTGCTGACTTCGGCTCGGCCGAGACCGACGCGCCTCCCATCAGCACCTGAACCGCCACTGCGGCCAACTCCCAAGCCGGTGTTGCCCGTCCCTCCCCCGCACGCCGGTAGGTGCCTAGGTTGTAGGGGGACCTCACAGCACGGTGCAGGTTCGGCTCGCCGCTGTGCTCGGAGACCTGTCGTCCGGAGTGCCCTCCTCTGAAGTTCCGTGGCCTGAAGTTCCGTGGTCTGAAGTGCCATTGCCTGGAAGGCCAAGCCATTGCCTGGTGGACCATTGCCTGGTCGGCCCGCCATGGCCCGTGCGAGAACGCGACGCGGCGAGGATTCACCCACCCGGGTGAACGTGGGGACGGTGGGGGGAGAAGTGCGCCTCAGGATTCGTCAGGGGGGCGAGGACGCGCACCGCGTCCGTGTCCGATAGATGGAGAGCCACTTACATGACGCCGTCCTTGGAGTGGACCGAACACCTCCCGGCCGCCGTGAGCGCGGTGCACGCGCTGGGCGCCCTGGTACGACACCTGTATGGGGACCGCGGCCCTGTCGGAGGGAAGGCCCGTCGGTCCCGAGCGGCCGAGGGACCGCGGGACTGCGAGTGCCGTTGCCGGTGTGTTGCCGGCGTTCCGACCGTGCGGGTGGATGTCGCGGCGGAGGTGGCGGCAGTGGCGGAAGTGGCAGAGGTACCGGTCACGGTGCGCGTCGCGGTCGTCGCCGGCCCCGCCGGGAGCTGCGCGACGGCAGGTGAGGAGCCGGGCCCGTGGTAGACGACGGTCTGTCCGGGGAGGCGGTCGCAGGGGGCGGGGACGTGGCGCAGCGGCTACTGGGCTGCTACCCGGCCTTCATGGAGGCGCAGCCTTACGCGCTGCGGCGGGCGTTTCGGTCGCTGTCGCTGGCTGCGTGTCAGGACGTCGCGCAGGAGGCCTATCTGCAGGTGGGGGTGAAGGCGGCCGCCGGGGATCTGGCGCCGGATACGAATGTGATGGCGTACCTGCGGCTGGCGGCCCGCAATCTCGCCGTCGACCGGTGTCGCGAGCAGCAGCGGGGCAGACAGCTGGTGCTGACGGGCGGCGATGCATCGGATCATGTGCCGGATCCGCGGGCGTTGGCGGATGAGGACCGGGCCGTTCTGCAGGAGTTGGTCATCCCGGCGATCGAGGAAATGCCGGCAAGCCTGCGGCGGCAGGTGGTGGCCCTGCAGAGCCGGGGGCGGAGCGATGTGGAGATCGCGACCGAGCTCGGCATACCCGCGCATCGTCTCCACAACCTGCGAAACAAGGCGGTTGCACATCTAAGACGCAATCTCGCTGGGCATATTCGGGACGGGCACCGGAAGAAGAAGCACGGGGAGAGGGACAGGTGACGGATGTGAGCAGGTACGACGACCACCGCGACGGGGCGGTGTGCCCGGAGCCGGTGGTCCCGGCCGGGCTCGCGGAACTGCTGGCCCACCTGGCCGGCCCGCCTGACTTCTGGGACCGGCCGGGCGGGGACTTCGGCCCCCTGACCGCCGTGTATGCACTGACCGTTGAGGAGCGGGCGCACGCCAACTCGCTGTACCGGCTGGGTTCGAAGGCCCTGAGCCGTGACGAACTGCTGCCGGCCGCCGACTGGCTGGGCGCGGCCGCCGAGGCCGGGCACCCCGGGGCACTGTTCCGGATGGCCGCCCTCACCGTGCGTGCGGGGGGCCACGGGTGTGAGAGCGTGCGGTTCCTCGTCGCGGAGGCTGCCCGGCACGGACACGGCGACGCACGCGCGCTGCTGACGGCGCAGGCGGGCCGCATGGTGACCGGCCAACCCGCATACCCGGTGATCGAGGATCCACGGTTCTTCGACGAAGTCCGCAAAGGGATGGGCCTGTCCCGGGAGCGACAACTGTTCGCAGGTGCCGACGGGGCCGACGTCTGCGAACCGGCCCGACACACCGGGACCGGGGGACAAGAGGCGTCAGAGCTGCCCCGGCTCGTCCGGGTGCCCGCACCCAGGCTGGACCAGATTCGCGGCCCGGGACTGTGGTTGCAGCGGGCGATGCCTGGGCCGGAGGCCGACTCCCCCGTGATCCACCACCCCCAGCTCACCACCGTGTCCGGCACGGCACGCCCTGGTGACGGTCTGCTGCTGCCCCTCCCCCCTGACCAGCCCAGGCTGACACCCAGCGCTCCACCAGACGGCAGGGACGGGCACGAGCCCTGGTGGTCTGCCAATGCGTTGCGACCGGCGATGCTGACCGACATGGCCCGCAGCACTCCCGCGCGCACAGACACCCCCGAGCAGTGGAAGGCCGCTGCCAGAGCCCTGGACGTCCTCTATCTCGTCGACGCAGCCGACGGGATCAGCACCCGTACCCTGACCCGCCGCAGCGGGCTTCCGCTCGCAGCAGTTGCCTGGCTGCTGCACTGGCTGCGTGGCCAGCACCTTGTCTCCACCGTGGCCGGCGCCCACTTCCCCGGCCCGCTCATGAAGATGACCCGCCACCCCGAACAGCGTGCCGAGCTCCTCCAGCAGACCCTCACCGGCCTGCGCGACCACATCGGCGCCGCCGTCTATGTCAGCGGCTACCACCATGGTGACGTCACGGTCCTCCAGTCCGCGTACGGGCCCGAGGCGCCTGCGGTGAAGGAATGGGTCGACTTCCGCGACGCGGCCCACGCCAGCGCCGTCGGCAAGAGCCTGCTGGCCCAACTCGACTTCGACGGCCGTATGAACCATCTCGCCCGTTACCGGCCGGTCAAGCTCACCGACCGCACCATCACCAACCCGCGCGCCCTCTTCGAAGCCCTCGACGGACATGGTCCCCAGGCGGCCCAGTTCGATCTGCTGGAGTACTCCCACCTCGAGGTCTGTGCCGCCTTTCCGCTCGGCATCCCCGGGCGGGCCGCCTGCGTGGCCCTGTCCCTGCCCGCCGGACAGCGCCACCGCCTGCTGCCCGCCGCCCGCGCTCTGAGCGAACGCTCCGCAGGACTGCTTCTGACCCTCCTGCTGACGGACGAAGCTGCCGCCGGCCGCCGGCCCCCGCCGGCCGAGGAAGGAGCCGACCACACCACCAGCACCTGGGCAGCCCACGCTCTGCCCCGGATACCCGCAAGCCAACTCTGAGCAGCTCCTCCCGTTCCGGGCGCACCTGGGACGGGAGGGAGCGGGGCCCATTGCCATGCCGGCCGCTCAGCCGCAGGCCAGCCGCAGGCCAGCCGCGGGTCCGCCGCGGGTCAGCGTGGTGGGGAACACCGGTGGCCTGCCAGTGCTGCCGTGTCCGAGCCACCAACACCCTGCGTTTGCGGAGGTGCTGGCCGGCATATGTCTGTTGTGTAACAGCCACCGATGGCTGTCTGTTACATGCCCGACAGGCCACCGAGAACCGTCGCTCATAGCTTCTTACGCACCGGCCGATCCACGGACCCGCAGGTACACAGGATCCGCAGGTACACAGATCCCCGGTTCCGCGGACCGGCAGAGCCACACACCGACACACCCGCGCGTCCACACACCCGCACACCCACACATCCACACACCCACACATCCACACCAACCGGAGCGAGAACCATGGCCAGCACCCCCCACCCGACCCGCCGCAAGAAGACCGTCGTAGGAGCCGCCGCTCTGGCGGCCGGAGCCGCCGTGCTCGGCGTCTTCGCGACCGCGCAGGCGGCGGATGCCACGCCCACCGCGCGCCACACGGCGCACGCCGCGCGCACCCCCTACGTCATCAACCACTACGGCGAGGAGAACGCGGACAAGGGCCACGCCGAGCGCAGCCCCAAGAATCTGGTGCTCTCCGAGTTCACCTCGATCGGCAGTGTCCACTGGAAGCAGTGGGGCACGAAGAAGGCGGTGGGCACCGGAAAGGTCACCGGGAGCTGGTGCCTGGACACCTGCCTCGACAAGCCGCTGAAGGCGACCGTCACGCTCTCGGACCCCAAGAACGTGCACGGCAGGCAGGTCTTCTCCTCCTTCACCCTGAAGCTCGCGGGGAAGCCCGGCCCGTACGATGTCGAGGACCTGCACGGCAAGCGTCCGCTCGCCACCAGCTGACGGAAAAGACTCCCGGTTCACGATGAACAAGCCCATGGCCGCGGCCACCGCCTTCCTGCTGGCGCTGACGGCCGTGGGCACCACCGGGTGCGGCGGACCCGAACGACCGCACGTCGAGGGGCCGGCTCCCCGCCCCACCGAGGTCTCCGGCCCGGTCTATGTCTCCGACACCATGGGCCACCCGTTGAGCCGCCCCACCTCATTCGGCCTCACCGAGTTCAGCTCGCTCTTCGAACTGCACTGGCGCTCGTGGGGCGGCCCGAAAGCCGTCGCCACCGGACGGCTGACCGGCAACTGGTGCATCCCCCATTGCCCCGAGCGCGGCTACCCGGCCACCGTCGAACTCTCCCGCCTGGAGCGCCAGGAGAACGTCTCCTACTACACCCGCGCCACCGTACGGTCCGCCCACCTCCCGCCCGCCGACACGGGTGAGGACCTGAGCAACGTCCGGCTGCCCACCCCCGAGCCCTAGGAACCGCCAGCAATGACCGATGTGCTGCTCGTGGAGGACGACCCGCTGCTGCGGGAAGCCACCCAGCTGTCCCTGGAGCGTTACGGATACCAGGTGCGCACGGCGTCCGACGGGCTCGCCGGGCTGGCGCAGTTCCGCGGCCGGGCGCCCGATGTCGCCGTCGTGGACGTGATGCTGCCCCGCCTCGACGGGGTCAGCCTGGTGCGCCGGATCCGGGAGGAGAGCCGGATGCCGGTGCTGATGATCTCCGCGCGCAGCGACCCGGTGGATGTGGTCCTCGGCCTCGAGGCGGGCGCCGACGACTACCTCACCAAGCCGTACGACATCCCCGTCCTCGTCGCCCGTATCCGCTCGGCGCTGCGCCGGGCCGCGGACTTCGCCCGTGCCGATCCGCCGGGGGAAGAGCCGCTGCGCTTCGGCGACCTCACGGTCGACACCGCCTCCATGGAGGTCCACCGGGAGGGCCGGCTGCTCGACCTCACCCCCACCGAACGCAAACTGGTGCTGGAATTCGCCGCCCAGCCAGGGGTGGCGCTCTCCCGCACCACCCTCCTGGAGCGGGTGTGGGACTACGGCTGGGACGGCGACTCCCGCGTCCTGGACGTCCATGTGCAGCGGCTGCGCGCCAAGATCGGCCGCGATCGCATCGTGACCGTCCGCGGCTTCGGCTACAAGCTCGCGCCCTGACCATGGGACTGCGTACCAAGACCGCCCTGGTCATCGCCGGCACCGCGGCCATCGTCGCCGCCCTCATCGGCCTCCTGGTGCATCAGCGCACCGCCGACAACCAGCGGCGGGAGGCCGCTCGCGCCGTCGACGCCCGGCTTGTCGAGGCGGTGAGTGCGTACGCCTCCGGAGTCGACAGCGGCGCCCTGATCAATCCGTCCGACCTGCCGGCCGACCTGCGCAAGACCGTCACCCACCGCCCGGTACGGGCCACCTACCTCGAGGAAGCCGCGGGCGCCAAGGCTCCGGTGATCTGGGCCGCCACCCGCACCGGCCGCGACATCATCGCGATCCGGCGTTCCTACGCCCCGCAGGCCCGCGCGCTCGCCGACCTCGACCGGGTGCTGCTCGGTTCGGGGGCGACCGTCACCGCGCTCGGCTGTGTTCTGGGGATCGTCGCGGCGGCCGGCGTGGGGCGTCGTATCGCCGCCTCCGTACGTACCGCGCAGCGGATTGCGGACGGCGACCTGACCGACCGGGTACGGCCCAAGGGCAAGGACGAGATCGCCCGGCTGGGCGCCGCCGTCAACACCATGGCCGACGCGCTGAGCGCCCGGCTGGAGGCCGAACGACGGGTCACCGCCGACATCGCCCATGAACTCCGTACCCCGGTGGCCGGCCTGGTGACCGCCGTCGGGCTGCTGCCGCCCGGCCGGCCGGCCGAGCTGGTCAGCAGCGGCGTGGACACGCTCCGCAGCCTGGTGGAGGACGTCCTGGAGGTGGCCCGGCTGGATGTGCCGGGCGTCGAGCAGGCGCAGCGCGAGGCGGTACGGCTGAGCGACCTGGCACACCGGGCCGCCGCCCTGGCAGGCGGGGACGCCGTGGTGGAGGTCCGCGATGACGACGAAGCAGTCGTGGAGACCGACCCCCGCCGCGTCGAACGCATCCTGACCAACCTGGTCACCAATGCCGGACGGCACGGCGCCCCGCCCCTGACACTGGAGGTCAGCGGCTCCTCGGTACGGGTGCGCGACCACGGCCCCGGTTTCCCCGCCGAACTCCTGTCCCAGGGCCCGCAACGTTTCCGCACCGGGGCCCGCGAACGCGGCGCAGGCATCGGTCTGGGCCTGACCATCGTCGCCGGCCAGGCACGGGTGCTCGGCGCCCGGGTGACGTACGAGAACCTGCCGGAGGGCGGGGCGCAGGCGACGCTGGACCTCGGTCCCGGATTGCCGGCATCCGTGCCGGGGCGTGCCTGACAGGGTTGTGGCGCTGGAGTCGTTGAGCCCCTGCCCCTACCCCTCAGCTCAACTGCGCCGACTCAACGACGGACCGCCGCGGCCCCCGTTTGTCGCCCTTCTTGCTGTCCGCCACTCCCCTGCTTCGCGAAGGCTGAATAGGCGCGGGCGATGCCGACCAATCGGCAGACTTCGCCGGCATAGTCCACATCTGACGGTACGAAGGAGCTGACGGACAGGGGTTCTTGGGGTGGCTGGACGTTGCGCACCTTGGCCTCGAGCGCCGCCACGATCAGAGCCGCCTCAGCGGCAGCCCCCTGCATGCCTGGCAAGTCTGCCTGCCCGTGTGACGGGGGGCCGGTGCCGGCGACCGTCGGATACATGTAGGGGCGCAGTGCCAGGAGTCCGTCCTGGATCTCGATGACACGCCGGTAGAGGCGGTAGTTGATGTCGTACGGAATGAATCGGGAAAGCGCCGAGGTTTCCTGGGGGCTCAGTACAATACTGGGATTCGCGGCGCAGAGGTCACTCCACAGACGATGCATCTGCCGATACGCAAGGAAATTTGTCACGCGGCGTCGTACGCCGGAAACACTCGGTCCCCACGACGGCATGGTGAGCCCCGCCGCGAGGAAGGTGATGCCGATGCCGTTGGCTATGGGAGTGAGAGCCTCCCAGTCGAGCGGCGAAACGTTTAATTGCACCGCGATGACGACCGAGGCCCGGTTGAGACAGTAGACGAGACAGGCGGTTGCACCGATCGTCGTGAAGGACAGTCCGCGCCATAGCCAGGTGCGACCCGATACTCTTCCGTACCGGCGACAGAGGCGGATGATTTCTATCATGCTCGCACCGAATGCCGCGACGTACACCAGTAAATAGGACGCCGTAACGGGGTGGTGAGCGTTCTGCAGCAGATAGTGCGGCGTTCTTCCCCCGGCCCCCTCATTGCCGATCCACCAGAGGGTCACCATGAGAGCTCCGCACAAGACGGCGCCGAGGAGCCGCACCCGTACCTTGGGGATCGCCTGGGCTGCCGGGTAGACCCAGTAGACGATGGTGATCAGGATGGCGGCGCTGGAGAGGACCCCGCCCATCACGTGGATACCCAGGGCACCCAGGTTGGGGACACCGAAGAAGGCATCGACATGGGCCGACACTGCCGGAGTGGACAGGGCGAAGGAGACGCCCTTGCAGAAGAACGCCACCAGGAGGGCGAAAAGCGCTGGGTCCCATTTTCGCCTGCGCAGGTCGAGCAGTTTATAGAAGAACGACAGCACGCAGATGGCGGAGCATGCCGGGAACACGACACTTTTCAATCCCAGCACATTTCTCCTCGACGTGATTCTTTTGGGTCACAGCGACTTCTCGATACGGGCCACGGCTTCCGCATCGGCCGAGGGAATTTCCCATCTGCTCTCCACTGGAGGGCGAGTTACCCGCTCCAGCAGCAGGGAGGCCATGATTTCCGCTTCTTGTTCTTCCTCGGTCGAATAGCTGGTGCGACCGAGTGCGTCGCGCACCCGCTGCGGATCGAGGTGCGGGAACACGGAGAAGAGGCCGGACGCGCCGAGCCGCTCCGCGGTCCCCTTGTGATTGCAGAGCATATGAGCGAGCTCATGGGCAATGATGTGATCTTGGTGCAGTCTGCTGGTGCTGGCTTCGAAGATGACAATGTCGGCCGTCTCTATCGCCACCCATATTCCGCATGGGTGAGACGACCCCATGACCACCGGCACCAGGTGAAGCGCACGGCCCCGTTCGCGGCTCAGATGCTCGCACAGCGTCACGATGTCACAGCATTCGGGCAGTTCGAGCTGCGCCAGTAAGCCTTTGGCGCTGCGGCGCAGCCGCCTCAGCGTTCTCTTGATGCCGTGACGATCAGTCACGAGTTCCGGGCGCTTCCGGAGTATGGGGTGTTCCGGGATGCTGTCTGGAGAAAGGCGTTGTCCTCATCGAATCCCACTCGCCGCATTCGACCGCCACAGCAGCGTAACCTCGGACCGGAAGAGCGAAGAGCCACATTTGAGCCAGGGAGTGACGTGATCCAGCGGCACACCACGGTGGTGCACGAGCCATGGGTCGGGGTGGTCCAGGAGCTATGACGCCTCAGGGGGCGTCCGGGACAGGCCTTCCAACTTACGGACCAGTTCGATGACTTCACCGATCGAGCGCAGACTCTCGGGCGACAGACCTGCCGTTCTGAGGGCGACATGCTGAACACCGGACTCCCTCAAGGCCACGAGGAGGCTGAGCTCGCCGTTCACCGTCGACGTCACCTGATCATCGAAGAAGTAGGCCGGCGGTACCCCGAAAAACTTGGCGAGCCCCTCCAGATGCCTCAGTGTGGGGTTATCCCGCTGCCCTTTGCGGAGCAGCCAGATGTAGCTCGCGGAGATCGGCACTCCATCCGCCGTGATGGTGCGGGCGACTTCGTCAGTGCTGTACTGACCGCGGCCCGGAGGAATCACGCTCTCAAACAGGTGATTCAGCTTGTCGGCCAGCGTCTTGCCGCACCCACCAGTGGTGCCGTTCAAAGCCGCACCTCCTTCCGGTGGAACCTACTCGCCTTCTGTTCGGCAAGTCGATACCCGTAACAGCCAATCGCGGATACCGGGTGGCGCACTGCGACCCGGACCGGTCGGCGGGCCCCCGTCGGTGAGCGGCCCTGTCCGGCCCCCACGGCATCCCCTGCCCTGGCAGGAAGCATGGCACTTCCTCCCGAACCGAGTCGACGGCAACCTTCGGACCGCACGATCGGCACACACTCCTGTAGCATGATCAAATATGCTCTCTGTTACAGCAGTTGACACGATCACAGGGTGAAAATAGCATCGCCGATCGTTGACTTTCCGACCGAGACGAACCTTCCCGCCTGTGGATCTCTTCCGCTTAGCGCTGTGACTTGCTGTCAAGGCTCTCCCCTCATAAGCCCTCGTGGAGTTCCGACGAAAGTGCGTGGATACCCGACATATGAGGGCCGCCACCCCTAGCTGAAACGGCATGCATGTGACCGCATCAGCGCTCGGGCCTTGTGCGAGGACACCGCCGCCGCGGCGCACGACCTGACCGGAACCGCGCACGACAAGGGGATGCTCGATGACTTTCCAGTCGCACGGTCCATCATTTCTGAGGCATTGGCGTGCCGCGGTCGGCGGGGCAGCCTGGCTCCAGCTCCCCGCGCGGGCAGTCGGGAGGCCTGAGTGATGGCCTATCGCTCCGGTGGAATCTCCCCGGAATGCGGGGGTGATCCGGGTTCCTGCGGGGGCACCGGTGAATTACTCGGCGCGCCGGGGGCGACGGTGCCCATCTCGGCCCTGCTCCCGTCCGACTCACCTCGGTCGGGAGGCGAAAGCATGGAGCATGTACAGCTGCTGGCCGAGACGGCCACCGAATTGCCGCCCATCGTCGTCAGACGGTCGACGATGCGTGTGATCGACGGCATGCACCGGCTGCGTGCCGCCGAACTCAACAATGAAGACCGTGTACGGGTGAGGTTCTTCGACGGCACGCAGGAAGCCGCCTTTGTCGAGGCCGTCAAGCTGAACACGGCGCATGGACTCCCGCTCAGCCGGGCCGACCGGGTCAGTGCGGTCACCCGTATCATCGCGTCCCATCCCCAGTGGTCCGACCGGCGCATTGCCGAGGCCACCGGCCTGGCGGCGAGCAGTGTGGCGGCTGTGCGGTCCCGTTCAACTGCGTCGGCCGAGCAGTTGAAAAAGCGGGTGGGCCGCGACGGGCGGGCCCGTCCCCTGGACGCCGCCGAAGGACGCGTACGGGCCAGTCAGGTGATTGCGGCCCATCCGGGCAGCACCCTGAGGGAAATCGCCGAGCAAGCCGGGATCAGTGTCGCCACGGCCAAAGACGTACGGGACCGGATACGCACGGGGCAGGATCCGCTGCCCTGCCGGCAACGAGGCACCACGAAGCGAGCGGAACAGACCGGCAACCCAGTCGGCATGCCGACCAGCCACGGCAGTGGATCTGCGGAATTCTCGCCGTTCGATCTCCGCGCTGCCTGGGAACGCCTGCTGCGGGATCCCGCTATGCGCACCGATTCGGGCCGCGCCATTCTGCAACTGTTACGCAGCCATGCCGTCCGCGATGAGGAGACATGGCACAGGCTGGCGGCCGGCGTGCCGGAGCACCGGGCCACGACGATGGCCCGGGCCGCGAAGATGTGCGCGGAGCACTGGCTGCGTTTCGCTCAGCAGCTCGAGGCTGTCCACGTCGATTGATGACGCGGCAACAGGACCGGATCGCGTACGGATCCTTCGTGGATGCGGTCGGGCTGTGTCCCGCGTGATGTCCGGCGCGCAGGCGAAGGCTGTATTCCTTCGTCCTGCGCGCACTTGTGGTCTTTGGTCTTTCCACGCGGTAGTCCGGGCTTTCTTATGTGACCGCGTGTGGTGTGGCAGAGCCGGTGGCCCGGTGCCGCGCCACCGCATCGTTGTTGGCGCATCTGACCGAGCAGTAGGCCCGTCGTCCGTTGCGAGAGGTGTCCACGAATGCCCGGTGGCACGTGGCGCGTGCGCATCGTCCCAGTCTCCCCGGCCCCGCGGAACAGACGACGTACGAGAGACCTGCCGCGGTAACCGCCTTGATGTGTGCTGCCGGGTCGGCTCCTACGGCGCTGTAGTGCATATGAGGATTGCCGTCGTGCAAGGAGATGTAGGGCCGGCTCGCGGCCTCCGCCAATAACTTGTTGATCTCCGCACAACGCTGCTCCAGCGGCTGATTGCCGAAGCAGGCACCGACCCGTCGGCTCCACTCCCAGATCTCCGCCGTCTGGGCAGGCGTGAGAACGCATTCCACGATGCCGTGTGCTTCCAGGAGCGGCTTCAGTTCATGGGGCTCCCACAGCGACGCACTGTTGGCCAACTCCGCTGCCAGGCGGGCGGATTCACCGCCGTAATGGTTGAAGTGCATAGGGGTATTACAACATCGTGATCTCAGGTCGTCGAGCTATTCCCTGCACTGGCTGATAGCCGGCGTCCTGGCGCGTGCAGAAGACAGCCGACCAGAGTAGGTGTCAAAGAGCACATGTCCGTTCTCACTCAGGAACACGACCGTACTTCCATCGAAAAGTCGGTGGAGAATCTGGCCGCATCGGTGCACAAGAGCGAGGCGCTGAACAACGATTTCTATGACCGGTGGATGGGCGGGCCGCTGTCCTTCGGCGAGGTCAGCGTGTTCGCCGAGCAGTACCTGGCACGCACCGTGAACACCAGCGTCATGGTGGCTCTGTCCGTACTCAACACGGAAGACCTCGACGCACGTGTGGAGTGCGTCAAGAACCTGTACTCCGAGTACGGAAACGGTGATCCGTCCAAGGCTCACCTGGTTCTGCTGGAATCCTTCCTCGCCGACCTGCTGACGCGCCTGAAGGGCGAACAGGTCACTGCGGCGGAGGTCCGCGCTGTCCCTGCTCTCCCCACGACAACGGCCTTCAGCTCCGGGCAGCGTGCGCTGTTCGAGTCCGATGACCAGCGCACGGTACAAGGCGCTCTGCTGGCGCAGGAAAATCTGGCCTACTCGATGCTCACGCGGCTCTACGAGGGCGTGCGCAACTACAAGAGCGTCTACGCGACCGACGACGAATTCCACGAGGCATGTGAGTACTTCTACGTGCACATCGGCGAGGCCGAGAAGGACCACAAGATCCAGGCGGCGATTTCAGCGGCCGCGGTCTGCCGTGACGAGGACGACCTGGCGGTGGTCACCGAGGGCTTCACGCGGTTTGTGGACCTTACCGCCGACTACTGGCGCGGTGTTGCCGCAGAGATGACACGGCGGAAGACGGCCTGACGGTCAACTTCGCCGGACGGCTGGAGAATTCGGAGCGACGTTGAAGGTCGACAAGGTGCATCGCAGCAGAAGGCTTGCCCCCTTACTCGTACTGGCCCAGATCAGCAGTCTGCAGGTGGGGGCGGCCGTGGCCAAGGGAGCCTATGCCGAGGTCGGGGCCACCGCATTGGCCGGTATGCGTCTGCTGTTCTCCGCCGTCATCATGTGGGCGCTCGTCCGCCCGAACCTGCGCGCGGTCGCGGCACACAAGTGGCGTGCCGCGGCCGCGCTCGGGGTGGTTTTCGCCGGAATGAACGTCGCATACTTCACGGCGATCACCTACCTGCCCATAGGCATCGCCTCGACGGTGGAGCTGCTCGGTCCGCTGGCAGTGGCGCTCGCCATGTCCCGGCACATGACGGACGCCGTCTGCGCATTGGCGGCGGTGGCGGGAGTAGTGCTGCTTGCCGCTCCTGGAGCATCGCTGCCGGTGGCAGGCCTGCTGCTGGGAGGGCTGGCAGCCGCCTGCCGGGCCTCCTACGTGCTTCTGAACCGCACAGTGGGACGTCTTTTCGATGACTGGAGCGGTCTCACCATCGCGCTGACCATTGGCGCCTGCCTGCTTGTCCCGGTGGCAGCGGTGACACAGGGCGCCGCCGTCGTGCGCCATCCGGCGGTGCTGGGCACCGGGCTTCTCGTGGCGCTGCTCTCATCGCTCATTCCGTACTCGCTGGACATGACCGCACTGCGCCGCATGGACGCACGTGCCTTCGGGATTCTGCTCTCACTGAGCCCTGCGGTGGGCGCCGGTGTCGGGTTCGCGCTGCTGCACGAGCACATCACCGTGCAGCAGGGCTGTGCGATCGCCCTGATCGTCGCTGCCAGTGCCTGGTCGGTCCGAGCCGCCGGCCGCCGGCCGGAGCGTCGGGACCGCAGGGGCGCCCCCGCACGGCCCGACGGGGCTGTCTCGCAGCCTCGAGCGGGACAGACAGGCTCGGTGGAGTAACAACAGGAAACTATCGGGTGTGTGGCAAGGGAGATGGCATGGATGTCACCACGGCAATGCTGACCCGCCGAAGCGAGCAGCTGTTGCTCGATCCGGCGCCCGACGACAACGAGTTCACCTATCTGTTGAAGGTGGCAGCCGCCGCACCGGACCACGGACGCCTGCGTCCCTGGCGTTGGGTGCTGGTACGGGGCGATGATCGCGATGCCTTGGGCGCCTGCTTCGCCGAGGAAGCCCAGGAGGGCAGGCAGGCTCAGGTCACCTCCAAGGTGCAGCGGGCCCCCTTGCTCGCCTCCTTGGTCTTCTCCCCCGTCCAGGGGCACAAGGTGCCCGAGTGGGAACAACTTGCCGCGACGAGTGGGATGGCCCACGCCTTGATGCTGCTCCTGCACGCCCGGGGCTTCGGCAGCATCTGGCGCACGGGCACACTGGTGCACTCCCCGCGGGCCCGCCGGCTTCTGGACCTCGCGGACGGCGAGGACCTCCTGGGCTGGCTCTATATCGGTACCCCGGTGCCTGACGCCGCCAGGAAGCGTCGCGAGCTGTGCGACGTCTCGGGCCGGCTCACCACCTTGTCCGCTCTGACCAGCGCGGGATCCGGCAGCGGGCGGATGTAACGGTTGTCCTGAAGTAGACAATTACATCAGGCTGGCTCCATGCTTCCCGAATTAACGGACGCCACCCCGGAACTGTGCCCTGTCTGCGCGACCGTGCTCGGAGGCGGTGCAGCATGGATCCTGCTGTCCCGCCATCTCACGTCCAAGGGTGAGATCGAGTACTGCCTGTCCACCTGCGGGTGCCTGGTCGTCCTGCTCAATGGAGCACTGCTCAAGGCCGCCCCGGGGCGATCCGCCGTGCACTCATCGGGTGCGTGAGCGGGGAATTTTGCGACCCACTCAGACTTTCCCCTCCGTCGCTATTCGCACCTCGGCGAGCGCCTTGACCGCCCGGAATTCTTCACTTAGCGTCCTA
The DNA here is from genome assembly GCF_001294335.1 of Streptomyces chattanoogensis. Taxonomy (GTDB): domain Bacteria; phylum Actinomycetota; class Actinomycetes; order Streptomycetales; family Streptomycetaceae; genus Streptomyces; species Streptomyces chattanoogensis. The sequence goes on from NZ_LGKG01000002.1 coordinate 107,895, forward strand.
CCGTCCGATCGCCGAATACGAATTCCTCTGGCAACACCATGCGCAGCACCACAGAGGAATTCGGCATCAGCGAACTCGAAGCCGAAAACGCTCATATGGGAGGTCAGACATGCACGATGTCACCACCGAGGATGAGTTCGACCTCGATCTGGATGTGGAGATCGTGAAGCACCGGACCGACATATCGGAGACCGCGGCGGTCACCGGAACCTGCTGGGTCACGTGCCCGATGTGTCTGCAGCAGTGATGTAGCAGCAGTGCCGGGTGGCGCATGCGGCCCCACCCGGCACTGCGGCCGACCGAACGGAATGAATTCCCGGATGCGAAAGAATGGGGTTCCCTGTGGTGACCCAGGACGACAAGGATTCGGAATTCACGTGTTCCGGACCGGTCCTGTTGCGTGCCGCCGCATTGCCCTCGCCCTCGGCACGCGATGCATATCCGGGAGCCTCGGCGGAAGCTGCCGCTCCGTGGCCGGTCCGCGGCGCGGACGACGATTCAGGGATGCGGGCCTACATAGCCGGCCTGGCGTCCGTACCCGCATTCATGGATGCCGTGTCTCTTGCCAGTCCCAGCCTCGCCGACGATGCGCGGCGCATAAGGGAAGGCCATCCGGTGCGGTCCAAGGTACTGCGGCGGGCGACTGCCGCGCTGACCAAGTACCACCTGCGCATGGTCCAGCGGCCCACTCCGTTCGGGTTGTTCGCCGGTGTCGCCCTCGCCGAGCTCGGCGCCCGTCCCGGTCTGGACGTCGGACGTGACCACCGCAGCGTGAGCCGGCCGGACGCCGCCTGGCTGCACACGGTCCTCGAAACGCTCCTGACCGTGCGGCCGGTGCTTCGGCGCACGCGTCTGGTGGCCAACACCCTGCACACCGTGCGCGATGGCCGGCTCGTCCTCGTCGATGTCCACACCAGCTCCGGCAGCGAGGAACTGGCTCCCTCTGTCCGTTGCACCTCGGTGGTCCGCGTGATCATGAGAGCGGCGCGCGAGCCCGTGGCCTGGAACGATCTGCTGCGAGAGATAGGTGACCGGTTCCCGCACGCCACCGGCGAAATTGTCGAGCGGTGCTTCGAGCAGCTCGTCAAGGGTCACTTTCTGCTCACCGACCTCGCGCCGCCGCCCGACTGCGGCACCCCTCTCCCCCACGTCTTGCACCGGCTCGAGGGACTCGACCACCCACTGGTCGACGAACTTCGCGGGATCCAGGGGTCGTTGTCCGCACTCGACTCGGCGTCGACGGCGCATCGCCATGCCGCACTGACCACGGCCACGGACCGCATGAAGGCTGTCGCCACAGCCGACCACCTCCTCCAGGCCGACCTGGCCTTCGACGCTCGTCTCACCCTTCCTGTCGACGTCGGGGACGAGGCGGCACGTGCTGCCACCGCCTTGTGGCGGATCGCCCCCAGCTCCCCTGGCAGCGAGTGGATGCGTGCGTACCACGCGCGTTTCCTCGAGCGGTACGGAACGGGACGGCCGGTCCCCGTACTGGAGCTGCTGGACGACGCGCGCGGCCTCGGACTGCCGGACGTCGCGGAGGAGAGCCACGGCTGCCGGAAAACTGCCTCCGGTGATCGGGGCCGGGATCGGGAACGGGGTGAGGTACGGGACCGGGATGGGGACCGGGATCCGGCTCGGGACCGACTGCTCGGCGAACTGCTCTGGGACGCCATGCACCGGGGCGCAGACGAGATCGTCCTCGATGACCGGATCATCGGTCAGTTGCCCCACGAGGGGCGCGGGCGAGCCCCGTCGTCCGCTGACATGGGCGCCGAAGTGGTGGCGGAGAGCTGGGAGTCACTGTGTGCCGGTGACTTCCGCCTGGTACTGGGGCTGAGCCCGGTCTCTCCGCTGGCCACGGCGTCCTTCGGGCGCTTTGCTCCCGCGCTCGGGGAGTCGGCGACGGCCCGTGTCCAGCGCCTGGTCGAGCGGGGCCGAGCGGCTGCCGATGGCAGCGAACTGCCGGTCACGGTCGCGTTCCGCCCCACCGTGGCACGCACTGCCAATGTCACTGCCGTTCCCCAGTGGCTGGCGCACCGGATCCCCCTCGGAGTGGGTCCCGCCTCGGCGGCAACCACACAGGACCTGTGTCTGGACAACCTGGCAGTCCGAGCAACCATGGATCGTCTGGAGCTCGAGCACACGCTCACCGGGCAGCGGCTACGCCCCTTGTCGTACTCCATGCTCAACCCTCTCAGCGGACACTTCCCGCATGTGGCGCGGTTCCTGACCGAGTTGGGCAGACAGCACGAGCAGTCCTACGGGGCCTGGAGCTGGGGGTCTTGGGCGACGGCGCCCGCACTGCCCCGGGTCAGGTACGGCCGGTCCGTGCTGTGCCCCGCACACTGGACACCGGACGCAGCACTGTCCGCCGCGGCAGTCGGACGCGACGACGCAGCGTGGGCCCCTCAGGTACATCAGTGGCAGCAGCGACGGCGCGTTCCACGGAACGTTCTGCTCTGCAGGGGCGACCACCGCATTGCAGTGGACCTCGACAACCCGCTGCATCTCATGCTCTTCCGCGACGAGCTGCGCCGTATGCCCGGACTCAAGGTGATGGAGCGCTTCGGCGGGGCTGCGTCGAACGACTGGTTCCGTGGCCCGGACGGGCCGCATGCCTGCGAACTCGTCTTCCCCGTCTTCAGACGCACCGGCGCTCGGCGGCATGCGACACCACGCAGCGGACCGGACCTCGACGACACCACGGCCACCGCGCGCAAGGCAACACAGGGCATGCACGGCACACCGGGCGCCGCGCCCCGCCACCTGCCTGGCGGACAATGGCTGTACGCGAAGCTCTATGTGCCCGAACACCATCAGCCTGCGGTACTCGCCCGCCATCTCGGCCGGCTCACCGGCCCGGCTCTGGCCTCCATCGCCGGAATCGACACCTGGTTCTTTCTCCGCTACGCCGACCCGGCCCCCCATCTGCGACTGCGGTTCCACGGCAAACCCGAGGCGCTGTGGTCGGAACTGCTGCCCGCGCTGCGGACGTGGACGGAGGAACTGACCGACGCTGGGCTCCTGTCGCGCCTCACTCTGGACACATACGAGCCTGAGGTCCACCGATACGGCGGGCCGGCGGCCCTCGCTCACGCCGAACACTTCTTCCACGCCGACAGCATCGTGGTGCTGGGCCAGCTCTCCCAGCCACTGCATCGGCGGGCGGAACTGCGCCCCGTCTCACTGGCCGCACTGGGCATCCTCGACATCCTGTCCCATCTGTGCACGGCCTCCGAAGCGCTGCAGCTCCTCGGCGGCGAGCCGGTCCTGGCCCTGCGCGGCACGGTGCAGCGGTCCGAGAAACAGGCACTGAGCGCGCTGCTCGACGAGCGCGGCAGGGCTCAACCGCCGGCCATCGGCACCGGTTGGGAGGCACGCCGGACGGCTCTCCGCGGGCTTCGTGACGCCTTGCGCCGCCGTGCCGTGGGCGAGGGAGGGTCGGCAGGTCTGCCGGCGGTTGCGCAGAGCCTCGCCCACATGCACTGCAACCGGTTCCTCGGCCTCGACAGGGATGCGGAAATGCTCGCCCATGCGACAGCCCGCGAGGCGCTTGCCCTGCGGCTCAACAGAATGCGACACGGCCGATGAAGCACACGCGGACGGTGAAGCACACCCCGTTGCAGGCCGGCAACGGACCGAGCAGCTCCGCCGATCTCGCAGACACCGGCCTTGACGGCCAAGTGCTGTACGCGGTCCACGCGGTCGCCGAGCGGCTGCGTACACCGGAGGACGTCGCACGTCGCACCCGGCAGGCACGTGAGCAGCTCCCCGCGCACGTCCCCCTGCCGCCGTGGCAGCCCGCACAACTGTGGCTCGGGCACACCGGGATCGCCCTGCTCTACACCCGCCTGGCCCATGACGACAGCACGTGGGCCAGGACAGCACACGCCCACCTGTCGGCGGCGCTCGCCTCCGCGAGTGAGGACACCATCGGAGACCTCCTGCTGTCGGCCTCTCTCCATGCCCAGGCACATGACGGATACTCTCGCCTGCTGCAGCGCGCCGCCCCGGTGCATGCCTCCGCGGTACGGGCTTCGCTCGACGCACTCACCACGCACCTGCGCACCAAAGGACCCGGCCTCGCCTACCCGGAATACGATCTCCTCTACGGCCTGACCAGCGCAGGACGCCGTCTGATGACCGGCGCCGCCATCGGCAGCGGAGAGTGCGCAGCCGTCTTGCATGACGTCCTGCGCTTCCTGACCTCGATGGCACGTCCCGTACAGGCACACGGGAGCACGGTCCCGGGCTGGTGGAGCGACCCGGAGCTGCCGCTGGTCCCGGAAGCGGACAAGGCAGCCTATCCGCGCGGGGACTTCAACCTCGGTATCGCCCACGGCATCTGCGGCCCCCTGTCGCTCCTTGCCGTGGCGCACCAGGCCGGATACCGCGTCCCTCACATGCAGGACGCCCTGCGCGCCATGGCCGACTGGGTGCTGAGCAAGCGCCTCACCGATGAGCGGGGCGTGCACTGGCCGGGCCGCGTGGCGTTCGAGGAAGAGACCGGCCGCATCCCACCCGCTGCGATGCCGTCCCGCCCCCGGACCGGCTGGTGTTACGGGACTGCGGGAGTGGCGCGATCCCTCTATCTGGCCGGGCGGGCACTGAACGCACCGACGCTGACAGAGGCCGCTGTGGAGGCAATGCGGTCCCTCTTCCGCGGGCCGTACGGACGAACGGAGATGCCGGACGCCACGTTCTGCCACGGGCGAGCCGGGATCCTCCAGGCAGCCGTGCGCATGGCGTCGGACACCGGGGACCCAGAACTGTGGCAAGCCGCCGGTCGGCTGGCCCACGAACTTGCCCAGGACTTCGACCCCAAGACCGCGTTCGGCTACCGCTTCCCTCTGCTTCCGACCCCAGGCGCCCCCGGAGTCGATGAGCCCGGGCTGCTGCAGGGCGCCGCGGGAGTGGCGCTGGCGCTGATCTCCTATGCCGATGCCAGGCGCGGCAACCTCCCGGACACCTGCACCTGGGACACGGCTCTCCTCATGGGCTGAGGACGAGGAATGCCTGTACGGAACGATGCACCACCGACGCCATGCCGGCCGGTTGCCGTCACCTCTCCACAGTCAAGAGGGAACCTGGGCGCTCATGGCTCAGCACCTCCACGTCACGACTGGCCAGAGTCCGCGAGACGCTCGGTCGTTCCGCCGAAGGGCAGGAACGTGGTCCTGGTGGCAAGGAGCCACCTGCCGTCGACGTTGCGGAAGGTGTCCTCGTAGTGCCCCACGTTCGCGGGAAGCCTGACGGGCACCATGCCGCCTGCGTAGCCGTCGACCCGGTACGTCGCGAAGTACGTCGTTGCGGTGGCGGCGGTTGGCGAGTCCACGGTGACCAGGATGTTCGTGCACATGCGGCGGGACAGACGGTCTGCGGGCCGGGACCCGAAGTAGGCACGCAGAGCGTCGCGGCCCTCTATACGACGATCGTCGGCGGGCCATTCCCAGACCCCGTCCGGCGTGAACAGGTCCGCCACCGAGCTCGGGTCGCCCAGGTCGAGCCGACGGACGAACTCGATGATCAGCCGCTCACAGGCCCGCTCGGCAACCAGACGTTCCATGGGATCAAGAGTGTCAGCAACCATCATCAACTCTTATCAGACCCGCGGAGGGAACTGAAAGGCTTTCCCAGGCATCCCTCAACACGTGTGCCGTGCCTACCCGTTCAGGTCTCCCGTTCCGCGCAGGCCGATGTCCTTAAAGCGACACTCCGGTCACAGCCGATCTCGAGAAGCCTCATCGACGAAACCCCCTGCCCTGAAGCACCCGGGATATCGGGCACCCTCCCGGCGGCGCATTGCCGCACAAGACTCACCCGCTGTCCCCCATGCCGCCCGCATGCGGCCCCATGTCGCCACCGAGCCGTACCGCACCTCACGCCCAGGCCGGCCGCGGCTCACCGGTCACCTGCCGGAATGGGCGCGACTGAGGCCCCTCGGCGGTCAGTGGGACCAACGACCCAAGAAAATCACCGACGTCCGATACGGCTTCTCCCTGTACGGCTTCCCCTCGCCCGCTACATACCGACACGCGTGTGACGCCGCAGCCTGAGACATGGAAAAATCCGCACCCATGTACGACCAGCCCCTGCCGCATCAGGCACCTCAGCAGCAGCCGCAGAACCATCAGCCTCAGCACCCGTATCAGCAGCACCCGCAGAACCATCAGCACCCGTACCAGCAGCCGACGCCTCAGCAGGTTCCGCCGCCCCACCAGCATTACGCACCGCAGCACTCCCAGCCATACGCACAGCAACACCCGTATCAGCACCCCTACCAGCAGCCGTCTCCGCAGCAGGCAATGGCCCCACGTATCCCCCAGCCCGCCAACGACATGCGCCGCATCGGGGCAGTCACCCTGGACGGCCTGCTGACCCTGATCGCCGCCTTCGTGGCCCTTCGTGTCTCCTCCGGAGCCCATCTGCCCTTCTCGAAAGATCTCCTCATCGTCTTCGGCGGAGGCCTGGGCTTCTCCTTCCTCAACCATGTGATCCTTGCCCGTATCTCCGGTGCGAGCATCGGCAAGTTCGCCACCCGCACCCGCGTGATCTACGAGAAGACCGGGACCCGCCCCTACCTGCCCCGACTGTTCCGCCGTTGGCTGGGAGGCCTCGTCTTCGTCGTGATCTGGATCATCGCCGCGCTCATGGACTCCGCGGACGAGGGCCCCGACGACTTCTGCGGCGTCCGCCTGGTCCGCTACCGGGACCTGCGGGCGGCCACCCAAATGCAGGGCCACTAGCGGCCGCGGGACCGGGCTTCTCCCTACGCAAGCAAGCCCGAGCCCGCCCCGGATCCAGTCCCGTCCCGTCCCGTTCCGCCTCTGGATCCAACCCACGCATCGAACACCGCCCGCGCCCCTCCCCCGTCGATCCGCTCGGTCGGCTCCTGGAGGGGCGCCGAGCACCAGGCACCCGGGTGGGCTGACAACTGGTGGCGCAGCCAGAGAGCCCACCCTGTCGAGCGCCGGCCCCTGACCAGCAGTACTCCGAGCCACAGCTGGCCAACCACCAGGACGACGATCCTCTGCCGTCACGAACACCGCCTGACACTACGACGCCTGTGCACAACTGCCGCGCTGCCAGACGACCCGTTCCCCCCAACTGCCCTTTTTCAAAGACGAGTTCGCATGGCACTTCAGCGCACTGCTCGAACGTCACCTACGACTCAGGAACGGTGGGACTGATCCCGCTTACGGTGCGCAGGCTTTACCTGCTCGCCCGGTGTGGCTCCGGGCAGCGGTGGGCTTATGCCATGCAGGCGCGGTGCGCAGGCGAATAACCGGAGGACAATGGGCCCGTCGCCCGGACACACTGCAGACATGACCGATCATGAGCGAGACGTTCCGTTCCGCCGGTTCCGCTTCAAGCCCACGCTGGATGGAGAGCTGGTCGTCCTGCGGCCCGTCACGGTGGACGACGTTTCTGCGCTGATGCCCATGTTCCGGGACGCGGAGGTGGCACGGCTGACCGGCAGTCACGGGGAGGGCGCGCCGGATGAGGCACAACTGCGGGCGTGGTACGGCTCGCGCGCCGGCCAGGACGACCGGCTGGACCTTGCCGTGGTGGAGCGGGCGACGGGGGACGTGGTCGGGGAGGCGGTGCTCAACGAATGGGACCCGGGAAACGAGAGCTGCAGCTTCCGGATCTCCTTCGTACCGGGCGCCCATGGTCGCGGCCTGGGGACCGAGGCGACCCGGCTGATTGTCGGTTATGGCTTCGAGAAGCTGGCGCTGCACCGCATCTCGCTGGAGGTGTACGCGTTCAACCCACGGGCTCGCCGTGTCTACGAGAAGGTGGGCTTCGTCCCCGAGGGAGTGCTGCGGGGTGCGCTGCTGTGGGAGGGCGAGCGGGTGGACGCTGCGGTGATGTCGATCCTGGCGCCGGAGTGGTTGGAGCACTTCGGGCGGCCGGAGTCGGCTGGCCGCAGGTAATGGCGGAAGCGGGCCCGTCCAGAAATTCGGATACCTTTCAGGGGAGCCAGGAGGGCCGGGTACCAGCTGATTTCACATTCAACTTCCACAACCCGAACTCCCGCGCAATCATTGACGGCAAGTTATGTGCGACAACGTACCCACCACCTGAGACATGTCACAGTCGAAGTGTCCGCACACAGACGAGAGTTCCCCAGCTCCACCCCGGTAGCACTACCTACCAACCCTATTCCTTCCGACTCCACCAGTCGCATTCCCCTCGCATTTCCGAGGTACACCCGGCGGCCGAGCGCATTGATCCGTTCATGTGCGATGAGCGAGGGAATCGCACCGCAACCGGACGGCGAGTCGGTGGCACACGTAACCCCCGAAGAAGTGCAAAGAAGGTCACCGTGCCACTCACCCCGGCCGATCCACGACCCGGGCTCGAGGAGTACACGCACTACGGTCTCCTCTACCCCGGCCTCACCGTGAGCCGAGCTCCGTCGCCGCGCTTCCACCACCTGGCCGAATGGCTCGTAGGGCAGGTCGGTTCAAAGCGTTTCGGGTGCTCGACGGGACGCATCTTCCACGGATCGTTTCCCGATTCGACGCCGCCCGGCCGAGGTTGGGAGTCATGGCTGACCTCCCTGGCGCGTACTCGTGGGCCGGCCACCGGCTCGCGGGGCGAACTCCCCCAGTTTCCATCGTGCGCCGCAAACCGGCCGGCCGCGACTGGAGAACGATGATCGTCGGAAAGGCCCCCTAAGGCCGCCGTACTTCTGCGGTGTGACGACAGAGCGGGCACCGCAACCAGGGCCTTGGCGATTCGCCGCATCGTGACCTTCTGTTCCGACGTCCAAACAGAGAGGTGACGGAGAGATGTCTTCAACAAGCCTCGTCACCGACCCGAAAAGGTGCCGAACGTCGGCCGATTGACGTCGGAAGTCCGGTTGCGGGGCATTCGGGGGAGAGTAGCCTGGAATTTGAGGTCCCGCGGGTTCTGGAGGTAGGCGATGTTTCTCCGATTGCTGCGGCGTCGTAGGCCGCATCTGCTCGTCCGTCTCGGTAACGGCCGTCTCATCCGCGGCTTCAGCGGCGGAGACTACGACGGTCACGGATTCCAGCACTGACACCGTTCACGGTGGAATGCTGGAGATATGCGGTGACAGAGGACACCGATGCCATGGCAGCCCTGGCAGCCATGGCAAGGATCCTGTCACCGCATTGCCGTGTCACCCGGATGTCCGACGGAGCGCTGATCGCGGACTGGAAGCGGACGCGTTTCCTCGGATTGGCGACGACGGAAGTCGAGAAATTCGCCTCCGGAAGCCCTGAGGAACGCGCCGAACTCGTCACCGGTCTCATGCGCGCCGGGTGCGCAACGGGCCGCCGGAAGACATACGCGGACGTCGTCGTCGGGCTCTGGCTGGGTGGAGCGCACCTGCTGATCCGGACCCTTGGATTCGGGCGCGTCCTGCGGCTGCTGTCCTTGGTCGCACCGGGTTACACCCGTGCGGACCTCGCCTCCGCGGAGGAGGTCGGGCGGCTGAAACAAGTGGTGCAGTCACACCGCAGCAGAAGCTGGTTCGTCAACGGCGACTGCAAGTCCGAGGCGGTGACGGCCTTCGTCCTCCTGCGGCGGTGTGGCCTGAAAGCCGTACTCCACGTCGGTGTGCGTGAGCACCCGTTCGCCCTGCACGCGTGGACAGCCTCGGGCGGCCTGTGCATTCCCGATGCCGATCCGCGAGGGCACGCGTTCACACCGGTGCTCTCGATCGGCTGCGGAGGACAGTGACATGGAGGCGCTCCGCCTCGACTGGGCCGGGGGCGCACCGAGGCTCCGGACCAGCGAGGCCATGGCGCGTCAGGGACTCGTGACGACGGTCTCCTCGCGGGCCGGCACCGCGGCCGTCGTCGGCTGGGTCGGCTCGGCCCGTGACCGGGCGCGGGGCGCGCGCGGTCTCCTCGACGACTCCGACAGGCAGGGAGCCGCCCCGCCCATGCCGGCCGGCGACTACGCGGCTGTTCTGGTGTACCGCGACCGCATCCTCCTGACGCGCGACGAGCAGGCACGCATCCCGCTGTTCTTCAGGGAGTCCGGTGGCCGCGTGAGCGCCGTAAGCACCTTGGTCCGCTGCCTGGGGAGCGGCACAGAGCTGGAACCCCGCTACTTCTGCCGCTACCTCACCGGGAACATGGCACAACCGCACTCGGACCTCACCCCTTTCGCCGGGGTGCACCGCGTCCTCGGCGGCGAGGTGGTCGAGCTGTCCCTCACCGGGCAGATGCACAGCCGTACGCTGCGACGCGCCCGCCTGGCCACCGGCCCGCCCGAGCCGACCGCAGGCGGCTCCTGCCTCGATGAGGCCGCGCAGGAGTTGCGCCGCGCGCTGGAGAACGCCGTCGGACGCCGCATGGGCACGACGACGGCATGCCATGTCTCCGGCGGCACCGACTCCACCAGCGTCGCGCTGCTCGCCGCACGCCTGCTGGCCGCGGAACGGGGCGGCGCCGGGGAGCTGGTCCTGCTCGCCGGGCGTTTCTCCCGCGGGGAGCTGGCCGCGGAGCGGCCGTACCTCGACGTCGCGCTGGAGGAGATCCGCCGTCAGGCACCCGCGGCCCGCCCGGTGATCGTCGACGCCGACGACGTGGCCGACTTCGACGACTTCCAGCACCACGCGGGAGATGCCGACGAGCCTCATGCGCACGCCTTCCGCGCCCCGTTCTGGGCCAGGCTTCACGCCGCGGCCGCGGAACTGGGCTGTGATGCGCTCCTGACCGGCTGCGGGGCCGATCCGATCGCCGACGCCAATCCGTTCCACCTGCACAGGCTGGCTCGCACGGGACAGCTCCGGCAGATGGCCGAGCAGGCACGTGCCTGGGCCGCGGGAAGCGAGCGGGGTTTGTGGGACATCGTCCGCGCCTACGTGGTGCAGCCGGCCGTACCGCTGGCAGCCGAACGGATCACCGCGCTCCTCCGCGGCGGAACGGGCGGAACGGTGCTCGGCGGCCTCAGCACCTTCAACCGCCCCGGATGGCTGCGATCCGGATTCGCGCGCGCTCACGGCTATCGGGATGCGGGCATCGCGGAGAGCCGGTTCGTGTTCGGGCGCAAGCCGGAACAGTCGCTCTACGACGCCGCCAATTACGTCGCCGCTCCCGACCTGCTGTCCTGGCAGCGGGCACAACGGGACGGATTCTTCCTCTCGCACCCCTTCCTCGACCCGGAGGTCATCGCCACGCTGAGCCGTCTGCCCGCCGCAGCCACGTTCCAGCCGGGCCGCCCGAAGGCCGTTCTCCGTGAGGCCATGGCGGATCTGCTCCCGGCCCCGATCCGCGGCAGGGCGGTCAAGGTGCCCTTCAACGACCTCTATGCCCGCGGCCTGCGGACACACGGCGACGAACTCATCGCCTTGTGCTGCTCCGCCCGACATCCGCTGATCGCCGAGATGTTCGACGTCGAGACGCTGTGCCGGGCCGTGCGGGAGGCCCAGCTCGGCCTGGGGGACTCGCACTCCTGGGATCGCGTGAACAGCTCGCTCGCCCTGGTGGCCTGGCTGGAGGGACTGGACCGGCGTTCCGGCGCGCTCGGCGCGGCGGTGCCCGTCACCGCTGGCTCTTGATGTCCCACAGGGTTCGCTCTACCGGGCCGGTGCGGACGTCGATGAGGCCGTACCGGCTCGACACCTCGCGGTTTTCCTCCACGGTGGGGATGCGGTTACCCTCGCCTTTTCGCGTAATGGATGAGTACACCCACGCGCCCTGCGTGCCGAACTGCCAGTAGGCGGTGATGAAACGCGGGTCCCTTGTGTGTTCGTCGAGCGCATTGTTCTCGTGCACCCTGGCACGGTAGATGAGAGAGTCAAAACCTCTCCTCTGTTGCTTCTTCACCCATCCCGGCACTTTTTCCCTACCCCAGGAGTACGCCACGAAGTCGAGCGGTGACTTCAGCACGAGCCGGTCTTTGCGCGCGAGGCTCGCGGTGGCATAGAACGCCACCTGGTCGTACTTCGTGTTCATGGGCAGTTGCACCACCACTCGCGTGGCGTAGGTGTCGTTCGACTCAACCCAATTGCCATTGAACATCCATTGTTTTGCCTCGACCAACTGGCCGGGCTGATGAATCTCTCGGCGGGAGAGCGGGTTCATATCCGAGGAGTTGGGCCACTGCTCGGCATCGGTTCGCCACTGCTGGCGGAGCCGGTCCTTCGAGCTCAGCGGCACCTTTTTCCCCATGGCGTGGAACTCGGTGCCGAGCACGTAGAAACCCACGTCGCCGTGGTTCCGGATAGTGATGTCGACCGGTACGGCGAATGCCTTGCGGTCCTTGCTCAGCACCGGCTTTCCCATGGACAGCGTGATGAGAGGCTGGGTCTGTCGCTGGTACGGCTGATAGAGGTTCTGGTAGCCGAAATTAGCGGTCGCAATGACAGAGGAGACGATCAGCGCGGCGGCCACCCGCTTCGGAGCGGGGATCACGACCGATGTCCGCCACACCGCGAAGACGGCGTACGCCGAACCCGCCGTGAGCGCGCCGAACAACACCCGGTAGCCCGCGGATTCGCCGTCGTTGACTGTCTGCACCAGGAGCATGGCGTTGGTCAGCAAGGCCGCGAACGTGCCGATCAGCGCGACCATGCCGGAGTAGGGGAAGCTCTGCCGGATGTAGTGGTCCAGCACCGCGACAGCGCCCACGAGCGTGGTGAACGAGACCACGAGAAGGACGGCACCGGTGATGCGAGCGGGGAAGGTCAGTCCATGGACGAAGTCCGCGCGGCCGAGCCAAGCCAGCACCAGCGTGGTCATGAGGAGGACCAGCACGATCACTGCCAGGGCCACCCGCGACTGCCAGGTTCTCAGCGAGGGCTGTCGTCTTTTCGGATGGGGACGGGAGTGAGGCTTGCGGGGAGTCCGCACGCAATCACCTCCTGAGGCCGCCGTTCGTGCCCCAAACGCACATGTGCAGCGCGGACTCAGGAGATCTGCCGTCGCGCCGGGGTTCGAGCACCATCGTCCGTGGTGATCCATCGGGTCGCCATCCGGATGCCCCCGGACGTGCGAGCCGGTGGTTCGCCAGGTGGGCTGTCGAACGTGCTGCTCACTCCCAGCAACGTCAACGACGCCACGGCGTTCCGGCAGGTCCTCGACGGCATCCGTGTCCGCGTGCCGTCACGGGTCGGCCGCGCACGACACCCGAGCGCGTGCCGGGGTGACCGTGATCCCAACGTGGTCTGAATCGCCGACCGCCACCGCGCCGGACTCGCCGCGGACGCTCCCTAGGCAACCCACGTCCCGGTCAGCGTCTGCACGGCCGAGCCGTCGAGGTCCTTGAGCTTCGCCCCGGCGAAGGCGCGCGCGGCGTCGGAAGTGAGCACCCGGAAGGCGGGCCGCTCGGCTGCCAGTAGTTCGACCATCTGCGCTGCCACGTCCTGCGGCGTCTGTGCGTGGGCGAAGGCGCCGCGGGTGCGGTCCAGGTAGGCGGACAGGGCAGGCGCGTACGGCCCGGCCTGCTCCAGTGCGTTGTCTGCGAGGCCCACATTGCTGACGAACTCGCTGGCCACGGCGCCCGGCTCGACCACGCTGACAGACACGCCGGCCGTGGCCGCGACCGGCGCGAGGGACTCCATGAAGCCCTCCACCGCGAACTTGGCGGCGCAGTATGCCTCGTTGAAGGGCTGGCCGATCACGCCGCCGACGCTGGTCACGGTCAGCACCCGGCCCTTGCTCGCCCGGAGCAGGGGCATGGCGGCCTTGGTGACGTGCAGCACGCCGAAGAAGTTGACCTCCATGACGGTGCGCACGTCCTCGACGCTCTCCCGCTCCAGGGTGCCGAGGTGGCCCGCGCCGGCGTTGTTGACCAACGCGTCCAGCCGGTCGAGGCCGGCCAGGCATGCCTCGACCGAGGCTGGGTCGGTCACGTCCAGGGTCCGGACGTCGACGGTGACTCCGGCTGCCTCCGCCGCCGCCAGCAGCGCGCCCGCCTTGGCGGTGTCGCGCATGGTGGCGATCACCTGCCAGCCGCTCTGTGCGGCGGCCACGGCGGTGGCCAGGCCGATACCGGACGAGGTGCCGGTGATCAGGACGGTCTTGGTGCTCATTCAGTGACCCACTTTACTTATGCAGCATAATTAATATTGAGCATAAGTATGGGGTGCGATATTTCAGGTTGTCAAGCACCTCGGTACGCTGGACGCCATGTCCCACCCATCAGATGAGCTCACCAGGGAGATCGTCGGCCTCTTCGCGGCCATCAACCGCCGCTACAGCCAGGAGGCCGAGGCCGCCGCGTCGAACCACGACCTGACCCCGCTCCAGGCCAAGGCACTGCTCGCCGCCGAAGGCCCGGTCCCGACCCGCCGCATCGCCGATCGGCTGCACGCGGAGCCGTCCAACGTGACCGTGATCATCGACCGGCTGGAGTCCCGCGGGCTGGTCGAGCGGAGCCACGACCCGGACGACCGCCGCGTCAAACGCGTCGCCGCCACCAGGGCCGGCCGCACCGCCGCCGCCGACCTCCGCGCCCGCATGCCCTTCGCCGCCGAACCCCTGGCCCGGCTCACTACGCAGCAGCGCGAGACGTTGCGTGAGCTGCTGCAGCTGATCCTGGAGGCGTGACAGCAGTCGGGATTCCAGTACGCCATCCGGTGGCGGCGGAGGACACCCGAGCGCCGCCATTCGGATGAAGAGGAGTCACAGCGGCCGGACAGGCAACCGGGGATCCGGCAGTCGTCGTCGACAGCGCTGCCACGCGGAACGCACATGCCGCCACCGTCAGCCTTCGCCACCCGATCAGCGGCACGACAGGGCAAGGCACATAAAGGCACATAGCGAGCGCCCACACATGCCTTGCCTGAGGTGTCAGGCAGCACATCCCGGCACCCGCCGGAACGCCACCGCATTCCCTTGTTCCTTGTGTGCGGGCTCCTCAACACCGCGCCGAGCCACGGCTTCCGCTCCGCCGTCGGGTGGGTCCCGAGCACGACCGCCCTTGCTGCGTCCGAGTGGTGCGGGACAACCGTTCGGGTCATGGTGGATGTGTTCGGCGCATATTCACCTCCCACGCGAAGGAGCAACGGCATGGCGAAGTACACCCGCCGCGATGCGAGCATCATGAACACCTGGGACCCGGTGCTGTACTGGTATGCCCGGGCCGTGGGTGAGATGCAGAAACGGAATGCCGGCGATCCGACGAGTTGGGTATTCCAGGCACGGATGCACGGCGTGGAGGGAGGCGCCAATCTGCCCCCTCCCATTCCGAAGCACTGGAATCAGTGCCCGCATGGCGGTTGGTACTTCTTGCCGTGGCACCGGGCCTATATCTGGTACTTCGAGAGAATCGTGCGGGCGACCATCAAGAAGATCGCCGCAGCCGAAGGAATCACTCCCGACCCGTCCGCCACCTGGGCCCTCCCGTACTGGAACTACGCGTTGGACCCGGCAGGCACGGAACCCGCATTCACCTCGCGTGCGCTGCCCGCGGCATTTCGTGAACCGCAGATGCCGAGCAAGCCGGACGGCAGTGGACCGCTCGTCACCAACCCGCTCTACCTTCCCGACGAACGAGTCCCCGAGCAGGACTTCTGGAAGAAGCCGCACCGCGGTGAAGGACAGAACTCGGCCCACGAAGTGGTCGACCACGACGCGGCCAGCCCGTACTGCGCCATGCAGTTGGACATCTTCTCCCTTCCCAAGGGAGGGATGGTTCCGCAGCCCAGCTTCGGCAGTGCGAACTCCGGTCCCGACATGCCGCACTTCGACAGGCAAGGCCCTGGGCAACTGGAGTTGACGCCCCACGGACTGATCCACGACGGCGTCGGGGGCTGGATGGGCGCGGTGTCGGGTTCTGCCCGCGACCCGATCTTCTGGCTGCACCACGCCAACATCGACCGCTTCTGGCCGTCGTGGCTCAAGAGAGACGTGCATCGCAAGAACCCGCAGGAACCGTGGCTGTCCAGGAAGTTCATCCTGTTCGACGAGAGCGGGAGCCAGGTGCAACCTGAACCCACCCCGCGGGACTTCGTCAAGTCGGATCTCGACTACGAGTACGAGTCACTGGACAAGGGGACAGGACAGCATCCGGTCGTCTGCGCACAACAGGTGGTGAGTGCGGAGGAGCGGGTCCTGGTCACGTCCAACCCCGGCCACACCCTGAGCCTCGCCGAACCGACGGAAGTGCCCTTGGAAGCCGCCGACGACTCCAGTCAGGCTCAGAGCTTCCTCGCCAGCGGCGACGTACCTGAGACCGGGCTGATCCTGACGGTGAAGGGGATCCGGTCCAACACGCCCCCGGGAACGCCCTATCGCGTCTACCTCAACCCGCCGCAAGGGGAGGGGCAGCCCGACAACGACTACTTCGTGGGCTGGGTTTCCTTCTTCGGCGCGACCGATGTCGAGGGCGGTCACCACGGCCATGGCGAGGGCGGTGGCGACGGCAACGAGTTCAGCTACGACATCACCGATCGCGTCCGCCAACTGCAGGAGCGCGGCCTGTGGACGCAGGACCCGCTCACCGTCTCCATCGTGCCCGCCACTCCGGCACCGAGCGAGTTCGCCGCCAGCCCTGACGCTCCCCGGCCCAGCGTCGAGCACGTCATCATCACCACCCGGTAGCCCGCAACGGCCGACGGCTCCGCACCCGCCATCAGGGGTGCGGAGCCGTCGCTTTGCCCGGAACCGGCAGTCATGGCCTGCTGGTGATGGCCTGCGGCGCTCGGCGCAAGAGGGCCACTGCTGCCAGTCACATCCGAGTTGCCAGTCGAGGAACTCCTGCTCCCCCGAACAGGCCGCGGCGGGCCGAGGCTTGCCGAACTCGACGAGCTGGAAGCCGTTGGCGTAGAACTCGTTTCCGGTTCGCTCGTCAAAGATCGTGGGGAGTCGGATGAACGGTACCGCCCGGCCGAACGCCCGCGACTGCCGCCGCTTCAGCGCTGTGGGTCAGTAAGCCCAGTGCGCATCCCCGTCAGCGCCGGGCCCTGCGGACCACCATCGCGGATCCACCGCCGCGGCGCTTGGGTTCGGCGACCGCCTGCACCCGGCCATCGGAGAGGAACTCCAAGGCAGCGACGGCACCGATCTCCGGAGACGGGGTGAAGGTCTTGGGGGCCTCGACGAAGTGCTGGCCGAGTCGCTCCAGCGCGGCGCGCTCAGGGGAGTCGAGGAACGCCGGTTCGGCCTCGGTGTCCTTGCGGTTGCGCTGGGAGATCCGGGGTGCGGCAACCGCTTCCGGCAGGGACATGTCCAGGTCGACGCGGTTGACCAGGGTCTGCAGCACGGTCGTGATGATCGTGGCGCCTCCGGGCGAACCGACGGCGAGGTACGGACGGCCGTCCTTCAGGACGAGGGTCGGGGACATGCTGCTGCGCGGCCGCTTTCCGGGGCCGGGCAGGTTCGGGTCGGGCACGTCCTTGGAGAGGGGGGTGAAGTCGAAGTCGGTGAGCTCATTGTTGAGCAGGAAGCCGCGTCCGGGCACAGTGATCGCAGAGCCGCCGGTCTGCTCGATGGTCAGGGTGTACGACACCACGTTGCCCCAGCGGTCGGAGGTCACCAGATGAGTGGTCGAGGGGCCTTCGTACGGTGCCGGGCTGCCCGTCCGCTTCGGGCAACCAGTGCCGGGGCGCCGCGGATCCGCGGGGGCGAGGGGGCTGGTCAGGGTGGCGGTGGGGCTGATCAGGCAGGCCCGGTCCTTGGCGAACTCCTTGGACAGCAGCTCCTTGGTGGGAACGTCGGAGAAGGCCGGGTCGCCGACCCATCGGTTGCGGTCGGCGAACGCGATACGGCTGGCTTCCAGGTAGTGGTGGAGCGCCTGGACCCGGTCGGCCGCGGACAGATGGTAGTTCTCCAGGATGTTGAGCGCTTCGCCGACGGTGGTGCCGCCGGACGAGGAGGGCGCCATGGAGTAGACATCGAGACCGCGGTAGGTGGTGTGGGTCGGATCGCGGCGCAGCGCGGTGTACTTCGCCAGGTCGCCGGCCGCCATCAGGCCGGGGCGCACCTTCGTGTCGGATCCCGGTGCCACCGGCGGGTGCTGCACTGTCCGGACGACATCGCGCCCGATCGCCCCACGGTAGAGGGCGCCCATCCCCTCGCGGGCGAGTTGCCGGTAGGTACGGGCGAGGTCCGGGTTGCGGAAGCGCGACCCGACGACGGGGAGTTCACCGTGCGGCAGGAAGAGCTTGGCCGTGGAGGAGATGTTCCGGAAGCGTTCCTCGTTCATCTCGGTCTGGGCACGGAATTCGTCGTTGACGACGAACCCGTCGTCGGCAATCCGGGTGGCGGGCTCCAGGGCCTTGGCGGGCGAGAGGGTTCCCCAGTCGTGCAGCGCCTTCTGCCAGGTCGCCGGGGTGCCTGGTACGCCCACGGAGAGGCCCGAGTTGACGGCTTCGGGGAACGGAATGGGCTTCCCCGTCGAAGGGTCGATGAAGGCATCCGACTTCATACGGTCGGGGGCGGTCTCCCGGCCGTCTATGGTGCTGATCCTGCCGGTGCGGGCGTCGTAGTAGGTGAAATAGCCGCCGCCCCCGATGCCCGCCGAGTACGGCTCGACGACGCCGAGGGCGGCGGCAGTGGCGACCGCGGCGTCGACGGCATTGCCGCCGTGGCGCAGCACGTCGAGCCCTGCCCGGGAGGCGTACGGATTGACGCTGGAGACGGCGCCGCCGCTGCCGGTGGCAACGGATTCCTTGGCAGGCGGCTTGAGCCGGGAATTCGACGCGGCCTTCCCCGGGCCGGACGGGGCGCCGACGCCCGGCTGGGCGCCTGTGCTGAGGGAGAGGACCAGGGGCACGGCGGTCACCACAACGGCTGTGGCCGCGACCACGATGCGACGGACAGGCATAACGCCTCCGGGGATCTCGGGCGTGGGGGGTGAGATTGCCGAAACCCTGACAGGAGGCGACCGGCACAGCAACGTACGGTGGCGATAATTGCGCTACTTCTGAGGGTTCCCAATCGGTAACTTGACGGAGGGGCTTGGCGCCGGGAACTTCTTCCCCTTCCACGGCATGGGTGCCAACCAGCGGCCGGGTACGTGGCAGGGTGGGGGCATGTGTGGCCGATATGTCTCCACCCGACGTCCGCAGGATCTGGTCGGCCTGTTCGACGTCACGCGCTGGGACCCCGACCAGGTGCTCGATCCGAGCTGGAACGTGGCTCCGACCGACGACGTGTGGTCGGTGCTCGAACGCGTCGAACGCGACACCGGCGAGGTCACCCGGCAGCTGCGGCCGCTGCGCTGGGGGCTGGTGCCGTCGTGGGCGAAGAGCCTGAACGTCGGCGCGAAAATGATCAACGCCAGGGTGGAGACCGTCGCGGAGAAGCCGGCCTACCGCCGGGCGTTCGCGAAGCGCCGGTGTCTGTTGCCGGCGGACGGGTTCTACGAATGGCAGGCCGTCGCGGCGACCGGGACGGCCAAGGCCGGCAAGCAGCCGTACTTCATCAGCCCCGAGGACGGCCAGGTGATGGCGCTCGCCGGGCTGTACGAGTTCTGGCGCGACCCGGCCGTGTCCGACAACGAGGCGCCGGGTGCGTGGTGGACGACCTGCACGATCATCACGACCGAGGCCACCGACGCCGCCGGACGCGTCCACCCGCGCATGCCCCTGGCCATCGCACCCGACGACTGGGCCGCCTGGCTCGATCCCGCCCACCAGGATCCGGGGGAACTCCGTGCCTTGCTGGCGGCTCCCGCTGCCGGCCATCTGGACGCCCGCGCGGTGTCCCCCGCGGTCAACAGCGTACGCAACAACGGACCGCACCTCCTGGACGAGATCGCCGATGACCGGTCCGAGGACTGAAGGCGAGGGGCCGGGACGAGACGCCGCCGAGCGCTTCGCGGCAGCGAGTGCGTCGCTGCCGGCTGTCCGGCCGGGCCGCCGGGAAGGGCGTTGCATGGCGTGCTCACGCCGGGTAGCGTGACCACGGCCTTAATGCTCAATTCGGCGGATTAAGGCCACTGGCACCACTAAGTGAACGCGGCCACAAAGGCAACGGATTTCGCATGCGACGCTCCATTGCCGTTGCGGCAGGGGTTGGGGAGCCGTGCATGCCTGCGCGAGAGGCAGCCGTTGTCGCCGGGTTCGACATTTCGACTCTCAAGGGGGAACTCCATGAAGAAGCGCCTGATAGGTAAGTTCGCCGCCGCGGCGGTTCTCGCCCCGGCACTGGCCCTTGCGGGTACGGGCCAGGCATTCGCCGCCAGCCAGACCGTCACCTGGAAGAACAAGGGCAACGGCAAGTACCTGGCGTACTTCAACGGCAGGGTCCGTACGACTTCCGCCACCGGGGCGACCATGAAGTGGACCGAGACCAAGCAGTCCGGCGGTTCCTTCACCCTCAAGCACCGCATGACCGGGAAGTGCCTCGACAGCAACCGGCAGGGTGCCGTTTACGTGATTGCGTGCAACGGTGGCAACCACCAGAAGTGGTACGAGATCAAGGACTCCGCGGGCTGGCGGCTGAAGAACAAGGCCACCGGGCGCACCCTCGGGGTGCAGCCCAGCGGGATCGCTTACACCGCATCCGACACGCGCATCCCGCGCCAGCGCTGGAGCTGACGCACAGGGCGCGGAGGACACACCGCTCGTCCTCGCGGCTCGCCTGCGCAGCTCGTTCGGGCTTCGTGTGCGGCAGGCCAGACAGGCCCTCCATTCGCCGGACGGCGGATGGAGGGCCTCTTCGCTGTAGTCGGCTGTGGCGGTTATTCCGTGGGCCGGCGTGCCTGCCGTACTTCGTGGTGGATCGCCCAGGCGTCCGCTACCGGGCCCAGGTGCGCGAGCTTGTCGGGGTTGATCACCGAGCGGATCGTCTGGATCTGCCCGTCGAGCACCTCGAGTGCCAGGGTGTGGAGCACCTTGCCGTCCCGGTCGCGGAAGATCGCGCCCGGCTGGCCGTTGACCTCGTGCGGCGCGAACGTCACATCGATGCGGGCCATGAGGGGGAAGACGGCGGCGAGCAGCCGGGCCACGTTCCCGGCTCCGCTGACGGCCCTGGCCAGCTGCGGAGCCTTGCCACCGCCGTCGCCGACCATCGATACGTCGGCGGCGAGCAGTACCTGCAGGCCCGCGACGTCGCCTTCGCGGAGGGCCTCGAAGAACCGCGACGCGAGTTCCTCCCGTTCCGTGCGGACCACTTCGAAACGCGGCCGCCCGGCCTCCATGTGTCGCCGCGCCCGCACCAGCAGCTGCCGGCACGCCGCCTCCGACCGCCCCACCGCCGCGGCGACCTCGTCGAACCCGAAGCCGAACACCTCCCGCAGCACGAACACCGCCCGCTCCAGCGGGCTGAGCCGCTCCAGCAGCAGCAACGCCGCCATCGACACCGAGTCGGCCAGCTCGACCGACCGCGCCGGATCCTGGTACGGATCGCTCAGCAGCGGCTCGGGAAGCCACGGGCCCATGTACTCCTCGCGCCGCACCCGTGCGGAACGCAGTACATCGATCGAGATCCGTGTCACCGTGGCCGACAGAAAGGCCTTGGTCGACGTGGGCCGGGTCGCCGAGCCGTCGAAGCGCAGCCATGTCTCCTGCACCGCGTCCTCGGCCTCACCCACACTGCCCAGAATCCGGTAGGCGATCGAAAACAGCAGCGGCCGCAGCTCCTCGAACTCCTCGACCTTGCTCACGCCGACTCCCAACCCATTGCCGATGCCGATTCAGCCGCCGATACCGTTGACGATTCAGTGGAACTGCCCGGGCTGGTAGTTGCCGGCCGGCTGCTGGGTGATGATGTTCAGCCGGTTCGCCATGTTCATGAAGGAGACCAGCACCACCAGGGCGGTGAGCTGCTCCTCGTCGTAGTGCCTGGCGGCACGCGCCCACACCTCGTCGTCGACCCCGCCGGCCGCATCCGCGACCCGGGTCCCCTCCTCCGCCAGCTCCAGCGCGGCCCGCTCGGCCTCGGTGAAGACCGTGGCCTCCCGCCACGCCGCCACCAGGTTCAGCCGCACCGAGGACTCGCCGGCAGCGGCGGCCTCCTTGGTGTGCATGTCGATGCAGGCGGCGCAGCCGTTGATCTGGCTGACGCGCAGTGCCACCAACTCCTGCGTGGCGGTCGGCAGCGGCATGTCCTTGAGCTCCTTGCCGGCCGACATCAGGTACGTGAATGCCTTGCGGGCGGTCGGGCCGGTGGCGTAGTTCAGTCGCGCGTCCATGGTGTGCTCCTGTGTGGTGGTCGGTGGCTACACCCCCTGAGACGGGGTAGCCCGACCCCCTGTGACATGGACGCATGTGACCTGCGTCTCCCGGCTGTGGTCAGCGCCCCGGCAGTGTCTCCTGCAGCCAGTCGAAGACGATGTCGCAGTGCTGTTGCGGCGCCATCGGGGAGCAGTGCAGCTGCGCGCCGGTGGCTGCGGTGAGCTTCACGTAGTCCTTGGGGGAGGCCAGCTTGTCGAACAGCTGGCGTGGCTGTCCGGGATAGAACTGCTCGTCCTCGTAGTCGAGGACCAGGGTGGGCGTGGTGATGCGGTCCACGATGTCCGTGATGGTCAGGGCCTCGATACGGGTGGCGGGGGTGTAGAAGTCGGTGAAGACCTTGCCTTGGCGGGCGGCGAGCATTGCCGGGACGGAGAAGGGCTCGAAGCGTTTCTTCATCGTTGCGGCCGCGGCGGGCGGGAGCTCGGGGACGACCTCCTTGTTCCAGATGGTGTTGGTCTCCGCCTTGTCCGGGGTAAGGACCTTCCGGATCTCGGGCGGGAAACCCAGCCAGGGTTCCAGGCATCCCGGCATCGCCACCAGGGCGGCGAGCCGCGTCTCGAAGGCTGCGGCTCGGGGGGCCAGGTCGCCCGCCATGCTCAGCCCGGTCAGAGCGATGCGGTCGGCGTCCACGTCGGGACGGGCGGCCAGCCAGTCGACGAGCGGGGTGACCACCGTTTCCCAACGTGGTGTGAAGACCACGCGGTTCACGAAGAGCAACTGTCCCTGGCCCGGCCCGTCGTACACGAGGGCATTCCAGCCGCGCTCCAGGGCGGCCGAGACGCCATACGCCCACATGTCGACGTTCTGTCCGTCGCTGCCGTTGGTGAGGATCACGGTGGGGCGCCGCTCACCGGAGTCGTCCGGGCGGAAGAACCACACCGGCAGGGGGGTCTTCCCGTACGGGACGTTCGTCGTCACCGGTGCCGGGTCGCAGAGCCTGCAGAACGTGTCCCAGGCGCCGCGCCCCGCCCGGTAGAGCCGTTCCTCGCTGCCGGGGTCGTCGGAGCCGAGGACGAAGAACAGTGCCTGGGCGTAGTACTGAGCGGCCCGCAGTGCGCGAAGGCGTCTGGTCTGCCCGTCGGGCTTGCTGCCCTCGGGTGCTTCCAGCAACTGGTCACCGAGATGCTTGAAGGTGTCGACGTATGTCTGCGCGGACAGGCCGGCCTTGTTGATGCTGTTCACGGCGGTGAGGACCTCGCCCACCTCGCTGCCGCTGAATCCGGCGCCGCCGAGGGCCCAGAGCGCACTGAAGTTGTACGACGGGTCCTTGAAGAGCGTCATGGCGCCGGGCGTGGCGTCGCCGGTGGAGCCGGTGGCCGAGCCGGAAGGAAGCGGGGCGCGCCCCTGTGCGGTAGGGGTGTCCAAGGCCGTGCAACCCGCTGACAGTACGCCCCCGGCTCCGGCGACGAGCCCGGCGAGCGCGGTCCGTCGGGTCGGGTGGGGTGCCTCGTGCGCCACGTCTGTCATGTCAGCTGACCGTAGGAGCTGCGCCACCCGCGTCTTGCTGCACGACACAGGCGGTTCGCCCGAACGGCCTGGGGCCGGGTCGGGCACGGGACCGGTCCGAGCGTCGTAGTGCCAGGTGCCAGACAGCCATCAGGGCGCCGGTCAGCAGGGCGCTGTGCCACAGCAGCGCATCCAGTCGGCCCCCCGCGAGGTAGGCGCCCGCGGCCACGGCCGCCAGGGCGCACACGGCGCGGTCGACGATGCTCTCGACGGAGAGCAGGGTGGCGCGTGGTGCGCCGTGGGGAATGGCGTCGTTCACCAGCTTGCGCTGGAGCGGGTAGGCGAAGCCGCAGACGGCGGCGAACAGGCAGAGCAGAGCGATGACGGTCCAGGGGCCGCCGAGGGTGAGACCTGCCAGTGTCCCGGCCATCGCGAGGCTGAGCAGTGTCACCCATACCGCCGGCCGCAGCCGTGTGGTGAGCCACTGCGGGCGGGCCGAGGCCACCGCCTCCGCGACCGTCATAGCGGCCAGTACGGCGCCGTGCGAGGTCTCGCCGATACCGTGGTGCAGCAGCACCGGCTGGAAGAGATTGACCTGGCAGATGCGGGAGAGGGTGAAGACCGCCACTCCCTGCACCATGACCAGGGCGAGCCACGGGGCGGCGCGCAGGGTGCACAGTGCCGCCGTGGCGTCGTGCAGGGCAGCGAGACGGCGGCGCGGGGCGGCAGCGGGCGGGGAGGAGGGTGCCTGGCCCGGCAGCACCAGGGCGCAGAGCAGAGAGCCGGCGGCGCTGACGGCGCTCAGTGCGTACGGTGCACCGTGTGCGAGGGCCATGAGCGGGCCGACCAGCGGCCAGCACAGCACCTTCGCGCCCAGGCCCCAGGCCCTCGCCTGTCCCTCGGCCGTCAGGTAGTGCTCGCCGGCGCCCTGGGCGCGCAGGCTGTCGTAGAGGTAGGCGCTGGCGGCGCCGGAGGTCAGGGAGCGACCGGCGGCGATCGCCAGGAAGTGTGCCAGGAAGCCGGTGTAGGTGGGGGCGAGGAGGGGGGCCAGGTTGGCCGCGGTCATCACCACGGCGCCGGCGCGCAGGCAGTTGCGGGCGCCGATGCGGTCGGCCACCAGTCCGGTCGGAATCTCGAACAGGCAGAAGGCGATGTAGTAGATGCTCTGGATGCCGAAGATCTGTCCGTCGGAGAGGCCGGCCTGCCGCTGGTAGGCGTAGAAGACAGGCATCCACCACAGGAGGTTGAACAGCAGCTGGAAGGCGTTGTTCAGGCGGATGATCCGGCGGACCCGGGGAGCCAAGGGCCGGGCCGTACCGGCTTTGCCCGGGTGGGCGCTGCGGCAGCTCATCGCGCGTAGGGGCGGATCTGGACCAGGTGGAACGCGCCCTGATCGGTCATCAGCCATTCGATGTCGAGCGGACGGTCCACGTCCGGTGCGCTGAAGTGCGACTGGAGCAGCCGGCCGGCCAGCGCCAGGTGCGCCAGCCGCTCCCGCGTGGCGGCAGGCAGGTCCGTGCCGGAGGAACCGAGCGCGACGGTGCGGCCCCCGCCCTCGACCGTGTTGTAGAGGTACTGGAGGGGCAGCCCCGTGCCGTCGACGACGGCCTCGGGCGATCCGGGCGAGCAGTTGAGGCAGACGTTGCGGAAGTCCGAGCGCTTGGTCGGGTTGCAGGTCACCAGCACTCCGCCGAGGGTGGCGGGCAGGTACGGCTGGACGATCACGCCCATGTAGGTGTCGTCGAGGGAGATGCCCGCCTGGTGGCGGAGCCGGACGCTGCGCGGCGACAGCAGGGAGGCCCACACCTCGCGTACCGCGTCGAGGAGCTGGTCCGCGCCGTACACGGAGGTGACCGAGGTGTAGACGCCCGCCGCGGAGAAGCCGGGCAGGTCCTCGGCGTTGGCGGACGAGCGGACCACGAGACGGCGGCCGGCGGCCGGTCCGGTGGGCAGCGCCCGGACGATTTCGCGGGCCACCTCGTCGGGGAGGGCGGTCGTCCGGACGAGCTGCTGCAGCCGCAGACAGAGCGGTTGCACCGCCTCGGGGGCGCCGCGGTCGAGGGCCGCCTTGAGCCGGATGATGCCCTTGCGCAGCGCCGGGGAGGAGCGCAGGAAGCGGTGCTGCAGGCCGAACGGCAGGGCGATGCCGTCCGGCACGCTGACGGTTTCGGTCACGAAGTCGGCGGCCGCGGACCGGAGTTCGCCGGGGGCCGTCGGCTGCGTCATGCCGAGGCGGGCGGCCAGATGCCGGTAGAGGTCGGGGCGGGGCGGCCGCGGCCGGCCGTGGAAGGCGGTGAGGTCGGCGGTGCGGGCGTCCAGGACGTGATGGAGCTCCCCGAGGTGGGCGGCCTTGGTGCCGTAGCGGTTCTGGTCCGCGAGGCGCAGTCGGCGTAACGGCCGCGCCGCGATGTCATCCAGCAGCGGCGTCCGCAGCCGGATGCGCTGCCGGTGCCGGGCCGGTGCGGCCGGCACCGTCGCCGCGGCGAGCGGGACGAGGCTGATGTCGTCCTCGGTGACCCGGTAGCGGACCCAGCCGCCGTCCAGGCTCTCGGTCTCGATGAGCCGGTCCAGGTCGCGGACGATGGCGTTGGGAATGCCCCAGCCGGCGGCGAGGACGTTGGTGTGCGAGAGCGGGGTGGTCGCCGCGGTGTTGATGAAGCCCGCGACGCGCGGTACATCGTCCGGCAGGCACGGCATGGCGATGATGTCGGAGCCGCCGAGTGTGGCGGACGCGGCCGTGTACTCCTCGGTGGTCCGGAAGTGGCGGAGCCGGCCGGCGGCTTCGCCCGGGTTGAGCGGTGTGCGGGTGCGGTGGCCGAAGAGCTCGTGGCTGAGGATCCGCGGCACCCGGATGTCGCTGACCGGGGCGAGTGCCTGCTCCTGGCCGTGGTTGGCCGGTTTCAGCAGCAGCGGCAGCCGGCCGTCGAGCCGGTGCCGGACGAACGTGTAGAACTCCTCCAGCAGCGGGCCGTCCATGGTGTCGGCCTCGGTCGTCTCCAGGACGAGGAAGGGCCGGCGGCGGCCGTCGGTGTTCTCGTCGGTGTGCAGGGAGAGCACTCCCAGCAGGAACCGGCGGTCGGGGGCCATGTAGACGGAGGCGTTGAAGGCGTCCAGGCAGGAGTCCAGCTCCGCCGGTTCCATGCCGAGGACGCGGGTGGCAATGTAGTCGACGTGGAAGGGGTGGACGGCGGTGTCGAGCAGGTGCCAGGTGTCCTCGAAGCGGTCCACCACGACCTTGAGGTACGGGTGGCCGGCCAGGGTTCCGGAGAGGCTCCGGAACAGCGGCAGGGCAAGGTGATGGCCGACGGCCGTACGGTCGGCGACGGGGCGCGGAGCGGCGGCCGGCGGGATGACGGTGGTGTTCATGAGCGGGCCTCCGTGGCGCCGACGGGGGGAAGGATCTTCGGCAGTGCGTGCACGAGGGCCTGGAAGTCGTGGAGCACGGTCCCCGGGTCGGTGGCGGACAGCAGGCACAGTGCCGCCATCGTGTTGGCGCCCGCGGTCGGGTCGTACACCGGCACCGGAGCGCCGTCCGGGAGCGAGTTGTCGGCCACTACGGACAGTCGGCTGCCGTCGCTGAGCGGCACCGCGTCCCGTACCGTCGGGAAGTCCCAGACGCGGCGGTCCGGCCAGGCGTCACCGGCGGCGTCGACGGCCAGGACGACGAGCGAGCCGGCCGCGCCGCGTGCCTCCTGGGAGGTGAGGGCCTGGGCGGGCCAGACGACCGGCCGTCCCAGCAGCTGGTCGACGAGCATGCCGATGACGTCCAGGCCGAAGACCTCCTCGATCTGCGGAACGGTCATCGCGCCACCGAACCGTGCAGCGGTCTCGATCACCCACATCCGGCCGTCCGCGCCGAGCTTGATCTCCGTGTGGGTACCGCAGTTCTCCAGGCCGAGGGCGTCCACGGCCTCGCGGGCAAGGGCCACGATGCGCCGCTGGGTCTCGTCCGGCAGCGGCACGGGGGTGATGCCGGCGCGCTCGGTGAACGGCGCCACGGTCGGCATCCGGCCGCTGAGGCACACCGGGCGGAACTCCCCGTCGGCGACGACGGCCTCGACGCTGATGTAGTCGCCCCAGCCGCTCCGGTCGAACCAGCCGTCGGCGGTGCCCAGGACGATCTCCTCGACGAGGAAGTCCCCGCCGGCTCCGGCCACATGGAGTTCGGCGTAGCCCAGCTGCGCGGATTCGGCCATCACGGCATGTGCCCGCTCCCAGGCCGCCGGTATCTCGTCGGCGGAGCGGATGATCTGGTGTGCGGTGGAGCCCGCGCTCCAGGCGGACTTCAGCAGGAGGGGGAGGCGGAGCGTGGCGGCCGCGTCGCGGAGCTCCTGCTCGTCGGCCACCCGGCGGAACCGCGGCTGGGAGATGCCGCGCTGCATCCAGGTGCGGCGCATCAGCCGCTTGTCGCGGGCGAGCGCGCTGCGGTCGCCGGCCCCGGCGAGGCCGAGCTTGGCGCAGGCCTCGGCGACCGCGACGACCGCGTACTCGGAGAACGTGACGATCGCGTCCGCGCCGACGGCCTCGGCCCGGGAGACGATCAAGGACACCAGATCGTCCCGCTCGGTTCCGCCGGGGCCCACTACCGAAGCGCACAGCCGCTCGGCGGCCGGGGCGGCGGTGGGCGGCAGCGTGCTGAGCGCCAGCAGGTGCACTGCCGACCGCGCGGCGACCCGTGACAGGGCATACCCCAAGGGCGGACCGCCCTTGGCATACACGAACAGCACCGTGCTCACTGGAATTCGTCTCCTCTACAGGCGGTTGGGGGCCGTATCCACCGGTGGACCGGTGCGGCCGACGGCGCCGGATCCGCTGTCGGTTCGCCGTACTTCCAGAGAAGCAGCCGGGCAGGGCCCGCTGCGCCGCGGCGGGCCTCACGCACTCAGGCAAACGCCAGAGTTGTGGACTTCGCAGCCAGCTGGTGAAGATTCCGTGATGCTGTATGGCGGTGGAGGACGCGCATGCTGCTGCCGGACGCGTGCCTCCAGATCGGCCGAGAAGCGGGTATGCGACCGGGGAGCGCCGGATACGCATGGCGGTGGCGCGCAGACGCGCCACCGTGGGAACCGATCTTCACCAGGGAGAGGCCGCTGTGAACGAGACCGGTCTGAAGTCGCTGCTCGAGCACCTTCCGGTGTCCTGGTGGGAGGCCGACCGTGAGCTTCGGGTGACCGACAGCGGGGGTGGCGCCTTCGACGACACGGGCACCGCGCAGCGCTTCCTGGACACCGTGTGCCGCCGGCCGTCCGGACCGGCCGCCGCCGGACTCCGGCACTGGCAGGCGCGGTTCGACGGCCGGCTCTTCGATGTGCACTGGCCCGTCGGGGCGCCGCGGCAGGGCCGCCGACGCGGACTCGCCGTGGAGGTGGGCACCGGCCCGGCCGCCGACCGCCGTTACGACGCGTTCGCCGACCTCGCCCCCGCCGCGGCCTTCATCCGGGACGCCGGCGGTCGCCACCTGTGGGCGAACCACGCCTACGCCCATCTGTACGGCACCACACCGGAGCAGGTCATCGGCAAACACGTCGAGGAGGTCGACTCCCCCGTCGATGCGGCGCGGGTCCTCGCCCTCGACAAGGACGTGCTCACCCGCGGGAAGCCGGTGCGGCACACTCTCACCTATCACCGCCCGGACGGCAGCAGCGGGCAGGCGGCCGGTCATCGCTTCCCCGTGCAGGAGGGCACCGAGACCTGTGTGGCCGGCATCTACATCGACATCAGCGACTACACCCGCGCGCTCCACCAGCGCCGGGAGGCCGAGGAGAGCCTGTGCGCGCTGCGCGATCACAGCGGGCTGCCGTGCGCGCTGATCTCCGCGGGCGGCCGGATCCAGCAGGCGAGCGCGGCGGCCGCCGAACTGCTGGGGATCCGGCTGTCCGACCTGGTGGGCCGCCGGGCCGACAGCGTGCTGGCACCCGCCTCGGAATTAGCCGGTCTGTGGCGCGGCTGGCGCGATCTGATAGTCCGCCGCAGCCGGCGGATCCAGACCTCCGCCGTGCTCGTCGATGCGCACGGCCGGCAGCGCAGGGCCCGGCTGCACCTGACGACGGTGGGCCGGGGCGCGGCCCGCGCCACCAGCGTCTGGGCGGTCGTCACCCACCAGGGCATCTCCCACGAACCCTACCCGGCCCTGACGGCCAGTCAGGAACGTATCCTCTCGCTCCTGGCGGTCGGCCGCAGCAACGCGGACATCGCCACCTCGCTGCACCTCTCCCGTCAGACCGTTGACTACCACCTCAGCCGTCTCCGGGACCTCCTGGACGCTCCCAACAGGTGCGCGCTGGTAGCGCGCGCCTACGCCCTCGGCATCCTCGTCCCGCAGTCCTGGCCCCCGCGTTCGGCGACCGCCGTCCGCTCGCCGAGAGCCACCTGACCGGCGGTCAGGTCGGCCGGTACAAAGGGAGCCGGTACGGGCCGTATGTGTCATCGGGGCAACCCGGACCGGGGACCCGAGGGCCCATCACCCGAAACCGCATGCGTGAGCCTCTTGGTTGATTTGCCAAGCATGTGCCCTTTGATGTACGCGATCGTCCTCGTGGATGCAGGATGCATGAGATGAGAGGGATGTTCGGTTGTCGGAGGCCGGAGGAGCGGGGGTGACAGCGCACCTTCTACTGGCCCGAACTCGGCAGGCAAGGTCAGGATCCGCGGCACGGTCACGCCCTCCCCCGCGCCCGCCCTCACCACCGGCGACGCGCAGGGGCAGCGTCCCTCCCCCTGTTTCCTGCTCACGAGGCGAGGTAAGGACCCATGACGACACGCACCCAGGACGGCAGCGCCGGCGACGTGGACCACGCCGCCATCGGTTCCGGTTACCCCGCCCACCGGCGGCCCGACGCCCGCATCGCCCAGGTGATCGCCGAGGCGCTGGACGGCGCCCGTACGGTGCTCAACGTCGGTGCGGGTGCCGGGTCGTACGAAAGCGCCGCGCGGTCCGTGACGGCCGTCGAACCGTCCCGGTCCATGCGCGCGCAGCGCTCCTCCGGCCTCCCCCCGGCCGTTGACGCCGTCGCCGAGGACCTGCCCTTCGCCGACGGCGAGTTCGACGGCGCGATGACGCTCTTCAGCGTCCACCAGTGGAACGACGTGAAGGCGGGCCTGCGCGAGATGCGGCGCGTCACCCGCGGTCCCGTCGTCGCGTTGACCTGCGACCCGCGGCTGGTATGCGACTTCTGGCTGTACGGGTACGCACCCGAGGTCCTCGACACCGAGGCCCGCCGCTACCCACCCGTCGAGGACATGGCCTCGGCTCTGGGCGAAAACGTCACCGTCCGGACCGTACCGATCCCCCTGAACTGCACCGACGGCTTCAACGAGGCGTACTACGGGCGCCCCGAGATGCTGCTCGACCCGGCCGCCCGGCAGGCCTGCTCGGCATGGAGTTTCGTCGACGACGGCGCCCGTGAACGCTTCGACCGGAACCTGCGCGACGACCTCGCCTCCGGTGCCTGGGATGAGCGCTTCGGGCACCTGCGCACCCGGCCGGCCTATCAGGGCTCGCTCGTCATCGTGCGCGCGACCCTGTGACGAGACACCGTAACGAGCCCCCGTAACAACGAGACACCGCAACGAGGAAGAAGGACAGCACCATCGCAGTACCCGACCGCATGGACGAGCAGTTGCGCGCCCTTGGTCTGGTGGAGGCCCGGCG
The DNA here is from genome assembly GCF_001294335.1 of Streptomyces chattanoogensis. Taxonomy (GTDB): domain Bacteria; phylum Actinomycetota; class Actinomycetes; order Streptomycetales; family Streptomycetaceae; genus Streptomyces; species Streptomyces chattanoogensis. Next base: position 139,103 of record NZ_LGKG01000002.1, read on the forward strand.
CAGGGCCGCTGCTTCGAGGAGTACGAGGCGGACTTCGGCCACACCTTCGTCTTCGGTGAGGACCCCGCCAAGCACCGGCTCCGCCATGATCTGCCGTTGGTCTTCGCGGCCGGGCGGGAGGCGTTCCGCGCCGATCCGGACATCACCGGCGGACGGCTCCACGCCGAGGTGCAGGCGCTCGCCGCCAAGGCGGGCTGGACCCTCGGGGGCTGGCACGCAGGCCACCTGGTGGGCGAGTTCCCGCACGAGACGATCGACGGCACCCTGGTCGAGTCGTACATCACCCCGGACAACGACCACCCGATCCGCCGCACCGACCGGGCCGGCTGGCGCTGCCACTGGATCCTGGAAATTCACCTGACCGACGAGCAGAACGGGTTCGGCGGTTTCTACGAGCAGCTGCTGGACCTGGCGTGACGCCGCCCGGAGCCGGCGGCCGCGCGCGCCAGGCCGCGTCGTTCATCCCTCCAGCGGGACCAACGGCGCCGGGCTGCCGTCCGCCCAGCCGTCGGTGATCACGGCGAGGGCGTCGCCGAGGGCCGCCCCGTGGAGGAAGGCCGCACGGTGCCCGCCGACGACCCGGGCGCTGGAGCCGTCCCAGGCAACCGGCACCAGCCGCGTGAGCCCGGCAACCGGCTGGACGTCACCGCTGACCGGGGCCTGCGGCAGGTGCGGGAGGGTCCGGCCGGACAACCCGGCGATCAGTGGGGCGAGGAGGGTGTGGGCGGCAACGAGGGCCGCGTACGGATTCCCCGGCAGTCCCACCAGCCATCGTCCGGCGCCGAGTCCGGCCATCAGCTGAGGGTGTCCGGGCCGGCAGGCCACGGTGTCGACGACCATCCGGGCGCCCGGCGTGGCACAGCAGCCGCGCAGTTGGTCGGTGGCGCCGACGGAGGTGGACCCCGTGACGACGATGATCTCGCAGTCGCTCACGGCGTTCACCGTCCGGGCCAGGAGCCCGGCCGGACGGTCGGACACATACTCCACCGCGACGGTCTCGCCGCCGAAGGCGGCGACCAGTGGCGGCAGCAGCGGGCCCAGGGCGTCCCGGATCCGCCCCGGGCCAGGACGGCCCCTGCGCTCCAGTTCGTCCCCGGTGACCAGGACGGTGACCCGGGGCCGGGGCCGTACGTGCAGCGTGTCGTAGCCGCAGGCCGCGGCCAGCCCGAGCTGCGCGGGGCCGACCCGGGTACCGGCCGGGACCAGGACGGCCCCCGCCGGGGCGTCCTCACCCGCACGCCGGATGTGCCTGCCCGGCAACGGCGTGCGGCCCGAGACCCGGCCGCCGCTCAGCGCCGCCCGTTCCAGCGGCAGCACCGCGCGGGCGTCGGCCGGGACCGGGGCCCCGGTCGAGATCTCCACCGCCTCCCCCGCCGCGAGGGACCCGTCCCAGACCGCGCCGGCCCTGACGGCCCCTCGGATGCGCCACGGCCCGGCGCCCGCCACCGCATAGCCGTCCATGGCGGCGGTGTCGAAAGCGGGCAGCGGATCGCGGGTTCTCAGGGCATCCGCCAGCGTCGTCCCGGCTGCCGCAGCCAGCGGCAGTGCGCGGGCCCCCAAGGGCAGCGGCGCCGCATGGGCGAGCTCCCGGGCCCGCTCCCAGGACGGCCCCTGGGCGGCTGCGGTGCAGGCGGTGGCGGCATCGGATGTCAGAAGCATGGCGCCAGCTTGGCGCCCGGACTTTTCCGGGTCTTGCGGAGCCGATTTCCGTTGTGCGCCGACCTGCTCACGCAGCCCGCCGGGTGTCTGTGATGCCTGCCGCCCGTACGCCGGTGGCGGCAGCGCCGTGCGCGCTGCCGCCGTCCTCTCCGGTGTGGACCGCTGACGCCGCTACAGCTCCAGCCACACCGCGGTGTCCGGCGCCAGTCGGCCGTCCTCGACGGGCCCGCTCGCCAGCAGCACCGCATCGTGCTCGGGCAGCCGGTACGGGTCGGCCGAGAGGTTGACGATGCAGGCGAAGCCCGGCTCGCGGGTGAAGGCGAGGACTCCGGCGGGGGCGTCGAGCCAGGTGAGGCTGCCGTCGCCGAGCGCCTGGTGGTCGCGGCGCAGCCCCAGGGCGCGGCGGTAGAGCTCCAGCATGGATGTCTGGTCGCCGGTCTGGGCCTCGACGCTGAATGCGCTCCAGTCCGTGGGCTGGGGCAGCCAGGGCGCGCCGGCGGCGTCGTCGGGGCTGAAGCCGTACGGGGCCTGCTGCCCGGACCACGGGATGGGCACGCGGCAGCCGTCGCGTCCGGGGTCGGTGTGCCCGGAGCGTTCCCAGATGGGGTCCTGCAGCACCGCTTCGGGCAGATCCTCGACCTCCGGCAGTCCGAGTTCCTCGCCCTGGTAGATGTAGGCGCCGCCGGGCAGGGCGAGCATCAGCAGGGCCGCGGCGCGGGCCCGCCGGGTGCCGAGTGCGAGGTCGAGCGGGCCTTCGGGCCGGTAGGGCTGGTTGGGCAGCCACTTCCTGACGGTCTTGCGGCCGAAGCGGCTGGGGTGGCGTACCACGTCGTGGTTGGAGAGCACCCAGGTGGCGGGGGCGCCGACGGAACCGAGGTTGGCGAGCGAGCTGTCGATGGTCTCGCGCAGCGCCGCGGCCTCCCAACTGGTCATCAGGAACTCGAAGTTGAAGGCGGTGTGCAGGCCGTCCCGGCGTACGTACGCGGCGAGCCGCTCGGGGCTGTCGGCCCAGGCTTCGGCTACGAACGACCGGTCGCCGGGGAACTCGTCGGCCACCTTGCGCCATTCCCGGTAGATCTCGTGCACCTCGTCACGGTCCCAGTGCGGGTGGTCGATGCTGCCCGCGAGCGGCGGCGCGGAGGGGTCCCTGCGGGGCGGCAGGTCGGGCAGGTCGGGGTGCTTGACCAGGCCGTGCGCCACATCGATACGGAATCCGTCCACACCGCGGCCGAACCAGAACCGCAGGACGTCCTTGAACTCCGCGAGCACGTCCGGGTGCTCCCAGTTGAGGTCCGGCTGCTCGGGGGCGAACAGATGCAGATACCACTGCCCGTCGGGCAGCCGGGTCCAGGCCGGGCCGCCGAAGCAGGACTGCCAGTCGTTGGGCGGTTCGGCGCCGTCCGGGCCGCGGCCCTCCCGGAAGACATAGCGCTCCCGCTCCGGGCTGCCGGGCCCGGCAGACAGCGCTGCCTGGAACCATATGTGCCGGTCGGAGGTGTGGTTGGGGACGATGTCGGGGATGACGCGGATACCGTGCCGGTGCGCCTCGTCGATCAGCGCCTCGGCCTCGGCCACGCTCCCGAACAGCGGGTCGATCTCCCGGAAGTCCGCCACGTCATAACCGTGGTCGGCCATCGGCGACTTGTACCAGGGGTTGATCCAGATGGCGTCCACGCCGAGCGACTTGAGGTACGGCAGGCGGGAGCGGATGCCGGCGATGTCGCCGACCCCGTCGCCGTTGCCGTCGGCGAAGCTGCGGATGTAGACCTGGTAGATGACGGCGCTGCGCCACCACGGTGCGGTGTTGGGCATGGCTGTGCCTACTCCTTGCGGAAAGGGGGTGTGCGGGAGGGAGGGGTGCGCGGTGAGCGGGGCGGCTACTTCGCCGCACCGGCGGTGAGGCCGGCGACGATCCGGCGCTGGAAGAGCAGCACCACGATCACTAGGGGGATGGTGACGAGGACGCCGGCCGCCATCTGGCTGCCGAACGGCGTCTCGAACTGGGTGGCCCCGGAGAACTTGGAGATCGCCACGGGTGCGGTCTGCATCTCCGCCTTGTTCGTCATCGACAGGGCGATCAGGAACTCGTTCCAGGCCGCGATGAACGTGATGATCGCGGTGGTGAACATGCCGGGCGCGGCCAGCGGGATGATGACCTTGCGGAAGGCCTGGCCGCGGGTGCAGCCGTCGACCATGGCGGCGTGTTCCAGCTCCCGGGGCATCTGCCGGAAGAAGGCGGTGAGGTTCCAGACCGCGAGCGGCAGGGTGAAGGACATGCTGGGCACGATCATTGCCTGGTAGGTGTTGATCCAGCCCATGTCGACGAACATCTTGAGCAGCGGGACCATGATCGAGACCACCGGGAACATGGAGGTGGCGATGATCAGGGTGAGGACGAGGCGCTTGAGCCGGAATTCCAGCCGCGCCATCGCATAGGCGGTGAAGGTGGCCAGGATCAGCGCCAGGACGGTGGTGATACCGGCCACGACGACGCTGTTGAGCAGCGCGCGGGTGAAGGACTGGGACGGGTCGAGGACCGCGAGGTAGTTCTCGAACGAGATCCGGGTGGGGAAGGGTGAGTTGTCGAAGATGTCGGACGTACGCCGGAGGCTGGAGACCAGCATCCAGTAGAACGGTGCGAGGCAGTAGGCGACGACCGCGGCGACTCCCGCGTACAGCAGCCACTTGCGCAAGGCCGGCGAGAGGGTCATGCCGCCACCTCCGTACGACGGCGCGGCAGCCACCTGCCGCGCTTGGGTCCTGCCTCGTCATCACCGACGACATTGGCGCCGAGCAGCCGGACGAAGGCGAGCGCGATCAGGAAGACATAGAGGAAAAGGATCACCGCGTAGGCCGCGGCCGGTCCGAACCGCACATTGGCGGCCTGGTCCTGGGCAAGCATGGACAGCGTCTCCACGGACGTCTTCTGCGCGCCGATGAGGATGTACGGCAGGTCGAACATGCGCAGCGCGTCGAGAGTCCGGAAGAGCACGGCCACCAGCAGTGCGGGCTTCACCAGCGGCAGGGTGATGTTCCAGAACTGGCGCAGCGGGCCCGCTCCGTCCATCCTGGCCGCCTCGTAGACCTCTTTGTTGATCACCTGGAGGCCGGCCAGTACCAGCAGGCCGATGAACGGCGCGGTCTTCCAGACATCGGCGATGATCACGGCGGCCTTGGCGTGGAACCCCTCGGTCGTCCACAGCACGTGCCGGCCGGTGAGGGCGTTGGCGATGCCGTCGCTGTTGAAGATCCAGCGCCACAGCAGGCCGGACACGGCAGTGGGGATCGCCCAGGGCACCAGGATGCTGGCCCGGACCAGGGCCCGGCCCTGGAACGCGCGGTGCATGATCAGCGCCATCGCCACCCCGATCACGGTTTCCAGCGCGACGGTGGTGAAGGTGAGGAAGGTGGTGTTCCAGAAGGCGTTCCAGAACCGGGCGCCCGCGTCACCGAAGATCGCGGTGTAGTTCTCCGCGCCGACGAATGGGTCGGTGTCCCGGACGAATCCGGTCTTGGGGTCGATGCCGGCGGTGCCGAACAGCGAGTCCTTGAGGGCCACGATCGTCGGGTAGAGAACGACGACGGTCAGCACCAGCAGCGTCGGGGAGATCAACAGGGCCGCGAGCCGTCCTGAACCGGCGGTCGCGCGGGGGCGTCGGCGCCGGGGCCGGGAAAGGCCGGGGGGCGCGGTCGCCATGCGGGGTGCGGGTGGGTTGTGCGTGGTCACCATGGCCGTGCTCTCCTTACTCCGCCGCGGGCAGCTGAAGGGCCTTCTGGAGGTCCTTCAGGGCCTGCTCGCTGTTCTTGCTGCCGGTCATGGCGGCATACGCCTCCCGTTGGATCGCCGCGGTGACATCGCCGTACTGGTAGACCCGGGGGCGCGGCACCGCGTGCAGGATCGACTTCTTGAGCGTCGGGAGGTACGGATACTTCTTGACGAGCGTCGGGTCCCGGTAGAGCGCCTTGTACGTCGGCGCGGCGGGCGCGTGGGCGAGCGTGAAGCGCTGGAGCTGCTCGCTGGAGAAGAACTTCATGAAGTCGATCGCCGTGGCCTTGTTCCCGGCCGAGGCCGACAGGGCCAGGTTGTGTCCGCCCAGGCTGGATGCGCCGGGCCCCTTGAGGCCGGGAAGCGGTGCGACCGCGAACCTGCCCGCGACCTTGCTGGAGCCGTCCTTCTTCGCCGCCAGGGCGTACATGTACGGCCACTGCCGTTCGAAGATCACCTTCCCGGCCTGGAAGACCCGTCGGCCGTCTTCCTCCTGGTAGGTCAGGGCATCCTTCGGGATGATGCCGCTCCTGAAGGAGTGGACCAGGAAGTCCAGTCCGCGCTTCGCCTGGGGGGTGTCGACGTGCGGCGCGCCGACCGGGTCGGTGATGACACCGCCGGCGGAGTTCACGGCCTCGGCGAAGTTGACGGTCAGTCCCTCGTACTTCTGGAACTGCCCGACATAACAGCTCATGCCCTTGGCTTCGGGCAGCTTCCGTACCTTGGCGCAGTCGGCCGTCATCTCGGCCCAGGTGGCCGGGGGCCGCTCGATGCCGGCCCGTTTCAGCAGATCGCTGCGGTAGTAGAGCATGCCGCCGTCCGAACTGGCCGGGACGGCGTACAGGCCGCCGCGGTACTTCCCGGTCTCCACGATCGGCCCGAGCATCCTGGCCAGCGGAAAACGGTCCTGCGGCAGCCGGTCGATCCAACGGTGCGCGGCAAACTCCGAGGTCCACACGGCATCGAGGGACAGCACCGTATAGGCATCGGACTTTGTCTGCGCGTTCTGGATCATCTGCTGACGCTGGGCGTCGGGGTCCGTGGGCAGCTGGATGAAGGTGACCTTCTCCGTCGGGTGCAGCTTGTTCCAGCGGTCGAGCACCGGCTGGACGGAGCCGGTGGCGTCCTTGCCGGCCACGTAGGTGATGGGGCCGCGGCCCTCGAACGACGGCTTGCCTGCCGCCACGGTGCCGCCGGGCGCGCCGCAGGCGGCGAGGGCCGCGAGCCCTGCGAGCACCGCGCCGGCGCTCCGCAGCGCTCTGGTGGTTCTTGCTGTAGTCATGCGGGGGTCTCATCCCTTCACCGGCAGGGTGCGGCCCGCCGGATCGCATGGACAGGTAGGGGAAAAGAGAGCAATGAAAACACGGCGGATAAGCCGTGAATGCGCTGCCACATGCGTCAGACAGGAAGAAATAGCAGGTCAACGCCTCGAAGGTTCGCTTCTCTCAGGCGGAGCCACCTACGCTGTGACAGCGCTTTCAAGCTAGGAGGCCACACAGGGGAAGTCAATGCGCTACGTCGCGGTAATCCACCGGACATCCAGATGCACCATGCAGCCGTTACAGGGATCCCCCGCCGGGATCACTACCGGGATCCCGGCGGGGGGTCCCGAGGACGACGCCGCGGCGCGCAGGCCCGCAACAAGGCCATGACAGGCCATGACAGCGCTGTCATCTATCGCCATGAACATGTGCCCGCTGTGCTACCGTCCGTTCATGCCAGCAGCTCAACGGCACCCCACGATGGCCGATGTCGCCGAGCGGGCCGGGGTCTCCGCTTCCACCGTTTCGCGCACCCTTCGCGGCCTTGCGACGGTCTCGCCCGAAGTCCGCGCCCGGGTCGAACAAGCCGCCCGCGAGCTGAACTTCGCGGTCTCCCGGCAGGCCGCCAGCCTGGTCACCGGCAAGACCGGCGTGGTGGCGGTGCTGGTACCCACCCTCAACTCCTGGTTCATCGGCTCGGCGGTGTCCGCCCTCGGACCGGAGCTGCGCACCGCGGGCATGGACGTGCTCGTCTATGTCACCCCCGAGATGACCGAGCGCGCCGACTTCTTCGAGCGGCTGCCGGCCCGGCGGAACGCCGATGCGCTGCTGGTCTTCTGCTTCGATCTCACGGCCGAGGAGAAGGCCCGACTGGACGACCTGGAGATGCCGGTCGTCTACGTCAGCCAGCACGCCGAGGGCTGCCCGAGCGTGTATGTCGACGACGTGGCCGGGGCGTGCCGGGGCACCCAGCATCTGCTCAATCTCGGGCACCGTCGTATCGCGTTCGTCCAGTCGGTCGGCGCCAGCGGATTCGCGTTCAGCTCCAACGAGCGGGTGGCCGGCTATCAGCAGGCGCTCACCCGGGCGGGCGTCCCCCTGGACGACGACCTGGTGGTCGCCACCCCGGTCGACGACAAGCGCAGCATCGCGGAGGCGATCGGCGAGCTGCTCAGCCTGTGGGAGCCGCCCACCGCCATCTTCGCCGAACACGACGAGCTCGCCTCCTGGGTGATCTGGACGCTGCGCAAGGCCCGTGTCGAGGTGCCCGAACGGATCTCCGTCCTCGGCTTCGACGACCACCCGATCGCGGAGTGGTCCGATCTCTCCACGGTCGCCCAGTCACCGGAGGACATCGGCCGCGCGGCCGGCGAACTGGCCCGCTCGCTGATCGACGACCCGGACGCGGACCCTGGGCGTCATATCGTCCTGCCCACCCGCCTGATCCCGCGGGCGAGCACCGTGCCGCTGCGCAACGGCGGCGCGGAGGGGGCGGAGGGCGGGGCGGGCTGAGGGGCCGTAGGGGCATTCCGCGGCGTGCACCTCGACCCCGCCAGACCGTAACCGTGGGTAAGTGATCAGTTTCACGCAGTACGGGACCCTGCTCGTGGTCCATACCGGTCCCCCGACTGTCATCATCCCTACCGATGCGGGATTCAGTTGACTCCGCACGGACCGAAATGACAGCGAACACAGGGGTATTGGCGTGAGATTAGCGTGGTCGCGGTGGGTTGCGCCCAGGCGGGCGGGCACCGGCGCGGGTTCCGTTCCGAGCAGGCCCGGAGTGGCCCGTCGCTCGTTGGCCGCGAGGTGTGTCGCGGCGGCCGGCGCGGCCGGAGTGCTCTTCGGTCAGCTTCTCGGCGGGCTCCCCGCCGCGGCGCAGACCGCTGCGCACACCATCGCCTTGCCGGGGTCGGCGTTCCCCCTCGTCCTCGACGTGGACCTGACGCCGAATCCGGTGTGCAGCGGAGCGGTGCACGGCAGGGTGGAGGTCTACGACCCCGCCGCGGCGAAGGCAGGAGCCACCGTGGAGTGGCGGGTACGCGCCGGTGAGAAGCAGCTGGCCGGCGGGCGCCTCGACATGGCCGCCGATGTCGGCACGGCGAAGTTCAGCATCCCCTTCGACCGGGTGCCCGCAACCGAGACCGCCCTGCAGATCGACGCCCGCGTCGCCGCCTCGTCCGGCGGCCAGGCACCCGGCCGCTACGGCAAGGTCTGGCGGGACACGATACGCCGGGGGTGCCACCCGGTGCGGGTGGCATCCGTCGGTGACTCCGTCGTCTGGGGGCAGGGCCTGGACCACGACCAGAAGTTCCCTTATCTGACGGGTGAGTTGCTCGGCCGCCGGACCGGCCGGGGCGTTCAGCACATGGACTACTCGATCTCCGGCGCGGTGCTCGATGCGCCCGAGCTGCCCGCGGGCAACAACGACGCGGCCTGTCTGCGCACGACGGAGAAGCAGGATCCGGACGGCGACGGGGAGATGGAGTTCGGCGAGGTCACCCAGCAAATGCCGGATGTCTTCTGCCAGTTGGAGAAGGCGGGCGCACAGGCGCGGGCGGGCGGCTACGGCCTCGATCTGGTCGTGATCAACGGGTGTATCAACGACCTCGATCCCTTCTTCGGCATCGGCGTCGGCATCACCCCCGGCTCGGAGAACCTGCGCAAGGCAGTGAAGCGCGAGTGCTCCGGCATCGGCGCGGCAGCGGAGAACCCGGCCAAGGACGTGCCCTACTTCAGCGGCGCGAAGGTCGGGTACGGCGGACGCGGGATGCAGGCGGCGATCGAGAAGGCCCACTCCCTGCCGGGGCATCCGAAGGTGCTCGTGGCCGACTTCTACTACGCGCTGAGCCGCAGCAGTTCTCCGATCCCGGTGAAGACCTGCTCGACCCCGGGAGTTGCCGGGGCGTGGCTGACCTCCTGCAAAGCCGCCCTCGGCAGCGTGGCCGAACGCTACGAGCAGTACACCCAACTGGCCAATGCCGCCTACCACCAGGCGGCGGCCGCCGCCAACAAGGCGTCCAAGGACGGTTCCTACGCGGTCGCGGCCGACGGGCTGTTCACCGTGGACAACGCCGTGCTCTCCCGGGACTCCAAGGTCTGGAACACTCCGCTGACCGACCCGGCGTTCCCGCTGCGCACGCGGGCCTGCCCCGAGCTGAGCGCGACTCCTCTGCAATGCCTGAGTGCAGCGGTCGGACATCCCGACATCGAGGGCGCCCGGCAGTACGCCGACGCATTTCTCCTCAACCCGAGTGTGCGCCGGTGGTTCCACCTCCCCCGCCAGGGACCCCGGGCCCGGCTGAACGCCCCCGGGAACGCGCACGTCGGCAGTGAGGTGCGCATGTCCGTGACGGTGGACGGAAAGCAGCCCGCCGCCGGGTACCGCTACCACTGGTACTTCGGCGACGGTACGCAGCAGGAGACGAGCGAGGCGGCCGTCACCCATGCCTACGACCGTAAGGGTCCCTGGCTGTCACGCGTCGTGATGACCGGTCAGGAGGGGCGAAGGGTCCTGGTCGAGGCCGCCCGGCCCCTCACCGCGGACTGAAGACTCCGGGTCTGAGGCTCCGGGTCTGAGACTCCGGTCCAAGACCCCGACCTGAGGCTCCGGCCAAGGGGGCGGCTCGCAGGAGCGGGCCGCCCCTCCCCCCGGTCTCCTGCCCTAACCGATGTCGGGCTCGGACCGTACCTCGATCCGGTCCCCCGTCCGCTCCATCTCCAGGACGACGAGCTCGTTCCGCCCCCGACGCCACAAATGGCTCGGGGCGTACAGGGTGACCTGCGGTCCGAGCGACCAGTACCGGCCGAGCGCGAAGCCGTTGAGCCACACCATGCCCTTGTCCCAGCCCGGAAAGGCGAGGAAGCCGTCCGCGGGGGTGTCGACATGGACCCGGGCCCGGTGAAAGGCGGGGCCGGTCGGCGTGTCTCCGCCTCCGAACGTCAGAGCCGAGAGGTTGTCGAGAGGCAGCCGGCGGATTTCCCAGTCGCTCACTTCCTCGTCGTCGAGAAGGACCTTGCCGCTGATTCCCTTGGGGTCATTGAGCCCCTGGCCGAAGTTGACCCGTCCGGTGGGATCGACCAGGAGGTCGAGGGTGCCGGATGCGCCGGCCACGGTGAAGCCGACGGTGTGGTCCGGCTGGTTGCGGTCGAAGGTGCCGATGCGCTTGCCGTCGCCGAACACCAGGGCACGATCGCCCAGGCCGGTGACCTTCAACTCCTTGCTCCCCTGCGGTCCGCGCACCCGAGTGCGGTAGTGGATCAGTCCGTACGCCTGCCCGAGCGCCTCCATGTGGACGGGCGCGGTACGCCGTATTGGGGTGCTGCTCAGCACGTCGAGCGCGTCCATCAGCGGCACCGACTCACGAACGGCGACCCTCTGGGCCGGCATGCGGCGCGGGGTGGCCGGAAGGGGTGTGCTGGGCAGAGTGGTGTACTTGGCCAGTACGTCACGCACCTTGTGGAATTTCTCGGTGAGTTCGCCGGATTCGCTGATCGGGGAGTCGTAGTCGTAGCTGGTGACGGTGGGCTGGTAGGCGCTGCCGCTCAGGTTGGCACCTGCGGACCAGCCGAAGTTGGTTCCGCCCACCGCCATATAGAAGTTGATGGACGCACCCGTTTCGAGGATCTTCTCCACGTCGGCGGCGGTCCCTGCCGGGTCGGTGGTGTGGTGGTGCTCTCCCCAGTGGTCGAACCAGCCGTCCCAGAACTCCGTGCAGAACACGGGCTTGTCCGGCTGGAATCGGCGCAGTTCGGCAAAGGGTCCGGTGGGGTCCCCGGCGAAGTTGACGGTGGAGAGGAGGTCGGGAAGGCTGCCGTCCTCCAGCGCCTGCTGACTGGCTCCGTTGGAGCAGAACAGCAGGCTGTCCACGCCCTGCGCCCGCATGGTGTCCCGCAGATGTTCCAGGTGCGCATGGTCGTCGCCGTAGCTGCCGTACTCGTTCTCGACCTGCATGGCGATGATGGGCCCGCCGCGGGTGGCCTGCAGATCGACGAACCGGGGCAGCAGTTCGGCGAACCAGGCGTCAACCGCCCGCTCGTAGGCGGGGTCGGAGCGGCGCAGCGGAGCGTCCTTGTCCTTGAGGAGCCAGGCCGGCAGACCGCCGAAGTCCCATTCCGCGCAGATGTACGGCCCCGGTCTCACGATCACCTTGAGTCCGGCCTCGTCCGCGGTCCGTACGAAGGCGGCGACGTCGCGCCATCCGCTGAAGTCGGCTTTCCTCTTGGCCTCGTACGGTTGGTGGAAGTTCCAGGCGACATAGGTCTCCACCGTGTTCAGGCCCATGGCCCGCATCCGCAGCAACCGGTCGCGCCAGTCCTTGGGATGCGTCCGGAAGTAGTGGAAGGCGCCCGAGAGGATCCGGAACGGCTCGCCGTCCAGCAGGAATTCGTTGCCACGGATGGTCAGTCCCCGCGGGCTGTCGGCCTGGGCGAGGGTCGTGCGGCCGCCGCCCAGAACGACACCCGCGGATGCGGCCCCCACCATGGCCGCGCTCAGAAATCTCCGTCGGCTGAACTGCGTCATGTCTGCTCTCCTTGACTCGACCGACCGTCACCAAGGTTCGAACATGTTCAGTGATGCGCGTTTCTGTTCATTGAGAGTGTTAGGTAGAACAGAAACGAGCACAAGGGTCCGGACCTGCCAGGGCGATGAGCACGCCCAGCGCGAGGCGCCCCCAGTGAAGGACCAACGTGTGGCCGGCGACGCTCTCCTGGAGGAACGTGGACGCGGTACAGCCGACGGGTACCGCTGCGATCGCCGGCAAACGGCTCAGTACACCGGCAGCGCCAGCAGTGATGCGCCGTTGCGGACGAAGAGGCGGTTGGCGTCGCCTGCCATGGAGCGGTCCTGGCCGCTGAGGGGGTAGGTCTGGGCCTGTCCCTCCCCGGAGCGCGGCAGGCCGCTCACCCCGATGTCGTCACTCTCCACGATCCAGAGGCTGTTGCCCTGGACGACGGGAGGCCGCCAGGGCGGAGCCACACCGGAGATGAGTACCATGAGCGGCTCCTGGCTGCCGTCGGTGCGCACCCACCTCGGCACCTCGCAGTTCAGTGCGTAGACCATCCCGCCGGCCACGGCGGGCGGGCCCCATCCGGCGGTGTCGTCCTCCTCCCGGGGCGGTCGCAGCGGGTCCAGGGCCCACCGCTCGCTGCCGCTCGCGACCTCGACCGCCGCCAGGCTGCGACCGCCGAGATAGACGGTTGTGCCGTCGATGACGGGCGGCAGCGGTCCCGCGGCCTGGTTCTGGCGGACCCAGGCGCGGGCACCGTCCTCGGCGCGGACCGCGACCACGTCTCCCGCCTTGCTGCAGACCACCAGATGGCCGGCGCCGAGGGCCGCCGCGGGGCGGCCGCCGGACAGCGGCAGTGGTGGCCGCTTGGTCCACTTCACCTTCCCGTCGGTCCCGACGCAGCGCAGCCGGCCGTCGGAGGTCAGCAGGTAGACGGCGTGGGCGTCGGCGGCCAGCAGGGTGCCCACCTCCGCGTCCACCGTCCAGCGGGGGGACCCGGTGGCGGCCACCCAGGTGCGCAGCGTGCCCTTGCCGTCGGCGGTGGCCACCAGCCGGTCCCCGATGCACAGATAGCCGGCCGCCGCCTTCGCGTCGGCGATCTTCCACCGCTCCCGGCCGTCGGTGACCCGGCGCGCCGCGATGCCACCCCCGGAGGCCGCATAGACCACCACGTCACGTACCGGCAGCGGGGCCGGCGAGCCGGGGGCAGCCACGTTCGGGACGGGGCCCCACAGCTCTTTCGGGGAGCCTTCGGCGGAGCCGAGCGGCGCGGCCTTCACCTTGGCGGCCGGCGGGATGTCGAAGGGGTCGGGCGGGGTGTCCGCACCGTCGTCACGGTTGAGCCACCAGGCGGTGCCGCCGCCCGCGGCGGCAAGCAGCGCCCCGCCGCCGGCCGCGGCGAGGAGCCGCCGCCGGGTGAGGCGGGGGGTGCCGCCGGGTGAGGCACCCTCGGGAGCGGGCGTACGGGCCGTCAGGCGGCGCGCCGTCGCTTCCCGTTGCCGGATCTCCTGCCCCAGCCGGCCGGACTTCCACAGCCGTTCGGGCTGCCGCGGCGCCGTCCCCGCGGCCTCGGCGACCTGGGTGGGCAGCGGGCGTGCCGCCGGGTCCTTGGCGAAGCAGGGCGTGACGAGGTACCGCAGGCCCTCCGGTACGGCCTCCAGGTCGGGGTTGCCGTGCACGACCTCGTACAGGACGGCCGTGATCTCGGCACCGGTGTACGCCGGCCGGCCGCCCGCGGCGAAGGCGAGGACGGCGCCGAGGGAGAAGACGTCGGCCGCCGGTCCGACGCGCTGCCCGAGGACCTGTTCCGGCGCGCCGTAGCCGGGGGTGACCGGGATCTGTCCGGTACGGGTGAGGGTCAGGCCGTGCTCGGGGCGGGCGATGCCGAAGTCGATCAGGCGGGGGCCGCGCGAGGTGAGGACGACGTTGGGGGGCTTGACGTCCCGGTGGACCAGCCCCGTGGCGTGCACGTCCCGGAGCGTGCGGGCCAGTGACCGCGCCAGCTCCCGCACGGCGGCGTCGTCGAGGGGCCCGAAGTCCTTGACGGCGTCGTCCAGCGTCGGGCCGGCCAGGAACTCCGTGGCGATCCACGGCCTGCCGCCCTCCAGTTCGGCGGCCAGTACGCGGGCCACGCCCTCGCTGGTCACCGCCCGTGCGGTCCGCGCCTCCCGCAGGAAACGGTCGGCCAGGTGCCCGTCGTGGGCGAGTTCCGGCAGCAGGACCTTGACCGCGGCGGGGCGGCCGGAGGCGTCGGCTGCGAAGTACACCTTGCCCATGCCGCCCTCTCCGAGGACGCCGTGGAGGCGGTAGGGGCCCAGGCGCAGCGGATCTCCCTGGCCGAGGGGTTTCACAGGCAGTCTTCTCCTGGATCGGGAACGGGCGGTGTGTCAAACAGGCGGTGTGTCAGGCGAGCGGGAGGGCGACCGTCCGCTTCTCCTGGCGGACGTACAGCCGTCCGCCCTGGGGGTCGGCGGTCAGGACGACGGGCTCGGTCTCGTACGTCCAGACGGCCTTGCGGGTGCGCAGGTCGATGGCGCGCAGGCCCTTGTCGTCGGCGCAGTAGGCGTACCGCTTGCCGACCGCCGGGGCCACATCGCGCTTGTTCTTCCTGCCGGACAGGCCCTTCTCCTGCCAGTTCAGCGTGCCGGAGGCGGCGTCGACGGCGACCAGTCCCTGATCGCCCTCGGTGCTGTAGACGACTCCGTCGTGGACGGTGGGCGCGCCGAACCGCCGCTCCTCACGTGCGCGGTCGCCGGCGCCGGGCCGGTTGCCGAAGTACCACTCCAGCCCGCCGTCGGAGAGCCGGCGGGCGGTGAGGTTCTCGGCGCCGAAGTAGAGGTTCCGGTCGTCGGTGACCAGCCGGGACGGCGGGAGGGTGCCCGTGAACGTCTCGGACATCTCCCACAGTTGGCGGCCGTGGCCCTTGTCGTGCGCGGAGAGGCCGATGAAGTGCGAGTCCGTGCTCGGGCTCCCGCACAGCACCACCCGGGATCCCACCACAACGCCGCTCAGCACCGGCGGCACGCCCTCGGTCCCCGGCCCGTCCACCGGGCTGCGCCAGCGCTCCTTGCCCGACTTCAGGTCGGCCGCGACCAGGTACCAGCGCTTGCCGGAGGCGGCCCGCGCCACCAGGTACGCGGTGCCGTCGGCCACGCACAGCAGCTGGTTGTACTGCTCCTTGCCGGTGAACGCGGAGAGTTCCACAAGGGGCTTGCTCAGCTCGCCGTGGAACTGCGAGACCTCGCACACAGCCAGCGACGCCGCCTTCTCCTGGTGTCCCCGCAGGGCGTACATCCGCGTGCCGTCGGTGGCCGACCGCCAGGTCTCGGCGACGTTTGCCTGCCAGGTCGGCTTGCCCGACTCGGCGTTGATGCCGCACAGCACGATCCCCGCGCGCATGGCCAGGTTCCGGCCCACCGTCATCACCTCACCCCCGGAGTCCGGGCACCGCAGGACGGCGCTCCACAGCGGCGAAGGGGGCTTCGGCCGGTCGACGGCGTCCTTCTTCTTGGCGCCGCCTCCGCCGTCCTCGGAATCCCCGAGCAGGGCCCAGGCCCCGCCGCCGAGGAGGCCGCCGCCCAGGAGGGCGCCCCCGGCCACGTACAGCAGCCGCCGCCGCGAGACGCCCGGTACGGGGGCGGTCCCGGCGTGTGGTGCCTCGGCGGGCACCGGCGGCGGCAGGCGGTGCGGCGGCTCGCGCCACACCTCGTCGCTGCGCCGGGCGATCTCCCGCAGCACCGCGTCGGGGAGCAGGTCCGCGAACCCGCCGGGGTCCACGGGGGCATCCTCGGCGCCGCGCAGCGCGGCGAACAGCTCGGAAGTGGACGGGCGGTGTGCGGGGTCCTTGGCCAGGCACCGGGAGAGCAGGGGGCGCAGCGCCTCGGGAACGCTGCCGAGGTCCGGTTCGCCGAACCGGACGCGGTACAGCAGGTCGGTGGGCGCCCCGCCACCGAACGGGCCGCGGCCGGTGGCGGCGAAGACCAGCACGCCGGCCAGGGCGAACACATCGCCCGCCGCGGCGTGTTCCAGGCCCGCCGCCTGCTCGGGCGACATGAACGCGGGCGTTCCCATGGCGCTGCCGACGTTCGTCAGGTGCTCGTCGCCGAAAGACCGGGCGATGCCGAAGTCGATGATCCGCGGGCCCTGCGCCGTCACCAGGACGTTGGACGGCTTCAGGTCGCGGTGGACCACCTCCGACCGGTGCAGCTGCTCCAGCCCGGCGGCGAGCGACGCGCCGAGAGCGCGCACGGCCGGCTCCGGCAGCGGCCCGCCCGCCTCGACGGCCTCGTCCAGCGGCGGGCCGAGGACGTACTCCGTCGCCAGCCACGGAGTCGGCGCCTGGGGGTCGGCGTCGACGACCGCCGCACCGTGACGGGAGCCGATGACGCGTGCCGCGTCCGTCTCCAGCCGGAAGCGGGTGCGCAACGTGGTGTCCGCGGTGAGACGGCTGTGCAGTGTCTTCACCGCGACCGTGCGTCCACCCGCCGAACGGGCCAGGTAGACGGTGCCCATACCGCCCCCGCCGAGGCGGGCGAGGATCCGGAACGGCCCGACGGTGTGCGGGTCGTCGTGCAGAAGTGGGGAGATCATGGCCTCAGCGCTCTTGGGTGGGGAGTGCGGCGGCGAGGACCTCCGCCGACTGACGGGACAACGCCGCCACGACACGGCCGGGCAGCGACACCGGCTCCGTGGAGCCGGCCAGCGCGCCGTACGCCGCGCCCGGCAGCAACTCCGCCAGCACCCTGGCCGGTTCCGGCCGGCGGTCCGCATCGCGCGAACGGCACGCGGTGACGATGTCGCGCAGTCCGGCGGGGATCTCCTGCCGCTCGGGCACGGTGTGCCCGGTCGCCGCGTACGCCAGCACGGCACCCAGGGCGTAGACGTCCCCGGCCCGGTCCACCGGGGCGCCCGCCGCCAGCTCGGGAGCCAGGCACCCGGTATCCAGCCAGGTCGCCGGCGTGGCGGAGGCCCCTGCGACCGCGGTCGCGCGCATCGCACCGAAACACCCCAGGAACGGCCCGCAGGCGGTCAGCAGCACGCCCGCCGGGCAGACACCGCCGTGCACGATGCCCAGAACATGGGCCGAGGCCAGGGCTTCGGCCAGCGTGCCGCCCAGCATGCGGACCAGCGGCTCCGGCAGCGGGCCGCCGTGCGCGGCCAGGACGGCGGGCAGCGGCAGCGCGGGGCGGTACGGGGACGCGTACCAGGGGAAGGCCGACGTCCCGCCGCACTCGACAACAGGCCAGAACCCGGGCTGGGTCAGCCGGGCCGCCTGCTGCGCCTCGGCCGCCCACCGTGCCGGGTCACCGCCGGCCGGCGGCAGACACACCAGGACCGTGCGCCCGCCGTCGGCACTGCGGGCGAGATAGCGACGCTCGGGAACGCCCCGGCTGCCGTCCGCATCGAGACGGGCCAACGTCACAAAGTCCCCGATCCGCGCAGGATCGTCCTGCCGCAGCCTCTCCACTTGGTTATCCCCCGTCAGGCTCGTTTCGCACGGGAGCTTATATGCGGGGCGAACGAGGGGTGGAAGGGGGCCCGGCCTCCGGGACGGCACCCAAGAGACGTCATGCGTCCTTCTGGGCCCTGACGAGCGCCTCCCCCGCCTCGGTGCGGCAGTAGAGCACGGAACGCCCCACACGCCGTCGTTGCACCAGACGGGCATCGAGCAGCACCTTCAGGTGGCGCCCCACGGACCCCAACCCGTGCCCGGTCAACGCCACCAGGTGTGTGGTGCTCTTCGGGTCGTCCAGCAGCACGAGGACCCTTGCCCGTACCGGCCCGAGAAGCGCGCGCAACGGCTCTGGAACCGGTGTGCGCTCCGCCTCCGCCAGGACACCCGAGCAGGGGTAGACGACGGCGTAGCGCCGGGACTGCCAGGAGACCCAGCTCTGCTGCGGCGTGACCGGCACAAACATCAACTGCGCTCCGGAGATCTCTCGCGAAGGATGGTCACGCGCGGTGACCTGCAGACGGCTCTGCCCGAGCCAGCGCATGCCGGTGCGCATATCGGCCAGGGCGCTCGCCCAGCCGCCTTCGCCCCACTGCGCCGTGCGCGCCACGACATCGGCCTCGATGATCCGTCGGCGCCGCGGCCAGTCGGGCAACACCGTGTGCCGCCAGACCCACTCCACGAGGTCGGCGGCCCGCTGCGGCAGATCGGAACGGTGCAGCTCGGCGGGGAGGGGGCCGTTCAGTGAGACGGTCAGGTCGGTGCGGGCGGTCTCGGCCGGTGTGTCCCGCAGCCGCGCCACCTCGGCGTCAAACACCTGCTCCTTCTCGGTGGTTGGTGTGGGGGTGAGGAAGGTGGCGTTCCAGGTGGGTCCCAGGGCGGCTCGTATGAGGAGTGCGGTGATCGGGTGCCGGGCCTTCCGGCCGAGGTAGGCAGGCAGGTACGTGTCCAGCCAGGCACGCTCCCCCGGGTGTGCGGCCCTGCCTCGTTCCAGGACTTTCAGGCATGCGGTGGCCTCCGCGAGGGGCGAGATGACGAACCGGCTTCCGGCGAGTGTGTCCGCGTTGACCTGCCACCAGCCCATGGTTTCGCCTCCCTGCGAAACATTACGCCGGCTCCGCAGCGCCGCTGAGACTCCGGGCATGCAGACCTATCGCACCCTTTTCCGTACCAGGGAGTTCACCCCGCTCCTGCTGACGTCTGCCGGGCAGGGGGCGGGTCAGACGGTGAGCGGACTGGCCCTGGGAACGCTGATCCACTCGGGAACCGGTTCGCCCTTGCTGACCGCTCTCGCCATGTTCGGTCCCTCGCTCGCCCAGGTGATCGGGGCCACGACGCTGCTGTCGGCAGCCGACCGGCTGCCACCGCGCGCCGCCTTGACCGGACTGTCCCTGCTCTTCGGTCTCGGCACCGCGGCCCAGGCCCTGCCCGGTCTGCCCGTCACGGCGGCCTTCGCGGTCGTCCTCGCACTCGGTGTGGTCTCCGCCGTCGGTGGCGGGGTGCGCTACGGGTTGCTCAACGAGCTCCTCACGAAGGACGGTTACCTGCTGGGGCGCTCCCTGTTCAACATGTCGGCGGGGGCCGTGCAGATCTGCGGGTTCGCGGTCGGCGGTGTACTGGTGGCGGCGCTGTCCGCACGCGGCGCGCTGCTCGTCGGCTCTGCGCTGTACTGCTCGGCCGCGGCCGTGGCCCGGTTCGGTCTCGCCCGCCGCGCGCCGCGGGCCGCGGGACGGCCGTCAGTCGGCGAGACCTGGCGGAACAACGCGCGTCTGTGGGACTCGAGGCCCCGCCGCCATGTCTACCTGGCGTTGTGGGTTCCCAACGGGCTGATCGTTGGTTGTGAGTCCCTGTACGTCTCCTACACCCCCCGGAATGCCGGAGTGCTCTTCGCCTGTGGTGCGTTCGGCATGCTGGTCGGCGACGTCCTGGTGGGCAGGTTCGTACCCCGGCGGTGGCGGCAACGGCTCGGCGTTCCGCTGAGTCTGCTGCTGGCCGCTCCGTACCTGGTCTTCGCCCTGCGGCCGCCGCTTGCCGTCGCCGTACCGGCGGTCGTGGTCGCCGGGCTCGGATACGCGGCGAGCCTGCCGCTCCAGGAGCGTCTGATGTTCCTGACGCCGGAAGAGCTGAGCGGGCACGCCCTCGGGCTGCACTCCGCCGGCATGCTCACCCTGCAGGGTGTGGGCGCGGCCCTGGCGGGCGCCGTCGCACAGTTCACCTCTCCCTCACTGGCCATGGCCGCAACGGCAGCGGTTTCGACAGCGGTCACGCTCGCCCTGGTTCCTGGTCTGCGCCCCCTCCCGCACACCCAGCATGCCCAACCGTCCCGGCAGCCTGCCTCCCCACGGCCCGCCCAACCCGATGCGGCACGGTGAGGCAGGGCCGTCATCCTCGGCGGGGGAAAGCGGCTCTTCGCAGGCATGCTGTCGCGCTCGCTGCGGTGCGTGTCCGTGCCGCACCAGCGGTCACGACACTGGGGGCGCCAGGACACATGCTGGATCCGAGTGGCCCCGCACCGGCGACAGGAGCACAGGCACATGGCCGAGGGTTTCGCAGGCACCGGCCAGGCTCCGCGCACGTCCGAGCTGGCCGGTTGCACCGGGCTCTCCGCCGACGAGGTGCGCGAGGGGCTGGCGCAACTGCACGCGAGCCATGATCTGGTGTGGGACCCGCGGGACCGCGATCGGGTCCTCATGGCTCATCCCTTCGCCTCCGTGCCGCTCGGCTTCCCGGTCATGGGGGCGCGCACGCTGTGGTGGGGCGGCTGTGCCTGGGACTCGTTCGCCATCCCGCATCTGGTCCACGGCGAGCCGGACGTGCTGGCCGCCACCCGCTGTCCGGCCTGTGACACCCCGCACGCCTGGGTGGTCAACCGAGCCGCGCCGCCACCCGGCAACGAGGTGGCGCACTTCCTCATCCCGATCCGCCGTGCCTGGGAGGACGTCGTCCACACCTGCAACCACCAGCGGCTGTTCTGTTCCGCCCCGTGCGTCGACAGCTGGCCGGCGCGTACCGGGCAGGAGCGCGGCTACGTCATGGATCTGGCGACCCTGTGGCGTCTCGCCCGCAACTGGTACGCGGGGCGCCTGGAACCGGGCTGCTCCCGTCGTGATCCCGCTTCCGCCGCCGACTACTTCGTGGAGGCCGGCCTGTATGGCCCCTTCTGGGGCCTGCCCGACCGGCAAGAGAAGGATCGGACCGGCCCGGACTGGCTTCCCCTGCCTCAAACCCGGTCGGTCGGGGCGGATCCTCCAAGTACTCCAGGACACCGCCGGGTTCCCGGGGAACGCCCAGGCCTGGGCCACGGCCCACTCGGGATCCCTCCGCGGGCGGACCTACGCTTCCCGCGCCGCGGAGGTGAGGGACATGTCCGCGTAACGGTCACCCGCAACCTGTCCGGCGATCGGCTCCAGCAGCGCCAGTTCCTCGGCGCTCAGCGCGATCCGGGTGGCCGCGGCGTTCTCGAGGAGGCGGCTGCGCCTGCGGGTCCCGGGGATCGGCACGACGGTCAGGCCGTGTGCCTGCGCCCGGTGCTGCACCCAGGCGAGGGCGATCTGCGCCGTGGTGGCGCCGTGGTCGGCTGCGATCTTGTGCAGGGGCGCCAGGAGAGCGGCGTTCGCCTTGGCATTGTCGCCGGTGTAGCGCGGCAGCGACTGGCGGAAGTCGCTGCTGGAGAGGTCCTTGCCCGCGTCGGTGAAGGCACCCGTCAGAAAACCCCTGCCCAGGGGCGAGTACGGCACGAAGGCGACCCCGAGTGCGGCGGCCGCGCCCACCACGCTGTGCTCGACGTCCCGGCTGAAGACCGACCACTCCGACTGCACGGCGGTGATCGGGTGCACGGCGTGCGCCTCGCGCAGCTCGGCACCGGTGACCTCGCTCAGGCCGAGATGCTTGACCTTGCCTTCCCGCACCAGTTCGGCCATGGCGCCGACGGACTCGGCGAGCGGGACGGCGGGGTCGCGGCGGTGCATGTAGTAAAGGTCGATGACCTCGACGTTCAGGCGGCGCAGACTCGCCTCGACGGCCTTCTTGACGTAGCCGGGATCGTTACGGATGGCCCGGTAGCCCGGGTCGTCGGCGCGGTACTCGATGCCGAACTTGGTGGCCAGGGTGATCGTGTCGCGGTGCGCGGCGACGAACGGTGCGAGGAACTCCTCGTTGGCACCGACGCCGTACATGTCGGCGGTGTCGATGAAGGTGACGCCCGCCTCGACGGTGGCCTCCAGGGTGTCGCGGGCCGCCGCGTCGTCCGTCTGCCCGTATGCGGCGCTGATGCCCATGGCGCCGAAGCCCTGGACGCCGACGAGGGGGCCGCCGTTGCCCAGCTCGACCTTGCTGATCTGTTCGATGGTGTTGCTCATGATGGCCTCAGTCCCTTTCCGACGCCCGGCGGGCGCCCGCATAAAAATCGATCTTGGCGTCAAGGACGGTGAGGGTGTCCTGCAACTCCGCGATGCGCGTGACGACCTCGCGCCGGGTCTGTTCCAGAATCTCCCGCCGTTCGTCGAAGGTGGCCTCACCCTGGCGGACCAGCTCCGCGAACGTGACCATGTCGGCGACCGGCATCCCGGTCAGTCTCAGCCTGCGTACGAAGGTGAGCCAGTCCAGGTCCCTGTTGCTGAAGAGACGCTGGCCGTTGTGCGACCGCTCCACGTGCGGCATCAGACCGATTTCCTCGTACCAGCGCAGGGTGTGAGCCCTGAGCCCGGTGTACTCCGCGACCTCGCGGATCGTGTAGCGGTCCTGGCCGTCGGGTCGCGGATGGTCCGTCCCCGCGACCACGCAGACGTCCACGGGCGGGGATTTCACGGGGTTGCTGTCGATCACCGTCATGCCGATTACGTTAGGACGTTCAAGTGCACTTGAAGCAAGCGCACTCCGCGCGCTGTGGCGATGGCACGGCGGGGCGGCCGGTCGGCACACCCGGGAAGTCAGTCCCTCGGCATGGCGTCCGGCAGGCCGAGCGCTCGCTCGGCAGCTGCCCGGAGCACCCGACGACGCTCACGCCGCCTTCGGCCCGCTGGCCCATCCCGCCCAACTCGCCTCCGTACAGGGCCTGTTGCAACGTCTCCCGGACCACGCCGAGATCGTCACCGGCGGCGCGTCCCTCGACCGGCCCGGCTACTTTCACCAGGCCACGGTGATCGCGGGGGCGCGGCAGAAGGACGAGATCGTACAGAGCGAGGTGTTCGGCCCGGTCGTCACCATCCAGCCCTTCGCCGACGAGTCCGAGGCCCTCCACCTGGCGAACGACGTACCCCAGGGACTCGCCGCGAGCGTCTGGACCCGCGACCACGACCGCGCCATGCGCGCGAGCCGCGCGCTGCGCACCGGCATCGTCTGGGTCAACACCCACGGCACGACGGTGTCGGAGATGCCGCACGGTGACGTACGCCACTCCGGCTACGGCAGCGATCTCTCCCTCACCGGCCTGCTCGACTACACGCAGGTCAAGCACGTCATGCTGTGACGGACCGCCGGGGCTGAGCCGCGACGCGGACGGCCGGTCGGCAGGACGCCGGTCCGGACAAGATCGCGATGGCCGCCGAGGCCCGCGGCAGGGGCGTCGGCGCTTCACTGACCAGCGCATTTGTCGCCGACGCCGCGGGAGGCCGAGATCGGCTCCGCCCCCTGGAGGCCCGCCGGACTTCCGCGCGGACCGCCCCACCCCTTGACAGCGGCCCCCGCCAGACTCGACGATCCCCGGGTGAACCTGTCAGACAGCCAGACAGCTGGCGGAATGCCCCGGCGCGTCAGCGCGATGGAAGCGGTCCTGAACCATCTGCGCGGCGCCATCGAGCGGGGCGACTACGCGGTCGGGGACAAGCTCCCCTCGGAGGCGGAGCTCTGCCGTCGCCTGGAAGTCAGCAGACCCGTGCTCCGGGAGGCGCTGCGGGCGCTCCAGACGATGGGGCTGACGGTCTCGCGTACGGGCAAGGGCACCTTCGTCGTCTCCGACGGCGCGACCGCCGACCCCACCTTCGGCGACTACTCGGCCAGCGATCTTCTCGAAGTGCGTCGGCATGTGGAGATCCCGGTGGCCGGGTACGCGGCGGTACGCCGTACGCCGGAGGACCTCGACCAGCTGAGTCACCTGCTGGAGCGGATGGAGCAGGAGACCGACACCACCGCATGGGTCGCCATGGACACCCTCTTCCACCTCTCCGTCGCCCAGGCGGCCCGGAACCCGGTCTTCCGGCGGGTGATCGAGGAGATCCGCGACGCGCTGGCCCGGCAGTCCGCCTTCCTCAACGAGCTCGGCGGACGGCGCGAGCAGGCGAACCGGGAGCACCGGGCGATCGTCGAGGCGCTCATCGACCAGTCCGAGCACGACGCGGCGGAAGCCATGGAGCACCACCTCGCCCGCGTCGAGTCGACGCTGACCACCATCGTGCGGCCACCCCACGACACGAACCCCTCCACGGAGAGTGAGGGTCACGTGTGAACGAAGGCAGCGCGATCACCACCTGAAGGCACCGCCGCGCGCAAGCGAGGCCGAGTGAAGCGAGGTTTCGGCATGAGTGAGCAGTCCCTCCGGCAGGCGGAGCCACAGCAGGAGCAGCGGGCGGCAGCGAGCGGGCCCCCCGATGCGGGAGATGCCGGGTACAGCAAGTCGCTGAAAACCCGGCACATCAACATGATCGCCATCGGCGGGGCGATCGGCACCGGGCTGTTCCTCGGCGCGGGCGGCCGGCTGGCCGGCGCCGGGCCCTCGCTGGCCCTGGCGTACGCGGTCTGTGGCGTCTTCGCCTTCCTCGTGGTGCGCGCGCTGGGGGAACTGGTGCTGCACCGGCCGTCCTCCGGCGCGTTCGTCTCCTACGCCCGGGAGTTCCTCGGCGAGAAGGGGGCGTTCGTCGCGGGCTGGATGTACTTCCTGAACTGGGCCACCACCGGGATCGCCGACATCACGGCGGTGGCGACCTATACGCACTACTGGGGCATGTTCTCCGACATCCCGCAGTGGGTGATCGCCCTGACAGCGCTCGCGGTCGTGCTGACCGTGAATCTGATCTCCGTGAAGATCTTCGGTGAGATGG
This sequence comes from Streptomyces chattanoogensis, assembly GCF_001294335.1. Taxonomy (GTDB): domain Bacteria; phylum Actinomycetota; class Actinomycetes; order Streptomycetales; family Streptomycetaceae; genus Streptomyces; species Streptomyces chattanoogensis. Next base: position 163,786 of record NZ_LGKG01000002.1, read on the forward strand.
AGTTCTGGTTCGCGATCGTCAAGGTCGGCGCGCTGGTCGTCTTCATGCTGATCGGCATCTTCCTGCTGGTCACCCAGCACCCGATCGCCGGCCACTCCCCCGGTCCCGCCCTGATCACCGACAACGGCGGTGTCTTTCCCACCGGGACCCTCGCGATGCTGATGGTCGTCCAGGGCGTCGTCTTCGCCTATGCCTCCGTCGAGATGGTCGGTATCACGGCAGGTGAGACCGCGGAGCCGGAGAAGGTCATGCCCAAGGCGATCAACTCCATCATGTGGCGGGTGGCCCTCTTCTACGTCGGCTCGGTGGTTCTGCTGACGATGCTGCTGCCGTGGAACGCGTACTCGGCCGATGAGTCCCCCTTCGTGACCGTGCTGTCCCATGTGGGGGTGCCCGCGGCGGGCGGCGTGATGAACCTCGTCGTGCTGACCGCCGCGATGTCCAGCCTCAACTCCGGTCTCTACTCCACCGGGCGGATTCTGCGCTCGATGGCGATGTCCGGTTCCGCGCCGCGGTGCACCGGCGTGATGAGCCGCAGCCAGGTCCCGTACGGCGGCATCCTGCTCACGTCGGGAGTGTGTGTGCTGGGCGTGGGCCTCAACTACGTCGTGCCGAGCGAGGCGTTCGAGATCGTGCTGAACTTCGCGGCGATCGGCATCCTCAGCACCTGGGCGCTGATCATGGTCTGTCATCTGCTCTTCTGGCGGAAGACACAGGCCGGGCAGCTCGTCCGCCCCGTCTACCGGCTCCCCGGCTCGCCGTGGACCGAGAGCGTCACACTGGCCTTCCTCGCCCTGGTCCTGGTCCTGATGTGGACCGACGGCGGCGCCGGCCGGACCACCGTCCTCTCCCTGCCCCTGATCGTGGCCGCGCTGGTCGGCGGCTGGTTCCTGGTACGGGGACGGGTCCGGGCCATACAGGATGCGGCGGCGCCGGAGAGCACCGGACACACCCACCACACCGCCCCCTAGAACACCGACACCCCTCAGAGCACCGAAAGCACCGAGAACCGATCATGAGTCAGAGCACCACCCTGCCGCGCCGCGCTCCCCAGGCCCCGCCAGAGGTCCGCGAACCGGCCCACGCTCCCGTCGCCCATGTGGTGCGCGGAGGCATCATCGAGGGCGTCCACCACGGATCGGTCGTGGTCCTGGCGGCCGACGGGAGCGTGGCGTTCCAGACAGGCGACATCGAGGCCGCCTTCTACCCGCGCTCGGCTCTCAAACCGCTCCAGGCGGTCGGCCTGCTGCGTGCGGGCCTGCCGCCGCTGGACGACGAGGCGCTGGCGCTGGTCGCGGCCAGCCACTCCGGCGAGGACCGGCACCTGGCCACCGCCGGGCGCATCCTCGCCACCGCCGGTCTGACCGAGGACGACCTGCGCAACGTCCCCGATCTGCCGTACGGGAGCGCCGTACGGGACGAGTGGATCGGGCGCGGTCTCGGCCCCACCCGGCTCGCCCAGAACTGCTCGGGCAAGCACGCCGCCATGCTGCTGACGGCCCGGACGCGGGGCTGGCGCCTGGACGACTACCTCGACCCGGGGCACCCGTTGCAGCGGGAGATCGCCGCGACCGTCGAGGACCTCACCGGTCAGGGCATCGCCCGGGTCACCGTCGACGGCTGCGGCGCGCCGCTGTTCGCGGTCTCGCTGCACGGACTGACCCGGGCCGCCGCCCGGCTCGCGACCGCCGCTCCCGGCACCGACGAGGGCCGGGTCGCCCAGGCCATGCGCGAGCACCCCGAGATGGTCTCCGGCAGCGGACGGGATGTCGCCCGGCTGGTGCACGCCGTACCGGGGCTGCTCGCCAAGGACGGCTTCGAGGGCGTGGGGATCGCGGCGCTGCCGGACGGGCGGGCCGTCGGCGTGAAGATCGCCGATGGCGCCGACCGTGCCCGGATGCCGGTGACGGCGGCGGCCCTGGCGCGCTGCGGAGTCGATCCCGAGGTCCTCGCGGCCTTCGCCACCACGCCGGTCATCGGCGGCGGCGCACCGGTCGGATCCCTCCGGGCCGCGGGCGCCCTCGCCCCGTGGGACAACCGCGCCTGACCTCCCGTCAACTCCACTTCAATCGGGCGCCGTTCACACCCCTCGGCGCTCGCTCTCCTCCTCCCACCTCGCAAAGGACCACCCGCACCATGACTGCCGCCGCCCACCGCCGCGAACACGATCTGCTCGGCGACCGCGAGATACCAGCCGACGCGTACTGGGGCGTGCACACGCTGCGCGCCGCGGAGAACTTCCCGATCACCGGCACGCCGATCTCCGCCTACCCGCATCTGATCACTGCGCTCGCCGCCGTCAAGGAAGCCGCCGCCCGCGCCAACCAGGACCTCGGCCTGCTCGACGCGGAGCGGGCCGACGCCATCGCCGCGGCCTGCCGGGAGATCAGGACCGAGGGCCGGCTGCACGACCAGTTCATCGTCGATGTCATCCAGGGCGGTGCCGGCACCTCGACCAACATGAACGCCAACGAGGTGATCGCCAACCGTGCGCTGGAGATCCTGGGCCACGACAAGGGCGACTACCGGCATCTGCACCCCAACGAGCACGTCAACCTCAGCCAGTCGACCAACGACGTGTACCCGACCGCGGTGAACGTCGCCACGATCAGCGCCGTACGGGAGCTGCTCGACGCGATGGCCGTGCTGCGCAAGGCCTTCGCCGCCAAGGCCGAGGAGTTCCGCGACATCCTCAAGATGGGGCGCACCCAGCTCCAGGACGCGGTGCCGATGACGCTGGGCCAGGAGTTCTCCACGTACGCGGTGATGCTGGAGGAGGACCAGAGCCGACTGGCCGAGGCCGTCCTGCTCGTCCACGAGATCAACCTCGGCGCCACCGCCATCGGCACCGGGCTCAACGCCCCCAAGGGCTACGCCGAAGCGGCCCGCGGCCACCTGGCCGCCCTCACCGGCCTGCCCCTGGTCACCGCCGCCAACCTCGTCGAGGCGACGCAGGACTGCGGGGCGTTCGTCCATCTCTCCGGCGTCCTCAAGCGGATCGCCGTCAAGCTCTCCAAGAGCTGCAACGATCTGCGGCTGCTCTCCTCCGGCCCGCGCGCGGGCCTCGCGGAGATCAACCTGCCGCCGGTGCAGGCCGGTTCGAGCATCATGCCCGGCAAGGTCAACCCGGTGATCCCGGAGGTCGTCAACCAGGTGGCCTTCGAGGTCATCGGCAACGACGTCACCATCACCATGGCCGCCGAGGCGGGCCAGCTCCAGCTCAACGCGTTCGAGCCGGTCATCCTGCACTCCCTCTCGGAGAGCATCACCCACCTCGGCGCCGCCTGCCGCACCCTCGCCGAGCGCTGCGTGGCGGGCATCACCGCCAACACCGAGACACTGCGCGCGAGCGTGGAGAACTCCATCGGTCTGGTCACCGCCCTCAACCCGCACATCGGCTACACCGCCGCCACCGCGATCGCCAAGGAAGCGCTCGCGACCGGGCGCGGGGTCGCCGAGCTGGTGCTGGAGCAGGGGCTGCTTCCGGCCGAACGGCTCGCGGCCCTGCTGCGCCCGGAGGAAGTCGCGGGCACGGGCGGTGACTTGACCCCGGCCTGATCCCGAGCGCCCAGGCGGGGACCGACGGAGAAACGCGGCGACGGTCCCCGCACTCATTCGGCCGCTTCCAGCCGTGGGACGGCTGCGGGCGTATCGTTCCCTGGCGCGGACTGGGAGGAGTGCAGCCATGGAGTTGGAGCTTCGGCACCTGAGAGTGCTGTGCGCGATCGCCGATGCCGGGAGCGTGGGCCGGGCCGCGTCGGCCCTGGGGTACTCACAGCCGGCCATGAGCGCACAGCTCCAGCGGATCGAGCGGCACTTCGGTCACCGGCTGTTCGAGCGGAACACCTCGGGTGTCGAGCCGACGCGGTACGGCACCGAGGTCCTGGACCAGGCCCGTGACGTCCTGGCCCGTGCGGCTGCGATCGGGCGCCGGCCGGCCGCAGACGATGCGAGGACGCGCGGTCCCCTCCGCCTGGCCTCGACCAACTCGCCCGTCCTTTCCGGCATGCTCAACCGGCTCCGGAGCCGCCTGCCCGATCTCACGCTCACGGTCAGCAGTGTGTATTCGTCCTCGGAGATCGTCGAACTCCTGGAACGCGGCGAGGTGCATGCCGCGATCGCCGCGGACTACCCCGGCCGTGAGCTGCGGCATTCGGCCGCCGTGGCACACCGCGGGATCGTCACCGAGCCGTCCTTCGTCGCACTGCCGGCCGGGCACCGGCTCCGGCACTGCCCGGAGGTGGCGCTCGCCGACCTGGCGGACGACGCGTGGTTTCTGACTCCGGACGACGGGGCGGGTTGGCCGGGAGTGTTCTACGAAGCCTGTGGAGCGGCCGGATTCACGCCGGCTGCGGCCCACGAATTCCTGGGCGACCAGCAGCAGTTGCAGAACATGATCGCTCAAGGCATAGGGATCTCCATCGTTCAGGCGACGCTCCGGCCGATCCCCGACGTCCTCATCAAACCGCTGGCCGGCACGCCCCTGTGGTGCCGTTATGTGCTGGCCTGGCGACGTGAGAGCGTTGCCGACGAGGTGGCGGACACCCTTTTCGACTCCGCCGCCGCGGCATACCGTGCTCTCATCGCGCAGTCGCCGCACTTCCGGACGTGGGCCTCACGGACCTGGAGCATGACCAGGCCGTAGGGCGCGGCTCGGCGTCCACATGCCGCGTCGGCTCAACTGAGCTGCGTGGAACCGGCGTTGGTGCCGCCGCATCGACGGGACCGTGGGCCCGGATGTTATGGCTGCTCGGCCCCAGGTGCTATGTCACACCTTATTGCCGCGGTCAAGGTGCGTTGAGAGGGTGCCTCTCACGCCTCAGCACGACCCCGAGGCGCATCTGTCCACGAAGGAGCATGGATGCGCTACCGCTCCCCCCTGCCCAGAGGTATGGCCGGCACCCTGGCCGCCTGCCTCACCATGGCCGGCCTCCTGGCCGCGCCGGCACTGGCGACGCCGCGCTCACCGGCCGCCGATCAGGCCGTGACCGCACGCCGGATCACCCCCACCCCCCACCCCGTACCACTGACCGGCCGCACCGTCGGCGCGAACGAAAGGTCCGTTCTTCAGGGCCGACCGGTCGGTGCCGCCCAGCTCCCTCCGCTCAACGCGAAGAAGCCCCCCATTTCTTCGACTGCAGCGGAGCGGGAGAAGGGCACCAGGCACGGTCCCCTGGCCGGCTGCAGCCCGTCCGACTTCGGCGGCCGGACCGGATCCGAACTGGTCGAGTTCGTCAAGGCCTCGACCACGGAGTGCGTCAACACGTTGTTCAGCATCACCGGCGAAGACGCGCACAACGTCTTCCGCGAGGACCAGATGGTCACCATAGCCAACGCCTTCAAGGACGGGGCGACGAGCTATCCCGGTGACAACTCGGACAACGTGTTGCAGCTCGTGATGTTCCTGCGCGCCGGCTACTACGTGCAGTCCAACCATCCGGACGACGTCGGTGACTACGGCCCGGATCTGGCAAAGGCCAGCGAGGGCAGCCTTGATGCGTTCTTCGGCAACTCGCATTCCAAGGACGTCTCTTCGGCCAACGGTGATGTCCTGAGCGAGGTCATCACCCTCACCGACAGCGCCAACGAGCAAGGCCGCTACCTGGACACCTACAAGCAGGTGCTCAGCGGCTACAACAGCTCCTACGACGACATCCCCAGCATGCTGGCCGCCGTCAACAACGTCTACACCCCGCTGTGGCGCGGGAACTGGAACCCCGAGTACGTCAAGGCGGTCACCGCCGACCCGAGCATCATCGACACCCTCAACAAGTTCGCGCTCGACCACCTCGACATGCTGGGCACCGACAACTCCTACCTCGACTCCAACGCCGGGATGAATGTCGCGCGGTACGTCGAGCACCAGGCTCTCCGGGACAAGGTCCGGCCGCTCATGAAGGGCCTGCTGGACGCCTCGAAGATCACCGGTAAGACCGCGCCCATGTGGGTCACCGTCGCGTCCCAGGCCGACTCGTACGACAAGGACAACTGCAAGTACTTCGGCGTCTGCGACCTTGCCGACCAGCTGACCAAGGCGGCGCTGCCGGTCACCCACGAGTGCGATGCCACACACACCATCAAGGCACAGGCGCTGAAGCCCGAAGAGCTCGAGGCCGCCTGCACCAGCCTTCTGAGCCAGGACGCGTACGTCCACGACCTGGTGAAGAACAACGGCCCGATCCCCGACCAGTACGAATCGACCATTCAGCTCGTGGTGTTCGGCAGTCGCAACGACTACCAGACCTACGCCGGGGCCATCTACGGCGTCGACACCAACAACGGCGGCATCACCATGATCGGAGACCCGACCAAACCCGACAACAAGCCCATGTCCATCATGTACCAGAGGAGCGACGACAACGGTTTCCCGGCCCGGATCTGGAACCTCAACCACGAGTACACGCACTACGTCGACGCCCGTGACGACATGAAGGGCGACTTCGGCCAGCAGACATCGGTTCCGGACGTCTGGTGGATCGAGGGCTTCGCCGAGTACGTCTCGTACGGCTACCGCAAGATCACCGACGACCAGGCGGTCAGCGAGGCCGGGAAGCACACCTACAAGCTGAGCACGCTGTTCCAGAGCACCTACGACAACAGCGATGTGACCCGCACCTACCCCTGGGGCTACCTCGCGGTCCGCTACATGTTCGAGAAGCACCCAGACGACATCGCCACCATGCTCGAGCACTTCCGGACCGGCGATTACCAGGGCGGCTACGCCGTCTACAACACCGATATCGGCACCCGCTACGACGCCGACTTCGATGCCTGGCTGACCGCCTGCGCGAACGGCGCCTGCGCCGCCAAGACACAGCGGTAGACAGTCACAGCGCGAGGCACTTCCTTTCCCGCAGTCCTTGCGGGAAAGGAAGTGCCTTTTTGCCTTGGGGACAGCCGGGTAACTATGTGACCAGCCAGACCACAAACGCGATGGCGGTGAACAGCAGCACCGCGCCCTCGATCCAGTCCGTGAACGTGAACCGGCTCTTCTTCTTGCTCTGGACGTCGTGCGATGGATCGTCGGTCATGCCTGGCTCTCCCCCTCGTGTTGGTTGCGCTCCATCTCTACACCATCGCCGGACCACGGAAGGGGGCGCCCCTCATGGCGCTGTGTCCCACAGGTCGCAGCGATGCCCGGCCCGCAGTCCGGCCGTGGTGGTGTTGCCGCCCTCGGCGGCGGTGCGCAGCTGGAGCACCCGGCCCGGTCGGGAGCCCTGCTCCGGCATGGTCGGCTGCCCCGTTGCGTGCGGCGCCGAGCCGTGGAGGAAAGAGCCCCAGTACGCGGTCATCTGCGCGGACAGGGCGCGTTGCCCGGCGTTGAGGTGCGCACTGCGGGCGTAGGGCTTGAACAGGTAGTTCAGCTCGGCCGCGTGGGTGGCGCCGAAGTCGAAGTCGGCGTGTTGCGGGAGGGAGGCGAACAGCGGCGAGGTGCGGTCGGCGAACTCGTAGGCGTAGACCCGGCCGCGTCCGGCCAGGCGTGGATGGGTCCGCAGCGCCGGGCAGGCGAAGAGGTGGTCGCCGAAAGCGGCGGCGTAGGCGTAGCCGGGGCGGTCGTACGCGCTGAGTGGGTAGCGGGCCAGTGCCCGGGTGCCGGTTTCCTTGCCGAAGGTGGCGGTGAGGGTCTTGGGGTAGGCGTCTGCGGTCAGCGGGGTGCCCCAGCGGTCGAAGCCGTCGTAGGCGAAGACCAGACCCTCCTTGCTGTTGGCGCCGTTCATGACGGGGACGTGTGAGGCGCGGCCGGAGGTGAAGGCGTCGGCGGGCTGGAGCGGCAGTTCGCGGCCGCCGACGGTGTAGCGCCACAGGTCGGGCCCGGTGCCCTTCTGGGCGTCGAGGATCTCCTTGGCGGGCTTGGCGCGCAGACAGTCGGCCGCGGTGGCGGGCTCGGTGCAACCCAGCTTGGCGGCGAAGGCGAGCCCGTCGGCGACGGCCTTCTTGCGGGTGGCGCCCGTGCAGTCCCCGAAGTCACCGCTCTGGATGATCGCCGCCCGGTACAGGCCCCGGCTGCCGGAGGAGGCGAGCTGGGTGCAGACCGCGCTGCCGCCCGCCGACTCGCCGGCGAGCGTGACCCGCCTGCGGTCACCGCCGAAGCGGCCGATGTTGGCTCCCACCCAGCGCAGCGCCTGCTGCTGGTCGAGCAGGGCGAAGTTGCCGGTGGTGCCGGGGAGGGTGAGGAAGCCCTGGGCGCCGAGGCGGTAGTTGAGGGTGACGACGACGGTGTGGGTGCGGCGGGCGAAGGTGTCGGGGAGGATGTCGCGGCCCGCGCCGCCGATGTTGGCGCCGCCGTGGATCCAGACCATGACGGGCAGCGTGCCGCGCTCGCGGCCGGCGGGCCCGGCGGGCGGGGTGTAGACGTTGACGTCGAGGCAGTCCTCGGTGGTGTGCTGCTTCTCGTAGCCCGGCGCCCAATAGGCGTTCTGTGCACAGGAGTTGCCGTAGCGAGTGGCGTCCTTGACCCCCTTCCACTTCTCGGCAGGCTGCGGCGCTCGCCAGCGCAGGCCGCCGGTGGGCGGCTGGGCGTAGGGGATGCCGAGGAACTGTCGTCCCTCGGCGGTGGCCTTGCCGCGCACCCAGCCGTTCTCGGTACGGACGAGGAGGGCCCGGCCGTCGGGCCGCCCCGCCCCGGCAGGCTGGGCGGCGTGGGCGAGCACAGGGGTGAGGACCGCGGCGACGGCGAGGGGAAGCACGATGCGGCGTGCTCGGCGCAGGACTCTCGTGGGCAGGGGCATAGGGTCTCCTGACGGCAGAGGCATGCCCGGATACGGGTTCGGGCGCCGTGAGCATAGATGCCTAGTGTCATAGGTGACTAGTGCTATAGGTCGAGAGATGGCGAGACGGAGATGAAGTTCGAGCATGTGCTGCTCGGATTCGTGGCGATGCGTCCCTGTACGGGCTACGACCTGAAGCGCTGGCTGGACAGCGAGATGGGCCGGATGATCCGGCTGCGTACCCAGCAGAGTCAGATCTACCGGACGCTCGGGCGGATGTGCGCCGACGGCTGGATCGACTACACCGTGGAGCGCAATGAAGGGCGCCCGGACTCGAAGGTGTACCGCGTCACGGACGCCGGCGAGCGGGCACTGCGGGACCGCCTGGCCGAGCCGTACACGCCCTCACCCGACTTCGGCGACCCCGAGTTCCTGATCCGCTACACCTTCGCGATCTTCCTCAGCGAGGAGGAGCAGATCCGCCTGGTGCGCACCGAACTGGAGGCACGACGCGCCCAGGCAGCGCGCTTCCGCGCCCGGGAGATCCGCGAGGAGCCATGGCTGGCGGGGGTGGACCGCAACCGGATGACACAGATCCTCGATCACGTCCACGACTACAAAAGCCGCACCCTGGACACGCATGTGCACTGGCTCGAGGAGACCCTGGCCGAGCTCACCAAGTGAACCCGGCCGGCATCTCGGCCTCGACCGCTTCCACTACCTGGACGGCTTCCTGGCCGTGCCGGCCGACCTCGACGGCTCCTTCGAACTCGGCCGGCACAACCCGCCGCCCCACCGATGAGGGAGTCAGCGGTTACATGAGGAGACCCGGCCCCAGCGCAGGAACGATACCGGCGTTGGTCTCGTCGCCCTCGGAGGAGGCCTGGGCCGGCGCGGCCAGGGCGAGGCTTCCCAGGCAGAGCAGAACGGCCGTTGCCAGGACGGTGAAGGAAAGGCGGATGTGCTTCATTGGGCCCTCTCGCTGTGTGCGGACCGCGCGCAGTCCACGCGGCACGTGGTTGCTGTTGAGAAACCCGGGACCGGCGGGTCGATCCGCCAGGAGGGTTTCCCTCGATTCACCTGCGCAAACACAGAGTCACTCTGGTGAAGGAAGGGACGCGGGGGAACCCGCCACACCGGTCACGTCGCCACCACCCGAGGGACTCGTGCACAGGTCTCGGCAGACCTCAGCCACCCGATGAGGTCGGCGCGGGCGCGGGCCACCCGGGAGCGCACCGTGCCGATCGGACAGCCCACCACCGCCGCGGCATCCGCGTACGGCATCCCGACCAGCTGGGTGAGAACGAATGCCTCGCGCCGCTCGCCATCCAGTGCGTCGAGCAGCTCGCCCAGCGCCAGACCGTCCTCGAACCCAGGCAGTCCGCTCGGCTGCCGGTGTTCGGCGACCGCCTGCCAGTCCTCGACGTCGGCGATACGGGGACGGGCGGCGGCGGAGCGGTAGCGGTCGATCACCACCCGGCGGGCTATGGACAGCAGCCAGGTGCGGGCACACGAGCGCCCGGCGAAACCCGGGAGGCCGGTGAGGGCCCGCAGAAAGGTCTCTTGGGCCAGATCGTCGGCCCCGTTCGTATCGCCGCTCAAGTGCGCCACGAATCGCCATACGTCCCGGTGGCTGGCGCGGATGAAGCGCTCGACGGCGACCGCGTCACCGTGCCCCGCGGCCAGCGCCAGGTCGGTCAGGTGCTCATCGTCCACAGCGGTCCGCTTGCCACGGGCCGGACCAACAAGGGCAGGAATCATCGCCACATGTCCTTCGGAGTCTGCGGGCCGCACCAAGGCATGGCACGGCCCCATCGGTGAGCGGCACTCCCAGTACCCACCTGCCGGTCGGTGACGACGTCAAGGGGCAATGGCCGACAGGCGTCTGTCCAGGGGCAGGCCGGAGGGCCGCAGGGCCAAGGCCGGCGTGGGTGGGCGCAGCGCTCACGGAGTATGAGCCGGGCAGCCGCGCGGACACGCCGGTAATCCGCCCGCCACCGATGCCGTGCACATTGCGCAAAGGGGAGTGGGGGATCCCGGACGATCGACAGCATGGCGTCATGGGCGACAGTGGCGTCAATGACGGCATTGCGCGTTCCCGGGCGGCGCCGGGAGGGTCTCAGGACGAGCGGTCAGCAGCAGAGGGAAAGCCTCGGCGGGCCCCTGCGGGAGAGGACGTGGTGCAGGAAGGCCCCGCTCAGGCGCACGACATGACCGGCGGCGGCCACGGGGCGGGCAGACGGCTTCAGATCGGTCCGGTCCAGAGTCGTCAGGACCAGCAGCAGGGGCGCGAACAGCACCGCGGCCACGCTGCGGGCGAGCCGGAACGCGGCCGCCTCGCCGCGCCACAGCCACAATCCGCACACCACCGCGGCCAGCGTGTGGGCAAGGAACATGCCCAGTGCCCCATGGCCGGACGGCATCAGCGGCAACTGACTCGTATCGCCGTGCAGTGCAGCCATCCGCCCCACGGGCACGGCGGAGCCGGCGGGCATGTCGGCCATGCCCGCCATGCCGTTCATTCCAGGCATGCTCGGACGCGACTGCGCCAGGCCGAACAAGGAGTGCAGGCCGAGTTGAGCCACGACGGTGGCACCAGTGACGACGAGCCCACCGCGTTCACGTCCTGCCGACCTCCAGGCCACCGAGCCCGTGGTGCCGAGTGCGGCAACCAGAGCCCACCAGGGCAGGGGCTGCGCGGACATCAGCGCATGCCCCAGGGCTGCGGTCGTCACGCACACCACCGCGAAGATCGCGGCGCGCACAGCACGTGAAACCGACCCGGCAGTCATGTTGGACATCGTGCCAGCCGCTTCGCCCGCTCGGGAGGGGGCATGGCGCCTCAGGCCGAGTTGTTGTCCAGATCTGCTAAAGCGGGTCCTATGGACCGTCAACTCACCGTCAACTCACGTCAATTCACCAGCAACTCACCGGCAGGCCCCCTGAGATGGAGATTCGGCGGGATGACTCCGCCCGTCGGCGCGGGCCGGTCACGGCCTGCACACTCTCTCCAAATGCTCCACAAGAAGTTCGAGATGTGATCGAGCCTCCTTACGTTACGTTCCTCCCGTCGCCTGACCGCCCGCTCTTACGGCTCACTTGGTCAGACGCGACGTCATGGGGGGAACCATGGACATCGCCTTTCCGACCGACGACACCGGTAGCCCTGCCCGCTGCTGTGTGTTTCTCTCCGACAACAGGACCGGCGGCCCCGTCTCCGGGGCGCTGGCCTTCCTCGAGGCCCAACTGACCGTCACCGAGGAGGGATCCGGCGGTGAGGCGGGGATGGCCGCCCGCGCCGCGCACACGGTCCGCATCCCGCTGGGGCTGCTCGGCAGTGACCACGCCGGATATCTCTCGTGGGACCTGGCACCTCTGTGGCGGCAGGCCCTGCAACTGGCCGAGCGGCCCGACGGCTCCACTGCCGAGGTCCGGCTCGCCCATGTGTGGCTCTACCTCGGCGGTCCGCTGCAGAGCGCGGTGGACGTCCTGGCCGAGGCCGACGAACGGGCGCAGGCACTGGTCCTGCGGCTCGGCGTGGACCGCGGCGGCGTCTTCACCGGTTCCGCCACCGGCTTCCCGGCGATGCAGTCGCCCTCGCTCCTCGACTGGTATCTCTCGCCGGGCTCCTTCGCGTACGTACCGGCCGAACTCATCGGTCAGGACGGCTGCGAGACCCTGCTGCCGTCCAATGTGGCCACGCAGCAGTACCAGGTGCACCAGATCGTGACCGTCCCGGACCTGACGGCGCGCCTGGACTACGGCGCTGCGTACGCGGCACCGGCCGGGGACGGCAACGGCACCTCCGACGGCTCCGGTACTTCCGACGGCACCTCCGACGGCACCTCCGATTACGCCGTCCCGGTCCCGATCGCCCTGGTCATCAGCTACGACGTCACCTGGATCCCCGTGGGGCACGGGCTCGGCCAGGTCACCTACAGCCTGCCGCTGGCACCGGGCGAGCAGGTGCAGCTCGCGGTCGTGGACTGGTCACGGACCTCGACGGACAGCCGACTGGAGGACATCGCCCTCACGGACGACCTGGAGCACGCCCTCACCCGCGACCGGACGGTCGACGAGGTGGTCAAGGGCGCCGTCAACGAGTGGCAGCGCGGCGGCTCGGTGATGGCCGGCGCGGCGGGCGCGGCGTCGATGGGCATGTTCGGCGGCTCCGCCGCGATCGGCGGCGGCTACGCCACGACGACCGGCGACCGCAGTGTCTCGGCGGACACCGTGCAGAACCTGCACGACCAGATCCGCCAGCACTCCACGTCCGTACGCGATATGCGCAGCACCGTGGTCGTACAGTCCCGGCAGGCGGAGACCTCCACCGCGCAGACCCGGACCGTACGCAACCACAATCACGCGCATGCGATGACCCTGCTCTACTACGAGGTGCTGCGGCATTTCCGGGTGCTCGTCGAGCGCGGCGCGGTGCGCCCGGCGGTCCTGCTGCCCGCCGCGTCCCCGAACCTCGACGACGAGCTGGTCATCGTCCGCTACCGGCGCCTGCTGCAGGCCGGGCTGCTCGATCCCCAGCTGGCCGGCGGATTCGACGCGGTGGAGAAGTACGCGGCCTGGCAGGAACTCCAGCCCGAGGTCCCGGTGCCGCCCGACCCGGGCAGTGTCGAGTTCATCCTCTTCCAGTTCCGTTTCACCATCGGTGACCTGTCCAACTTCCAGGACCGGGTGCCCACGACGGTCACCCTGACCCAGCGCGCCCCGGACGGCGGCCAGAAGGTCACGAACCTGGTCCGTCCGCAGCACAGCGACTGGGACCCCGATCCGACGCATCTGCAGAATCCCGGGGACTTCCAGCACACCCACGCGATGGTCGATCTCGCGGGTGTGCCCAGGCCCGACGAGCGCGTCAACTGGCGGGATCTGCGCACGATTTCGGTGACCCTGACCCCGCCCCACACCGAAGGCAGGAACGACGACGTCGCGGTGGAACATCTGGTCGTCACGGCCGTGGACACCGCGGGCAACACCCACCTCCTGGTCGACGAGCCCAGCGGCAAGCTGTTCCAGAAGCCGTCCACGACCTGGGCGCTGGCGGTCCGTCAGGCGCCGGAGCCGGCGCCCGCGCCGAGCCCGTTCCAGCGGCTGAGCGACGAGGAGAACCTGCTGCGGATCCGGCTGCGCAGACACCTGGTGCAGAACCGCGAGCACTACTACCGGCTGATCCGGCTCGGTGAGGACCCCAATGCCCGGTGGACGGAACTGGCGGGCAGCAGCCTCACCGTCGGGGGCATTACGCGCCCGCTGTTCCAGGCCGTCGAGAACCGCGCCCTGGAGGTGCTCGGGGATTCCACGGCCTTCCCGCTCGACCCCGCCCTGTTCGACGACTCGGGCGAGGGACAGGTACGCCTTCCCGAGGTGGCTCCCGCCCGCAGCGAGCAGCTGATCAGCCTGCCGACCCGCGGGGTCTTCGCCGAGGCCAAACTCGGCCACTGCAACTCCGCGGAGGTCATCGACAACACCCGGTTCTGGGACTGGCAGAAGTCGCCCGACCCGGACAGTGCCCCGGGGATCGCCCCGGTGTCCACGGCGAGCCGGGAGGTGGTCGTCTCCACGACGCCCTCGGGACTGCCCGCCTCGGCCGTGACGATCGTCCAGCCGCCGCAGGCCCCCGACCCCGTGGGCATGGCGGCGGCCCTTCAGCTCCTCGGCCAGGGCGACATCTTCCGCGATATGTCGATGCAGAAGGAGATCGCCGCGCTGCTGACGTCGCTCGCGAGCAACGCGGCCGGCCTCGCGGGCAAGAACCCCGGTACGCCCGGCGCGCCCGGCACCGGCTCGACGCCCGGCACCGGGACGGGCGGCGGTACGGGGACGGGCACCCCCGGCACGGGAACCGGCGCCGGCACCGGCACTCCGTCCGGCGGCGGCACCGGCACCGGAGGCACCACGCCCCCGGGAACGGGCGGAACCGGAGGAACAGACCCCCACCCGGGCGGCACCCCGGGAACCACAGGGCCCGGTACGCAACCCGGCCCCGGCGACGGCGGATCCGGCACACCGAAGCCGCCCGCTCCCGCACCCCGTCCCACTCCCCGGCCGCCCGTGCCGATCGGCTCGGACAACCGGTCGTTCGTCTTCAGCTTCGCCCCGGTCAGTTTCGGCCCCAGCGAGGCGGACTGGGAGCGCGGCAGGTTCGCCATCGCGATCTTCCAGGACGGCAAGCCGGTGCTCAGCCAGGACAATGTGGTGCCCGCGGCGCCCAGCGTCATCCTCAACGGCAAGGTCGCCCCGAACAAACCCCTGGACATCGTGGTCGACGGCTCGTCCAGCCACTGGGTGACCTACCCGTCGATCTACTCCTCCGCCATGGCGGGCAACCCGGCCACCACCGGTACGCCTCCCGGCATCCTGATCACCACACATCTGGTCGGCAAGCTGACGCTCGCCGGTCTGGATCCCACGCAGCGCAGTTACGTCTTCTCGATCCAACGGGAGGTCAAGTTCACCTCGGTGACGCTGAGCGAACAGCAGATCCGGCAGCAGGGCCTGGAGAAGGCGGTGTCCGGGCAGATCAACGCCAGTTTCGACAAGGTCATTTCGTTCGGCGCGGGGCTCAGCTCCTCCGAGACGTCCTCGACCAGCAGCGGAACGACCACCAACAAGACGGACACCGTACCGGTCACCTACTTCAGCGGACTGATGTCGGTCGTCCCGGTCAAGAACTGACAGACAGCGCCACGTAGCCGACGGAACCTTCCCGTCGGCTACCGGTGCGTCCGGGTGCCGCCAAGGCGTCCACGCGCCAAGCAGAGGACGGATTCCTTCCGTTGACCCGTCTCAGTCCATAAAGTCCGCCACTTCAGCAACATTTCATCGCCGTTTCATCGCCTCGCGAAAGAGTTCGGCACGTCGCGTCGGGACCCCGGTGCGCCTTCGCCCCGGGCCCGGCCCACGGGACCGGCCCGTGCCGTTCCCGACGGCGAGAACCGGACGGAAAAAGCGAGTTGCCCCGTGAGTGAGACCCCGCAGTTGGACCCCCGAAAGGGCTCTGGCGAGACCGGCCCCATCCCGCCGCTCCCGGAGCGGGCGCCGGCTGCGCCGTCGGCCTGGTCGCAGACGGTCCCGGCGACGCTGCCGCAGCACGGTGACCCGGCCGCGGGGCGGGGACGCGGCAGTGCACGGCTCTGGCTGATAGTTGGTGGCGCCGCGCTCGCCGTGGCCGCGATCGTCGGTGTGGTTGTCGCCATGTCGGGGGGCGACGGCAAGAACACGGCGTCGGAGAACTCCCCCGCCGCTCCGGGCGGCGCCAAGCCACCGGCGCCCGGCGCGGCGGAGCCCGCGGGGAAGACCTACACCAAGGTCCCCGAGGGCTGTGAGCTGATCAAGGCGTCCACCCTCGCGCGCATCGCGCCCGGAACCGAGTGCAAGCCGTCGCAGTTCGACAACGCCACCATGGCGGCGATGATCACCAGGATGCCCAGCTGGAAGACGCCCTTCGGCTCCAGCGGCGCGTTCCTGGACCTGGACGTGAACCTCTCGGTCTCCCCAGGGGCGAAAGGCATGTACGACATGCACAAGAAGACCGCCCTCACCGCCTTGGGCAAGGTGCGCAAGGTCACCGATTCCCGGCCGCTCCACGATCTCGGCAACGAGGCCCACGTCGTCCACGCCGTCGACAAGGCACCGATGGACCTGGCCGAGGCAACGGTGATCGTCCGCGCCGGCAACGCCGAGTACACCGTGGGCTACAGCTACGACGTCCAACGCTCCGGCATGAACCAGCAGCAGGCCGAGGACGCCGCCATCGCCGCCGCCCACGATGTGCTCGGCTCACTCGGCTGACCCCGGCCGCAGCACAGTGGACACACCCCAGCAGGGCGGCAGCGGCGCGACGCTGCCGCGGACCCGTCAGCAGACCGCCCTCACACAGCCGCAGCCCTCGGCTCCGGCCGTGGCCCCGGCCCCGCAGCGGCAGGGCCCGGGCCGGATCGGCCCGTACGAGGTCTTCCAACTCCTCGGTGAGGGCGGCATGGGCCAGGTCTTCCTCGCCAGGTCGCCCGGCTCGCGCCTGGTCGCGCTGAAGGTCATCCGGCCCGAGTACGCCGAGGCGCCGAACTTCCGCGGGCGCTTCCGGCGCGAGGCCGACGCCGCCCGTAAGGTGAGCGGCTTCTTCACTCCGCCGGTGCTCGACGCGAACGCCGACTCCCCCCAGCCCTGGCTGGCCACCGCCTATATCCCCGCACCGTCCCTGCACGACGTCGTACGCCGTTTCGGCGTGCTGCCCGAGCCGGCCCTGCGGGCCCTGGGCACCGGCCTCGCGGAGGCGCTGCTGGCGATCCACTCCGCCGGCCTCGTCCACCGCGACCTCAAACCCGGGAACGTCCTGGTGGCCGAGGACGGGCCCCGCGTCATCGACTTCGGCATCAGCCGGGCGGTGGATGCGACACAGGTGACCCGGACGGGTGCCGTGATGGGGACGCCCGGCTTCATGGCCCCCGAGCAGATCGTGTCGAGCCGCGAGGCCGGGCCGGCAGCCGATGTCTTCTCCCTCGGCTGCATCCTGGTCTTCGCGGCCACCGGGCGGGGGCCCTTCGGTACCGGAAACACCGCCGAGGTCCTCTACCGGGCCGTTCATGCCCCGCCGGAGCTGACCGGCCTCCCCGACGCGCTGCGTTCGCTGGGGGCGTCCTGCCTGGACAAGGATCCCGCCCGCAGGCCGTCCGCCACCGAACTGCTGGCCGCACTGGGTCCCGCCGCTCCCGCCGCGCTGCTCACGCCGGGTCTGCGGGAGGATCTCGCCAGGCGGGAGGCGCACGCCGCGGTCCTGGTGACGGCGCCTCCGGTGCCCGTCACCCCGTTGGTCACGGCGGCCCCGAGCGGGCCGAGCCGTCGCCGCTTCCTGTGGATCGCCGCGGCCGGCGGCACCGCGGCAGCGGCCGCGGGCGCCGCGGCCCTGGCCGGCTGGGGGTCGAAGCCCGAGCGCACCCCGCGCCGCGGCAGCAGCAGGGGCACCGCGGTCCGGCCCGGCGCCACGGTGCCCCCAGGCCCGAAGCCGCAGTGGTCGAGGCCCCTGCGGAGCCTGCAGAACGGACAGCTGCGGCTGCTCGGCGACACCCTCGTGCGATGGGATCAGACCACCGCGATCGGCTATGCCACCGCGACCGGAAAGGAACGGTGGACGGCCGCGCCCCGTTTGCCCGCCGACGTCAGCGGCAAGCCCACCTGGCTCGGTGTCCAGGGATCGACGCTGTTCGCCACGGCCTGGGGCGACCGCGGCCACCTGCTGGGCCTGGACGGCGACGGGGCGCTGAAGTTCAGCCACCCGGTCACCGAGCCGGAGGAGGGGACCTCCTTCCCCGACAGCATCCACGACGTCTTCTGCGTCACGGACTCGGTGGCCGTCATCGGCACTTCCAGCGACCAGGGCTACGGCGTACGCGCCGTGAACCTCTCCACGGGGAAGGTGTTGTGGTCCCGCAAGGTGGCCGGCAGCGACTTCCATGCCTACGCCGTCACACGCTTCTGCTTCCTGCACGACGCCGGCACGGTCCACGGCCTTGACCTGCGGACCGGCGAGGTGCGGTGGACGGTCCGGGACGTCGCCCGGCCCGGCGACTACCCGCAGCTGGCCACCGACGGGAACGTGCTGCTCGTCACCAGCACCAAAGTGCAGGCGTTCCGCGTCACCGACGGCCGGAGACTGTGGACCGCCGTCGACGAGCCGACCACCCTCAACCCGACCGCGGTCCTGGGCAAGCGGGCCTACGTCGTGGACGGCCAGGACACCGTGTTCGCCCTCGACACCAGCACCGGCAGACAACTGTGGCACACCGCGAGCCCGCTGTCCCTGGCCCCCGGCGGCGCCTCCGATCCGGGCCCCTCCGTCTCCTCGTCCCTGCTGGCATACCCCCTGTTCAGCGGCGAGGCCTCGGGCTTCGTCGCCCTGCGCACCTCGGACGGCAAGGTCCTCTGGGCGCACCAGGGTTCGGGCGCCGAAACCAAAACCAAAAGCAGCACCGTGTGGCGGGTGCAGACCACCGGCACCACCGTCTACGCCGCATCCGACACCACCCTCTACGCCTTCCGGAGCGCCACCCGATGACCACGCCGACCACCGAGGCCGACACCGCCGCCATGCACATCGGGCCGTACCGAGTGATCCGGGAACTCGGCGCGGGTGGGATGGGCCGCGTCCTTCTGGCCGCGTCGCGCAGCGGCCGTGCCGTCGCCGTCAAGGTCGTACGTCCCGAACTGTCCGCCGACCCCGACTTCCGGCGGCGGTTCAAGGCCGAGGTGGATGCGGCACGTGCCGTCAGCGGCGCCTTCACCGCGCCCGTCGTCGATGCCGACCCCGAGGGACCGCAGCCCTGGCTGGCCACCGCCTACATCCCCGGCCCCTCGCTCGCCGACGCCATCGAGGACCATGGGCCGATGCCCGAGGGCACCCTGCGGGTGCTCGGCGCGGGACTGGCCGAGGCGCTGGCCGCCATCCACCGCGCGGGACTGATCCACCGCGACCTCAAGCCGTCCAACATCCTGCTCACCTTCGACGGGCCCAGGGTCATCGACTTCGGCATCAGCCGGGCCGTCGACGGCACCGTGCTCACCGCGGAGGGCCAGATCATCGGGTCGCCCGGCTTCATGTCGCCCGAGCAGTCGACCGGCGCCGAACTCACACCCGCCAGCGATGTGTTCGCCCTCGGCGCCGTACTCGCGTACGCCGCCACCGGCACCCCGCCCTTCGGCACCGGCGCGGCCCATGCACTGCTCTACCGCGCCACCCACGAGGTGCCCGAGCTGGACGGCGTCCCGCACGCCCTGCTCGGCACCGTCGCCGCCTGCCTCGACAAGGCCCCGGACCGTCGGCCGGACGTCGCACAGTTGCAGCAGTGGCTGCGTCCGTTGACCACCGCGGGCTGGCTCGGCGCGGTCGAACTACAGGTGGCCGCGTCGGAGCGCAGCCTCGACGACGAGGTGCGCGCTCCCCTGCTCAGCCGGCGCCGGTTGCTGATCGGCGGCGCGGTGCTCGCCGCGACCGCGGCCGCCGGAGGCACCGCCCTCCTGCTCCGGTCACGTGACGAGGAAGCGCCCGCCACCCCCGAACTCTCCTGGACCAAGGACCTCCCCCAGCCCGGCATGTCCCTGCTCACCGTGACCCCGTCCACTGTGCTGTGTGCCGGGAAGACCTCGGGGGCCTGCTTCGACCGGGCCACCGGCAAGCTCCTCTGGAAGGACCTCAGCGGCCAGAACACCGCCGCCCTCGCCGGCAACAAGCACGTCTACACCGTGCGCACTGACGGAAAGGTCCACGCCCTCGACGGCCGCACCGGAAAGGAGCTGTGGGCCGCGTCCCCCACCGATACGGGCGCGCCACACCTGGAGTTCGCCAATGGTTCACTGGTCGTGACCATCGGCGACAACGGGTGCTTCCAGGGCCTCGACGCATCGACCGGCGAGGTGCGGTGGAAGTCGCCGGACATGGGCGCAACCTCGGCGGTCGGGACCACCGGGGCGGGCCGGCTGATCGTCTGGGGCCGCGCCGCGAAGACGTCCACGACCGCGACTCTCAACGGATACACGGCCCTCGCGCCAGACACCGGCGCCCGTCTGTGGTCGAAGGACCTCGTCACCCTCTATCCGCTGTCCAAGGGCAAGGTCCTCTATGCCATCGACGGCGACATGAACCTGCTCGCCCTCAATGCCTCCGACGGCGACACGTTGTGGAGCAAACCCACCGCACTCCCGTCAACGAACAGTCAGTTCCTTATGTACGAGGGATCCCTGACCCTGCACAACAACACCCTGTTCTGCTACCCGGGCACCGGCGCCAGCGGCGCGACCAGCGGGCTGCTCGCGGCCTTCGACCCGGCGACGGGGAAGACCCTGTGGAGCGTGCGGACCGCCGCCCGGGGAAACCGGGGCTACGACGTGTCCGGCGCGACCGTCTGCTATCTCGACAAGGTCCTGCACGCCGTCGACGCCCGCACCGGAGCGGCCCGCTGGACGGCGGGCTCCGGCCTCGGCACGCTGCAGTTCCTGGGCGCCGTACGCCACCTCTTCCTCGCCGCAGGACCCAAGGGGCTGTACGGCTTCCACGCCGAGACCGGCAAGCAGGTCTGGCAGCACCCGGTCAGCGGCGGCTCCGGCCCCTGGTCGGCGTTCCCCGTCGATGACCACTTCTTCGCCGGCTGGTCCGGCAAACTCTTCGCCTTCTCGCTGCCCGAGGCGTAGCAGCCCGAGCCGCCCGATGCCATGTCGCAGGCCGCCCCCTGGCTCCGCCGGTCCGGGCCGCTCACGTCTGGCCCCCGGCTCCGGACCCGGGCCCCGTCCGCGTACACGGCGGCAAGTCGCAGAGCGCTTCCCCGACTGCGTAGACCAGAGTGGCGGCGATGGCGGAGGCGCCCCACAGCCCCCAGGCCGCGGCGGGCGCATCCGCGGCCAGGAGGGCGGGAACGGGAAACACGCCTGCCGCCAAAAGAATGGGCACTGTTCGGGGGACGGAATGGACCGGTCCTGCGGGGGCGCGGCGGTGGCGCCGCGTGAGATGCACAGCGCACGCGGCGATGGCCACGTCCCCAAGGATGATCAGAGTCCAGGCGAGTGCATCCATGCTCAGTACGCCGTTCTCCCTCACGTCGCGAGGGCTGCGACGCCCCCTCTACCCCGTGAAACAGCTAGACCCGCTCGCCTTTGAGGTGCCGAGGCACGGAGACCAGCCCATAGATGACGAGCATGGACATGGCGATGCTGATCACCGACCAAAGGGGAAATGTGGAAAGGAACATCAACTGGCCGATCATGGAGAGCGAGGCCAGCACGATTCCCGTGATCCGCGCGGCCCTTGCCCCGAGAAACACGCCCAGACTGGCCACGATCTGGACGACACCAATGATGATCCAGACCCAGCCCCAGAAGGAGAAATTGAAAACCAGCAGTCGGTTCCCGTGGTTGGCGGTCGTGGCGTAATACCCGTGGTCGATCAGGGCAACGAAGCCATTGATGATGTTGAACAGGCCACTCAACATCAGAAGAATTCCGGCGAACACCACCCAATGCGACCGCTCAACCGGCGGCACGGAGCGGTCGCCCTGTACAGGAGGCGTTGGCTGCATGCACCCATCACGCCTGGCAGCGTGAGGCAGCGCAACATCTGATAGGCCGTTGGGGTCAGGGCAGCCGTTCCCCCCCGGCCAACGCAGCTGCACTTCGGGCGATCAGGCTCCCGGGTCGGGTTGCCCCGCCACAGACTGCCCCTCCCCTCCCCTCTCCGTCCTGCTCCGCTCCGGAGCCGGATACGCCGGATAACCGGCCCCCTTCTGGCGCTTCCTCAGCAGGCGACAACCGTTCCGCCGGCGGCGGAACCACGGGAGGGCATTCAGGAAACTCAGGGAGCCAAAGCGGCGGGGACGGCGACACAGCACACAGTGGCCCGGCCGGCGGCGACCGGTCCGGCAGTGGAGGCGGCGGCTCCGCAGGCAAAGCCGACTCCCGAGGCAAGGCCGGCTCCTCCCAGGGTTCCTCCGGAGGATCGGGCTCCCGGCAACACCCCGGCGCCCCGGCCCGTGACGGCGCCCCTGCCAGGCCGGACGACCTGGGCCGGATGGTGCAGGACCCCACCTCGTGGTTCTCCCTCGACCGCGCGGGCGCATTCCTCATGTCGCCGGTCGGCATGGGGGCAGTCGCTCTCGCCGGCCTGGCGGCCTGGCGGGCGCATCGCAACCGGCGCGCCAAGCAGCAGAAGCGCTGACGATACGTCAGGGAACTGTGTACATCCGGTGCGCACCCCGGTGGAACCAGGCTCCCCTCGGTCCCGCCGGGCCCGCGCCACTCACGCACGCCAGTAGAAAGCGCCCGCGCAGAAGTGCTGACCGCAAGGCATCTGCTGACTCCTCCTTATTGCCTCCTCCCTATCGACTCCTCCCCATGAGCACGGCCACGGTGCCCCGCCCGGCAAGGAAGAACAGCCATGCACAACACGCCCCTCACCACGACAGCCTCGTCCTATCCGCTGCTGTCGCACCGCGAACAGCAGGTGCTCCGCCTTATCGCCGACGGTCACCCCTACGCCGCAACCGCGCGCCGGATCGGCATCTCCGTACATACCGTCGACGGCTGGCGCTGCTGTCCGAGCGGCCCGGGCACTGAGCGCCGTGGCGGCCCTCGGTCGTCAGGGGCTCTCGAACCGGGCTGCCAGGTCCCCGGGGAGGGCATCCCGGTTCGCCCGGTTCACCTGGACGAGTTCGATGTCGGTGCGCCGCTTGAGGGCGTCGGTGAACGGGGCACTCTTCGCGTGGACGGTGGCGACGATGTCGATGTCCGACGTGAACAGGCACCGGATCAGGTCCCGGAACGCGGCGCATGCCAGCTCCATGCTCCCCAGCTCGTCGATCAGCACGAGCTCCCCACGAGCCGGTTCCGCTGCCGCTGACCTGAGCGCCGGCAAGGCGAGCCGCTCCATGACGCCCACGTCGACGCCGTACCGGCCCACCCGCGGTGGACCCGGAAGGTCGACATGGGCGAGGACGGCCCGAAGACCGCTGTCCAGAGTTTCCAACGCGAAACCGGTCCGGGTGCCGCCTTGCCGGATCTCCTCCGTGGTGAAGCCGATGGCCCTGCGGTGAAGCAGCAGCGCGGCCAGTCGGCGGACAACGGTCGTCTTGCCCACACCGGGGCGTCCCTCGAGCAGAATTCTCGTCGGCATCTCGTTCTCGCGCTCCGTATCGGGTGCGTCGTACAGGATTCCCGGCGCACCGGTCGGCGTACGCGGCCGATCGGGTGCTCTGTCCTCCTGGACCGGTGCCGGCCGGGCCGAACGGGGTAGGGCCGCGCGCATGACGGGAATTGAGCTCAAGAGTGTGGCGTTCAACGACCATGCGGCGATCCCTCGACGCCTCAGCGGGGAGGGCGACGACGTCTCGCCGCCGCTGACCTGGACGGCGGTGCCCGACGGTGCGTCGGAGTTGGTTCTGCTCTGCGAGGACCCTGACGCGCCGGGCGGGTCGTTCCTGCACTGGCTGGTCACGGGTATCGACCCGGAGAGTTCCGGTGTGGCGGAGGGGGAAGCGCCCCCGGGCGGCCAGGAATGGCCCAACGGATTCGGCCGGGTGGGCTGGGGCGGTCCGATGCCTCCGCCAGGGCACGGGGTGCACCGCTATTTCTTCCGCCTGTGGGCCGTTTCGGAGCCGGTTTCCCTGCACGGGAAGCCGACGGTCGACGCCGTGCACCGTGCGGTGAAAGGCCAGGAGTTGGCGAGCGGCACGCTGGTGGGCACGTACCAACGCTGACCACCGCTGCCGTGCGTGGGGCGGACCGGCCCGCCCCACGCGTCTCACCGCGTATGACGGCGCGGGCGAATTTCCCTTCCTCGACGGACGCCCTGCTCCTGAGCTGGACCGGGCACGCGGCATTTCGCCGTCTACGGCACCACCCTTCGCCCCGCGATGCGACCGGTGTCGGGCTCGCCCGCCGGTAAAGTTGGCCCCATGACAGGGGACATACGCGTCTGCTTCATCGGTGACTCCTTCGTCCAGGGGATTGGCGACCCGGAGTACCGGGGCTGGGTGGGCCGGGTGCTCGCGGCCACCCACGGCGACATCACGGCCTTCAACCTCGGCATCAGGCGCAACACATCCGAGGATGTCCTGCGTCGGTGCTGGCAGGAGGTCCAGCCCCGGATCCTGCCTGATGCCGACAACCGGCTGGTCGTCTCCTTCGGCAGCAACGACACCATTGAGGAGAACGGCTCGGTCCGCGTCGATCCGGCCCGCTGCCTGGACAACCTGGACTCGATCCTGGAGGAGAGCCGGCGCCGGAGGATCGCCCCACTGGTGGTGGGCCCGCCACCCGTTGTCGACGCAGGCGAAGACCATCTGCGACGCACCTCGAAAATCGCCGACGAGATGGCCGCCCTCTGCCGGTCACGGCTCGTCCCGTTCATCGGCACGACTCCGGCCCTGGCCAACGACCCCGTCTGGACCAGGGAAGCCATGGCCGGCGACGGCGCCCACCCCGGCAGCGGCGGCTACCGGCGGCTGGCCGACCTCATCCTCGCCAACCAGTGGCACGAATGGATCAGCCACCCGCACCCATGACGGGCCGGGGCCGGGGCCGGACCTCAGGCCCTCGGCTGGGTGAAGCGGATGCGGTTGCCGAAGGGGTCGCGGAGGCCGCAGTCGGTTCCGTACGGGCGGTCGGTGGGTTCCTCGGTGAACTCGACGCCCCGGGCCAGCAGCGTCTCGTACGTCTTGCGGCAGTCGTCCGTGGTGAAGATGAGCCAGCCGCCCATCGCGCCCTTGGTCACCAGTTCGCGGACCTGCTGCGCCGTCTCCTCGGACATCGCCGGCGGACCCGGCTTCTCCAGCAGGATCTCGCGCTCCGGGTGGCCGGGGACGTTGACGGTCAGCCAGCGCATGAAGCCCAGGTCGACGTCGGTGTTGACTTCCAGACCAAGCTTGCCGACGTAGAAGTCGAGGGCCTCGTCCTGGTCGAGGACGTAGATCTGCGAGTGCGTGATGGCGTTGAACATGGGTCTCACGCTACTGGGCAAGCCCGGCGGAAACTTATCCAAAACTGCTCAGTCGACGGACGGTACGGGCCGTGCGGAGGGGCAGGGCAGGGGCAGAGCGGGGGGCGGTCAGGCGGGGCGGTCAGGCGCTCGGCCGCGTCCACGCCATCGTGAAGCACGTCGGTACGCCCACGGCTGCCGCTTGCCTGGCTTCCTTGCGGTACGTCCTCGGCGCGCGGCCGACGATGTCGCGGAACGTCCGGCTGAAGGTTCCCGGGCTGCCGAAGCCGACCTCGAAGCAGATGTCCGTCACGCTGCGGTCGGTCTCCCGTAGCAGGAACATCGCCCGCTCGACACGGCGCCGCTGCAGGTAGCGGTGCGGGGTCTCACCGAACGTGGCACGGAAGGTGCGGGTGAAGTGCGCCTCCGACACATGCGCGATCCGGGCCAGGGCCGGGACGTCCAGCGGCTGCGCGTAGTCACGGTCCATCGCATCCCGCGCCCGAAGCATGCGGCGGTTGGTCTCTTCTGCGGCGCGGCTCACGACGCCATCACACCACGGTTCTCCGCCGCCCGGGACCGGTGAGGTGCCTGTGACTGTGACTGTGACTGTGACTGTGACTGTGACTGTGGAACTGGCACGGCGCCCCACGGTACCGCCGATATTCGGCGCGTTCCGGCTGGTACAGGACCATTCCTACGCAAGGACCCCACTGGCGTTTCCAGCGTGATACTCACCATAGGAAATTCCCGAGAACCGGGGGCAACTGCCCTGTTTGGCTAAAATCTTCCACTTGGATTTACCAGGTCGCCCATGGCCGGCAGCGGCACATCTCTCGGCGTCAGGACTGCACGGCCTTACGATCAGCGCCTGCCGCACCGCGCACCCCCATACCGCGACGGCCTCTCGTCTGTACTTGCTGATTTCGTTCTGACAGAAGAAGGCTTCATGAAGCTTCGTCGTGCCTTGGTGACGGTCGCCACGACCGCCGTGCTCCCGTTCGCCCTCACCGCGTGCTCCTCCGGCGACGCCGGCGGCAAATCCGCACCGTCAGCCAGTCCCAAAGCGGGTGCCCCGAAGGCCGACCTGCTGAACGGCACCCGGCTGAAGTCCCTGCTTCTTCCGGTCGGGGTCCTCCCCAAGGGCTACCACGCGGACCCGCACGCCACGCGCGACACGGGTAAGGCCCTCCAGGCCCCTTCGTCGAGCAAGGCCCTCGATTTGGCCGGCGCTTGTCCGAAGTTGGAGGCCAGTGCCTGGATCGAGACCAGCGGCGTCCCCAGCGCCTCCTTCGCCCAGGCCGACTTCGTGAACGCCTCCCAGGAGGAGTTCAACGAGGAGGTCGACAGTTACAGGGACACGGACGCGCAAACCGTCATGAAGCGCCTCGAGAAGGTGCTCACGCACTGCGCGAGCTTCAAGGACACCTCCAACGGCACCACGGCCTCCGTCAAGGTCAAGACCACGACGGTGCCGAAGGTCGGCGACCAGACCCTCAAGGCCGTCCTCTCCGCACCTGAGTGGGAGGGTGGCACGACGCTGGTGGCCACTCGGGTCGGGAACGTCGTCATCACCACCTTCTACAGCGTCCAGTCCGGCGACATGGGCGCCGCAGGCCTCGATCTGACCAAGAAGATCGCGGCAGGGGTGCAGCACGCGAAGTAGCCGTTCGGCGTGCCGCCCCCGGACGTGGTGACGGGTGACATGCCTTGATGGTGCTTGAACGAGGTGAGGGCCTTCTGACGCGCTGGGGCGCGCAGTAGCAGCCGCCGCAGCCGGTGCAGGAGGCCCTCGTCCGTGCGCGACGAGGCGCCCGTCGCGACGGTCGCATACCCGGCGTCCGCGAGCCACTCGCGAACGACGCCCACCCCGGATAGCCCAGTGGGACCCGGAGGGTTTCCCAGTCGTTCATTTGGTGCGTGCATGACGGCCCCGGCCCGTACGGTGCGCTGGGCTCCGCCGACGCCAACGGCATCCAGCTGCCCGGCGGCTTCACCAGCCGGGTCATCGCCCGCTCCGGCCAGGTCGTCTCCGGCACCTCCTACACCTGGCACAACGCCCCCGACGGCGGTGCCTGCTTCGCCGACGGCGCCGGCTGGATCTATGTGTCCAACTCGGAGGTCAACCCCGGCGGCAAGGTCAGCGCCGTCAAGCTCAACTCCTCGGTCACAGTCACCGCCGCCTACCAGATCCTTTCCAACACCCGGCAGAACTGTGCGGGCGGCGCCACCCCCTGGAACACCTGGCTCTCCTGCGAAGAGGTCTCCCTCGGCTCCGTCTACGAGACCGACCCGTGGGGCGTGGACGCCGCCATACGACGCGATGCCCTGGGCAAGTTCAAGCACGAGGCGGCCGCCGCCGACCCGGGGCGCCAGGTGATCTACCTGACCGAGGACGAAACCGACGGCTGCTTCTACCGGTTCATCCCGACCACATGGGGCAACCTGTCCTCCGGAACGCTCCAGGTCCTGAAGGCCGGAACCGGCACCTCAGGCTCGTTCACCTGGGGCGCCGTGCCGGACCCCGACGGCTCTCCCACCGCGACCCGCAACCAGGTCTCGGGCGCGAAGCGGTTCAACGGCGGTGAGGGCTGCCACTACGCCGGCGACACCGTCTGGTTCACCACCAAGGGCGACAATCGCGTCTGGCAGCTCAACCTGACGAACAGCACCTACGAGCTGGCCTACGACGACAACCTGGTCAACCGGGCCCGGCCCCGCTGACCGGCGTCGACAACGTCACCGGCTCCTCCTCCGGGCGACCTGTTCGTCGCCGAGGACGGCGGCAACATGGAGATCTGCCTCATCACTCCGGACGACATCGTCGCGCCGTTCCTGCGGATCACCGGCCAGTCCAGCTCGGAGATCACCGGACCGGCCTTCTCCCCCGACGGCACACGGCTGTACTTCTCCAGCCGGCGCGGCACGTCCGGCAGCTCCTCGGGCGGCATCACCTACGAGGTCACCGGCCCCTTCCGCGCCGCACCGTGACCCACTCGAGACCCGCCTGGAGGTGAGGCGGCGCGACGGCCCCCGGTGCCGACTGCCGCGGTGACCGGCACCGGGGGCTGGGCCCACACCGGCAGACCACGCACCCGGACCACGCGCCGGTCCTGTCAGCCGCGTCCGGTGAACTTCTGTCCGACCCCGAGTCGTCGCAGGTCGGCGAGGACGTTCGGGTCCTGGGCGTCGAGCCAGTCGCAAAGCTGGCGGAAGGAGACCAGGCGGACGTCCTTGCGCTTCTCATCGGCGATGTGCTTGATGGTCTCCTCGACGGCGTCCATGTAGATGCCGCCGTTCCACTGCTCGAAGTGGTTGCCGATGAAGAGGGGCGCGCGGTTGGTCTCGTAGGCCCGCTGGAAGCCGGCGATGTAGGCGTCGGCGGCCTGCTTGCGCCAGCCCGGGTAGTTGGCGGGCGGGGCCTTGGTGGAGTTCTTGGACTGGTTGAACATCATGTTGTAGTCCATCGAGAGGACTCCGAGGGGGCGGCCGGCGAACGGTATGGACTGGAGCGGGAAGTCCCACAGGCCCTGCTTCTTGGTGGGCCAGACCTGGAGGCCGCCGGGCGAACTGGCGTCGTACCGCC
>NZ_LGKG01000003.1 GCF_001294335.1 Streptomyces chattanoogensis
GGTGTCGGTTGCGCTGGGTGTGGAGGCGGTCCGGGAGCGGATCGCTGCCTGGGGCGAGGCGATATCCGTCGCCGCGGTGAACGGCCCTGCTTCGGTGGTCGTCTCGGGTGAGCCGGGTGCGCTGGACGAGTTGATGGCTGCGTGTGAGGCGGATGATGTCCGGGCGCGGCGTATTGCCGTGGATTACGCCTCCCACTCCGCGCAGGTGGATGTCCTCCGCGATGAGCTGCTGGAGGTTCTGGGCTCGATCGAGCCTCGCGAGTCCCGTGTGCCGTTGATGTCGACGGTGACGGGTGACTGGCTGGACACGTCCATCATGGATGCGGCGTACTGGCACCGTAACTGCCCGGTGCCGAAGGCGTCGTGCTGACCGGGCGGCTCTCGCTGCGGTCCCAGCCGTGGCTCGCCGAGCATGCGGTGCTCGGGTCGGCGCTCCTGCCCGGTACCGCGTTCGTGGAGCTGGCCGTACGGGCCGCGGACGAGGTGGGGTGCGGTCAGGTCGAGGAACTCACGCTGACGGCGCCGCTGGTCCTTCCCGAGCGGGACGGTGTCGCGCTGCGGGTGGTCGTCGGTGCGGCGGACGAGACCGGCCGACGCGAGATCACCGTCCACTCCCGGGTGCGGGACGACCACGACTGGACCTGCCATGCGACGGGCATCCTGGCGCTGGGAACCCAGGCACCGATGTCCGACCTGGGTGTCTGGCCGCCCGCCGGTGCCGAGCGGGTGGACCTCGACGGTCACTACGACCGGCTTGCCGCCGAAGGCTACGGATACGGTGCGACATTCCGCGGACTGCGCGATGCCTGGCGCCTGGGGGACGACCTCTACGCCGAAGTCGCACTGCCCGACGACGCGACCGGCGGTGCGACCGGCGGCGCGGCGGGTGATGCGGCAGCCTTCGGACTGCACCCCGCCCTGTTCGACGCGGCGCTGCACGCCCTCGGGGTCGTCGACGCCGGCCGGCTGGCACTGCCCTTCGCCTGGCGCGGCGTCTCGCTGCACGCCGGCGGCGCATCGCTGCTGCGGGTACGGATCTCGCGGCACGACACGGATGCCTACGGCCTTCACCTCGCGGATGCCAAGGGCGCGTTGGTAGCGGTCGTGGACGAGCTGACGCTGCGGCCGTTCTCGGCGGGGCAGCTGACGGCGGCGCCCGCGCAGCCCGACTCGCTGTACCGGGTGCAGTGGACCGCGCTGCCCTCGGCGGAGGAGGCGGACGAGACCGCGTGGCCGTCGGCGGCGGTGCTCGGCGATGCGCTTCCGTTCGATGTCCCGGGTGCCGCCCGGTACGCCGCTCTCACCGAGCTCGGTGAGGCAGGTGACGTACCGGACGTGGTGTTCACGGCCGCGCCGCCGCCGTCCGCCGCCGACCTGGTGACCGGGGTGCACACCACCCTGCGGGAGACCCTGGAACTGGTTCAGGCGTGGCTGGCGGACGAGCGGTTCGCCGCCGCGAAACTGGTGCTCGTCACGCACGGCGCGGTGTCCGCCGAGCCGGGCGAACGGATCGGTGACCTCGCCCAGTCCCCCGTCACCGGGCTGATCCGGTCCGCTCAGTCGGAGAACCCCGACCGGTTCGTCCTGCTCGACATCGATGACCTCGACGCGTCCGCCCGGACCGTTCCGGCGGCCCTGGCGAGCGGCGAGGCCGAACTCGTCGTCCGTACCGGGACGGCGCGCTGCCGCCGCCTGGTCCGGGCCGCCGCCCAGGACGCCCTGGTCCCGCCGGCCGACGGGCCGTGGCGCCTCGACACGTCCGGCGAGGGAACCCTCGAGAACCTCACCCTCACACCGGCACCGGACCAGCAGGCACCGCTCGGTGACCGGGAGGTCCGGGTCGCGGTCCGGGCCGCGGGAATCAACTTCCGGGACGTCGTCGCCGCGCTCGGCATGGTGCAGGTCGACGAGGTCATGGGCGGCGAGGCCGCCGGCGTCGTGACGGAGGTCGGTCCCGCAGTCACCGACCTTGCCGTGGGCGACCGGGTCACCGGCCTCTTCACCGCCGCCTTCGGTCCGGTGGCGACCACCGACCGCGGCTATCTGGTCCCACTGCCGGACGGCTGGACGTTCGCCGAGGCGGCATCGGTCCCGGTCGTGTACACCACCGCGCTGTACGGCCTGGTCGACCTGGCACACGTCCGGGCGGGGCAGCGGGTGCTGGTCCACGCCGGTGCGGGCGGTGTCGGCATCGCCGCGATCCAGCTGGCGCGCCACTGGGGCTGTGAGGTGTTCGCGACGGCGAGTCCGGGGAAGTGGGACGTGCTGCGGTCGCTGGGGCTCGCCGATGACCACATCGCTTCGTCGCGGGATCTGGACTTCGCGGAGAAGTTCCTCGCCGTCACGGACGGCGAGGGCGTCGATGTCATCCTCAACTCCCTCGCCGGAGAGTTCATCGAGGCCTCGCTGCGGCTGCTGCCCCGCGGCGGTCACTTCCTGGAGATGGGCAAGACCGACATCCGCGATCCGCAGGAGATCGCCGCGCAGTACGCCGGTGTCCGCTACGCCGCCTACAACCTGCCCGACTTCGCCCTCGCCCGTACCCAGGAGATCCTCGCCGAGATCGCGGACCTCTTCGCGCACGGAGCCCTGCGGCACATGCCGGTGCTGGCGTGGGATGTGCGGCGTGCCGCCGAGGCGTTTCGGTTTATGAGCCGGGCGCGGCATGTGGGGAAGTTGGTGTTGACGGTGCCGCGT
>NZ_LGKG01000004.1 GCF_001294335.1 Streptomyces chattanoogensis
CTGCTGCGCCGTCCCGGGCTGCGCCGGCTCACCCTGTGCGCCGCCCTGCTCGGGCTCACCACCGTGAGCGACTCCTTCCTCTACCTGCTGCTCCAGCGCGAACTGCGGCTGCCCGCCCACCTGTTCCCGCTGCTGCCCCTCGGCACCGCCGCCGTGTTCCTGCTGCTCGCCGTCCCGCTGGGCGCGCTCGCCGACCGTATCGGCCGCCGCCGGCTCTTCCTGGCCGGTCACGGCGTCCTGCTTCTCGGCTACGGGCTGGTGCTCTCCCCGCTGCGCGGTGCCCCGGTCGTGGTCGCCGTCCTGGTGCTGCACGGCACCTTCTACGCAGCCACCGACGGGGTGCTCGCGGCGGCCACCGCCGCGGCCGTTCCGCCGGAGCACCAGGGCGCCGGCCAGGCACTGGTGGGCACCGGCCAGGCACTGGCCCGGTTCCTGTGCTCGCTCGCCTTCGGCGCCGCCTGGAGCCTGTGGGGCGGCCGGAACGCGCTGTCGGTCACCACCGCCGCGCTGGCCGTCAGCGCCGTGGTGGCCTCGATCGTCCTCCGCACCGCCGACGAGCAACGGCCGGCCACTCCCCCACCGGCCGCTCACCCGGATGACCCCCATCACGCGCAGTGAGGAGTACCCGTATGACGCGAACCGCCCGCCTGACGATCCTCCTGATCGCCGTCCTCCTCCTGGGGACGGCCGGCGCCGCCGCGGTGCTGCGCGCCGCCGACCGGTCCGGCCGACGGGACCAGGAACAGGCGGGCGGCCCGCCCGTCCGGACCGGCACGGTCTCGCTCCGGCCGCCCCCCGGCGGCCGTCAGCTGCTGGTCCGCAACCTCGCCTGGGGCCCGCACCGCGACGAGATCGCCACCGTGGCCGCCGACCGGCCGAACGGGCCGCGAACCGTGTCCGGCGTCAAATGCCTGCGCTTCCACGCGGCCGCCGGCACCGGCATCTGCCTGCAGGCCGAGCACCAGGCGCTGCAGGACACCTACCGGGCCGTCGTCCTCGACGCCCACCTGCGCGAACGGCACCGCTTCCCGGCCGCCGGGATCCCCACCCGCGCCCGGGTCTCACCGTCCGGCCACCTCGTCGCCTGGACCGTCTTCGTCAGCGGAGACTCCTATGCGGGCACCAAGTTCTCCACCCGCACCGCCATCGTGGACACCCGCACCTGGGCGATCGACGACAACCTCGAGTCCTTCGCCGTCACCAAGGACGGCCGCCCGTACCGCGCCTCCGACATCAACATCTGGGGCGTCACCTTCGCCGACGACACCCGCTTCTACGCCACCCTGGCAACCGGCGGCCAGACCTACCTCGTGCAGGGCGACGTCGCCGCCCGCTCCCTGACCACCTTGCACCGCAACGTCGAATGCCCGTCCCTCTCCCCCGACGGCACCCGCCTCGCCTACAAGAAACGCGTCCCCCACGCCTCCCCCGACGCCCCCTGGCGGCTGTACGTCCTCGATCTGCGCAGCATGAAGGAGACCCGCACCGCCGAACGGCGCAACATCGACGACCAGGCCCTGTGGTCCGACAACTCCACGCTGGTCTACTCCCTCCCCGGCGACTACGGCTCGGACCTGTGGACCGTACCGGCGGATGGCAGCGGAACGGCGCGGCGGATGATGGTCTCGGCCCTCGCACCCGCCTATCCGCGCTGATACGCCGAGCTCAACACCGTGGTGGACCGAGCGTCCTTACCGCTTGCTCGTCATGAGGCTCAAGGCCCCTGGGAACGCCCGGTGTTGGGCAGACATGGCACTCCGCTAGCCGCGAAGTGCCATGCCCGGCAGGCATCAGCCCTTGCACACCGCGTTGTCCCGGCAGCCAAGCTTGGCACCGCCGAGCCTGGCACCGCTGAGGTAGGCGCCGGAAAGGTTGGTGTGGGTGAGATCGGCCTGGGTGAGATCGGCTTCGACGAGGAGGCCGCCGGAGAGGTCGGCACCGGAGAGGTCGGCGCCCTGGAGGTCGGCACCGGAGAGGTTGGCGCCGCGGAGGTCGGCGCCGGACAGGTCGGCGCGGCGGAGGTCGCCGTGGTAGAAGTCGGCGCCGGAGAGGGCCGGCCTGACGCCCGGATGCGCCTTGCGCCAGTTGTTCCACTCCCCCACGCTGCGCTTGAGCATGGCGATGTGGTCGGCGTTGGCCGGTGGCTGTGTGGCGGCCCGGGGCGGAGAGGTGGGTGCGCTGCTCAGGGTGGCTGCGGCGCTCAGGGCGGGGGTGCCCAGCATGCAGGCGGCCGCAGCCAGACCGACGGCTACGGCCCGGAGACCAGCGGGGCGACGGGTGCGCATAGCTCAACCTTTCTGACGGTGGATCGCAGACGGTTAAATAGGATCACAGTCTGCTGCCACTCTCTCGCCGGAGCCGACCGCCGTTGCTCCGCTGAGTGCGCCGCCGACCGGTCCCCACCCGGAGACCACAGCGCACCCCTCCAGACGATCGACGCCCCATCCCGTCCTCCCATCCCATTCCCCCATCCCGTCACCCCATCCCGTCACCAACCCATCGAACAGGCCTGGTCGAAGGCCCACCCACCACCCACCGCCCACC
>NZ_LGKG01000005.1 GCF_001294335.1 Streptomyces chattanoogensis
CGCCAGCCGGTCCGACCGCGCCCCCACCTCCCGATACGACAGCCCGTCCACCGCCACCGCATCCGGCTGCAACCCCACCCACACCCCAAACCGCCCGGGGATACCTCCGGAGCCCCTGGAGACCGGCAGGGCGGGGGCATCGGCCGCCGACAGCCGCCGCATGTCGGCGGCCGGCACGGTGTTCACGTCGGAGAGTGAGACGGTGGGGTCGTCCGCGAAGCAGGCAATCACCCACTCCAGCTGACGGCAGAACCGTTCGGCGGCGGACTCCGTCACCACCTCGCGCTGGAAGCGCAGTACGCCGTGGTGGCTCCCGTCCGGGCACTGCCGCAGATACAGAGCCAGTGGGAACTGCGCCGCCCCCAGATCGATGTCATCCCGCGGAGTGCAGCGCGCCGAGGAGGTGGTCACCTCAGGCGCAGGTGAGCTGGGTACGACCACGAGCCGTGGCGCCCCGGCCGCGGACTCCGGCAGCACCGTGGAGAGCGGCAGGTCCGCGTCCCGGTAGGCCTGCATGCTGCGGTCATGCACCCGCCGCAGGTGCTCGGCGACCGTGGACGCCCCGTCCAGGTCCACCGGGATGAGCACCGTGCTGTTGAAGTAGCCGATGGTGGCCGCGTGCCTCGGCAAGCGGCGGGAGACCGTGGCGCCCAGCACGGGACGTGGCACGCGCGCGTTGCGGCCTAATACGAGCCCGGCCGCCGCGAGAGCGAACGCATAAGGGGTGACCTGGAGTTCGGCGCAGTGCCGGCGCACCTCGCTCCAGACCCCTGCAGGTACCCTCAGCTCGGCCGTGCCGCCACCCGAGCCTGCCGCCTCGGAGGTGTCGTCGGCCCAGTCGAGGGACGGTGCGAGGTCGGACCTCCCCAGCTCTGCGCGGATCGCCGACGCCCGGTCGAGGCGGGCGGGCAACACGGTGCGGGTCCGCTCCGCCCACTCCGCGTAGGTTTCCCGCGGGGTGTGCTCCTCACCGGCCACCAGGCGGCGGATCAGCACCGAGAAGGACTGCTCGTCCACCACGAGATGGTGCGCCGCCACGATCAGATCGGCGACCTCGTCCGAGTAGCGCAGCAGCACGGCCCGTATCAGGGGGCCGCGCATCGGATCCAGGGGCCGCAGACACTCGTTGCGTACGCGTCGGCGGGCCCGGTCTCCGTCGGGTGCGACCGGCACCGTCACGACGTGCAGCTCGGGGGCGATGTCCGCGGGCTCGAAGTACCAGCCGTTGTCTCCCTCGACCACCCTCGACGCGAGCATGGGGTGGTCCGCCAGGAGCTGCACGAAGCGCCGCCGCAGCGCTCTCCCGTCGAGACTGCCGGTGACGCGGTAGATGACGGCGGCATGGTAGGCGGCCGAGTGATCAGCCGCCTGGTCCGCGATGTAGAGGTCGGCCTGATGGGCCGTCAGCTCATGGCGGGGCAGGGCGCCGCCGGAGGGCGCGGGCACCTGTGCCGCGGGGTGGAGGGCCATCGGGCGATCAGTGCTCGTTGGCCGCGGTCATGACCAGCCGGTGGACGGTGTCCGCTCCGTCCGCCTCCAGCAGGTCGAAGTAGTCCACCTCACGGCCGGTGGCTTCGAACAGCGTGCCGGCGAGCACGACCGCCTGGAAGGAGTCGCCACCGTTGGCGAGGAAGCTCAGCTCCGGGTCGCCGCCGCCTTCGAAGGCCTCGGCCCAGATGCGGAATATCTCTTGGCGCATGGCCTCGCCGGCCACGTTCTCCCGGTCGAATCCTGTGGGATTCCCGGCGTTTTCCGAACCGGACATCACAATTCCTCCATTGGCGACCTGGCTGCACCTGAACAGGTACAGCTCCCCCGAGACAGGACCCAAGGCCTGAATATTCAAGGACTGACAGCCGGGAAGCGGAAACAGCAGTCCCGGCACTATCAACTGGACGAGGATTGAACGCACACAAGGAAGGCCGGGCCTTCGCTAAAACACTGGCCGGGAATTGCCGACCACGCTGTTGCCAAACTCGATCTTGACATGCGGGTACCCCGTCGTCAACAGTCAATTTTTCAACCTCCGGCCCCGCGTCCAGCCTTCCGGACGGTTTGTTTTGGGACCCAACCCACGCCACCTGGTGGGGAGTTGGATCCGATGCCGACGCCGGGTGAGCCGCAGCAGGCCGAGCTGCGACCGTGCCGGCCAGCCGCCCAGGCGAATATTCGAAGAATTCATCCGAGGCGTCACGAAAGTGCCACGACCACGACTCTCTCGCCTTTCCAAACTCCATCAGATGTGAATCTTGACAGCCCTTGAAAACCCTGCATAGCCTCTTGATCGCCCACGCCTCCAAAGCGATTACCGAATCGACAGCCATGATGGGTGAGGTAATGCAGAGCGAAGCTTCATCCAGTTTTCCGGGCTCGACGAACGCTCACGAACGCCTCTGGGAGAGAGGCCGGGGAGCGGCACTCGAGCCTTCGGATCTCCCACTTCCCGGGCGGTTTGGGGTGTGGGTGGGGTTGCAGCCGGATGCGGTGGCGGTGGACGGGCTGTCGTATCGGGAGGTGGGGGCGCGGTCGGACCGGCTGGCG
>NZ_LGKG01000006.1 GCF_001294335.1 Streptomyces chattanoogensis
CTAGGCAGTTTCGTTTGGATCAGTCGGTCGTTGGTCTGGGTATGCCGTTAACTGATGTGCAGTGGAGGCGAATCGAGCCGTTGCTCCCCGACCGGACGCCGAAGCGGGGTGGCCGCTGGCGTGACCATCGGGAGGTGATCGACGCGATCGCCTTCAAGTTCCAGACCGGAACGCAGTGGGTCCACCTGCCGGAGAAGTACGGGAACTGGCGGGGCGTCTACAACCGGCTGCGGATGTGGGCCCTGGACGGCACGTGGGAGCGTGTTTTCACCGCGCTGATGGCTCAGGCCGACGCCGATGAGGACTTGCCTTCGTTCTCACTGCCGGGCAGGCCGGTGACGCACCCGCTTTCACCGAGGTGATGGCCCGCTTGCGTGTTCCCCGCCGCCGCGGAAGGCCACGGACCCGTCCGGACGTGGTCTTGGCGGACAAGGGAGGCAGTGGAACAGCATGCCCATGAAGCGGTTGAAGAGGTTCCGCTGTGCTGCGACGTGACGGTCGCCGGCTGCTCGTCGGCGGTCGTAGTGGGCTCTGGCGCCTGGTGACTTGGTGAGAGAGACGAAGGCCCAGACGTATCCGACGGCAGCCAGCCGCTGGTTCTTGACCTTCCGGCTCATGACCTTGCAGCTTTTGCCGCTGGCTCTGGTGACCGGGGCGCTTCCCGCGTAGGCCTTCAGGGACCCGGCGTTGGCGAATCGGGCCCGGTCGTCGCCGATCTCCGCCAGGACCCGGGCGCCGGTAAGTGCGGCGAGACCCGGAAAGCTGCGGATCACGGGTGCATCCGGATGCTCGTCGAAGGCTTGCGTGACGGCTTCTTCGAGCTGGTCGGCGTTGTCGCAGGCGGTGTTCAGCTGCCGGAGTAGAGCGGAGGTCTGATGTCCGAGAGCCGCCTCGACCCGCGGGAGCTGGTGGAGGTAGTCGCGTTTGAAGACCTCGTGGAGCCGTTCGGCTTCGGCCGGGATGCCGCGGACCCGGCCGGCCTGCTTGAGCAGTGACTGCAGGCGTCGCCGTGTCAGCTTCGCAGCCATTGTGGGGGTCGGTGCTGCGGTCAGGATGCTGCGGGCTTCCCTTGAACACAGTCCGTGCTTGTGCTGGGCGAAGGCGTCGAGGATCGCCGGATAGAACTCTCTGAGCTGGGAGCGAAGCTTGTTGTGGGCCTGGCCGCGGGCCCAGACGGCGTCTTGTTGGGCCCGGGCGAGCACGGCGATGGCCTGGACGAGCTCTGAGTCCTTCGGCAGCGGGCGGTGGGCGGCCATGTCGGTTCGCAGGATGTTGGCCAGGGCCGCGGCGTCGACGGCGTCCGACTTCTTGCGGGCGACGGAGTGGCGGTCTCGGTAGCGGGCGACGGCCAGTGGGTTGATCGAGTAGACCGGCCGGCCGGTGGCCCGCAGGCAGGCGACGAGCAGGCCGCGACTCGTCTCGATCGCCACCGGGATCGGGGCGTCCTCGCTATCGCCATGCTCGGTCAACAGGGCTATGAACTGGGCAAACCCTGCTGCATCGTCGCTGATCCGCGCCTTGGCGAGTTGCTTTCCGCCCGCGTCGATCAACGCAATGTCGTGGTGATCTTCGGCCCAGTCCACGCCACAGAACACTGGCGTCGGTAACCCGGTAATCTCCATCCGGTCCTCCTTTGTCGCGACTCTTTTCCCAGGTCAGAGCCTGTGCAGGGTGCGCGTGCTCCCTAATGGAAGTGCTCAAGGCACGTCATCCCACCAGCCGTTCGCAACCCCAGCGAGCCATACGGCCCTCGGTCCGCGTCGGAGCTGAAAGCTCAAGGCAGAGCTGAGAGGTGATCCGCACAACCGGCTCGGACTACAGACAGCAAACCGCCCGGCAGCCGCTGATGGACCGGCCCGCAGCAACAGGACCGTTTCCATGCCCATGCCGACAAAACGCCACCGGGTTCCGCACGCTTCATGCCCACACTGCCGAGCGCGAGCCTGCCTCGTCTTGTCAACAGGACTCTCAGGCCCGGGCATACTCAAAGGCTCGGCTCACGCCCGCGAAGGTCTGCTCTCGCCGGCCTTCGCTGCCCATTAGGCGTACTCGTCACGCGCGATCCGCGACCACCTGCGCAAGCGCGGCATCCGGGCGGTGATCCCGGTCCCGGCGGACCAACGTGGGCACCGGCTGCGACGCAGCGCAACACCGTCGAGCGGTGCATCAACCGCCTCAAACAGTGGCGAGGAATCGCCACCCGCTACGAGAAGACCGCCACCATCTACCTG
>NZ_LGKG01000007.1 GCF_001294335.1 Streptomyces chattanoogensis
CCCAGCCACAGCGGGCGTTCGGGCGACCTGCCCCGGCCATACGTGGCCAGCAGCGCCTGCGCCTCGATCGGATCGCCCAGCGTCGTACCGGTGCCATGCGCCTCGACGGCGTCGACGTCCTGCGCGGCCAGCCGGGCGTCGGCCAACGCCGCCTTGATCACCCGTTCCTGCGACGGGCCGTTCGGCGCGGTCAGACCGTTCGACGCACCGTCCTGGTTCACCGCGGTGCCGCGGACGACGGCCAGCACGCGGTGCCCGAGACGCTCGGCGTCCGACAGCCGCTCCACCACGAGCACGCCCACGCCCTCGGACCAGCCCGTACCGTCCGCGGCGGCCGCGAACGCCTTGCACCGGCCGTCCGTCGCCAGCCCGCGCTGCCGCGAGAAGTCCACGAAGTCGTCCGGATGCGCCATGATCGTGACACCGCCGGCCAGGGCCATGGTGCATTCGCCCCGGCGCAGCGACTGGACCGCCAGATGCAGCGCGGTGAGCGAGGAGGAGCAGGCCGTGTCCACGCTCACCGCCGGGCCCTCCAGCCCGAACGAGTAGGCCACCCGGCCGGAGACGACGCTGCTGGTGCCGCCGTTGCCCAGGAAGGGTTCGATGTCGTCGGGGACGGACTGGATCCGCTTGGTATAAGCATTGTCGATCACGCCCAGAAAGACGCCGGTCGCCGAACCCTGGAGGCTGCCGGGGTCGAGGCAGGCGCGTTCCAGGGCCTCCCAGGACACCTCCAGGACGAGCCGCTGCTGCGGGTCCATCGCCACCGCCTCACGCGGTGAGATCCCGAAGAATGCCGGGTCGAAGCCGCCGGCGTCGGCGAGGAAGCCGCCCTCGCGGACGTACGTCGTACCCGGGCGGTCCGGGTCGGGGTCGTAGAGGCCCTCCACGTCCCAGCCGCGGTCCTCGGGAAACGCCGACATCCCGTCGACGCCCTCGGACACCAGCCGCCACAGCTCCTCCGGCGACCCCACACCACCCGGGAACCGGCACGCCATGCCCACGATCGCGATCGGCTCGCTCGCGGCGGAGATCAGCTTGTGGTTCTGCTGCCTGAGCCGTTCCGTCTCCTTCAGCGACGTGCGCAGTGCATCGACAAGCCGGTTGTCGGACGTCGTCATTTCTTGCTCCACATTTCGCAGGTGATCAGGGCTCGGGTCGCCGGTGACCGGGACTCGGGGTCGCCGGTGACCGGGGTCCGGGCTCAGGACTCGGGGGTGTTGAGGGCCAGCGCGATGAGGCTGTCGGTGTCGAGGTCGTCGATCGCCCCGGTCTCCTCGCGGGCGGGCGCGGCCGCGGACAGCCCGGTCAGTGTCAGGAGCGTGTCCAGGACGCCGGCGTCGGCGAACCGCGCCAACGGGGTCTGTGCGAGGGCCGCTTGCAGGGCGGCCTCGGTCGGGTCGGTGGTCGGCGTGGCCTGGTCCGGGAACAGTTCCGTGATCAGGTGGGAGGCCAGGGCCGCCGGGTTGGGCTGGTTGAAGACGAGGGTGGGGGGCAGCCGGAGGCCGGTGCCGGTCTGGAGGCGGTTGCGCAGCTCGACGGCCGTGAGGGAGTCGAAGCCCAGGTCCTTGAACGCCACGGACACCGGTATGTCGCTGCCGCTGCCGTGCCCGAGGACCAGGGCGACCTGGCGGCGGATCTCCTCGACCGCGGACCGCTCCCGGTCGGCCGGGGGAAGCTCGGCCAGCCGCTCGGCCCATGAGCGTTCGGCGGTCACGGTGGCCGTCGCCTGGCGCCTGACCGGCCCGGCGAGGGCGCGCAGGACGGGGGGTACGGTGCCGGACGCGCGCACCGCCGCCAGATCCAGCCCGAACGCGGTCATCACCGGCCAGGCCGATCCTGCGGCGCTGTCGAA
>NZ_LGKG01000008.1 GCF_001294335.1 Streptomyces chattanoogensis
AACCGTGGCGAGATCGCCGTCCGGGTTGCCCGTGCCTGCCGGGACGCGGGGATCGGGAGTGTGGCTGTCTACGCCGACCCGGACCGCGACGCCCTGCATGTCCGCGCGGCGGACGAGGCCTACGCGCTGGGCGGTGACACCCCGGCCTCCAGCTACCTCGACATCGCCAAGGTTCTCCAGGCCGCCGCCGACTCCGGCGCCGACGCCATCCACCCCGGCTACGGCTTCCTGTCCGAGAACGCCGAATTCGCCCAGGCCGTCCTCGACGCCGGCCTGACCTGGATCGGCCCGCCCCCGCACGCCATCCGCGACCTCGGCGACAAGGTCGCCGCCCGCCACATCGCCCAGCGCGCCGGTGCGCCGCTGGTCGCCGGCACCCCCGACCCGGTCTCCGGCTCCGACGAGGTCGTCGCCTTCGCCAAGGAACACGGCCTGCCCATCGCCATCAAGGCAGCCTTCGGCGGCGGCGGCCGCGGCCTCAAGGTCGCCCGCACCCTCGA
Organism: Streptomyces chattanoogensis; assembly: GCF_001294335.1. Classification (GTDB taxonomy): domain Bacteria; phylum Actinomycetota; class Actinomycetes; order Streptomycetales; family Streptomycetaceae; genus Streptomyces; species Streptomyces chattanoogensis. The sequence goes on from NZ_LGKG01000008.1 coordinate 501, forward strand.
AGAAGTCCCCGAGCTCTACGACTCCGCCGTCCGCGAAGCCGTCGCCGCCTTCGGCCGCGGCGAATGCTTCGTCGAGCGCTACCTCGACCGCCCCCGCCACGTCGAAACCCAGTGCCTGGCCGACAAGCACGGCAATGTGGTCGTGGTCTCCACCCGCGACTGCTCCCTCCAGCGCCGTCACCAGAAGCTCGTCGAGGAAGCCCCCGCACCCTTCCTCTCCGACGAGCAGAACGCCGAGCTCTACCGCGCCTCCAAGGCCATCCTCAAGGAAGCCGGCTACGAAGGCGCAGGCACCTGCGAGTTCCTCGTCGGCCAGGACGGCACCATCTCCTTCCTGGAGGTCAACACCCGCCTCCAGGTCGAACACCCCGTCACCGAAGAAGTCACCGGCCTCGACCTGGTCCGCGAGATGTTCCGCATCGCCGACGGCGAGGAACTCGGCTACGACGACCCCGCCGTGCGCGGCCACTCCTTCGAGTTCCGCATCAACGGCGAGGACCCCGGCCGCAACTTCCTGCCCGCCCCCGGCACCGTCACCCGCTTCGACGCCCCCGCCGGCCCCGGCGTCCGCCTCGACGCCGGCGTCGAATCCGGCAGCGTCATCGGCCCCGCCTGGGACTCCCTCCTCGCCAAACTCATCATCACCGGCGCCACCCGCGAACAGGCCCTCCAGCGCGCCGCCCGCGCACTGAACGAGTTCACCGTCGAGGGCATGGCCACCGCCATCCCCTTCCACCGCACCGTCGTCACCGACCCGGCGTTCGCCCCCGAACTCACCGGCTCCACCGACCCGTTCACGGTCCACACCCGCTGGATCGAGACCGAGTTCGTCAACGAGATCCCGCCCTTCACCGCCCCCGGCGCCGAGGAAGAGGGCGCCGAGGCCGGCAGCCGCGAGACGGTCGTCGTCGAGGTCGGCGGCAAGCGCCTCGAAGTCTCCCTGCCCTCCTCGCTCGGCATGCCGCTGGCCCGCGCCGCGGTCGCCGGCGGCGCCAAGCCCAAGCGCAAGGCCACCAAGAAGTCCTCCGGCGCCGCCTCCGGCGACGCCCTGGCCTCCCCCATGCAGGGCACCATCGTCAAGGTCGCCGTCGAAGAGGGCCAGCAGGTCGTCGAAGGCGAACTCGTCGTCGTCCTCGAAGCGATGAAGATGGAACAGCCCCTCAACGCCCACCGCTCCGGCACCATCAAGGGCCTGACCGCCGAAGTCGGCGCAGCCCTCACCTCCGGCGCGGTGATCTGCGAGATCAAGGACTGACG
>NZ_LGKG01000009.1 GCF_001294335.1 Streptomyces chattanoogensis
GTGCCACCCGAGCCGGGAGTACGCGGGGATGGTCGGGAAGCGGTCGGAGCCGAGTTTGATCGACGTCACGATGTCCCCCCGGGCGGTCTGGCCGGTGGCCGCGAGAACCTGCGGGATCTCGGCAAGTTCCTGCCGGTCCAGCCATGCCAGTTTGTCGAATTCGTCGGCCGCCACGGTGTCGACCACGACCGCGCCCGCGTCCGGCCGGGACACCCGCAGGTCGTAGTACGTGACCACGGGCCGGGACCGGTCGGTCGTCTCGGTCGCCGCGATCGGGTACGGCTCCCCGGTGTCGTCGGCGTACGCGGCGGTGATCTCCGCTCGCGCGGACAGGATCTCTTTCCGGGACACCTTCGTGACCCGATCCCCGGCGGCGTTCTCGCCGTAGGACCGGCTCACCCGGTAGTGGCCGTGGTCGTCCACCTCGTACCGGTCCGCGATCCGCTCAGTGGTGATCTCTTCCCGGGCGCCATCGGAGCCGGTGACGACCCGGAGGGGCCGCTCCGTTCTCGGGCGCGGGGTCCGCGGGGCGGACTGGGGAGTCGTCTCGGTCATGCGTCGGCCCCCGCCCGCGTCAGGAGCCGGTCCGCGTAGGACCGAGCGCGGGCCAGGGTCGGCCATCCGGAGGTGATCAGTTCACCCGCCGAACAGTGGACGCCCCACCCGCCACGGCCGCGCACGGTCCGGCAGATCAGGTAAGACGTCGTCCCGTCCGTGACCGTGGTCACGCGGCCGGAGCCGCCGACGGGGGTCACACGGGGATCTGTGGTCAGGGCGGGTTCTTGCTGGGTACTCTTGGAATGCACTTGATTCCTCGCTAGGGGATCGATGCCAAGCCCTGGGAGTCGTGTCCCGGGGCTTTCGGCATGTCTGGGGTCGGGTGCCTGCGGTGTGACCCCGCCGAAGCGGGGTCGTGTGGTCACGGAGCGCGGGCCGGGGTGAGGCGGAGCCACCCCCTTTGAGGGGTCAGGGCACGAGGGGCCGGAGCCGGGAGAGCTATCCCCGCCGGCCGAATCCCGAGGGAGAGCAGGAACGCCACCAGGGCGGCCCGAACCTGCACCGGGAGGGCCGCGAAGGCACGCACGAACGCGCGGGCGACGGACCGCCGCCCGGCCGGGGTCATGCCCTTGACCATGGCGACGATGCGCCGGTCTACGTCCTGCGGGGGCAGACCCTCGTATCCGCCGAATCGCCAGATGATCAGGAACTCTTCCTCGGTCATCCGGAGGAACATCTCCAACAGGCCGTCAGCCTTGTGCACGGTGCTCACCCCCTTCGCGGTCGTCGTCGTCATGGGTCAGGCTCCGAGGGGGAGCGGGATCGTCAGGGAGTTGGTCCCGACCGTGGCCCCGCTCGCCTTCATCGCGCGGTACATCTGCGCCAGGGCGACTCCGGCGGCCATGGCCAGGGCGGCGGCGGCCACCAGGAGCAGGGCCTCGGATACCGGGATGTAGCGCGTCCGGCCGTGGCCTCCCTGCTCAACGACCGTGACCCCGCAGCGTCGAACGGTGTAGTTCACCGCCGGGTAGTCACCAGTCGTACGGGCCACGTCGGAAACCGGCACGGTGCCCTGCGGGGTCACTCGCCAGCCCGAAGGGACCGGGGGAGCCTCGGGGGCGAGCGTCGCGGTAGCGGTCACGTCTCCCAACTCCTTTCGATAATTGCTATCGATCTTAGGGGGAGTCAGGTCCCCCACGCCACTCCTGAGTCGGGTGAATCTGGCG
>NZ_LGKG01000010.1 GCF_001294335.1 Streptomyces chattanoogensis
GGGGCTGAACTTCTATGCGGGGCAGCTGCCGGGTCCGGACCGCGGTGCGCTGTCGGTGCCGGGTGCGGAGTCGGAGAAGTTCCGGGCGAACGTGCCGGTGGCGATCGAGTTCGCCAAGTCGCTGGGCTGCACGACCTTCAATGCCCTGTACGGCAACCGGGTCGAGGGGGTCGATGCCGCCGAGCAGGACGCGCTCGCGCTGGAGAACCTGGCCTACGCCGCCCGTGCGGTCGGTGAGGCCGGCGGGACGCTGCTGATCGAGGCGCTCAATGCGCCGGAGTCGCCGAAGTGCCCGATCGTCTCCGCGCCGAAGGCGATCGAGATCGTGGACGCGGTGAACGCGGCGACCGGCCTGGACAACGCAAGGTTCCTGATGGACCTGTACCACCTGTCCATGAACGGCGAGGACCTGGACGAGGTCATCGACCGCTACACCGCCAAGACCGCGCACGTACAGATCGCCGACAACCCCGGCCGCGGCGCCCCCGGCACCGGCGAGCTGGACTTCGAGGCCCTGCTCGACCGCCTCAAGAAGGCCGGTTACGACGGCTGGATCGGCCTCGAGTACAAGCCGGGCGACGCCCCGAGCGCCGAGTCCTTCGGCTGGCTGCCCGCCGAGCTGCGCGCCGCGAAGTAACCGGGCCACCGCCCGCCGCCCTGACGTTTTGCATGTGAAAGAGGACCTTCCGATGAGCAACCTCCCCAAGATCGCATGGATCGGCCTCGGCATCATGGGCTCGCCCATGGCCGAGAACCTGATCAAGGCCGGTTACGCGGTCACCGGCTACACCCTCGAGCAGGACAAGCTCGAGCGCCTGGCCAAGAACGGCGGCACCGCCGCCGCCTCCATCGCCGAGGCCGTCCAGGACGCCGACGTCATCCTCACCATGGTCCCCGCCTCCCCCCAGGTCGAGGCCATCGCCTACGGCCCCGACGGCATCCTGGAAAACGCCAGGCGCGGCGCCCTGCTGATCGACATGTCCTCGATCACTCCCCAGACCTCCATCGACCTGGCCCAGGCCGGCGGCGAGAAGGGCATCCGGGTCCTGGACGCCCCCGTCTCCGGCGGCGAGGCCGGCGCCATCGAAGCCGTACTGTCGATCATGGTCGGCGGACAGCAGGACGACTTCGACGCCGCCCGCCCCATCCTCGAAGCCCTCGGCAAGACCATCGTGCTGTGCGGCCCCCACGGCTCCGGCCAGACCGTCAAGGCCGCCAACCAGCTCATCGTCGCCGTCAACATCCAGGCCTGCGCCGAAGCCGTCGTCTTCCTCGAGAAGTCCGGCGTCGACCTCGCCGCCGCCCTCGACGTCCTGGGCGGCGGCCTGGCCGGCTCCACCGTCCTGACCCGCAAGAAGGACAACTTCAAGAACCGCGACTTCAAGCCCGGCTTCCGCATCGACCTGCACCACAAGGACATGGGCATCGTCACCGACGCCGCCCGCACCGTCGGCGCAGCCCTGCCCGTCGGCTCCGTCGTCGCCAACCTCGTCGCCTCCCTGCGCGCCCAGGGCGACGGCAGCCTCGACCACTCCGCCCTCCTGCGCGGCGTCGAGCGCCTCTCCGGCCACAGCATCGAAGGCTGAGACG
>NZ_LGKG01000011.1 GCF_001294335.1 Streptomyces chattanoogensis
CCCAGCCACAGCGGGCGTTCGGGCGACCTGCCCCGGCCATACGTGGCCAGCAGCGCCTGCGCCTCGATCGGATCGCCCAGCGTCGTACCGGTGCCATGCCCCTCGACGGCGTCCACGTCCTGCGCAGCAAGCCGGGCATCGGCCAACGCCGCCTTGATCACCCGTTCCTGCGACGGGCCGTTCGGCGCGGTCAGACCGTTCGACGCACCGTCCTGGTTGATCGCCGAACCGCGGACGACGGCCAGCACGCGGTGCCCGAGACGTTCCGCGTCGGACAGTCGCTCCACCACGAGCACGCCCACACCCTCGGACCAGCCCGTACCGTCCGCGGCAGCCGCGAACGCCTTGCACCGGCCGTCGGCCGCCAGCCCGCGCTGCCGCGAGAAGTCCGTGAAGGACACCGGGGTGGCCATCACCGAAGCGCCGCCGGCCAGGGCCATGCTGCACTCTCCGCGGCGCAGCGCCTGCACCGCCAGATGCAGCGCGGTGAGCGAGGAGGAGCAGGCCGTGTCCACGCTCACCGCCGGGCCCTCCAGCCCGAGGGAGTAGGCGACCCGGCCCGAGGCCACGCTGGTGAAGCCCCCGTTGCCGAGGAACGGCTGTACGTCCTCGGGCGGCGAGGGGACGCTCGTCGTGTAGTCGTTGTGGATCACGCCCATGAAGACGCCGGTTTCGGTCCCGGCGAGCGATCTCGGGTCCAGGGAGGCGCGTTCCAGGGCCTCCCACGACACCTCGAGAATCAGGCGCTGCTGCGGGTCCATCGCCACCGCCTCACGCGGCGAGATCCCGAAGAACCCGGCATCGAAGCCACCGGCGTCGGCGAGGAAGCCGCCCTCGCGGACGTACGAGGTGCCCGGGCGGTCCGGGTCGGGGTCGTAGAGACCCTCCACGTCCCAGCCACGGTCCCCGGGAAACGCCGACATGCCGTCGACACCCTCGGACACCAGCCGCCACAGCTCCTCCGGCGACCCCACACCCCCAGGGAACCGGCACGCCATCCCCACGATCGCGATCGGCTCGTGATCGCCGCCGACGGTCAACGGCCGTTGGTGGGAGGCGAGTTGCCCGACCGCTGCGTTCCCGGTCTCCCCGGCGACCTCGGTGACGAGATGGCGGGCCAGCGCCCGCAGGTTGGGGTGGTCGAAGACGAGGGTGGCGGGCAGCCGGAGGCCGGTGCTGGCCTGGAGGCGGTTGCGCAGCTCGACGGCCGTGAGGGAGTCGAAGCCCAGGTCCTTGAACGCCACCGACACCGGTATGTCGCCGCCGGCTCCATGGCCGAGGACGACGGCGACCTGGCGCCGTACCTCCTCGCTCACCCAGCGCTCGCGCTCGGCCGGCGCGAGACCGGACACCCGGTCGGCCCAGAGGCGTTCGCCGGAGGCCGCGGCGGCACGGCCGCGTACCGGGCCGGCGAGGGTGCGCAGGACGGGGGGTACGGTGCCGGACGCGCGCACCGCCGCCAGATCCAGCCCGAACGCGGTCATCACCGGCCAGGCCGATCCTGCGGCGCTGTCGAA
>NZ_LGKG01000012.1 GCF_001294335.1 Streptomyces chattanoogensis
CCCGGGCGGTTTGGGGTGTGGGTGGGGTTGCAGCCGGATGCGGTGGCGGTGGACGGGCTGTCGTATCGGGAGGTGGGGGCGCGGTCGGACCGGCTGGCGCGGGTGCTGGCCGAGACCGGTGTGCGGACCGGGGACCGGGTGGGGGTGTGTCTGGAGCGCGGCCCTGATCTGGTGGTGGCGCTGCTGGCAGTCCTCAAGGCCGGGGCGGCGTATGTGCCCCTCGACCCGCACTACCCCCGTGAACGGCTGGAGTTCATCGCCTCGGACACCGGCCTGCAGGTCGCCCTCGCCGAGACCGACCCCCAAGGGCCCTGCACGGAACTGGGCCTGAAGGTCGTCACGATGGACGCCGCACCCCACCAGCCCGAGCGGGAACTACCGGCCATCGACGCGGACCAGGCAGCGTATGTCATCCACACCTCCGGCTCCACCGGCCGCCCCAAGGGCGTCGTGGTCACCCACCGCAACGTCGGAGCGCTGATCGACGCCACCCGCGGCGAGTTCAACCTGGGCCCCCACGACGTATGGACCCTCTTCCACTCCTTCGCCTTCGACTTCTCCGTCTGGGAAATCTTCGGCTGCCTGCTCACCGGCGGCCGCCTGATCGTCGTCCCCTACTGGACCGCACGCGATCCCGAAGAATTCCACACCCTGCTCACCCGCGAAGCCGTCACCGTCCTCAACCAGACCCCCACCGCCTTCTCCCAACTCCTCACCGCCCAGGCCTTCACCCGCACCGACCTGGCCGTGCGACTACTGATCTTCGGCGGCGAAAGCCTCGACACCGCCCTCCTCCTGCCCTGGTTCGACCGCTACCCCGCCACCCGCTGCCGACCGGTCAACATGTACGGCATCACCGAAACCACCGTGCACTGCACCTGGCGCACCCTCACCCGCCACGACGCCCTGCACCCCACCCGCTCCGTCGGCCGACCCCTGCCCGGATGGCACCTCCACGTCCTCGACGAACACGGCCACCCCACCCCCACCGGAGTACCCGGCGAAATCCACATCTCCGGCGCCGGCGTCACCCGCGGCTACCACAACCGCCCCGAACTCACCACCCAACGCTTCCTCCCCCACACCACACACCACACACGCCTCTACCGCACCGGAGACCGCGGCCGCTTCCTGACCAACGGCGAACTCGAACACCTCGGACGCCTCGACGACCAAGTCAAAATCCGCGGTCACCGCATCGAACTCGGCGAAATCCGCACCGTCCTCCTCGAAGACCCCGACATCCACGCCGCAGCCGTCGTCGTCCACCACCCCAACACCCCCACCGCCCGCCTCGACGCATACATCGTCACCACCCACCCCCACACCAACACCCACCACATCACCCAACGCCTCACCCAACGCCTCCCCCACCACCTCCAACCCGCCACCCTCACCACC
>NZ_LGKG01000013.1 GCF_001294335.1 Streptomyces chattanoogensis
ACGCCTTCCCCGGCCCCCCCCCACCCCCGCCCTGCCGCACAGCCGTCCCCCGGTGGCCCACAAACCCCGCTCCGGGCGCTCCATGGTGACCCGGACCCTGCTGGTCACCGCCCCGGCCGTGCTGGCCGGCGCCGCGCTCCGTCCCCGTTCGAGCTCCTCGTCCGGTTCCGCCGGGCGCCGCTCCTCGTAGGAGGTTTCCATGTCGCAATGGCTGGTACTGACCATCGCCATGGCCGCTGCCTGCAGCGTCGTCCTGGCCATCACGGTCCTCAAACAGCGCCGGATCGGCGAGGACGACGACCCGTCCGAAACACCCGATGTCATCGAGTACATGACGATGATGGTGGGCGTCGTCTACGCCATCGTCCTGGGGCTGGCCATCGCCGGCGTCTGGGAGGCCCGGAGCGCCGCCGAGGACACCGTACGGACCGAGGCGCAGGCGCTGCACGAGGTCGGCACGCGGGCGGCGGCCTATCCGGCGCCGGTACGCGACCGGATCCGCTCGGACGTCGACGCCTATGTCGGCTATGTCGTCCACAAGGAATGGCCGGTGATGACCGAGCAGCAGCAGCTCACGCAACGCGGTACGGATCTGCTGGCCAAGGTCCGCGCCGATGTCATCGGCTACCACCCGCGCAACGACTACGAGGGGCAGTCCTACCAGCCGCTCGTCGACCAGGTCGGGGTGGCCGACGACGCCCGGAACAGCCGTGCCGACGCGGCCGGTTCGACGCTGCCCGGTGTGGTGTGGTTCGGGCTGATCGCCGGGGCCGCCATCACCATCGGCCTCATCTTCACGCTGCAGATCCGGCGTTCGGCGCGCGAGCTGCTGATGGCCGGACTCTTCAGCGCGCTGATCGCCTTTCTGCTGTTCCTGGTCTGGGACTTCGACGCCCCGTTCAGCCGGGGCATCTCGGCCGGTTCCGAAGCCCTGACCGATCTGTTCCCGCACGTGTGAACGAGCCCGCCTGAGGGGGCGCCCCTGGCGGGCGCCCCCGTCCGGGCGAAGAGGTCCGGCCGCCGGACAGGCCCTAGGTGAACAGCTCCGGCTCGCTCCGTGCGATCTGCTGGTAGAGCGGCTGGTAGTTGATCCACGCGACGAGATCGTTGCCGAGCTGCTCGCGCGTGTGCACCGCCTGGTGGTGGTCGATCAGCACCGGCTTGCCGGCCGCCTTCGCGGTCAGTTGCACCTGGCAGGACCGCTCCATCGTGATGAACCACCAGGCCGCCGCGTCCACCGAATCGCCGACCGTCAACAGCCCGTGATTGCGCAGGATCACGGCCTTGTGCGGCCCGAGCGCGGCCGCGATCCGGCGGCCCTCCTCCTCGTCCACCACCACGCCCGTGTAGTCGTCGAAGAGCGCATGGTCCTCGTAGAAGGCGCAGACGTCCTGGGTGATCGGGTCCAGCAGCTCCCCCAGCGAGGACAGCGCCCGGCCGTACGTGGAGTGGCTGTGGGCCGCGGCGACCACGTCCGGGCGGGCCTGGTGGACCTGGGAGTGGATGGCGAACGCCGCCTGGTTGACGTGGTGGCGGCCCTCGACGACCTTGCCCTGCGCGTTCACCAGGATCAGATCGCCGACCGTGAGGTGGCGGAAGGACATCCCGAAGGGATTGACCCAGAAGCAGTCGGTGAACTCCGGGTCGCGGGCGGTGATATGGCCCGCCACACCCTCCTCGAACCCGAAGCGTCCGAACAGGCGCAGCGCCGCGACCAGGCGCTCCTTGCGATAGCGCCGCTCGTCGTCGACGGTCTCGTGCGTCGGCGGCAGCGCGAACTGCAGCAGCTCGGTGGGTATGGGCGTCGGCTCGGGCATCGCGGCTCTCCTCTGGCACATAAGGCTCACAGCGCTCCCCCTAGGGGCGGAAGCTACCCTCCGGTACTACAGAGGGCCAGGCCTGTGACGGGCATCGGTGCCCGACCACAGGAACGCCGCCCGGCCCGGAAGGGGACACCATGAGGTCGATATCGGTCAGCAGGGACATCGCCGCCACCCCGCAACGGCTCTTCGCCGTCCTGCGGGACCCGGCCCGCCACGCCGGCCTGGACGGCTCGGGCATGCTGCGCGGCCGCCCCGACGGCCCGTCACCCCTGGGTCCCGGGGACCGGTTCAGCATGGGGATGCAGCAGGGGCGGATCCCCTACCGATCGGTGAATGTCGTGGTGGAGTACGAGAAGGACCGGCTGATCGCCTGGGAGACCTGGGGCGAGTTCCGCGGGCGGCGGCTCGTCGGCGGCCAGCGCTGGCGTTACGAGCTGAGCGCCGACGGCGGGGACACCACGCACGTCACCCACACCTACGACTGGTCCCGCGCCCGTTTCCCCCGCCTGGTCATCGAACTCCCCGGCTACCCGCGGCGGATGGGCCCGGCGATGGCCACCACGCTGGAACGCCTGGCGGCCGCCGTACGGGACTGACGTACGGGTCTGACGTACGGGTCTGACGTACGGGACCGGGGGACGCGGACAACGGGCGGGACCGGGGGCGGGCTAGTCCCGCCCGTAACCGCTCAGCAGCTCCACACCGCGCAGCAGCGCCGAGTGGTCGAGGGCGCCGTCGCCGCGGGCCACGGCGGAGGCGATGAGCTGGGCCGCGGCGGCCCCGACCGGCAGCGGGGCGCCGACGGCGCGGGCGGCGTCGAGGGCGTTGCCCATGTCCTTGTGGTGCAGCTCCAGTTTGAAGCCCGGGGTGAAGTCGCGGGTGAGGAGGTTGTCCTTCTTACGGGCCAGGACGGCGGAACCGGCCAGTCCGCCGCCCAGGACCTCCAGCGCGGCGGCGAGGTCGACGCCGGACTTCTCGAGGAAGACCACGGCCTCCGCGACGGCCTGCAGATTCACCGCGACGATCAGCTGGTTGGCGGCCTTGACGGTCTGCCCGGCGCCGTGCGGCCCGCAGTGCACCACCGTCGTGCCGACGGCCTCGAAGACGGGCGCCGCGGCGTCGAAGTCCGCCCGGTCTCCGCCGACCATGATCGACAGTACGCCCTCGACGGCGCCCGCCTCACCGCCCGATACGGGGGCGTCCAGCACCCGGATGCCCTTTCCCGCGGCGGCCCTGGCCAGGTCGGCGGAGGTCTGCGGGGTGATGGAGGAGTGGTCGATCAGCAGCGCGCCCGGCCGGGCGTTCTCCAGAATGCCGTCGGGGCCGTAGGCGACGGCCTCGACCTGCGGCGATGCGGGAACCATGGTGATGACGACATCGGCCTCACGGACCGCCTCGGCGATCGACCCGGCCTCTGTGCCCCCGGCCGCGATCAGCGCATCCGCCCGCCCGGGACTGCGGTTCCAGCCGCGGACGGTGTGCCCGGCCTTGGCGAGGTTGACGGCCATGGGGCTGCCCATGATGCCGAGGCCGATGAAGCCGATGGTGCTCACTGCGCCACCCCACTCACTTCCGCATGACAGAATTAATCTATCGCTATTCGAAATCCATGATGTGTGGCGCGGAGTAGGGCGTCAACCTCAGAGCTCGTCGATGGCGGTCAGATCGATGTCGATGTCGTAGGGGACAGAGAGCTTGAGGCGGTTGCGGTAGGTGCCAGTGGGGACATAGACGCGCGCCTCCGCATCCAGCTCGAAGACATGGACGACCGGGTGGTCATCCGCACCACCCATCTCGATCCGCCAGAAATACGGGATCCCTGCGTTGGCGTACTTGTGCGGCTTGGTGTCACGGTCGCGGGCCTCGGACTCGGGAGAGACCACCTCGCAGGCGAGCATCACATCCCTGACCTGGAAGTGGGTCTGGGTCCGGCTGCGCACCGCCGCAGCGCGCACCACCGAGACATCCGGTTCCGGGCCGTTGCGCCTGTCGATCACCACGGTGATCTCCCGCTTGACCTTCAGCTCGGGCGGTACGGTGTGGCGCAGCCCGCTCACCAGCAAGTCGATGGTGTCGCTGTGGAAAATGCGCTGCGGACTCACGAAAACCAGACTCCCGTCGATCAACTCCGTGTGCGGCGGGAGGTCGGGCAGCGTCAGCAGGTCGTCCACGGTGTAACCGTCCTGCGGCGGCACCGGCCAGTGGTGCGCGGTCTCAGCGGTCATAAGTCCTCCCATGGACGGGATTCTGGGCCGTATCGCCAGCGTAGCGAGGGCAAACGACAACGCCGCCACTCAAACGAATGAGCGACGGCGTTTCGCTTGCCTCAGCGGGAGGTCACCGAATGGTGATCACTCCCACTCGATCGTCCCCGGCGGCTTGCTGGTGACATCCAGCACCACCCGGTTCACGTCCGGGACCTCGTTCGTGATGCGGGTCGAGATGCGCGCCAGCACCTCGTACGGCATCCGCGTCCAGTCCGCCGTCATCGCGTCCTCGGAGGACACCGGGCGGAGCACGATCGGGTGGCCGTAGGTGCGGCCGTCGCCCTGGACGCCGACCGAGCGGACGTCGGCGAGCAGGACCACCGGGCACTGCCAGATCTCGCGGTCCAGGCCGGCCGCGGTGAGCTCCTCGCGGGCGATGGCGTCGGCCTCGCGGAGCAGGTCGAGGCGGTCCCTGGTGACCTCGCCGACGATGCGGATACCCAGGCCGGGGCCGGGGAACGGCTGGCGGTGGACGATCTCGTCCGGCAGGCCGAGCTCCGAGCCGACCATCCGGACCTCGTCCTTGAACAGCTGCCGCAGCGGCTCGACCAGCTCGAACTCGATGTCGTCGGGCAGACCGCCGACATTGTGGTGCGACTTGATGTTGGCGGTGCCGGTGCCGCCGCCGGACTCGACGATGTCCGGGTAGAGCGTGCCCTGGACCAGGAACGCCACGGGGTGGTCGTCGGGGGCCTCGGCGACGATCTCGGCCTGGGCCTGCTCGAAGACGCGGATGAACTCGCGGCCGATGATCTTCCGCTTGGTCTCGGGGTCGGAGACCCCGGCCAGCGCGGCCAGGAACCGCTCCTGGGCGTCGACGACCTTCAGCTGGACGCCGGTGGCGGCCACGAAGTCCTTCTCGACCTGCTCGGACTCGCCCTTGCGCATCAGACCGTGGTCGACATAGACGCAGGTCAGCTGATCGCCGATGGCCTTCTGGACGAGGGCGGCGGCGACCGCGGAGTCCACGCCGCCGGACAGCCCGCAGATCGCCCGCTTCTCGCCGACCTGCTCGCGGATCGCGGCGATCTGCTCCTCGACCACGTTGTGGGTGGTCCAGTTCGGCACGATGCCCGCACCGCGGTAGAGGAAGTGCTCCAGGACCTGCTGGCCGTGCGTGGAGTGCAGCACCTCGGGGTGGTACTGGACGCCGTACAGCTTCTTCTCGTCGTTCTCGAAGGCGGCGACGGGGACGACGTCGGTCGACGCGGTGACCGTGAAGCCCTCGGGAGCGGCGCTGCACGCGTCGCCGTGGGACATCCACACCGACTGCTCGGCGGGGGTGCCCTCGAAGAGCGTGGAGCCCGGCTTGGAGACCGTCAGCGGGGTACGGCCGTACTCGCGCGCACCGGTGTTGTCGACGGTGCCGCCGAGGGTGGTGGCCATGAGCTGGAAGCCGTAGCACATGCCGAAGACCGGGACGCCGGACTCGAAGAGCGAGCGGTCGAGGCTGGGGGCGCTTTCGGCGTAGACCGACGAGGGACCGCCGGAGAGGATGATCGCCTTCGGGTTCTTGGCGAGCATCTCGGCCACCGGCATGGTGGACGGCACGATCTCGCTGTAGACCCGGGCCTCGCGGACGCGGCGGGCGATGAGCTGGGCGTACTGAGCGCCGAAGTCGACAACGAGGACGACGTCCGGGGCGGCGGCAGGGGGCGCTGATGGCACTTCGGCGGCCTTCCGGCGGTGTGGAGCGGGGTTGGACTTTCGATTCTAACCGGCTCATACTGTGGCCCATGTTCCAGCAGCTGACCTTCGTCTTTACCTATGGCACCGGCCCGTCCGGCTGCCATGGTCGTGCTGCTTGATCGACTGACAAGCGACTTCCCAGGCGCCCCGGGCCGACAAGGCCCGGGGCGTTCTGCATTCGGGATCACGTCGGCTCCGGGGCCCGCACCCACACCCCAGGAGATACGGATATGAGCACCGAGACCGCGACCGCCGTCCCCGACACCGGCGCCCGCACCCCGCAGGCGGCGGAGCTGATCACCGACGCCCGCAGCCGCATCGACGATCTCGACGGCCGGATCATCGGCCTCGTGCAGGAACGGATGGCCGTCTCCGCCGTCATCCAGCGCGAGCGGATCGCCTCCGGCGGGCGGCGGGTGAACCTCACGCGGGAGATGGAGATCCTGGCGCACTACCGCGATCAGCTCGGCAGGCCGGGCACCGCGCTGGCGATGACCCTGCTGGAGCTGTCGCGGGGGCAGATCTGAGGCACGCCTACCGCCTCCGCGGCACACCCTCTCCGGCATGGCTGGATATCACCGTCCGCCGGGGGCGCGCGGAACCCCGGCGGGCGACCGGCGCAGGGGCCAAATCTGAGTTCGGTTGGCGACTCACCCGTACGGCGCGTGACCGGCCGCCGCGGGGGTTCGTTGTTCCCGGTGCCACGCCAGCCAGGCGCGGCCTGCAGGACTACGCGTAGACGCCGCCCCACGGGCGGAAAGCCGGAGCGATGAGACGCCGGCCGCTTGCAGCGGTCCGCGTCGTGGGACCTCGCTTTGGTGCCGTGGCCGGTCAGCAGGGGACAGCAGCCCGGTCACATCCGATGGGGTGGTCGGTCCTGGGGACGCCCGGGACCGACCGCATCCGGTCGAAACGGTTGCGCCGGGTGAGGCGCATCCAGGACGATGCTTGACGTACCGCTTCCCGTGCCCGGTACGGCCCTCGGCATTGCCATTGGTCCAACCGCAGCGCGGGCGCACCACCGCGAAACATCACGCACCATCCCATAGCCAGCGGCGCTACCCCCCCCCAGCGCCGCCCCTCGGTGCCGGCGCTGCCCTGACGCCGGCGCCGAAAGCCAAGGGCCCCGTGGCCGTCCGCACTCCCCCCCTTGCGGACGGCGTCTCGGGGCCCTTCGCTGTGCCCGCCCGGGGCCTGTGTGCCCCCTGTGTGATGCCTGTGCGCCCCCTGTGAGAGATGTGACGGGCATCACGGCGCCCTTCCCGGTCCGTCGAACAACCTTTTTCAGCCATGGCTGGTCATGTACCTGCAATCGCACGGCCCTACCGCGCCCCCCACCGCGACGGCCCGCACCAACCTGTGCCGCCCCCGCGGCACATTGGACCCGAGAGGTCTTCTCGATGAAGCTTCGCCGTGCCCTGACGGCTGCCGCAGCTGCGGCAGTCCTCACCCCCGCCGCTCTGATGGCGGCCCCCGCCGCGTACGCGAGCGACCCCGAGACCGGGACCGCGACCGGCACCGAGTCCAGCGCGAGCGCCGACCCCGCGCCGGCCACCCCCGATGCGGAGCAGACGGGCGGCGCCACCGCGCCCGCCGACGAGTCCACCACCGCGCCCGCGGAGTCCGCTGAGCCCACCGCGCCGGCGGACGAGCCCACCACCGGCGCCCCCAGCGAGAAGCCGACCGCCGAGCCGACGGACAAGCCGACCGGCAGCGCCTCCCCCACCGCGAAGCCGACCGCGGAGCCCTCCGACGAGCCGGAGTGCGCCAAGGACTCGGACGAGCTGGCCATCTCCACCGAGCTGCGCGGCCTGCCCAGCAAGGTCGTGGCAGGCTCCGGCTGGAAGAACTTCACCTTCCGCGCCACCAACACCTCCGACAAGGTGATGAAGTCGGTCGACGCGTACCTCGCGCTGGGCGCCATCAGCGGCGGCTCCTTCGATGACGTCTCCCGGCACCTGACGGTGCAGTGGTTCAACGAGGACTCCGGCACCTGGGAGGCCGCCACCGACGACGAGGGCTACTTCGGCACCATCTACGACCTGGGGCCCGATGAGTACGCCGACGCCAAGCTGCGTCTGAAGGTCGACGCCGCCACCCCGGGCAGCTACGGCTTCGCGTTCACCATCGGCGCGTACCACGACGAGGACGACGTCTGCGGCTACTCCGACGTCGCGGAGTACGACTTCGACATCCTGGCCGCGGGCAGCAAGCCGGGCACCGTGCCGCCGGCCAAGGGCAAGCCGGGCAAGGCCAAGGGCAACAAGCCCGCGCCGCAGGGTGAGCTCCAGAAGCTGCCGGTCACCGGCAAGCTCGCCGAGACCGGTTCGTCGTCCGCGCTGCCGGTCATCGGCATGGTGGGCGGCATCGCCATGGCCGTGGGCGCCGGTGCGATCTTCGTCGTGCGCCGTCGCAAGACGGACGGTGCGGCCGCCGCGTAACGAGTGAGGGCAAGGGGCCGCACCGTTTCCCGGGTGCGGCCCCTCGTCGCATCTGCCGCGCTCTGTGCGCGCTAGGTGAGGGACTTCCTCGGCGGTACCTGCGGGACGGGCACGAACGGCAGCTTCAGCGCGCCGAACGCCTTCTCCGGGACCGCGGGCCGCACCGGCGCGACCGGTGCCACCCGCCGGTACGGCCGGCCCGGTGCGGGGCGCGGATCCGGCTCGCCCTTGTTCGGCCACAGGGACATCGCGCGCTCGGCCTGGGCCGTGATCGTCAGGGACGGATTGACGCCCAGGTTGGCGCTGACCGCGGCGCCGTCGACCACCAAGATCCCCGGGTGGCCGTAGAGGCGGTGATACGGGTCGAGCACGCCGTGGTCCGCGTCCGCGCCGATCGGGCAGCCGCCCAGGAAGTGCGCGGTCAGCGGCGTCCCCATCAGCTCGCCGACATTGCTGCCCGCGAAGCCGTTGATCTCCTCGGCGAGCAGGGTGGCCGCCTGCGTGGCCTCGGGGATCTGGTTGGGGTTCGGGGCGCCGTGGCCCTGGCGCGCGGTGAGCAGGCCCTTGCCGAGCCCCTTCGGCTTCCGGTACGTCGTCAGGGAGTTGTCCAGCGACTGCATCACCAGGCCGATGATGGTGCGCTCGGACCAGCGGCGGTTGGAGAGGGAACGGACGGCGAGCCAGGGATGCCGGGCCATGTTCGCCAGCCAGCCCGCGACCCGCCCGGACGGACGGTACGGCACCTGAAGGACCGTCAGCGAGCCCATCGCATTGGAGCCCTTGCCGTAACGGACGGGTTCGATATGGGTGTTCTCGTCGGGGTGGATCGAGGAGGTGATCGCCACGCCCTTGGTGAAGTCGACCCGGTCCGCACCGTGCCGCTTGCGGTAGCGGCGGTTGTCGCTCTGCGCGCCCACCAGGGCCTCGGAGTTGGTTCGGGTCAGCGAGCCGAGCCGCCCGGAGAGGTACGGGAGCAGGCCGCAGTCCTTCATACGGTGCAGCAGGGTCTGCGTCCCGTACGTACCGGCCGCGATGACGACGCGGCGGGCGGTGAACGTCCGGCCCGCCCCCTTCTTCTTGTTGTCGGTCGGGAGGGTGCCGACGGCGAAGCCGCCGCGCGAGTCCTCGGTGACGGTGACGACGGAGGTCATGGGGTGGATGACGGCTCCGGCCCGCTCCGCGAGATGGAGATAGTTCTCGTTGAGGGTGTTCTTGGCGCCGTGGCGGCAGCCCGTCATGCACTCACCGCACTCGGTGCAGGCCTTGCGGGAGGGGCCCGCACCGCCGAAGTACGGGTCGGCGACCTCGTCTCCGGGCGCTGCCTTGGCGCTCCCGGCCCCGTCCCCGCCGACGGCGTCCCTGCCGTCCCCGAAGAACACCCCGACCGGCGCCATGTGGAAGGAGTCGCCGACACCCATGGCCTCGGCGGTCGCCTTCAGGTGGACGTCGGACGGCGTCATCGTCGGGTTGAGCCGCACGCCGAGCATCCGCTGGGCCTGGTCGTAGTACGGCTTGAGCTCCTCCTGCCAGTCGGTGATGTCCTTCCACTGCGGATCGTCGAAGAACGGCTTCGGCGGTACGTAGAGGGTGTTGGCGTAGTTCAGCGAACCGCCGCCGACTCCGGCGCCCGCCAGGACCATCACATTGCCCAGGAGATGGATGCGCTGGATGCCGTAGAGGCCGAGCGCCGGGGCCCACAGGTAGTTCCTGAGGTCCCAGGAGTTCTTGGGAAGGGTCTCGCGGGTGAAGCGCCGGCCCGCCTCGAGGACGCCGACGCGGTAGCCCTTCTCGGTCAGGCGCAGCGCGGAGACGGAGCCGCCGAAGCCGGAGCCGATGACGAGGACGTCGTAGTCGTAGTCGTACTCGTCCCCGTATCCGTCGTCCGGTGACGGGTTCGGCTCCGGGTCCTGATTCTGGGCAGAGTTCTCCTGGGGCACTGGCTCTCCCTGGGGTCGGGGCAACTACCGGAGTCGGAACGCCTTCATCGCGCGCAGGCTGAGCGACATGAACGCCGCGTACTTCTCGTCGTCCATCCCGAAGGCCGGTGCGAGCGGCATGATCCGCTGGTGGGCGACGGTCTGGGCCTCGGTGTACTTGAGGATGCCCTCGGAGCCGTGCCGGCGGCCGAGTCCGGAGTCGCCCATGCCGCCCATCGGGGACTGCACACTGCCGTAGCCCGCCGCATACGACTCGTTGACGTTGACGGTTCCGGTGCGCAGCCGCGCGGCGACCGCCCGGCCCCGTCGCCCGTCCTTGGTCCAGACGCTCGAATTCAGGCCGTACGGCGTGGCGTTGGCGAGCGCTACCGCCTCGTCCTCGTCGCTGAAGCGGTAGACCGAGACGACCGGGCCGAAGGTCTCCTCGGCGCACACGGCCATCGGGGCCTCGACGCCGTCCAGGATGGTGGGCTCGTAGAAGAGGGGGCCGATGTCCGGGCGGGGGCGGCCGCCTGCGACGAGCCTGGCGCCCTTGGCGACGGCCTCCTCGACATGCCGGGTGACGTTCTCCAGCTGCCGCTCGCCCACCAGGGAGCCCATGTCGGCGCCGTAGGCGAGGGCGCTGCCCAGGCGCATGGCCTTCGTACGGGCGGCGAAGCGCCGGACGAAGTCGTCGGCGATGGACTCGTGGACGTAGAGCCGCTCGATGGAGATGCACAGCTGGCCGGCGGAGGAGAAGCAGCCGCGGACCGCGCCGGCGGCCGCCTTTTCCACATCGGCGTCGTGCAGCACCAGCATGGCGTTCTTGCCGCCCAGTTCGAGCGAGCAGCCCACCAGGCGGGCCGCGGCGCTCTGGGCGACCTCGCGGCCAGTGTGGGTGGAGCCGGTGAAAGAAACGTAATCCGCGTGCTTGACGACCTCGGGGCCGACGACCGGGCCGTCACCGATGACGACCTGCCACACCTCGGGCGGCAGTCCGGCCTCGATGAGCTGCTCGCGGGCCCACAGGGCGGTCAGCGCGGTCTCCGTGTCGGGCTTCAT
This sequence comes from Streptomyces chattanoogensis, assembly GCF_001294335.1. Classification (GTDB taxonomy): domain Bacteria; phylum Actinomycetota; class Actinomycetes; order Streptomycetales; family Streptomycetaceae; genus Streptomyces; species Streptomyces chattanoogensis. Next base: position 11,199 of record NZ_LGKG01000013.1, read on the forward strand.
GACGACGGCGTTGCCCGCGGCGAAGGCGGGGAGGGCGTCGCCGACGGAGAGCTCGAAGGGGTAGTTCCAGGGGGCTATCTGTCCCACCACGCCCTTCGGCTGGCGCAGTTCGGTGACCTTGGTGAGGGTCGGTACGACGCCGGTGTGGCCCTTCGGCCTGAGGTACGAGGGCGCCTTGCGGCCGTAGTGCCGGGCGGCGACGGCGACCGCCTGCACCTCCTCGTGGGCGTGCAGCCGGGCCTTGCCGGTCTCCAGCTGGATGAGGTCGAGGACCTCGGCCTGGCGCTGGAGGACGAGGTCGTGGAAGCGGAGCAGGACGGCGGCGCGGCGCCTGACCGGGACGCGCGCCCAGCTCTCCTGGGCGGCGCGGGCACGCTCGAAGGCGGTGGCGACGTCCTCGGGGGTGGACTCGGGCAGGTCCGCGAGCTTCTCGCCGGTGAACGGCGTGTGGTTGGCGGTCTTGCCGGTGCCGACCACACCGCGGGTCAGACGGGCGGCCACCTCCGGGGTGACCACATCGGCGGCGGTACGGGTCCCGGCGGCGGGGGGCGCCACGGGGTTCCCGGCGGGCGTCGCTGCGGCGTCCTGGGCGGTGTCCTGGGTGTCCTGCCGGTCCGTGGTGTCCTGCGAGTCCGTCATGCGGGGGAGCGTATTCCTCCCGGGACGCTTTGTGTACCCGGGAGTAACGAGATTTTCGCGGCGCCCGTCATCACGCCAGTGATTGCTGGCCGTAAAGGCTCTGGTCAGGGCGTTTTCGGTGATCTACACCCCGATGAGCCGGAAGGAGTTCAGTGCGGTGTCGAAGTACCGCTTGGCCTCCGCCTGCGAGGCGACCGGTGAGGAGATCCAGACGTCGATCATCTTTCCGCCCTCGTTCCAGCTCAGGTCGTAGGTGTACCGGGAGCCGCCGTCCTCCTTACTGCCGTCCCACACGAACTCCCAGAGCCCGGCCTGGTATCCCTTGTGCGTCGTCTCGGTGACCTTGCCCTGGCGATAGCCCGCGTAGTCGGGCTTCGCATCGGCCTTGCGCATCGCGCCGATCGGCCCCTCCGGCACCGGCCGCTGCAGCTGGACGCCGATCCGGAACCGCTTGCCCTGGGAGTAGAAGTAGACCCGGGGGTTCTCGTACGAGCGGGTGAAGCCGTCCGGGACGGCGAGCGCGAAGCCGACCGGGTCGCGGACGACGTGGTAACCGGCGGGAGCGTTGGGGGCGTTGACGCCCTTGGGCTTCGTGACGGTCGCGCCCGGTCCGGGCGTGCCGCTCGCGGAGCTTCCGGACTGCGACCCCACCGCCGATTCCGGGTGGGACCGCGCGTGCGAGGGCGACCGGGACGCACCGGGCGTGCCCGCCCTGCCCTGGTCGGTCCTGTCGCCGTTCTGGTCCATGACCAGGGCGGTGATGCCCGCGCCCCCGCCGCCGAGGACGACCACCGCGAGCGCGGCGAGCAGCAGGGTGCGGGCGCGGCCGGGGCGACCGGAGCCCGGTTCCGCCGGTGCCCGGCGGTCGTGGTAGCCGGTGGGGGCGACGGGGGTGCTGCCGGGAGACGGGGGGTCGGCATCGGCCGGGGTGCCCTGGGGCGGGCGCCCGCCGGGGGTACCGCCGCCGGGAAGGCCGCCCTTGGGAGCGTCGGCACCGGGAAGGCCGTCACCGGGGAGGTCGTCGCTGTGGCCGTCGTAGAAGGGATCGCGGGCCCCGGGAACGGAGGGCCGGGGGCCGGCCGGTGGCGCGCCCGCGGCGGCCGCCTCGCCGAAGCCCGCGGCCGCGGACCGGCCGCGCCCCCAGTGCCCGGCGGAACCGCGTTCCGGGGCGCGCCCCGTCCGCAGATACCCCTCCAGCAGCCGCTCCGTCTCCGCCACGTCCAGCCGTCGCCCGGGGTCCCGCTCCAGCAGCCCCTCGATGACGGCGAGCAGCGGCCGGGCGGCCTCGGGGATCTCGATCTCGTCGTACACGACGGCATGCAGGACGCCGCCGATCGAGTCCCGGCGGAACGGCGATTCACCGCTCAGCGCGGCACACAGCAGCACCCCGAGCGACCACAGGTCCGCCTCCGGTCCGGTGCCGCGGCCGGCCATCCGCTCCGGCGCGGTGTATTCGGGCGAGCCGACGAACCCGCCGGTCTCGGTCAGGGTCGTCGCCCCCGGTACCTGGGCGATACCGAAATCGGTGAGGACGACCCGGTTCGTCCCGGACTCCATCAGGACGTTGGCGGGCTTGATGTCCCGGTGCAGCACCCCGCGGGCGTGCGCGGCCTGCAGCGCACCCAGCAGCGCGAGTCCGATCCGGGCCGCCTCGAGCGGGGCGAGCGGTCCGCCGCTGTAGAGCCGGTCGGCCAGCGACGGGCCGTCCACCAGCTCCATCACGATCCACGGCCTGCCGTCCTGCTCGACGACGTCGTGCACGACGATCACGTTCGGATGCTTGACCTGGGCGACGGTGCGCGCCTCCCGCATCGCCCGTTCCCGCTGCACCCGCGCCTCGGGTTCGGCCGTCGCCTCGTCCAAGTGCAGTTCTTTCACCGCGACCTGACGACCCAACAGTTCGTCCGTGGCCCGCCAGACCGTCCCCATTCCGCCGCGGCCCAGCCGTATGTCCAGGCGATACCGGCCACCCACCAGCTGGCCCTCGCCCCCGAATATCCCCATGGGGCCATCTTGCCGCACCGCCGCCGGGCCGGGAGGGGCGGTCCCCCTTGAGTTACCGCGGGTTCGGCGGGATGCGCCCCTGACCTGGGAACGGTGTGATCCACTGCCCTCATGGAGGCAGTTGTCGCAAGCATCGTGGCCGTCATAGGCACCCTGCTGGGTTCCGCCGTCACCCATGTCTTCCAGAGCCGGGCGGCCGACCGCAGCGAGCGGTTCGCCCGCGCGGAGCGGCTCCGCCAGGAACGTATCGATGCATACTGCGCGTACGCGGGCGCCCTTCTCGACTACCGCCGGGTCCTCGTCCACCGCTGGTTCGTCCTCAACGACGAGAACCGCTGCGACGAGGACTCCCCCGCGCTGCGCGAGGAGATGTACAAGACCCGCTATACGGCCCAAGAAGCCATGTTCCGGGCGCAGATGGTGACCGACGACGCGGAGGTGCTCGCCCGCGCCGAGCAGGTGATGTCCGATGTCACCGAGCTGCACTGGGCCGAGGACCGGGAGACCCTGACCGCCCTGCGGGCCGCCACCCGGCAGGGCATCCGCGACTTCGTCGCGGCCACCGCGCCCCGGGTGCGCTGAAACCGTCCGCAGCAGGCCAGTTGGCCGCTCACGGCACATGCCGCGCACGACACACGGAGGGAACCTCCCCCGCCCTTACGGCCGTCCTTGACACAGTGAGGCCGGTGAGGCCGTCGTACGGAAACGGCGGCCGGCAGGTGCGGCGGGCCGGTACGACGGAACGGGGGCGGCCATGGTGATGCAGGACGGCGGAACGGTGGACGTCCGTCCGGGCGCCGACCCGGTCCGGGCCGCCCCCGAACACAGCGGCGCCTATCTGGCGGCCGGGCTGTGCCTGGTCCTCTACGGCGGCGCGCTGCTCGCCTGGACCCTCTACGGCATCGCCCAGGGCGAGGGCACCGGCTGGGACTTCGTCGAGGGCCTCTTCAACCCGGGCGCCTCCCCCGCGCCCCAGGCGCTCGGCCCCTACGAATGGGCCTTCACGGTGGCCTTCCTGGCCGTCGGCGGCCTCTCCCTGGCGCAGCGCCGCGCCGCGCGCAGCGGCGCCCTGCTGTGCGCCTTCCTCCTTCTGGCCGTCTCCCTCCGCGAGGGCGTCGGACTGCTGAACGCCGCCTACCGCGACCAGTACAGCAACGACCCCCTGGGCGGCTGGGCCCTCGCCACCCGCGGGCTCGGTCTGCTGACGGCCCTGGTCGTACCGACCGTCCTGTCGCCGGCCACGGAACGCCGCGACGGCTCCGCACCCTCCCCCGCTCCCGGCTTCGAACCCCGCCGGCGCCGCCTCTTCCGCATCTGCGGCGTCCTCTTCCTGATCACCGCCGCCGCCCGCACCGGCTGGACCGTCTGGGACCTCGCCTCCAGCAACATGGACACCGGCCGCTACCTGCGCGGCGCGTTCGACGGCTCCTTCCTCAGCACCCTCGACCTCTCGGCCTCCTCCGAGTTCACGAACGTCAGCTCGGTCCTCGTCCTCCTGGTCCTCGGCGTGATCGCCCTCCGGGGGCGCCGGGACATCCGGGGCGCGCTGCTCCTGTTCGCCGCCGTCGAGCTGTATCTGACCGTGCGGACGGTGGTCTGGCTGGCCGTGACGGACTTCTTCAGCCTCTCCTCCGAGACGGTGGAGGGGGCGACGTCGGTGGCGACGACGGCGTACGAGCTGGCGGCGATGACGTCGGTGGTGCTGCTGGTCACGGGGCGGAGTTTCGGGGCTCCCGATCGGTCGCCTGCCTTGAGCGCCTCCGCGAGCTGACGGCGTCGGGAGGCCGGCGGCGCAGCAGCAGCGCCCACACCGGCTTCGGCGTGGGCGCTGCGGGAGGGGTACCAGACGGTGTCGTGGCGGCAGTTGGCCGGCCGGGCGTCGAGGCCGCTGGTGATGTGGGGGGTGAAAGGGCCGGGTGGGCGGTGCGGGGGAGATCCCCCTCCGAACCGCCCCCGCACGCCGATCGGCGGCCGCCGCGTGTGGGGGGCGCGGCGGTCGCCGATGTGAACTGCAACGCGTCGTGGGCTTGTGGCCTCTTCAGTGGTGCAGCATGTGGACCACTCTGCCGGAGCGGACCACTCCATGGCATCGTTCGCAGGTCGCGGGATCACCCCCGCCGGTCGGCGGGGGTGCGGGGCCGTCTTGGGGCGGACCCCGGTGACAGGGCACGGAGCCGCGCAGCGCCGGGTGGTTCCGTGGGCCGGTATGGGTGCGGAGGAGAAAGGGGCGCCGGTGATCCGTGTCGCTGTGGTGGACGATGAGCGGCTCGTCAGATCCGGGTTGCGGATGATTCTGGGGACCGCCCCGGATATCGAGATGGTCGCGGACTGCGGTGGCGCGGAGGCCGTGGACACCGTGCTGCGCAGCGGTGCGGAAGTGGTGCTGCTCGACATCCGGATGCCGGACGTGGACGGGCTGACCGTGCTGCAGCGGCTGCGGGCGACTCCGGAACCTCCCGCGGTGGCGATGCTGACGACCTTCGACGCCCAGGAGTACCTGACCGCGGCGCTGCGGAAGGGGGCGGCCGGGTTTCTGCTCAAGGACTCGGATCCGGAGCAGCTCGTACGGGCCGTACGGACGCTGGCCGCGGGCGGGAGCGTGCTGGACCCCGGCGTGACGCGAGCGGTGATCGGCGGCTATCTGACGGCCGAGGACCAGGCGGCCGCGGCGCGGGCGGTGAGCGGGCTGACGCCGCGGGAATCGGAGGTCCTGGCGCTGCTCGGGGAGGGGCTGGGCAACGCCCAGATCGCGGGGCGGATGGGGCTGGCGCCCAGCACGGTCAAGGACCACGTGCGGGCGCTGCTCGGGAAACTGGGCGGGATCAACCGCATACAGGCCGCGATCGTGGCCGACCGGGCGGGCCTGGTGGCCGGCGGACCGCGGGGGTCGTGGTGAGCGCCTCGGGGAGCCCGGAGGGCATACGGGCGCGGGCGGCGGCGCGGAGGCGGGCGCTTGCGCGGGGGGCGTTGGGGCAGCGGGTGCGGCGGATCGCCCCGGTGGTGGTGCCGGTCCTGCTGGCCATCGCCGACGCGGTGCTGGTCAACGGCGTGGAACTCGCCCTGGAGCTGGGGGTTTCGGTGGTCGCCGCGACGGCCCTGCTGCTGCGCCGCCGGTTTCCGCTGCCGGTTTTCCTGTTCACCCTCCCCGGTCTCTACATCGGCTACATCTGGTTCGCGCCGATGATCGCGCTGTACACGCTGGCCGCCCGCCGGCCCGTCCGGACCCGGCTCGGGATCTGCGCCGTACTGCTGATCGCCGCGCATTTCTTCCCGTACCCGATTGCGGACTTCGAGCCGACCCACTACCGGGAGAACACTCTGGTGCTGATCGACGCCTGCGTCTCCTCCGCCGCGCCGATCGCCATGGGGCTGCTGGTCCGTACGCGCGGGGAGCTGGCCGTCCGGGTCGAGGACCTGACGCGCAGCCTGCGCCGCGAGGACCGGCTGCTGGCGGACCGGGTGAAGACCACCGAACGGGCGCGGCTCGCCCGGGAGATGCACGATGTCGTGGCCCATCAGGTGAGCCTGATCAGCCTGCAGGCGGGCGCGGTGCAGGTGAGTACGCAGGACGAGACGGCGCGGGCGGGGGCGCGGACGATCCGGGAGCTGTCCGTACGGACGCTGGACGAGCTGCGGCACATGGTCGGGGTGCTGCGGGCGGACGGCGGGGAGGCGGCGGAGCTCCAGGGGCTGGCGCCCCAGCCGGACCTGGAGGAGCTGCCGCGGCTGATCGAGATGAGTGCTCTGGATGTGACGTACGAGGGGGGTGTGGTGGCCGGCGCGAGCGGCGCCAAGGCGGTGGAGCGGGCGGCGTTCCGTACGGTCCAGGAGGCGCTCACCAATGTGCGCAAGCACGCACCGGGGGCGCAAGTGCGGGTGCGGGTCGGGCCCGGCGGCTCCGGGGAGAGCGAACGCCTGCGGGTCGAGATACGCAACGGGCCGCCGGACGAGTCGGCCATGGCCCCCGCGCTCCCTGGTGGCGGGCACGGGCTGGTGGGGCTGCGCGAGCGGGCCCAGAGCCTCGGGGGGACGCTGGAGGCGCGGCACACGTCCGACGGGGGGTTCGTGGTACGGGCGGAGTTTCCGTACGGGGGGACGCCCAACGGGGCGGGGTGAGGCGGGCGGTCACTGCGAGGGCGGTTCCTGCGAGGGCGGCGCCGCGTCCCGGCCCCCGGCCGGCGGCGGGGCCGCTCAGGCCGACAGCGGGGCCGCCGCCTCGTCCACGGCCGTGTGCAGGTCCGGGTAGACCTCGAAGAGCCGGCGGACGCCGAGCGCCGCCAGGACGCGGTTGACGTGGGAGCCGTCGACGGCACCCTGTGCGGGGAGGATCAGCCGCAGCCGTCCCTGACAGGAACGCATCAGTCTGCGGGCGGCGATCAGTACGCCGACGCCGCTGGAGTCGCAGAACCGGACCTCGGAGAGATCGAGCACCAGACTCCGCCGGCCGTCGGCCACCGCGTCGTGCACATGCTGGCGCACCGCGGGCGACGTGACCAGGTCCATCTCGCCGGAAACCTGCAGCACCGCCCAACGGCCCTGTTCGCCCTCTGCCACCTTCAACGACACGCGCTCGAAGCCTTTCGCTCGCTTTCGGACCGGATGCGCCCCGGATCTGTCCGGAACACACCCTTCCCCGGCTCGACTGCCCGGCCTCTCTCCCCTGAAACTCTTCCGAATCCTTGGCGCAACAGGCCGTTCTGCCCAAGGCTATGCCCAGTGGGCGGTGACTATTCCCCGATATCCGGTCACACACGGGTAACACCTCGGCGGATACAGGGGAGATGTGGGCGCGAACGATGCGCATTACCCCCGTCAATCGATCACTTTCGATCCCCGTCGATCGGGGGACACCACCCCGTAGTGACAGCTCCCTTACCATCCGTATCCCCCTGAAGAACGTGGTTTGCGGCAAAGGAGCGTGCGTTGTCAGACCCTCGCATTACATTCGATGCGTACGGCTTCGATGTGAACGGCGGCGTGACCGACGAGGCAACTGAGGTGTGAGCACAGCGACGACGGACAGGAATAGGGGTCCGATGGGAAACGACACACCCCCGCGCTGGGACAGGCGGATGCAGCAGCGGCTGGCCCGCGGCGAGGCGGCCGCGCTGGGCGAGCTCTACGACCGCTTCGCCTCCCTCGTGCACAGCCTCGCGCACCGCGTCCTGGACGACGAGGACGCCGCCGACCGCATCACCCGCGAGGTCTTCGGCTACCTCTGGGAGAACCCGCAGTCCTACGACCCCAAACAGGGCTCGCTGCGCTCGTGGATCGCCGCGGTCACCCGCCATCAGGCCGTCCAGCGGCTGCGCCAGACCGAGGCCGCCTCGGCGCGGGACGGCGGTCCGCAGGCGCCCGCGCAGGCCGAGATGGAGCAGAAGATCCGCGAGGCCTCCACGGCTGCCCGCGCCGACTACATCGTCACCTCCATGCCCGCGCCGCTGCGCAAGGCGCTCGAGCTGGCGTACTTCCAGCGCCGGGACTACCGTCAGACCGCCGCCGACCTGGGCGTCACCGAGGACGAGGCCCGGCGGCGGCTCCGCCTGGGGCTGCAGCTGCTCTCCACCGCCCACAACCACCCGGCCCTGCCGCCCTCCGCGGCCCGGTCCTCCCATCTGCCCCGGACGGCGCCCGGCTCCCGTACGCCTTCCCACACATCCCAGCCGCCGCACAGACCCCACGGCCCGCGCCCACCCCATACGTCGCAGCCCGCCGGACCGGGCAACGCCCCGCCCGGCACGGGCCACGGACGGCCGCTGTGAACGGCCCCGACGAGTGGGAGGGCCCCGAACGGCCCGGCGGGCCAGGTGAACGGCCCCGGATACCGGCTCCGCGCGCCGCCGCCGAGGACCGCGGACCGCTGCCGGACCTCCGGCCCGCCCCCGAACCGGAAGCGAAACCCGAACCGGATTCCATGACGACCGACGCCACTGGCCCGGCCCCCGGGGAGACCCCGCCCGAGCCCTCGCACCCCGCCCCGGCCGCCCCGCCGCACAAGGTCCTCAAGTCGCTTCTCGGTGCCTGGGCGCTGGCCGCCTGCAGCGCCGAGGAGACCGCCGCCGTGGAGACGCATCTCACCGACTGCGCCTCCTGAGCGGACGAAGCGCTGCGGCTGCGCGACGCCGTCGGCCTGCTGCATCCCGCCGACAGCCTCGATCTCGACCCGCTGCTGCGCTCCCGCGTCCTGGAGGGCTGTCTGGGCCGCCGCCCGGCCCGTATCCCCGTGCCGGAGTGGGCGACGCCGTACGACGCGGAGACCGCGAAGCTCGATGCGCTGCTGCACGACATGGGCGAGTCGGAGTGGCGCGCTCCGGTGCGGCTGCGCTGGTTCGAGGACGAGCGGGCGGTGGAGCGCGAGACCACCGTCGCCGGTGTCATCGGCCATCTGATGACCGTCGACGGCCTGGTGGCGACGGCGCTCGGCCTGCCCGATCCGCTGGGCGCCGACGCCCCGCCCGGCACCCCGGGGCCGACGCGCCGTACGGAGGCCTACTGGCGGGCGGCGGGCAAGGAGCCCGGCCGGCTCGCCACGCACCGGCCGTGGCGCGAACAGAGCTATGCGCTGATAAGGACCGTCTCCTTCGCGGGCGGCGGCGCCGGCGAACTCCTCGTCCCCTACGGCAGCTTGCAGCTCCCGATGTGCGATTCCTTCCTGGACCGCGCCTTCGGGTGCTGGGTGCACGCCGGGGACATCGCGGACGCGGTGGACTACCCGTACGAGCCGCCGTCCGCCCGGCATGTCCACCAGCTGATCGACCTCGCCACCCGGCTGCTGCCCACCACCCTGGCCCACCGCCGCCGGGCCGGGCTCGCCTCACCGGCGCAGAAGCTGGTCGAGGCGGGCGCCCCGGGCCGCACCCTCCACCTGGAGGTCGAGGGCAGCGGCGGCGGGCACTGGTACATACCGCTGGACTCCCCGGCAGCCCTCGGCGCCAAGGAGCACACGGTCGCGCATATCGCGCTGGACAGCACGGAGTTCTGCCAGCTGGCCGCGGGCCATGTGTCCCCGGAGGAAGCCGCCGCGGGCCAGGACGGTGAGCGCGAGGCAATCCGCGATGTGCTGTTCGCGACCGCATCGCTGTCGCGGCTCTGAACCGCCCGGCGGGGCGCCGGCAGGCCGGGCGCCCGGGCCGGGCGGCCCGTCAGGCGCTAGGCGAAGACAACCGTCCGGCTGCCGTTCAGCAGCACCCGGTGCTCGCTGTGCCACTTCACGGCCCGCGCCAGCGCCTGGCACTCCACGTCCCGGCCGATCGCCACGAGCTGGTCGGGCCTGACGTCGTGCCCGACGCGCTCGACCTCCTGCTCGATGATCGGGCCCTCGTCGAGATCGGCGGTCACGTAATGCGCGGTGGCCCCGATGAGCTTCACCCCGCGCGCATGCGCCTGGTGGTAGGGCTTGGCGCCCTTGAAGCTCGGGAGGAAGGAGTGGTGGATGTTGATGATCCGGCCGGAGAGCGCCTTGCAGAGGTCGTCGGAGAGGACCTGCATATAGCGCGCCAGCACCACCAGCTCGACCTGCTCCTCGCGCACCAACTCCAGCAGCTGCGCTTCGGCCTCGGGCTTGTTGTCGCGGCTGACCGGGATGTGGTGGAAGGGGATGTCGTACGAGCCGACCAGCTCGGCGAAGTCGGTGTGGTTGGAGACCACACCCGCGATCTCCACCGGCAGCGCGCCGATCCGGGAACGGAAGAGCAGATCGTTGAGGCAGTGCCCGAACTTGGACACCATCAGGATGATCCGCATCTTCTCGTCGGCCCGGTGGATCTGCCAGTCCATCGCGAACGAGTCGCCCACCGCCGAGAAGCTGGCCCGCAGCTTCTCCAGGTCCACCGAGGCGTCCGCGCCGAAGTGGACCCGCATGAAGAACAGCCCGGTGTCACGGTCGCCGAACTGCTGGCTGTCCTCGATGTTGCAGCCGGTGATGAAGAGGTAGCTGGACACGGCGTGCACGATCCCCTGCTTGTCGGGGCAGGACAGCGTGAGGACGTACTGATCGCTCCGGTCGCGGCGGCCGGACGGCTGGGTGGGCTGGGACTCGTTCATGACCTCATAGGGTCGCACACCTGCGGGGATGCTCAGGCCGGCGCGTCCGCCGTACCGGTCATGATGGCCAGCACCTCCAGCGAGTGCGGCGGGACGTCGGGGTCCTCGCCGTCCGCCACGGCCAGCCGCAGATGCGCCTCCCGGGCCGCCCGTACGGCCTCCGGCCAGGCCTGATGCTCCATGTACGCGGCGACCGGGGCGTCCGCGCCGACCTGGTGCATGATCCGCAGCACGCTCAGCACGGCGGCGTCGACCAGCTGCGCCTCCTGGGCGTCGCGGAAGACCGTGCCGAGGTATTTGTCGGCGGACCAGTTGTCCAGCCAGGTGTCCTCGACGAGCCGGTAGACGGCATCGGTGACGTCTCCGTACCCGGGGTGGCCGGCCAGCCAGGTCTCCTGCTGGAAGACGGGGTCGGAGAGCATGTGCAGCGCGGAGCGCACATTGCGGCGCCAGCGCCACCACGGCATGTCGTTGAGTGGCATACCGCCCATGGTGGTCGAGCGGCGGCCGCGACGGGAAGACTTCTCCGAACCTTGCACAGTATTCGATCGTACGTTCCTCGACGATGATCTCCCCAGGGCCCCCGGAGTTCACCTCCACGTCACCAACCGTTGCCGTGACGTCACTCATCCGTTGTAGGCGGAACGGAAGGGTGGTGCGCCATGACCGGACGGCGACGCTCCTCCCCCCGCCCCTTTTCCCATGCTCCCGCGGTCGCGATCGCCTCGGCGGTGGCATGTACGGCGGTCATCGCGTCGCTGCTCTCCGGCTGCGGCTCCCTCCCCGGGTCGGGGGATCCCGGGGAGAAGGAGCCGGTCACCGTCATGACCTGGGCGCCCGAGGGCACCAAGGCGACCAATATGCCGGGCATGCCGGCCATGGCGCAGGCCTACGCCCGGTGGGTCAACTCCCGCGGCGGTATCCGCGGCCATCGCCTGCGGGTGCTCACCTGCAACGAACGCAACGACACGGTGGCCGCCGCACAGTGCGCCCAGCGTGCGGTGGACCGGGGTGCGGTCGCGGTCGTCGGCTCCTACAGCCAGTTCGGCCGCTCGTTCATGTCGCCGCTGGAGGTCAAGGGCGTCCCGTTCATCGGCGGTTACGGCGCCTCCGACGAGGAGTTCGAAAGCCCCCTCTCCTACCCGGTGAACGGCGGCCAGGCCTCCCTTCTCGCCGGAAACGGGCGGCAGTTGGCGGGCAACTGCACGCGCGTCGCCCTGGTGCGGCCGGACACCATCTCGGGCGACCAGATGCCGTCGCTGCTCAACTCCGGTCTGCACAACGGCCATCGGCGATCGGCCGAGGACATCAAGGCGCCCGAGGACGGCACCGACTACACGCCACAGGTGACCGCCGCCTTGGACCGGGTGGGCGCGGACCCGGCGGTCCACGGCACCGCGGCGAACGGCGGCAAGGCGCCCGGCTCGTGTGTGACCGCCATGCTCGGCGACCACACGGACGCGTTCTTCGACTCCTTCCGGCGGCTCCAGGAGGACAGCCCCCGGGTGCATGTCGCCTCCGTCCTGGGCAGCGTCAGCCAGTCGCTGGTGAACCGTACGGGCGGCCGGTCGGGCCCGCTGGAGGGCGCGTATCTCACCGGCTGGTACCCGGTCGCGAGCGATCCCCGCTGGCAGCCGATGCGCAAGGTCATCAACGACTTCGCCTTCGGCGACAACCGCATCGACCCGGCCGACCAGGGCGTCCAGACCACCTGGATCGCCTATACGGTGCTGCGCGCGCTGATCGAGCAGCTCGACGACGCGGGCGTCGAGGAGATCACCCCGCACGCCCTGCAGACCACCCTGGACGACGGCGAACGCGCCATCGGCACCGGAGGCCTGACCCCGAAGCTGCGCTGGCGCGAGACCGACATGCTCGCCGTCCAGAACTTCCCGCGCATAGTGAACGGGATGGTGACCTATCAGGTCGTACGGGACGGGGAGCTGGTCGCCGCGCAGGACGGCTTCGTGAATGTGACGAGGACACTGGAGCGGCGGGACACGGACGGCGAGGGCTGAGCGCGTCCGCAGTGCGGCAAGGGCCGGACGCATCCGCCGAGCGGGGCCGGGCGGCCGGTGAGCCGCCCGGCCCGGCCGTTCACAGCGCGGTCGGCTGACGCGCCGTCAGGTGGTACTGCTGGGCGATCGGGTTCCAGATCCTGGCCGCCTGCTGCTTGGCCTTGGTCGCCGCGCCGCTGGCCGCGACACCCTGGACGTACTGCCGGGTGTTCCGGGCCTTGCCCTTGTGGCAGCCCTTCTTGCCGCCCACCTGGCCGGCCCAGGCCGCGAAGTGGTTGTCCGCGGCGGCCGAGGACTGCCAGGCCTTGGTCAGCGCGGCGGTCAGCTGCGCATGGTTCGGGATCTTGTCGACGGGCAGCTGCTGGAGCCGTGTCACCAGGTCGTTGCGCTGCTTGGCCGCGTCCCGCAGATCCTTGGCCGCGCCGCCGAGGTTGTCGCAGGAGCCGATGTTGCGGACGGCGTTGACCACGGAGGTACGGCTGTTGCCGCTGTCGCCGAGCAGCGCGTCCAGCCCCTTGGCCTGCGCCTCGGCCGGGTCGGCGGACGGCTTGGGCTGCGTCTTCTCCTTCGCCGGCTTGGTGGTGCCGGTGTCCTTCTTCTTCGCGGTGTCGTCGTCGCTGCCGCCGCTGAGCATCCAGCCGACGCCGAGACCGACGCCCAGCAGCGCGACGATGACCACGCCGATGACCGCGGCGGCGGGCACCCGGCGACGGCCGCCCCGGTCGTCGTCGTACGGCTGGTCGTAGGGCTGGTCATAGCCCTGCTGCTCGTAGCCCTGCTGGCCGTATCCCTGGCCGTACGGCTGCCGGCCCGGGTCCTCGAAGCGCGGCAGCTGCGCGGTGGCGTCCGGTGCGGCGGGCGCGCCCGGCACCCCCGGCCCGTCACGGAACAGGCCCTCGAACTCGGCGGGGGTCGGACGGTCCTCCGGCGCACCGGGACGGATCCCGAACGGTGCGCCGGGCGGCGGAGCCGGCGTCCCCGCGCCGACCGGGGAGATCAGCTGGGTGGCCTCGGAGTCGCCCGGCGGGGCGGCGCCGGGCATCGGCTGGGACTGCGGCTGCGGCATGGGCTGGGCCTGGCCGCCCGGCCCCTGGGCCTGCGGCTTGATCACCCGCAGCATGGTCGTGGACTCGCCGGGCGATTCCGGCTTCGCGGCCGCCTGGGGCGGCAGCGGCGCGCCCGCCCGGTCGGCTATCGGGGATATCAGCGCGGTCGCGTCCGCGTCGCCCTCGGTGGGCGGCAGCGGGGCGCCGGCCTGCGGGGTCGCGCGCACCAGCTCCCCGGACCGCTCGGGCTGGGGCTGCGGGGGCTGCTGACGGTAGGGCTGCGGTGGGGGCGCCTGCTTCTCCAGGGAGAAGGGCCGGGGCTCCGGCTGGGGCTGCGAGACCGGGGGCTGGGGCGGGGCCTGCTGGGCTTGCGGGGCCTGCTGGCCGTATGGCTGCGGCTGCGGAGCCTGCTGCCCGTACGGTTCCGGCTGCGGCTGACCGCCGTACGGCTGCGGCTGACCGGCTCCGTACGGGCCCCCGGGCGGCAGCGGAGCGGCCGGGGGCTGCTGCGGCGGCAGGGGCGGCTGCCCCTGAGGCGGCGGGAAGGCCTCGCCCTGCGGCGGGAGCGCCTGCTGGGGCTGGGGCGCGTAGCCCTGGCCGGGGGCCTGGTCGTACCCCTGCGGCTGGGCGGGAGGCTGACCGCCCTGCTGGCCGGGCCCCCAGGGCTGGCCCCACGGCTGGCCGGCCGGCGGCGCGGCCTGGTGGTCGGGAACCCACGGCTCACCGTTGGCGGGCAGCACAATGCCCTCTCGCGCGGGGCCGGCCGCAGAATTCTGCGGGTCGTGCCCCTGTCCGCTCTGCGTCACCGGGACTCCTACCATCGTGCAACCTACGAAACCGTCGGCTCACGCTACCGGGTCGCAGCAACGTTCGACCACGAGCCCTGGTCACCACCCCGCCGGCCCCTGGCCGCATCGGGCGGGACGGACCATCCGCCCCGCCCCGCCGCCGGTCAGGCCGCCGCGGCCCGCAGCTCTATCCGTGCGCTGAATTCCCGTACGACCGGTTCGTCCCGGTACGGCTCGAGGCGCAGCCGGAAGTCCTCCAGATACTCCGCGCCCCGGTCCGAACGCAGCCCGCCGAGCAGCTCCACGGCCTGGGTGCCCGTATGACAGGCCTGCTCGATCTCGCGCTGCTGCACCTGCGCACCGGCCAGCAGCACCAGCCCGATGGCGCGGCGCCGCGCCCGGCTCTCCGGGTGTCCGTCCAGCGCCTCCTGGGCCCGCTGCATGGCCGGGCCCGGCTGCCCCAGGTCCCGGTGGCAGTGGGCGAGTTCATCAGCGAGATACGCCTGGTCGAAGTGGCCGATCCAGGCCGGGTCGTCGCCCGAGTCACCGTCCGCCGCGGCGCGTTCCATCGCCGCGAGCGCCCGGCCCGCCACCGCCTGGAAGGCCCGGCCGTCGCCCATCAGGGCGTGCCCGCGCGCCTCCGCCGCGTAGAACATCGCCTCCGCCCGCGGTGTGACATGCCCGCGCGCGCCCTCCTGCGCGGCCCGCGCGAGCTGGGCGATCTCCCGCGGATTGCCGAGCGAGGCGGCGAGATGGCTCATGCTCGCGGCCAGCACATAGCCGCCGTAACCGCGGTCGCCGGCCGCCTGCGCCAGCCGCAGCGCCTGGATGTAGTAGCGCTGC
Source organism: Streptomyces chattanoogensis (assembly GCF_001294335.1). Lineage (GTDB taxonomy): Bacteria > Actinomycetota > Actinomycetes > Streptomycetales > Streptomycetaceae > Streptomyces > Streptomyces chattanoogensis. The sequence goes on from NZ_LGKG01000013.1 coordinate 26,580, forward strand.
GCCAGGCCCGGCTGCCCGGTGTCGACGGCCATGTAGCCGCCGAGCTCCGTCAGCCGGGCGACGGCGGCGAAGAGTTCACGCCCCACGGACTCGCGGTACGAGCCCGCCAGCAGCCCGGAGACGACGCTGTTGAGGTAGTGCACCACGACCGGCCGGACGTGTCCCGCCCCGAAACGGTGGTCGAGATCGCTGAGCGCCGCGGTCATGGCCCGCACCGCCGCCACGTCCGCCATCCCCACCCGGGCCCCCGCGCTCCGCGCGACCTGGGTGTCCGCGCCGGTGATCAGCCAGTCGCGGCTCGGCTCCACCAGGGCGGAGGCCGCCACCGTGGAGCCGCTGAGGAAGTCGCGCCGCCCGACGTCGCTGCGCCACAGCTCACAGACCTGCTCGATCGCCCCGAGGACGGTCGGGGAGAACTGGAGCCCCACCCCGGACGCGAGATTCTTGCCGTCGGCCATCCCGATCTCGTCGATGGTGACCGTACGCCCCAGTTTCCGGCCCAGCGCCTCCGCGATGACGGCCGGGGCACGGCCGCGCGGCTGCTGCCCACGCAGCCACCGGGCCACGGAGGTCTTGTCGTACCGCAGGTCGAGTCCGTGCTCCGCACCGCACATGTTGACGCGGCGGGCGAGCCCGGCATTGGAGCAGGCGGCTTCCTGGATCAGCGCCTGCAGCCTCTCATTGGGCTGCCGCGCGACTAGTGGCCTGGCGGCCATGCTGTACCCCCTGTGCTGCTGCGCGTTCACCGTCGAACGCCGTTCCCCGTGATCAATTCCCCAGACATATGCCGGATATCCGAGACATCCCGGATACCTGAGCAGACATCCTGGATGTGCGCGATGCGGGCGATGCCAGATGCGTCCGGGTGTGCGGTGCCGGTGCGCGGTGCTGGTCCACAGGACGGCGCGGGAGCCGGCCCATGGGGACGCAATTCCGGGACATCCCGGGGCGTTTCGGAGCGGAGAATGGCGCGCGGTGCCCGTGAGCGGATCACGACGACGCCATGGCCCGGACTCTCCGGTGCGCACCGCGGACCGCCGCGTGGGCGGCCTCTCCGCCCGTCACGCAGGTGGCTACCCGCTCCCCGGTGGATCGCCGCATATGCGCCCCCGCCCATGCACCCATGCGCCCCAGGTGCAAGAACGATGCGCCGGGGGTGTCCCCCATTCGGCCGTAACCCTTGGTGACAAGCGAAGTTGTCCAGGGCGTGGAAGAGACCATAGGAGTCACAGGAGCCCCGTCGATCCCCCAGCAGCGCGGCGAGCAGCTACTCGAGACCGCGGTGCGTTACGCGGAAGAGCGGCATTGGGATGTGTTCGCCGGCGCATGGCTGGAGCACGACGGGGACACCCCGCGCTGCTCGTGCAACGCCGCCGACTGCACCGCGCCGGGCGCGCACGCCATAGCGCCGGGCTGGGCCGGACAGGCCAGCGGCAGCGCCACGGCCGTGCGCCGGATGTGGACCAAGCACCCGCACGCATCGATCCTGCTGCCGACGGGGCGCGCCTTCGAAGCGCTCGACGTACCCGAGATCTCGGGCTGCCTGGCGCTGGCCCGTATGGAGCGGATGGAGCTGCCGCTCGGCCCGGTCACCCGCACCCCCGACCGCCGCATGCTCTTCCTCGTCCTGCCCGGCGCCTCGGCGAAGGTGCCGGATCTGATCCGGAATCTGGGCTGGCCGCCGGCCGCGCTGGATCTGATCTGCCGCGGCGAGGGCGAGTACATCGCCGCCCCGCCGACCCGGATGGCGCCGCACGGCTCGGTGCAGTGGGTGCGCCGCCCCACCGCCACCAACCGCTGGCTGCCGGACGCGGAGGATCTGATCAGCCCGCTGGCGTACGCGTGCGGGCGGGACGCGAAGCTCCGGGGGCGCTGAGGTCCGGCCGGCGCTCGGTCCGGCCGGCGCCGAACGCGCGGCCCGGAGCGGCGGTGTCAGTGGCCGCCCGTATCGTGGGGGCGTCGGGCGGGGGCCGTGACCGGGGCCCCTGCGGGGACGTCGGAAGGCGGGGCCGGTGGCCAACGAACCGGAGCGGAGCGGGCCTGTGGGGCCCCAGGACGGCAAGGAGCGGACCGCCGGGGCCGCCGCGGAGGCCACTGACGCCGGTCCGCCGCCCGCCGTCCGCATCCAGGGCCTGTGGAAGAAGTTCGGCGAGCAGGTCGCCGTCTCCGGCATCGATCTGACCCTCCCCGCGGGCCGCTTCATCGGCCTGGTCGGCCCCAATGGCGCGGGCAAGACGACCACGCTGTCGATGGTGACGGGGCTGCTGCGGCCGGATGCCGGGCAGGTCGAGATCGGCGGCCATGACGTCTGGCGGGACCCGGTCGCCGTCAAGTCCCGCATCGGCGTGCTTCCCGAGGGACTGCGCCTGTTCGAGCGGCTCGCCGGCCGCGAACTCCTCGCCTATACAGGGCGCTTGCGCGGCCTCCCCGGCGACGAGGTCGACAAGCGGGCCGACCAGCTGCTGGACGTACTGGACCTCTCCGGCGCCCGGAACAAACTGGTCGTCGACTACTCCACGGGTATGCGCAAGAAGATCGGCCTGGCCGCGGCGCTGCTCCACAACCCCGAAATCCTCTTTCTCGACGAGCCCTTCGAGGGCGTCGACCCGGTGTCGGCGCAGACCATCCGGGGCGTCCTGGAGCGCTACACCTCCTCCGGGGCGACGGTGATCTTCTCCAGCCATGTGATGGAGCTGGTGGAGTCGCTCTGCGACTGGGTCGCGGTGATGGCCGCCGGCCGGATCCGCGCGGACGGCCCGCTGGAGCGGGTGCGCGGCGATGCGTCCTCCCTGCAGGAGGCCTTCCTCGGACTCGTCGGCGCGAGCGACCGCGGCGCGGACCAGAATCTGGACTGGCTGGGCGGCGGCACCCGATGACCACCGAATCCCCGGCCGCCCCCTCCCTGACCCCCGTCTTCCTACGCCTCAAGCTCTCGCTGCTGCGCAACGGCCTGCGCCAGTCGACGGGCCGCGCCCTCGCCTACGTCGCCTCCATCGTCGTCGGCCTGCTGTGTGCGGCCGGCGTCGCCGTGGGCCTGATCGCGCTGCGCGGCAACGCCCACGCCGGCGCCCTGGCCGTTCTCCTCACCGGCATCCTCACCCTCGGCTGGGCGGTGATGCCGCTGTTCTTCCCCTCCGGGGACGAGACCCTGGACCCGACGCGGCTGGTCATGCTGCCGCTGCGCCCGCGCCCGCTGATCGTTTCGCTTCTGGCGGCGTCGCTGGTCGGTATCGGCCCGGTCTTCACACTGGCGCTGGTCACCGGTTCGGTGATCATGCTCGCCCACGGCACGGCCGCCGCGGTCGCCGGCGTACTGGCCGTCGTCCTGGTGGTGCTGGTCTGCGTGTCCCTGGCACGCGCGGTCGCCACCGCTTCCGTACGGCTGCTGACCAGCCGCCGCGGCCGCGATCTCGCCGTACTGAGCGGCCTGTTCGTCGCGATCGGCGCACAGGGCGTCAACATCGCCGCCCAGAGGCTCGGACGGCCGGACGGCCTGTCCGTGCTGGAACCGCTGGGCGAGGTGCTGCGCTGGGTGCCGCCGGCCTCCGCGATCGGCGCGGTGGACGACGCGGGCCGGGGCGCGTACGGGCGCGCGGCGGCGGGTCTGGCGCTCACCGCACTGACCCTGGCTCTCCTCCTCCACTGGTGGCAGCGCACGCTGACCACTCTGATGACCTCCCCCGACGCCTCCACGCTCCAGGCCGTCGAGAAGGACAGCGCACGGGGGTCCGGTGCCGGTGACCGGGGGCTCGCCCGCCTCCTGCCCGGCGGGCGCACCGGCACGGTGATGCTCCGTACGCTGCGCTACGCCTGGCGCGACCCGAAGTCCAAGATGGCCTGGGCCACGGCGCTCGCCATCGGTCTCCTGGTCCCGATCGTGTCGTCGGTCCAGGGCAGGGGCAGCATCTACACCGCCTTCTCGGCGTCCGCGCTGCTCGGCATGCAGATGTACAACCAGTTCGGCCAGGACACCTCGGCCTTCTGGATGGTCGCCTCGGCCATCGCCACCCCGCGCGACGCCTATGAGGAGCTCCGCGCCCGCGCGCTGACGCTGGCCCTGGTGGCCGTGCCCTATGTGACGCTGGTCGTCATCGGCACCGCGGCCTTCATCGGTCCCTGGTCGGCCTTCCTCGAGGTGTACGGCCTTTCGCTGGCCCTGCTGGGCACGCTGCTGGCCACCGGCGCGGTCACCTCGGCGCTCTTCCCGTACTCCATCCCCTCCGAGGGCAACAAGAACGTCGCCCCGGGGCAAGGCGCGATCGCCTGGTTCAGTCTGTTCGGCGGGTTCCTGGTGGGCGTCGTGCTGTGCCTGCCTCTGCTGGGCCTGACGATCTGGCTCCATGTGGCGGGTCTGCACGGCCTGTTGTGGGTGCTGCTGCCGGTCGGCGCGGTCTACGGGCTCGGCGTGGCGGAAGCGGGACTGCGGGTGGCGGCGCCCCGGGTGGCGGGGCGGCTGCCGGAGATCCTGGCGGCGGTCAGCAAGGGGTGAGCATGACGGCGGCCGCCGCCCGGGGTGCGGGCGGCGGCCGGGGAGTGCACCGGGGGTCAGACCTTGGTGAAGCACCTCGTGTAGTGGGTGTGCCGCCCAGTGGTCGTGATGGAGGTGGTGTACGGGGCCCCGCAACTCTCGCCGCCGTACACCGTCTTGCCGTACTTGTACTGGGCTTCCGCGGAATCACAGCCGACGATCGTCACCTCCGGACTGTCGTCCGGGCCCGTGATCTTGACGCAGTCGCCTGCCTTCGGGTTGTGCTTCTTGTCGTACGCCTCGTCCGCGGCGGCCGAGGCGGACGCCGCGGCCTCCGCCTTGGCCTTGCCGCCGTGGGGGTTGGTGTTGTAGTCCCAGATGTACCAGCCCACGCCGACGACGACGGCCAGGACGATGATGACGCCGCGCAGTCGCTGCAACAGAGTCGGCTGCGGGCGCTGGGGCCGCTGCGGGCCGCGCGGCGGCTGCGGCTGGCCGTACTGCTGCTGCGGCGGGGCTTGCTGATACCCGTACGGCTGCTGCGGGGGCTGCTGGTATCCGTACGGCTGCTGCGGCTGGTTCTGGTAGGGCGGCGGTGCGGACACGGCTTTACTCCCCCATGGTTGACTGCGTGAACGAAGGTCAATGCGATGTTGACCGGTGCAGGGTACCGTCCGGCCTCTCTCCGCCGGTCAGTGGTCCCGTTGCATGGACCTCCACGCCAGTGCCCCGGCCGTGCCGGGGAGTTGTCCACAGGGTTCCGCGCGGTTCCGGCGTGAGCGGTAGCGTCATGGGAACGGACGAACGACGGGGCGGTGGAGCGATGCAGCGAGCCGGATCGGTGCTGGCGGCGGGATGGCTGGCGGTGCCCGATGCGCCGGGTGCCCCGCTGCCGCGGATGCTGGCGCTCGTCATCGGGCCGGCCCTGCTGCTTGCGGCCGTGGGGCTGCTGCTGCGCCGCCGGGCGCGGCTGCGCGGCGAGTTCGCCGCCCCCTTCGCCCTGCCGCGCTCGGTCTTCGACGCCGCGCACGGCGCCGACGAGGCCGGGCTCCGGGAGCGCGCCGCCGAAGAGGTCGTACGGCTCGGTGAGGAGTCCCGCACGGCCGGGGGCGAGCCGGCGGGCGTCGAACGCGCTTTGGAGGCCTGTGCCGCGGCGGGCACGGTCCTGGACGACGCCCGCGGAGTCCCGGATCTGGCGGGCGTGTTCGCGCTGATAGCCGAGGGCCGCGCGGCGCTGTCCGGGACCCCTGTTGCGCTGCCGCTGTGTTTCTTCCATCCGCTGCACGGCCCCGCCGCCCGCCGCATACCCTGGCGCGCGCCCGGCCGCCATGAGCTCCAGCGGGTGGCCGCGTGCGAGACCTGCATACGGGCGATACGGACCCGCCGCGCGCCGGAGGTCCTCGTCGACCGGCGGGACGGCCGGCCGGTCCCGTACTTCGAGGTGCCCGCCGAGGAAAGCCTCTGGGCGGCCACCGGGTACGGCTCGCTGCTCGGCGGTGACTCCCTCGCCGCCCGCGTCCAGCGAGGGGAATTCACACGGACGTTGACATAGCGGGATGACCTGGCGGGAGGGGGCACGTCCGGAGTGGTCAGACCGCGTCCGGAGTGGTCAGACCGCGGGGAGCCCGTAGATCTCGTCGCCGTGGGTGACCAGCAGCCGCTGCCCGGAGGCGGTGATATGCCACTCCTCCATTCTTTCGGTGTTGTCGTTGTAGTGCCAACGGGCCTTGCCGGTCCGCGGATCGAGGGCGAAGATGCCGCCTTCGTCGTCGTACGACGCGCCGTAGAGGGTGTCGCCGACGAGGACGAACTCCGTGGGCGCCCGGCGCGCGCCGGGGTCCTCGCACAGCCACCGCTTCTTGCCGCGTACGGGGTCCACGGCCCAGACACCGCCGCTGTGGTCCGCGGCGTAGAGGACGCCGCCGACGACCATGGGCTGGTAGAAGCTGCGGCGCCCGCCGGAGGGCAGCGACCAGGCGGGCTTGCCGGTGTCGAGGTGCACCGCACGCAGCCGGTCGCCGCCGAGGAAGATCCGCTTGGCGTGCACGGCCGGACGCCAGGCGATGTCGTCGCCGATCTTCTGCGTCCACAGCTGGCGGCCGGTCGCCGTATCGCGCACCGTGACATTGCGGCGGGCATCGGTGTAGACGAGCCGCCCGTCCGCGACGACGCCTTCGAGGTCGTAGTCCTTGGTGCCCTTGTCCCGCGGCTTCTGCCATTCCGGTTTGCCGGTACGGATGTCGATGGCGGCGATCGCCGTGAGATGGACCCTGATGTCCTCGGTGCGCACCGAGGCGATGACATAGATGCGCTGCTCATCGGCGGCGAGGATCTCCTCGACCGTCAGTTTGCCGCCCAGCCTGCTGCGCCAGGCCTCCTTGCCGGTGTCCGGGTCGAGGCCGATGACATCGCCGTCGTACTCCGTGCTGACGAAGAAGAGCTTGCCGGCGGCGAGGATCAGCGGGGCGCCCGCGGGCGCGACTTCCTTGCGGGTCCATTTCCGCTTGCCGGTGACGGCGTCCCGGGCGACCAGAGGATCGCCGCTGGCCAGCAGCAGACCGTTGTGGGCCAGCAGTGGGCGGCCGGTGGCGAGGCTGTCCGTCTCGGCGGTGCGGTGCCACAGGACCTGCGGGGCGGTGCCGGGCGGCGGCGTGCTGAACGTCTCCTGCGGCGTGCCCGGTGCCTTGCCGTCACCGGCCGCGCCCTTGCCCGCGTTCCGGTCCTTGTCCTTGCCCCCGAACGCCCAGACGCCTGCCCCGCCGACGACCCCGACACCGACCGCGGCGCCCGCGGCCAGCCCGAGGAAGCGGCGGCGGGAGGGAGCGACGGCCGGGGCGGCGGCGGTCGCGCCGGGGACGTCCGCCACGGTGGCCCCGGCACCGGCCGTCGGCGCCGCCGTGGCCTTCGGCACGCCCAGCACATACGTGGGCGCGGTCCCGAACCCGCCCTGCCCGGCGGCCGGAGGCGTCGCGGGCGCAGCGGGCGTCCCCGGTGCACCGGGCGCGGCGACGGCGGGCGTGCCGTGCTCCGGCGTCTCCAGGTCCAGAATGCGCGCCGCATGTGTGGCGATGGTCGAGGAGACCGCCCCCGGCAGCCAGTTGGCGAACACCGCTTCCGTCCCCTGCGGCGCCAGCGTCTCCAGTACCTGCTGCGGCGTGGGCCGCCCCGCCGGTTCCCGGTGCAGACAGGAGGCGATGAGCTCGTGCAGCTGCTCCGGTACGCCCGTCAGGTCCGGCTCGCCGTGGACGACCTGGTAGAGGACGGCGGCCGGGGTGGTGTCCCCGTAGGCCGTGTGGCCGGTGGCGGCATAGGCGAGGACGGCACCGAGCGCGAAGACGTCACCGGCGGTGCCGACCTGCTGCCCGAGCGCCTGCTCCGGCGGGATATAGCCGGGCGAGCCGACGACCACGCCGGTCTGGGTCATCCGGTCGCCGTCGACGGCACGCGCGATGCCGAAGTCGATGACCCGGGGGCCGTCGGCGGCCAGCAGCACATTGGACGGTTTGAGGTCGCGGTGCACCAGCCCGACGGCATGGATCTCGGTGAGCGCCGCGGCCAGCCCGGCTCCGAGGGCGCGCACGCTGTCTTCGGGCAAGGCCCCGTGGCCGTCGACCACTTCGGTCAGCGAGGGGCCGAGGACGAAGGCGGTGGCGAGCCAGGGCAGCGCGGCGTCCGTGTCGGCGTCGACGACGGGGGCCGTATAGCGGCCGGACACCGCCCGCGCGATCTCGGCCTCCTGCCGGAACCGCCCCCGGAACGCCGTGTCCTGGGCCAGATCCGGCCGTACGACCTTGACCGCGACCGTACGCCCGCCCGTCGACCGCGCCAGATAGACCCGGCCCATGCCGCCGGCGCCGATCCGGCCCAGCAGGCGGTACGGCCCGAGGGACTGCGGGTCATCCGGAAGCAACGGGTCCATCTCGGTCTCCCCCATCGAGCGAACGTGGCACGACGCTGCGCACACTCCGCAAGGGCTGCGGGACGGCCGGGCCAGGACGCCGCATCGTAACGTCGCGCTTCCGGAGGCCACTTGCCGAGGTCCGGTGGGCGGCGAGTGCGCGAGACGGCATTGCCGCCGGGCGAGTCGTACGGCGCGCGGCGCGCGCGTCAGTCCAAAGGCGTGCCCGTGGCCGTGGCCGTGCGGAGGAACGGTTCGATGGCGCGGCACCAGGCGTCGGGCTGTTCCCAGGGGAGCAGATGGCCGGCGTCGGGGATTTCGGCGTACTCGCCGCGCGGCAGCACCCGGACCATCTCCTGGGCCTCGGCGCGGCCCAGCTCGGCGTCCAGGCCGCGGACGACGAGGGCCGGGCACCGCACCTGCGCCAGCTCCTCCCAGTGCGCGTCGTACACCCAGGTCTCGCGTGCCCGGAGCATCTGACGGCGTGAGAAGACCGGCCGCCAGCCGTCGGCCCGTTCCGCCATCACCTCCGCGAAGAACTCCCCGCGGACCGGCCTGGGCCGCTCCAGCGTCGGGTCGTCCTCGCCGAACCACTTACGGACATCGGCGAGCGTGGCGAACGGGACCGGCCAGGAGCGGAACCACTCCGTCCATTCGTGCTGCGAGGCCCCGCCCAGGGCCGAGGCCCGCATGTCGCAGATGACCAGCGCGCTCACCAGATCCGGCCGCCGGGCCGCGACCTGCCATGCCGTCAGGGCGCCCATGGCATGTCCGATCAGGGCGACCGGGGCCAGCTCGAGCTGCTCGATGGCCGCAATGGCGTCATCGACATAGGCCTCCCGGTCGTACGGCCCCTCCCCCGGCTTCTCGCTGCGGCCGTGGCCGCGCTGATCGAGGCCGACCGGGCGGTGGCGTGCGCTGAGCCGGCGGGCGGTGTCCGCCCAGTGCGCCGCGCGGCCCATCAGGCCGTGGAGCATCAGCACGCCCGGGCCGCGCGCGGCCCCCTCCGCCCCGCCGTTCTTGGGCGGATCGGTGAACTCCCAGGCAGCGAGCCGTACCCCGCCGGCCCCTGCCACATCGATGCGTCGCACCATCTGCCCCGGCACCCCCATTCGTCCTTGGTGAGCCCCACACCCACACTATCGAACCTTTATTCGAACGCACCGTTCTCGGCCCCAACACCCCTCGTTCGAGTGACCTCGCCCAAGGATTGACCGCGCCCGGCGGGGGGAGACATGTGCCGGGAGGCGGGCCCTACCGGGAAGGGGGCCCGTGGGGCAGCAAGACCCTGGGAGCTCGGGGCTCCGGGTCTTGGCGGGGGGACATGGGGAGGCAGGGCCCCGGCTGCTCGCAGCGCCGGGGCCCTGGCCGTCCCAGGACACAGCTGTCCGACGCATCCGAGCCCCTCCCCACCCCGGAGAGCCGACACTCCGCACCCGGGCAACGCCTCATGCCGACATATGCCACCGCGTCAGCGCCAGCGTGGCACGACACCGGCCGAATCGCACGGGTTCCCACAAGTTCGTTCAACGCACAAACAGTTGACGAGCCCGCCGACGGCGCATCGGCGCAGCTCAGCGGGCTCGTGGGGAAAAGCAAAAGACTGCTTCAAAACGAAGCACGGGGAGGGCGGGGAAGCGGGAGGCCGGCCCCGGCACCCCGGACGGCCTCAGCGCTTGGCGACGAACACGTGCGAGGCGATATCGGCATGCAGCTCGGCGGCCTCACCGCTGCTGCCGACCAGCACCCCGGCCGGCGACTCCGTCACGCTCACCACGGCGCCCGGCTGCACACCGGCCCGCCGCAGGGTGTACATCAGCTGGGCGTCGGCCTGGATCGGCTCGCCGATACGGCGCACCACGACCGTCTTCCCGTCGCTCCCGGGGTCCAGATCCATCAGGCTCACCATCCCGGCGTCCAGGAACGGATCGGCCTCGGCCTTCTCGCCCAGCTCCTCCAGGCCCGGGATGGGGTTGCCGTACGGCGATTCCGTCGGATGCCGCAGCAGCTCCACGACGCGGCGCTCGACCGCCTCGCTCATCACATGCTCCCAGCGGCAGGCCTCGGCGTGCACCTGCTCCCACTCCAGCCCGATGACGTCGACGAGCAGGCACTCGGCGAGGCGGTGCTTGCGCATCACCCGCGTCGCCAGCCGGCGGCCCTCCTCCGTCAGCTCCAGATGACGGTCGCCCGCGACCGTCAGCAGGCCGTCTCGCTCCATGCGCGCGACGGTCTGGCTGACCGTCGGGCCGCTCTGTTCGAGCCGCTCCGCGATGCGGGCGCGCATGGGGACCACACCTTCCTCTTCCAGTTCGAGGATGGTGCGGAGATACATCTCCGTGGTGTCGATCAGTCCGGACATGCGTGCCCCTCGATGTGTGGTGCGGTGGCCCTGAACTCAATTCTGACGCATCCCACCGACAACGGTGCCGTCCCGTCCGCACACCGGACGTGCACCGGCGCGCACCGGGCCCCGCGCACCGAGGTGCGCCCGTGTTGACACGGCGCTGGTCCAGACCGCAACGTGATCCGCGCCACGACCGCCGCGCCCGGCCCACCGACCTGCCCGGACGCGGGATGCCGTCGTGTGCGGCTGCGCGAGGGGATCCGGCGACGTCCGGTGACATCCGACGAGAGGGGACCGCGGCAATGCCCGAGACCGACCGAAGTGACCAACTGGCCGGGGAGTTCTTCGACGCCGCGATCGGCCTGCTGCGGCGGGTACGGGACGGGTCGGGCGACCGGATCACCGCCGCCGGGCAGCTGATCGCCGACACCGTCGAGGCGGGCGGGCGGGTGTTCTCCTTCGGCGCCGGGCACTCCTCGCTGCCCGCCCAGGACACCGTCTACCGGGCGGGCGGCCTGGCCGTCATGAACCTGCTGTCGGTCCCCGGGGTCGTCGGCGTGGACGTGCGGCCCGCGACGCTCGGCAGCGCCCTGGAGCGGGTCGACGGACTCGCCGCGGCCGTCCTGGACACCAGCCCGCTGGAGCCCGGCGACGTACTGGTGATCATCTCGCTCTCCGGGCGCAATGCGCTGCCGGTGGAGATGGCGATGAACGCACGGGCGCTCGGCATCAAGGTCATCGGCGTGACATCGGTGGCGTACGCGGAGGGCACCACGTCCCGGCACGCCTCGGGCAGCTTCCTCAAGGACCACTGCGACATCGTCCTGGACAGCGCGATCACGGTCGGCGACGCCGAACTGACCGCGCCGGGCATCGGTGCGCCGTTCGCCCCCGCCTCCACCGTCGTCACCAGCGCGATCATGCAGGCCATGGTGGCCACGGCCGCGGGGGCGCTCGCCGAACGGGGCATCGAACCGCCGCTGCTGCGCTCCGGGAACGTCGACGGCGGGCACGACTGGAACGCCCGGGTGATGAGCGACTACGCGGACCGGATCTTCTACCGGCAGTAGCGGAGTCGTGTCCGCTCAGCCGCCCGCCGCGCCGCTCCCCGCGCCCGCCAGGTCCAGCGCCGCCGCGATGCGGGCCGCGACCTCCTCGGCGTAGTCCGCGTCCGCACGGTCGAAGGGGCGGCGCGAGGGCACCCGCAGGAACGTCACGACGCCCAGCGTCCGGCCGCGGCTGCGCAGGACCACGCACAGGCCGTGCACCGTGCCGTCCGGCCATTTGCGGGCGGCCGCCCAGTCGTCGGCCGCGCCCGGCCCCGCGCTGGTGCGCACCGATCCGCGCCGCTCGTACGCCTGGGCCGCCGGATGGCCCGGCGGGTACGCCATCGGGATGCCGGTCGCCGGGAAGGCCTCGGCGGGCCCCGGCGCCCCGGCCGGGGAGGCCAGTGCGCGCACCAGCCGTGGCGTCCGCCCGGCCGCGGAGGCGGGCCGCGGACAGCGGTCCCCGTCCTCGGCCCCGTCCCTGTCCCTGTCCCCGTCCATGTCCGCGGCCTCCTCCAGCGCTCTGTACGGCGCCGCCGCCGGGACCGGCGCGAGGTCCACCAGGCCGTGATCGGCGAACCCCGCCAGGGCGAAATCCAGGTGGACGGCGGCGGCCTCGGCCGGGTCCGGGCACTCCGCGGCTGCCCGTCCGGCACGGTGCAGCTGGTGGGCGCGGAACCGCAGCAGGGAGCCGTCCTGTTCGGCGCGCTTGACATCCGTCACGTCCTGGAAGAGCCAGGCGGCGCCGAGCGGCACCGGCTCCTCGGCCAGCGGCGACGCCAGCCGGACGAATCCGCCGCGCCAGCACCGGCGCGCCCGGCCGGCGTCCTCCGAGCGCAGCGTCACCCACAGCTCGGCGGCGGCCGGCGGCGCGCCCTCGGCGAGGACATGCTGCAGTGCGCCCTCCAGCTCCTCCACGCCCTGCGTCAGCAGATCGCCCAGCGGGCATCCCAGCAGGGCCGTACGCCCGACCCCCAGGGCGCGGGCCGCGTGGGCGTTCAGGACGGCGAGCCGCAGGTCGGCGTCCACCAGGACCACGCCCCAGGAACCGTCGTCGAACAGCGCCTCGCTGAGCGCGATGGAACGCTCCAGGTCGAGCTGGGCGTGCACCTCGCTGAAGGCGCAGTACACCCCGCCCGCCCGGCCGCCGGGCCCGCGGACCGCCGAGATCTGGGTACGGACCAGGACCCGGCGGCCGTCCTTGGTCAACAGGGCGAATTCGCGCACCTGGCGGCCCGGGGAGCGCATCGCGGCCGTGAGCACCGCCTGGATCTCGTCGGCGTCCTCCTTGCGGGCCGCCCAGCCCGCCAGACCGCGGCGGCCGACCGCCTCGGCCGCGGTCCAGCCCAGGATGTGCTCGGCCTCGTGGTTCCAGTGGGTGAGCGTGCCGTCGGGCCCGAAGGCGGCGAGGGCCGCGTCCATGCCGTCCAGGAGCGCGGTGAGCAGAGCGGAGTCGTCGGATCCGTCGCTCTCGTCGGCCGGCCGGGCGGAGGATGACGCGGACGAGGCAGAAGAAGCTGACGAAGCGGTCACTGGCACCCCTTAGGAACACCGCTCGAGACCACGGCTCATTTACGCCGCCGCACGTGCTGTACCTCGCCTTATTCAACTGGAACGTGACTCAGCACACACCCGATTCACGGAAATCGTTGTGTGCGGGAAATTCGGTTGTCCGGGGCCGGGCGGCTGCCTAACGTGTGGGGCACACGAGAAGGGAGGTGGTTCGGCCAATGATCAAGTACCGGACGCGTGAGGTGGCTGCGGGCTAGCGGCCCGTCGCTTCACCGAAGTGCGGTGCCGGACCCGCGCACACCAGGAACGCTGGTGCGCAGCCGGCCCAATTCCCAGCAGTCACCCGACCCGCGGGCCGCCGGTTCGTCCGACCGGCCCTTCGCGCCACCGAGCGCGGAGGACACGGCCCGCGGGTCGTCTGCGTGCGCGCCCGGTCACGGGCAGCTGCCCGGTTACGGGGCGTACGCCGGCCGCGCCTCAGGGCGCCAGCCGCTCCACCCGCCAGCCGTCGGCGGGCGCGTCGTGGACGTACCGCAGCCGGTCGTGCAGCCGGTTGAGGCGGCCCTGCCAGAACTCCACCGCCTCGGCGACGACCCGGTACCCGCCCCAGTGCGGCGGCGCCGGGACCTGCTCCCCTTCGGGGTAGCGGGCCGCCAACTCCTCGTAGGCATGCTCCAGTTCGGCGCGCGAGGTGACGACGGCGGACTGGTCGCTGGCCCAGGCGCCCAGCTGGGAGCCGTGCGGGCGGGTGCGGAAGTAGGCGGCGGTCTCGTCGCGGCCGATGCGTTCCGCGGTGCCGCTCACGATCACCTGGCGGGCGAGCGGATGCCAGGGGAACAGCAGCGAGACATGGGGATTTTCCGCCAGTTCGCGGCCTTTGCGGCTGGTGTAGTTGGTGTAGAAGACGAAGCCGCGGTCGTTGAACGCCTTCAGGAGGACGGTTCTTGAACTCGGCCGGCCGTCGGGCCCGACCGTCGAGACGACCATCGCGTTCGGCTCGTGCAGACCGGCCGCGACCGCTTCCTTGAACCAGCGCGCGAACTGACCGTACGGATCGGCCGCGAGATCGGCTTCGGCGAGTCCCTCGGCGCGGTAGTGCGCGCGCATGGGTGACGGGTCGGGGGTCTCGTAAAAGGGCGCGTCGGCAGGGTGCACGGCCTCATCTTGCAGCATCGGGTCCGCCCGGGGCAGCCGGAAGGGGCGGAAGTCTGCCCGCCGTCGACCGCACGTAACCCTCTCGTCAGAGAATCGACCAGTGTGCCGGATGTCACGCCGCCCGGCAGGTGACGAACCGGCCAAAATCGCGGGCCCGCCCACTGTGGCCTGTGGACATCGGCGGCTATCGTGTCCGGCCTGAAGGGACGCGCAGCCATGCACCGCGCGCCCTGAAGAAAGAGACCGAACACCACAGCACCACACCGACGCACCACACGCACCGTGCCCGCCCGCGGCCCGACCCACCGCGAGCGGCACCCCCGCGTGACCCATGCCCTGGCGGGGCATCACCGGGGCGACCGGTACGGACCGCGAGCTGCCCGCGCAGCCGCGTAACCGCGCCGCCGCCCGTACCAGAGTCGACTGCACGGCATCCGGTCCCAGGCCGAGTGCCGTCCCCATTCATGAGGAGCCGCCTGATGTCCGACTTCGTACCCGGACTTGAGGGAGTCGTCGCGTTCGAGACGGAGATCGCCGAACCGGACAAGGAAGGCGGCGCGCTGCGCTATCGCGGCGTCGACATCGAGGATCTCGTCGGTCAGGTGTCCTTCGGGAACGTCTGGGGGCTGCTGGTCGACGGGGCGTTCAACCCCGGTCTGCCGCCGGCCGAGCCGTTCCCGATCCCGGTGCACTCGGGTGACATCCGCGTCGATGTGCAGTCCGCACTGGCCATGCTCGCGCCCGTGTGGGGCCTGAAACCGCTCCTGGACATCGACGAGGCGGAGGCCCGCGACAACCTCGCCCGAGCGGCCGTCATGGCGCTGTCGTACGTTGCCCAGTCGGCGCGCGGCCAGGGCCTGCCGATGGTGCCGCAGCGGGAGATCGACAAGGCGGAGACCGTCGTGGAGCGCTTCATGAAGCGCTGGCGCGGCGAGCCCGACCCCCGGCACGTCAAGGCCGTCGACGCCTACTGGACCTCGGCCGCCGAGCACGGCATGAACGCCTCCACCTTCACCGCCCGGGTCATCGCCTCCACCGGCGCCGATGTCGCGGCCGCGCTCTCCGGTGCGGTCGGCGCGATGTCCGGCCCGCTGCACGGCGGCGCGCCGTCCCGCGTCCTCGGCATGATCGAGGAGATCGAGCGCACCGGTGACGCCACCGCGTACGTCAAGAAGGCCCTGGACCGCGGCGAGCGGCTGATGGGCTTCGGGCACCGCGTCTACCGCGCCGAGGACCCGCGTGCGCGTGTGCTGCGGCGCACCGCAAAGGAGCTGGGTGCGCCGCGCTTCGAGGTCGCCGAGGCGCTGGAGAAGGCCGCGCTGGAGGAGCTGCACAACCGCCGCCCGGACCGGGTGCTGGCCACCAACGTCGAGTTCTGGGCCGCCATCACCCTGGACTTCGCCGAGGTCCCGGCCCACATGTTCACCTCGATGTTCACCTGCGCCCGTACGGCCGGCTGGAGCGCCCACATCCTGGAGCAGAAGCGCACCGGCCGCCTCGTGCGCCCCTCGGCCCGCTATGTGGGCCCCGCGGCCCGCAACCCGCGCGAGATCGAGGGATACGAGGACATCGCCGCCGGCACGCGCTGATCCGTTCGGCCGCGGGGCTCGGGGGCTGTCAGAGCTTGCCCTCGAGCTCCACGCTGCGGTGTCCGCCGAGGCGCCGGGTGAGTTCCGCGACGAATTCGGGTCGCAGGGCGTCCCAGTTCCAGAAGGCGAACCCGAGGTGGCCGAAGGCGAAGTGGTCGTCCGCCCATATCCACCGGTGCACGGGGGCCGAGGTGCCGCACGACGGGCAGCGCACGGGCGCGGGGTCCTCGGACCCGGCCCAGGTCTGGACGGCTTCCGCGAACAGGCCCCAGGCCTCGTCGTCCAGGTCCCGGTCCTCGTCCATCAGCTCGACCCGCGCCGAGCAGTGCGGGCAGGTCACGGCCTCGGGATCGCCCTGGCCGGCGTCGAAAACCGTCCGGCCGACATGCAGGGACAGCCCGAGGGCCCGGTCGGGATCGCCGCGGAACGCCTTCCCGCACTGCGGTCCGGGTGCATAGCCGTCGCCCTCGATGTCGAACGCGGGCGCGCTGGGCTCGGGCTCCACGATGCCCTCCGCCACCAGCCAGCTCAGCACCTCCGCCGCGAGCCGTGGTGCGTCCTCCGCCGTGGCGTCGACGTCCACGACGGTGTCGAAGTAGTCCCCCATGATCCCCTGTGCCCCCGCCCGTTGTCCCCGTTCCTCACCGTCACGGAAAACGATACGGACGGCCACTGACAATCCCGCGGCCCGGCCGCCTGCCCGCCGGGCGCGGACGGTCGGCCCGTCCGCGGCCGGGGCGCGGACCCCCGCCGTGGGTCTCCGCGCGAATCCGTCGCCGAGACGTCAGTCGAGGTCCTTCGAGTAGTCGGTCGTGACGCAGCCCTCGATCTCGGCCTCGTCGGTCGAGCTGCTCGCCGGTGCCTTGAAGTCCGGGGCGCAGTTGAGGAACACCAGACCGGCCTTGAGGAGCAGCCGCCGCTGGTCGTCGCTGCTCGGGTCGACGGCGAAGTCGTCGCCGATCATGAGGTCGTCCTGTTCGCCCTCGTCCTTCTTGACGGCGTTCTGGAAGGCCTCCATGTCCTCGACGGTCAGGAAGTCGACGTCACCGCCGCCGCCCGCCGGGTCGTCGCATTCGCCGCCGCCGTTGATGCCCGTCATCCCCATGGCGTTGGCCTGCTGCACCTCGCGGGGCGAGGCGAAGTCGATGCCCTCGCAGCTGAGCGTCGACTTGAGGAACTGCCCGGCGTCCTCCGGCGAACCCGCGGAGGGCAGACCGCCACAGGCGGAAACCGATGCCAGGGCGAAGAGGGTCCCGACGATGGCAAGTGATCGGTGGAATCGCATGACGTTCCTTTGCAGATGAGGCTTCGAGCCGAACGCACCGGCCGGATGCGGCGGCGCCTCGGCCGCGAGGGTGAAGAAAGCCATCTGCTCTCCCCCGTTCCCCCCGCCGAGAGCGATTGACCGGGACATGATAGGCGGAGTCGCAGGTCGGAGGAGGCACGGTTTTCGATGCCGGGCTGCCCGTGATACGGCGTCAGGTCCGGTCGGGGCCGGGGGCGTCCACGCCTCCGGCCGACGGCCTCAGGGGTTCAGCACCCCGTCAATGATCTTCGCCCACTGCTCCACGACCCGGTCCCGGCGGGCCGAGTCGTCCGTCAGCAGATTGGCCAGGCCCAGCCCCCGCGCCATGTCCAGCAGCCCCTGGACGGTTTCCCGTACGCCGGGCACCGTCTCGTCGGCCTCCAGCAGCGCCACCGCCGTACGGTGCGCCTCCCGCCCGACCCGAGCCTCCAGGGCCGTGACGCGGTCGCGCAGCTGTTCCTCGTCGGAGGCGGCCACCCACAGATGGAGCGCGGCCCGGAACAGCGGTCCCGTGTAGAGACCGACCAGCTCCTCGACGATGATCCAGGTGCGGGCGATCGATCCGGCCGGCGGCAGGTTGTGCGCGACGGCCTTCAGCGCACCCTGCCGCTTCTCCGCGACATGCTCGACGGCCGCCGTGAAGAGGTCCTCCCGGGTGCGGAAGTGATGCTGGGCCGCACCCCGCGACACCCCCGCCCGTTCCGCCACCACGGCGACCGTACTGCCGCTCCAGCCGCGCTCCGCCAGGCAGGAGACGGCCGCCTCCAGGAGCTTGAGCCGGGTG
Source organism: Streptomyces chattanoogensis (assembly GCF_001294335.1). GTDB lineage: Bacteria > Actinomycetota > Actinomycetes > Streptomycetales > Streptomycetaceae > Streptomyces > Streptomyces chattanoogensis. The sequence continues at coordinate 44,685 of NZ_LGKG01000013.1, forward strand.
GCCCGGCTGCGTTCCTGCTGGGGCTGCTTGGGGCCGCGGGCCGGGGTCAGCGCACCCATGCCGGGGCCCGTCGCTCCAGGAAGGCGGTCATGCCCTCGTGTGCCTCGGCGGAGCCGAAGAGCCGCGCGGACTGTTCGGCGAGCGCGTCGGTGTCGCGGTCGAAGGTGCGCAGCACCTCGGCGGTGACCAGCTTCTTCGACTCGGCCAGCCCCTGTGGCGAGCCTTTCCGCAGCCCCTCCAGTACGGGATCGAGCCCGGCGTCCACATCGTCCGCCGCCAGCGTCACCAGCCCGATCCGGGCCGCCTCCGCCGCGCCGAACTTCTCCCCGGTGAGGTAGTAGCGGCCGGCGGCGCGCGGGTCCAGCCGCGGCAGCAGCGGCATCGAGATCACGGCGGGCGCGAGCCCGAGCCGCGCCTCGGTGAAGGCGAACGTCGCCTCCGGTCCGGCCACCGAGATGTCGCAGGCGCCGAGCAGTCCCAGCCCCCCGGCCCGGACATGTCCGGTGACCCGGGCGACGACGGGCCGGGGCAGCTCCACGATGGCGCGCAGCAGCCGGGCCAGCCCCAGCGGCCCGTCCTTCGCCGTGCCGGAGGTGGCCTCGGACAGATCCGCACCGGCGCAGAACGTGCCGCCCATGTGCGTGAGCACCACGGCGCGGGTGCCGTCGTCGGCCGCGGCGTCCGCGAGCCCGCGGTGGAGTTCGGCCACCAGGCGGGCGGAGAGCGCATTGCGGTTGTGCGGCGAGTTCAGGGTGAGGGTGGTGATACCGCGCTGGTGGGAGCGGGTGACGAGGGGGGCGGCGGGTGCCCCGGTCGTTTCGGAGGATGTCTCGGTCATCGTTACGTCGAGCTCCTTTCCCTGGCGCGCGGTCCGCGCCGCAGAATCTAGCCGGTCGGCCGGGCCCGCTGTCATGGCGGCCCCGGCCCGCCGCCTCCGTACGTCCTCAGTACGTCCTCAGTACGTCCTCAGTACGACTTCGGCAGCCCCAGCGACTGGTGCGAGACGAAGTTGAGGATCATCTCGCGGCTGACAGGTGCGATCCGCGCCACCCGGGCTGCCGTGATCAGGGAGGCCAGGCCGTACTCCCGGGTGAGGCCGTTGCCGCCGAGGGTGTGCACGGACTGGTCGACGGCGTGCACCGCCGCCTCCGCCGCCGCGTATTTGGCCATGTTGGCGGCCTCGCCCGCGGCCATGTCGTCGCCCGCGTCGTAGAGGTGTGCCGCCTTCTGCATCATCAACCGGGCCAGTTCCAGCTCGATATGGGCCTGCGCGAGCGGATGGGCGATGGCCTGGTGGGCGCCGACGGGCTCCTTCCAGACCTGGCGGGTACGGGCGTAGTCGACGGCCCGGTCGAGGGCGTAGCGGCCCATGCCGAGCGCGAAGGCGGCGGTCATGATGCGCTCGGGGTTGAGCCCGGCGAAGAGCTGCAGCAGTCCGGCGTCCTCGTCGCCCACCAGCGCGTCGGCGGGCAGCCGCACCTCGTCCAGGGTCAGCTCGAACTGCTTTTCCGGGGCGGCCAGTTCCATGGGAAGCAGACTGCGACCGAACCCGGATGTTTCACGTGGAACAATGAAAAGGCACGGCTTGAGCCGCCCGGTCCGGGCGTCCTCCGTGCGGCTGACGATCAGCGTCGCCTCGGCGATGTCGACGCCCGAGATGAACACCTTCCGCCCGTTGAGGATCCAGTCCGTCCCCTCCCGCCGGGCGGTGGTCGTGATGCGGTGCGAGTTGGACCCGGCATCCGGCTCGGTGATCCCGAACGCCATCTTGCGGGAGCCGTCCGCCAGCCCCGGCAGCCAGGTCCGCTTCTGTTCCTCGGTACCGAACCGCGCGATCACCGTGCCGCAGATCGCGGGCGAGACGACCAGCATCAGCAACGGGCAGCCCGCCGCGCCCAGTTCCTCCAGCACGATCGAGAGTTCGGCTATGCCGCCGCCTCCGCCGCCGTACTCCTCGGGAAGGTTGACGCCGAGGTAGCCGAGCTTGGCGGCCTCCGTCCAGAGTTCGTCGGTGTGCTGGCCCTCGGCGACGACACGGGCGAAGTACTCGCGGCCGTAGCGGCGGCCGAGCGCGGCGACGGCTTCGCGCAGGGCGCGGTGTTCCTCGGTCTCGATCACAGGGTTGCGCATGATGGCTCCTTCTGGGGAGGGGTCCGGGCGTGCGTCCTGCGGTGGGAGGGTCCGGGCGGGTGCCCGGGCTTCAGTCCGTGACGACGGCGAGCAGTGCGCCCATCTCGACCTGTCGGCCGGTGCGGGCGGGCAGCGAGGTGAGGGTGCCGGCGGCCGGGGCGGTGATCTTGTGTTCCATCTTCATGGCCTCCAGCCAGAGCAGCGGCTGGCCGGCCTCGACCCGGTCGCCCTCGGCGAGGCCGGGCGCGATCCGTACGACGGTGCCGGGCATCGGGGCGAGCAGCGAGCCGGGTTCGGTACGGGCGGCGGGGTCGGGGAAGCGGGGCAGGGCGGTGAGGGTGCGGGCGCCCGGCGTGGGGGCGCCGCCGGACGCGGGCGGAGAGTCGACATGGATCTGGTCGCCGTAGCGGGAGACCGTGAACTGCCGCCGCAGTCCGTCGACTTCGAGCGTCACTTCGCCCGGCGTCAGACCGGCCAGCCGTACGCCCGGGAATCCCTCGGCGGCCAGCCCGTCCCGCCCCAGCCGGTAGCGGACCTCGTACGCGCCGCCGGCACAGGCGTAGGTCTTGGTCTGCGGCCCGGAGGGGACGTTGCGGAAACCCCCGAAACGGGAGCGGCCGTGCGCGTCCGCGAGGGCGGCGGCGAGCGCGAAGAGCTCGGCGCCGGCGGCTTCGGCCTTGGTCAGCGCGGCGAGGTGGCGGTCGTAGAAGCCGGTGTCCAGCCCGGTGGCCTCGGCGAACTCCGGGTGCCGCAGGGACCGTACGAGCAGCTCGCGGTTGGTGACCGGGCCGTGGATACGGGCCCGCTCCAGGGCGCCGGCCAGCTTCCGTACGGCCTCGTCGCGGGTCGGCGCCCAGGCGATGACCTTGGCGAGCATCGGGTCGTAGTGGACGGTGACGGTGTCGCCGTCGGTGACGCCGGAGTCGAGGCGCACGCCGTCGGGCAGTGCGAGGCGGTGCAGGGTGCCGGTCTGGGGGCGCCAGCCGGCCACGGGGTCCTCGGCGTAGAGGCGGGCCTCCACGGCGTGCCCGGAGGGAGCGGGCGGCTCGGCGTCCAGCGCCCGCCCCTCCGCCACCTGCACCTGGAGGGCGACGAGATCGAGGCCGTAGATCTCCTCGGTGACCGGATGTTCCACCTGGAGGCGGGTGTTCATCTCGAGGAAGTACACCCGGCCGTCGGGCGGGACCAGGAACTCCACCGTGCCCGCGCCCCGGTAGCCGATGGCGCGGGCGGCCTGGGCGGCGGCCCCGTGCAGCGTGTCGCGCAGCGCGTCGGGCAGTCCGGGGGCGGGGGCCTCCTCGATGACCTTCTGGTGACGTCGCTGGAGCGAGCAGTCGCGGGTGCCGAGTGTCCAGACGGTGCCATGGGCGTCGGCGAGGATCTGCACCTCGATATGCCGCCCGCCCACCACATACGGCTCGACGAAGACCTCCCCGTCGCCGAAGGCCGCGGCGGCCTCGGCCTCGGCGGCCTGCAACGCGCCGGGCAGGTCGGCCAGTCCGGTGACCACGCGCATTCCGCGACCGCCCCCGCCCGCCGCCGCCTTCACCAGCAGCGGCAGGTCCGCCTCGGTGGCCGTCGCGGGATCGACGGGCGCCATCAGCGGCACCCCGGCCGCCGCCATCAGCTCCTTGGCCCGGGTCTTGGACGCCATCGCCTCGATGGCGTCCGTCGGCGGCCCGATCCAGACCAGGCCCGCACCGGCCACGGCGGCCGCGAACCCGGCGTTCTCGGAGAGGAAGCCATAGCCCGGGTGGACGGCGTCCGCACCCGCCGCGAGCGCGGCCCGCACGATCAGATCGCCGCGCAGATAGGTGTCGGCCGGGGCGTCGCCCGGAAGCCGTACGGCGGTGTCCGCCTCCCGCACGTGGGCCGCGCCGGCATCCGCGTCCGAGTACACCGCGACAGTGGAAATGCCCAGCTCACGGCACGTACGGAAGACACGGCGGGCGATCTCGCCCCGGTTGGCGACCAGGAGGGTTCTGATCACGAGAGAGTCTCTTTCCACTAGATCACCGCAACCATCAATTGAGGAATCACGACGGCGAGCAACCAGGTCCGCGAGAGCGGCGCCGGTTCAGGCGCACTAGAGGCGGAAGACGCCGAAGCCGCCCCGTGCGCCCTCGACCGGCGCGGTGTGGAGGGCGGACAGACACAGGCCGAGGACGGTACGGGTGTCGCGCGGGTCGATGACGCCGTCGTCGTAGAGCCGCCCGGACAGGAACATCGGCAGCGACTCGGACTCGATCTGCTGCTCCACCATGGCGCGCAGCCCGGCGTCCGCCTCCTCGTCGTACGGCTGCCCCTTGGCGGCGGCCGAAGCGCGGGCGACGATCGACAGCACGCCCGCCAGCTGCTGCGGCCCCATCACGGCGGACTTGGCGCTCGGCCAGGCGAACAGGAACCGGGGGTCGTACGCCCGGCCGCACATGCCGTAGTGCCCGGCGCCGTACGAGGCTCCCATCAGGACGGACAGATGCGGCACCCTCGAATTCGACACGGCATTGATCATCATCGCGCCGTGTTTGATGATGCCGCCCTGCTCGTATTCCTTGCCGACCATGTAGCCGGTGGTGTTGTGGAGGAACAGGAGGGGAATGTCGCGCTGATTCGCCAACTGGATGAACTGCGCGGCCTTCTGGGATTCGGCGCTGAACAGCACGCCCTGCGCATTGGCGAGAATACCGACGGGATAGCCGTGCAGCTCGGCCCAGCCGGTGGCCAGGCTCGGCCCGTACAGCGGTTTGAACTCGTCGAAGTCCGAGCCGTCCACGATCCGGGCGATGACCTCGCGCGGGTCGAACGGCGCCTTGAGGTCGCCGGGGACGATGCCGAGCAGCTCGTCCTCGTCGTACGCGGGCGGTGCGGCGGGCCCGGGGTCGGGCTGTGCCTTGCGCCAGTTGAGGCGTGCCACCACCCGCCGCGTCTGCCGCAGCGCATCCGGCTCGTCGACGGCGAAATAGTCCGCCAGCCCGGAGGTACGGGCGTGCATTTCGGCGCCGCCCAGCGACTCGTCGTCGCTCTCCTCCCCGGTCGCCATCTTCACCAGGGGCGGTCCGCCGAGAAACACCTTGGCCCGTTCCTTGACCATGATGACGTGGTCGGACATCCCGGGGACATAGGCACCCCCCGCCGTCGAATTGCCGAACACCACGGCCACGGTGGGAATTCCGGCGGCCGACAGCCGCGTGAGGTCCTTGAACAGCGCGCCGCCCGGGATGAAGATCTCCTTCTGGCCGGTCAGATCGGCACCGCCGGACTCGACCAGCGAGACCACCGGCAGCCGGTTGGCGTAGGCGATCTCGTTCGCCCGCAGCGCCTTCTTCAGCGTCCAGGGGTTGCTGGCGCCGCCGCGTACGGTCGGGTCATTGGCCGTGACCAGGCACTCCACCCCCTCGATCACCCCGATTCCGGTGACCAGGGACGCCCCGACCGCGTAGTCACTGCCCCAGGCGGCGAGCGGGGACAGTTCGAGGAAGGGGGTGTCGGGGTCCAGGAGGAGTTCGATGCGCTCACGGGCCAGGAGCTTGCCGCGCGCCCGGTGGCGGGCGGTGTATTTCTCACCGCCCCCGGCCACCGCCTTGCCGTGTGCGGCCTCGACCTCCGCCAGTTTCGCGAGCATCGCCGTACGGCGCTCCGCATACTCGGCGCTCGTCGGATCGAGCGCGGTTCCCAGCACGGTCACAGCAACACCTCCGGTATGTCCATGTGCCGCGAACGCAGCCACTCCCCCACGGCCTTGGCCTGCGGATCGAACCGTGCCTGCGCCGCGACGCCCGCGCCGAGCAGCCCGTCGACGACGAAGTTCAGGGCGCGGAGGTTCGGCAGGACATGGCGGTCGACGGGCAGGCCGGCGCATTCGGGGAGGAGTTCGCGCAGCCGGTCGGCCGTCAGGGCGTGGGCCAGCCAGCGCCAGGCCTCGTCGGTACGGGCCCAGACGCCGATGTTCGCCGAGCCGCCCTTGTCGCCACTGCGGGCCCCGGCGACGAGTCCGAGGGGCGCGCGGCGGGTGGGGAGGGCGGGGTCGAGCGGCTCGGGCGGAGCCGGGTCGGCCAGCCGCGCCAACTCCCTCGTCTTCCCGGCCGGTTGAAGGGCAACTCGGGTGCCGTCCGGCAGTACGGCCGTGTGCGGGACCTCGGCCGCGTCCACCGCCACCGCCTCGAAGACGCCGTACGGAGTGCCCTTGCCCGGCGGCGCGGTGACGTGGAAGCCGGGGTGACTGGCCAGCGCCAGCTCGATCGCGGCGCCGCTGACCGCGCGCCCCACCGCGTCCTGATCGGCGTCCCGCACCACCAGCCGCAGCAGCGCGCTTGCCTCCTCCTGGACGTCCGCGTCCGCCCGGTCGGTCCGGGCCAGCGTCCAGCGCACCTCGTCGGGCCGGTGGGCGGCGGCGTCGAGGGCCGCCTCCATCTGCGCACGGACCAGCTCCGCCTTGGCCTCGACGGCGAGCCCGGTCAGCACGAAGGTGACCTCGTTGCGCCAGCCGCCCAGGCGGGTCAGCCCGGCCTTGAGCGTCGGCGGCGGCGCCTCGCCGCGCACCCCCGCGATCCGGACCCGGTCGGGCCCGTCCCCGGTCAGCCGTACGGTGTCGAGCCGGGCCGTCACCTCCGGTCCGGCGTACCGCGCGCCGGCCGTCTCGTACAGGAGTTGGGCGGTGACCGTGCCGGTGGTGACCGCGCCGCCGGTACCGGGGTGCTTGGTGATCACGGACGAGCCGTCCTCGGCGATCTCGGCGAGGGGAAAGCCGGGGCGGAGAAGTCCGGGGCGGAGAAGTCCGGATCCGTGGCGGGTCCCGAAAGACTCATCGGTGTCGAAGAAGGCGTAGTTCCCGCCGGTGGCCTGGGTGCCGCACTCCAGCACATGTCCGGCGACGACGGCGCCGGCCAGCCGGTCCAGGTCCTGCGGCCGCCAGCCGAAGTGGGCCGCGGCCGCCCCGCTGACCAGCGCCGCGTCCGTCACCCGCCCGGTGACCACCACATCGGCCCCGGCCCGCAGACACTCCGTGATCCCCCCGCCGCCCAGATAGGCGTTGGCGGTCAGCACCCCGTCTCCCCACGGCCGGTGCCGCATCAGGTCGTCGCCCTCGACATGGGCCACCCGCACCGGAACGCCGGTCTTCTGCGCCAGCTCCCTCACGGCATCGGCCAGTCCGGCCGGATTGAGCCCGCCCGCATTGGTGACGATCCGCACCCCGCGCTCGACGGCCAGCCCCAGGCCGTCCTCCAGCTGCCGCAGAAAGGTCGTGGCGTAGCCGCGTCCGGGGTCCTTGAGGCGGTCCCGGCCGAGGATGAGCATGGTCAGCTCGGCGAGATAGTCGCCGGTCAGTACGTCGAGGGGGCCGCCGGTGAGCATCTCGCGGAAGGCGTCGAAGCGGTCGCCGTAGAAACCGGAGGCGTTGCCGATACGGAGGACGGCGGGGTCGGCGCCTATGGGGCGCGGGGCCCCGGCTGTCGGACCGCCGGTCACCGGGCACCGCCCTCGGCCCGCGGCCCCCGGCCCTTCCCCGGCGGCCCCGCGAAGGCCTGCGCAATGCCCAGCCACCGCTCCGCGTCCGCCCCGTGGGCCCGTACGCTCGGCAGATCGGCGCGATGCGCCCGCTGTGTCACCAGCAGACAGAACTCCAGAGCATCCCCGGTCACCCGCTGCGCCGCGTCCTGGGGGCCGTACGCCCAGACCGACCGCCCTCCCGGCGCCCGCAGCTCCACCCGGAACTCGTCGGCGGGCGGGGCAAGTTCATGAACCGCGAAGGCGAAGTTCCGGGTCCGTACCCCGATCCGGGCGATATGGCGCAGCCGGTCGGTGGGGATCCGCGTGACCCCCAGCGCATCGGCGATGTCCTGGCCGTGCGCCCAGGTCTCCATCAGCCGCGCGGTCGCCATCGACGCCACGCTCATCGGCGGCCCGTACCAGGGCAGTTTCTCGCCCGCCGGCCACGCCGCGAGCGCCCGCCACAGCGTCTCGCGCCCGGTGCGCCAGTCCGCGAGCAGCTCCGCGGGCGGCGCCTGCGCCCCCTCCTGTGCCCCGTCGTCCACAAAGGTCAGCGGCGAGGCGAGGGCCTCCTGCACGGCCACCCGGGTGAAACGGTCCGGGTCGGTGGCGGCGAGCAGCGCCTGCCGGTCGGTCCAGGCCAGATGGGCGATCTGGTGGGCGAGGGTCCAGCCCTCGGCCGGGGTCGGCGTCGCCCACCGCCCGGCCGGAAGCCCGGCGACGAGGGCGTCCAGCTCCTCGCTCTCGTCCCTGAGGTCGGCCAGTACGGCGCCGGGGTCGGACACGCGACACTCCCCTCATCACGCCAACTGCCGCTTGAGCAGGGCGCGTTGACATCGGCGTACGGATATACGGATGCGCGGCGGTACGGGTGGTCCTGGTGCGCTCCGAGCGTGGCAGCGACGGCAAAAACAATCAAGCATGCCTGCATGATTTTCTGGACGAGGGCGGCGCGGGCCCCGAGGCATCGGACACGGGTATCGGCGCACACCTCGCGCCGCCCGTTGCATTTCCCTTCACCAATGTAGTACTTCTTATACATGAGTGAGCAGGTGCACAACAGGCTGGCGATGGTGCGCGCGGAACGTAAGGTGTCGCGGCAGGCGCTGGCCGAAGCGGTGGGCGCCCACTACCAGACCATTGGCTACATCGAGCGCGGGCAGTACAACCCCAGCCTCGATCTGGCCCTGCGCATCGCCGAGTTCTTCGATCTGCCGGTGGAGGCTCTCTTCTCCCTCCGGCCGTTCCGCCCGCTCACGGACGAGGTTTACGGGAGGAAGCAGTGACCACCACAGGCACGACCGAACAAGCCCGGCGCACGCGCTACGACGAGCGCATGTTCGCCATCATGAACGACCGTACGGCGGCCCCCCTGTATGCGACGGCGGCCCGCCGCCGCGCGGCGGTCGCGGCCCACGTGGCGCTCACAGCGGCGACCGTGGCGGCAGGCGCCGGCATGTACGTGACCGACACGCCCTGGCTCGCCTACGTCATGCTCGCCCTGGTCGCCCCCTGGTGCCTGGCCACCGGCGTGATCAACGGCGCCACCCGCGGCCTCCTCGAACTGAGGACGCACGCCCTGGACGAACGCCAACTGGCGGAGCGGGACCGGGTACGCGCACAAGCACACCGCCTGACCACCTACCTGCTGGCGGCCGCCGTCGTCTGCATCGCGGCGGGCAAGTGGTTCGGCCACGTACAGGCCGGGACCCTGCTCGTTCCCGTCCTGGTCGCCGTGTTCGTCGCGCACTGGCTGATGCCGATGTGGGTGGCCGGTCTGGCGGTTCGGGACGAGCCGACTGAGGAGCAGGAGGAACTCTAGGGCCGTTTTCCGGGGGGGGGTCGGCGGGCGGACCGGATCACCGTACGGCTCACCGGGCGGGTCCGTCTCGCGCGCCGTCTCACCCCTGCGAGGAAGACCCCGCGCCCCGTACCGCCCCCACACTCGCCACCACGACCAGCCCGATGGCCAGCACCTCGGCCCAGCCCAGCGCCTGGTGCAGGACCAGGAAGCCGGCGGTGGCCCCCGCGGCCGGCTCCAGGCTCATCATCACCGCGAAACCGGAGGCCGGAAGCTTGCGCAGGGCGAGCAGCTCCAGCGTGTAGGGCAGGACGGACGACATCAGGGCGACGGCCGCGCCCAGGCCCAGGGTGACCGGGTCCAGCAGCGCGGCCCCCGCGCTGAAGATCCCAAGCGGCAGGCTGAGCACCGCCGCCACCGTCATCGCCAGCGCCAGCCCGTCCGCCTGCGGGAAGCGCTGTCCCGTACGGGCGGAGAGCAGGATGTACGCGGCCCACAGCCCGCCGGCCGCCAGGGCGTACGCCGCGCCGACGAGGTCGATCCCGTCGAACCCCTCGCGTCCCAGCAGCGCCACGCCCCCCAGCGCCAGCGCCGCCCACACCAGGCTCAGCAGCCGCCGCGAGGTGGCCACCGAAAGGATCAGCGGCCCGAGGAACTCCAGGGTGACCGCCGCGCCCAGCGGAATACGGTCGATCGCCTGGTAGAAGAGGGAGTTCATCACGACCAGGGCGACACCGAAGGCCACGACCGTGCCCCAGTCGCCCCGCGTGTATCCCCGCAGCTTCGGCCGGCAGACGAGCATCAGCACCAGCGACGCCACGGCCAGCCGCAGCGTGACGACCCCGAGCGCACCGGCCCGCGGGAAGAGCATCACCGCCACCGACGCGCCGAACTGCAGCGAGACGATGCCGCCGATCACCAGCGCCACCGCCGCGACCCGCCCGCGCGCTCCGGCCGCCCCGCCGGCGCCGGCCGCGGCCTCCGCCGTCAGCACCTCCGGGGACGCCGGCACGGGATGCGGGATTCCGCCGTCGCCGGGGAGGGGGGACGAGGCGGCAGTGGCGCCCGTGGGCGGGGTGACGGAGGAGACGGGACCGGCCGGTATACGACCTTCGGAAGGGGCAGGCTCATGATGCACACCCCCACGCTAAGACCCACCCTTCCGCTCCGTGAAATGCGGTTTCCCCCGTTGTTATGCTCCCCACGCATGACCGTCGAGCTGCGTCACTTCCGCTGCTTTCTCGCCATCGCCGACACCCTCAGCGTGACCCGCGCCGCCGAACGCCTGCATCTGACCCAGCCCGCCGTCTCCCGTACGCTCCGTCAGCTGGAACAGGAGCTGGGCGTGCGCCTCGTCGACCGCTCCACCCACCACCTCGCGCTCACCCCGGACGGCCTCAGCTTCCGCGACCAGGCGGCCATCGCGGTCACCGCCTTCGACCGCGCCCTCGGCCAGGCCCGGCGCGCCGCCTGGCCGCTGCGCCTGGGCCACGCCTGGTCCGCCGCCGGTACGTACACCACCGCCCTGCTCCGCCGCTGGCACGAGGAGCACCCCGACACCCCGCTCGAACTCCTCCGCATCGACGACCGCACGGCCGGCCTGGCCCGCGGCGACGTGGACGCGGCCCTGCTCCGCGGCGAGGTACGGACCCCGGGCCTGCTCACCGAGCGGCTGACCACAGAACCCCGGGTCGTCGGCCTCCCCGCCGACGACCCCCTCGCCCGGCGCTCCGTCCTCTCTCTCGCCGACCTGGCCGACCGCACCCTCGCCCTCAACTCCGTCTCCGGCATCACCACCCTGGACCTCTGGCCCACCGCCGCCCGCCCAGCCTCCACCATCACCATCGGCAACACCGACGACTGGATCGCCGCCATCACCGGCGGCCGCGCGGTCGGCGTCACCACCTCCGCTACCGCCGGAATGCACCCCCACCCCGCCATGGCCTACGTCCCTCTCGCCGACACCCCGCCCGTCCCGGTGGTCATCGCCTGGCGCGACGGCCCCGGGCATCCACGGATCCCTGATCTGATCAGGCTGGCCCGTGAGGCCCTGGGCGGGCCGGACGACGAGCCTCCGCGCTGAAGCACGTCCCCGCCATATCAAGCCGAATTAATCCCGCGATGCCGCGATCCCGCGATGCCGTGATATCGCGATCCCGCAATATCGCGATCCCGCAATACCGATGCCGCAAAAGGGAGACACCCCCGGCGCCCAAAACCCGGGACGCCCGATTCCGCTCGATTCACCGTTCACCCGAACGGCTCCACCCGAGGCGAAATGGGCCACCCGGGCATGCATGGTGATTCCATGAACACCACCACACAGCACAAGCGCCAGAAGAAATCCGTTTCCCGAATACTCGCGGTGAGCGCGGCCCTGGGCTTCGCCCTTGCGGCCGGCACGGCGACAGCCGCATCCGCCGCGGCCGAGCCGCCCACCACCCCCCACTACGCCAAAACCGCTGGCTACGGAGGCGGTGGCGGCGGTGACGACTGCAGCGCCGTCATCAACATCATCTGCCTGTGACGGTTGATCCCGCATAGGCACGAGCCGGGCGGAGGAGGCGGGAAATACGCCCAGGTAATACCTCCTCCGCCCGGCCGGTATCTGAATTGCCGGCACGCGAATTCAGCACCCGCGAATGCCAGAATTCCTCACCCAATACTCCAGCCGCAGATCGCGACCTTCATTGCCGTTGAGCTACTTGCCGGTGGCACACAGCAGCACAAAGGGTGGCCACGGTCCGATGAGACCGGGGCCACCCTCGTCATGCCGACTCAGCGAACGAACTTGGCGTACTCGTCGTAGTCGATCTTCTTGTCGCCGTTCTCGTCGGCCATCCGCACGATCATCTTGGCATTATCATCCGAAACCTTCCCGCCGCTGGTCTGGAGAGACGCCTTGAATTCGTCGGCGGTGATGTATCCGTCCCTGTCGGTGTCGATCTTGTCGAAGGCTGCGCGCTTGTCGTCACTCACCTGGGGTCTCCCTCAAGCCGTAGATCTCGTCGTCGGTTAACGACCAACCGCACGTGGCAGGCACGGGCGGCCGAATCGGCGTTTGGGTGAGCCGTGAAACGTGGTGTGCCAGTTGGCCATATAGGTGTTCCAGTTGGCCATATAAGCGGCCACCGACCTGAGGATCCCGGCGGGTCAGAACGAGAAGTACCCCCCTCCAGGTACGCCGCCGCGCGGTCCCCGCGATCCGAACGGCCGGCTTCAGCAGCCAGTCCGCGCATTCCAGCGGCATCACCTGCGCGGAGCGGAACTCCGGGTGCCCTGACCGCCGATGAGCATCGCCCGGTTTCACGAGGACATCACCATGACCGAGCCAGACGTAGGCGTGGTGGTGGGGTCGTGTCATTTCACTCCCTGCTCTGCACGCGTGTCCCGCATCTACGACGACAGGTCCGCGTCAAATGGAGGGGAGCCCTACCGGCAAGGAAGGGGAGCCGGTGAGGCCAAAGCACAACCCCATTCGCGGGGGGGGTGAGCTTTGAGGACGCACCTACCAGCGTCCAGCCGACAGGCTGAGGTGTTGTAGCTCGCCGCCCCTCAGCCGGCGCGTCCCGGCGGCTGGCCTACTTGCCGTCCCCGCCTTGCGGCTGGGGCTCACGCGGAGCCTCCGGAGGCATGGGGCCTCCGTCGTGCTTCCCGCCTTCCGCTTCCATGGCGACCGGGTGCCTGAATGGGATGCCGCGCCATCCATCGGCATCGGGCGTGCGCGTCTCGTACGTATCGACGCTCACAGCAGCACTCACACCAACCTCCTCTTTCGTGAGGGGCCATACCGCCGTACCGTCGGAGGCATGGCCCGTAGGCCCGCAGGAGTTTCCCTGCGGTGGTCACCCCGTCCCGGCTGCTCGACTGTCCAGGTTTCCGCCGCCGGGGCGGGAGTCTCGATACGGAACCACCCTTAGCGCTCTACAGCTGCGCCTCGTGCGCCCTGCGATGCCGCGCAATGAGGACGTTGAAGTCGGTCACCCGGCTGAGATCCCGCTCCGCCTCGGCCTGCTCAATGCCGTGCTCTAGGTCTTGGCACTCGAGGCAGGGGTGTTCCGGCACCGTCTTCGTGGACGTGGGAGTGCTCATGCGAACCCCTCCGTTGGTAGTCCCCCCTCCTGAGCGCAACCCGTATCGAGCGCACAAGGCCGGGGCTGCGTTGGGTAACGACGCTAGAGAGATAGTGTGCACTGTTGCTAGTGATGTGCAGATATGTGCATGAAAACTATTTAGCCAGATCAGTGACCACTTCATGCCCTTGACCCTCCACAACTTCGGCGGCACGGTGTTGCACACCACTGCACAGCGCTAGACGGAGGCTGACATGTCGTTACAGTTCATCGGCATCGACCCGAGCAGCGAAGAAGGCGACAGCCCAACGGTGTGGACAGACCAGGCTCGCCAAGAGCTGGTGTTCCAGGGATGGAAGGCCGGCACAGAACTCACGTCAGAATGTGCCGCGTTCGAGATCCCAGGCCACGCGAAGGGCATTCCGGACGACGAAACAGTGGTCCGCATTCCCGCCAGGATGATCGACATCATTAGGGAGGCATGCGATGCCATCGAGAGTCCTCACCTGGGATGAGCTCCTAGGGTCAGCGCAGGCGTCCGCCGTGCATCTGGAGATGCGGGATTCCTACGCCGTCGACGTTGAGAACGGCCCGTTCGCAAACTGGCGTGCGGGCACCCGACTCGATCCCGAGGACCGCGCGTCCTGGTGGCGGCCCTGGCACTCACTGATTTCCGACACGACAGGTCGAGGTGTTGTCGTGCGCCGCGCTCGCATCGTTTCCGAGCCGGTCAGCGAGTACACCCGCTTCCTGCATCACGGCACGTTGAAGAACATCATCGCGGGTGAGCAGGTTCGGTGGCTGCCCCGTCGCCAAGCCTCGGACATTCCGTTGCCAGGCAACGATTTCTGGCTCATCGACAACCGCCTAGTCCGGTGGAACCACTTCACAGGTGAAGGCTCCCCAGCAGACGGAGAGATGAACGAAGATCCCTCCACGGCGAAGTTGTGCGCCGACGCGTTCGAGGCCGTATGGTCACGAGGCATACCGCACGACCAATACGAGATCCGCTAGCAAAGGCACCGACACAGCCAGCTCATGCCCGCCTCACCGTCCTCGTCAGCACAAGCCGCCCGCGAAGCTGTCGCGCATCGGCTACGCGATCTGCGCAAGGGCACTGGGTTGACAGTCACCGAGCTGGCTGACCGGTGCGGCTGGCACCACGCCAAGACCTCCCGAATCGAGAATGCCCGCACCGCACCGTCCGCCAGGGACATCAAGCTGTGGTGCCGGGCGTGTGAGGCGAACGACGAGGCAGATGGTCTGATCACACAGTCGCTGAACGCCGAGTCGATGTATACCGAGTGGCGCCACCAGGTGCGCAGCGGGCTCAAACAACTGCAGACCGGGTCAATACAGTTCTTCCGCGAAACTCAGCTTTTCCGGGTGTATTCCTCGACCCTGGTTCCGGGCCTGCTGCAGACCGAGGGTTACGCGGCCGCAGTGCTTCGAAGGGCCGCCCGCTTTCGAGAACTCCCCTTCGACGACAGCGCGGAGGCCGCTCAGGCAAGAGTGAAGCGATCTCAGGTCATCCACGAGCCGGGGCACCGATTCGTCATCCTCATCGAAGAAGCAGCGCTGCATTACCAGATCCCAGATGCTGACACGATGGCCGGGCAACTGGGATACCTACTTACTGTCGGCACACTGCCGTCTGTGTCACTAGGCATCATTCCGATGGCGTCGCAAGAACGGGGGCAGGGGCCGCGGGAAACGTTCCACGTGTACGACGATGCTCTCGTGTCGATCGAGTTGGTTTCCGCACGGGTGAAGGTTACCCAACCCTCGGAAATCGCTCTGTATCTCAAGTCCTTCGAGGAAATGCGCAGCATCGCTGTTTACGGCGCGGAGGCGCGGGCGCTCATATTGAAAGCGCTTGAGGCATTGCGCTGAGCTGGGAAAGCTCAGCAGAATCCGACGTTGCAGCAACCCTGGATGAAAGTCACACAGTGCGGGCGAGTTCGCGGCAGTGGTCAACAACTGGCCGACCTCCTGGGCTGCTCCTACTCCAAGATCTACAAACTGGAGAACGGCCAGCAGACTGCCACGGTAGACGACGTGCGGGCGTGGGCCGAGGCCACCGGCCATCCCGAGGCAACGGATGAACTACTCGCTAGCCTGACTGCTCTCGAACCGCCTGCCCACTCATGGCGCACTCGCCTGACATTCGGCCACCTTCCAGTGCAACAGACCTGGACACAGAAGTAGCGCGATCCAAGGTCATTTACAACTGGGAGGAGGCCATCATCCCAGGCATGTTGCAGACCGCCGACTACGGCCGTCACGTATTCATCCGTTGCGCGGAATTCGCAAATTCCAAGCCCGATGCGGACGAAGCGGCGTGGGCAAGGCTGAAACGACAGGAGTGGCTCTACCAACCAGGAAACAAGCTGCATGTTCTTATGTGGCAAGCAGCCCTCCACGTCCGTCTCTGCCCACCACCAGTACTCGCTGCCCAGCTCGACCGACTCGTCGAGGTGATCGACATGGACACGGTGTCCCTGGGAATCGTCCCTCTGGGAGCTTCACTGAGGATCGCCCCCGCCAACGGATTTTGCATCCTCGACAACCGAGTGGCGGTCACTGAGGACCCGCTCACAGAGCAGCGGTTGGACGACACGCACAGCATCGCCACGTACATGAAGGCATGGAGCACGCTCCGGGAGTCAGCGGCATTCGGAGCGGACGCACAGAACCTCACCCTCTCTGAGGGACTCGGGGCCGCGGCAGTTGGCGGCCCCGCCCGGTGTTCAGGAGAGCACCGGGCGGGGCCTTTTCCCTCACCGCATGACGCGAGCGGCATCCGTGAAGAGCGCGCCTAGGACTGCGCTCCGCGGGACGGACCGGGGCGAGAGCTGAGCCCGTCGGCTCAGACGGGACACGTTCTGTCCCTGCTCAGGGCTATTCCGGTCGGGGGAGTCGAAGGGTCGGGGTGGTTCGTCCCGCTCGACGGCCCCCGACCCGGTCTACTGGGGTGAGCGTGTGTCTTCCGGGCACCCGTATTCCTTGCGCGTCCCCATAATGGCGAATACCTCCCCCGAAGCGGGGTTGTCCTGCGCCTGGAGCACTTCACTCAATTGCTCCCTCAACACAGCGCATTCGGGGCAGTCGCGAGGCAGGTCGAGTTGCAGATCACCGTAGGCGCCGGCTGCCACCTGGCGGACCGCACGACCCTTGGTCGTCATCAACGCACCGCCTTGGGGTGGGGGTGAGGGTGACGGCGGATCTCGATGTTGCGGTCGGACGCCTTGGACTTGTCACCGTTGGCGTAGGCCTCCGCGCGCTGCCGGGCCAGGGCCATGCAGACATCGCATCCGGGCACCGGCTCCGGATCCGCCGCTGGTTCTCCCAGGTGCACGGGGTGGCACGTGCGAGCCATCAGCCCACCACCTCCACACCATGAATCCACCGCGGCCCGGCATCGATCCCATGCACGGCCAGCCACAGCGCCCGCCGACGCCCGCGCTGCAATCGCCGTTCCCGACTCGCCTGCCATTCCTCGGGGGTGAGGACGTAGGGGCGGACGAGAACCGAGTCCTCGCCACGCAGCGGCGGCAAGTGCCGGACGGGCGCGCGCCGACGGACGGACGTCGGTGCGTCCTCGCGGCTTGCGGCGGGCGGTGCGCCGGCCAACCGATGGCGGCCCGCCGCTGGCAGTAACCAATGCAACAGTGCCTCGACGAGACGGGCGATACAGTTCCGCATGTCGACCTGCTCTCTCAGGTTGGCCACGCCCCCGGACGCTTCCCCGTCGCGGGGGTTTTCGCGTGGCGATCGGTCCTTGTCCGGACGCACCCTGCCGAATACCGGGTGTAGTCCGTTGCTCACCAGAACAACGCAACTTCCAGTAGGATCGGGATACTTCAGCGCAGAAAACTGAAGTCGCCACTCGTGCGGCTTTCCGCCCGTGATCACATGATGAGAGGTCACAGCGTTGGACGAGACGATCCCAGCCGAAGACTTCAGTCAACCCGTAGGACCGTTACAGCGCTTCGGGGCGGACGTCAGACGTGTGCGCCTCGGTCGCAAGATCACACAGAAGCAGCTGGGCAGAACGTCGGGTTACTCAGAGTCGTACATCAGCCAGGTCGAGTCCGGGAAGCTTCTGCCGAGCGAGAAGTTCGCCAACGCCTGTGACCTGATGTTCGGGACGAACGGGCTGTTCGCGGGTTTGCTCCATCGCATCGAGGAGGGGGACCACCCCTCACAGTTCGTGCCGTACGTCCACTTGGAGCGAAAGGCTTCGGGCATCCTTGGCTTCTCGACCACGAGGGTCATGGGACTGCTTCAAACGCAGGAGTACGCGCGTGCCATCTTCCGCGCCGGGCACCCGTGCGTGACGGACGAGGCAATCGAGGGCAAGGTAGCCGCGCGCATAAGGCGACGCGAAGTCCTCAACCAGGACCGGCCGCCTACTCTGTGGACAGTGCTGCACGAGGCGTGCCTCCGCAGTCACGTGGGCGGTCCGACGGTCATGGCCAGTCAGCTCGAGTACCTGGTGGAGTTGGCCGCTCGCCCCGGCATCGATCTCCAGGTGATCCCCTTCGCCGCTGGGGCGGCTGCCGCTCACTCTGTGGCATTCACGCTGCTCGCCTTCAAGGATTCGCCCACAGTGCTCTATGCGGACGATCCGCAAGGAGGCAGGCTGTGCCGCAGGGCGGCGCCGGTTGCGACCGCCATGCAGAACTACGATCGGCTGCGGGCGCACGCGCTGCCCCCTGACGAGTCGCTGGCCTTCATCAAGACTGTGTGCGAGGAGTACACGCCATGAGCCCTGATCGGGAACTGACATCTGCTGTTTGGATCAAGTCGTCTTACAGCTCATCGTCGGGCGGCGAGTGCGTGGAGTTCTCGCGGAGCCTCGCAGTATCCGGTCTGGTCCCCATCAGGGACTCGAAGAACCCATACGGGCCTGTGCTGGCCATCTCGACGGGCGCCTGGTCGTCGTTCGTCTCCGCCGTCAAGCACGAGGAGTTCCGAGCCTAGGCCCCTCCAAAAGTTCAACGAGTGCAAGTGAAGGCCCCCGTGATCGCGGGGGCCTTCGTTGTGTCGGCAGGCCGGCGGGGCCGGGTGGCGGGCTGCGCTGACCGCAGCCGCCTCCTGCCGAGCGGGACGCGCCCCGTCAGGCCGTACGCCTACCAGCACCCCGCCACCCAGGCCGTACCCCTAGCCAGGTGCTGTCCGGCCGACCAGGCAAGACCGCGGCCATCCGGGTGCGAGCACCCGGATGGCAGGCTTCGGCCAGGCCCGCCGGCTGGGACATATGGGAGGTCCACGGAGGAAGGAGCGGCCCCATGGCGAAGAACGCCCACGTGCGCCATAGCGGTGACGGCAAGGCATTCTGGATGCTGAACGGCCTCTACGAGGTCAAGGCGTCGAGCGACGAGACCAACGGCGCGATGACCGTCGTGGAGATGACTGTCCCGGAGGGGATGGGCCCTCCGCCCCACATCCACCCTGGCACGGAGAGCGTCTACGTCATTGAGGGGACGCTTCGCTATCACATCGCCGGGGAGACAATCGAAGGCGGTCCCGGGTCCTTTTTCCACATCCCCGAGGGGACGTGGGAGCGGTTCGAGCCCACCAGCACAGTGCGGATGCTGACCACCTACACGCCGGGCGGTATCGACGAATTCTTCGCCGAGGCGGGCGAACCCGCCGAGCGACGGGAGCTGCCGCCCTGGTCGGATACGCCCCCGGACTTCGACCGCATCATCGAGATCGCTGGGCGGCACGGAATTCAGATGCAGCCGATGCCTGACGCCTAGCTGTTGCGGGACATGAGGTTGTTGACGCCTGAGCAGATCGTCAACTCGTCGTAGGTGAGCGCCGGAAGATCGCGGTGCTCCCGGGCGTTGCCTCCAGGTATGAAGATCAGTGAGGCTTCCAGGGTCAGCGGCGTGAGTGCGAGATCGTTGCGGCACTACGAGGATGAGGGATTGATCGTCCCTGGCCGTTTCAGTAATGGGTTCCGTGACTACTGCCAGTCCACGATCGACCGGGTGCTCGTCATCCGCACACTGCTGGAGTCCGGGCTGCCCGTGCGTTTGATCAGGGAGCTCCTGCCCCGCCTTGCTGACGGCTCCGATACCGGTACCGACGCGGTGTGCGCGGAGTTCCTGCAGGAGGTGCAGAGTTATCGCGATCGGCTCGCTGCTCGCATCGCCGTTCTCAGCGATCAGCAGGCGGCACTTGACACCTACCTGCGAGAGGCCCGCCGTACTGATCTCTGACTGCCACTTGACCTTGACGTAAGTGTCAGACTCCTACGTTCGCTGCATGGAGATCAACGAGCAACAGAACACCGCTGAGCAGACGATACGAGCACTGGTCCAGCGGTCGCACCGGGGACCGCAGGACCTGACCCTCACGACCGATCAGCTCCGCCCCACCCCGGGGCCCGGCGAGTACTTGATCCGCGTGGGCGCCGCCGGGGTCAACTTCGCTGACGTCATGCAGACCCATGGGACATACGGGGGAGGCCCGCAGGCCCCCTATGTTGCGGGTTTCGAGGCCGCCGGTGAGATCGTGGGTGTCGGCCCGGACGTTGAGAATCCGCTCCCTCTCGGCACCCACGTCGTCGGAGCCGGCCCGGGGGCCTTCGCGCAGTACATGACGATGCCGGCCGCGGGTGTACTTCCGGTGCCGGCCCGGTGGAGCGACGCCGCCGCCCTCGGTCTCGTGTTGAACTGGGCCACCGCCTTGGCGGCGCTGAAGCCGCTGGGCGAGATCAAGACGGATGAGATAGTCCTCGTGCATGCAGCGGCCGGAGGAGTGGGGCAGGCTGCCGTTCGCCTCGCCCGCCACTACGGCGCGCGCGTGATCGCCACGGCGTCACCAGCGAAGCACGACACCGTCAAAGCCCTCGGCGCGGACGAGGTATTGGACAGTCGACGCCCGGATCTGGCGGAGGAGATCATCCGCCTGACCGGTGGTGTCGACCTGGTCCTGGAATCCGTGGGGCAGGCCACGTTCAAGACCAGCCTGTCGGTCACCAAACCCTTCACCGGACGCATCGTCGTCTTCGGCGCTGCGTCCGGTGATGCCGCCCTGTCCACGCACGACCTGGTCTTCACCCACCAGGTTCAAGTCAAGGGTCTGCACATCGGTGCGCTGGCGGTTGCGGCCCCGTCCATCTACCAGTCGTTGCTCGTCGAGACCGAGGCGCTCATTGCCCGCGGCGTGTACCCGCCCGGCACCCCGCAGGTTCACCCCCTGGATGAGGGGGCGATGGTGCTGCAGCAACTCGAAGCGGGCCAGACCCGCGGCAAGCACGCCCTCGATCCCTGGCGTTAGGAACGCCCGTGCTTCACCGCAATGCTCCGCTGTCCCCCGAGGGGCGACTGCGACTCGTGCAGCGTTGCCCACACCGCCCGATCGCCCACGTGGCGGCCGAGATGGGCATCTCCCGTGCGTGCGCGTCGAAATGGGTCAACCGCTACCGTCGGCACGGTGAACTCGGTCTGCTGGACCGTTCCTCAACACCCCGGCACCAGCCGACGGCAACGGGCTCTGACGTCGTGGCCAGGATCGAGGCACTCCGCCGAGCCGAGAAGTGGTCAGCGTCCCGGATCGCGTTTGAGCTCCAGGCCGAGGGGATCTCGCTCAGTCGCCGTACCGTGTCACGGCATCTGCTCGCCCTCGGCCTGAACCGGCGCCGGTTCATCGATCCCAGCGGCGACACGAACCGGGAACCGCGGAAGATCACCGCCCGCCGTCCCGGACACATGGTGCACATCGACGTGAAGAAGGTCGGCCGGATCCCGGAAGGCGGTGGTTGGCGAGTCCACGGACGCGGGAGCCACCAGGCCAAGGCCGTCGAGCGCCGTAAAAGCAAGGGCGCACGCGGCGGCTACGTCTACCTTTACTCCGCCGTCGACGGATTCAGCCGGCTTGCCTACACCGAAGCGCTGGCCGACGAGAAAGCCGACACCGCCATCGTGTTCTTGCACCGGGCCAGAGCCTGGTTCGCAGCCCACGGCATCACCCACATCGAACGCATCGTCACGGACAACGGCGCCTGCTACCGCGCCGGCGCTTTCGCCCGGCCTGGCCAGCCAGCCAGCCGCCCAGGCCATACGCCTACCACTCAGCCATACGTCACCCCACACCCGTCGCCCACGGGCTACCCCCGCACGTCCCCCAACCCTTCAGCCAACACCTCAGCCAAATGCCGCCCCCGTCGCTCCCCCAACTGCTCCAGCTGCGTACGGCAGGAGAACCCATCGGCAAGGATCTCCGCCTCCGGCCCCGCCTTCCTCACAGCAGGCAGAAGCTGATCCTCGGCGCAGGCCACGGACACCTCGTAATGGCCCCGTTCGAAGCCGAAGTTGCCGGCCAAACCGCAGCACCCACCACTCAACTCACCTTCCAAACCGGCCAGTTGACGGAGGCGACGATCGGCCGCCTCTCCCAGGACCGCATGCTGGTGGCAGTGCGTCTGCCCCGCAACAGGCCGCTCGATACGCGGCGGCTCCCACTCCGGCGCCAGCGTCACCAAGGCCTCGGCGAAGGTCATGACGGACGAGGCCAGGGCGGCGGCGCGGGGGTCGCCGGAGAGGAGTTCCGGCAGGTCCGTGCGGAGGGCGGCGGCGCAGCTGGGTTCGAGGACGACGAGCGGGCGGCCCTCGTCCACCAAGGGGCTCAGCACCTCCACCGTACGGCGCATGACCGCGCGGGCCTGGTCGAGCTGGCCGGTGGAGACGTAGGTGAGGCCGCAGCACAGGGGGCGGTGGCGGCGTACGCGGAATCCCGGACGCAGGGGTGCCGTCGGGGGGAGAAGGGGCCGCAGCCCGGCCGCCTCCAGGACCCGTACCGCGGCGCGGCCCACCTCCGGGGAGAGGAAGTTGGTGAAGGTGTCGGGCCAGAGGACGACGGTGCGGCCGGTCGCCGGGGGCCGGCGGCGCCACCACCAGCGGGTGAAGGGTTCGGTGGCCAGGCGGGGGATCGTCCGCTCGGGGGCGATACCGGCCAGGCGTTTGGCGACGGCGGCCAAGGGTGTACGGGCGAGAGCGTTGGCACCGACTGCCGCCGGGGCCGCGGTGTGCAGCCATTGGGGCAGGCGGCCCATGGAGTAGTGGGCGGCGGGGCGGCGGCGGCCCTCGTAGTGGTGGTGCAGGAATTCGGCCTTGTAGGTGGCCATGTCGACGCCGACCGGGCAGTCGCTGCGGCAGCCCTTGCAGGAGAGGCAGAGGTCGAGGGCCTCGTGGACCTCGGGGGAGCGCCAGCCGTCGGTGATCACTTCGCCGGCGAGCATCTCGTGCAGCAGGCGGGCGCGGCCGCGGGTGGAGTGCTGTTCCTCTCCGGTGGCGCGGAAGGAGGGGCACATGACGTCCGGGGAGCCGGCGGCGGTCGAGGTGTTGCGGCATTTGGCGACGCCGACGCAGCGGCGTACGGCGGCGGAGAAGTCTCCCTTGTCGTGCGGGTAGCCGAATTCCACCGGGACCGGGCGCCTGGGCAGGACGTCGAACCGGAGGTTGTCGTCGAGGCGGGCGGGGCGGACGAGCATGCCGGGGTTGAGGCCGCCCGCCGGGTCCCAGAGGTCCTTGAAGCGGCCGAAGAGGCCGACGAGTTCCGGGCCGTACATCTTGGGGAGGAGTTCGGCGCGGGCCTGGCCGTCGCCGTGTTCGCCGGAGAGGGAGCCGCCGTGGGCGACGACCAGCCCGGCCAGGTCGTGGGAGAACGCGCGGAAGCGGCGGATGCCGGGGGCGGTCAGCAGGTCGAAGTCGATACGGATGTGGATGCAGCCGTCGCCGAAGTGGCCGTAGGGGGTGCCCCGCAGGTCGTACTCCCCCAGGAGGGCGCGGAAGTCACGGAGATACGGGCCCAGTCGGGACGGGGGTACGGCGCAGTCCTCCCAGCCGGGCCAGGCCTCCGAACCGTCCGGCAGCCGGGTCGCCGTCCCGGAGGCGTCCTCGCGGATCCGCCACAGTGCCCGCTGGCCGGCCGGGTCGGTGACGACGGTGTGGTCGGTGGTGCCGTCGGCGGCCGCCGCCCGGCAGAGCGCCGCGGCGCGCGCCGCGGCCTCCTCGGGGGTTGCGCCGCCCATCTCCACGAAGAGCCAGGCGCCGCCCTTGGGCAGCCCGGTGGCGCTGCCCACCAGGTCGGCGGCCATCCCCTCGACGGTCATCGGGTGATGCGGGAGGAGGGTGTGCGCGGCTTCGGCGGCCGCGCTCTCGTCGGGGTAGGCGAGGACGGCGAGCACCCGCGCGGCCGGGGTCTCCACCAGCCGTACGGCCGCCTCGGTCAGTACGCCGAGGGTGCCCTCGCTGCCGGTGAGGGCGCGGGCGAGATCGGTGCCGGCTTCCGGGAGCAGGGCGTCGAGCGCATAGCCCGAGATGCGGCGCGGGAGGCCGGCGGGATATCCGGTGCGGAGGAGCGCCAACTCCCCGTCCACCAAGGCTTTGACCCCGTCCCGCAGGCGCGGCGGCAGGCCGGCCGGGGTGCCGGTGGCGTCCGTGCCGCGGCCGGCCCGTACCCGCTCGCCGCTGTATGTCAGCAGGTCCAGCTCGCGGACGCTGTCGGCGGTGGTGCCCCAGGCCACCGAGTGGGAGCCGCAGGAGTTGTTGCCGATCATGCCGCCGAGGGTGCAGCGGCTGTGGGTGGAGGGGTCGGGGCCGAAGGTCAGGCCGTGCGGGGCGGCGGCCGCGCGGAGGTCGTCCAGGATGACGCCCGGCTGGACGACGGCGGTACGGGCCCCGGGGTCCAGCGACACGATGCGGCGCATATGGCGGGTGAAGTCCAGCACCACGCCCACGCCGGTCGCCTGCCCGGCGATGCTGGTCCCGGCGCCGCGCGGCACCACCGGCACGCCGTGTTCCCGGCACACCCGGAGCGCCGCGGCGACATCCTCGGCGTCCCGGGGTGCGACCACCGCCCGTGGCACCCGCCGGTAGTTGGACGCGTCCATCGTCATCAGCGCCCGGTCGGCGGCGGCGGACGAGACCTCTCCCCGTACCGCGGCCGCCAGCTCCTTCGCGAGATCCCGCTGCTCCGTCTCCGTGTGATCAGCCATGTCCCCAGCCTGCCCACTGGGCGGCGTCATGCGACGGTCGGCTCGCGGTCCGTCGCCCCGGCCGGGTGGTAGCGGAACATGTTCTCCGGGTCGTGGGCGGCCTTGAGGCGGGCCAGCCGCCGGTGTTCCTCGGGGTCGTGCACGCTGCGGGCCACCTCCGCCGCATCCGGCCGCTCCCCGTGGCCGCCGAAGAGGAAGTTCACGCTCCGGCCGAGCCGCCACGGCTCGACGGCCGCGAACGCGTCGGCGTGCAGCGCCCGTACCGCCGTCGGGTCCGTACCGTCCAGCGGCGACAGCAGCCGCAGCGCGTACCGGGCGTTGCGGTGGCCGACGGCGCCGCGGCCGCCGGCCAGCGCGCCCCCGAGGTGGTTGAGCTGCACCACGCACATCGTCGGCGCCGCCGGCCCGGTCAGCGCGGCCACCCGGCGCAGGGCCGCCGCATCCAGCCCGCTGAGCAGCGCATTGTCACCGTCGTAGGCGTGCGGATCGCTCGGGTCGCGGTGGATGGTGCCCGACTCGGCGTACGGCATCTCGCGCAGCTCGTCACTCACCCGCGGGCCCACCGCGCGCAGCGGTGCCACCAGCCGCTCGCCGTCCTCCGCGCTGCCGGTGTACGCGATCCGGATCTGCGCGAGATGGCGGCCGCGCAGGGCGTGTGGCAGCTGGGGGACGTCGGGGTAGGCGATCAGCGCGACCGAGGATGTCAGCTCGTCGGGGACGGTCTCGGCCCAGCGGAGATACGCGGCCAGGGCGTCGTCGATGCCCTCGCCGCCGAAGACCAGTTGGCCGCCGTACAGCCGCGCCACCGGCACCAGCGCGAACTCCATCGCGGTCACCACGCCGAAGCCGTGGCCTCCGCCGAGCAGCGCGCCGAACAGTTCGGGGTCGCTGTCCGCGGTGACCCGGAGCTGCCGGGCGTCGGCGGTGACCAGGTCGATGGCGCGGACCTGGTCGGCGGCGAATCCGTAGGTGCGGGCCAGCACCCCGACCCCGCCCCCGAGCGTGTACGAGACGACGCCGACGCCCGGGGAGGAGCCGTTGAGCGGGGCGAGTCCG
This sequence comes from Streptomyces chattanoogensis, assembly GCF_001294335.1. GTDB lineage: Bacteria > Actinomycetota > Actinomycetes > Streptomycetales > Streptomycetaceae > Streptomyces > Streptomyces chattanoogensis. The sequence goes on from NZ_LGKG01000013.1 coordinate 70,246, forward strand.
TGCGGGGTGGCGGCCTCGATGACCTGGCCCCAGACGACGCCCGCCTCGACCCGCGCGGTGCGGGCCGCCGCGTCCACCCGTACGCCCGACATCCGCCGCGTGCTGATCAGCAGCCCGCCTTCGGTGGCCGCGGACAGGCCGTGGCCGGTGGCCTGGACGGCGACCGGGAGGCCGTGGGTGCCGGCGAAGCGGACCGCGGCGACGACGTCGTCGGCGTTCCGTGCCCCGACGATGACGGACGGCCGGTGCCGGTAGGCGGTCTGGAACCCGGACCGCTCGTCGTCGTAACCGTCGTCGCCGGGGACCAGCACCGGGCCCGCCACCTGCCGTACGAGGGCGGTCAGGGCGGCGGGGGCGAAGGCGGGAACGGCGGGCTGCGGGGCGGTCGTCTGCGCGAGGTCGTGGAGCTGCATGTCGTTGATCTGCATGCGGCGCACTCTGCCGGGATAACTTGACATCTGCCGTCATATATAAACGGGAGGGTGAAGTCGGACCGCCTCCTCTCCCTCCTCCTGCTCCTCCAGACCCGCGGCCGGGTCCCGGCCTCCGAGCTCGCCGAGCGGCTGGAGGTCTCCACCCGGACCGTCTACCGCGATGTCGAGTCGCTGTCGGCGGCCGGGGTGCCGGTCTATGCGGAGCGCGGGCGGCACGGCGGGATCGCGCTGCTCCCCGGATTCCGTACGGATGTGACGGGGCTGACCACCGACGAGGCGCGCGCCCTGTTCGTCCTTGCCGCGCAGGGCGCCCACACCGCGCTCGGCCTGGACGACGCGCTCGGCTCGGCGCTGCGCAAGGTGATGGCGGCGCTGCCCGCACCGCACCGTCCGGCGGCCGAACTGACCGGCCGGCGCATCCTCGTCGACCCGGACAGGTGGCTGAGCGGACCCCGTCCCCCGGCCGACCTCGACGAGCTCCAGACGGCCGTCTTCACCGATCTCCGCCTGCGCATCCGCTACCGCCACAGCGGCGCGACGCGGCTGCGGACGTACACCGTCGACCCGTACGGGCTGGTCGCCAAGGCCGGCACCTGGTACCTCGTCGCGGACCGGCGCGGCACCCCGCAGCTGTTCCGCGCCGACCGAGTGGCGTCGGCGACGCTGACCGACGCCCCGGTGCGGCGGCGGGCGGGCGTGGAGCTGGCAGCGGTGTGGCAGGAGCTGCGGCGCGGGGTGGAGGAGCGGCCCGCGGGGGTGCGGGTGACCGTCCGGATCCGCCGCGACCGGCTGGATCTGGCCGTACGGATCCTGGGACCGGCGATGACCGGGCCGCCCCGGCCGGAGGAGGGGGCCGACGACGACTGGTCCGTCGTCGAGCTGGCGTACCCGGTGGTCGAGGCGGTCCGTCAGCTGCTCCAGTTCAGCGACTCGCTGGAGGTGGTGGATCCGCCGGAGGCGCGACGGGTGATGGCACAGGCGGCGGCGGCCGTCACCGGCATCTACGCGGCAGACGCCGCCGGCCCTGCAGCCCCGGCCCCGTAGCCACCGGCCCCTAGCACCCCGCCTCACCGCATGTCTCACCACACGACTCACCGTCATCTCATCCGGTGGACGTGCCGCCGGACCGCGCACGGCGACGGATTAGGCTTCCTCCGTGGCTGATATCCAGATTCCCGCTGACATCAAGCCCGCCGACGGACGCTTCGGCGCGGGCCCCTCCAAGGTGCGTACGGAGGCGCTCGGCGCCCTGGCCGCCACCGGTACCTCTCTTCTCGGCACGTCCCACCGCCAGGCCCCGGTCAAGAACCTGGTCGGCAAGGTGCGCGACGGCGTACGCGACCTCTTCCAGCTCCCCGAGGGCTACGAGGTCGTCCTCGGCAACGGCGGTTCCACGGCGTTCTGGGACATCGCGACGCACGGGCTGATCGAGAACAAGTCCCAGCACCTGTCCTTCGGCGAGTTCTCGTCCAAGTTCGCCAAGGCCGCCAAGCTTGCGCCGTGGCTGGCCGAGCCCACCGTCATCTCCGCGGACCCGGGCAGCCACCCGGAGCCGGTGGCCGAGGAGGGCGTGGACGTCTACGCCTTCACCCACAACGAGACCTCGACCGGTGTCGCCGCCCCCATCCAGCGCGTCACGGGCGCCGACTCCGGCTCGCTGGTCCTGGTCGACGCCACCTCCGGCGCCGGCGGCCTCCCGGTGGACATCGCCCAGACCGACGTCTACTACTTCGCCCCGCAGAAGTCGTTCGCCTCCGACGGCGGTCTGTGGCTGGCGGCGTTCTCCCCGGCCGCCCTGGAGCGGGCCCGCGCCATCCACGCGTCCGGCCGCCACATCCCGGAGTTCTTCTCGCTGCCCACGGCGATCGACAACTCCCTGAAGAACCAGACGTACAACACCCCGGCGCTGTCCACCCTCTTCCTGCTCAACGAGCAGCTGGAGTGGATCAACGGCCAGGGCGGTCTGGACTGGTCCACGGCCCGCACCAAGGATTCGTCGACCCGTCTGTACGGCTGGGCCGAGGACTCCAAGTACGCCACCCCGTTCGTCACCGACCCGGCCAAGCGCTCGCAGGTCATCGGCACGATCGACTTCAACGACGACATCGACGCCGCCGCCATCGCCAAGGCCCTGCGCGCCAACGGCATCGTGGACACCGAGCCGTACCGCAAGCTCGGCCGCAACCAGCTGCGGATCGCGATGTTCCCGGCCATCGACCCGGCGGACGTCGAGGCGCTGACGGCCTGCATCGACTACGTCATCGAGAAGCTGTAGCGGCGCCGCATTCGCGGATCCGACGGGCCCGGCGGGCATCCTCCCGCCGGGCCCGTCCGCGTACGGAAGCGGGCCCTGCGCCTCACTCCATCCACATCTCCTCCAGGTCGCCGGCCGCCTGCTTCGTCCGGCGGACGCGGAAGACGGAGATCGGCAGAGCATCGTCGTAGCGTTCGTGGCCGCCGAGGGCGAGATCGCCGAGGTTGCTCCATATGCGCTGGGGGACCTCCTCGTCGAGATCGAATCCGGCGTCCGCCGCCGCCGCGCGATCGACGCCTATGGCTCGCAGCACCTCCTCCGGGTCGCCGTAGACCTGCCACCCGTCACTCTCGTCGCAGTCCCACCCGCCGGCCTTGACGCTCTCGCCGCTCGGCAGATCCACCGTGTCCTCGTCATAGGTGTTTCCGTAGTCGAGGGTGAGGGACGCGACGATCCGGGCCTGCGGATGCCGTTCGCGCTGCCGCGCGATCTCCTCGTCCATCGCGAGTACCACCAGGTCACTGGCCAGTGCCGGGTCGACGATCTGGAGGAGATTGCCCCAGCAGCCGACCGCGACGAGATCGAGGTCGGCGCGCACCTCCGGCTCCGGCACGTCGTCCCAGGTGCGGTCGGGCAGCTGCTCCAGGACCTCCTCGACGGTCCCCAGGGACTCGACGAACCGGCGGGCGCGCACCGGGTCGTGCGGTGCCAGGGCGGGGCTGTCGGTGGCGCCCGGGGCGGGGAACGGCGGGAAGAGCAGGGCAAGCGTGTTCTCGCTCCAGTTCACCCGGACGTCTTCATCGGGATCGAGCTCGTCCTCGTTCTCGCCCTCGTTCTCGACGTCGTGGTCATTCGCGTTCGTCATGCCTCCAAGATTAAGTACGCCCACTGACAACGCAGTTGGGACACCTCCCGCCCTCACCGGCTCAGCCGCTGGAACCTCCGCACCGCCAGCGGCAGGAACACCGCCGTGAGGACCACCGGCCACACCACCGCCATCAGCACGGCGTGCGCTTCCACCCAGCTGCCGCCCGTGGCCGCGGGGTTGCCGAACAGTTCGCGTACGGCGTTGGCCGTCGACGACACCGGGTTCCACCGCGCGACGGCGCCCAGCCAGTCGGGCATCTTCGAGGGCGGGGTGAAGACGCTGGAGATCATGGCGAAGGGGAAGGCGAGGGCGTAGAGGCCGCCCGCCATCTCCTGGTTGGGGACCAGAAGGCCGAGGAAGACGCCGATCCAGGTGAGCGCGAAGCGCAGGAGGAGCAGCAGGCCGAAGGCGGCGAGGGTGGCGGGCAGGCCGCCGCTGGAGCGCCAGCCGACGGTCAGGGCGATCGCGGCCAGTGCGGCCAGGTCGAGGCCCGCGCTGATCATGTCGGACACGCCCCGGCCGCTGACCACGGCGGACGGCGCCATCGGCAGGGACCGGAAGCGGTCCGTGACGCCGCGCTCCCGGTCGATCGCCACGATCATCGCGGTGTTCATGAAGCCGAACGACACCGTCATGGCGAAGATGCCGGGCATCGCGAAGGTGGTGTAGTCGACGCCGTCGCCGACGACCATCGCGCTGCCGAGGACGTAGACGAAGAGGAGGACCGAGACGACCGGGAAGCCCAGCTGCCAGACGATGTTGACGGGCTGTTTGACGGTGTGGGTGAGATCGCGGCGGACGATGGTCCAGCAGTCGGCCAGCGCCCAGTAGAGGCGGCGGGCGGGCGTCCCGTCGCCGTCCGGCCCCGCGTGCTCCGGCCGTCGCCCGCCGCCGTGCGGAATGTGCAGCACCGTTCCCGCGCTCATACCGCCGCCACCTCCTCCTCGCCGGCCTCCGTGCCGGCCGCATGGTGTCCCGTCAGGCGCAGAAAGACCTCGTCCAGCGTGGGCCGCCGCAGCCCGATGTCCTCGACGCCGATGCCCGCGTCGTGCAGGATGCGAGCGACCTCGGCCAGCGCCGCGACGCCGTCCGTCACCGGCGCCCCCACCCGCCGTTCGGCCTCGTCCTGCGTCGGCGGTACGCCGTCGGCGGCGACCCGCGCCACGGCTCCCGCCGCCCGCGGCAGATCGGCCGCGCTGCGCAGCACCACATGGATACCGTCCCCTCCGACCTGCCGTTTGAGCTCGGCGGGGGTGCCGTCGGCGATGCTCCGGCCCCGGTCGATGACGGTGATGCGGTCGGCCAGCCGGTCGGCCTCGTCGAGGTACTGGGTGGTCAGCAGCACGGTGGTGCCGGTGGCGGCCAGCGAACGGACGGCCTCCCAGACCTCGTTGCGGCTGCGCGGGTCGAGGCCGGTGGTGGGCTCGTCGAGGAAGAGGACGTCCGGGGCGAGGATCAGGCCGGCGGCGAGGTCGAGCCGGCGCCGCATGCCGCCGCTGTAGGTCCTGGCCTGCCTGCCCGCCGCGTCGCCGAGGCCGAACTGTTCCAGGAGTTCCGTGGCGCGGTCGCGTGCCCGGCGTGCGCCGAGGTGGAAGAGCCGCCCGAACATCTCCAGGTTCTGGCGCCCCGTCAAGATGCCGTCCACGGCGGCGTACTGGCCCGTCCACCCGATCCGCCGCCGCACCCGCACGGGCTCGCGCACCACATCGCGCCCGGCCACGGCGGCCCGGCCGCCGTCCGGCCGCAGCAGGGTGGCCAGGATCCGTACGGCCGTGGTCTTGCCCGCGCCGTTCGGCCCGAGGAGGCCGTGCACCGCGCCGCGGCGTACGGCGAGGTCGAGCCCGTCCAGGGCCGGTTTCTCCCCGTAGCGCTTGGTCAGCCCCTCCGCCAGGACCGCATTTCCCGTCATCACGCATCCCCTCCACGTCCGGCAGACCAGAAACTGGGTACACCGTACCCGATTATGCGTACGCTGTACCCAGTTTTCGGTGCGACCGCATAAGATGGCGGGACGATGACGACAGAACACAGCGGCAGCGGCGACATCTCCCGCAGCCTGGAGCTCCTCTGGGGCACCGGCGAACGCCCCAGCCGGGGCCCCAAGCCGGGCCTGACCCTCGACCGGATCGTCACCGCCGCGATCGCGGTCGCGGACGCGGAGGGGCTGGGAGCGCTGTCCATGCGCCGGGTCGCCGCCGAGCTCGGCGTGGGCGCCATGTCGCTCTACCGCTACGTACCGGGCAAGGCCGAACTCCTCGACCTGATGCTGGACAAGGTCGTGGAATTCGACGCGGACGCCCATCCCGACCCCGCCGCCGGCTGGCGCCCCGTACTCGAAGCCGTCGCCCGCACCAACTGGCGGCTGCACCACCGCCACCCCTGGCTGCTCCAGGTCGACCAGTCGCATCCACTCCTCGGCCCCAACGCCCTGGACGGGTTCGAGTACGCGCTGCGCGCCCTGGCCGGCACGGGCCTGCCCGACCGCGAGAAGGTCCACTGCATGGTCGCCCTCGAGGGCTTCGTCAGCGGCACCGCCCGCACCCAGCTCAACGCCGCCAACGCCGAACAGCGCACCGGCATCAGCGCCGAGGACTTCTGGCGGGCGCAGGAGCCGGTCCTCTCGCGGGCCATGCGCAGCGGCCGCTACCCCACCCTCGCCGGGCTCGACGAGGACTCCTTCACCGGCGGCGGCAACCCCGTCTTCGAACTGGGCCTGGCCGCCCTCCTGGACGGCTTCGCCACGCTCATCGCCGCCCGAACGCCCGGCCGAAAGGACGCCTGAACGGACGCATCACGACATACAAGGGCATCGCGGCATGACGAAACGGGCCGGATGTGCCTGTATGGAGGCATGACGACTGCACCGAGCCCCGGTCTCGCCGAGTTCGAACGCCAGGGGGCGGTCCTGCTCACCACGTACAAGCGGGACGGCACCGGCGTCGGCACGCCGGTCAATATCGCCGTCGACGGCGACCATGCCTACATCCGCACCTACGGCAGCGCCTGGAAGACCAAACGGATGCGCAACTTCCCGGAGGTGGAGATCTGCGCCGCCACCTGGCGCGGCCGGCCGACCGGTCCCGTCCGCAGGGCACGGGTGCGGCTGCTCGACCCGCAGACCCGCGAATACCGGCGCGCCGAGCGCTCCCTGACCCGTAAATACCCGCTGATCCACGGGCTGCTGGTACCGCTGGCGCACCGCCTCAAGAGGGAGGAGACGCTGCATTACGAGCTGCGCCTGGTGGAGGGCGAGGGCGGCGCGGGCGGCGCGGACGCCCCGTAGCGCACCGCCCGGCCTACCGCTTCCGCAGCATCCGCCGCGCGCCGAGCACCACCACCGCGGCCAGGCCGAGCACCAGCACCCCCTTCACCACACCGGGTTCGTCCGCACCGGAAGTCCCGGAGTCCGGCGAACTCCCCTTGCCCGCACCTCCGTTGCCGCCCCGGCCGTCATCCGCACCCTCCCCCGTCCCCGCGCCCTTCGCCGAGTCCGGCAGCTGCTCCCCGCTCAGCCCCACCGGCTGGACCTCGCTGTCGCCGCCCTCCGACCCGTACATCAGCGTCCGTCCGTCCGGGGTGAACGTCACCGACTCGCCCTGCTGCTGGATCGGCACCCCCACACTGCCGATGTCGTCCTTGGGCCGCCCGTCGCGCCAGTGATACATCCGCGCGCCGAAATAGCTCCGCATCACCAGCCGCGTGCCGTCCGGCGAGAACGCCCCGTCCGTCACCCACAGATCGATCGGCGCGACCTTGCGGAAGGTGTTGGTGCCGGTGGCCGTCAGCCGGCGCGGCCCCTCGTAGAGCGCCCCGCCGCCGTCCTGCTTCTTGCTGGCGATATAGACCCGTCCGGTCCTGGGATGCACCATCAGCGCTTCGGCGTCGCGCGGCCCGTCCGCGTACTTCACGGTGAACTGGGCCGCGGTGACCGTCGCATCACGCAGCCGCTTCGGCTCGGGAAAGCGGTAGATCCAGACGTGGTCCCACGTCCCGCCCAGATTGTCGCCGATGTCGCCGACGTAGACATTGCCGTCGGGGCCCACGGAGACGGCCTCCACGTCCCGCGGCGTACCGATGCCGCGCAGCGTGATCCTGGCGACCGTACGCCCCGTCCTGCCGTCGACGGCGTAGACGTAGGGACCGTCGTCACTGTCGTTGTGGGTCCAGTAGATCCCGGGGTGCGCGCGGCTGGCGGCCAGTCCGCTGGACTCGGTGATCCGGGAGTCCCCGATGGTGAAGCCGTCGGGCTCATCGGCCGCCGCGGCCGGGCCGACGGCCGCGGCCCACAGGATCCCCGCGGCACCGGCCGCGCACAGAAGCGAACGCATGGGGAAAGAGTGCCATCCCGGCGGGCCGGGCCGCGGGCGTGTCCAGCGTCACGTACCCGGCAGTAGGGTTTCTCCGCGGGTTCTCGGCCATCATGTCCCGATGAGGATCATGTGCGTCGGTGATTCGATGACCATCGGCACCCCCGGCGATTTCACGTGGCGCTACCGCATGTGGCAGCACCTGCAGGCGACCTGCGACGGCACCGGCCACCTCGTCGGACCGCGCCGCGCGCTGCATGACACCCACCAGGACGCGCCCGCCTCGTACGCCTACGGGGACCCCGGCTTCCCCGAGGAGGCCCGGGGGCATCTCGCGGGGTGGGGCGAGGGCTGGCTGCACATGGCGCCTCTCATCGGCGACGCGGTACGGCGGCACGAGGCCGACACCCTACTGGTCTCCCTCGGGCTGATAGACCTCGGCTTCTACACGAACGCCGAGCAGACCGCGGAGAACGTGCACCGCTTCGTGGCGGAGGCGCGGGCGGCCGCGCCGGGGATACGGGCGGTGCTGATGCCCGTCATACGCAACGTACGGGCGGCGACCGACCCCGCCTTCGGCGCCCAGCGCGAACGGTTCAACGAACTCCTGGCCAAGGCCGTCGCCGAACTCTCCACCCCCGGCTCCCCCCTGCTCCTGGCCTCCGAACCGGCCGGCTGGGAGATCGGGACCGCCACCTACGACGGGACCCATCCCTCGGCGCTGGGCGAGCATCTGCTGGCGGGGGCCTTCGCGGAGGCCATGTGGCAGGCGTGGGGGGTCGGCGGGCGGTACGCGTATCCGTCGGGCTGAGGCCCCGGGCACGAAGCGGCCACGGCTCAGACCACCGGCGGGCGGCCCAGGCGGGCCATCCGCACCACCGTGGCCCAGCGCATCGGGCGGCGGGGCGGGCACGGCGTGCGCAGCCCCTCGGCGAAGCCGCCGCACCAGGCCCGCAGACCCGCCACCGACCGGCTCCGGGCCAGGGTCAGCACAGTCCACACCCCCAGGTAGACGGGGACGAGGGGGGCGGGCAGATGCCGCTTCGCCAGCCAGACACGGTTGCGGGCCACCATGCGGTGGTAGACCGCATGGCGGGTCGGCGAGGTCCACGGATGCCGAAGCACCAACTCCGGCTCGTAGAGCACCTTCCAGCCCGCATCGAGGGCGCGCCAGGCCAGATCGGTTTCCTCGTGGGCGTAGAAGAAGGCGTCGGGCCAGTCGCCGGTCTCGTCCAGCATCCGCAGGGACAGGCCATGGCCGCCGCCGAGGAACGTCGTCACCGGGCCCCGGCGCATCGGGTCCCCGGCTCGCAGGCGGGGGACGTGCCGGCGCTGGGTGCGGCCGCGTTCGTCGGCGATGCGGAAGCTCACGATGCCCAGCCGCTCATCGGCCGCGTACAGGGCCACCAGGCGGGTGAAGACATCCGGGCTGATCAGCAGTCCGTCGTCGTCGAGGTCCACGGCGACATCGACGTCCCCGAACTCCCGGAGCCTGGCCAGGGCGACGTTCCGGCCGCCGGAGATGCCCAGGTTCTCGGCCAGCTCCACTCCGGTCACCCCTTCGGGGAGGGGCGGCAGCGGCGAACCGTTCCCGACGACCACCACCCGCGCCGCGGGGGTGTCCTGCTTGGCGACCGAGTCCAGCAGTGCGGCCAGTTCGGCGGGCCGGGTGCCCATGGTCAGGATGGCGACGCCAACTCGCAGGTGACGCACGGGTGGACGCTCCGTTCCTAGGATCCGTCCGGCGATGCTAACCGCTTCGCCGCGGTGTCCGGGAACGTGACTACTCGGTCACCTCCGGCTACTCGATGACCCGCGGCACCGTGTTCCGTCGCGGAGTCCAGGTCTCCTCGTCCTCGACGAGATAGCTCTGGCGCTCGGCGGTGCGCTCGCTCCGCTTCCTCGCCGCCGCCCCGTTGGCGCCCGGCGCGCCCATGGCGCCGGCGCCGCGGCCCGCAGGGGACCGTCCGGCCTGGGTGCCACCACGGCTGCGGTGCAGTCCGGAACCGCCCTGGGCCGTGCCGCCCGCCGCGCCGCCCGGTGCCCCCGCAGCCCCGCCGGGCTTACGGGCCAAGGAGCCGCCCCGGCCGGCGACGGCGCCCTTGCCCGCCCCAGCGCCGGCCCGGGCGGCACCCGCCGTGCCGGGCATGCCGGGGCTGCCGGCACCCCTCCCCGGGCCGGTACGCGCGCCGGACGCGGCACCGGGTGTCCCTGCGGCGGAGCGTGCGGCGGAACCCGACGACGGGGCCGGGCCGCCGCCTGGCCTGCCGGGCAGCCCCAACCCGCCCGGTACGCCCGGCAGTCCGCCCGCGAAGCCGCTGCCCCCGCTGCCGCCACCGGTGGGCACGGGTCCCCCGCCGTGCCCGGTGTACCCGCCGCCGGGGAGGCCGCGATCCGCAACCGATGCGCCGCCCCCGCCCGGGAAGCTGTCGAGTCCGGTGCTCACCGGGGACGTGTGGGGTCCGCCACCGCCTGGGGACCAGCCGGGGCCATGGGACGCGCCGGGCGACGCATCCGCCGGCGACCACCCCGGCCCGTGCAACCCGGACGGGCCCCCCAAGGCTCCTTCGGGCACTCCCCCGGAGACCGGACCGGTCGGCGGCGTGATTCCACCCGTCAGTCCGCCCTTGGGAATGGACGTATCCCCCGTCGGTCCGCCGGACGGCCGTTGGCCGATGGGTCGCGCGCCCTTGATGTCCTCGGGCGGCGTCAGCTTGCGAGCCTGCTTCTTGTACGACGTGGCCAGCGTCTCCAGAGCCGCCGCGGTCGCGAGTGCCTGCCGCTGGAATTTAGGCATCCACAGTCCGGTGCACGGTTCCCCTTGTATCAGGTCGCCGTCGGCGTCCGGGTGATACGTGGCAAGGATCTGTTTGGCGGACAGCCCGCGGGCGAGGTCCGCCTGTATCGACTTATAGGCGTCGCCAAGCCGTCGATAGCGGTCCTTGCCTACCATTTTGGATATGGCCTCGAGGTCGGGATCATCGAAATTCCCGTCCTGAATCGCCTTCTCGTACTCGGTGTACGGCCACCCCCACGCCGGCGGGTCCCTGTCAACCTTCGCTGCTTCACCCATGGCGGTCTGCAGCGCCTCGGCCGCCGCCACCATGGTTTCCGAGACATTCTTGGCGAACGTCCCGCCGCGCGCGATGTCCTCAATAACCTTGGCGGCCTCTTCGGAGAACCTCTCGGCGGACTTACCGTGCCAGGTCTCCCGTACCTTCTTCACGGCCGCGGCCAGTCTCCCCTGGACCCCGGCCCCGTCGTCGCCTTCCCCGCCCACCAGTTCGTCGTGGACGTCCCGCCAGTTCTCCGCGACGGCCCAGACGTTGTCCACTCTGGCCACGTCGATCATCGAGTAGAGATCCGCACTCGACTTCTTGCCGAACGCCGTGTCCCACGGCTTGAGGCTTCTCTCCTCCGAACCCGACATTCCCTGATCCCCGTCCCCGCTTCGTTCCCTGCCCCGATTTCCGTGCCGCGCCCGCCGCTACCTCACAGCGTTTTCGGCCTCGGCGTCGTCATACGACTCCTTGACCTTCTTGGTCTTCTGCCCGAAGTCATCGATCAGCTTCTCCAGCGGACCGATGACATCGTGCTTGAGATGGTCAACCATCTTGTCGTGCGCGGCGTACAGCTCCGCCTGCTCGGAGAAACCCGATCCAAGGTCTCCGGGAGCCAGATAGGTGTTGTTCTCCGCCTTCTGTCTGGGGCCGCCCATATCGCGCAGAATTTCGTTGAGTTCGCGTACGACCTGATCCAGCGCGTCCAGATCGACCCGGTACTCTTCCTTGGCCATGGCAGGCCCCCGTTCGACTCCCCGTGACAGTGCAACAGCAACACCCTCGCGCGGGTCGGACACCCCGGGATCCTCCCGCAGCACGATCCCCCTCCCCCATGCGGCGGAGGCGTCCGCTTGATTCGAGCGCACTCCAAGGCGTTGGCTGGACGACCATGAAGTACACGAAGCTCGGACGCACCGGACTCCAGGTCAGCCGACTGGTCCTCGGCACCATGAACTTCGGGCCTCAGACGGATGAGGCCGACAGCCACACGATCATGGACGCCGCCCTCGAGGCGGGCATCAACTTCTTCGACACCGCCAATGTCTACGGCTGGGGCGCCGACAAGGGCCGTACGGAGGAAATCCTCGGCTCCTGGTTCGCCAAGGGCGACGGCCGGCGCGAGAGGACCGTGCTGGCCACCAAGGTCTACGGCCACATGGGCGCCGACGGCGAATCCGTCTGGCCCAACCACCACAAGCTCTCCGCGCTCAACATCCGGCGCGCGGTCGACGCCAGCCTGAAGCGCCTGGGCACGGACTACATCGACCTCTACCAGTTCCACCACGTCGACCGGGACACCCCCTGGGACGAGATCTGGCAGGCCATCGACGTCCTCGTCCAGCAGGGCAAGATCCTCTACGCCGGCTCGTCCAACCACGCCGGATGGCATATCGCGCAGGCCAACGAGGCGGCCCGGCGGCGCAGTTCGTACGGCCTGGTCAGCGAGCAGTGCCTGTACAACCTCGCCGAGCGGCGCGCGGAGATGGAGGTCATTCCGGCCGCCGAGGCGTACGGGCTCGGGATCATCCCCTGGTCGCCGCTGCACGGCGGGCTGCTGGGCGGCGCCCTCCGCAAGGAGAGGGAGGGCGGCGGGTCCCGCTCGACATCCGGCCGCGCCGCCGACGCGCTGACCGACCCCGCGGTCCGCGCGCAGATCCAGGCGTACGAGGACCTGGCCGACAAGCACGGTCTGCGGCCCGGCGAGGTCGCGCTGGCCTGGCTGCTGACCCGTCCCGCGGTGACTGGCCCGATCGTCGGCCCGCGCACCACCGAACAGCTCGCCTCCGCGCTGCGCGCCGTCGAGCTCACGCTGCCGCAGGAGCTGCTGACGTCCCTCGACGAGATCTTCCCGGGACCCGGCCCCTCGCCGGAGGCGTTCGCCTGGTGAACGGACCGGCACCTCGGGAACTCCCGGGGTGCGCGGGGTGCGCCCGGCGGCCGGCTCGTCCGGCTGCCGGGCGGCGCCGCAGGGCCGGCGCGGGTCAGCGCACGGCCGCCGCCACGATCACCACGATGAGCAGCACGGCGAAAAGCCCGGACATGATCCGGTTACGGGTTTTGGGGTCCACCCGAAAAGCCTAACCGGCCCGGATCCGGGCACCTCGACGGCCCGGCCCCGGCCCGCGGCAGCCCCGGGGTCAGTGGCCGAGCGGCCAGGACGCCAGCTTCTCGTAGTGCGGCTGGCTGCCCGCGACACCCGGCACCGGCGGATGGCTGCGCATCAGCGCCAGCTCCCGGACGGTCCACGGCGTGCCCTCGAAGCTCTCCATCCCGGCCGCGAAGGGGGCGAGCCGGAGGTGCTGGGTGCGGTTCCGGGCGAGCGTGAGATGCGGGTGGTACGGGCGGTAGGTGTGGTGCGCCACCATCACACCGGCCCGCCGGCCCCCGGCCTCGGCCGAGTCCGCCAGCTTCCGCATCACGGCCAGCTCGCCCTCGGCCCCCGCCCACACCACCCGGTCGTCGAACCGCCCGCCGCCCGCGATCCGCAGCTCGTACGGAGCGTGCCGGTGCGCGGCCCGCGCCAGCCGTTCCTGCAGCTCGGGCAGCAGATCGTCGGCCACCTCCCCGTAGAACGCGAGGGTGAAGTGCCAGCCGTCCCGGCCGGTCCAGCGCAGCCGGTCCGCGCCCGGCAGCGCCTTCAACTGCGCCACCTCATCGGCCAGTTCGGCGATGGCGGGCGCGGACGGCAGCACGGCGGCGAAGAGTCTCATACCGTCCAGTCTCGCCCAGCAGGTGATCGCCACGCACGGATTTCGGCGGCGGCGCCCCGGCAGGCACATGCGCCACGGCGTGCGCGTCAGCACCCGGCTTGCGCAGAAGCAGCCAGCCGGCCTCCACGCGCCCGGCCCGGCGAATGCCGGGACGTACGGCCGCCGCAGCACCGCCCCCCGGCACCCCCTGCGACCGTCACACCGTGACCGCGACCCGCTTCTCCTCGGATTCCGGCGCCCCGGACGTCTCCGGCCCGCCGCGCGCCACGAACGTCACATGCTGCCGTCCCCGCCGCAGGTCTATCTTCAGCCGCAGCCCGCACACCCGGGCGAGGATCAGGCCGATGACCGCCGCGGCGCCGGCGGAGATCACCCCGCCCATGGCGAAGCCGACCCGGGCGCCGTAGGTGTCGGTGACCCAGCCGACCAGCGGGGCACCGAGCGGGGTGCCGCCCACGAACACCATCATGAACAGGCTCATCACCCGGCCCCGCATCAGCGGATCGGTGGCCATCTGGATGCTGGAGTTGGCGGTGACGTTGATGGTCAGCCCGAAGATGCTCATGGGGACCAGAAGCGCCGCGAAGATCCAGAAGGACGGGGCGAGCGCGGCCATGATCTCCAGGGCGCCGAAGATCAGCGCCGCGCCGACCAGCAGCCGCAGCCGGGACGCGGCACGCCGGGCCGCGAGCAGTGCACCGATCAGCGATCCGGCTGCCAGCAGGCTGTTGAACAGGGCATAGGTGCCGGCACCGGCATGGAAGACGGTGTCGACGAAGGCCGTCAGCCAGATCGGGAAGTTGAAGCCGAAGGTGCCGATGAACCCGACCAGGACGATCGGCCAGATCAGCTCGGGGTGCCCGGACACATAGCGCAGCCCCTCCCGTAGCTGTCCCTTGCTGCGCGGGACGGGGGTGACCTTGTGGAGCTCGGACGTGCGCATCATCAGCAGCCCGATGACCGGCGCCATGAACGACAGGCCGTTGAAGAGGAAGGCCCAGCCGCTGCCCAGGGCGGTGATCAGCACACCGGCGACCGCTGGGCCGACCAGCCGGGCCGACTGGAAGTTGGCGGAGTTGAGGCTGACGGCGTTGCGCAGGTCCTCCTGGCCGACCATCTCGGAGACGAAGGCCTGCCGGGAGGGGTTGTCGACGACGGTGACCAGGCCGAGCAGGAAGGCGGTCAGATAGACGTGCCAGGCCTGCACATGGCCGCTGAGGGTGAGGACCGCGAGGGCCAGACCGGTCAGCCCCATCGCGGACTGGGTGACGAGCAGCAGCTTGCGCTTGGCGAAACGGTCGGCGATCACACCGCCGTAGAGGCCGAAGAGCAGCATCGGCAGGAACTGCAGCGCGCTGGTGATACCGACCGCGGTGGACGAGCCGGTCAGGCTCAGCACCAGCCAGTCCTGGGCTATGCGCTGCATCCAGGTGCCGGTGTTGGACACCACCTGGCCGGTGGCGAAGAGGCGGTAATTGCGTATGCGGAGCGAACTGAACGTGCCCTGGCGCGGCGTGGCGGCGGGGCCTGCGGCGACACCCGGGGCGGCTGTGGCGCCAGGGGTGGTCGCGGTCGCGTCGTCGCGGTCCGTGTCGTGGTCGGAGTTCGGTGCGGGGGCGGAGTGTGCTCCGGATCCCGTACTCAAAGTGGGTTCGCCTCCTCGGTCCGGTGTTCTACAGCTGTGCGAGTTTCTCCAGTACGGGAGCCGCGGCCCGTACCTTCGCCCACTCGTCGTCGTCCAGCCCGGAGGCCAGCTCGGCGAGCCAGGCATTGCGCTTACGACGGCTCTCTTCCAGCATGGCCTCGGCCTGCTCCGTCTGCGTGACGACCTTCTGGCGGCGGTCGTCGGGGTGCGGCTCCAGCCGGACCAGTCCCTTGGCCTCCAGCATCGCCACGATGCGGGTCATCGACGGCGGCTGTACATGCTCCTTACGGGCCAGCTCCCCCGGCGTGGCATGGCCGCACCGGGCGAGGGTGCCGAGCACCGACATCTCGGTGGGGCTCAGCGACTCGTCGACCCGCTGGTGCTTGAGGCGGCGGGACAGGCGCATCACGGCTGACCGCAGAGCGTTCACGGCGGCAGCGTCGTCGCCGCTGGACAGTTCCGGCATGGTCGTTAGCATAACTCATTACCTTTTCTAAGTAAAGGTGGGGGTGGGGGTTCCTCTGAACTCGCGAAAGTCGCCCCGTCACTCACCCATATGGGTGAGGACGCAGCCGAAAGCGGCCCGCCTGACCGGCTCGTAGCGGGACCGTGTCCGTATGGGATCGAGAGTGCTCAGCGTGCGCGTGGACGGGGAGCTGCTGGAGCGCATTCGGCAGCACGCGGCAAAACGCGGAATGAGCGTCCAGGACTATGTGGTCCGGACGCTCATCCGCGATGACTTCGACGAACGCTTCCAGTCGTCGGTCGACGAGACGGAGCGGTTCTACGAGGCGCCGCCGCTGTGACGGCCGCGCCGCTCGGTCACTTCACACCCAGCGCCTGCTCGATCGGATGCAGCAGGAAGTAGACGAGGAAGCAGAGGCCGACCGCATCCAGCAGCCACGGGATCTGCCGGAACCGGCCGGTCGCCGTGCGCAGCAGGATGTACGAGAGCACGCCGATGCCGATGCCGTTGGTGATGCTGTACGTGAACGGCATCGAGATCATCGTCAGGAACGCCGGGATGGCGACGGTGAAGTCGCCCCAGTCGATGTCCTTGATGTTCGAGGCCAGGATCAGGAAGCCGACGACGAGCAGCGCGGGCGTGGCGGCCTGGGACGGGACGACCGTCGCCAGCGGCGTGAAGATCAGCGCGAGGAGGAAGAGCCCGCCGGTCATCAGGTTCGCCAGGCCCGTACGGGCGCCCTCGCCGACCCCCGCCGTGGACTCCACGAAGCAGGTGTTGGCCGAGGCGGAGCCCGCGCCGCCGGCCGCGACCGCGATGCCGTCCACCATCAGGATCCGGCCCATGCCCGGCAGATTGCCCGTCTCGTTGTCCAGCAGTCCGGCCTCCTCGCCGACGCCGATGATGGTGCCCATCGCGTCGAAGAACCCGGACAGCAGCACCGTGAAGACGAACAGGCAGCCGGTCAGCAGGCCGACTTCCCTGAAGCCGCCGAACAGGCTGATGTGGCCGATCAGACCGAAGTCCGGCGCACCGATGATCTTCTCCGGAACGTTGGGGACGGCCAGCCCCCAGGCCGCGTCGGGAATGGCGACGACGGCATTGATGATGATCGCGACCACCGCCATCGTCACCATGCCGATGAGGATCGCGCCCCTGGTCTTGCGCACGGTCAGGACGAACATCAGCACCAGACCGGCGATGAACACCAGCACCGGCCACCCCTGGAGCTGGCCGCCCTGGCCCAGGCCCATCGGGACGGTGGTGTGTGCGGCGTCCGGATTACGGGTCACAAAGCCCGCGTCGACCAGGCCGACCAGCGAGATGAACAGGCCGATGCCGATGGCGATGGCCCGGCGCAGCCCGTTGGGGATCGCGTCCATCACCCGCTGCCGCAGGCCCGAGGCGACCAGGACCATCAGCACCAGACCGGCGAGCACGACCATGCCCATCGCGTCCGGCCAGCTCATCTTGGGGGCGAGCTGGAGCGAGACGACGGCGTTGATGCCGAGGCCGGCGGCGATGGCGATCGGGACATTGCCCATCAGGCCCATCAGGACGGTGCTCAGTCCGGCCATCAGCGCGGTGGCGGTGACCAGCTGGCCGTTGTCGAGGTGGTGGCCGAACTTGTCGACTCCGGAGCCGAGGATGATCGGGTTCAGCACGATGATGTAGGCCATCGCGAAGAACGTCGCCAGTCCGCCGCGGAGTTCGCGGCTCACCGTCGACCCCCGCTCGGAGATCTTGAAGAAACGGTCGAAGCCGTTCTTGGGCGGCTTCGGAGCAGGGTCTTTGAGAGCGTCGACCGGCGTGGTGGCCGAGGGGGACATGCGGGACCTCAGTCGTACGGGCCTTGGAGCAGGCGTGGGGGCCCAAGGGCCCGGAACACAGACATCAAACACAAGCAACCGGATCACCTTGGATGAATAAACGATCCGATCCGGCCGAATCCAGAAAGGTTCAGTATGAATAAACAAGCGGTTGATCGCTATCTCCGCGCGTAGAGCGTTGCGGCGCCCGGCCCGCCCCCTGCCCCGCACCGCCGGTCCCCGTCCCCTGCGGCCCGCCCCGTGCGCCGTACGCGCTCCCCGTAAGCTGACCCCCATGTGGAAGAAGTCCGAACTGCGCGAGGCCCCGGCGCCCCTCGAAGGTCCCGTCGTCGGCACGATCACCGGCGGCACCGTCCTCTGGTTCGTGCTCTTCCTCGCCCAGCTCCCCTTCTACGGCTGGTACGACGACCACGGCCACACCTGGTGGATCTGGACCTGCCTGGCCGGCGGCGGCCTCGGCCTGCTGGGCATCTGGTACGTCCGCAAGCGCGACGCCGCCATCAAGCGGGACGCCGCCGCCCGGCGCGCCACGGCGGACGACCCCGCCTGAGACACCGGCCCCGGGCCACCCGCCCGGTTTCCCCGCCGGCAGGTGAACCGGGCATTCCCCCCGTACCGTCGGTTGCATGACGGAGCGGGCACGGGCCGACGTCGAGGCACCCGGACCAGGGGGCGGGCGTCCGGTCCCCGAGGCCGTCCACCTCGGACTGACCGCCGCCGAGGTCGCCGAACGCGTGACCAGGGGCGAGGTCAACGACGTCCCGGTGCGCTCCTCGCGCTCCACCACCGACATCATCCGCGCCAACGTCTTCACCCGCTTCAACGCCATCATCGGCGTCCTCTTCGCGATCATCCTCTTCGTCGGCCCGATCCAGGACGGCCTGTTCGGCTTCGTCATCGTCGCCAACACGGGCATCGGCATCGTCCAGGAGCTGCGCGCCAAGAAGACCCTGGACAACCTGGCGGTGATCGGCGAGGCCAGGCCGACCGTGCGGCGCGACGGAGTGGCAGCGCAGATCCCCACCAACGAGGTGGTCCTCTCCGACGTCCTCGAACTCGGCCCCGGCGACAAGATCATCGTCGACGGCGAGGTCCTCGAGACCGACGGCCTGGAGGTGGACGAGTCCCTGCTGACCGGCGAGGCCGACCCCGTCCTCAAGAAACCCGGCGACCGGATGATGTCCGGCAGCTTCGTCGTCGCGGGCGCCGGCGCCTTCACCGCCACCAAGGTCGGCCGCGAGGCCTACGCCGCCCAGCTCGCCGAGGAGGCCAGCCGGTTCACCCTGGTCCACTCCGAACTGCGCACCGGCATCAGCCAGATCCTGAAATACGTGACCTGGATGATGGTCCCCACCGCCCTCGGCCTCATCCTCAGCCACCTCCTCACCCTCGGCCTCCCCGCCGACGAAGCCATCCGCCGCATGGTCGCCGGCATCGTCCCCATGATCCCCGAGGGCCTGGTCCTGCTGACCTCCGTGGCCTTCGCCATCGGCGTCATCCGCCTCGGCCGCAAGCAGTGCCTGGTCCAGGAGCTCCCCGCCATCGAAGGGCTGGCCAGGGTCGATGTCGTCTGCCTGGACAAGACCGGCACCCTGACCGAGGGCGGCATGGACGTACGGGAACTCCGCGCCCTGGCCGAGGACGGCACGGACGTACGGGAACACCGCGCCCGAAACGGAGCCGGGACGTCCTACGTCCCACGTGTCCTGGCCGCCCTCGGCGCCGCCGACCCCCGCCCCAACGCCTCCCTCCAGGCCATCATCGACGCCTACCCCCCGGATACGGCGGACTCCTGGCGGTGCACCGCCTCCCTCCCCTTCTCCTCCGCCCGCAAATACAGCGGCGCCCGGCTCACCGCCCCCGACGGCGACCACACCACCTGGCTCCTGGGCGCCCCGGATGTCCTGCTGCCGCCGGGCGACGCGACCCTGGCCGAGACCGACGCCCTCAACGCCCAGGGCCTCCGCGTCCTCCTCCTGGCCGCCACCGACCGCCCCCTGGACGCCCCCGACGTCACCTCATCTCTCCACCCCACCGCCCTCGTCGTCCTCGAACAGCGGCTGCGCCCCGACGCCTCCGACACCCTCCGCTACTTCGCCGACCAGGGCGTCCAGGCCAAGGTCATCTCCGGCGACAACGCGGTGTCGGTCGGCGCGGTGGCCGCCGAACTGGGCCTGCCCGGCGCCGACGCCCCCGTGGACGCCCGCAGGCTCCCCACCGACCCCGCCGCCATGGCCGCCCCCCTCACCGAGGGCACGGTCTTCGGCCGCGTCAGCCCCACCCAGAAACGCGATATGGTCGCCGCCCTCCAGTCCGGCGGCCACAACGTCGCCATGACCGGCGACGGCGTCAACGACGTCCTCGCCCTCAAGGACGCGGACATCGGCGTCGCCATGGGCACCGGCTCCGAGGCGACCCGCGCCGTGGCCCAGATCGTCCTCCTCAACAACAGCTTCGCCACCCTCCCCTCGGTCGTCGCCGAGGGCCGCCGCGTCATCGGCAACATCACCCGAGTAGCCACGCTCTTCCTCACCAAGACCGTCTACTCCGTCCTCCTCGCCATCCTGGTGGCCGCCTGCCAGATCCCCTACCCCTACCTCCCCCGCCACCTGACGCTGCTGTCGACCCTGACCATCGGCGTCCCGGCCTTCTTCCTCGCCCTCGCCCCCAACAAGGAACGCGCCCAGCCCCACTTCGTCCGCCGCGTCATGCGCTACGCCATCCCCTCCGGCCTCATCACCGGCACCGCGGCCTTCGCCACCTACCTCCTGGCCCGCTCGTACTACACCGGCCCCGGCGCCCTCCCCGCCGAAACCAGCGCCGCCACCCTGACCCTCTTCCTCGCCGCCCTCTGGGTCCTGGCGATCATCGCCCGCCCCTATACGTGGTGGCGGATCGCCCTGGTCCTGACCATGGCCCTCGGCTTTGTGATCGTCCTGGCCACCCCCTGGCTGCAGCGCTTCTTCGACCTCCGCCTGGTCGGCACGACAATGCCGTGGGCGGCCGTGGGCATCGCCGCCCTGGCCAGCGCGGCCCTGGAACTCACCTGGCGCTGGGTCGCCCGCCGCTTCCCCGCCTGAGGGCCCAGGGGAATTGGAGGTTCCGTCCCCCTCCCCTAGGGTGCATGCCCATGACATACACAGCGGGGGACCACCTCAAGTACGAAATCCTGGCCCGGGGCCACCACCACGGCGGCCACTACGGCGGCGACGGCAGCAGCGGCCCCATGGCATGGTGGATGTGGGTGATCCTCGGCATCGGCGCGATCGCCGTCCTGTGGAGCTTCGTGAAGAAGTTCACCAACTGACCTGACGCGCCTGCCACGCACTCATACCGAAGGGGCGCCGGCCCAGCTCTTCAGGAGCGGGTCGGCGCCCTCCTGCGCTGCGCGCATCACCCCGTCGCCCCTGTGATCGGTGGAACACCGTCAGGTTGCGGTTGCGCTGATACGCCGCCAGCACGAGAGTCGATGAATCTGCCGAGCGCCGGGGACGGTTGGAGGAGATCGCCAAAGGGGTGTACGCGCCGCTGGAGCGTCCTGACCAGCGGGCGGCCAACACCCACCTACCCGCACAGGACACGGCCTCAACTGGCCAGGAATTCAAGAGAAGACAGCAAGTCCTCTCCAAGCGCAAACTCCCTGGCAATTCTCGCATAGGTTGCCCAATAGACACCTTCCACCGGAATGAAATTGGCGAGATGAATTCTCAGCAGGAGGCGGAAGGCAAGCTCGGCAGAGGCAGAACGCGCACAGTTATCGAGAGCATTTCGCAGCACATGCACGTCGGAATCAAAGTACATGCGGCATTCATCCGGCAGGTTTAGAGGCGTGCCATCAATCGCTTTGCGCACATCGCTCGCCACATGGACGGAATTCCACCCCTGGGCGGCGTCCGCCTCGACCACTCCGTAACCCTGCTGCCACTGGCGGCTGGCTGCATGGATTCGCTCAAGGAACCCACGACCCGTTTCGCCATTCGAAAATGGATAATTACCGCCGGTTGCCATCACCCAGAGAAGCCTCAACTGGTAGTCACTGAGGGGTGAGCTGATCAGGAGGGACACATCTCGTTCAAGTTCAGCAGCTTCTTTTTTCAGAGCGTCGTCCGCGCAAGACTCTTCGCCTACCGAAAGATACGTCAGGACGACTTGCTCGACTTCCCCTATGTGATTCCAGTCCTGATGGAACAGTGCAGCCAGTCCGGTAAGGCCGAAATCGAAGCTGGTAAATCTCTGCATCATGCCCTCACTTCGGATAAAGCGTTGAGATGAAGAAACCTCCGGGATGCCCCTTGGCTCGCGTCAGCTGGATGAAGTACCCATTTCCTGCGTCGGTTCGAGATCCGTCCGCGTGAAATGTAGACCCAAGCGAGATATTGGCTCCATGCCGTCCAGAGAAGGACAATTGCTGCTGTGGCCCTCGGAGCCATCTCTGAATCCGGGCAGCATTATTCGCCACAGCCTCGTCAGCCACCTTCTGGGCTGTTTCCTGATCGACGAACACGCTATTCCTGCCACCCGACTTTCTCCGCGCCAGCGATATTGCCCTCTCGTCCGATATTCCCACATGCTCGTCCAGGGTATGGGCACGCCCTGGGAAGCTATTAGCCGCCGCTACGAGGCACGCGGAGAGGCCAAGTGGGTCAGCCCAGGTGTGCGGGTTGTGGATATAGGTGACGGGGTTGGGGGCTGGAGTGAGGCCGAGGGGGTCGGGGGTGAGATAGCGGGCGGTTTCGGGGTCGTAGGTACGGAAGTAGTTGTGGTGGAGCTGGGTTTCGGGGTCGAAGTACTGGCCGGGAAAGCGGAGGGGGGTGTGGGCGGTGGCGTCCGTGCTCCAGGCGGTCGAGCCCCACAGTGTCGTACGAGTGCGGGCGGCGATGCCACCTTGTTCGTCGAGGAGTTCGGTGGGGGAGCCCACGAGGTCCGTGACGATGGCGAAGAAGCGCTGAT
Source organism: Streptomyces chattanoogensis (assembly GCF_001294335.1). Classification (GTDB taxonomy): domain Bacteria; phylum Actinomycetota; class Actinomycetes; order Streptomycetales; family Streptomycetaceae; genus Streptomyces; species Streptomyces chattanoogensis. The sequence goes on from NZ_LGKG01000013.1 coordinate 92,772, forward strand.
CAACCTCGTGCTGCGGGGCATGCGCTGCGGTACGGCGTTCGCACTGAGTCAGGGGCTTGAGGCCTTCGTGGTCCCAGGTGATGATCGATTGCTCGGACCGACCGTTGACGAGGGTGGTCTGCTCGCACAGGGTGGCGCCGTCCCAGGTAAAGGTCACCTGCTCAGCGATGCTCTGGCCGTCGTCGGTCAGACGTAGCTTGGCGGTGCGCCGGCCGAGGGGGTCGTAGGTGTAGCGCCAGGTGGTGCCATCAGGCGTGGTGCAGGCGATCAGGCGGTCTTCGGCGTCCCAGGTGTAGTACCAGGTCTCGGGCTTGCGGGAGAGACGGGTCTTCTGGCGGAGGGTGGTGCGACCCGCCGCGTCGTACTCGTAGCGGACACCACCCGCACGGTTGAGGCGGGTGGCGGTGTAGGTGCGCTCGCCACGTGCCTCGGGATTCGGATGGCGGTCGGGCCAGGCGGCCTGGGTCTGGTTTCCTGCTGTGTCGTAGGCGTACGTCTCGGTCCAGTCGTGGGCTGAGACGGTGGTGACCCGGCCGACAGCGTCGAGTTGAAAGCGGCGAGCACCGTTGAGGCGGTCGTCAATGCCGGAGAGGTTGCCGTCCGCCCGATAGGTGTACGCGCGGCGCTGGAGGGTTTCAGCGGCGGATGTGACGTGTTGGTCGGTGAGGCGGCCGAGAGCGTCGAACTGGTTGGTGAGGGTGATGTCGCCGAGAGTGCGGGAGAGTTCCTGACCCAGCGCATCGTACGCGAAGGCCATGGTGCGGCCGGATGCCTCAAGTGTGGTGCGTTGCCCGGCTGCGTCGTAGGTCCAAGTGCTCACCGCGCCGGTGGGGGTGGTGCGGGATGTCTGGCGGCCCAGGGCGTCGTAGAGGAAAGTGGTGGTGCGGCCGTTCACCGTCTCGGCAACGATCTGGCCGAGCTCGTCGCGGCTGTAGGTGAGTTCGACGCCGGGTGCGGTGGCCTGAGCCAGGTGCCCGGCTGTGTCGTAGGCGAAGGTGGTGAGTTCGCCTGCGACGTCCTTGGTGACGGTACGGCCGAGGGCGTCATGCTGGAAGCGGATGGTGTGGCCCAGCGGGGTGGTGCGGGAGGTCAGGCGACCGGCCGGGTCGTGAGTGTATTCCTGCGTGCGGCTGTCGAAGTCCGTTTCGGAGATCAGACGCCCGGCCGCGTCGTACTCGTAACGCCAGGTCAGTCCCTGGGGGTTGATGACCTTCATGAGCTTGAGTTCGGTGTCGTGGAGGAACTCGTGGCGTGCGCCGTCCGGGTCGGTGCGCGCCTTCAGATGGTCGAAGTGGCCGTACTCGAATGTGGTGACCTGCCCCAAGGGGTCGGTGTGCGAGGTGCAGTTGCCCTCGCCGTCGTAGGTCCAGGAATCCTGGGTGGCGTCCGGGTTGATGCGGGTCTCGAGATGCCCTTCAGGGGTCCACAGGTAGCTGGAGGTGTTGCCGAGAGCATCTGTGACAGATGTGGCGCGGCCGAACTTGTCCCGGAGAAAGTGCGTGACAGCGCCGAGCGGGTCGGTGACGGTAAGAGGGAGTCCCCCTTCGTCGGTCTCGATGCAGGTGATGTTTCCCAGCGGGTCGGTGACCGAGGTGAGGTGGCCGCGGGAATCATGGGCGAAGCGGGTGGTTCGACCGGCGGGGTCGGTGACGGCTGTGCGGTTGCCCTTGGCGTCGTACTCCTGGCGGAGAGTCCGGCCGTCCGGGCCGGTGATCTCCTCCGGTAGGCCGAGGTCGTTGTAGGTGGTGGTGCTGGTGGAACCGTCCGGGCGGACGACGGATACGAGGTGCCCGGGCTCGTCGTAGGCGAGGTGGGTGGTGTTGCCGAGGGGGTCGGTGATCGTCAGGGGGCGGTCGTCGGTGTCGTAGGTGGTGCGGGTGGTGTTGCCAAGGGCGTCGGTGACCGCGATGACCTGCAGGCGGTCGTTCATGACATACCGCGTGGGGAAGCCCTCGCCGTTGATGAGCGTGGTGGTGCGGTGGCCGGTTTCCGGATCAGGCTCGCCGTAGGTGAAACGGTTGGCCAAGTGACCCTCGGCGCCGGACTGGGCGGTGCAGCGGTGACTGTCGTCGTAGGTGTACTCGTAGCGGGAGTCGTTGGAGTCGACCCAGGCGGTCATCCGGTGCTCGGCGTCGTACTCGAACCGGGTCACCGCCCCGACGGAGTTGGTGACAGTGGTGAGGTCACCGACCTCGTTGTGCCCGTAGGAGCGGATCAGCTGGTCCACTCCGTCCTCCGCCGCACCCGCCAAGTGCAGGGCAGTGAGGCGGCCGTCCTCGTCGCAAGTCAACTTGAGTTCATAGCCGGCGCTGTGGCGGATCGCGTACGGGATGCCGGTCTCGTCCGCATAGTCGAAAGTGATCCGATTCCCGTTGCGGTCCGTGATCTCATCCGGCAAGGCAATGCCTGGGGCGTGCAGGGCATCGCTGAAGTAACGGGTGTGCCCCGTCTCCGGGTCGTTGACGGCCCAGTCGCCCTGGAGCGTGCGCATCAGCGGCCAGCGCGGGCCATTCTTCGGCAGGACCCGATCACCTGTCTCCGGTACCGGGTACTGGAGCAGCATGCCGGTCTCGGTGACGAAGACGATGCCCTCGTCGTCGATCTCCAGGCGCTGGTCGACGGTGGAGGACCACGACGGCCCGATGTGCTGGCCGATACGGGTCGAGGACTCGTATCTCCGTGTGAACGTCAGCGGCAGGGCACCGGGCAGGGAGATGTCGGTCTGGGGCAGGAACACTCTGCCGGTGGCCAGGTCGACCGGGTCGGTGGGACCAGTGCACTTGCGCTCGTCCGGACGGGTGCTGTCGTGGGCGTTGCCGCCTTCGGCCTCCGCGCGGGCCCCGCCGGACCGGCCACCACCGGACGGGCGGCCGCCCCCGCCCGTGCCATGCGGCGCATGCGGCATGTCGTTCTTGCCGCCCTTGAGGAGCTTGTCGAGTTCCGCGGCATGCTTGGCGTCGTTCTCGTGATGGTTGCGGGCGACCTTCTTCAGCCGGTCGCCCGCCCCGTGGTACAGGTCCTGGACGGCCTTGCTCGCGTCCTTGGCCAGGGTCTTGCCCAGCTTCTGCGCGCCGTTCTCCAGCGCCTTGACGATCGGATTGCTCATTCGAAGGTCACCCCCGCAGCCTTCGTCTCGAATTCGGCGGCGTGCGACGCCACCTTCTCGGCATGCCCGCGCAGTTTTTCCGCGCGCGCGTGCAGCTGTTCCGGGTGGATGGAGAAGCCCTGCCCACCACCGCCCGCCCCGCCGCCGGCGGAGACGCCCAGCGCGGACTCGGCGGCCTGGAAAACCATGCCGCTCACCGCCTTGCTGACCGTCTCGATCAGCGGGTCGATCGCCGCCTCGATCACCTGGGCGATGATGTACTGCTCCAACTGCTGCACCAGGAAGTCCACAAGCTTCTCGGCCGCTGCCACGATCAGCGCCATGGCGGCCTCCGCAGCGCCGAGAGTGGCGACCGCGGCGGCCTGGTCGGCCACGAACGTGATCGCCAGCACGATCAGCTCGGCGATCGCCTCCAGCTTCATCGCCACGATCGTGTCCGCCGCGATGTCCAGCGCGGACGCCACCGTGTGACAGGCGTTGACCAGCTCCGTCATGTGGCCGTCGGACAGCTGCGCCCACTTGGCCAGCAGCGCCTCGTACGACGCGCCCTGGTACACCTCTTCCAGCTGCTTGATCGTCGCCGTGGAGTCCTTGTGGGTCTCATCCACCTTCTCCGCGAAGTCCCGTACGTGGGAAGCGAATTCGCGGACCTTGTCCTCATTGATGTTCGGCCAGTTCACCCCGATGAACTGAAGGAACGTCACCACCTGTTCAGGCAGCTCGATCGCCATGCTGTTCCCCCCTCAGCGATGCCTACGACAGCCCATCAGACATCGTTCAATGGAGGGCAAGGAGCGGGCAAACAGGTGCTCTAGAGACGGCCAACAGAACGCCCAGTAGTGAGAACCCATGTACCGCCCAGCGGGCAGGCGGCATCTGCCGGCCGAACCACCCCGCCCGCAAGGCTGGCGCCCCCGCCCGGCTCCCCCCTATGGTCCCTCCCCATGAAGCCGATTTCGGGGGACCTGGCGTACGAAATCCTGGCCCGCGGCCACCACCACTACTCGCACCACTACGGCGGCACCCACGGGACCAGCGACGGCATCATGGACTGGTGGGAGTGGCTGATCCTGGGCGTCGGCGTGATTGTCGTCATCTGGGCGCTGGTGAAGAAGTTCAGTTCCGACTGAAGACCCCGGCACCCAGGCAAAAGGCCCCCGTCGCGGTGCGACAGGGGCCTTCACGCACCCGGGCGGCGGCCGGTCAGTCGAACCAGCGGGCCTCGGCCAGTTCCTCGCCCCGCTCCGGGTCCTCCAGTAGCGCGGCCACCTCGAAGCGACGCGGCCACTGGGCTGTCGCCCAGGACAGGCCCGCGGCGACACCCTCCAGCGTGGCGGCATGCAACGTGCCATCGGGGGTCCAGCGCCAGTCCAGTTCCGTGCCGTCCTCCAGCTCCAGCGCCTCGTGTTCGAGGTATGAGGTGGGGGTGGCGGGGCCGAGGAGTACGCGCACGGCCTCGGGGACTTCGTGGCGTACGCCCTCGGAGCTCACAGACGCCGTGACCGTCTCGCTCAGGCGCCGCACCTGGAGGAGTTCGGCCAGTTCGGCGGCGCGGGACGGGCGGACCGGGAGGAGCGCCATGTCACCGGCCAGGGGCATCAGGTCGGGGGCGTCGGCGACGATGGCGTCGCTTGCGTCCACCACTCGCAGTTCGCCGCCCACCACCGCGCGCAGTTCGTCGGGGAGGGTGACGTCGTCGGGGTCCATGTCGGTCAACGCGCCGTAGAGGGCGTGGAGTTGGGCAGCGCCGACGGTGACGTCGGGGTCGGCGAGGCGGGAGAGGAGTTCGGCCGCGCCGCCCGGCTCGTCCAGGAGGGCCGCCACCGAGGTGCGGACTCCCAGGGCGCGCAGGACCTGGGCGTCGACCTCGCCGGCGTCCGCGGACTCGTACAGGCCGGCGAGGAGAGGGTCGCCGCCGGCGGAGCGGAGACCGGCGGGGCGGCGGCCGTCGAGTACGGGGTGGCCGCGCAGCCACCAGGCGGTGTAGGGGCGTACGGACTCCGTGGTGCCGTCGGGGAGGAGGATCCGTACGGGGGTGGTCAGCGCGTCCCGCAGGGGCGGCTGGGAGAGCATGGCGAGGACCTGGGGCCAGCAGTCGTCGTCGACCAGGTCGAGGTCGCGGACGGCGAGCAGCTCGGTCACCACGGGGGGTACGGGGGTGTCGGGCAGGGTGTCGAGGACGTCCTCGCACCAGACGTCGACGGCGTCGAGGAGGCCGGGGTCGTCGGGTTCGGCGAAGTCCCCGTCGCGGGGTTCGAGTTCGTCCGGGTCCAGGACGACGTCGGCGGCACGGACGAGGGCGAAGGCGGCCAGGACGCCGACGGCCGTCAGTGGCTGTTCACCCCAGCGCGCAGCCAACTCGGCGTCGCAGGCGGCGAGTTCACCTTCCCGGATGACGCGTTCGAAGGGACTGCCGGGCAGGACCAGCTCCCCGGCGGGGGCCAGCTCGCCCTCGTCGTCCGGCAGGGCCAGGGCGGCCAGCCAGGGCTCGTCGCCGGGGGTGAGGTTGGCGTCGCGGACCAGGCCGAGGACCGCCTCGGCCAGCTCCTCGGCGCCGAGCGGGGCGCCGAAGCCGCCGCCCAGCTCGTCCGCGAAGACGTCGTAGGCGTCCTCGTCGGCGTCCAGGGAGTTCTCCACCGCCGCCCGGACCTGGGGTGTCGTCAGGACCGCGCGCGGGGAGGCCGGGGTGGCGCCCAGCTTCTCCAGCAGCGGGTGTACGGCGTCCGGGTGGGCGACCTTCAGGCCGAGGCGGGCGAGGGTGCGGTGGCGGGCCTCGGTGTCGCCGTCCTCGTACGGGCCGCCGCCGGGCAGGGGGAGGAGGACCTGACGGGGGCCGATCGTGGTGCGTACGGTGCCGGTCGCGCCGCCCGGTCCCTGGCCGGCCGCACCCGCAAGGGGGACCGGGAGGCCGCTGAGGCGGTCCGGGTCGGTGCCGGCCAGCGCGTCGTAGAGGCGCCACCACCAGCCGGGGGACCGCTCGACGCCCGCCAGCCGGTCGATCATCTCGCTGAGCGGCACCCGCGCCACGCCCAACGCCCGCAGCTCCGGCCGCCGTTCGAGACCGGCCGGCAGCAGGCTGGGGAAGAGCTCGGCCAGGACGGACACGGTGGCCGCGCCCGCGCCCTCCAGGAGTTCGGCGTCCACGGGGCGGAGGATGTAGCGGGCGGCGTCGGCGCCGCCCTCGTCCCACTCGGGGGACGTCTCCGGTTCGACGGACGTTCCCGCGGGCGTTCCGGCGCTCGGCAGGAAGCGGACCCGGGGCAGCATCTCCAGCACCTGGCGGCGCAGCTCGCCGTCCAGGCCGCCCTTGCCCAGGGGGCCCGGGACCAGGTCGAGGGTGCCGACGGAGACCGGCTGCCAGTCGCGGAGCAGGGACGCGTAGGTCACGGCGGCCTGCTCCACCAGGAAGTCGGACAGGGGGCCCGGCGCGATATGGCGGCGGGTCGGCTCCAGGGGGAAGGAGGCGATGAGGAGGGCGGGCAGGCCCAGGGGCTCGTCCGTCGGGGTGGGCGCGTGCAGCACTGCCGCGGTCGTCGGCCGTACCGGCGCACCCTCGCTGTCCACCGGCACCGCCCAGGTCACCGACCACACCGGGCGCAGCCGCTCCTCGATGGGCCGGTCCGCGAGCAGCGCCGGGTCCAGCGGGCCGCCGTCGGTGGCCACCCGCCAGCGGGTGGCGCCGCGCTCGCTGTCCTCGATCAGGACGCAGTCGCCGTCCTGACGGCGCCTCAGTTCCCGTACGCCCTCCGGGGTTTCGATCACGACCTCGGCCAGGCCCGGCAGGGTAAGCAGCAGCGCCGCGTCGATCCCGGACAGCAGCCGCTCGGCGAGGTCCAGCGCCGCACCGTCGCGCAGCGGCAGCACGACCGCGGTGTCATAGCCCTCGGGCGCACTGCCCTCCGCGGGCAGCGGGAGGCGCAGCAGCGGTACGTGGCCGTCGCGGCGGCGCAGCTCGCCGCCCAGGCCGGGGCTGTGCGCGGCCACCTCCTGGGTCAGCACACGGGCCTCGGCGAGCGACCAGCGGACACCGCCGGTACGCCCCACCAGCGCCGGCTCGTCGCTCACGGACAGCACCGCGGCGAACCCGACGCCGAACCGGCCGACCGCGCCCGCGGCCACACTCGTCTCCCGCTTGGCGGAGGCGCGCAGCGTGGACAGGGACTCGACGCCGGTGGCGTCCAGGGGGGCACCGGTGTTGGACGCGACGAGTACGGCGGAACCGGTGTCGTCGGCCGGGTGCAGGGTCAGGCGCAGCCGCCCGGGGACGCCGGCCCGGCCCGCCGCGTCGGCGGCGTTCTGGGCCAGCTCGACGGCGAGGCGGTCGCGGTAGCCGCCCAGCGCGAGGTCCTCCTCGGCATTGGCGTCCTCCCGGAACCGGGCGGGCGACGCGGCCCAGGCATCCAGCACGCCGCGGCGCAGCCGCGCGGTCCCAAACGGGTCAGCCCCTTCGGTTGCGCCTCGTACCCACGACGTACCAGCCACGTGTCCGTCTCCCTTTAGGTGGTCTCCTGGGCCTGACGTTACCTGGGCCGCGTTACGGGTTTCTCCCCACGTTGCCGGGTGCGGCGCCGTGATGGGTTCCGTTGTTCCGGACCCGCCTTCGGCGGGATCGGGGGAGGTTGTGGGGCCGGCCGCGAGGTGTACTGGCAGGTACGGGCCGGTCCTCCAGGACTTCGTCCCTACGGCCCAACCCCTTCCGCCGGTTTCGCGACCGCCCCAGGGCGGGGGGGGAATGACCAGGGGCGGATCTGGGTGGTCAAGCGGGCGGACCGTCTGTTCCTTCCCTGCCACCGGCCGGAGGTCGACTACGGACGGGAGGCGGCAGACCGTAGCGACGGAGTCGTGTAGGGCTGACGCCGCACCCCCGCTACGGACAGCCGGCCGCAACGGCCAACACCCCACCCCCGCCGGAGGCGAAACGGCGCCGCACCCGCCATCGCGAAGTGAACCCAGAACTCAGCTATGGCCCAGCTCATCCGCGGGTCCGGGCTCCGTCACGGACCCGCCCGGCTCGGGCCGCAAGGCAAGGGCCTCGACCACGGTCTCGTCCAGCACCGGCGCGGGCGGCCGCGGCGGTGCCGGCATCACGGCGGCCTCGGAGTGTGCCCCGCAGCCGTAGGCGAGGGAGACGACCCGGCCGTCCGCCGGGGCGAACTCATTGGGCACACCCCGAAGGCCTGGCGCAGCGAGCCGGCCAGCGGGGTCAGGAAACCGCAGGTCATGCAGGTGGCGGGGGCGGCCTGGGCCATCGGGGTCTTGGGGCCGTACGCCTCCTCCCAGCGGTCGGCCGCGGTGTGCAGGCCGTACCGGGAGAGGACCCGCGCCCGCCGCATGCCCAGCTCTTCGGCGAGGTCGGCGATGCCGCCCCGGGCGGGGGAAGGCTGGATCGCCGGGGAGCCGGGTACGACGTCGGCCTCCTCCGTGTCGGCGACCTCGGCGGCCATGCCCTCGGCGACCGCGGAGTTCGGCGGCGGGCCGTCCTCGCCGGAGAAGCCGGGCTCGAGGCGCAGGTCCTCGGCCTCCGTGGGCAGCAGGTCGCCGGGGCCCATGTCGCCGGGGCGCAGCCGCTCGCTCCAGGGGACCCATTCGGGTGCCAGGAGGGCGTCGGGGCCGGGCAGGAGGACGGACTCGTCGAGGGTGACGACCTTGGCGCGGGAGGCGCGGGCGACCGTCACGGCCCAGCGCCAGCCGCGGTAGCCGGGCTCATTGCAGGCAAAGAGATGGGTGACGACGCGGTCTCCGTCGGCGACCGCGTCGATGTGCTCGCCGACCGTTCCGGGAAGCGCGGTTTCCTCCGCTGCCGCACGGGCAAGGTCGACCGCCTCGGCGCACAGGCGGTCGGGGGTACGGCTTCGCATCGCAGCACTCACAAGAATCGATTCTCTCTTCCACGCCGTCTCACGAGTGCGCCAGCCAAGGCTGTCCTGTCTGTCCGGACGACCGGCGGGGCCGGGGCGGGCGGAGCGGACCTGGGGACCGCGTCGACGTCCGCGCCCGGTCGGTTTCGGTCGAGCGCACCTCTTACGTCCCATTCTGCGGGATCGCCATGAGGCACGCGGCCAAAAACGACCGTCGGTGGCGCGCTACACACGCTACCCCTTCAACGGTGTACGACCCCTCGCGGGAGCGGCAAATGTCAGCAGCGGGCCGCCGGGGCCGGTGCGCCGCGCGTGGCAGGGCGGAGAAAACACCATCTACCGGGCGAATTGGGGCAATATGGCCGGGTGGCTGCCGCACGGTACGCAGGGACCCGGGTACGGCGGGCGGGCCGGGCGGCCGGCCGCGCGCTGCGTTCGCCGTTCACCGGAGCGGCCCGGGGCCTGCGCCGCGCCACCCATGCGCACGGCGCGGGCGAGTCGGGCCTGAGCAAACTGATCGAACTGCACGCGGTGAACGCCGCGGGCGACATGATGATCACGGTCGCGCTGGCCTCGACGGTGTTCTTCTCCGTCCCGACCGACCAGGCACGGGGGCGGGTGGCGCTGTACCTGGCGGTCACCATGGCGCCGTTCGCGCTGCTCGCGCCGGTGGTCGGACCGCTGCTGGACCGGGTGCCGCACGGCCGCCGGGCGGCGATGGCGGGCGCGATGCTGGCGCGGGCGCTGCTGGCGCTGACGATGTCGGGCGCGGTGGCGACCGGCGGGCTGGAGCTGTATCCGGCGGCGCTGGGGGTGCTGGTGGCCTCGAAGGCGTACGGGGTGGTGCGCAGCGCGGTGGTGCCGCGGCTGCTGCCGCCGCGGATTTCGCTGGTCAAGGCCAATTCGCGGGTGACGCTGGCCGGTCTGCTGGCCACCGGCGTGGCGGCGCCGGCGGGCGCCGGGCTGCACCTGATCGGGCCGGAGTGGCCGCTGTACGGGGCGTTCGTGGTGTTCGTGGCCGGGACGGTCCTGTCGTTCTCCCTGCCGCACAAGGTGGATTCGGCCAAGGGCGAGGGCCGGGCACGGCTGGCGTCCCACGAGGCGGTCGCCGTCTCGGGTGGCAGACCGCCGAAACCGGGGCTGCGGACGGTCGGGCCGTCGGTGCTGCACGGTCTGCAGGCCAATGCCTGTCTGCGGGCGCTCTCCGGGTTTCTGACGTTCTTCCTGGCGTTCCTGCTGCGTGAGCATCCGCTGGGCGGGCTGGGTCCGGCGACGTCACTGGGGCTGGTGGTGGTCGCGGCCGGTACGGGCAATGCGCTGGGTACGGCGGTGGGCGCCTGGCTGAAGGCGCGCGGGCCCGAGGCGATCATCGCGGGGATGCTGGGGCTGGCGCTGAGCGCGACGGTGCTCGCGGCGGTCTTGTACAGCGTGATCGCGATCGTCGTGGTGACTGCCGTGGCGGCCAGTGCCGGGTTCTGCCAGGCGCTGGCGAAGCTGTCGCTGGACGCGATGATCCAGCGGGATGTGCCGGAGGCCGTACGGACCTCGGCGTTCGCCCGGTCGGAGACGGCGCTGCAGATGGCGTGGGTGGTCGGCGGGGCCATCGGAATCTCGCTGCCGCTGATCGGGGTGGTGGGGATGTCGGTGGCGGCGGGGCTGGTGGCGACCGGGGTGGCGCTGGCCGTGCGGGGGCTACTGGGGGCGGCCCGGCACGGCGGCGCGTCGCGCGCCCGGGTCGCCTGACCGGCGGCCCGCGGACACCCCGGCGGGCCCGGCCCGCGCGGCACGCCGTACCCGCGCGTGGCGTGGGCCGGGGCGCCCGATAGCCTGCCCGTATGACCGCTGCGTTGATCTCCCGGGGCAAGGGCCGCCGTACCGCTGCCGCCATCGGTGCCGTGTCCCTGGGCCTGCTCACCCTCTCCGCCTGTGAGAAGCCGACCGCGCTCGCGACCGTCACGGCCGGCTCCTCGACCGTGTCGGCCGAGGCGACCCCTGGTTGCGACGGCGGCGAGAAGGCTCTCGACAAGGTGAAATTCACCGCCTGCATCTCCAAGGAGGGCGGCAAGACGCTCACCGTGAGCCCCGGCGAGAAGGTGCGTATCGGCGTGGAGCCGGACATCGCCAAGCGCGGCTGGCTCGCGTTCGCCGGAGACGGCCAGGGCGTGTCCAAGACCCACCAGACCTACCGCACGCTCGACAGCAGCCAGCTGTTCGTGAAGCAGGACCCGCAGACCCAGCGCACCTACACCGTCGACACGGTCACGCTGCAGGTCGCGGAGTACCCCAAGGAGGGCGGCCAGATCCCCTCGGCCATCTTCCACTTCACACTGAAGCAGAAGGACTGAGGACCGCTGCCCCGGACCGGAGAACCGCCGCACCCCGTACGGACCGTCTGATGCGCGTCCTGGTCGTCACCGCGGTGGCCGCCGAGCGCGATGCGGTGTGTGCCGCGGGCGGGCCGTACGGCACACGGACGCTGCCCGGCGGCCACGCGCTGCGGTGCGCGGCCGGAGCCGGGGGGTCGCTCGATGTGCTGGCCGCCGGGGTCGGTCCCGCCGCCGCGGCCGCCGGTACGGCCACCGCGCTGACCGCAGCGGCGCTCGCGGAAGCGCCGTACGGGCTGGTGGTCTCGGCCGGTATCGGCGGCGGCTTCGCGCCCCACGCGCCGCTGGGTTCGGTGGTGGTCGCGGAGGCGATCGTCGCCGCCGACCTGGGCGCCGAGACCCCCGACGGGTTCCTCCCGGTCACCGAACTCGGCTTCGGGACCGTCACCCACCGCCCCGATCCGGCGCTGGTCAAGGCGGTCGCCACGGCGGCCGGCGCCGCGGTCGGCACCGTCCTCACCGTCTCCACCGTCACCGGCAGCGCCGCCCGCACCGCCGAACTGGCCGCCCGTCACCCGGGGGTGCTGGCCGAGGCCATGGAGGGCTTCGGCGTCGCCGAGGCCGCCGCCGCGCACGGCGTGCCCGTACTGGAGATCCGTACGGTCTCCAATGCCGTCGGCCCCCGTGACCGCGCCGCCTGGCGGATCGGCGACGCACTGGCCGCGCTGACCGGCGTCTTCCGGGCGCTGCCGGCCTCCCCCGCGCTCTCGGCTGCGCTCGAGCGGGGAGGTACCCCCACCGTCCCGTCCCCAGGGAGGACCCCGTGACCCGGCCCCTGAACATCGCGTACTCGCCGTGCCCGAACGACACCTTCGTCTTCGACGCCCTGGCCCACGGCCGGGTCCCGGGCGGCCCGGAGCTGGCGGTCACCTTCGCCGACATCGACCTCACCAACGGCATGGCCGAGCGCGGCGAGTTCGACGTCCTGAAGGTCTCCTACGCCGTCCTGCCCTGGGTCCTAGAGGAGTACGCGCTGCTGCCGTGCGGCGGCGCGCTGGGGCGCGGCTGCGGGCCGCTGGTGCTGGCCCGGGAGCAGGGCAGCGCCGCGGACCTCGCGGGCAGAACCGTCGCGGTGCCCAGCGAACGCTCCACGGCTTACCTTCTGTTCCGCCTCTGGGCGGCTGCCGAAGTGCCGGGCGGGGTGGGCGAGATCGTGGTGCTGCCGTTCCACGAGATCATGCCGGCGGTGCGCGACGGCAAGGTGGACGCGGGCCTGGTCATCCACGAGGCGCGCTTCACCTACCAGGACTACGGGCTCAGCTGCCTGGCCGACATGGGCGAGCACTGGGAGACCACCACCGGGCTGCCGATTCCGCTCGGCGCGATCATCGCCAAGCGGTCGCTGGGCGAGCCCGCGCTGCGCGAGCTGGCGGCGGCGATCCGCACCTCCGTACGCATGGCCTGGGACGACCCGGAGGCCTCCCGGCCGTACGTCCTGGAACACGCCCAGGAAATGGACCCGGCCGTCACCGAGGCGCACATCGGGCTGTACGTCAACGACTTCACCGCGGACCTCGGCACGGACGGCTACGCCGCGGTACGCGGCCTGCTCGGCCGCGCCGCGGCCGAGGGACTGGTACCGCCCCTCGGCCACGATGCGCTGAATTTCCCGGACGAGCGCTGAGGCACGCCCCGGCCGGTCAGACGTCCAGCTGGTCGGCCACCGCCCGCAGCATTCCGGCGATCTTCGCGCCGTGCGCCTTGTCCGGGTAGCGGCCGCGCTCCAGCTGCTGTGTGACGTTTTCCAGCAGCGTGGTGAGGTCCTGCACGATCGAGGCGAGTTCGTCCGGCTTACGGCGCTGTGCGGCCGCCACCGAGGGCGCGGGGTCGAGGAGGGTCACGGTCAGTGCCTGGTCACCGCGCTGGCCGGCGACCACGCCGAATTCCACGCGCTGACCGGGCTTGAGTGCGTCCACGCCGTCGGGAAGTACCGACGAATGCACAAAGACGTCGCCGCCGTCGTCGCGGGAGAGAAAGCCGAAGCCCTTCTCGCTGTTGAACCACTTGACCTTGCCGGTAGGCACGTCTGTCCTCGTCCTCGTACTCGTCGGAAAATGCTGGGGAGAAAATTACTGGAAAGGGGGCGGGCCGGATCCGCTGCGGAATCTGCGGAAGAAGCGGGTCTGGATAAACGGGTCTGGATAGCAGTGCAGCGGGTCACAGGACCCGCCACCACCAAGGCTAATGGTCCGGTGCCCGGTGACAAGACGTCGCAGGGTGGTTCCTCAGTGCTTCTGGCCCGGACTTACCCTGGTCAGGTGTCTGACGAAACGCCCCAGGCCGGGGATCTGCTGGTCCGAATCGGCGCGATCATGTTCCTAGTTGGCGCAGTGGCCACTCTCGCCACGGTGACGCCGCTGTTCCTCGGAACCGATCCGCTGCCGTCCGCCTTCTACTGGGTGTGCATGCTGATGGGCGCCGGTTTCGCGGTCGCCGCGACGGGCGTGATCCGGTCCGCCAGGGCCCAGCGGCGTCAGGCGGAAGCGGCCGCCGCGTCCGCGCCTTCTGCCCCATCCGCCCCTTCTGCCACGTAGCGATCCAGCCACGCCGGGAACTCGGTCAGATCGCCGAACACCACATCGGCGCCCGCCGCGCGCAGCTCCTCGGCGGTGCACGGCCCCGTCGCGACGGCCACCGACAGCGCGCCCGCGGCCCGCGCGCCCCGCACGTCACCGATGTGGTCGCCGACGTAGATCCCCGCCCCGTGCTCGCGCAGCGCCTCGGCCTTGGCCTCCGCCCACAGCGAGCCGATGACCGCGTCCGCGTCGATGCCCAGATGCGCCAGATGCAGCTTGGCGTTGGGCTCGAACTTCGCGGTGACGACGATGGCGCGCCCTCCCCTCGCCTGCACCGCCGCAATGGCCTCCCGGGCGCCCGGCATCGCCGGCGACCCGTCGATGGCGTGCTCCGGGTACAGCCCCCGGTAGACATCGCTGATCTCCGCCACCCGCTCCTCGGGGTACCACCGGCGGATCTCCTCCTCCAGCGGCGGCCCCAGCCGTGTGATGGCCGCATCGGCGTCCACGTACGTGCCGGTCCTGGCGGACAGCTCCAGGTAGGTGGCCTTGATGCCGGGCCGGGAGTCGATCAGGGTCATGTCGAGGTCGAATCCGACCGTGAGCGGGGGTGCCATGGGCTTTATTCTCCCCGCGTTGCCGGGTGCGGCGCCGTGGGGGGTTCCGTTTGCCCGCCTTCGGCGGGCGGGGTGGGGGTTGGCCGTTGTGGTCGGGCTTTGCGCAGGGGTGGGGTGCGGGGGCTCTCCTCCGGTACTCCGTCCCTGCGGAGCGCCCCCTCCCGTCCGTGGTCGACCTCCGGCCGGTGGGTGGGGAGGTACAGACGGGCCGCCCGCTTGCCCTCCCAGATCAGCCACAGCCGACCCCACCCCCCACCCAGGGGCGGTCGCGGAACCGGCGGGAGGGGTCGGGCCCGTAGGGACGAAGTCCTGGAGGACCGGCCCCGCACCCACGACCACACGCCCGCGACCGGCCCCACAACCTCCCCCGATCCCGCCGCCAGGCGGGCCCGAAACAACGGAACCCACCACGGCGCCGCACCCGGCAACGTGGGGCGCACCCGAAGGGCACCCAGCTAACGGCCCCGCCGACGAAGGCGCCACAACACGAACACGGCCGACGCGACAGCCGCGCCCCGTGCCACCCCCGGCAGACCGTCCATCAGCGCCTGTCCCAGCCGCCCCTGGGCGATCGGATCGCCCCAGCGTCCGTCGAACCGGCCCCACAGCCACACCATGAACCCGCCGACGGCGGTCCCCGGCACCCCCAGTGCCGCGCACTTCGCCTCGGCGCGGGTCAGCCGCCGCGATACGTACGCCAGCGCCCAGCCGGCCGCGAGCGCAAGCCACTGGTCCAGGACGGCACCCGCCAGCAGGAGAACCACGGCCAGCGCCGGTACGGGGCTGAGCCAGGCCCAGGGGGACGCGGACGCCGCCGCGGGCTCGGCCTCGTCGGCGGTGGACTCCTCGGCAGCGGGGTCGGCGGCGGGGTCGGGTCCCCGCCGCCGCCCGAGCACGCCCCGCAGCAGCCCCGCACGCGTTCGCGCGCCGCCCGTCCCGGCGACCGGGGCCTCCTCGGCGTCGTCCTTCTCGGTGGACGGTGCCGGCCGCTCCCAGACCTCCGGAAGCTCGATGCCGCCGACGAACCCGGGGACCGTCTCCTCCGCCCCGTACGGCGACGGCTCCACCCGCCACCAGTCCGGCGGATCGTCCGCCTCGCCCAGCTCGTCGGCGCCCGCCAGATGGGGCGGCGCGGCGGCCGGCTCCGGTGCGGCGGGCCGGGCCGGTTTGCGCAGCAGGCCGGGCCGCGCCGCGCCGTCCCGCGGCGCGGGCACCTTGCCGGTCAGCCCGCCGAGACCGCTCTTCGGGGCCGCCGGCCGGGGCGTCTCCCCGCCCGCCGCGGCCGTCACCACGGCCTCCGGCGTCCCCAGCCGCGCCAGTACCCGCTTCACACCAGGGACGGTGTCGGCCTTCCGGGCGTCTATCTCGCTCCGCAGCCCGGCGACCAGCCGCATCCGGGTGGCGGCCGGCAGCCCCCGCTGGTGGGCCAGGTCGCCCACCCGGCTCAGATAGTCAAAGACGAGCTGATCGCTCTCGATCCCCACGACATAACCCCACGAAATCCCCTGCGGCGTCCGCTGGTTGCTGTCCCGACCGTACCGCCCGCCCGTTCTCCCCGCCGCCACCGCCGGGCGCGCCGGGCGTACGCCCCCGGCGCCGTGGCCGCCGGACAGTGCCCCCGGATCGGTCACCCCGCTAACGTAGGACGAATGACCGATACACCCCGCACCCTGGCCGAGGAGCTCAGAACCCGCACCGACAGCGGGCTCGCCGGCCTGCTGCGGGCCCGGCCCGACCTGCTCAGTCCGGTGCCGGGCGATGTCACCCAGCTCGCCACCCGGGCCGGGACCCGGGCGTCGGTGGTGCGGGCGGTGGAGCGGCTGGACAGGTTCGCGCTGCAGACCGCCGAGGCGCTGGCGGTGGCGCCCGATCCCTGCCCGTACGAGACGCTCGGCGGGCTGATGGGCGGCGACGCCGGGGACGGGACGGTCGCGGCGGAGCTGCCCCGGGCGGTGGCCGCGCTGCGGGCGCAGGCGCTGGTGTGGGGGCCGGACGACCGGCTGCGGCTGGTGCGTACGGCCCGTGAGCTGCTCACGCCGAGCGCCACGCATCCGTCCCCGACCGGGCTCGGCCCGACCGTCGCGGAGGCCGCGGCCGGGATGTCGCCGGGGCGGCTGCAGGAGATCCTCGCCACGGCCGGGCTGCCGGCCACCCACGATCCGGTCACCGCGGTCGCCGCCCTGACCGGCCTGTTCTGCGACCGGGCCCGGATGGCGGCGCTGCTCGACGCCGCCCCCGCGGAGTCCGTTGCGGTCCTCGACAAGCTGCTGTGGGGCCCTCCGTACGGCGGTGTGACGGACCGGCCGGCCGGTCATCTGCAGTGGCTCCTGGACCGGGGGCTGCTGCTGCCGGCGGGCGGGCGCAATGTCGTACTGCCCCGGGAAGCGGCCCTGCACCTGCGTGCCGGGCGCGCCCACCGCACCCCTGAGCCGCTGCCGCCGGTTCTCTCGCCCGTCACGGAACGCGATCCACAGCTTGTGGACAACGCCGCGGCGAGCCAGGCGTTCACGGCGCTGGCGACCGTCGAGGAGCTGCTCAAGGAGTGGGACCTGGGCGGCCCGGCCGTGCTGCGCGCCGGGGGCATGAGCGTCCGCGACCTCAAGCGGACCGCCACCGCCCTGGACACCACCGAGCAGCTGGCCGCCTTCTGGCTCGAACTCGCCTACGGGGCGGGGCTGATCGCCTCCGACGGCGAGGCCGACGAGCGGTACGCGGCCACGCCGGCCGCCGAGGACTGGCTCCAGCTGCCCGACCACGAGCGCTGGGCCGTCATCGCGGGCGCGTGGCTGTCCGCGACCCGTACGCCGGGTCTGGTCGGCACCGCCGATGCGAAGGGGCGCGCGCTCGCCGCCCTCGGCCCGAACCTCGACCGTTCCCCGGCCCCCGAGGTCCGCCACCGCGCCCTCGCCCTCCTGGCCTCCCTCCCGCCCGGTACGTCCGTGCCCCCTGCGGCGGTGCTGGCGCGCCTCCGGTGGGAGCGGCCGCTGCGGGGAGCGGCGGCGGGCGCGCACGAAGCGGGCCCCGCCGCCCCGGGTTCCGCCGCCCCCGGCTCCCCCGCCCCCGTGGAGCCGGACCTCCGCTCACGGCTTGCCCAGTGGACGCTCGACGAGGCCGAGTTGCTGGGCGTGACCGGCCGCGGCGCGCTCGCCGGCCATGCCCGCGCGCTGCTCGACACCGAACCGTCCGCCACGCCCGCCGAGCGCACCGCCGCCGTGTCCCGCGCCGCGGCCCTCCTCGCTCCCCTTCTCCCCGAGCCCCTTGACCACGTCCTCCTCCAGGCGGACCTGACCGCCGTCGCCCCGGGCCCGCTGCGCCGCCCGCTCGCCGAGGCGCTCGACGTGCTGGCGGACGTCGAGTCCAAGGGCGGCGCGACGGTGTACCGCTTCACCCCCGCCTCGGTGCGCCGCGCCCTGGACGCCGGCCGCTCCGCCGCCGAACTCCAGGAGTTCCTCGGCGCCCACTCCCGTACGCCGGTCCCCCAGCCCCTCGCGTACCTCATCGACGATGTGGCCCGCAGGCACGGCCAGTTGCGGATCGGCGCGGCCGCCGCCTACCTCCGCTGCGACGACGACGCGCTCCTGTCCGAGATCCTCGCCGACCGCCGCTCCGCCGCCCTCCGCCTGCGCCGTCTGGCCCCCACCGTGCTGGCCGCGCAGACCGCCCCCGA
This sequence comes from Streptomyces chattanoogensis, assembly GCF_001294335.1. Taxonomy (GTDB): domain Bacteria; phylum Actinomycetota; class Actinomycetes; order Streptomycetales; family Streptomycetaceae; genus Streptomyces; species Streptomyces chattanoogensis. The sequence goes on from NZ_LGKG01000013.1 coordinate 110,920, forward strand.
CCAGCTCCTCGACGGCCTGCGCGCCATGGGTTACGCCCCCGCCGCCGAGTCCGCCACCGGCGATGTCCTGATCGCCCGTACCGACTCCTACCGGACCGCGCCCCGCACGGCCCCCACCCCGGTCCCCGAGGGCCCGCCCGCCCCCGACGACACCCTCCTCGCCGCCGCCGTACGCGCCATCCGCGCCGGCGACCTCGCCGCCACCGCCGAACGCAAGCCGGTGCACGCCCCCGCCCCGGCCCCCGGTGCCCTCCCCCGCACCACCTCCGCCGAGACCCTGGCCACCATGCAGGCCGCCGTCCTGACCAGCTCCGCCCTGTGGATCGGCTACGTCAACGCCGATGGCGCCGCCAGCCAGCGGGTGATCGCCCCGGTGCGCGTCGAGGGCGGTTTCGTCACGGCCTACGACCACACGTCGGACGAGGTCCGCACCTACCCGCTGCACCGGATCACGGGGGTGGCGGAGCTGGCGGACGACGCGGTGTGAGCGGGTCCGCCCGGCAGCGTTCCGTCCGTCGTCCCCGACCCGTCCCCGTTCCCGCGCCGATGCGGCACACTGGAGATTTGGCCGTACGGGACGATCCCGCGCGGACCGTACGGGAATCCCTCGTACGGGAGCCCCTCGTACGGGGACGGCCGCCGGTGACCGGAAAGGGCGAGGCGCGTGAACGGACCTCTCATCGTCCAGAGCGACAAGACGCTGCTCCTGGAGGTGGACCATGAGCTGGCCGACGCCTGCCGTCGGGCCATCGCGCCGTTCGCGGAGCTGGAGCGGGCGCCGGAGCACATCCACACCTACCGGGTGACGCCGCTGGGGCTGTGGAACGCGCGGGCCGCCGGGCATGACGCCGAGCAGGTCGTGGATGCGCTGGTGCAGTTCTCGCGGTATCCGGTGCCGCATGCGCTGCTGGTCGACATCGCGGAGACGATGTCGCGGTACGGGCGGCTGTCGCTGACCAAGCACCCGGCGCACGGGCTGGTGCTGACCACCACCGACCGGCCGGTGCTCGAGGAGATCCTGCGGTCGAAGAAGGTGCAGCCGCTGGTCGGGGCGCGGATCGACCCGGACAGCGTCGTCGTGCACCCCTCCGAGCGGGGGCAGATCAAGCAGACGCTGCTGAAGCTGGGCTGGCCCGCCGAGGACCTCGCCGGCTACGTGGACGGTGAGGCGCATCCGATCGAGCTGCGCGAGGACGGCTGGGCGCTACGGCCGTATCAGCAGCAGGCCGTGGAGGGGTTCTGGCACGGCGGCTCGGGTGTCGTCGTACTGCCCTGTGGTGCGGGAAAGACGCTGGTCGGGGCCGGTGCGATGGCCCAGGCGAAGGCCACCACGCTGATCCTGGTCACCAACACGGTCTCGGCGCGGCAGTGGAAGCACGAGCTGGTGAAGCGGACCTCGCTGACCGCGGACGAGATCGGTGAGTACAGCGGCACGAGGAAGGAGATCCGGCCGGTCACCATCGCGACGTATCAGGTGCTGACCACGAAGCGGAAGGGTGTGTATCCGCATCTGGAGCTCTTCGACTCCCGCGACTGGGGCCTGATCGTCTATGACGAGGTGCATCTGCTGCCCGCGCCGGTCTTCAAGTTCACCGCCGATCTGCAGGCGCGGCGGCGGCTGGGGCTGACCGCGACGCTGGTACGGGAGGACGGGCGGGAGTCGGATGTCTTCTCGCTCATCGGGCCGAAGCGCTTCGACGCCCCGTGGAAGGAGATCGAGGCGCAGGGGTATATCGCCCCGGCCGACTGCGTGGAGGTACGGGTCAATCTGACCGAGTCGGAGCGGCTGACGTATGCGATGGCCGAGACCGAGGAGAAGTACCGGTACTGCGCGACGACGGCCAGCAAGCAGAGTGTGACGGAGGCGCTGGTCCGGCGTCATCAGGGCGAGCAGACGCTGGTCATCGGGCAGTACATCGACCAGCTGGACGAGCTGGGCGAGCATCTGGACGCGCCGGTGATCAAGGGGGAGACCACCAACGCGCAGCGGGAGAAGCTCTTCGACGCGTTCCGGGAGGGGAAGATCTCGGTGCTGGTCGTTTCGAAGGTGGCGAACTTCTCGATCGATCTGCCCGAGGCCACGGTCGCGATTCAGGTGTCCGGCACCTTCGGGTCGCGGCAGGAGGAGGCGCAGCGGCTGGGGCGGGTGCTGCGGCCCAAGGCGGACGGCCACGAGGCGCGGTTCTACTCGGTCGTCGCCCGCGACACCATCGACCAGGACTTCGCGGCGCACCGCCAGCGCTTCCTGGCCGAGCAGGGGTACGCGTACCGGATCGTGGACTCGGACGAGCTGCTGGCGGCGGACGAGGAGTGGTGAGGTGCGGGCGGCCGGGGATGCGGTGACATGAGCCGGGCAGCCCCCGGCTGACGCCCCGGAGCCTCAGCTCGTACGGGAGCGGGCGCCCGGCCGCTCGGGCGCCGCGCGGGGCAGCGGGATCCGGCCCGGCCCGGCGGGGCGGTCCGCGGCATTGCGTGTCCACCACACCAGCGCGGCCAGCAGCGCCAGCCCGAGTAGCGGATACGGCGCGGTGAGCGGCTGCTGCCACCAGGAGAGCCGCAGATCGAGGTCGCCGGTGTGCGGCACGATCCACAGGGTGCGGGCGGTGAAGGCGAGGGTGACCGCGGCCAGCAGCGCGCGGCGCCAGGGGATGCCGCGGGTGTGCGCGGCGAGGGTGGCCAGCAGCGGTACGCACCAGACCCAGTGGTGCGACCAGCTGATCGGGGAGACCAGGAGCGCCGTGACGGCGGTGACCAGCACGCCCCAGGTGTCCAGGCCGCGCCGCAGATAGACGCGGCGGGCGACACAGAGCCCGGCGATGCCGGTGAGCAGCGCCGCCGCCGTCCACAGGAGGCCGGGCTCGGGGTCGTGCAGGACGCGGGAGATCAGTCCCTGAAGGGACTGGTTGTCGACGATCCAGACCTTGCCGACCCGGCCCGTCTCGAACATCCGCCGCGTCCAGAACTCCACGCTGGCGTCGGGCAGGAACAGCAGGCCGATGAGCACCGAGACGGCGAATCCGGCGAGGGCGCCGAAGGCGGCCTTCACCCGGCCGGTGATCAGGAGATAGACGGCGAAGAGCGCGGGGGTGAGCTTGATGCCCGCGGCGATGCCGGTGACGAATCCCTTGAAGCGCGCGCCGTCGGGGCGGGAGAGGTCCCACAGGACCAGGCAGGCCAGGGCGAGGTTGACCTGGCCGAAGACGAAGGTCTGGAAGACCGGTTCGAGCCAGAGGCCGAGGGCGGTGGCGGCGAGGAGGACGGGGGCCGAGCCGGCGGCCTTGCGCAGACCGGCGGCCTTGCAGGAGAGGTGGACCAGCAGGGCGAGGAGGGCGGCGTTGACGAGAACGCAGACGACCTTGAGGGTGGCGAGCGAGATCCAGGCGGTGGGGATGAAGAGCAGGGCGGCGAAGGGCGGGTAGGTGGCGGGGAGGTGCCACTTGGTGACGGTGAATCCGTAGAGGTCACCGCCGGTCGCGGCGGCTTCGCCTTCCGCGCGGTAGACGGCTATGTCGGACATCGGGAGCGGCTGGACCTCGTACAGCGCCCACAGCCCCCCGAATGACACCGCGAGCAGTGCCGCCGCGATGATCAGCCGGCGGGGTCCGGCGATGCGGGAGCCGGCGATGCTCTGCGCCCCGGTCCGCGTCCGTCTCCCTTTCCAGGTCCCCGTCCCCTCGGCGGCAGACACCCGTCGACCCCTCCTTTGTCGCCCCGGAGCGCGCTCTTTGCGGCGACGCTAGTGGATCGAGGCCTACGGCCCGTAACGGTTTCCGGTCATCCGGACGTCGCGGCGGGGGCGGGCCCTTGCGCCCGATGGCGCGGGGTCCGGGGTGGTGGGCTCCGGGGTGGTGGGGTCGTGGGATACGGCGGTCAATCGTCGGCGTACTCCCCCAGGACCGCGACGCTGAATGCCGCCGCGGCGAAGACCTTGACCGCGCGGAGGACGTTGCCGACCACATGGCGGTGCTGGTGGGCGTGCTCCGCGGCATGCGGGGCGTCGGTGCCGGGGCCGAGGGCGGTTGCGCCTTTGACCGGATGCAGGGAGATCGGGTGGACGGATGCGGAGTGAATCGCTGCGCTGCTCATGTCTCCATGATGGATTTCACGCGATTGCCGCACATCGGTCCATGGGTCCATCCTGCATCGCCCGGAAGTCAGCCTCTGGTTCTACGCAACCCCTACGGGAGACCTACGGGAGAGCTAGGGGTCCAGGGTCCGCCCGCCCCCGTACGCACCGGGTCACCGCCGCCCAATATCCATTGGCGCCCTTAATAGGTGCTGACTACAATCGCGCGTCTGCCCTGCCTCCCGTCGAGGAGCGCCGCCGACCGGACGGAAACCGGCCGGCCCCGCCGTGCCCGCCCGTCGCGCGCACGCGCCCGCCGCAGTACGTCCCGCAGGACTCCCACCGGAGGCAACGCCGTGCCCTCGCCTGTCCCCGACTCTGTCCCCGACTCAGCCGCTCACCCGTCGCCCGGACCCTTGGAGCGCGAAAAGGCGCATCTCGCCGCCTCCCGCTCGGCCCTCCGCGCCATGCGCAAGGACGCGGAGGAGCTCAACATCGCGGACGTCACCGCGAACTGGGTCAACGCCGAGGTCCTCCAGGGCGAGATCGAAGCCCGTATCAAGGCGCTCGCCGACCTCTCCCACACCCCGCTGTTCTTCGGCCGCCTCGACTATCTGCACGCCCCGGGCAAGGGTGATGGTGGGCGACGGGAGGGCGAGAACTTCTACATCGGCCGCCGCCATGTCCACGACGCCGACGGCGACCCCATGGTCATCGACTGGCGCGCCCCCGTCTCCCAGCCGTTCTACCGGGCGTCCAAGAAGGACCCGATGGATCTGAAGCTGCGCCGCCGATTCGGTTACACCGGCGGCGAGTTGACGGCCTACGAGGACGAGCATCTCACCGACCCCGCGGAGGCGGAGCGCGCCAGTCAGCTCCTCCAGTCGGAGATCGAGCGGCCGCGCGTCGGCCCCATGCGGGACATCGTCGCCACCATCCAGCCCGAGCAGGACGAGATCGTGCGTGCCGGGATCGGCGGTTCGGTCTGCGTCCAGGGGGCGCCGGGCACCGGCAAGACGGCGGTCGGCCTGCACCGTGTCGCCTATCTCCTGTACGCCCACCGGGAGCGGCTGGCCCGTTCCGGCACCCTCGTCATCGGCCCGAACCGCTCCTTCCTGCACTACATCGAGCAGGTCCTGCCGGCCCTCGGCGAGCTGGAGGTCAAGCAGGCCACGGTCGATGACCTGGTGGGGCATGTGGAGGTACGCGGCACGGACGAGGCGGCCGCGGCGACGGTCAAGGGCGACGCCCGGATGGCGGAGGTGCTGCGGCGCGCCGTCCGCTCGGGCATCACCATGCCGCAGGAGCCCTGTGTGGTCGTCCGTGGCTCCCGCCGCTGGCGCGTACCGGCGTATGAACTCGAAGAGCTCGTACGGGAGTTGATGGACCGCGACATCCGCTACGGCGCGGCCCGCGACGCCCTGCCGCAGCGCATCGCGCACGCCGTCCTGGTGCGGATGGAGCAGGCGGGCGAGGCGCCGGACGACCGGGTGCAGGACGCGGTGGCCCGTAACGCCGCCGTGAAGGCCGCGGTCAAGGCGGTCTGGCCGCCGGTCGATCCGGCCAAGCTGGTGCTGCGCCTGCTGAGCGACGCCGATTTTCTGGCCGAGCAGGCGGCGGGCATCCTCACGCCCGAGGAGCAGAAGACGATCCTGTGGACCAGACCGGCCCGCAGTGTGAAGAGCGCCAAGTGGTCGTCCGCGGATGCGGTGCTGATCGATGAGGCGATGGACCTGGTGGAGCGCACCCCGTCACTGGGTCATGTGGTGCTCGACGAGGCGCAGGACCTCTCCCCGATGCAGTACCGGGCGGTGGGGCGCCGCTGTACGACGGGTTCCGCGACGATTCTGGGCGATATCGCTCAAGGGACCACCCCGTGGGCGACCGACACCTGGGAGGAGGCGCTGGCCCACCTGGGCAAGCCCGGGTCGGCCGTCGAGGAGCTGACCCAGGGCTTCCGGGTGCCGCGCGAGGTCATCGCGTATGCGTCCCGGTTGCTGCCGGCCATCGCTCCGGACCTGACGGAGGCCACCTCGATCCGCGAGTCCGCGGGCGACTTCGCGGTGCGCCGGGTCGCGACGGCCGGACTGGATACAGCCGTCCTCGCGGCGTGCGACGAGGCGCTGGCGAAGGAGGGGTCGATCGGCCTGATCGCTGCGGAGGCCCGTATTCCGGTGTTGCGGACGGCCCTCGAGGCGGCGGGCCTGAGCTGTCTGGCCCCGGGCGAGGAGACCTCCGCCGGGTCCCGTCTCACCCTGGTGCCCGCCACCCTGGCCAAGGGTCTGGAGTACGACCACGTGGTGCTGGACGAGCCCGCGGCGATCATCGACGGCGAGCCGGACGAACGGACCGGGCTGCGCCGGCTGTATGTGTGCCTGACGCGCCCGGTCTCCGGTCTGACGGTCGTTCATGCGGCGGAACTGCCGGAACAGCTGACGGCGGAAGCGGACGGGCGCTGAGCCGCCGGTCGGCGGGGCGGCACCCCTGATCCACCGGGCGGGCCCTAAACGCCCACCCCGTCCCGCACCCCGTCCAGCGCCTCCCGCCACTCCCGTACCGCCGCCGCGTCCACCGGGGCGGACCAGCCGGCGGGCCGGGCCGCGCCGCCGATGTGGAAGGCGTCCAGGCCCGCCGCCCGCAGCCGCGGCAGATGGCCGAGGGTCAGTCCGCCGCCCACCAGGATCCGCGGCGCGTACCCGGCCTCGCCCGCGGCCGTACGGGCCTGCTCGGCGACCAGCGTCCCCAGGCCCGCCTCGACGCCCTGTGCGGAGCCGGCCGTCAGGTAGGTGTCGGGCCCGGAGCCCCCGGGGAGCCCCGCCAGTTCCCGGCGCAGCGCGTCGCGGTCGGCGGCGTGGTCGATGGCCCGGTGGAAGGTCCAGCGGCAGCCGTCGATCGCCGCCGCCACGGCCCGTACGGCGTCGAGGTCGGGCCGTCCGTCCGGGGTCAGGAAGCCCAGGACGAACTCGTCCGCGCCCTCCGCCCGCAGCGCCGCCGCGTCCGCGCACAGTGCCGCGACATCCGCGGCGTCCCCGGCCGCGAACCCGTCGGCGGCCCGCAGCATCACCCGCAGCGGGATGTCGACGGCCGCCCGGATCGCCGCGAAGACGGCCCGCGGCGGGGTGAGCCCGTCGGCCGCCATGTCGGTGACCAGCTCCAGGCGGTCGGCTCCGCCGGCCTGGGCCGCGATCGCATCCTCCGGACCGAGCGCGATGACCTCCAGGAGCGCGCGCTTGCTCATATGACCCCAATCCAGCGGCAACAGGTCTAGTCCAATATCCAGCCTACGTCCTGGCCGGCCCTCCGGGGATCACATCGCCGCCGGACGCGCCCGGCAACCACCCGTACGCCGCCGCTCCGCACCCCTCCCCGAACCCGGCCCGAAACCCCTCATTCGTGCAGGTATGGATCACCCCGCACATGGGTAACACGCCTTTCCGATAAGGCTGTTGCGCCCGTGACCGATGAGTGTGGGGAGAGTCGGATGTCTGACCTGGCGACCGTGTCCGCCGAGATCGCTCCGTATCTCGCCCTGGCCGCGAACAGCCTGGGCACCGCCGTGATCACCGCCGCCCAGCAGCGGATCGCCGAGCGCACCGTGGCGGCCGGCGAGGGCTTCTTCCGCAGCCTGCTCCGCGGCGGCGGCACCCGCGCCCTCGGCGACGGCACTTCCCAGCCGCTCCTCGACACCCGCCGCGCGGACGCCCTCGACGAGCTGCTCGCGGGCCTCGACCACCGCGAGCGGCTGCTGCTGTCCACCGCGGTGACGGCGTGGCTGGACACCCCCGCCGACCGCCGCGACGGCCCCCACCTGCTGGAACACCTCTTCCAGCGGAACATCGTCCACAACAACGTCACCGCGAACGGCCAGGGCGGCATCGCGGCCGTCAACATCGGCACCATCAACCAGGGGGGCGGCAGCGGCACCCAGGACGGCTCATGACCGGCCCGGGGGGCACCCGCGACGGCGCCGTCCACAACAGCTCGACGGCGCACGGCGACCACCCCATCGCCGCCAACCACATCAAGAACGTGATCATCCGGTGGGTGATGCACCCCAACGCACGCTGGGTGCCGCTCCTGGTGGCCTGCACCGGCCTGGTGATCGCCGGGAGCACCTGGCCGGACGGACCCGCGAGCCAGTACACCCTGTGGGGCGCGCTCGCCGTGCTGTCGGTCGGCACGGCGGCCGCCCGCATGCTCAACCGGAGCCCGCGCGGCGCCCGGGTGGTCGGCGTCCTCTCCCTCGTCTCCGTCCTGGCAGCGGTCGGCGCCTGGCTGGCGTTCCAGAACGTCCGCACCCACGGAGAGATCGATGTCACCGGGCAGGTACACACCGAGGGCAGCCAGCCGCTGGACGACTCCGCACACCGCACCCTGACCCTCCGCCTGGACGCCGACGCCCTCAAGGAGCCGCGCAATTCCCTGCGGCTGACGCTGGCCATCGACGACCACGACCCGGCCGGCCCGACCTGCCTCCCGGACACCAGCGCCACGGTCTCGCTGCTCACCTCGGATGTCGCCGCCCAGACCGAGAGCCTGCGACCCGGTGGCACCGCCGACTTCGCCCTGGGCGCGCGGGCCGGCTCCGTACGGATCGATCTGCGGCTGCACACCGCCCGCGGCTGCCGGATGGACGTACGGGCGACCCGTGCCGTCCTGCATGACGGATGACCGGCGCGACCGACGGCGAACGAGAAGAACGAAGAACGGGGACCTCATGACCACCAGGCCGGAGAACACCGCACCCACAAGACGCACCGCCCGCCGCCGCGCCACGCTCCTGGCGGCGGTCCTCGCCCTCGGCGCCCTGACGGCGAGCGCCTGCGCCGACGACCAGCCGCCCTCCCTCTTCGCGGACGGCAAGGTCCTCGTCGGGACGAAGAACGACCAGCCCGGCACCGCCGTCGTGCGCAACTACAAGTTCTCCGGCTTCGACACCACCGTCGCCCGCCAGGTCCTCAAGGCGGTCGGCGCCAAGGCCGACTTCGGGATCGTGCCGTCCGAGGACCGCCGCGCCGTGCTCACCGACAAGACGAAGGACCTGGTCGTCGCGACGTACTCGATCACCGTCGACCGGATGAAGGCGCTGGACTTCGCGGGCCCGTACGCGACCACCTACCAGGGCCTCATGGTCCGCAGGAACGACAACCGGATCAAGAAGCCCGACGACGTCAACGGAAAGCGCGTCTGCACCTGGCCGGGGACCACCTCCGCCACCACCCTGGAGGGCCCGCAGTACGACCGGATCGCGGTCTACGAGCAGCCGGACGCGTCCACCTGCATCAACGACCTCAAGGTCAAGAAGACGGCCGACGCGGTCTCCACCGACCAGATGATCCTCTACGGCTTCACCCAGGAGAACCCGGATCTCAAGGTCGTCCCCGACATCACCTACGGCTCGGCCAACCAGTACGGCATCGCCATGGCCAAGGGCCACCGCCAGGACTGCCTGAAGCTGCGCGACGCCCTGCGGGAGTACATCGGCGACAACACCTGGAGCCAGGACTTCGCGACGTCCCTGCCCTCGATTCCGAAGGCCGACGCCACCTGGGAGACCGACTTCAAGCCGCGCATCGAGACCGTCGACTCCCTCTCCTGCCGCGACCGCCCCAGGACCTGACGCCTCCCGCGCGGCGGGCCGGGGGCTCAGGTGTAGATCGCCAACTCCCCCTCCGCCGCGCCCTCCAGCTCATACCGCGTACCGACCAGCGAACGTCCCGCATAGAGCCGGATCAGCGTCGGCACATCGCAGGTCAGCCGGGCCGGCGGACGTCCGTCGGCCGCGACGCCGAGTTCCAGTGTCCGGCCGCCGCCTCCATGGCCGCCGCCGTTGCCGTCGTCGCCGTCCAGGAGCTCGGCCCGCAGCAGCGGCGTACCGCGCTTCCCGGCCGACATCACCAGCAGTTCGAGCGCCGCCTCCGCGCCCTCCCCGGCGTACGCCCCGGGCACTCCGAAGGCGTCCCGTACATCGCCCGCGTGCACCCACTCCCCCAGCGCCACCCCGTCGAGCCGCCCGTCGCCGGCCGCGATGACCGGTCCGGCCTCGGTGAACCCGCGCTCCAGCTCGTCCAGCACCCGGGCCAGCGGCCAGCCGGCCCGCTCGGCGACATCGGCGGCGTTCGACGCGGGCGAGAACACCCCCGGCTCCAGGCGGCCTTCGACGATCCGGACCAGCGCCGCGCCGCAGTGCGCGAGCACATCGCGTACGGTCCACCCGGGACAGGCCGTCCGCAGCGCGAACCGCTCCTCGGGAGTGGCCCGGAGCAGCGGCATGAAGACGTCCCGCTCGGTCCGGAGCAGCCGGCCCGGCAGCTCGGCATCGCGGGAGCCCCTGGAATCTCCCGCTGCTGCCGACCCGCCCGTTGAGGAAACACCCGTTGAGGAAACGCCCGATTCGGCCACGACCCACCCCATGATCAGTGCGACGACGATACGGCGGCACCCTAATCGCCCCCTCCGCCACCCGCAGGCAATTCCCGGTCCCCGGAGGCAGAATGACTGCCATGAACCCCGAGTCCCGTAAGGCGTATCCCATCGCCCCGGCGGAGCTGGCCCGCCGCTGGGCCGACACCGTCGCCGAGGCCCGCGGCTCGCACACCACCGGGGGCCCCGATCCGGCCCCGTACGCGGACAACCTCCTCGCCCGCTGGGCCGAACCGCAACGCCGCTATCACACCGTCGCCCATCTGACCGCCGTCCTGGAGCGGATCGACGAACTGGCCGGGCACGCCGACGATCTGCCCGTCGTCCAGTTGGCGGCCTGGTTCCATGACGCGGTCTACCGCCCGGACCGCTCCGAGAACGAGGAACGCAGCGCCGCGCTTGCCGAGCGCGCCCTGCCCGAACTGGGCATCGGCGCGGCCCGTACGGCCGAGGTGGCCCGTCTGGTACGGCTCACAGTCACCCATGACCCGTCCCCGGACGATCCCGACGGCGAGGTGCTGTGCGACGCCGACCTGGCGGTGCTCGGGGGTTCCCCGGACGACTACGCGGCCTATGCCGCGGCCGTCCGCGAGGAGTACGCCTTCGTCCCCGACCCCGATTTCACCGCGGGCCGCGCCGCCGTGCTGCGTCAACTCCTCGCCCTGCCACGGCTGTTCCGGACCCCGTTGGCGTACGACCGGTGGGAACACACGGCGCGCCGGAATCTGGCGACGGAGCTGGAGCTGCTGACCGGGTGACGGGCCGCGGGGGCGCGGTGCGTCGCGCCCCCGCACTCCCGGCGGCCCCCTCCTCCCCGGCACCGGAAAATTCGCGGGCGAAAACGGGAATGTCAGGCGTCCTACCGCTGTTAGTACCTGTCATGCCAGCCCGATCCGAACGCACCGAGCTCACCGAAAACCCCGAACGCACCGGCCCCGCCGCACCCGCCGAAGGTGCCCGCATGCCCATCGCCGTCTACGTCCTGGGCCTGTCCGTATTCGCCCTGGGCACGTCGGAATTCATGCTCTCCGGCATCCTCCAGCCCCTTGCCCGCGATCTGGACGTCTCCATTCCGCAGGCCGGACTGCTGGTCTCCGCGTTCGCGATCGGCATGGTGGTCGGCGCCCCCGTCCTCGCCGCGGCGACGCTGCGGCTGCCGCGCCGTACGACCCTGATAGCCCTGCTCGGCCTGTTCGGCCTGGGCCAGGTGGCCGGCGCGGTGGCGCCGACCTACGGCGTGCTGTTCGCCTCGCGCGTGGTGAGCGCGCTGGCCTGCGCCGGTTTCTGGGCGGTCGGGGCGGCGGTCGCCGTCTCGCTGGTGCCGGTCACCGCACGTGCCCGTGCGATGGCCGTGATGGTCGGCGGGCTGAGCATCGCCAATATCGCGGGCGTCCCGGCGGGTGCGCTGCTCGGCCAGCACGCCGGCTGGCGTTCGGCCTTCTGGGCGGTGGCGGCGCTGGCCGCGATCGGTCTGCTCGGGGTGATCGCACTGGTGCCGCGGGTGCCCGTGCCCACCGGGGACGAGCGTCCGCAGCTGCGCCGTGAGCTCGCGATCTACAAGGACAAGCAGGTCTGGCTCGCGCTGACCGCCACGGCCCTGAACGGCGCGGCCGTCTTCGCGCTCTTCTCGTACCTCTCGCCGCTGCTGACCGACACCGCCGGGCTCGCCGAGAGCTGGGTTCCGACGGTGCTCGCCCTCTTCGGTGTCGGCGCGCTGATCGGTACGTTCATCGGCGGCCGGATCGCCGACGCCCACCTCTTCGGCACGCTGTTCGTCGGGATCTCCGCCTCCACGTCCGTACTGGCCCTCCTGGCGCTGACCGCCCACAGCCCGATCGCCGCGGTGGCCCTCTCCCTGATGCTCGGCGTGACGGCCTTCACCACGGCCCCGGCGCTCAACGCCCGGATGTTCAATGTGGCCAACGCCGCGCCGACGCTCGCGGGCGCGACCACCACGGCGGCCTTCAACATCGGCAACACCCTCGGGCCCTGGCTGGGCGGACTGGCCATCGGTGCCCACTGGGGCTATCCGTCGGTGGCCTGGACGGGCGCGGCGCTGGCCGCCGGGGCCGTCGTCGTGACGGCCGTCGCCTTCCGGCTGCACCGCTCGGCCGACCACCGCTCCACGCTCGTCGCCTCCTCGGCGGGCGTCGCCCCCACCCTGGAGAAGGCGGCCGCCGAGCAGCACTGAGGCAGGCGGGGCGGGCCCGGCGCCCGCCCCGCTTCACCTCACGCGCCGCCGTCGAACCGCCAGCGCGTCTGGCTGTACGTCTCGCCCCGCCCGAAGCCGAACGCCGTGACCGGCTCGACCCGGAACACGACGGCCCGGTGGCCCTCCCGGTGGAACGCACCGTCGCGGACCTCGAACCGCCAGTCATCGCCGTACTTCTCGACGAAGAGATCGGCCAGCCCGACCAGCGTCGTCTCGTCCTCGACCCGCACCGCATCGCCCTCGACCACCACGTCCAGGCCGGCATGCAGATCGTTGCCGCCGGCCGTCGACGTCGTGAGCACACAGTGCGGGGCGGCCGCGAGATTCCTGGCCTTGCGCTCCTCGGCCCCGGTCGCGAAATGGAGCGCGCCGTCCGCCCACACCGCCAGCAGCGGAGTGACGTGCGGGCGGCCGTCAGGCCGGACGGTGGACAGCCAGAAGATCTCCGCCTCGGTCATGCCGCCGACCGCCGCCGTCCATGCCGTGGCCGTGGCGCCCGCGCTGCTGTAGTCCGGGTGAAGCTCGGTGACCGGCTCCCTGGCTGCCATGGCTGACTCCTCTTCCGTTCGCTTTCCGCTCGCTACGGAACGTCTTTCCCCTCGCTACGTGTTTCGCCTCGCTACGGAACGTCTCTCGCCTCGTTACGGAACATCCCGGACGCCCGGCGCCGCCCGGTTCTTGGGCCTGCGCAGGCCCGCCGCCGTCAGCCGGCGCAGCAGTTCCTTGCAGCCGACCTCCACCGCCCCGGCCCGTACCGCGTCGGCGTACCGCTCCGCGGGCAGGTCGTAGTGGTCACGCTCGAACGCCCGCGGCGGCGCGCCTATCGCGGCCGCGAACGCATGCAGTTCGTCGAACGAGGTGTCGCTGACCAGGTGGGACCACATCCGGCCGTGCCCCGGCCAGGTGGGCGGATCGATATAGACCGCCACCTCAGGTCTCCATGGGGGCGCGCAGTCTGCCGACGCGCGCCACCGCAACCGCCGTCTTGGGGCAGACCCAGTGCGGATCGGGCCCCAATTCCGGCTCGACATCAAGGGCATGAGGATCGCCGGACGTGGTGCACACGGGGCACAGCGGCCAGCGGCCGTACCGCTCGAGCAGGGCGTCCTGCACATCCTGGGCTATCAGTCCGGCGACGAACTCCGCGCCCTCAGGCCACTGCTCCACCCACCAGCGGCGATGGGCGACCGCGTCCTCGACGAGCGAGACGATGTCGGCGTCGGCGACGTCGTCCGCGACCAGGTCGGCGAGCACCAGCGCCCGCGCGGCATGCAATGCCTGTTCCAGCTCCATGCCGTCCATTGTCGCGCGGACGGCCGGACCGGACCGCCCGCCCGGGGCACTCGTCGTCCACAGGGCCGGCCGGGCCGCTGTCCACAGCCCGGTCCGTGCCACGCGACTTTTCCACAACCCGCACGGCGAACGTTGACGCGGCACCCGGATGAAATTACTTTTCACACGTGAGCAGCAGCGTGAAGGAAACTTTCAAGAGCGCGGCCGGGGAGGCCGCGAAGGACATGGCCGTCGAGACCCGACCGGCCCCGACTCCCCCCGCCCCCGCGGCCCTGGCCGCCAAGGTCCGCGCCCTCGGCCCGACCATGACCCGCTCCATGCAGCGGGTCGCGGAAGCGGTCGCGGGCGACCCCGCCGGCTGCGCCGCCCTCACCGTCACCGGCCTCGCCGAGCGCACCGGCACCAGCGAGGCCACCGTCGTGCGCACGTCCCGTCTGCTCGGCTACCCCGGCTATCGCGACCTGCGCCTCGCCCTGGCCGCGCTCGCCGCGCAGCAGGCGGCCGGCGGCGCCCCCGCCGTGACCGCGGACATAGCGGTCGACGATTCCCTTGTCGACGTCGTCGCCAAGCTCGCGCAGGAGGAACAGCAGTGTCTGGCCGACACCGCCGCCGGGCTCGATGTCGGCCAGCTCGATGCAGCCGTCGCCGCGCTCTGCGGAGCCCGCCGCATCGATGTGTACGGCATCGGGGCCTCCAGTCTCGTCGGCCAGGACCTCGTGCAGAAGCTGTTGCGCATCGGCCTGATCGCGCAGGCGCACTCCGACCCGCATCTCGCCGTGACGAACGCCGTGCAGATGCGTACCGGCGATGTCGCCATCGCGATCACCCACTCCGGCCGGACCACCGATGTCATAGAGCCGCTGCGGGTGGCGTTCGACAACGGCGCGACGACCATCGCGGTCACCGGCCGCCCCGACGGCGAGGTCGCCGCGTACGCCGACCACATCCTGACCACCTCCACGGCCCGCGAGAGCGAGCTGCGGCCGGCCGCGATGTCGTCCCGGACGAGTCAACTCCTCGTGGTGGACTGCCTGTTCATAGGCGTCGCCCAGCGTACGTACGAGACCGCCGCGCCCGCGCTGTCCGCCTCCTACGAGGCTCTCGCCCACCGTCACCAGCCCTGACCTTCCGACCAGCCCCCGCTGCGGGCACGATCCCGCCCCCGGAAAGAGCCGTCACGTCATGACCTCCTCCACCGCCGACCACACCGGCCTGCGCGCCGAGCTGGACGCCCTCACCACCGAGGCGTTCCGCCCCGAGTTCGCCGATATCGACCGCCGCTCCACCCTCGACATCGCCCGCACGATGAACGGCGAGGACGCCGCCGTCCCCGCCGCCGTCGCCGCACAGCTCCCCCGGATCGCCGCCGCCATCGACGCCACGGCGGAGCGGATGGCGCGCGGCGGCCGGCTGGTCTATGCCGGTGCCGGCACGGCGGGGCGGCTCGGCGTGCTGGACGCCAGCGAATGCCCGCCGACGTTCAACACCGATCCCGCCGAGGTCCTCGGGCTGATCGCGGGCGGCCCGCCCGCGATGGTCACCGCCGTCGAGGGCGCCGAGGACAGCAAGGACCTCGCCGCCGAGGATCTGACCGCGATCCGCCTGACCGGCCAGGACACCGTCGTCGGCATCTCCGCCTCCGGCCGCACCCCGTACGCCATAGGGGCCGTCGAGCACGCCCGCGCCCTCGGCGCGCTCACCATCGGCCTGTCCTGCAACGCCGGCTCCGCGCTGGCCGCGGCCGCCGAACACGGCATCGAGGTCGTCGTGGGCCCCGAGCTGCTGACCGGATCCACCCGGCTCAAGGCCGGTACGGCCCAGAAGCTCGTGCTCAACATGCTCTCGACCATCACCATGATCCGTCTGGGCAAGACCTACGGAAATCTGATGGTCGACGTCCGCGCCACCAACGACAAGCTGCGGGCCCGCTCGCGCCGGATCGTCGCGCTGGCCACCGGCGCCGCGGAGCCGGAGATCGAGGCCGCTCTCGCCGCGACGAACGGCGAGGTCAAGAACGCCATCCTGACCCTCCTCGGCAAGGTCGACGGCCCGACCGCGGCCCTCCTTCTCGAAAAGTCCCACGGCCACCTCCGCGACGCCCTCGAGGCCGCCGGGAACCACTGACCGCGCGCGAGGCCCCTCGCCGTCGTCCGCACAGCAAGGCATCCCCTATGCCCGAAGAACCTCCGATGACCGAAGGCAAGAACCGCGACACGAACCCCGACTCAAACCCCCGCTCGAATCCCCACACGAACCCCGGCACGAACCCCGGCACGAGCCCCGGCACGAGCCCCGGCACGAGCCCGGACAAGAACCGCGCTCTCGCCGCCGCGATCCTTCCGCTGGTCGGCGGCGCCGGGAACGTCACGTCCATCGCCCACTGCATGACCCGGCTCCGCCTCGGCATCCAGGACCGTTCGCTGGTCCAGGACCAAGCCCTCAAGGCCGTGCCCGGCGTGATGGGTGTGGTCGAGGACGACACCTACCAGGTCGTCCTGGGTCCCGGGACGGTCGCCCGGGTCACCCCCGAGTTCGAGCGCCTCGTCGAGGAGACCAGGCGCCGGGCGGCAGGCCCGTCCGCCCCCGCCGCTTCCACCGCTGCCACCTCCGGCGCCGGCCTCGCCGCCCAGGGGGCCGCCCTCAAAGCCCGTCAACGGGCCAAGAACGCCACCCCGTTCAAACTCTTCCTCCGCCGGATCGCCGATATCTTCGTCCCGCTGATCCCGGCCCTGATCGGCTGCGGCATCGTCGCAGGCCTCAACGGCATGCTCACCAACCTCGGCTGGGCGCCCTCGGTCGTCCCGGCCCTGACCGCCGTCGCCGCCGGCTTCATGTCCCTGATCGCCGTCTTCGTCGGCTACAACACCGCCAAGGGATTCGGCGGCACCCCGGTCCTCGGCGGCGCGGTCGCCGCGGTCATCGTCTTCCCGGGCATCGCCCACATCACCGCCTTCGGCCGGCAGCTCTCCCCAGGACAGGGAGGCGTTCTCGGCGCGCTGGCCGCCGCCCTCCTCGCCGTCCAGGTGGAAAAACACTGCCGGAGGCTGGTGCCCGCCGCCCTGGACGTCCTCCTCACCCCCACCCTCACCGTCCTGCTCACCGGCCTGGTCACCGTCTACGGCCTGATGTACGCCGCCGGGGAGGTCTCCGCCGCCATCGGCGTCTTCGCCAACGGGCTGCTCGCCCACGGCGGCGCGGTCGCCGGATTCCTCCTGGGCGGCCTCTTCCTCCCCCTGGTCATGCTGGGCCTCCACCAGGCCCTCATCCCCATCCACACCACCCTCATCGAGCAGCAGGGCTACACCGTTCTGCTCCCCATCCTGGCCATGGCCGGTGCGGGCCAGGTGGGCGCCGCGATCGCCGTCTATCTCCGCCTCCCCCGCAACGGCCCGATCCGGGCGACCGTCAGATCCGCCCTCCCCGCGGGCTTCCTGGGCGTCGGCGAACCCCTCATCTACGGCGTATCGCTCCCCCTCGGCCGCCCCTTCATCACCGCCTGTCTCGGCGGCGCCTTCGGCGGCGGTTTCGTCGGCCTGTTCAACCAACTCGGCGACACCGTCGGATCCACCGCCATCGGCCCGTCCGGCTGGGCCCTCTTCCCCCTGGTCAAGGGCAACCAGGGCATCGGCGTCACACTCGCCGTCTACGCCCTGGGCCTGGTGGTCGGCTATGTCACCGGCTTCCTGGCCACCTATCTCTTCGGCTTCAGCAGGCAGATGCTCACCGAGCTGAACGCCACCGCCGACGACACCGCGCCCCTCGTCTCCCCCGCGCCGTTCACCGCCGCCACCCCCGACGACACACCCCCGGACAAGGAGTCGGTCACCGCCTGACACTCACATCCCGTGCGTGCCCGGCCGGCTGTACCGGAGCGGTGGCCGGTACGGAACCGGCGGCCGGTACGCCATCGGTGCGCCGGGCCGGGCGCCGGCGCACCGTCACCGCCACCAGCGTCAGCGCCACAAGGTTCAGCGCTACCGAGACGAGCGGGAACCAGCGGCTACCGAGGACGGTCAGGGCGAGGCTGCCCACACCGCCCGCCGTGGCCACCCCCAGGTAGAGGGCACTGCTGTTGAGGGAGATCAGCAGGGGCGCATTGGGCGGATCGAGGGACACCAGCCGGTGCGGCAGCGCCACCGCGACGGCCCACCCGGCGACCGGTGCGACCGCGGCGTAGACGAGCGTGCCCGGCATCGTCGCCGAGGCCCAGGGCAGCGCGAGGGCGGCCGCCGCGGCCAGCCCGCCACCGCTGAGCAGAACGGTCCGCACGCCCAGCCGGTCGACCGCCCGGCCGCCCAGCCAGTTGCCGGCAATCGAGGAAACGCCGGAGACCAGCATGACCAGGCTCAGCCGGCCCGCGTCGCCTCCGGTGGCGGGGCGCACCGCGATGCCCAGATAGATGTAGACGACGTTGACGGCCAGGAAGAACACCAAGGTGGTGAGCGCGGCGACCACGACGCTCCGGTTGCGCAGCGGGGCGAGGCGGG
Source organism: Streptomyces chattanoogensis (assembly GCF_001294335.1). Lineage (GTDB taxonomy): Bacteria > Actinomycetota > Actinomycetes > Streptomycetales > Streptomycetaceae > Streptomyces > Streptomyces chattanoogensis. The sequence goes on from NZ_LGKG01000013.1 coordinate 129,401, forward strand.
CGCGCAGGCCGGGCGCGGCTTCCGGGGCCGGCAGTTCGCGGAGCAGCAGGGAGATACCGAGGAACGCCGCGGCTCCCAGGGCGACCACCAGCCACATCGTCAGCCGCCAGTCCGTACGCCCGATGTAGGTGCCCAGGGGCACGCCGAGCGCGGTGGCCACCGTCATGCCGCCGAGGACGGTGGCCAGCGCACGGCCGCGCCGCTCGGGCGGTACGAGGGTGGTGGCCACGGCGTTGGCGGTCGGGCCGTAGAGCGCGGCACCGGCCGCGGCCAGGACCCGAGTGGCCAGCAGGACTGGGTAGTTGGGTGCCACGGCGCTCAGCGCGTTGGCGACGGTGAAGACGGTGAGCGCGGTCAGCAGCAGCCGCCGGCGCGGCCAGCGGGCGGCGGCGGTCGCGAGCACCGGGGCGAGCACCGCGTAGGACAGGGCGAAGACGGTGACCATCTGGCCGGCCGCCGGTACGGAGATGTCCAGGTCGCGGGCGATCAGGCCGAGGATGCCGGCCATCACCATCGAGTCGGTGCCGACGGCGAAGCTGCCGAGGGCGAGCAGGAGCAGGCGGAGACGCACGGGTGTCCTTCCCATGGGCCACAACGGCACACGTAAGTTTGACGTGCATCAAACAATAGAGACTGTTGGATCATTGTCAAACAGTCTGCCGGCGAGGAAATACAGTGGACGGATGAGCGAGCAAGTGACGGATCACATGACGGGCGACGAAGACGGTGCGCTGCTGCCGCAGCCCGAGACCGGAGACATCCGGCTGGTGAAGATCCTGCATGCACTCGGGGACCCGACCCGCCTGCACCTTCTGCGGGTCTACGCGAACGGGGAGCAGTGCGACTGCTCGTCAGAGCGGCTGGGGCTCGACCATCTGCACAAGTCGACCGTCTCGCACCATATGCGGATCATGCGCGAGGCCGGGATCACCTCCACGCGGGCCGTCGGCCGCAACCGCTACGTACAGCTGCGCCGCGCCGACCTCGACGCACGCTTCCCCGGCTTCCTGGACGCGCTGCTCAAATCCGCCGAGGGAGAAGAGCTCTAAGCCCCCGCGCCCGCCCGCAGCTGCACATACGACTCGCCCCGGCACCGCAAAACCCGCCCGCCCGGCTTCATCCGGGCGAGCGGGTTCCTGCTGCGATCAGGCCGCGACCAGGCGGACAATCTCGCGCGGGCGCGCCTCGCGCTCGTCATAGGCAACGTCCACCCCGGCCGCCGCTATGGCGGCGAACGATGCGGCGGACGCCTCCTCGGACTCCCACTGCACGATCGAAACCACGGCTTCGCCGTCGGCGGACAGCCAGTAGTCGGCCGAAAGGCAGCCCGGCGCCTGCCGGAACACCTCGGCGACCTGCTGGACACGCGCGACGAACTCCTCGCGGTAGGCAGCGTGCGGATAGTGACTTGCCACCATGCCGACCTTCATGTCGCTCTCCCCTGGCTTTCTCGATGGTGGGCCTGGACTGGGAACCGCCGGCGATCTCATCGAAAGCACATGGACGGCGGCATGATCCAGCTCACCGCGCGCCCTGCACTCTCATACATGCATGCACGTATGTATGTTATTCCACGGCCTGCCTACGACCCCAACGGCCCCCCGCCGTCGCCTCATTGACGGCCACCGCCGACCCGGACCGGGCACAGGATGCCGGGTCCGGCACCATCGATGCTTCCTGACGTGAGTGATCAGAAGGGAAGGAGACCGAGGTGCTGGAGCGGCTGAACCAGGCCATGGAGCACATCGAGCACCGCCTCGACCAACAGATCGAGGCGGCCGAGCTGGCGCGGATCGCGCTGACGTCGGAGTACCACTTCCGGCGGCTGTTCTCCGCGCTGGCGGGGATGCCGCTGTCGGAGTACATCCGGCGCCGGCGGCTGACCGTCGCGGGTGCCGAGGTGCTCGCCGACGAGCGGACGCTGCTGGAGGTCGCGGTGCGCTACGGCTATGGATCGGGCGAGGCGTTCGCACGGGCCTTCCGCGCCGTACACGGCGTCGGGCCCGGTGAGGCCAGGCGGACCGGTGCGGCCCTGCGCTCCCAGCCACGGATGTCCTTCCGCCTCATCATCGAAGGGAGCAGCAGCATGCGGTACCGGGTCGTGGAGAAGGACGAGTTCCAGGTGGTCGGAAAGAAGGCGCGGGTCCCGCTCGTCCATCAGGGGGTGAACCCGGCGATCGCCGAATTCATCCGGAGCATCGGCAAGGAGGAACTGCGGCGCATCGCGGAGCTGTCCGATCAGGCGCCGGAGGGGATCGTCGCCGTCACCGACAACCTGGACCCGAGCCGTGCGGAGGGCACCGAACTCGACTACTACCACGGTGTGGTGACGGGTTCGCCCGCGCCGGAGGACCTGGACACGCTCAGCGTCCCGGCCGGGACCTGGGCCGTCTTCGAGGACTCCGGGCCGTTCCCGGAGTCGCTCCAGTACCTCTGGCGGGATGTGTTCACCCAGTGGTTCCCGTCCAATCCCTACCGGAGCCGGCCGGGGCCGGAAATCCTGCGCACCCGGCCGTCGGAGGACGGGACTCGGGCGGACTCGGAGCTGTGGATACCGGTGGAGCGGGAGCCCTCGCACTGACACGGCAGGCAACCGGCTTTCCGTGGAGGGCAGTTGAGCCGTGTGTCGGCGACGGCCGATACCGTCCTGGCATGACAGACCTCTACACCGTGTCCATCAACGGCGTTGACGGGTGCACCCTGCACGCGAGGGTGCACCTCATCAACCCCGACGCCCCGTACGTCCCCGAGAAGGCCACCTTCCCGCTGGCCCTCCTGGTGGACGCCTGGTTCCTGCTGACGAAGGGGTATCTGCACACGCAGAGCTCCCGTGGCGGCAGGGGCGACCGGCTCCCCATACCCGAGGAGGAGGCGGCCCGGACCGTCGCGGGGATGCGGTTGAGGGACGAGTTCCAGGAGCTCCATGATCTCGTCCTCGGCAAGGAGATCCAGCTCAGCGCGACCGAATTCACCTCGGGCGCTCCGGACCCCGGGGAATTCGCCCGCCGGGCGGCCGGCATCGTGACGTCCTACGAGGCCGGCCCCCTCCGGTCCCTGCCGCTCTACAGCGAGGTGGCCGAGGTGGAGGACGCGTACGACCCCTGGCCACCGGGAGAGCGCGAGGAGCTCGCCCGCATCCACGACGAGGTCGATCCGGCCTACGAGCGCGCCTGGACGCTGATAACCACCCGTCCGTTCAGCGAGTGGCCCTCTGCGGACATCACGGTGACGGTGCGGGACGCGGGCTATCTGGAGCACATGGTGGACGGCATGCGGTGGTCGACGGCCCACGCCGGATAGGCGCACCGGGAGCAGGGCCGGGGCTCTGCGTGCAGGCCGGGAACGCCGCCGGGGCGGCACCCCTGGGAGGAGGGTGCCGCCCCGACGAACGTCTGGACGTGTGTCCGATCCGATGACGGATCAGAAGTCCATGTCACCGCCCGGCATGCCGCCCGGAGCGGCCGCGGCGGCCTTCTCCGGCTTGTCGGCGATGACGGCCTCGGTGGTCAGGAACAGCGCCGCGATGGAGGCCGCGTTCTGCAGGGCAGAACGGGTCACCTTCGCCGGGTCGAGGATGCCCTCGGCGATCATGTCGACGTACTCGCCGGTGGCGGCGTTCAGACCGTGGCCGACGGCCAGGTTGCGCACCTTCTCCACGACGACGCCGCCCTCGAGACCACCGTTGACGGCGATCTGCTTGAGCGGGGCCTCCAGGGCGAGCTTCACGGCGTTGGCGCCGGTCGCCTCGTCACCCTCGAGCTCCAGCTTCTCGAAGACCGCGGAGGCCTGCAGCAGGGCCACGCCACCACCGGCGACGATGCCCTCCTCGACGGCCGCCTTGGCGTTGCGCACGGCGTCCTCGATGCGGTGCTTGCGCTCCTTGAGCTCGACCTCGGTGGCGGCACCGGCCTTGATGACGGCCACGCCGCCGGCCAGCTTCGCCAGACGCTCCTGGAGCTTCTCGCGGTCGTAGTCCGAGTCGCTGTTCTCGATCTCGGCGCGGATCTGGTTGACGCGGCCCTGGACCTGGTCGCTGTCGCCGGCACCGTCGACGATGGTGGTCTCGTCCTTGGTGATGACGACCTTGCGGGCGCGGCCCAGCAGGTCGAGACCGGCGTTCTCCAGCTTGAGGCCGACCTCCTCGGAGATGACGGTGCCACCGGTGAGGATGGCGATGTCGCCGAGCATGGCCTTGCGGCGGTCACCGAAGCCCGGGGCCTTGACGGCGACGGACTTGAAGGTGCCACGGATCTTGTTGACGACCAGGGTCGACAGGGCCTCGCCCTCGACGTCCTCGGCGATGATCAGCAGCGGCTTGCCGGACTGCATGACCTTCTCGAGCAGCGGAAGGAGGTCCTTCACGTTGCCGATCTTGGAGTTGACGATCAGGATGTACGGGTCATCCAGGGCCGCCTCCATGCGCTCCATGTCGGTCGCGAAGTACGCCGAGATGTAGCCCTTGTCGAAGCGCATACCCTCGGTGAGCTCCAGCTCCAGACCGAAGGTCTGGGACTCCTCGACGGTGATGACGCCTTCCTTGCCGACCTTGTCCATCGCCTCGGCGATGAGCTCACCGATCTGGGTGTCGGCGGCGGAGATGGAGGCGGTGGAAGCGATCTGCTCCTTGGTCTCGACATCCTTCGCCTGCTCGAGCAGGGCGGCGGAGACGGACTCGACGGCCTTCTCGATACCGCGCTTCAGCGCCATCGGGTTGGCACCGGCGGCAACGTTGCGCAGGCCCTCGCGGACCAGGGCCTGGGCCAGGACGGTCGCGGTCGTCGTGCCGTCACCGGCGACGTCGTCCGTCTTCTTCGCGACCTCCTTGACCAGCTCGGCGCCGATCTTCTCGTACGGGTCCTCGAGCTCGATCTCCTTGGCGATGGACACACCATCGTTGGTGATCGTGGGGGCGCCCCACTTCTTCTCGAGGACGACGTTACGGCCCTTGGGGCCGAGGGTGACCTTGACGGCGTCGGCGAGCTGGTTCATCCCGCGCTCGAGACCGCGCCGTGCCTCCTCGTCGAACGCGATGATCTTGGCCATGTGAAGTGGTCCTCCCGGACATCGGGGTGGATTGCTCCGGACCGCGCTGGCGCCCGCGACGGACGGTCTGCACGCCGTGTGGTTCCTTGCCCCACCCGGCCCGCGGACCTCACCGACCCGATCCTTGATTGTCACTCTCACCCGGAGAGTGCTAACGCCAATGATTAGCACTCGACCCCCGAGAGTGCAAGCGGCTCCGTAGGAGTCTCGGCTGGGGTGGTGGTCGGGCGACGGGGGGCGCAAGCAGCCGGGGGCGACGTGGTCCGGCACGCCAGAAGGCCCGCACCCCCAAAGGGTGCGGGCCTTCCCGACGCTGCAGTCGGTCGGCGCCTCAGCCGGCCACCCGGACCATGTCCGCCTGCGGCCCCTTCTGGCCCTGCGAGATCTCGAACTCGACCCGCTGACCCTCCTCAAGGGTGCGGTAGCCGTCCATCTGGATCGCGCTGTAGTGGACGAATACATCCGCACCACCGTCGACCGCGATGAAGCCGTAGCCCTTCTCCGCGTTGAACCACTTGACGGTGCCCTGAGCCATGCCTAACTCCCCTATTACTGGCCCTTGCACAGGACCGCACTCCGCGGACCCGGGTCAGACCTCACCCCCCGAAAGGCCCGCGGGGTGTGCGCCGGAACGCGTCGACCGCCGCTGAATGTATCCGCACCAATGCCCAGCGCAACAGGTCAATCAGACGAGAATTATGGCGCCGGGGAATCAGGAATTATGCGGCCAAGTGCCGTTACGGCGGGGCAAGTCGGGCCGGGCATAGCTCACGTATCCGACAATTGCTGCACACACTTCGGGCACAAGTGATGGCGATCAGATATGCACGGGGCACGCACGAGAGACGCACAAGGGGTCGTATGAGGGGTCATACGCGAGGCAAAAGGGGGTTGTACGAGGGCTCGCACGAAAGAGATCTCCCCCATGGTATCGCCTTTCCCGGCATGGAATTGCCCCATCCGCTTTTGGGCGGATGGGGCAATTTCAGTCACGCACAGCAAGAGATGGCGCAAAACAATGCCTGGTCGATGTCCGACCGGCGTCCGGTCGATGTTCGGCCGCCGTGCACCGATCCGTCAGCAGCCTCCGGCCACCGCCGGAATGATGGACACGCCCGCACCGTCCGGCGTCGGCGTCTCCAGTCCCTGCTCGAAGCGGACGTCGTCGTCGTTCACGTAGACGTTCACGAACCGGCGCAGCTTGCCCGCGTCGTCCAGCACGCGGGCCGCGATGCCGGTGTGGTTCTTCTCCAGGTCGGAGATCACCTCGGCGAGGGTCGCGCCCTCGGCGGCGACCTCGGCCTGGCCGGCGGTGTACGTGCGGAGGATGGTCGGGATGCGGACCTTGACGCTCATGGGTTCTGCCTTCCAGCGACTGCGGGATACGAGTTCGGGGTACGGGCCGGGGCTCAGCCGGCCAGGCCGGCCGCGCGGAACGCGTCCAGGTCCGGCCGGATGGTGGCCGTGGGCCCGGCCGCGACGGCGTCCAGGGTCTTCAGGCCGTCACCGGTGTTCAGGACGACGGTGGTGAGCGCCGGGTCGAGCAGGCCGTCCTCGATCAGCTTCTTCGTCACGCCGACGGTCACCCCGCCCGCGGTCTCCGCGAAGATGCCCTCCGTCCGGGCCAGCAGCTTGATGGCGTCCACGACCTGCCCGTCGTCGACATCCTCCACCGCACCGCCGGTACGCCGCGCGATGTCGAGCACATACGGCCCGTCCGCCGGGTTGCCGATGGCCAGCGACTTGGCGATGGTGTTCGGCTTCTGGGGGCGTACGACGTCGTGCCCGGCCTTGAAGGCCGCCGACACCGGGGAGCAGCCCTCCGCCTGGGCGCCGAAGATCTTGTACGGCCGGTCCTCGACCAGGCCGAGGGCGATCAGCTCCTTGAACCCCTTGTCGATCTTGGTGAGCTGGGAGCCGGAGGCGATCGGAATGACGATCTGGTCCGGGAGCTGCCAGCCCAGCTGCTCGCAGATCTCGTACGCCAGGGTCTTGGAACCCTCGCCGTAGTACGGGCGGAGGTTGACGTTGACGAAGCCCCAGCCCTCGCCCAGTGGGTCGCCGATGAGCTCCGAGCAGAAGCGGTTGACGTCGTCGTAGTTGCCCTCGATGCCGACCAGGTCGCCGCCGTAGACCGCGGCCATGACGACCTTGCCGGCCTCCAGGTCGTGCGGGATGAAGACGCAGGACTTCAGGCCGGCCCGGCGGGCGGCCGCACCGACCGCACCGGCCAGATTGCCCGTCGAGGAGCAGGAGAGGGTGGTGAAACCGAAGGCCCGCGCGGCCTCGACCGCGATGGCCACCACGCGGTCCTTGAAGGAGTGCGTCGGGTTGCCGGAGTCGTCCTTGACGTACAGGCCGCCGGTGACGCCGAGCTCGGCGGCGAGGCGGTCGGCCTTGACGAGCTGGGTGAAGCCGGGGTTGAGGTTCGGCTTGTCGGCGACATCGGCCGGGACGGGCAGCAGCGGGGCGTAGCGCCAGATGTTGTGCGGACCGGCCTCGATCCGCTTCCTCAGGCTCTCGGGGTCGCCGCTCGGCAGGTCGTACGCCACTTCGAGCGGCCCGAAACATTCCTGGCAGGCGAAGATGGGACCGAGCGGGAAGCGCTGGCCGCATTCGCGGCAGGAGAGCGCGGCGGCCGGACCCAGAGCAACAGCGGGAGTGGTGGCGGTTTCGGTGACTTGCACAGCCATGGAGGCGAGGCCCTTTCTCCTCATCTTCCTCGCGACGCATCTCGCCACGAGACGGATTTGGCACCTTCCCTAGCCGGGAGCCTCGCGCGCGCTGAGCTGGCAGCAGCTGTCTGCGGCGGAGACCGACTGGAGGGTTGCCGGGGCTTCAACGGGCCGTATCCCTCTGCCCCTCTGGATGAGCGGTATGGCGCTGGGCCGAAACCCAGGCGTTTGTGGCGGTGACCCCGGCATGCGACGGTCATCCGCGTTGTCCAAGACTGTAACCGAAGGCTCTGACAGTTGAGATAGTCGTCCGAACCGCGAGATGGATCACAGATGGATCACCCGTCGGCCGCTGACCCGGCGGCCACCGAGGAGTCGTAAACGTGCTGGAAGAAGTGGAGCGCTGGCTCAGCAGCCGCTCCTGGTCCGCGGCCGACCGGCCGCTCGGGCGGCTGCTGGAGGCCAAGCGCCAGAGCGGCCGCACGGTCAGCGTCGTCCTGCCGGCCCTGGACGAGGAGGCCACGGTCGGCGCCATCGTCACGGCGATCCGCGACGGCCTGATGACCGATGCCGTCCCTCTGGTGGACGAGCTGGTGGTGCTGGATTCGGGCTCCACCGACCGTACGGCCGAGGTCGCGGCGGCGGCCGGCGCCGTGGTCGTCCACCGGGACAGCGTCCTCCCCCGGATTCCGGCGCTCCCCGGCAAGGGCGAGGTCCTGTGGCGCTCCCTGCTCGCCACCACCGGCGACATCATCTGCTTCATCGACGCCGACCTGCGCGAATTCTCCGCCACCTTTGTCTCCGGCATCGTCGGGCCGCTGCTGACCGACCCCGACATCCATTTCGTCAAGGCGATGTACGACCGCCCCCTGGAGGCCGGCGGCGGAGGGGCCGGCGAAGGCTCCGGCGCAGGCCAGGGGGACCGTCTCGCCGGAAGCGAGCAAGGCGGAAGGGTGACCGAGCTGGTCGCCCGCCCCCTCCTGAATCTCCACTGGCCGCAGCTGGCCGGTTTCGTCCAGCCCCTGGGCGGCGAGTACGCGGCCCGCCGCTCGCTCCTGGAGCGCCTGCCCTTCCCGGTCGGCTACGGCGTCGAGCTCGGCCTCCTGGTCGACGCCCTGCACACGGTCGGCCTGGATGCCCTGGCACAGGTGGACGTCGGCGTCCGCAAGCACCGCCACCAGGACGGCAAGGCCCTGGGCCGGATGGCCGCCGCCATCTACCGCACCGCGCAGCTCCGCCTCACCCGCGGCCATCTGGTCCGCCCCCGCCTCACCCAGTTCGACCGCGGTGAGCACGGCTTCGTACCGCGGACGACGGATGTGGACACGGAGGAGCGCCCCCCGATGGCCGATATACCGGAGTACGCGAAGCGGCGGGCGGCCTGAGAACCGCCCTGCCGGTCCCTGAGCGCGGCTGGTTTCCGTACGTTTGCGCGGATCGGCAGCTGGTTAATGTCGCGACATGGTCTCCGAGACGGTCTCCGAGCGCAGTGCGGCGCAGTCAGGTGCCGAGGTCCTCGTCGCGTCCAATCGCGGTCCGGTGTCGTACGCCGTGGGGGAAGGCGGCGCGCTGACCGCCAAGCGGGGCGGTGGCGGGCTGGTGTCGGGCCTGTCGGCCATCGGTCCGGACACCGACGCGCTGTGGGTGTGCGCGGCGCTCGGGGAGGGCGACCGGGAGGCCGTACGGCGGACCGGGGGCGCCCTGGATCCGGCGGACACGGGCGGCCAGCGGGTCCGGATGCTGGATATTCCGGCGGAGGTCTATGCGGACGCGTACAACGGAATTGCCAATTCCGTGCTGTGGTTCGTCCACCACATGCTGTACCAGACGCCGCTGGAGCCGGTATTCGACACGGAATTCCGCGCGCAATGGGCGTCGTACGAGGCATACAACACGGCCTTTGCGGATGCGCTGGCCGAGACCGCGGCGCCAGGTGCGGCCGTTCTCGTACAGGACTATCACCTGGCGCTGGTGCCCGGACTGCTCCGTGAACGCCGCCCTGACCTGCGGATCGCGCATTTCTCGCATACACCGTGGGCGCCGGCCGACTACTTCGCGATGCTGCCCGACGACATCCAGCGGAAGCTGGTGACGGGCATCCTCGGCGCGGACCGGGCGAATTTCCTGACCCGGCACTGGGCGCGGGCCTTCATGGACTGCTGTCAGTGGGCGCTGGGGCCGGAATGCGAGGCGCACCGGCCGCGCGAAAAGGATGCGTATCTCGTCTCGACGTGGCTCACGCCGCGCAAGACCCGTATCGGGGTGCACGGCCTCGGCGCCGACGGGGAGTTTCTGCGCGAGCGGGCGCACCGGCCCGATGTCGGCGAGCGGCTGACGGCGCTGCGCGAGCAGATCGGCCGGACCGGCGGGACAGACCGCAAGACCATCGTCCGGGTCGACCGCACCGAGCTGTCGAAGAACATCGTGCGCGGGCTGCTCGCCTACCGCCGGCTGCTCGCCGACCGGCCCGAGTGGCGCGAGCGGGTGGTGCATCTCGCCTTCGCCTATCCCTCGCGGCAGGACCTGGCCGTCTACCGGGAGTACACGGCACAGGTCGGGCGCCTCGCCGAGGAGATCAACGCGGAGTACGGAACAGCGGGCTGGCAGCCCGTCGTGCTGCACGTCAAGGACGACTTCGCCCGGTCGCTCGCCGCGTACCGGCTGGCGGATGTGGCGCTGGTCAATCCGATCCGGGACGGTATGAATCTGGTCGCGAAGGAGGTGCCGGTGGTCTCGGACCGGGGCTGTGCGCTGGTGCTCTCCCGGGGAGCGGGCGCGTACTGGGAGCTGGGCGAGGACGCGATCGTCGTCAACCCGTACGACATCAACGCCACCGCCGAGGCACTGCACACCGCCCTCTCGATGGACGACACGGAACGGTCCGAGCGCACCGCCCGCCTCGCCGCGGCCGCCACCGCGCTGCCGCCAGCCCAGTGGTTCCTGGACCAGCTGCGGGCACTGAAGGAGGACTAGGGCCTGTCCGACGGACCGCCGCCGACCAGGCCCGAACCACCGACCGACCAGGCCCGAACCACCGACCGACCAGGCCCGAACCACCGTCGACCAGGCCCGAACCACCGTCAAGCCCCGGGAATACCACCCGCCCCCGCCCCGTTGTGGCCTGCAAGGGGCGCCCCCATCCCCTAGGGGATCTGTTCGAACGCCCCCTAGGGGTTGTCCGCCGCCAGCCGGTCCGCGAGTGCGCCCAGCAGCCCCACCACCCCGGTCGGCCCGTCCACCACCAGGTCGGCGCGCTCGGCCAGTTCGGTGACCTCCTTGCTGCCGCTGCAGACGAGGGTGCCGGTGAGGCCTTCGGAACGGAGTTTCTCGACGGCGGCGAAGGCGGCCAGGTCGCCCAGGTCGTCGCCGGCGTAGAGGACGGTGGCGGCGCCGGTTTCGTGGATCCAGTCGGCGAGGGCGACGCCCTTGTCCATGCCCGGGGGGCGGAGTTCCAGGACCAGGCGGCCCGGTTCGACGATCAGGCCGTGGCGTTCGGCGAGGGCGGCGAGGGGGCCGCGGAGGCGTTCGAAGGCGCTTTGGGGGTCGGTGGCGCGGCGGGTGTGGATGGCGATGGCGCGGCCGCCCTTGCGTTCGATGGCGGTCTCCACCCAGGTGCCGCGCCAGACGCCGGAGGCGTCCAGTACGCCGGGGAGTTCGGCCTGTATGGCGGCGATGCCGGGGTGCGGTGGCGGGGCGTGAACGGTGCGGGTGGTCGCTTCCCAGCGCTCGGCGCCGTAGTGGCCGAGGACGGTGAGGCGGTCCAGGCCGGGGGCGGAGTCGAAGGCGCCGAGGCGGACCGCGACGGTGGCCGGACGTCCGGTGATCACGGCCGCGGCGCGCAGCCGGGGGACGAGGCGGCCGAGGGCGGCGACCGCGCCGGGGCGGGCGCGGGCCTTCTCGGGGTCGGGGACGATGTCGGCGAGGGTGCCGTCGAAGTCGAGGGCGATGACGGTGCGTTCGGGGTGGGAGAGGAGAGCGGAGAGGCCCTCGCGGCCGGCCTCGGTCGCCGGTGCGGGGAGGACGTGCGGCGGCGCGGCGTCCGCCGGCGGTGCGGACTGCGGGGTCGGCGGGGTCGGTTCGGAATTCGGCGCGGCGTTTCCGGGGCTGCCCATGGCGCCGACCCTACCGGCGGGACCTGGGCGCACGCCGGGTGTACGGGAGCACCGGGGTGCCGGAGGGCAGCGCCGGGGCGCCGGGGTCAGCGGCGGGCGCGGCGGGCGTCGCGTATCCGGCGCAGGCGGTTGACGGTGACCGGGTCGTGGGCGAGCGCGCGGGGGTCGTCCAACAGGGCGTTCAGGAGCTGGTAGTAGCGGGTCGGGGAGATACCGAGACGCTCTCGGATGACGCGCTCCTTGGCGCCGGGGCCGGGCCAGGAGCGGCGCTCGACGGCGAGCACCGCTTCGTCACGGGAGGAGAGCGGGGCGGCGGGACCGCCCTCCCCGTCCGTACGGTCACCGGCGCCGGCACCGTCCGCAGTGCCCGCGCCGTCGCCCGTCGTCTCCGTACCGCCCGTCATCACATTCCCACGATAAGCCCACGGTCGGACAGTGCCCGGCCGGGCGGCCCCGGCGGCCGCGTGCGCCGTCAGCCGACGGTGTTGTCCGCCGCGTCCGCGGTGTTCTGGATGTCGGTGAGCACGGCGGACGGGTTGCCGCGGGGGCCCACGGCGGCGCCCATCTTTGCCTTGAGAGTCTTGGAGACCAGCGGCCAGGAGGTCTTGTCGGCCGGGTAGAACTGGGCGTGCGGGAGCTGCTCGAGGAAGCCGTGCAGCTTGCTGTACTTGTCGTCGGACATCATCGCCTGGGAGGCGGAGGAGGTGACCGGCAGCAGCCCGTAGGTGCTGGAGAACTTCAGCACGTTCTTCGTGGTGTAGACGAAGTCGAGGAACTTGCCGACCTCGCTGCGGTGGCCGGGCTGCTTGAAGGCCATCATCCAGTCGGCGACGCCCATGGTGGTCTTGGCCTTGCCGTCGATGCCGGGGAGTTCGGTGGTCCCGTAGTCGACGCCCTTGGCCTCGGCCTGCTTCATCAGGGTGGGGTGGCCGTTGAGCATGCCCACGTCACCGTCGGCGAAGCCCTGGAAGGCATCGGCGCGGTTGACGTCGGCGGGGGCCTCGCCGGTCAGGCCCTTGGCGACGAGGTTCTTCTGCAGCCACTGGAAGGTCCGGATGTTCTGCGGCGAGTCGATCGTGTACTTGCCGATGGTGTCGGTGTAGCCGCCGCCCCCGCCGAGCATCCACAGCAGCGTCTCGGCCTGGGTCTCCTCCGGGCCGAGCGGCAGCGCGAAGGGCATCTTCACGCCGTGCTCCTTGAGCAGCTGGGCGTCGTGGGCGATGTCGTCCCAGGTCTTCGGGGGGCTGGTGATGCCCGCCTTGGCAAAGAGCTTCTTGTTGTAGAAGAGCCGCCGGGTGCTGGCGCCGAACGGCATGCCGTACTGCACCCGGTTGTATTCCCCGGCGTCCGATATGCCCGGGGTGAAGTCGGCCTCGGTGGGTATGGAGAGCAGCTTGTCCGTGCTGTAGAGCTGGTGGCGGGCGGCGTAGTCGGCGTACGCGCCCACCTGCGCCATGTCGGGGGCCTTGCCCGCCTTGACCAGGTCCTCGACCTTCTTGTCGACCTCGGTCCAGCTGTAGACGTCGACGTCGACCTTGATGCCGGGGTTCTTCTTCTCGAACTCGTGAGCGAGGTTGTCCCAGTAGTGCCGGGAGCTGTTGGCCTCACTGTCGCCGTAGTCCGCCGCGATGAGCTTGAGCGTGACGTCGCCGTCGCCCGAGCCGGCTCCACAGCCGGTGAGAGTGAGGGTCATGACGGTGGCAATTCCCGCCGCCGTCAGGCTCAAGTACCGCCGCTGCACCGTTGATTACCGCCTTGTCCCGAAATTCTGTATGTGCCGGGTCCATCTCGGTGTCGGGGATCACCCTCCACCGCAATGAACTGCGAGTGTTTCTCGCATGTCTCCACAAGGTCTACACCACCGGAAGTCTCTCTTCGATATCGCCCTGCCCACGCAAAGATCACGAGACCGGGCGCCGACCAGGCCGAACAGGCGCAAGGGGCCACAGATACGGTGAGTGGACTAGACCTTTTATGGGGGATCGCGCAAAACTGTTGCCGTGAGAAACGTCATCGCCCTGGATGTGGGCGGCACCGGGATGAAAGCCGCCCTCGTAGGGGCGGACGGCACTTTGCTCCACGAGGCGCGGCGCCCCACCGGCCGCGAGCGCGGGGCCGAGGCGGTGATCCGGACGATCCTCGGATTCGCCGCCGAGCTGCAGGAGCTCGGCCGGACACGGTTCGGCGCCGCGGCAGCGGCCGCCGGCGTCGCGGTCCCCGGCATCGTTGACGAGGCGTCAGGCACCGCCGTCTACTCCGCCAACCTCGGCTGGCGGGACGTACCCATGCGGGCCCTGCTGTCCGAGCGGCTCGGCGGGGTGCCGGTCGCGCTCGGGCACGACGTCCGCACCGGGGGCCTGGCGGAGGGCCGGATCGGCGCGGGAAGGGACGCCGGCCGGTTCCTGTTCGTACCGCTCGGTACGGGCATCGCGGGCGCCATCGGCATCAACGGCCGGATCGAGGCGGGCGCACACGGCAGCGCGGGCGAGATCGGCCACATCGTCGTACGGCCCGGCGGGCGGGAGTGCGGCTGCGGACAGCGCGGCTGTCTGGAGACGCTGGCCTCGGCCGCCGCGGTCGGCCGGGACTGGGCGGCGGTCTGCGGCGATCCGCAGGCCGGTGCGGCGGACGCGGCCAAGGCCGTGGAATCGGGCGACGAGCGCGCCCGCACCGTCTGGCACCACGCCGTGGACGCCCTCGCCGACGGCCTGGTCACCGGGCTCACCCTGCTCGACCCCGAGCTGCTGATCATCGGCGGCGGACTCGCCGAGGCGGGCGACACGCTGTTCGTGCCTCTGCGGGAAGCGGTCCGCCGGCGCGTTACGTTCCAGCCGGTCCCCTCGATCGTTCCGGCGGCCCTCGGGGACGCGGCCGGGTGCCTGGGCGCAGGACTGCTCGCCTGGGATCTTCTCTCCACGGAGGTAACCGCCTGATGGCACTGCACCGTTCCCCGGCCCGGCCCGCGCAGCCCCGGCGCACCGTTCTGGCGGGCGCCCGGATCGCCCGCCCGACCGGCACCGTCGACAGCGGCCGGATCACCGTCGAGGGCACCCGGATCGCCGATATCCGTAGCCGGGACCTCGACGCGGACGGCGGCCTCCCCCGCGATCCGGACACCGAGGTCCTCGACCTCCCGGGCCATCTCGTCGTGCCCGGTTTCGTCGATATGCATCTCCACGGCGGAGGCGGCGGCTCCTTCTCCTCCGCGGACCCCGAGGAATGCCTGACGGTCGTCGACACCCACCGGCGCCACGGCACCACCTCGATGGTCGCCTCCACCGTCACCGGCGCCCTCGACGACCTCTCCCGGCAGGCCGCGGTGCTCGCCGAGCTCGTCCAGCAGGGCGATCTGGCCGGTATCCACTTCGAGGGCCCGTTCATCTCCCCCGGCCGCTGCGGCGCCCACCAGCCCGGCCTGCTGCGCGACCCCGACCCGGCCGCGGTCCGCAAGCTGATCGACGCCGCGCACGGCGCCGCCCGGATGATGACCGTCGCCCCGGAGCTGCCCGGCGGCCTCGAGTCCGTACGGCTGCTCGCCGACGCCGGCATCATCGCGGCCATCGGCCACACCGATGCCTCCTACGACGCCACCCGCGAGGCCGTCGACGCGGGCGCGACCGTGGCCACGCACCTCTTCAACGCGATGCCGGGCCTGGGCCACCGCGCGCCGGGCCCGGTCGCGGCCCTCCTGGAGGACGAGCGGATCACCGTGGAGCTGATCAACGACGGCACGCATCTGCATGCCGCGGTGCTCCAGCTGGCCTTCCGCTCCGCCGGCGCCGAGCGCGCCGCCTTCATCACGGACGCGATGGGCGCGGCAGGGATGACCGACGGGATGTATCCGCTCGGCCCGATGCGGGTCGAGGTGAAGGACGGCGTCGCGCGGATCAGCGAGGGGCCGACGGCCGGTTCCATCGCCGGGTCCACGCTCACCCTGGACCGCGCCTTCAAGCGGGCCGTCACGGTCGACGGCCTGACGGTGGATCAGGCCGTCCAGGCGCTGTCGGCCAACCCCGCCCGACTGCTCGGCATCGACGACCGGGTGGGGTCCCTGGCGGCCGGCAAGGACGCCGACCTGGTGGTGCTGGACGCCGGATACGACCTGGTCGGCGTGATGCGCCAGGGCGCATGGCTGGTACGTCCCGGAGGGGCCTGACCGGACGGACACCACGGCGCGGTGACCGGCCGACGCCCCCTGGCGGCCGGTTCCCCGCCAACCTGCGGCTGAACCGGGTCTGGGCCAACCACCACCGGCGATGGCATGATCGCTCGCGCACTTGTCCGCATGCCACCGCCGAACGCGGTTGCCCGACCTCGGTCCGTACTCCGGGCCAACGACTGCCCGGCCAACGGCTGCCACCCACCGGCACAGCCGTCCGAGCACGGCGCGGGAGGGGGAACCATGATCCTCACGGTCACGCTGAACGCCGCACTGGACATCACCTATCGGCTGCCCCGGCTCCGTACCCACACCACCAACCGGATCGCCGAAGTCACCGAACGCCCCGGCGGCAAGGGCCTGAACGTCGCCCGGGTCCTGGCCGCGCTCGGCCACCGCACGGTCGCCACCGGCTTCGCGGGCGGCGGCACGGGCCAGGCGCTGCGCGCCCTGCTCTCCCAGGAGAGCGAGGTCACCGACGCCCTGGTGCCGGTCGGCGGCGCCACCCGCCGCACCGTCGCCGTCGTCGACCGGGCCACCGGCGACACCACCCAGCTCAACGAACCGGGCCCGACCGTCTCGCCCGCCGAATGGGACACCTTCCTCGGCACCTACCGCGAACTGCTCGGCGAGGCACGGGCGGTGGCCCTGTGTGGCAGCCTCCCCCCGGGCGTCCCGGTCGATGTCTACGCCCGGCTCACCCGCGCCGCCCACGCCGCCGGGGTGCCGGTCCTGCTGGACACCAGCGGCGAACCGCTGCGCCGGGGGCTGGCCGCCCGCCCCGATCTCGCCAAACCCAACGCCGATGAGCTGGCCGCCCTCACCGGCAGCACCGAACCGCTGCGCGCCGCCCGCGACGCCCGCCGCCGGGGCGCCCATGCGGTGGCCGCCTCACTGGGCGCAAAGGGCATGCTCGCGGTCACCGCGGACGGCGCCTGGCAGGCCGCCCCGCCGCGGCGTATCGCGGGCAATCCGACGGGCGCCGGCGATTCGGCGGTGGCGGGGCTGCTGTCGGGGCTGGTGGAGGATCTGCCGTGGCCGGACCGGCTGACCCGCGCGGTGGCGCTGTCGGCCGCGACGGTACGGGCCGCGGCCGCGGGCGAGTTCGATCCGGCGACGTATGAGGAGCTGCTGCCGCGGGTCGTAGTAACGGATCATCCGACGGCGGCGTGAACCGGACGTTTCACGTGAAACACCAGTGCTGGAGGGGGTGTTGGCGTCGAGGGGCGGGTGGCGGCGCCGAGCCCGCTACTTCTTGCCCTTGTCCGCGAGCCACACCTTCTCAAGATTCACATCGCACTGATTGCCGCTCTCACAGGACATCTTGATGGTGTTGGTGCCCGCGTTGAGCTGCACAAGCGACCAGGACTCGGTCCAGCCCTTGTCCCAGGCCCCCTCCGGGGCATGCGCGAAGTTCTTCAGGGAAATGGGCCGGGGGTCGACCTTGCTGTTCACGGTCAGCGTGAGATTGGCGTCCTTGCCGGGCACGCCGTAGTCGACATAGAGCTTGTACGTGCCCTTCTTGTCGACGTCGACCGTCCAAGTGGCCGAGGCGCCCGGGGTGTTCATCCCCGCGACATAGGTGCCGTTCGCCGAGCGCGCGCCCGGTATGTCCTTGGCGGTGGTGGCGCCGCCGTCGAGCCGCAGGCTGCCCGCGTCCTGCTTGGGGAGCTCAGCGGGAGTGGGCTTGGCGTCGGGCTCCTTGCTGGGGGCCACCGAGTCGCCGGCCGCCGGGCCCGGCTTGTTCGCGGTGTCGTCCGAGTCCTTGTTGCCGTTGGTGAGCATCGCCACGCCGATGCCTATGCACACCACCGCGACCACCGCGACGGCACCGATCAGCAGCCCGTTACGGCTGCGCCGGGGCTCCTGGTCGTAGCCCTGGGCCGGGACCGAACGCGTCCGCTCACCGCCCGGCAGCGTCTCGGGAGCGGCGTAGTGCGCGTTCTGCTGGCCCCCGTACTGCCGCTCACCGACCGCCCGCACCTGGTTGTAGGAGGTTCTCGGGACTCCCGGCTGCCGCGCCGGCCCACCGGCCGCCGAGCCCGGTGCGCCACCGTCGCCGCCCTCCGAGCGGTAGAGGTAGCCGAACGGGTCGTCGTTCTCCGGCGTGTCCGCGCCGTTGTTGCCGGCCGTCATTCCGTGTCACTCCCAAGCGAGGTGTACGCGTCGGTCTGCGTAGATACGCATGCGCGTCGGCTGCACGATCTGTCTGTTCCGGGCCCCCGTCGGCAGCGCGCCGCATCGGCGCAGCCTACCCCTTCGGGGCATGCCCACACCGAGCCGGGAGAGCCACAAGATCGCTACAGATCGGTGAACGGCTGGTGGGCCGGGGTGGAATGCGGTGGGTATGCGGCGCGTGTGAGATACGCGTCAATGCGCCGCGCGAGGGCAGCGGGGCCCGTCCGTTGCGGCTCACCCCGCCCGGCGGTTCGCCTTCGAGCGGGACCGCTTCTCGACGTACATCCGCTGGTCGGCCGAGGCCAGGACCTCCTCGGCGGTCATCCCGCAGCTCGCCCAGCCGATGCCGAAGCTGGCGCCGACCCGCACCGCCCGGCCGTCCACCCGGATCGGCGGGATGATCGCGTTCCGCAGCCGCACCGCGAGGTCCTGGGCGTCGGCGGTGCCCAGACCGTCCGCCAGCACCACGAACTCGTCGCCGCCCAGCCGGGCGACCGTATCGCCGTCCCGGACGCCGCTGGTCAGCCGGCGGGCGACCTCGATCAGCACCGCGTCGCCCGTGTGGTGCCCGAAGCGGTCGTTGATCGACTTGAAACCGTCGAGGTCGCAGAAGAGGACCGCGAGCCCCTTGGCACCGTCGTCATCCGGGCCCTCCGTGGGGTCGACGGTGGGCACATGGTGGTCGTAGCCGCCGGGTCCGCCGTCGAACGGTTCCTTGCCGCCCGGCCGGAAGGCATGCGGACCACCCGGGTCCGCCGTGAGGGTGGCCGAGGAGGCGTAGGCGTCGGCCGCCGAGCCCGGCGGCCGGGAGCACAGCCGGGCGCCGAGCCGGGCGCGCAGCTCGGCGCTGTTGGGCAGGCCGGTCAGCGAGTCATGGCTGGCGCGGTGCGCGAGCTGCAGCTCATGACGCTTGCGGTCCTCGATGTCCTCGACGTGGGTGAGCAGGAACCGGGGCCCGTCGGCGGTGTCGGCGACCACGGAATTGCGCAGCGAGACCCAGACATAGGTCCCGTCGCGCCGGGCCAGCCGCAGCTCGGCGCGGCCGCCCTCGGCCGACGTCCGCAGCAGGGTTCCGATGTCCTCGGGATGCACCAGGTCCGAGAAGGAGTAGCGGCGCATCGCGGAGGCCGGGCGGCCCAGCAGCCGGCAGAGCGCGTCATTGGTGCGCAGCAGCCGTCCGTGCTGGTCACCGCCCATTTCCGCGACGGCCATACCGCTCGGCGCGTACTCGAAGGCCTGCCGGAAGCTTTCCTCGCTGGCGCGCAGGGCCTGCTGCTCGCGCTCAAGGCGGACCAGGGCGCGCTGCATGTTGGCCCGCAGCCGGGCGTTGCTGATCGCGATGGCGGCCTGGAACGCGTACATCTGCAGCGCCTCGCGCCCCCAGGCGCCGGGGCGCCGGCCTGTGCGCGGCCGGTCGACGGAGATCACGCCGAGCAGCTCGCCACGGCCGTTGGCCTGGGAGTACATCGGCGCGAACAGCCGGTCCATGGGATGCCACTCGTCGGGGAACCGCGGCGCGGGCCCGGCCGTGTGCCACTGCGGGACATCGTCGTCGTCCAGCACCCAGCCCTCGGTGTGCGGGATGAAGCACAGGTCGCCCCACCGCTCCCCCATGGACAGCCGGCGTTCCCAGGAGGACCGGGATCCGACCCGCCCCGCCATCAGCGCCTCGGCACCCGCGCTGCCGGCCACCGCCGCGACGACGAGATCGCCGTCCGGCTGGACGAGATTGACCGCCGCCAGTTCATAGCCCAGCCCCGCGATCACGCCGTCGGCAACCGACTGCAAGGTGTCCGCAAGGCTGCGTGCGGTATTCAGTTCGGCGACCACTTGGTGCAGCTGCCGCAGGGTCGCAAGACGGACGTATGGCTCCGACTCGGTCTCCATCGCTCGCTCTCCCTGAGACCTCGACAGCAACTCCAGGATTCTTCGATCGCCCGATTCCACGCTCTTTCTTCGCTCACTGAATCACAGTGAGCTGTTCACTCGGTACACAGGGTCAACAATTACCGCGCGCTGTGACTCAAGTCACAAGCTGAAAAGGGATATTGATGATCTTCGAAGGGCCTCGTCAAACGGCATTTCCGTGGCCCTTTCGCGCCGCACTTGCACTTCCTGAACGCAAATTCGGACAGATACCGGCGGCCTCCGTCGTCCGACCTAGGGCGCAGGTGGTCCCGGCGCCCGATGCGCGGCAGGGCCGGGCGACGTTAGCGTTCATGGCGTGTTCACGAAAACCCCTGCCGATGCGACGACTCCCTCTGCCGATGCGGCGGCCTCCGGGCCCGCCGCCCAAGCCGTACCCGTCGTTTCCCTCGCGCCCGCGCCGGGCGGCGCGCCGATCCCGCATTCTGTTGGGGTGAGTGATGACGAATTCCGCGCCGCCCTGTCCCGCCTCGCCGCAGGCGTGGTGCTGATCACGGCCCACGACCCGGAGGACGGTCCGCGCGGCGAGGACGTCGGCATGACCGCCACCGCGTTCCTGTCCGTCTCCCTCGAACCGCCGCTGGTGATGGTGAGCGTTCGCAACGACTCGCGCATGGATGACCTGCTCGCGCACCAGCCGCTGTGGGCCGTCTCGGTGCTCGCGGAGAGCCAGCGGCACATCGCCGGGCGATTCGCGATGAAGGGCCGCATCAGCGACCGACTGCTCTTTGCGGATATTCCGCACGTACAGGGCGAAGCGGCCGGCGCGCCGCTCATCGGCGGGGCACTCGCCACGCTGGAGTGCCGGACCGAGCAGCGGGTGCCGGCCGGCGATCACACGCTCGTCATCGGCCGCGTACTGACCGCGTCGACCCTGAGCACCGACGCCGGGCCGCTCACGTACTTCCGGGGCAAATACCGCCACCTGGGGTGATCCGCGCCGCCGACCGCGCGAAGCCGCCTCCAGCCGTCGCGGCTCTAGCCCCAATCGCGGCCCGAGCGGCCGCGCTTGGTCTCGCCGCGCTGCTTCTTCTCGCGCAGCCGACGCTCGTTGATGCCGCGTGGGATGCGCGACTTGCGGCGCGGCTTGGGCGGCGGGGCCGTGGCCTCGGCGAGCAGGGCCGCCAGCCGGACGGCCGCGGTCTCGCGGTTGCGCCACTGGGAACGGTGTTCGGAGGCCCGTACGGACAGCACGCCGTCGACCAGACGGCCGGCCAGCCGCTCCAGGGCGCGCGCCTTCCACACCTCGGGCAGCGCCTGCGTCTTGACGAGGTCGAAGCGCAGCTCCACTTGGCTGTCGCTGGTGTTGACGTGCTGGCCGCCCGGACCGGAGGACCGCGAGAAACGCCAGACGAGCTCGGCCTCCGGGAGGGCGACCGAACCGCGGATGACATAGGGCCCGGACATGCGTCCTATGATCCCGCGTATTCCGGGAGCCCGTCACCCGCTTTTCGACTCCGTGACCAGGGGTCCGCATCAGGATTCGGCAAAGTAAGTAAAGCCAGCTGGAACCTCCCGGTCCCCTGACGGCGTTGTGGTGGGTGACGGTAGCGTCGTCCGCAGTGCGAAGCCGGATGCTTCGGCACCTCGTGCTCCGCCACTCGACGACGCGACGAATTGACGCATTGACAAGGAAAGGGACTTCCCATGGCTGTAAGCCTGTCCAAGGGCGGCAACGTCTCCCTCACCAAGGAGGCGCCGGGCCTGACCGCCGTCACGGTCGGCCTCGGCTGGGACGTCCGCACCACCACCGGCACGGACTTCGACCTGGACGCGAGCGCGATCGCGGTCAACGGCAACGGCAAGGTCTTCTCGGACCAGCACTTCGTCTTCTTCAACAACAAGGCGACGCCGGACCAGACCATCGTCCACACCGGTGACAACGTCACCGGCCAGGGCGAGGGCGACGACGAGCAGATCAATGTCAACCTGGCGGGCCTGCCCGCCGACATCGACAAGATCGTCTTCCCGGTCTCCATCTACGACGCCGAGAGCCGCAGCCAGAACTTCGGCCAGGTGCGCAACGCCTACATCCGCATCGTCAACCAGGCCGGCGGCGCCGAGATCGCCCGCTACGACCTCAGCGAGGACGCGGCGACCGAGACCGCCATGGTCTTCGGCGAGCTCTACCGCAACGGCACGGAGTGGAAGTTCCGCGCGGTGGGCCAGGGTTACGCCTCGGGTCTGGCGGGCATCGCGCAGGACTTCGGCGTCAACGTCTGAGGTGACCCTCTGACGTGACCGCGCGTGGCCGTGGCCGGCCGCGCTCGGCCGAGGGCCGGTTCCCTTTGGGGGCCGGCCCTCGGTGCTTTCTGCGACGCGTTCCGGCGCGTCTTGCGGGGCTCGGCCGCCCCGCCGCTGCGCCGCCCGCCTCAGGCGGCGGCGTCCGCCACGGCTTCGGGCTCCGCTTCGGGCGGGGTGGCCAGCGCCGCCACCTCGTCCAGCGACAGCCCGAGCGTCCCGGCCAGCGCGGCAACCGTGAAGAACGCCGGGGTCGGCGCCCGGCCGGTCTCGATCTTCCGCAGCGTTTCGGCGGACAGCCCCGCCCCCGCCGCCACGTCGACCATGCTCCGTTCGCCGCGCGCCGCCCGCAGCAGCGCGCCCAGCCGCTCGCCGCGTTCGCGTTCCCAGGGGGTCAGTGGAGTTCGCACCATGCCCGTGATACTAATACCGGTAAAGAAATACCGGTATTTGTTTACCGGTAGGGCTTGTGTTGCCGTTGCTGTTGCTGTTGCCGCGTGGCTGCTGTCGCCGCGTGGCCGTACGCGCCGGCGGGCCCCAGGGCGGGCCCGTCGCCGCTGGAAGGTCGTGCTCATGGTGGAGATCAAGACGGATGCCTCGCTGGAGGCCATGCGGGTGGCCGGGCGGGTGGTCGCCGACGCGCTGGCGGCGGCGCGCGCGGCGGCCGCGCCGGGCGTCCGGCTGATGGATCTGGACGAGGTCGCCCGTACGGTCCTGCGCGAGACGGGGGCCACCTCGCCGTTCCTCGGCTACCGGCCCTCCTTCGCCGCCACCCCCTTCCCCGCCGTCATCTGCGCCTCCGTCAACGACGCGATCGTGCACGGCGTACCGGACTCCTACCGGCTGTGCGACGGCGACCTGGTCAGCATCGACTGCGGCGCGGTGGTGGACGGCTGGGCGGGCGACGCGGCCGTCAGCTTCACCGTCGGCACGCCCCGCCCCGAGGACATACGGCTGATGGAGACCACCCGGCAGGCGCTCGAGGCGGGCATTGCCGCGGCCGTGGTCGGCGCCCGGATCGGGGACATCTCGCACGCCATCGGCAGTGTCGGACGGGCGGCCGGGTACGGCATCCCCGAGGACTTCGGCGGGCACGGCATCGGCCGCCGCATGCACGAGGACCCGTCCGTCCCCAACGACGGCCGCCCCGGCCGCGGTCTCGTCCTCCGCCACGGTCTGGTGCTCGCCATCGAGCCGATGCTGCTCGCCGGCGGCCGCAACGCGTACTACGTCGCGGACGACGGCTGGACGCTGCGTACCGCGGACGGCGGCCGCGCTGCCCACTTCGAGCACACCGTCGCCATCACGGAGGACGGTCCGCGGGTGCTGACGCTGCCGTAGCGGTGTGCGCGGTGCGGCTACTCGCCGAGTGCCTGCGCGCCGGCCTGTGCGAACTGTTCGTCGGCGGCGCCGCTCGGCGCGCCCGCCACACCGATTCCCGCGATCGGCGCGTCCTGCGACCGCACCGGGGCGCCGCCCGCCAGGAAGAGCGTGCCGGGGATGTCCTTGAGGGTGGGTGCCTGGTCGAGGCGCTTGACCAGCTCGGAGGTGGGGGCGTTCCAGGAGACGGCGGTGAAGGCCTTCTTCGCGGCCGACTCGTACGACTGCGGGCCGGCCCCGTCGCCGCGCAGCTGGACCAGCGTGGTGCCGTTGCGGTCCACGACGGCGACCGAGACCTTCTGGCCCGCCTTTGCCGCCGCGTCCAGAGCGGCCTGTGCGGCCTTGGTGGCTGCGGCGAGGGTGAGGTGGGTGGTGTGGGTGAGGTTCTTGGTGTCGGTGGCCGGGGCGGCGGCGGGCGCGGCCGCGGGCTTGGCGGCGCTCGGGGCCGGGGCGGCGGTCGCGGACACGGCGCCGAAGGTGCCCGCGCCCACCAGGGCGACGGCGGCGGCACCGGTGACGATCCGGGCGCGGAGCGAGAGCCTCTTCGGGATCGAGACCGAGACCGGGGTCATCGAGTCCGTCGAGTCCGTAGAGTTCTTCGGATCCATCGGGTTCATCTGGTTCATGTAGCCATCGTCGGAGGCGTAGGGGGCCGCACGGGTCGGCGTACCGGCTGCGGTGGCCGTGCATGATGGGGGATACCGGTATCAGCCGATCGGTTGATACGGGCCGCTCTCCGCCCGGGTTACCGGGGATCTTGCAGAAGGCCCCGGCGTTCACGCCGGGGATGAATGCCTCGCAGGACTGCTCTGGCCTGCGCTGTTACGTGAACGTTCTTTCTGGCTCGGGGCGTTGTCAGTGGGTGCGGATAGCGTGTTGGTCATGCAGCTCCGCTACTCCTACCGGGCCTACCCGGATGCCCCGCAGCGCACCGCGCTGGCCCGGGCGTTCGGGTGTGCCCGTGTGGTGTGGAACGACTGCTTGCGTGACCGGAGGGAAGCACACGCGGCGGGGCTGCCGTATGTGAAGTCGGCGGACTTGTCCTCAAGTGGTCCCGGACCCTGCCGGCCGCGCCGACGTCCCTGACCGTGACCAAGGATGCCTGTGGCCGGTACTTCCTGAGCTTCGTGGTGGAGACCGAGCCGGACATCCTCCCCGAGCTGGACACCGAAGTGGGCATCGACCTGGGCCTGTCCACTTTCGCCGTGCTCTCCGACGGCACCCGCATCAGCTCCCCGAAGTTCCTGCGCCGCGCCGAGAAGAAGCTCAAGCGACTGCAGCGGGACTTGTCCCGCAAGGCGAAAGGATCGAAGAACCGGACCAAGGCCCGTATCAAGGTCGCGCGGCAGCACGCCCGCGTGGCCGACCGCCGCCGGGGCTGGCACCACAAGGCATCCACCCAGATCATCCGCGACAACCAAGCGGTGTATGTGGAGGACCTTGCGGTGTCCGGGCTCGCCCGCACGCGGCTGGCCAAGTCGGTGCATGATGCCGGATGGTCGGCGTTCGTCGGCATGCTGGCGTACAAGGCTGTCAAGCACGGCCGGTACTTCGGGAAGATCGGACGCTTCGAGCCGACCTCCCAGGTCTGCTCGGTCTGCGGCATCAAGGACGGCCCCAAACCCCTCCACGTCCGGGAATGGACGTGCAAGGAATGCGGGACCGTCCACGACCGTGACGACAACGCCGCTCAGAACACCCTGGCCGCCGGACGGGCGGACAGGCTAAACGCCTCGCAGAGCGCAGGTAAGACCAGGGCGAAGGTCCCGGCACAGCGCGTTGAAGCAGGAACATACCGAGACGGTCACACGACCGTGGCAGGAATCCCCGCATCGCGCCCCGCAGCCCCCGGCGCCGGATCCGAATCCCGACGCCCGGTGGCTGGGTCCGGTCATGCACACGGCGTTCTTCCCCCCATGTCCTGGTCCTGACCACCTACGACACCGACGCCGACATCACCCGCGCCATCGAGGCCGGCGCCACCGGCTATCTCCTCAAGGCCGAGCGGCCCGAGGAACTCTTCGCCGCCATCCACGCCGCCGCCCAGGGCCGCAGCGCCCTCTCCGCGCCGGTCGCCCATCGCGTACTGGCCCGGATGCGCAGCCCCCGCCCCACGCTCACCGACCGGGAACGCGACATCCTCGGCCAGCTCGCCCGGGGCCTGGGCAACCGCGAGATCGCCCGCGCCCTCTTCATCAGCGAGGCCACCGTCAAAACGCACCTGGGCCGGATCTACGACAAGCTCGGCGTGGACACCCGCGCGGGCGCGGTCGCGGTCGCCAAGGAGCAGCGGCTGCTGCCGTGA
The DNA here is from genome assembly GCF_001294335.1 of Streptomyces chattanoogensis. GTDB lineage: Bacteria > Actinomycetota > Actinomycetes > Streptomycetales > Streptomycetaceae > Streptomyces > Streptomyces chattanoogensis. Next base: position 155,420 of record NZ_LGKG01000013.1, read on the forward strand.
CGCCCGGCCGGCGTGACACCATCAATGACGTGATCGACCTCGGCTACTCCCTCTCCCCTCGCTTTCCGGACCCCGCACAGCTGGACTACCGGACCGTGGATGTGCGCACCCTGCGGCACGACCTCTTCTGCGGCGACGTCTATATCGCCGACACCAAGGAGGACCGCGAGCTGTCCACCGCCTGGGGCTGGGTGCCCGTCCTCGACTTCGCCTGGGCCCTGTGCGACATCGTCGAGCAGCTCGATACCGACCCGCGCGGCAGCCGCTCGGCCCGCCCGGTGCACGCCGAGCTGGACTTCACCGAATCCACCGACCGGATGCTGTTCGAGCGCCGCTTCGGGTGGGTGGACATCGCCGCCGACTGGATGCCGGCCGACGAGCCGCCGCTCACCTTCAACCACGCCGCCCTGCGCCGCGAGGCCCGGGACTTTCTGCACGATCTGATCGCCGACCTCACCGATCTGCACGAAAGCCTCGGCGACAACCCTGTCGTCTGGGACCTCCAGGTCCGCTTCCCCCGCGTCTGACCGGACCCCTGTCGACCGGGGCGCTCACTCCACCCGTACACCTATCTGCGCGGCGAACGCCGGGGCCAGATCGAGGAGTTGGGCCGCGCTGATCACCGCGCCCGACAGCCGGTCGATGCCCCGCGCGATGTCGAGCGCGGCCGCACCCCGCAGATCGACGTCCTTCATCCGGGCCCCGGTGAAATCCGCCCGCGCCAGGGTGCAGTCCTCGAAGGTCACCCGCTCCAGCTCCGCGCCCGAGAAATCCGCCTCGACCAGCACGCACCCCTCGAAGGCCACGTCCCGCAGCCTCGCCTGGCGCAGATTCGGGAAGTCGATCTTCCCGCCGCGCACCACGACCCGCTCCAGCACCGCACCGTGCAGCTGCGTCCCGCCGAGCCGGGCGTCCGCCACCTCCACATCGCGCAGTGATGCCTGCGACAGATCCGTACCGACCCCGCGCACCCCGCTCAGCACGGTGTCGATGAGCCGGGCCCGGCTGAGCACCGTCTCGTCCAGCGCGCACCGCCGCACCGCGCAGTCCATGAACCGCGCACCGTGCGCCGTCTGCCCCGCCCAGTCGGCGTCCGCGAACTCCAGGCCGTCGTAGTCCCCTTCGGACTCCAGCGCCCCGCCGTCGTACGGCCGCAGCTCCGGCAACCGCACCTCGGGCCACCGCACCGCCCGCACCGTCTCCTTGCCGCGCCCTGCCACGCGATCACCGCCTTTCCCGCTCGTCATGACGCCCGCAGACCGTCCGGGCACCGTCTGCGGACCATCGTGAACCACCCCACTGACAATCGCCCCGGCCTGTGGACAACCCCGTCCGTGGACACCCGCGGCCTGTGGACAACCCTCTGTCGACGGCAGGGCATTGACCTCAACCGAACCTGAGGTAGCAGGGTGGCGGCAGCCGGGCGGTCCCACTGCCCGCGCTTCGCGCCCTGTTCCCACGGCCCGCCGTCCTTCGAGGAGTAGCCCGCCATGCACGCGATACGACTGCACGCCTTCGGTCCCGCAGCCAACCTCCGCCACGAGACCGTCGACGACCCCCGGCCGGGCACCGGTGAGGTCCGTATCGCCGTGGCCGCGGCCGGTGTTCACCTTCTGGACACGGCTCTGCGGGAGGGGCTCGCAGGCGGCCCGGTGCCCCTTCCCGAGCTGCCGACCGTGCCCGGACGCGAGGTCTCCGGCACCGTCGACGCCCTGGGCGAGGGCACCGACCCCGCCTGGCTCGGCCGGCGCGTGGTCGCCCACCTGGGCACGGCCCCCGGCGGCTACGCCGAGCTGGCCGTGGTCGCCGCCGACCGCCTGCATCCCGTACCCGACGGGCTCGACGCGGGCCAGGCCGTCGCCATGATCGGCACCGGCCGCACCACCATGGGCATCCTGCGCTTCGCCGGCCTCACGGCCGACGACATCGCGATCGTCCCGGCTGCCGCCGGCGGCATCGGTTCGCTCCTCGTCCAGCACGCCAGGAACACCGGCGCCACGGTCATCGGCCTGGCCGGCGGCCCGGCCAAGGCCGCGCGGGTCCGCGAACTGGGCGCCGACCTCGCCGTCGACTACACCGACGACGGCTGGCCCTCCCTGGTACGGGCCTTCCTCGACGCCCGCCGCGCCCCCGGCGCCACCGTCGTCTTCGACTCGGTCGGCGGCGCCCCCGGCCGCGCCGCCGTGGACCTCCTGGCGCCCGGAGGCCGCCACCTGGTCTTCGGGTGGTCCGCCGGCGGCCTCGTCACCGGCGGCCCCCTGGAGTTCGCGGACGGCGAGCTCGCGGCCCGCGGCATCACGTCCGAGCCGGTCCTCGGCCCGCCCATGCTCGCCAAGGTGGGCGGCGACAACCCGGTCCGCACCCTGGAGACCGAGGCCCTCGCCGAGGCGGCGGCGGGCCGGCTCGTCCCGGCGGTCCAGCGCTTCCCCTTGGCGGAGGCGGCCGCCGCCCATCGCGCCCTGGAGACCCGCGCCACGATGGGAAAGGTGGTCCTGGTGCCGTAACCGGAACCGATGCGCCAGGGGCGTGGGGCCGTGCCCCGCGCCCCCTGCCCCGCCTACCGCACCACCGCCATCCCCCGCTCCGTCTGGTTCAGCCGCCGCCCGCCCGACTCCGTGCACGTCACGATGTCCTCGATCCGCACCCCGAAGCGCCCCGGCAGATAGATGCCCGGTTCGATCGAGAAGCACATGCCCGCCACCAGGGGGAGATGCTCGCCCTCCACCAGATACGGCGGCTCATGCGTGGTCACCCCGATCCCGTGCCCGGTCCGGTGGATGAAGTACTCGCCGTACCCCGCCGCCTTGATGACCCTCCTGGCCACCCGGTCGATGTCCTGGCACGCGACACCGATGCGGACCGCCTCGAACGCCGCCTGCTGCGCCTCCCGCACGATGTCGTGCACCTTGCGCTCCTCGGCCCCCGGCTCCCCGACGTGCACGGTCCGGGTGGTGTCCGACCCGTAGCCGTCCTTGAGCCCGCCGAAGTCGAGGACGACCATGTCACCGTCCTCGATGACCCGATGCCCGGCCTCGTGGTGCGGATCGGCGCCATTGGGGCCGGACCCCACGACCGTGAAGTCCACCTGGCTGTGACCGTGCTCGATCATCAGCCGCGAGAGGTCCGCGGCCACCTCTGACTCCCGCCGCCCGGCGAAGCGCACCCCCAGGATGTCCTCGTACGCCGCATCCGCCGCCGCCCCGGCCGCCGCCAGCCTCGCCACCTCGTGCGCATCCTTGACCGCGCGCAGCATCGGCAGCACCTCCGACAGCGCCCGGTAGGCGCTCCCCGGCAGCGTCCGCTGGAGCCCCAGCAGATGCATCGCCCAGGTCGCGTCCGACGTTCCGTAACGTCCTTCCGGCTCGAGCCACTTGGACAGCTCCTCGTACGGGTCGGCACCATCGGTCCATCCCGCCACGTCCATCGCCCCCGCACCGGCCGCCCGCTCCGCATCCGGCTGTTCCAGTACGGGCACCAGCAGCCGCGGCCGCCGCCCCGGCGCCACCACCAGGGCGGTCAGCCGCTCGGTGGCCGCAGGGGGCTGGTAGCCGCACAGCCACACCATGTCCGGACCGGGCGTCACAATCAGCCCCGTCAGCCCGAAATGGGCGGCGGCGTCCGCCGCCCGCACCATGCGTCGCTCGTGGTCGTCCTGGGTCATCGAAGTCACCATGCCGGCGAATCTACGCCGCCGTCCCCCCGACGTCCCGCTACCGTCCCGGCCGCCTCCCGTCCCTTCACCGCCCGTCACCCGAGCGCCGGGATCCGGGGCCTGGAACAGGGCCGCGCGGGGGTCGCGATGACGGCGGGGCCAGACAGGTGGACCTGGGATTGGGTACCGGCCCCCGACGTATACATCGGGTTATGACGGATCCGATGGATGTCGCGATGATCACGTGGGGCCAGAGGGACGGAAGCCCGGCGGCGCAGCAGCCGGACGGGGAAGGGCGCGGCGAGACCGGGCGGCTCAGCGGCGGGGAGGGGGCTCTTCGGCGCCGTGCGCCGGTGACGAAACCGCCCGGAGGCGGGCCCGGAAGTCCCTGACACCGGGATTGCTGCGATACGGGCTGAGTTCGCGGAGGATCCGGGTGAGCGCTCCGTGTGCGGAGCCGGCGGCCAGCTGCCCGTAGTCGTCGAGGAAGCGGTGGCACTGCACGAGAGCGGCGTCCCGCTGCTCCGCGGCCAGCAGCACATGTGCCGTCTGGGCATGGATCAGGGCGCGGGCCTTGCGGTGCCCGGCCGGACGGTGGTGCAGGGAGGATTCCAGGGCGGCGACGGCCTTCTTGTGGTCTCCCAAGAGTGCGAGGACTTCCGCGCGTTGGTACTGCAGCGCGGCGTAGGAGTAGCTGGTGAAGGGGCCCTCGGGCTCCGTTGAACGGCCCAGTGCCTCCTCGGCCGCCGAGAGGTCGGCGTGCGCCATCCCGCTCCGTCCGACGGCCGCGTATCCCACCGCGCGTCCGGCGTGGAGAAAGGCCCGGGTGGCGGGGGGTGCGGCGGCTCCCGCGGTGTCCAGTGCCGCTTCCGCGAGGGTCAGGGCCCGGTGGCGGTCGCCGAGCCGGTGCGCCTGGACGCTCATGCTGCGGAGCGTCACGGCGTAGGTGGCACGGTCACCGGCCGCGTGGGCCAGCTCCAGCCCGATGCCGTAGTAGTGCTGGGCAAGCCCCGAGAATCCCACGTCGGCCGTCATGGTGGCCAGCAGCTGCGTCAGTTGTGCGGCGCCGCTCAGCAGACCCTTGCGCACCATCGGGGCGGCGGGCGCGGCGAGCAGGCGCGACACCTCTTCCGCGATGTAGTGGGCGAGCGTGGAACGCGTGTGGGCACCGCCGTGCCGCTCCGTGGCCGGGGCGATCCAGCAGGCCATATCGCCCAGCCGGGCCACGTCCGCCTCGGTGGCGGGGCTGCCGTGGCCGGTCCTCGGCGGGGTCCACGCGGGCCGCTTCTCCCAGGGGGCGGGCAGGGCGGCGGGCAGCACCGCGCGGGTGAGCGGGACCCGGCGGGCGGGATCGCTGTCCATGCGGCACAGCGAACTCAGGCGCTGGAGAGGGTCGGTGACCTGCAACATGTCCTCCACGGGATTTCCCCCCTCTTCCGGCTTGTCCAGCCCCGCGTCCCGTTGCGTCAGGGGCCGGCCGATACGGCGGCTCAGCGCCTGGGCCACCAGGTCGGCGGCGGCGCCGCGGGGGCGTGCCCCGTCGAGCCAGTGGGCGACGGAGGTGCGGTCGTAGCGCAGTCGCAGGCCGCTGCCCGTCCCCAGTGCGTTGACGGCCCGGGCGAGGTCGGCGGCGGACCAGCCGGCTTCGGTCAGCAACGCGCGGAGCGCGTCGTTCGGCTTTTTGCGCGCCATGGCCCTTACCTCGGAACCGTGTTCACGGCCGTCGATCCCGTCGGGCGTTCAACGCATTCACGCCTCCGGGACGGAAGCGGGCTTCCGTCGGCACCCGATACATGATTCTGTGAAGGAACGCCTCTGGCAACGCTTCACCGCGGAGAGCGAACGGTGTCGGCCAGGAGACGGTGAAACGCGTCCCGGGGGCACCAGCGGAGGAATCACACCCGGGCCGCTTTCCGGTCGGCAGAAAGGCCGTTGCGCGCACCGGTATTACTTATCTGCGGCCATTTTCGCGTACGCGCGCGAACGGCGGCCCCCGGCCGGGTAAAGCTGCGGAGATTTACGGCCGGCCGACGGCGTCAGGGCGACCCCTGCGCCTTTTCCCGGAATCCCTCGGTGCCGTTGTGGAGGGAGAGTTCATCGAAGAGTTGTCTCAAATTCGCCGACCGTGCGGCGGAATGGCGTCCCGGTGAATTCCCCACAGTTGCCGCCCCGTCACCCCAGCACGTCCCGTCCGAACCGTCCCAGGAGACATCGTGCCGTCGCCCCGTCACCCCAACAAGCCGCTCAGGAGCCTGCTCGCCGAGGCTCGGTGGACGCAGGGCTCGCTCGCCAGAGCCGTGAACATCGTCGCCGCCGAGGTCGGTCTGGAGCTCGACTACGACCGGACCTCGGTGGCGCACTGGCTCAGCGGGACACAGCCGCATCCGCCGGTCCCCGAACTCGTCGCGGAGGCCCTGACCCGGCGTCTGGAACGGCCGGTGACCGCGAGCGTGGCGGGTTTCGGGGGCGCGGCGGACCCGGCTGTGCCCGCGCGGGCGCAGCCGTACCGGCCCGGGGAGCTCCTGAAGGCGTGCGGGGGCGCGCCGGAGGGCCAACTCGGGCCGCCCGGCGCCCCCGACGGCGGCACCGGCACGGAAACCGCCCTGATGCGTTCCGCCGTGCGCTTCTACTCCGCCTGCTTCAACGCGCACGGCGGCGGCACCGCACGCTCCGCCCTGGCGGCGTACCTCGCCGACGATGTCCTGCCGCGGCTGCGCGCACCACAGCCGGCGCCGGAGCACCGCTCCTTGCTGGTGGAAGCGTCCCGGCTGTCCTTTCTCCTGGCCCGGATGTACGAGGATTCCGGCGCCCAGGGGCTGGCCCAGCGCCATTTCCTCACCGCCCTGAGCCTCGCCGACGCATCGGGGGACCGAGTGGCGCGGGCCGTGGTCCTGCGGGGGCTGAGTGCACAGGGCCTCGCCCTGGGGCACCACCGGGCGTCCTTGCGGGCCGCCGAGGCCGCGGCCGAGGCGGCCAGGGGGGAGGCCGGTCCGGCCGGGACGTTTCTGCTCGCCCAGCTCGCGGTGGCGCAGGCCGCCTGCGGTCTGCGCCGGGAGGCGCTGGGTTCGCTGGCGCGGGCCGAGCGGGCCATGGCGGCGGACGGTCCCGAGAGGTCCCCGGCCGGCCCCTTCGACACCTACTCGCGGGCCGCACTGGAGTACCAGAGCGCCGAGACCCTGGGGAAGGCGGGCGATACCGCCGGTGCGCACGCGGCGATGAACCGGTCGCTCGCGCACCGCCCGGCCGAGGACCACCGGGGACTGGCGCTCAGCTACGCACGCCGGGCCGAAATGCTGGTGGGCGCCGGCCATGTGGAGGAGGCCTGCGCCTCCTGGCGCGCATTTCTGGACCACTACCCCCATCTGACGTCGGGGGCGGCCACTGCCGCCGTGACCCGTTCCCGCACCCTTCTCATTCCGTTCCGCCATGTCCCGGCGGCGGCGGCACTGCTGAACCGGCTCTCCCCGGTGGCGGCCGGCGGAAAGCGGCACTGACCCGGGGCCCGCCCGTGGCTTTCACACCTTTCAACAAAGCGCGGGGTACCGGATCGCCCATCGCACCGGCAAGCGCTGTTGAATCGGTTACGGAGCGGAATCCGGCGCCCCGAGGGCGAAAGCTGTGCCGCGTCCGCCGCGCTGCGCGCCGTGCCTGTCCGCCGAGTTGCCGTCCCTTTGTCCGCGACGGTCCGGTCATACGGAAGGAACGCATCCATGGCAGACGCCGATTCGACGCACCGGGGCCCCTCAACGCCACTCGGAGATCATTCACCTCTCCGAGACCGTCCATTTTCCCGAGATCCTTCGCTTTCTCGAGGTCCTTCGTACCTCCGGGATCTTCCGGGGAATCCGTACCGCACCGTCGCCCACCTTTTCCCCGGGCAGGGAGATTTCTCCGTCAGTCCGCTGGTGCGCACCGCCCGCGCGGTGCCCGTCGTGCGGGCGGCCGTTGCCGAGGTGTTCGGGCGGGCCGACGACGTCGGGGCGGAGTTCGGGATCCCGCCGCTGGGCGGCGCGCTGCTGGGCGGTACGCCGCCCAGCGGCCGCGATCTGGCGCACGGTCCGGTCGGCACGGCCCAACTGGCCCTGTTCTGCTCGTCGGTGGCCGTGCACCGTGCGCTGTGCGGCATCGGCAGGGCGCCCGACCGTGTGGTGGGGGTGAGCTTCGGTGAGATCGCGGCGCTCACCGCGGCCGGGGTGTTCGACATTCCGGGCGGGGCCCGGATCGCCTGCCTGCTGGCGCAGCACCTCCAGCGGTGCGAGGGCCGCCTGACGCTGCTGGGTACGGGCGAGGGGAGGGCCAACGCCCTGCTGCGGGAGGCCGGTTGCCCCGGGCTGGCCGTGGCCTGTGTGAACGATCCCGGCGAGACGGTGATCAGCGGGCCGCTGCGGGAACTGCAGACCGCGGAGAAGTGCGCACAGCGGCAGGGTCTGTCCGTGACGCGGCTGCGGCTTCCGTTCTCCTCGCACCATCCGGCCCTGAAGGGGCCGGCCGATGCCTTCGCCGCGGCCATCCGCACCGTTCCGGCGCGGGCGGCGCGGCTTCCGGTCCACTCCGCCGTACGGGGCGGACCGTACGGGCCGGGCGACGACGTCCACCGGGGGCTGGCCGACTGTCTCGTCCGTCCCGCCCGGCTGCCCGAGGTCCTGTTCCAGGTGACGACGCCGGCGCCCGCGCTGCTTCTGGAGGCGGGCACCGGCCGGGCGCTGACCCGTAACGTCCGGCGCACCGTGCCGCCCTCGGCCGCCCGCGCCGCCGCCCCGCTCGGCGAACCCGGCTTCTCCTGGGCGCCCGGCGGCAGAACCCCCGCCGGCGCGCTCCCCGGCTCCCCCGCCCTCCTCCCTCCCCCGGAGCAGTCCCCGTGACCCCGCACACGCCGCCCGCCACCGCATTGCGCCACCTCATCGACGGACCCGGCCCCGGCGGCCTCCGGCCGCGCCTGATGGCGCTCCTCGCGGAGGACGCCGCCGCGCCGTCACCCCCGGGCGCGCCCGGCATGCGGCACGGTCACCGTCTCCGTCTCCTCGCCCGGGCCCTCCCGCCGGCCGACGAACTGTGCCGCGACCCGCATGCGCTCGCCGCGCTGAGCGAATGCGCCGCCGTCACGGACCCGCCGTTCTACATGGCCGTCCTCTCGCACTATGCGCTCTGTCTGCGCTCGATCGTCTGCCTCTCGGGCGGTCCGGGCGGTCCGGCCGGTCCGGCACGGCTCGGCGGGCGCTGGGACGCGCTGGCGGCGGGCCGCGCCAAGGGCGTCTTCCTGGTCACGGAGATCGGGGACGGCAGCAGTCATCTGGGCATCCGCACGACGGCCGCATTCGACCCGCACACCCGGGAGTTCGTGCTCGGCACCCCGGACGCGGGGGCCGCGAAGTTCTCCGCCGTCGGTGCGGGCGGGGTGCGGCAGACCGCCGTGGTGTGCGCGCGGGTACGGGTCGCCGGCGCCGACCGGGGGGTGTTCTCGTTCGTCGTGGACCTCGGCGACGCACACGGCCCGGCGCCGGGGGTGGAGATCTCCGGCGGCCTCGCGGTGGCGGACCTCCCCCTCGATTACGCGCTGGTGCGCTTCCACGGGGTGCGCCTGGCGACGGACCAGTGGCTGAGCGACGGCGCGTCCGTCGACGCGCAGGGGCGGTTCCACGACCCCCTCGCCGACCCGGACGCGCGCCTGTCCCGGACGCTGTGCGTGGGCCAGGCGCTGTGGGCGACGCTGCCCTCGGCCATGGCCGCCATGGCCCGGCAGAGCGCGGTACGGGCGCTGCGCCACTCGGCGCACCGCCGGGCCCACGGCCGTCTCGCGCCGGGCGCGCCGGTGCTGTCCTACCGTCCGCAGCAGCACGCGCTCCTGGGCGGGCTGGCCGAGGCCTTCGCCCTGACCTGTGTCGGCCACACCGCGCGGGACCTCTGGGCGACGTCGCTCGCGGACGCCGGCCGTCCGGGGCCGCCGGCGCCTGCCGGTGCGGGGATGACGTTCTCTCCGTGGACGGCGGTCGACCGTCCGCTCGCCGTGCTCAAGGCCCTCGCGGTGCGCACCGCCGCCCGGGTCGCCGCCCGGTGCCAGCACCGGTGCGGACTCGCCGGGTTCCTGGAGCCCAACCTGCTGAGCGGATATCACGGTTTCGCCCACGCCTTCGACAGCGCGGGCGGTGACAGCCAGCTGATCCTGCTCGACGCGGGGCGGGCCCTCGCCGAGGAGGCCGCCCACCGGCCCGTCGGCCCCGCCGTGCCCCGCGATGCCCGCGTGGACGCCCCGCACTGGTGGCCGGCGATCACCCGGGCGCACGAGCACTGGCTCGCCACCTGCCTCCACCGGGCCCTGACGGAGCAATTCCGTAAGGGACTTGCTCCGTCAAGCGGCCTGGACCTGTGGAATCCGCTGCTGGATGCGGCTCTGGAGCTCGGCGAGGCGTATGCGAGCCGCCTGGCGGCCGAGAGCCTGGCCACGACCGTGGCCGCCGTGGACGATCCCGCGCTGGGTGCGGTGCTCCCTCCCCTCGCGGCGCTCTACGGGGCGGTGGAGGCCCGGCGTCTCGCCGGCCGGCTGCTGGCCACGGGGGTGATCGGCGTGCCCACGGTGCGTGCGCTGCCGGGCGTGATGGACGAGCTGTGCGACCGGCTGCTGCCTCATCTGCCCCTGCTGGAGGACGCCATGGGAGCGCTGGGCAGTGCGCTGCCCGCCCCACTGGGCGCGGGCGACTACGCGGCCGCACTGGCCGCCTCAGTCGGCCGGCCGCCCGCATCCGCCGCCCGGCCCACCGAAAGGCTGTCATGAGCCCCACACCCTCGACCACTTCGACCGCTCCGACCGCTCCGACCGCACACCGCATCGGCGTGCTGGGAATGGGGACGTACCTCCCCCGGTCCCGGCGGACCAACGAGGACATCGCCGGGGACGTGGGGGTGACCGCGGACTGGATCACCGAGCGCACCGGCGTCCACACCCGGCATGTGGCCGCCCCCGGCGAGGCCGCATCCGACCTGGCCGCGGCCGCCGTACGCGCCGCCGTGGCCGCGGCGGGCATCGACATCGACCAGCTGGACCTCCTGATCCTCGCCACCTCGACGCCCGACGAACTGGGGCCCTCCACGGCGTGCCGGGTCCAGGCCCTGACCGGGGCCCGCAACGCCGTGGCCCTCGACGTCAGCGCCGCCTGCTCGGGCTGGCTGTTCGCCGCCCGGGTCGCCCGCGACTGGCTCGCGGGCGACCCGTGCACGCGCTATGCGGCGGTGGTCGGCGTCGAGGCGTACTCCAAATTCATCGATCCGGCCGACCGCGGCACGGCCGTGCTGTTCGCCGACGGGGCGGCCGCCTCCGTTCTGGGCCCCGTGGCGGACGACGGCGGATTCGCGGACTTCCGCCTCGGCTCCGACGGCACCGGCGCACACCACGTCCTCATCCCGGCCGGCGGCAGCCGCGCACCGGCGAGCCCGGGGACGCTGGCGGGCCGCCGGCACCACATCCACATGGACGGCCGGGCGGTACGCGACTTCATCACCGAGATCTTTCCCCGGGTCGTCGACGAGAGCCTGGCCCGCAACCGGCTCCGGCTCCGCGACATCGACGTCTTCATCACCCACCAGCCCAACCCCGTCCTGCTGCGCCGCCTCGGCGACCGCATCGGCATCGCCCGCGAACGCCTGGTCATCGTGGGCGGCGAGGTCGGCAACATCGGCGCGGCAAGCGCCCCGTACGCGCTGGCCGGGGCCGCGGCACGTGGGCTGCTGACGCCCGGCAGCCGGGTCCTGATCGCCGCCTTCGGAGCGGGGGTGACCTGGGGCAGCGCCCTGCTGACCTGGACCGGCGCCTCCGTCATCCGGCTGGGCCCGACGCGCCCGGCCCGCACCGTCCCCCTCTCCTCCCCGCTCCCTTCCTCCCACCCCGCCCCCGCCGTGCAAAGGAGCACCTCATGAACGACCCCGTGACCGAGCCCATGAACGACCCGACGTACCACGCCGCTTCGGGAGGCACCGCCCTGGAAGCCTTCCGGCTCGAGGGGGCCCGCGCTCTGGTCACCGGCGCCTCCCGCGGCATCGGCCGGGCCGTCGCGGTGGCGCTCGCCCAGGCCGGCGCCGACCTGGCGCTGTCCGCCCGCTCGGCCACCGCGCTCACCGAGACCGCGGAACGGGTGATGAAGGAAGGGCGCGCGGCCGTCCTCGTACCGGGCGACCTCGCCGACACCGGGGCGGCGGACGCCGTGGTGGACCAGGCCGCCACCGCGCTCGGCGGCCTCGACATCGTCGTCCACAACGCCGGCATCCTGCCGTCCCGGCCCGACGGCAGCCCCACGATGGTCCCCCTCCAGGACTCCGCGCAGCGGGACTGGGACACGGTGGTGTCGGTCAACCTCAATGCCACCGCGGCCCTGTGCCGGCGCGCGCACCGGTATCTCGCCGCCTCGCCCCGGGCCGCCGTCGTGCTGATGTCCTCGCTGGCCGGGGTGGCCGGTACGCCCAGGATGGAGGCGTACGCCGCGTCCAAGGCGGCCCAGATCTCGCTGGCCCGCAGCCTCTCGGCCGGCTGGGCGCGGGACGGGATCCGGGTCAACGCCCTCTGCCCCGGCTGGACCCGCACCGACATGACGAGCTTCGCCTACGCCACGGGCCCGTTGTCCGACTGGCTGATGGCCCATGTCCCGCTGGGCCGCTGGGCGGAGCCGCACGAGGTCGCCACCGCCGCCCTCTTCCTCGCCGCGCCCGCCGCGTCGTTCGTCACCGGACAGGCCCTGCTCCTCGACGGCGGCGCCTCCGTACCCGACGGGGGACTCGCCGGGATCCCGAAACCGCCCTCCCCCTTCGCCGGCGCCTGACCGCATCCCGAGAGCTGAGGACCCACCGCGATGACCGAACCCGAACCCTCTCCCACTGCCGTGATCAGCGGAATCGGCTCCTGCCTGCCGCCGCGCGTCCTGACGAACGATGAGGTGGCACGCCGGGGCGTCCTGGACACCACCGACGCCTGGATCCGCTCCCGTACCGGCATCGCCCGGCGGCGGCAGGCCGACCCCGGTACGAGCACCGGCGACCTCGCGGTGGCCGCGGGCCGGGCGGCCCTGCGGTCCGCCGGCACCCGCGCCGACCTGGTCCTGCTGGCGACCACCACACCCGACCGGCGCTGCCCCGGCACCGCACCGGACGTCGCGCACCGGCTGGGCCTGGGACCGGTCCCCGCCTTCGACCTCGCGGCGGTCTGCTCCGGCTTCGTCTACGGCCTGGCGGTGGCCACCTCGCTGGTACGGAGCGGGGTGTGCGCCCGGCCCCTGGTGATCGGGGCCGAGACCTACTCCACCATCATCGACCCGCTGGACCGGGACACCGCGGTGATCTTCGGCGACGGTGCCGGAGCCGTCGTCCTGCGCGTTGGCGAGGACGGCGAGCCGGGCGCGGTGGTGGCGGTCGACCTGGGTGCGGACGGCGCGGGCAGCGATCTGATCGCCATCGGCGCGGGCGGCTCCCGGCAGCCCGACACCTCGCCACGGCTGTGCCGGGAGGCACGCTACTTCCGCATGAGCGGCCGGGAGGTGTACGGCCAGGCCGTCCGCCGGATGACCGCATCCTCCCAGGCCGTACTGCACCTGGCCGGCTGGCGGCCGGACGGCGTCGGTGCCTTCATCGGCCACCAGGCCAACCAGCGCATCCTCGACTCGGTCGCCGACCGGATCGGCATCGCCCCCCGGCACCGCTTCGGCAACATCCGCGAGGTCGGCAACACCGCCGCGGCGTCCATCCCCCTGGCGCTGGCCGCCACCGCGGCCCGCAAGGCCGTCCGCCCCGGGGCCCGCAGTCTCCTCACCGCCTTCGGCGGCGGTCTGACCTGGGGATCGGTCGCCCTGCGCTGGCCGGACGCCGCCCCGCACTCGTACGCCCCCGAACCCCGTCCGTCCGTCTCCGAAGCCCCGCATCCCCACAGGAGCACACCATGGAAACTGTCTACGACACGCTCGTGACCGTCCTCACCGACAAGTTCGAGGTCACCGGCGACCGGATCGGCCCCGACGTCTCCCTGACCGACCTGGAGCTCGACTCCCTCGCGGTCGTCGAGCTCTACGTAACCCTCCAGGAGCACTGGCAGGTCCAGCTGGACGAGGACGACTCCGCCGCGGACATGACGCTGCGTCAGTTCGCGGCGGCCGTGGCCGCACAGCTGACGGAACCGGGACCCGCCCGGTGACCGGCCGCTTCCCCGGACGGGACGCCGCCGGACGGGACACCCTCGCCGTCACCGGCATCGGCCTGGTGACCCCGGCGGGCATCGGCAGGCAGGACACCTGGGCGGGGGTCTGCGCCGGCACGGCGGCCGCGGCCGCCGATCCCGCGCTCGCCGGGCTTCCGGTCTCCCTCTCCTGCCGGGTCCCCGGGTTCGACCCCCGCCTCCATGTGCGCGGCGCCCGCCCCTGGCGGCACGACCGGTTCACGCAGTTCGCCCTGGCCGCGGCGCAGGAAGCGGTGGACGACGCCGGTCTGGACCCCGGCGCCTGGATCGGCAGCCGGGTCGCGGTGATCCTGGGGTCGGCGGCCGGCGGCGTCGGCATCTACGAGCACCAGCACCGCAAGTTCCTGGACACCGGCGCCCATACGGTCTCGCCGCTCACGCTCCCCGCCTTCCTGCCCAACATGGCCGCCGGGCAGCTGGCGATCGCCCTGCACGCCAAAGGGCCGGTACTGCACACGGCCACGGCCTGCGCATCCGGCGCCACCGCGCTGATCACCGCGGCGATGCTGCTGCACAGCGACGCCTGCGACATCGCGATCGCCGGCGGGGCCGACGCCATGGTCACCCCCATGTGCGCCACCGCCTTCGCCAGAATGGGCGCGCTCTCCAGGCGCCACGACGACCCCGCCGGCGCCTCCCGCCCCTTCGACGCCGGCCGCGACGGTTTCGTCCTGAGCGAGGGCGCCGGCGTCCTCGTACTGGAACGCCGCACCGACGCCGTACACCGCGGCGCCCGGCTCCACGCACACCTCGCCGGTTACGGCGCTTCCGCCGACGCGCACCGGCCGGTGGCTCCCGACCCCGAGGGGTACGGACTGCGGCTGGCCCTGTACGAGGCGCTGCGCACGGCCGACGCGACCCCTCTGGACGTCGACCACATCAACGCGCACGGAACGAGCACCCCCCTCAACGACCGCACCGAAGCCGCCGTGCTCCACCGGGTGTTCGGCACCACCCACCCCTCGGTCACCTCGGCCAAGGGCGTCCTCGGCCACACCATGGGCGCGGCCGGCGCCATCGAGGCCGCCCTCACCGCGCTGACCGTCGAGAACCAACTCGCCCCGCCGACCGCCAACTTCCACCACCACGAGCCGGAACTGAGCGCCGTGGACCTGGTGAGCGGCACCCCCCGCAGACATCGGATCCGCCTCGCCCTGAGCAACTCCTCCGGCTTCGGCGGCCACAACACCGTGCTCGCCTTCCGGCCGGCCGCCTAGGAAGCGCACAGAAGGACAGAAAGGCTCACACAAGAACAAGAAGAGCTCAGAAGGGACAAGAAGGAACACCATGTCGTCCGACACCCCCACCGGGGCGTTCCGCGCCCTCCCCACCCCCCGTCTCCGCAGCCTCTACACCCACCTGTGCCGGCGCAATCCCGGAGAGCCGGAATTCCAGCAGGCCGCACACGAGGTCCTGAGCTCGCTCGCCCCGGTCCTGGCCGCCCGCCCGGAACTCGCCGAACCCGGCCTGATCGAGCGCATCGCCGAACCCGAGCGGCAGATCATCTTCCGGGTCCCGTGGCAGGACGACTCCGGTGCGCCCCACGTCCACCGCGGATTCCGGGTGGAGTTCAACAGCGCCCTCGGCCCGTACAAGGGCGGACTGCGCTTCCACCCCTCCCTGAACCTCGGCATCGTGAAGTTCCTCGGCTTCGAGCAGACCTTCAAGAACGCCCTCACCGGCTTCGGCATCGGCGGCGGAAAGGGTGGCAGCGACTTCGATCCGCGCGGCAGGTCGGACGCCGAAGTGATGCGGTTCTGCCAGTCCTTCATGACCGAGCTCCATCGCCATCTGGGCGAGCACACCGACATTCCCGCGGGCGACATCGGCGTCGGCAGCCGGGAGATCGGCTATCTCTTCGGCCAGTACCGCCGGATCACCAACCGCTGGGAATCCGGCACCCTCACCGGCAAGGGCCGCGCATGGGGCGGCTCGGAACTACGGCCCCAGGCCACCGGATACGGCGCGGTGCTCTTTCTCGCGGACATGCTGACGGTGCGCGGGGAGAGCCTGGACGGCCGGCGGGTCGCCGTCTCCGGGTCGGGCAACGTCGCGCTGCACGCCATCGAGAAGGCCCAGGAGCTCGGCGCCCATGTCCTGACCGCATCCGATTCCGCCGGCTGCGTACTGGACGAGAAGGGAATCGACCTCCCCCTCCTCAAACACCTCAAGGAAGTCGAGCGCGGACGCCTCCACGTCTACCCGCACCGACGCGGCACCTCCGCGCGCTACGTACCCGGCGGCCGCGTCTGGGACGTCCCCGCCGATCTCGCGCTCCCGTGCGCCACGCAGAACGAACTGGACGCCGAGGCCGCCGCGACGCTGGTCGCCAACGGCGTGAAGGCGGTCGTGGAGGGGGCGAACATGCCCACCACGCCGGGTGCCGTGCACGTCCTGCAGCAGGCGGGCGTCAGCTTCGGCCCCGGCAAGGCCGCCAACGCCGGCGGCGTGGCCGCCAGCGTCCTGGAGATGCAGCAGAACGCCACCCGCCAGACCTGGTCCCGCACACAGACCGCGGCCCGACTCGCCGCCGTCATGCACCGCATCCACGACACCTGCTACGAGACGGCCGACCGCTTCGGCGCACCGGGCGACTACCTCACGGGCGCCAACATCGCCGGCTTCGAGCGCCTCGCCACCGGCATGCTCGCGCAGGGCCTCGTATAACGGACGGCACGCCCCAGCTGGCGGGGCGCTGTGTGAGGCACCTGACGGGGCTGCCCGAGCACCGCGCGGAGTCGCTCCCCCCGTACGGCGATGTCGTCGACACGGAGCGGTTCGGCCAGGTCGGGCGCGATGCCGGCCACCGCTGCACGGCTCGCTCCGGTGAAGTACACCGTCCCGTCCTCACCGATGCGCTCCACGCCGTCCGCGCGGCCCCTGCGCTCGTTGTACGCGACGCCTCGTCCTCGGTGAGTCCGGAGGGCAGGTCGAGCGAGACCGAGCGGTCCGCGATGCGGGGCCGGCCCTGCGACTGCCGTATCAGCTCCCCGTGGTGTACGCACTGGCCACGGTCGTGACGGCCGCCCGCACCGCCGGATGCCTCCGGCCGGCGAGCCCTGCCGCGAGCTGTTCCCCCATGTCACCGACGCCGATGATCAACACAGCGCTCATGCCGGGATCGTAGGCGCCGGACCGCTCACTTGTTCAGGGATCGCCGGAAAGCGGGACCGGCTCCGGACCGCCTCCGGACAGACCCCGTGTCCACTCCGCATCCACTCCGCGTCTGGTCCGCCCGGTCAGCCGCGGCTGAGCGAGCGGAGCGTTTCGGTGTGCCGGATGCGGCCCGCGAGATCGCGGTCGAGTGCGGCGAGGGTGCGTTCGCGCGCCGGCTCGTCGCGCAGTTCCGCGGCGCGGATACGGTCCAGGCGGAACCCCCGCCCGGCGCGACGGTGACGGCACCAGCCGACCAGGTACCAGGACCCCTCGGCGGCCAGCAACCCGCCCGGCTCGACCTCCCGTTCGCTTTCCCGCCCGGCCGCGTCGGCATACCGGATCCACACCACCCGCCGTTGTGCCACGGCCTGTTCCACGGTGGCGAGAACGCTCGGTGCCGTGCGGGCGGGCAGCACATGGATCAGCTCGGTCAGGGCGCGTACCTCGTCGGCGGCGGATTCGTCGAGCGCGGCGGCCAGCTTGCGCATCGCGCTGCGGCCCGCGGCCGAGAACGGGGTGGCGTCCTCGGCCCCGGCCAGCGCCGTGGCCACCGCCAGCGCCTCCGGTCCGGTGAGATTGATCGGCGGGAGCGCGGTCCTGCGGTCGATGAACCAGCCGCCGTGCCGCCCGGCCTCGGCCCGTACCGGGACTCCCGTCTCCGTCAGAGCCTGCAGATCGCGCTGCACGGTACGCCGGGACACCCCGAACCTGGCAGACAGCCAGCCGACCGTGCGCGGCCGCGGAGCGATCGCCCGCAACTCGTCGACCAGGGCGTAGAGGCGTTCGGTTCGGTTCATGTCGTTCCCAGGCTAGGCCAGGGCCCGCCGGACGAAGGCTTCCTGGGCCGCCGCGAAGGACGCCCAGGGGGCTCCGACCCCTCCTCCTCACACACCACACACGCAAACGGCCCCGGACGAGGAGCCCGAGGCCGAACAGAACGCTTCCCCGGGGAGAAACCCCAGGTCAGCGCCGCGTACACAGAGCCCCCTGTCGGATTCGAACCGACGACCTTCGCTTTACAAGAGCGGCGCTCTGACCAGCTGAGCTAAGGAGGCGTGCGTGAAGCAGTGTACCCAGGCGTACCGGATGCCCGTCGCCCTAATTCCCGGGACCGCCGGGTGGCCGGGAAATTTCGTGACCCAAGAGCTACTGACACGGCGCCGCGCCGAGGGTAGCGTCACGGCCAGTCCACCGTGGTGGACTACACCACACCTTTACTCGGATCGTCCGGCACGTTCCTGCCGGTGAAGGGACATATCACCATGGCTACGGTCACTTACGACCAGGCAACCCGTATCTACCCGGGTTCCGACAAGCCCGCCGTCGACAAGCTCGACATCGCGATCGAGGACGGCGAGTTCCTCGTCCTCGTCGGCCCCTCCGGGTGCGGCAAGTCCACCTCGCTGCGGATGCTCGCGGGGCTGGAGGACGTCGACGGCGGCGCCATCCGCATCGGGGACCGCGATGTCACGCATCTGCCGCCCAAGGACCGGGACATCGCGATGGTGTTCCAGAACTACGCGCTCTACCCGCATATGACGGTCGCCGACAACATGGGCTTTGCGCTCAAGATCGCCGGGGTGCCGAAGGCGGAGATCCGGCAGAAGGTCGAGGATGCGGCGAAGATCCTGGACCTGACCGAGTACCTGGGGCGCAAGCCCAAGGCGCTTTCCGGCGGCCAGCGGCAGCGGGTGGCGATGGGGCGGGCGATCGTGCGGGAGCCGCAGGTGTTCCTGATGGACGAGCCGCTGTCCAACCTGGACGCGAAGCTGCGGGTGCAGACCCGTACGCAGATCGCGGGGCTGCAGCGGCGCCTGGGGATCACCACGGTGTATGTCACCCACGACCAGGTCGAGGCCATGACGATGGGCGACCGGGTCGCCGTTCTGAAGGACGGGCTGCTGCAGCAGATCGACTCGCCGCGGAACATGTACGACCGGCCGGCCAATCTCTTCGTCGCCGGATTCATCGGGTCGCCGGCGATGAACCTGGTGGAGGTGCCGATCACCGACGGCGGGGTGAAGTTCGGCAACAGCGTGGTGCCGGTGAACCGCGAGGCGCTGGCCGCGGCCGCCGACAAGGGTGACCGTACGGTCACCGTGGGCGTGCGGCCCGAGCACTTCGAGATCGTCGAGCAGAACAGCGCTGCGGCGAGGTCGCTCTCCAAGGAAGCGGCGGACGCCCCCGCGGGCCTGGCCGTCACGGTCAATGTCGTCGAGGAGCTCGGCGCCGACGGCTACGTCTACGGCACCGCGGAGGTCGGCGGCGAGGTCAAGGACCTGGTCGTACGGGTCAACGGCCGCCAGGTCCCGGAGAAGGGCACCCAGCTGCACGTCGTGCCGATGCCGGGTGAGACGCATGTGTTCTCCACGTCGTCCGGCGAGCGGCTCAGCGACTGACACAGGCGTGCGGTGACGGCGGCAGCGCCGGGGTCCCACCCGGCGCCGCCGCCGTTCTTCGTGGCGGAGAGTGACAGAACAAGCGCCACTGCCCCATCGCGGCGCCCGCTACACCCGCCACGCCGCCAATCGCCCACAAATACCCCGACAGAACCGGCTTTTCGTACCGGTTCGTCAACCTCATAACCGCATCGACGGGCCATTTCGTCCCTCGATAAGGTGACCAAATGTCGCCAAATCATCACTGCTCGCTACCATCGCGACCGTGAACTCAGCAGCTCGCCGCATCGGCCGAACTCTCGCTCTTGTCCTGCCCGTCGTCCTCGTCCTCTCCGGGACCCTCGCGGTCACCCGCGTCCCGTGGGCGTCGACGGCGACCGACTCGCAGGTACTGACCGCAGCCTCCGGAAAGGCCTCCACCAAGGCCGGCCGGCAGGCCGCCATGGCCCCGCAGGAGATCCTTCGGGACCGCCTCCTGCTCGACCTCCAGGAGAAGGATCCCGGATACGCCCTCACCAACCTCCAGAAGGAGATGAACGCACGGCCCTCGCTGGCCAGGTACTGCACCGGCATCGCCGAGAGCCTCGGCCGCGCCGCGGTCGCCAAGTACGGTGCCGCACACCGCGCCCAGGCCTACTCCCGCCCGGTCTGCGACACATCCTTCGCCTCCGGCGTGGCCGCCGCCCAGTGACCTTGGCGCGCACCGCATAGGGTGCGAACCATGGCAGACGCCCCGCACCCGTATCCCACGCAGGCCGTGGTCCTGGCCGGGGGCCAGGGCTCACGTCTTCGCCCGTACACCGACGACCGGCCCAAGCCGATGGTCGAGATTCCCGGGACCGGGACCCCGATCATCGGCCACCAGCTGAAGTGGCTGGCCGACGAAGGCGTCACCGACGTCGTCATCTCCTGCGGCCGTCTGGCCGGGGTGCTCCAGGACTGGCTGGACCGGGCCCAACTGCCCTTGCGGGTCACGACCGTTGTCGAGACCGAACCGCTGGGCCGCGGCGGCGGACTCAAACACGCCGCCGCCTCCCTCCCCCGCCCGGAAGAGCCCTGGTACGCCACCAACGGCGACATCTGGACCCGCTTCCCGCTCCGTGAGATGGCCGCCTTCCACCGCGAGCGCGACGCCGATGCCACCCTCGCGCTGGCCCGCCCGCGGATCCCCTGGGGCGTCGTCGAGACCGACGCCTTTGGACACATCCTGGACTTCATCGAGGCCCCGCCCTCCCCGTATCTCGTCAACGCGGGCGTCTACGCCTTCTCCGCGGCCTTCCGGGACCTGCTGCCCGCCCGCGGCGACCACGAGCGCACCACCTTCCCCCGCCTCGCCCGCGAACGCCGGCTCGCCGGCTACCCGCTCCCGCACGGGGCCTACTGGCGCGCCATCGACACCGCCAAGGACCTCGACGAGGCCGCCAAGGAACTGGGTACGCAAGGGCGTTGAACCCCGGCGTGTGGCGCGTGGCACTTCGCCGTGGCACCGCTGGGCGGCCCTGCGCCCGCTAGCGCCGCCCGTAAGCGCCCGTGAATGCGGCTGTCCCCGGCCACCGTACTGACGGTGGCCGGGGACAGGCGCGCGGCGCGGTCCGGTCGGTGATCGGCTACAGGAGGCCGCCCAGCGTGCCGCCGCGCCCGGAGTCGCTGTCGGAGCCGGCGGGGCTGCTGCTCGTGCCGCCCGTGGTGCCGCCGCCCGTGCCGCCGGAGCTCGGCGTGCTGTGGCTGGGGACGGAGGTGCGGGACGGGACGCGCTGCTGCGGCGGACCGCTGGTGGTCGCGCCGCCGGGCTGGGCCGCGCCGCTGGTGGTGCCGGCCGTGGGCACCGTCGAGGCGGACGGCCGCCCGACGCCTGCCTTGTGCGAAGCCCCGGCGGACGGTGTGCCGCGGCGCTTCGGGGTGCCGAAGCCGGCGCGGTGCCGGGAGCCGGGCCGGGTGGTCTTCTTGCCGGCCTTCGGCAGCGGCGAACCGGGCAGGTTGTTGATCGCGGGCTCGCCCGGCCGCGGTACGGGAGCGACCGTCGCCGACCGTACGGCGCCGCCGAGCAGCGACCCGATGAGCAGCGTCAGCCCGGCCACCACCGCGGTCATCACGGCGCCGCGCCGCAGCACCCGGCGCCGCAGCTCGCCGACCTCGACCCGCGGGCCGAGCCGCCGCCAGGCCTCACCGGCCAGCCGCCCGTCCATGGAGTAGACCGGGGCGCCCGCGATGATCAGCGGGCTCCAGGCGGCGAGGTAGATGATGTCGGGGGCGTCGTAGGCCGGGACGGTGCGCCAGCTGACGGTCATCAGCAGCGCCGCGGAGAGCAGCGCGCCGATCGACGCGGCGAGCCGCTGCCACAGTCCGCAGATGGTCAGTACGCCGACGACCACCTGGAGGAAGGCGATGGTCAGTCCGGCGCCGACCGGGTGCGAGACGGCGAAGTCGCGCAGCGGCACCGCCAGCTCCCAGGGGTCCAGCGACAGCAGCCACTTGACCATCGAGCCCCGCTCTCCGCCGTCGAAGTAGACGGGGTCGCAGAGCTTGCCCATACCGGCGTAGACGGAGATCAGGCCGAGGAAGATGCGCAGCGGGAGGAGGACGACGCCGAGGTTCATGCGGCGTCCCGGGTAGTAGGCGTGGCGTACAGAATCGCCGCCGCGCCGCTTGGTGTCGTAGGAGTTCCGGGCCTCGAAGCGGCCGTCGTCCCCGTCGTCGTAGCCGTCGTCGCGGCCGTCGTCGGCGTGGCCGCCGTCGTCGTAGCTCCGGTCGGCGAAGGCGCTGCCGACGGGGCGTACGCCGCGCAGCAGGGTGTTGTCGGATTCGAGGGGGCTGCGCTGGCCGACCACGGTCTGGGCGGGGGCGGGGGCGTCGTCGACGCGGATCCGGGGCAGGACCTGGGTCGTCCCGACGTCCTCGCCCTGGCCGCTGTCCAGGCCGTTGTCCAGACCGATGCCCGCGTTGCGTACCGCGTGCAGGAGTTGGGTGGTGGCGCCGGCCGTGCCGCCCGGGGCCGTACGGCCGCTCCACACCACGGGCGCCCGCCGTCTGGCGGGAACGGACGCCCCCCGGATGACGGGGATGCGCGCGGTGTCGACCGCGGGCGCGGCGAGCTGTACACGGAAACTGGCGTGGTTGACGATGACCTGCGCGGGATCGCACGGCACCTTGACCGAGCTCAGGATGGGCTCGTCATCGAAGCCCGGCGAGCGTCCCCCCGTAGGCGTGCGGGGTGTTCTGGTGTCCACGCTCATCTAACCGAGTGACCCGCGGTTAAGACACTGCCTTGACCGGTTCGATCTGTCCGAGACCCGTCAAAAGATCGGGGGATATGAGCACGTGGCACGGAGGGTCAGGCTTTGCCCCGGGATGTGGCGGTCGTCGCACCCCGGGGCCGCACTCCGCTCAGCCGCGGCGGCGCGCCGCCTCCCACAGGACGACACCGGCCGCGACACCGGCGTTCAGCGACTCCGCGCCGCCCGGCATCGGGATCCGCACCCGCACGTCGCAGGTCTCGCCGACCAGCCGCGACAGGCCCTTGCCCTCGCTGCCGACCACGATGACCACCGGGCCGTCCAGCGCCTCGACGTCCTGCAGCTCCAGCTCGCCGTCCGCGGCGAGGCCGACGACCGTCAGGCCCGCCTTCTGGTACGCCTCCAGGGTGCGGGTCAGGTTGGTGGCGCGGGCGACCGGCGTACGGGCCGCGGTGCCCGCCGAGGTCTTCCAGGCGCCGGCCGTCATCCCGGCCGCGCGGCGCTCCGGCACGACCACGCCGTGGCCGCCGAAGGCGGAGACGGAGCGGACGACGGCACCCAGGTTGCGCGGGTCGGTGACGCCGTCCAGCGCGACGATCAGCGGGTCCTCACCGTCGTCGAAGGCGGCCGCGGCGAGGTCCTCCGGGTGCGCGTACTCGTACGGCGGGATCTGTGCGACCAGGCCCTGGTGGTTGAGCCCGTTGGTCATCCGGTCCAGCTCGGGCCGCGGCGCCTCCATGAGGTTCATCCCGCGGTCGGCGGCGAGCTGGAGGGCCTCGCGTACCCGCTCGTCGCTGTCGATGAACTGCTGGACGTAGAGCGTGGTGGCGGGCACGCCCTCGCGCAGCGCCTCGACTACCGGGTTACGGCCGACGACCAGCTCCGCGGTGCCCTTGGCGCCGCCGCGCCGCGGGGCAGGGCGGCGCGCCGCGGCCTGCTTGGCCTTGGCGTTGGCGACGCGGTTCTTGACGTGCCCCTTGCGTGCGGAGGCGGGCGGGGTCGGGCCCTTGCCCTCCAGGCCCCGGCGCCGCTTACCGCCACTGCCGACCTGGGCGCCCTTCTTGTTGGACGTGCGGCGGTTCCTGCGCTGGCTGTTGCCGGCCATGGGTCACCTGTTTCTTCACTGCTCTCGACGTCTCGCGACGTGGAGTGGGTACGTACGTATGGATTGAGTGTCGCCCGCAGCCACCGGGAAGGGCGAATCCGGCTGGTGGCCGGGGGTCAGGACAGCGACCAGCGGGGGCCCGACGGGGTGTCCTCGATGGCGAGACCGGACTGCTGGAGCTGGTCGCGGATGGCGTCGGCGGTGGCGTAGTCCTTGCGGGCACGGGCCGACTGCCGCTGGTCCAGGACGAGCCGTACGAGGGAGTCCACCACCCCGTGCAGGTCCGCACCGCGGTCCGCGCCGCCCGACCAGCGCTCGTCCAGCGGGTCCAGGCCCAGCACGCCGAGCATGGCGCGGACCTCGGCCAGCCGGGCGACGGCCGCCTCCTTGTCGTCCGCGGACAGCGCCGCATTGCCCTGCCGCACGGCGGTGTGCACGATCGCCAGCGCCTGCGGCACGCCCAGGTCGTCGTCCATCGCCTCGGCGAAGGCCGGCGGGACCTCGTCCGCGGGCTCGACGGCCCCGGCCTTCTCCACGACCCGCTGGACGAATCCCTCGATACGGGCGAACGCCGCCTCCGCCTCACGCAGCGCGTCCTCGCTGTACTCGATCATGGAGCGGTAGTGCGGGGTGCCGAGGTAGTAGCGCAGCACGATGGGCCGCCACTGCTTGACCATCTCGCTCACCAGCAGGGAGTTGCCCAGCGACTTGGACATCTTCTCGCCGCTCATGGTCACCCAGGCGTTGTGCGTCCAGTACATCGCGAAGCCGTCGCCGAAGGCCTTGGCCTGCGCGATCTCGTTCTCGTGGTGCGGGAAGATGAGGTCGATGCCGCCGCCGTGGATGTCGAACGCCTCGCCCAGGTACTTGTGGGCCATCGCCGAGCACTCCAGGTGCCACCCGGGCCGGCCGCGGCCCCAGGGGGTCTCCCAGCTGGGCTCGCCCTCCTTGGCCGCCTTCCACATCGCGAAGTCGCGCGGGTCCCGCTTGCCGGTCTCGCCCTCGCCCGACGGCTGCTTGAGGTGGTCCAGGTCCTGGTTGGACAGTCCCAGGTAACCGGGGAAGGACCGCACGTCGAAGTAGACGTTCCCCTCGGCGGCGTAGGCATGACCGCGCTCGATCAGGCCGCGCATCATCTCGATCATCTCGGGGATGTGGCCGGTGGCGCGCGGCTCGTACGTCGGACGCAGGCAGCCGAGAGCGTCGTACGCCGTGTTGAAGGCGACCTCGTTCTCGTAGCCGATCGACCACCAGGGGCGGCTCTGCTCGGCCGACTTCTGGATGATCTTGTCGTCGATGTCCGTCACATTGCGCACGAAGGTGACGTCATAGCCGCGGTAGGCGAACCAGCGGCGCATGATGTCGAAGTTCAGCCCCGACCTGATGTGCCCGATGTGCGGGGCGGCCTGCACGGTGGCACCACACAGGTAGATCGAGACACAGCCCGGCGTGAGCGGGATGAAGTCGCGAATCTGCCGGGCGCTGGTGTCGTACAGGCGAATCGTCACGGAACCAGGGTAGTCGGAAGCAAGCAGTGCCCCGTGACCCGTCGGCGGCGGGGTCACAGAACCGTGACACTCGCCCCATTTGCGGCGCCCCGCGGACGCGGATCCCCGGACGTCTCCGGCTCTCTATATGCGGCCGACCACCTTGCGCGGGGTGATCCGGATGACGACCCGCTCGGCGTCCTCGCCCGCCGCCGGGTTGAACTCCGCGTACCGCTTCCCTGTGTACTTCTGCGACAGCTCGTCGATCAGCGCCTGGCCGCCCTCGGTGGTGAGCGAGGCCGAACCCCGGACCTCGGCGTAGGTGTACGGGGCGTCGAAGGGCTGGATGACGACCGAGACGCGCGGATCGCGGCGGAGGTTGGCCTCCTTGCGGCGTCCGACGGTCGTCGAGATCAGCAGATCGTCACCGTCCCGCTTCACCCAGACCGGGGAGACCTGGGGGCTGCCGTCGGGCTGGATCGTCGCCACGGTCACGAACACCGGGGTGTCGAGGAGCCGCTTGAGGTCGTCGGAGAGAGTGGCAGTCACGGGAGGGTCCTTCCTGTGGGCCGTTGCTCCCCTCAACACCCGTACCCGGCACGGCATTCCCCCGCGGCGCCGCCCGTGCCACCGGTTCAGCCCGTACGGACCACCAACGCCGTCGCCACCGCCGCCAGCCCCTCGGCGCGGCCCGTCAGCCCCAGCCCGTCGGACGTCGTCCCCGAGACCGAGACCGGCGCCCCGACCGCCGCCGACAGCGCCTTCTGCGCCTCGTCCCGCCGCTTGCCGACCTTGGGCCGTACGCCGATGACCTGCACCGCGACATTGCCGATGGCGAACCCCTCGGCCCGTACGATGCGCGCGGCCTCGGCCAGCAGCGTCACGCCGGAGGCGCCGGACCACTCGGGGCGGCCGGTGCCGAAGTGCGCGCCGAGGTCGCCGACGCCGGCGGCCGAGAACAGCGCGTCACAGGCGGCGTGCGCGGCCACGTCGCCGTCGCTGTGACCGGCCAGGCCGAATC
Source organism: Streptomyces chattanoogensis (assembly GCF_001294335.1). Classification (GTDB taxonomy): domain Bacteria; phylum Actinomycetota; class Actinomycetes; order Streptomycetales; family Streptomycetaceae; genus Streptomyces; species Streptomyces chattanoogensis. Next base: position 181,680 of record NZ_LGKG01000013.1, read on the forward strand.
CGTCGCTGTCGGCGGCGTCCCAGAGCAGCCCGGCGCACCACAGCTCCCGGCCGTGCTCGAAGGCGTGCACATCCGTGCCGATGCCGACGAGGGGGATGCCCGCGACGGGTGCGGGGGTGGGCTCAGACATAGCCATCGGTGGCCCTCCTGCGGGCGAGTACGGCCTCGGCCAGGACGAGGTCCAGCGGCCGGGTCACCTTGAACGCTTCCTCGTGGCCGGGCACCACCACGACCGGCTGCCCGAGCCGTTCGACCAGCCCGGCGTCGTCGGTGGCACCCTCGCCCTCGACGACGGTGTCATGCGCCTTGAGCAGGGTCTCGCGGTCGAAGCCCTGCGGCGTCTGCACGGCGCGCAGCAGGGCCCGCTCAGGGGTGCCGACGACCGGCTCCGGGGTGCCCTGCGGCTGGGGCTCGACCTGCTTGACGGTGTCGGCGAGCGGCAGCGCCGGGACGACGGCGGGCGCGCCGGCGCGTACCGCCGCGATCACCGCGTCGACCGTGTCGACGGGGACCAGCGGGCGCGCCGCGTCGTGCACCAGCACCGCGTCGATGCCGTCCGGCAGCGCCGCGAGTCCGCGCCGTACGGAGTCCTGGCGGGTCTCGCCGCCGGGCACCACCAGCAGGTCGGTGCGGTCGCTGAGCGGGTGCTCGTCGAGGAGGTGGCGGACCTCGGTGGCGCCGTCGGGCGGGGCGACCACCACGACGAGGGAGACCGCGCGCGAGGCGGCCATCGCGCGGACGGCGTGCACCAGCATGGGGATGCCGCCCAGGGCGCGCAGCGCCTTGGGGGCGCCGGGGCCCAGCCGGACGCCGCGGCCGGCGGCGGGGATCACGGCGGCGGTGCGGAGGGGGCGGGAGGGATCTGACATCGATGGCTCCGGAGTCCGGGGCGAGCCCGGAATTGGCGCAGACAGGTTTGTTTCCTCGGCCGAGGTGGGTATGGCCTCAGCGTGCCGGGCGCGACGCCTAGACCGGACCCTTCCGTGACATCGGTCGAGGCAGCTGCCCGGGCCCGGCACGCCATTGGTGCGTATGGCGGGCCTTCATCACTTCTCATCCGGTGCGGACGGCGCCGTTGTACCGCAGATATGCCGCAGCGCCCGGCAACAGACCGCTCCGTCGGGGAGTCGATCGTCACTCGGGCACCGCGGCATTGCTACGTCGCTTTACGCCATATCACGCTTGAGCAGGGATGCTGCTTGACCGTGAACGCTGGGCATTGCGGTTTTGGCGCTGTGCGTCGTCAGGACGCGAGGACCTCGTCGAGCAGAGCCTCGGCCTTGTCTTCGTTGGTGTTCTCCGCGAGGGCGAGCTCGCTCACCAGAATCTGGCGCGCCTTGGCGAGCATCCTCTTCTCACCGGCGGACAGACCGCGCTCACGCTCACGACGCCACAGGTCGCGAACCACCTCGGCGACCTTGATGACGTCGCCCGATGCGAGCTTCTCGAGATTTGCCTTGTAGCGACGGGACCAGTTCGTCGGCTCTTCGGCGTACGGTGCACGCAGCACCTCGAAGACCCGGTCCAGCCCGTCCTGACCAACCACGTCGCGTACGCCGACGAACTCCGCATTGTCCGCTGGCACACGAACAGTCAAGTCGCCCTGGGCGACCTTCAGCACCAAGTAGGTCTTGTCCACGCCTTTGATCTGGCGAGTTTCGATGGCCTCGATCAGCGCGGCCCCGTGATGGGGATAGACCACGGTGTCGCCAACCTTGAACGTCATGTGACAGGTACCCCTTCCGTGGCTATCCATGCTAACACGGGACGGGACCGTTCTGAATGGCGTTTTCGCAGGTCAGGGCATATCTCGGGGCTTGACAACAGCGGTCGGAACGTGCTTCAGACGGTCTCTTGATGCGGGTATTCGCAGGTGGGAGGGGCTTCTCGGGCGAGCGGAATCCCGCCCGTCACACACCCGGAACGGGATGATCCACAGGCCGAACGTCCCGTTTTGCGGGGATCCGTATGAGCGACTTCAGCTACTCCGTTCGGTTGCTCGCGGGGCCTCCGGCTCGATTCCGGAATTGATCAACATCCGGCGGCCGAGCGTGATGATCAATTCCCGAAGAGGGGCGCATTCCCCGCGAATACTGCTTTTCACCGGGGGAAACGGACCGGCCGCCGGCCGGCCGGAGTCGTGAAAGACAGTGGGCGAAGTCCTGGGGAATATTCAAACCGAGTTCTCGGGACACGCCGGGGAAGGGACGGGGAAGACGCCGGGAAGAGATCGGGATCCGTCCGGTGATTGTTGTTCCGGGTGCCGGATGATGTTGATGTTGCCTTCCGGTGTGTTGCGGGGCGTTCGTGTGATCGCTTCCCCGGGGCCGGCTCCCGGCGCCCGCCCGCCCGGCACCGGACGCTCCATCAGACACCCCCCGCCGCCCTGCCCCCAGCGGCCCCCGGCGCCTTGCGCGGGGCGTGTGATCGCGCTGGGGGCGGGTCGGGTGCGGCGGCGCGAGGACGGCTCGGTAACCTAGCGGCGCTGACACACCCTTAGGGCGGCTTTACGTGCCCGTCGCCATGACGCGTACGCAACGCCGCCCCAGCCGCCCATCCGCGACCGGGCACGAAGTTCGGCCGCCGTAGCTCGTCAAGGAGATGCCGCCGCCGTGAGCCGCAGCCTTCGACGCGGCGTCCTCGCCGCTACCGTCCTCTCGCTCTCCGTCGTCTCGCTGTCCGCCTGCGGGGCCGGGAGCGACGCGCAGACGCTGCAGGTCAAGCCGGACAACGCCGCGACCTCCGTCGGCGACATCAAGATCCAGAACGCGAATGTGATCACCCAGCCCGAGCTGAACGCCAAGGGTCCGGCCGTGGTCACCGCGACGGTGTTCAACAGCGGCAGCAAGGACCAGAAGCTGACCGCGATCACCCTCGACGGCAGCGGCACGTCGGCCAAGCTGTCGCCCGCCTCCGGCGGCGCGGGCCCGATCACCGTGCCGGCCGGCGGCTCCGTCGTGATCGGCGGCGAGGGCAATGCCTCGGCCGTCGTGGCGAGCGGCCGCGAGGCCGTCCAGGACGGGAACCTCCAGCATCTGACGTTCGCCCTCAGCTCCACCGGCAAGGTGCAGATCGGCGCCTATGTCGTGCCGGCGAAGAGCTACTTCGAGGGCTACGGCCCCAAGGTCGTCCCGCAGCCCTCCGGTTCGGCGTCGCCGACGGAGTCGGGCAAGCCGTCCGCCTCCGCGACCCCGGCGGAGTCGGGCAAGCCCACGGAGTCCGGTACGCCGACGTCGTCGGGCAAGCCGTCCGGTGAGGCCTCGCAGGCGGCGCACGGCGGCCACTGAGCCCGCCCGGCGGTCCGTCGCCGACCGGTCGCGCACCATGCAGACGCCAAGGGCGCCCCTCCGGTCCGGAGGGGCGCCCTGACGCATACGGCCGGCATCCGGCTTACGGCTCGAACTTGTACCCCAGACCGCGGACCGTGACCAGGAAGCGCGGCGCCCCCGGGTCCGGCTCGATCTTGGCGCGCAGGCGCTTGACGTGCACGTCGAGGGTCTTGGTGTCGCCTACGTAGTCGGCGCCCCAGACGCGGTCGATGAGCTGCATGCGGGTCAGGACCCGGCCGGCGTTGCGCAGCAGCATCTCCAGCAGGTCGAACTCCTTGAGCGGCAGGTCGACCTTGCCGCCGGAGACCGTGACGACATGGCGGTCCACGTCCATCCGGACCGGGCCGGCCTCCAGGGCCTGCGGGGTGACCTCCTCCGGCTCGCCGCGGCGGCGCAGCACCGCGCGGATGCGGGCGACCAGTTCGCGGGAGGAGAAGGGCTTGGTGACGTAGTCGTCGGCTCCTATTTCCAGGCCGACGACCTTGTCGATCTCGCTGTCCTTGGCGGTCACCATGATGACCGGGACGTTGGAGCGGCCACGCAGCTGGCGGCAGACCTCGGTGCCGGGCAGACCCGGCAGCATCAGGTCCAGCAGGACCAGGTCGGCGCCGTTGCGCTCGAACTCGTCCAGTCCGTCGGGGCCCGTAGCCGCGATGGCGACCTCGAAACCCTCCTTGCGGAGCATGTACGACAGTGCATCGCTGAACGATTCCTCGTCCTCGACGACAAGCACTCGGGTCACGGAAGGACCTCCGGGGCAGGGTGAGCAGGGAGCGGTTCGTTGAAGGTCTCGTACGGGCGGTCCTCGTCGTCGAGGCCCTCCGCGGTATCGAGGTCGGCGGGCCGTTCGCGGTCGCGTACGGCACCTGCTTCGGGGAGACGCAGGGTGAAGGTGGAGCCCTGTCCCTCAGCGCTCCACACCGTGACCTCTCCGCCGTGGGAGGCGGCCACGTGCTTGACGATGGCGAGGCCGAGGCCGGTCCCGCCGGTGGCGCGCGAGCGCGCCGGGTCCACTCGGTAGAACCGCTCGAAGATACGGTCCCGGTCCTTCTCGGAGATCCCGATGCCCTGGTCGGTCACCGCGATCTCGATCAGGTCGCCGCCGGGCGCGGAGATCCGGCGCCCGGCGATCCCGACCCGCGTACGGGCCGGGGAGTAGTTGACGGCGTTCTCGACGAGATTGCCGAGGGCCGCGGCGAGCTGGCCGCGGTTGCCCCATACGTGCAGGTCGGCGGTGCCTCCGGCGGCCATGGTGATCTGCTTCGTGCCGGCCTGCTGGCGGCAGCGGTCGATCGCCTCGGCGACCAGCTCGTCGACCCGGACCGGCTCGGCGTCCTCCAGCGGGTCGTCGTTCTGCACCCGGGAGAGATCGATGAGCTCCTGGACGAGGCTGGTCAGGCGGGTGGCTTCGTTCTGCATCCGGCCGGCGAAGCGGGTGACCGCCTCGGGGTCGTCGCTGGCGTCCATCACGGCCTCGGAGAGGAGGGAGAGGGCGCCGACGGGCGTCTTGAGCTCGTGGCTGACGTTGGCGACGAAGTCGCGGCGGACCGCCTCTATGCGGCGGGCCTCGGTGAGGTCCTCGACCAGGAGGAGGACCAGGCGGGAACCGAGCGGGGCGACTCTGGCGGAGACCGCGAGCGCGTCCCCGCGGCCCGTGCCGCGGCGGGGCAGATCCAGCTCCACCTGGCGTATCTCGCCGTCCCGGCGGGTGTCGCGGGCCATCTGCATCATCGGTTCGACGGCGAGCTTGCCGCCGCGGACCAGCCCGAGGGCGTACGCGGCGGAGCTGGCCTTGACGACGGCGTCGGCCTCGTCCAGGACGACGGCGGAGGAGCGGAGGACGGACAGGACGGTGTCGACGCCGGGCGGGAGGACGGCGTCGGTGTGCAGGGACGTCCGCGTGGGCTTGGCCTGGTCCCGCTCGCTCCAGCGGAACGCCAGCATGGCGAAGACGCCGGTGCACAGTCCGGCGATCGCTGCCACTGCGGCAACGGCCGCGTCCACGTTCATGACTCCAGCGTATGCGGCACCTCGGACACTTCCCCAGCCGTGCGAGCGTCTGCTCGAACACCCGTCGCCCAGAGTTCACCGTGGCGTCGGTGGTGATTCACTCCGGAGGCGGGGCGAGGGCCCGGAAGGGGCGTGCGCCCGTCCGCCGAAAGCCCCTGGTGAGCCCGATGCGACCGTCCGGGGCTCCCCGGCACCGCGGCCATGTCGCCCAGAGTTCACCTTCACGTCGGCATGGGTTCACTCCGGGTGGGAGTGCCGGTCGCGCTGGCCCCGCACGGTGAGGGTGCGGGTGACGAATCGCTGACGAATCGATCCCGCACCGGCCACGCGGCGGCTGGGCTCCGCGGAGGAGGGGCCGTGCGGGCGCAGAGCGTGGGAGCGTGGGGAACCGAACCCCACCACCACCCGAACGACTCGATGCGAGAGAAGGTCACTGATGCGGGACGCGTACCACGAGGAGCTGGATTCGATCGGCGAGGGCCTGGTCGAGATGGCCCGGCTCGTCGGCTCCGCGATCGGGCGCGCCACCACGGCGATACTCGATGCGGACCTCAAGCTGGCCGAGAGCGTGATCGCCGCCGACGAGAAGGTCGACGACCTCCAGCGCGATCTGGAGGACCGGGCAGTCGCCCTTCTGGCGCGGCAGCAGCCGGTCGCCACCGACCTGCGGATCGTCGTCACCTCGCTGCGGATGAGCGCAGACCTGGAGCGCTCCGGCGACCTGGCCCAGCATGTGGCCAAGCTGGCGCGGCTGCGCTTCCCGCAGACGGCCGTCCCGCGCGACCTGCACGCCACCATCCTGGAGATGGGGCAGCTGGCGCAGCGCCTGATGGCCAAGGCCGCCGAGGTCATCATCACCAAGGACGTCGATCTGGCGCTCCAGCTGGAGCAGGACGACGACGCGATGGACCTGCTGCACCGCGCCCTCTTCCAGCACCTGATGGACGACCGCTGGAAGCACGGCATCGAGACCGCCGTGGACGTCACGCTGCTGGGCCGCTACTACGAGCGCTTCGCGGACCATGCGGTCTCGGTGGCCAAGCGGGTCGTCTACCTGGTCACCGGTGAGCACGCCGACGAGATCGCCCCTCCGAACCAGGTCGACGGCGCGTAACGGCCACTCAGGGCGGTCGGCCGCTCCTGTGCGCCATTGACGTGTGCCTCCATGCGCCGTTGACGCGCCTCGCCACCGGGGCGTGCAATGGGCTCCGAGCTGACCCGAGGTGACCCCTAGGAGGCAATGCATGGCGCCCATGGCACACTCCCCCGGCCCCACCCCGCCGCACGACGCGACGCCGCAGCTCAGTGGCTGCAGCTGCGGCCCCGGCTGCAGCTGCGGCTGCCAGAGCGGCGGCTCCTGCCAGTGCGGAGGCGGCTGCGGTTAGCGGCTGCGCTCAGCGACTGCGATATGCACCACGGCCCCGGTCGGCGTTCTCGCCGGCCGGGGCCGCTGCGTGGAGGGGGATGCAGCCGCACCTGCATCACGCCGCTCGAAAGTCCTCCATCGATCCAATCGACCCAATCGGTCCCTTTTGTCACAAATGCATCGCGAACCGCCCGCCCCCCATAGCGGGCACCGCCCCCGGACCGTTGGCCCGGGCATGAAGCCCTCGAAGGACTCCCAGCCCGTACCGCCCGCCCACGACGAATACCGCGCCGGCGTCAATCCCGAGCTGCTCGGCGCCTACTGGCTCGACACCCCCGGCCGGGACCACACGGCGGCGGACTGCCCCTGGTGCCGCGAACTGGCCGCCTCGGAAGCCGCCCGGAACGCGGCGCAAGCCCCCCACCCACGGAGAACCCGCAGATAGAGGGCTTGCAGCGCAGTGACGCGGGACGCCAGGACTACTTCTTCTTGCCCTGGTTCTTCACGGCCTCGATGGCGGCCTTGGCGGCCTCCGGGTCGAGGTAGGTGCCGCCGGGGTTGACCGGACGGAAGTCGGCGTCCAGCTCGTAGGAGAGCGGGATGCCGGTGGGGATGTTCAGGCCGGCGATATCCGCGTCGGAGACGCCGTCGAGGTGCTTGACCAGGGCGCGCAGGCTGTTGCCGTGGGCGGCGACCAGGACCGTACGGCCCGCGACGAGGTCCGGCACGATGCCGTCGTACCAGTACGGCAGCATCCGCACGACGACGTCCTTGAGGCACTCGGTCTTCGGGCGCAGCTCCGGCGGGATGTCCGCGTAGCGCGGGTCGCCGCTCTGGGAGAACTCGGCACCGTCCTCAAGGGCGGGCGGCGGGGTGTCGTACGAGCGGCGCCAGAGCATGAACTGCTCCTCACCGAACTCGGCCAGCGTCTGCGCCTTGTCCTTGCCCTGCAGCGCACCGTAGTGGCGCTCGTTCAGCCGCCAGCTGCGGTGGACGGGGATCCAGTGCCGGTCGGCGGACTCCAGGGCCAGCTGCGCCGTGCGGATGGCGCGCTTCTGGAGGGAGGTGTGCACTACGTCGGGGAGCAGGCCGGCGTCCTTGAGCAGCTCTCCGCCGCGGACCGCCTCCTTCTCGCCCTTCTCGTTCAGATTGACGTCCACCCAGCCGGTGAACAGGTTCTTCGCATTCCACTCGCTCTCGCCGTGGCGGAGGAGGATCAGCTTGTACGTCGCGTCGGCCATGGCCTTGAGCGTAATCCACTTCCGGAAACGGCCCGCCCCCCGTCCAGGACCTGGGCTTCTCCGTGATCTGTGACGCTCCCCGCTCATTTGGGTGGCGGCCGCACCGCTCCGCTCTGTAGGTTGCGAACGTCCGCTGCGCCACTTACATCGTCGTCGCGGCATCACGTTCGCACACCGCCCGCCTCACGGGCGCCGCGCCACCGGGGGAACTGTCATGCCCACACCCACCGCCCCGTCCGCCCGTCCCCTCACCCGCCTCAGACAGGCCGCCCTCGCGAGCGTCTCCGGACTCCCCCGGCAGTTCTGGTGGCTGTGGACCAGCACCCTGATCAACCGGCTCGGCGCGTTCGTGGCCACGTATCTGGCGCTCTATCTGACCGTCGCGCGCGGCTACTCGGCCTCCTACGCGGGCCTGGTGGGCGCGCTCTACGGCCTGGGCGGCGTCGTCTCGTCCATCGGCGCCGGGGTGCTGACGGACCGGCTCGGCCGCCGCCCCACCATGCTGATCGCGCAGCTGTCGACGGCGGCGTCCGTGGCGCTGCTCGGCTTCATGGAGAACCCGGTCGCCATCGCCGTCGTCGCGGGCGTCGTCGGCATGGCCACCAACGCCTCCCGCCCCGCCGTGCAGGCGATGATGGCGGACATCGTCGCCCCCGAGGACCGTGTGCGGGCCTTCTCGCTCAACTACTGGGCGATCAACCTGGGCTTCGCGATCTCCTCCACCGCCGCCGGGCTCATCGCCGAACACGGCTATCTCGCCCTCTTCCTCGGCGAGGCCACCATGGTGCTGATCTGCGCCGTGGTCGTCTTCTGGAAGCTTCCCGAGTCCCGTCCGGAAGCGGCCCCCGAACCCCCCGCCGGGGCCTCACCGGACGCGGCCCCCGCCCGGATCTCCATGCTGACCGTCCTCCGCGACGGCCGCTTCATGACCGTCGTCGGCCTCAACCTCCTCCTCGCCCTCCTCTTCCAGCAGGCCTATGTCTCCATGCCGGTGTCGATGGGTCAGGACGGCTTCTCCAGCGTCGACTTCGGCCTTGTCATCGCCGTGAACGGAGCGCTCATCGTCCTGCTCCAGATCCCGGTCACCCGCTTCATCGAACACCGCAGCCCCGCGATGCTGCTGATCGGCTCGTCCCTGCTGGCCGGTTACGGATTCGGGCTGACCGCGCTGGCCGGGTCGGTCGCCATGTACGCGGTCGCGGTGGCGGTCTGGACCCTCGGCGAGATCATCAACTCCCCCACCCAGATGGGCCTGGTGGTCCGCCTCTCCCCCCTCCACGGCCGCGGCCGCTACCAGGGCATGTACTCCCTCTCCTGGTCGGTCGCCTCCCTCACGGCTCCGCTGCTCGGCGGCGTGGTGATCGACCGCTTCGGCGCCGACACGCTGTGGGCCGCCTGCGCGGTCGTCGGGACGGTGGCGGCGGTGGGGTACGGGGCCCTGCTGCGGCGGCTTCCACGGCAGCAGGATCCGGCGGCCGCCGGGCAGCGGCCGAAGTCCGGTGCGGGGGCCGCGGCTTCGCAGGCCGGGACACCTGCCGAACCGACCGGGCCGACCGGCTGACCGCGCGGGCCCGGGCGCATCCGGGGCCCGCCAAAGCCCTTCGACCGCGTCCGCCCGCGCCACTACCCTTCCTCTGCATGCCCCCTTCCAGGACGTCCTACCGATCTTGAGCGAGAGTGCTACCGGCTTCAGCCGGTAGGTGCATCGCCCCACCTACCGGCCGGCTGCCGCCCCGGGCGGTCCTGTGCCTCGATGTAGCGCTCGACCACTGCCAGCGGGGCGCCACCGCATGAGCCCGCGAAGTAGGAGCCGGACCAGAACCGGCCGTGCATGATCGCGCGGTTCACGTTGTACGTGAACTCCTGGCGCAGACGCCGCGAGGAGACTCCCTTGAGGCTGCTTACCAGCTTCGAGATCGCGACCTTCGGCGGATAGTGCACGAGCAGGCGCACATGGTCCCGCTCGCCGCTGAACCGCTTCAGCTCGGCGTCGAAGTCCGTGCAGACGTCGCGCATGCTCTCTTCGCAGCGCATCAGCATCTCCGGTGTGAAGACTTTCCGCCGGTATTTGGTGACGAACACCAAGTGCACATGAAGGTTGTGGGCGACGTGCGCACCTCGGCGCACTTCAGGGTTCTCTTCCCAACGTGGTGACATGAACCAATGCCATGGTGATTGAAGTATCCGGCCAACTCAAAGGCCAGGGAGGGAAGTTGAAGCAGCAGCGTGCACACAAAGCGCGGCTCTACCTGACTCCCGGCCAGTCCCTCAAGGTCGAGGACCAGGGCCATGCCGGCCGCGCCATGTGGAACCTGCTCCACTCGTGGTGGACGATGCTCCCGAAGGGGCAGCGGAATCTCGCCGCAGCCGATGAGACGATGCGTCAGGGCCGCAAGGACCTGCCGTGGCTCGCCGACCTGCCCGCTCAGGCATCACAAGCCGTGCTGAAGACGTACTTCCAAGGCTGGAAGAACTGTTGGGAGGGCCGCGCCCAGGCCCCCACCTTCAAGGGCCGTTTCCGGTCCCGCATGGCCATCGACATTCCACAGGGCCGAGACCTGCAGGTCGTTCGCCTCAACCGGCGTTGGGGCCGCATGTGGGCACCGAAGATCGGGCACGTCTTGTTCCGCTGGACCAAGGATCTGCCCGTTGGTAAGCGCGCCGACAAGAACAACAAGGTCACCGGCGCCCGCCTCGTGAAGGAAGCAGACGGCTGGTACGTCGTCTTCCGCGTCCAGACTGAGGTCCCCGAACCGGTCGAGCACACCGGCCCGACCGTGGGCATCGACCGAGGCGTCACCAAGCCCCTCGCCCTGTCGGACGGCACCTTCCGCGAACACGGCCCCTGGCTGTCGAAGGGCGAGACCAAGCGGCTCCGTCGCCTGGAGAAGGCCGCCGCCCGCAAGAAGCGGGCACGTAAGCCGAAGGAGAAGACCAGCACCCGGCTTGCCCGCACCTATGACCAGATCGCGCAGCTCCGCGCCAAAGCCAAGCGCCGAGCACTCGACTGGCAACACAAAACCACCACCGGCATCGCACGGCAGTTCTCGCGTGTCGGGGTGGAAGACCTGACCATCCGCAAACATGGCCAAGTCCGCCAAGGGGACCGTGGAAGCCCCCGGCAAGAACGTCCGCCAAAAGGCCGGCCTGAACCGTGCGATAGCCGGTGAAGCGTGGGGCCGCACCGTCACGATGCTGCAATACAAGACCGCCCGGCGCGGCGGCATCGCGGTCAAGGTCCCCGCCCCCAGAACCTCCCTGCGCTGCTCGGCGTGCGGCTTCATCACACCGGGCAGTCGGGAGACCCAGGCCCTCTTCGTGTGCAAGAACCCCCACTGCGGGTTCCAGGCCAATGCGGACACCAACGCAAGCTGCAACATTGATCACGCCGCCGGATTGGCGGTGTCAGGACGTGGAGACCTAGGGGTTGCCCAGTCTGCGAAGCGTCAACCACCCACCAAGCCGCACGCGGCCTGAGACGGGATTCCCCCTCGTCTCACGAGGAGGAGATCAAGTGTGCCTCCCCTGCCGGGGCCGCCTGGGGGCGGTGCCGCGTACCGGGAGTGAGGCGGGGAAACGGAGCGGGCGGACGGCTGCCCGTCAGCCGGCGGCCGGCCAGTCCCAGCCCAGCTGGAGGAACATCCCGAGCCGGTCGCTCACGGCGCGGATCTCGGCGATCCTGCTCCGGCGCAGGGTGAAGATCCAGATCTGCTCGACCGAGAAGGACCGGTGGGTGGGTTCCGGCATACGGGGATGGGCGCCGGTGTGCGTCCCGGTGACGGTCAGCCGCGCGACCACGGTCTCGCCCTCGGCGATCAGCTGCTCGGCGGTCACCGCGAACTCCCCGAAGGCCGCGAGCTGTTGACCGAAGCCCTCGAAGGCGGCGCCGGGCCGGTCCTCCTCGCCGTGGATGATCTTGTTGTGGTCCACGACGTCGGGCGCCAGACAGCCGGGAAAGTCCTCGGTCCGGCGCTCGTTGACGGCCGCGAGGAATCCTTCGACGACCCGCTTGTTCTCGGTGACCCTCTGCTTGTCCTCGGTGATGACCTGTTTGTTCTCGGTGATGTGCGCCGGTGCCGGCATCCCGTCCCACCCCTGTGTCTTACGTCGTAAGAATATCTGCCCGCTAGAGTGAACTTACGGCGTAAGAAAGTCAAGGGACGCGAGGACGGCGAGAGTGGCGAGGACTGCGGGCAAGGGCGGCAAGCGGACACCCGGCGAACGGGCCGGGCTGTCACGGGCGCAGGTGCTGGACGCCGCGCTGGACCTCGTGGACCGCGAAGGGCTGCGGGGCCTGTCGATGCGGCGCCTCGGAGGGGCGCTGGGGGTGGAGGCCATGACGCTCTATCACTACGTGCCCAACAAGGAGGCGCTGCTCGACGGCCTGGTGGAGCGGGTCTTCGCCGAGGCCCTGCCCCCGTCGGCCGAGGGCGCACCCTGGCAGGAGCAACTGCGCGGCTATGCGGCGGAGTTGCGGGAGGCGCTGCTGCGGCATCCGGGCGTACTGCCGCTGGCGGTGACCCGCCCCATGGTGACGCCCGCCGGCCTGGACGCGGTGGAACGCGGCCTGGGCGCACTGACCGCCGCCGGGTTTCCGCTCGGCCGGGCGCTCGATGCGCTCAACGCACTGTCCCTGTTCGTCGTCGGACACACGGCCGGCGAGGCCGGCATCGGCCAGGACGCCGACCCGGAGGGACACACGCCCGGTTCGCCCGGCTGGCTGTCCCGGCTGGACGCCGCGCGCTATCCGCTCCTCGCGCAGGCGGCCCGGACCGGAGCCGGTGTGGACGACACGGACCGGTTCCGCTTCGCGGTCGAGGCACTGATCAGCGGATTCGGCGCCGCGGCGAGGCCGTAGCGGCCCGCACTACTGCGACGGCCGCCCCGTCAGATGCGCGAACGCCTCCAGATTGCGGGTCGACTCCCCGCGCGACACCCGCCAGGCGTACTCCTTGCGGATGGCCGTCGCGAAGCCCATCTCCAGCAGGGTGTTGAAGCTGCCGTCGGCGTTCTCCAGGACCGTGCCGAGGATGCGGTCGAGTTCGTCCGGGGTGACGGCGGCGAGCGGCAGTTTGCCGACGAGGTAGATGTCGCCGAGCTTGTCGATCGCGTAACTGACGCCGTAGAGGCGGGTGTTGCGCTCCAGAAGCCAGCGGTGGACGGCCTCGTGGTTCTCGTCCGGGTGCCGGACGACGAAGGCGTTGATGGAGAGGGAGTGCCTGCCGACGATCAGCGAGCAGGTCGTGGAGAGCTTGCGGGTGCCGGGGAGTTTGACGACGTAGTTGCCCTCGGAGGGCGACTCCCACTCCAGCTCGGCCTCCTTGAGGGTGCGCTCGATGACCTCGGCCGGGGTCACCGTCCCCTCGGCCCGTCCGCCGTCCCTGCCACTCGTCATCTCACCCATGCAGGGATCGTAGGTGACGCCGCCGCTCCTGCATGGCGGCGGTATAGACATCGCCGGTCGCCGCGGCGGCGGTGTCCCAGCCGAAGGACTGGGCGTGCCGGGCGGCCTCGTGTCCCATACGGGCCGACAGCTCCGGGTCCGCCACGAAGCGGCGGAGCGCGCGGGCGTAGTCGGCCGGGTCGTGACCGGCGACGAGGAAGCCGCTGATGCCGTCGCGTACGGCCACCGGGAGGCCGCCGACCGCGGCCGCGACGACCGGTGTGCCGCACGCCTGGGCCTCTATCGCCACCAGCCCGAACGACTCGCTGTACGAGGGCATGACCAGCACCGATGCCGCGCGGTACCAGTCGGCGAGCCGCTCCTGGCCGACCGGCGGGCGGAACTGCACGAGGTCCGCGATACCGAGCCGGGCGGCCAGCTTCTGCAGCCCCTCCGGCTTGGTCAGGCCGCTGCCGCTGGGACCGCCGACCACCGGCACGACCAGCCGGGAGCGCAGCGAGGGGTCCTCGTCCAGGAGGGCGGCGGTGGCGCGCAGCAGGATGTCGGGGGCCTTCAGCGGCTGTATGCGGCCGGCGAAGAGCGGGATGACCGCGTCCTGCGGGAGGCCGAGGCGGGCGCGGGCGGCGGCCCGGCTCGCGGCGACGCCCCCGTCGTCGGCGTCCGCACCGCCCGGCGCCAGCGGCCGGAAGCGCTCCAGATTGACGCCGGGGTGCACCACGGCGACCTTGCCGGGGTCGGCTTCGTAGTGCCGTACGAGCTCGTCGGACTCCTCGGCGGTGTTGGCTATCAGGCGGTCCGCGGCGCGCACGATCTGCGTCTCGCCGATGACGCGGGCGGCGGGCTCGGGGGTGTCGCCGACGGCGAGGGCGGCGTTCTTGACCTTGGCCATGGTGTGCATGGCGTGCACCAGAGGGACGCCCCAGCGCTCGGCGGCCAGCCAGCCGACATGGCCGGAGAGCCAGTAGTGGGAGTGCACCAGGTCGTAGTAGCCGGGGCGGTGGCCGGCCCAGGCCTGCATCACGCCGTGGGTGAAGGCGCAGAGCTGGGCGGGCAGCTCTTCCTTGGCCAGGCCTTCGTAGGGCCCGGCGTCCACATGCCGTACGAGCACGCCGGGCGCCAGCTCGACGGCGGGCGGAAGGGTGCCCGTCGTCGCGCGCGTGAAGATCTCCACCTCGATGTTGAGGGCGGCGAGCTTCCTGGCCAGCTCGACGATGTAGACGTTCATGCCGCCGGCGTCGCCGGTGCCGGGCTGATGCAGCGGGGAGGTGTGCACGCTGAGCATCGCCACGCGGCGGGGGCGCCGCGGCACGCCGGGCAGCCGCAGCCTCGACGGCCCCGGGAACTGGCCGTGGGGACGGCTGCGGAGCCGGGACACGTATTGGCTCACTGCGGGCTACCTCCTAGGCCGGGCCGTCTGCGCGCCTCCGAGCCCTCCAACAACGGACGCCGCCGATCCATTTCCGTCCGGCGTGCGCTCTTCCTCACTTTGCCAAAGCATGACCTTTGTCCGGGTGGCCGCCCCCGCCCCGTACTCTCGATGCCATGGCCCGCCGCTCCCCCGTCCCGACCGCCTCGCCCCACCGCCCCGTCGGCACGGTCACCCGCGGCACCACCAACCCCAACCGCCTGCGCCGCATGGACCGCTGGATAGCCGCCGAACACGCCGCCGAGCTGCGCCGCACCGCCGATCCCGTCGCCGTCGACCTCGGCTACGGCGCCGCCCCGTGGACGGCGCTGGAGCTGCTCGGCAGGCTCCGTACGGTCCGCCCGGACGCCCGGGTGGTCGGCATCGAGATCGAACCGGCGCGGGTGGCGGCGGCCCGGCCGTACGAGCGGCCGGGGCTGGACTTCGTCCACGGCGGCTTCGAGGTGCCGCTGCCGGGTGCGCCGGGGCGGGCGCCGGTGCTGATCCGGGCCGCGAATGTGCTGCGCCAGTACGACGAGGACGAGGTGGCCGCCGTGTGGCAGCGGCTGTGCGCGCGGCTGGCGCCCGGCGGGCTGCTGGTCGAGGGCACCTGCGACGAGATCGGGCGGCGGCATGTCTGGGTCGCGCTGGGGCCCGAGGGACCGCGGACGGTCACCTTCGCCACCCGGCTCGGCTCCCTCGATACCCCCTCCGACCTGGCAGAACGCCTCCCGAAGGCGCTCATCCACCGGAACGTCCCGGGCGAGCCGGTGCACGCCTTCCTCCGCGACTTCGACCGCGCCTGGGCGGCGGCGGCCCCGCTCAGCTCCCTGGGCGCCCGCCAGCGCTGGCTCGCCGCCGTACGGGCCCTGGCCGCGGACTGGCCGCTGACCGGCGACCCGCGGCGCCGCCGCCAGGGGGAGGTCACGGTGCGGTGGGAGGCGCTGGCGCCCAAGGGATCCGGTTCCTGAGGATCGTGCCCGCAGAGTCTGCCCCCAGGGCACGGTCACCGGTCGCTAGGACATCAGCACCGGCCGCGCCTCCCGCGCCACCACGTCCGCCAGGTCCCGCAGCCGCCGCTCCGTCGCCGACCCCCGCGGCGCGCTGTACGTCACCAGCGCCTGGTCCGCGTCCGTACTCAGCCGGAAGCTCTCGAACGAGACCTCCAGCTCCCCCACCACCGGATGCAGGATCCGCTTCGTCCCGCGCAGGCACTCGCTGACCGCCTGGGCCTCCCACACCCGCCGGAAGTCCGTGCTGCGCCCGAGGAGTTCGGTGACCACCTCGCAGACCCGGGGATCGTCGGGATTGCGGCCGCTCTCGGCCCGCAGATTGCCCACGACCTCATCGGCGATCAGCTGCCACTCCGGGTGCAGCTCGCGCGCCACGGGGTCGAGAAAGACCAGCAGCGCCGAATTGCACCGGCTCGGCTCCAGGCCCTCGAGGTCGAAGGCGACCCGGCCGCCGAGCGCGTTCCAGGCGAGGATGTCCATGCCCCGCCCGACGATCATGGCCGGCACGGTGTCCGCCATCGCGTCCAGCAGCTGCCGGATCTCGGGCCGTACGGTCTGACCGGGCACCGCCCCCGGCAGGGACGCGTCGCCGCCCGCGCCGCCCCGCCTGCGCGGTGCGGCCACGTTCCGCAGATAGGCGATCTCGCCGCCCGTCAGCCGCAGCGCCCGCGCGATCCCCTCCAGCACGGGGTCGGAGATCGCGTGCGCCCGCCCCTGCTCGATGCGGGTGTAGTAGTCGACGCTGATGCCGGCGAGCTGCGCGACCTCCTCGCGCCGCAGCCCCCGCACCCGGCGGCGGTTGAGCCCGTCGGGCAGGCCGAGGTCCGCCGGGTCCAGCGCCGCCCGGCGCGCCTTGAGGAACGAGCCGATCTCGATTTCCGCGTGCAGCATCCGTCCAGTATGCGACGGGCGCCCGCTTGGGTGGTTCCGCCGGACCCAGGCTGTGACGGGCCTGGTGCCCTCCGTACGGGCGGCGCAAGGTGGTCCGGGCAAGGGTCCCGGCACGGGACCGACCGACATCCCACGGAGGGGCTCATGAAGCGCAGGATCCTCGGCGGCACCGGCATCTCGGTCAGCGAGTACGCGCTCGGCACGATGATGCTCGGCGCCTGGGGCAACACCGACCACGACGACTGCGTGCGGATCGTGCACCATGCGCTGGACGCCGGCATCAACTTCATCGACACCGCGGACGTGTACGCCGCCGGTGAGTCCGAGGAGATCGTCGGCAAGGCGCTCAAGGGGCGGCGCGACGATGTCGTCCTGGCGACCAAATTCTTCAACCCCATGGGACCGGACGCCAACCACGGCGGAAACTCCCGGCGTTGGATCATCCGGGCCGTGGAGGACAGCCTGCGCCGGCTCGGCACCGACCACATCGACCTCTACCAGGTGCACCGCCCCGACCCCACCACCGACATCGACGAGACGCTCGGCGCGCTCTCCGATCTCGTCCGCTCCGGCAAGGTACGGGCCGTCGGCACCTCCACCTTCCCCGCCGAGCAGATCGTCGAGGCCCATTGGACGGCGGAGCGCCGCGGCCATGTCCGTTTCCGCAGTGAGCAGCCGCCCTACTCGATCCTGGCGCGCAGCGTGGAGAACGCGGTGCTGCCGACCGCGCAGCGCTACGGCATGGGCGTACTGACCTGGGGTCCGCTCAGCGCGGGCTGGCTCTCCGGCCGGGACCTCTCGGCCAGCTCCCGGTCCGGCCTCGAAACCCAGAAGTTCGACCTGTCCGTCCCCGAGAACGCCCGCAAGGCCGAGGCCGTCGGCGCCCTGTCGAAGCTCGCCGCCGAGGCCGGCCTGCCGCTGCCCCACCTGGCGACCGCCTTCGTCCGGGCGCACCCCGCGGTCACCTCCGTCATCATCGGCCCCCGCACCCTCGACCAGCTCACCAGCCTGCTGGACGGCGCAGAGGTCACGCTGAGCGCCGACGTACTCGACCGGATCGATGCGATCGTCCCGCCGGGTACGGACCTCAACCGGGCCGACAGCTACTACGTACCGCCGGCGGTGGCGGACGCATCGCTGCGGCGGCGCTGAGCGCCGGGCCGCCGGGCCGCCGGCCGGTCATCCGGCGGCCGGCGCCCCGGCATTCTCGGGATCAGGCGGGGCGGGGGCGTAGCCGCGGGTGGCGACGAGCTCCCGGGTGAGGCGGGTGAACGCGCGGGCCGCGGCGCTCTGGTAGGCGCTCTCGCGCCGGAGCAGGGTGACGACGCGGTGGGGCAGGGCGGGCCGGAGGGGGACCGGGACCAGGTGGGGGTGCTCGTCGGTGATGGCGTCGGGCAGGACGGTGACCAGCGGGGTGCGCCGGACGATTTCGGTCAGGGCCTGGACGGAGTTGGCCTCCACGGCGATACGCGGCTGCACCTTGTGGGCGCCGAAGTAGGCGTCGACATGACCGCGGGTGGCGAAGTCGCCGCTGAGCAGGGCGAGTTGATGTGCCGCCAGGTCGCGTACGGACAAAGGCTGCCCGTTGGCCGAGCCGGACCGCCGGGCGTCCGATCGGTGATCGCCTGATCGGTGGGCGCCCGTCCGCTGGGCGCCTGCGACGAGCCCGAGGGCCTCGGTGAACAGGGCCGTTGCGGCGATGCCGGGCAGGTGGGGGCCGTGGAAGGCGATGCCGAGGTCGAGTTCATCGGCGAGCAGGCCGGATTCGATGCGGTCCTGCGCCATCTCCCGGACCTCCAGCGTGATGCCGGGGTGGCGGCTGTGGAGTTCGGCGACGAGGGGGCCGATGAGATACGCGGTGAAGGTGGGGGTGAGCGCCAGCCGCAGATGGCCGCGGGAGAGGTCGGCCACGTCCAGGACGGCGCGTTCGGCCGCCGCCAGGTCCCTCAGGGCGCGGCGGGCGTAGTGCACATAGGTCTGGCCGGCGTCGGTGAGGCGTACGGTGCGGCCGGTCCGGTCCAGCAGCTGGGCGCCCACGGTGCGTTCGAGCTGCTTGACCTGCTGGGACAGGGTGGGCTGGGAGATGCGCAGCTCTTCGGCGGCGCGGGTGAAGCTGCCGTGCTCGGCGACGGCGAGCAGATAGCGCAGATGACGCAGTTCCGGAGCGGCCACGCCCACCACCATACCCACACCTATAGATGTCACCAATAGAAGTCATGCCTACTACGTCTTGGACTCTATAGCTGCAGGTCGTGCATGGTGAATTCCGTCAGCCCCAGAGGCCGACAACACGATCCACACGATCGAAGGGAGTACGTGCCATGCAGACCATGCGGAGCATGCAGGCCATGGGCCGCCACCCCGCCGAGGGAATCGACCGCCTGGCCGAGGGGATAGACCGCTTCCGGCGAGAGGTCTTCCCCGCCAAGGCCGGGCTCTTCGCCCGCCTGGCCACCACCCACCGGCCCCGCACGCTGTTCATCGGCTGCTCCGACGCCCGCGTCGTCCCGGAGCTGGTCACCCAGCAGGACCCCGGCGAGCTGTTCGTCATCCGCACCGCCGGCAACCTGGTCCCCGCCCACGCCCCCGGCCCCGACGGGGTCGCGGCCGGCATCGAGTACGCGGTCGCCGTCCTGGGCGTCACCGACATCGTCGTCTGCGGGCACTCCGCCTGTGGCGCCATGACCGCCCTGGCCGAGGGCCACGACCTGACCGGCACGCCGGCCCTCGCCGCATGGCTGCGCCACGCCGACGCCTCCCGGGCCCGTGCCACGACCACCGAGGGCGAGGAAGGGATCTCCGCCCTGGTCCGCGAGAACGTCGCCGCACAGCTGGCGAACCTGGCCACCCACCCCTCGGTGGCCCGCGCCCTGGCCGAGGGCACCGTCCGCCTGCACGGCTGGGTCTTCGACATCCCCACCGGCGCCGTCGCCGCACTCGACACCGCCGACCGTCAGGGCTGCTCGGCCGCCTGACCCCCTGACGGCCTGCCCCCTGTTCTCTCCCCCCGGAAGCCCCTCCCCCAAGACAGCCCTTCACCCACCCCGAAAGGACCCCCTCCCATGGCACACGCCCAGTTCGACCCCACCGCCCGGCAGACCCTGGCGGCCCTCGCCGTCGAGGCCAAGACCCGCAAGGACCTGTCCTGGCAGCAGATCGCCGACGTCACCGGCCTGTCGGTCGCCTTCGTCACCGCCGCCGTCCTCGGCCAGCACGCCCTTCCCGAGGCCGCGGCCAAGGCCGTCGCCGAACTGCTGGGCCTGGACGACGACGCGGCGATGCTGCTGGGGACCATCCCGACCCGCGGCTCGATCCCGCGCGGCATCCCCACCGACCCGACCATCTACCGCTTCCATGAAATGCTCCAGGTCTACGGCACCACGCTGAAGGCCCTGGTCCACGAGCAGTTCGGCGACGGCATCATCAGCGCAATCAACTTCAAGCTGGACGTGAAGAAGGTCGCCGACCCCGAGGGCGGCGAGCGCGCCGTCATCACCCTCGACGGCAAGTACCTCCCCACCAAGCCGTTCTGATCACCACCCCGGGGCGGGCCGCGACCACGCCGTCACCGGCCCGCCCCGCCGGTCACCGGCCCCGGCTCTCCACCACGGCCTCGAACACCCGCGCCAGCTCCCGCGCGTCCTCCCCCGCATGATGCGTATGCGGCACCCCGGTGAGCTTCAACGCCTGCTTGATGTCCCCCTTGCGGCTCGCCACCCACTCGCGGCCGGTCAGCCCCATCCAGTAACTCCGGAGATCGACCCCGGACCCGGTGACACCGAACGGGCTCCTGCCGAGAAACCGCATGAAGTACCAGTGCACAAACATCCCGTCCCACACCGCGGGTGCCGCAAGAAACACCGGCCGGCCGATCGCGCGCAGCCCGTTGACCCAGCGTGCAGCCGCCGCCATCGCCTCCTCCGGCGCCGGCGCCTCGCGCACCAGACGGTCACGGTCCAGCCCGGAGACGGCAAGCGCCTGCGGCACGAAGTCCTCGGAAATCGGCCGGAGTTCGGTGTAGAAGGACAGGTCGGGGCGGTCCACGACGGCCATCCCCAGCGCAATCATGCTGTACGGGCCGGGTATCGGGCCGTCCGCTTCGACATCGACGGCGATATAGAGCTCGGGAAGCTTCGGCATGGCGGCACTGTAGGGAGGCGGTGGGTGCGCCGGCGAAGGAATTACGGCCGGCGCCGCCGGGCCGCCCTAGTCCCGCCCCCGAAGCGCACTCTCCTCCGCGTCCGCCAGCCAGAAGAACAGTGGCGACAGCACCAGTTCGACGGCTGTCAGCACCACCTGGAACCAGTGCGGCCACCCCTGCACGGCGAGCGACAGCAGCCGCCCCAGGGCCCCCAGCAGGAACACCCCGGTCAGCCAGCGCACCGCCGTCGCAGGGACCGGTGACTGGCGGGCCGCCCAGAGCCAGCCGAGGCCGTAGCCGGCGAAGATCGCGCCGAAGAACCGTCCGAGGCTGTCGACCGTCGGGCCGGCCGAGGCCGCGCCCGGGATCGAGGCATTGCCCAGCAGTACGTGGAAGAGCCCGATCGCCACGCAGGCGTATCCCATCGCCCGCGCAAGCCCCCGGAGCACCTTGACCCTCACCATGTTCCGGCCTCCCCTTTGGTGCACCTCTTAGTAGACGCATGTCTACTAACCTGCGGGCACAGACTACGGGCAACTAATAGACACGTGTCAAGTACGATGCACCCGTGCCTCCGCGTCAGCGACTCAGCCCCTCCGAACGCCGCGCCCAGCTCCTGGCCGTCGCCGCGCAGCTCTTCGCCGCGCACCCGTACGACGAGGTGCTGATGGAGGACGTCGCCGAGCGCGCCGGAGTCTCGCGCGCGCTGCTCTACCGGCACTTCCCGGGCAAGCGCGACCTCTTCGCCGCCCTCTACCGGCAGGTGGCCGAGCAGCTGCTCGCCAGGACCCGGTTCGACCCCGCCGACTCCCTGGTCGAACAGCTCACCGAGGGCTTGGACGCCCATATCGCGTACTTCGCGGAGAACCGCAACACCGTCCTGGCGGCGAACCGCGTACTGGCCGGCGACCGGCTGGTCCAGACGATCATCACCGACGAACTCGACGCCCTGCGCGGGCGGCTGCTCGGCGTCCTCCCGCTCGCCGACGACGACACCCGGGAGGCCGTGTCGGGCGTCCTGAAGAGCTGGCTGGTGTTCGTCCAGGTGCTGTGCGTGGACTGGCTCACGGAGGAGACCTGCACCCGTGCCGAACTGCGCGATGTGTGCATCGGCGCCGCACTGGGCGCCATCCGGCCTCTCCTCGACGAGGACCCCGCCCCGGAGTGGCCCAACTGACCTCACCCTCAGGGGTTCCTCAGGGATTCCTCAGGGTCGGGATCAGGGTCGGAATCAGGGCGGGAATCAGGGATGCGCCCGTTGTTCCGGTGATCTTGCCCAAGGAGACTCGGCAGAGGTTCCGGACAGTTCCCCTGTCCCCGACTTCTGTTCCTCTCTGACGGGAGATCACATGCGCCGTTCCGCACCCCTGGTCCTGGCGGCCCTGACGGCCGCCACCGCGGCATGCGGGCCGATCGCCGCCGCCCAGGCGGCCCAGGCACCCGCCGGCCTGGACCGCCAGGCGTTGCAGGAGGCGATCACCGTGCACCCGGGCGACGACGTCGCGGGCACCGTGGCCCAGGTGTACGGGTCCGGGCAGACGTGGCGCGGGGCGTCCGGGGACCTGGTCACCGGCAAGCACGTCAAGGCCCGGGCCCACTTCCGTATCGGCAGCATCGCCAAACCCATGGAAGCGGTGGTGCTGCTGCAGCTCTCCGCCGAAGGCCGGGTGGACCTGGACGGCACGGTGCAGCACTACCTTCCGGGGCTGCTGCCGGACACCTTCGCGCCCGTCACCGTACGGCAGCTCCTCAACCACACCAGCGGCCTGCCCCAGGACTTCGAGGGCGCGCCCGCACCGTCCCGGGACGACGTGATCGACCACCGCTTCGACTACTTCACCTTCGACCAGGTGATCCAGCAGACGCTGCGGCCCAAGGACCGGCCCTGGCCCGGTCCGCGGTTCTCCCCCGGGACCAAGCAGGAGTACAACTCCTTCGCCTACCGCGTCGCCGGGAAGCTGATCGAGGACCTCACCGGCCACTCCCTCCAGCGCGAGATCACCGCCCGCATCCTGGCTCCGCTGAAGATGAGGGAGACCTCCGCGCCCGGCCGCAACACCCAGGTGCCCCGCCCCTATCTGCCCGGCTACATACCGAACGGCAAGGGGGACCTGATCGACGTCAACGAACAGGGCGGCAACCCCTCCAGCATGATCTCCACCACCGCCGACCTCGACCGTTTCATCACCGGCCTGTTCAACGGCCGGCTGCTGCGCCCCGCCCAGGCCGCCGAGCTGCGCACCCTGCCGCGCGGCGCCGACGGCAAACTGCTCCCCTACGCCGACGGGTCCAACTGCAACACCGGGCCCGACAAGGGACTCGCCTGCCACGGTGCCGGCCTGACGTCCCTCCCGCTGCCCGACGGCTCGGTCCTCTGGGGCAAGACCGGCAGCGATCTCGGCTACAAGAGCGCGGTCTTCGCCTCCCCCGACCTGAACCACCACGGCGCCTACGCGGTGGGCACCGCCTCGTCCGACGGCCGCACCGCCAACGCCATAGGCAACCGCCTCGTCCTTGCCGCCTTCAAGTAGTCGGGATCCGCGGACAGGCCCTGGGGTACCGGTGCACTCTAAGGTCCTATGAAGACAGGCATGTTGGCCGTTCCCGGCGCCGAGATCTACTACGAGGTGCGCGGATCGGGCCCGCCTCTCCTGCTCATCAACGGTGGTGACGGTGACGCGGCCATGTTCGGGCCGCTGGCCGGTCTGCTGGCGGAGGGCCACACCGTCATCACCTACGACCTGCGGGGCAACTCCCGCAGCCGCCTCACCGGACCGCCCGCGCCGCAGTGGATCGAGGAGCACGCCCACGACGCCCACCTGCTGCTGAGCGCGGTCGCCGCCGAGGCACCGGCGTACGTCTTCGGCACCAGTTACGGCGGCATGATCGGCATGGACGTCCTGGCCCGGCACCCCGGCCAGGTGAGGGCGCTGGTGGCGCACGAGCCGTTCGTGATCGATCTGCTGCCCGATGCGGACCGCTGGCACGCCCTGTTCCAGGAGGTGTACGAGCTGTACGAGCGCGAGGGCGCCGACCCCGCGATGCGGAGGTTCAGCGACGCGATCGGCGTGGACGGGCCGCCGGAACCGGCCGGGAGCCTTCCTGCGCCTGTGCGGGAGATGCTGGCCCGCCTCCGCGCCAACCTGGAGACGTGCCTGGCGTACGAGCTGCGCACGTTCGTCCGCTTCCGGCCGGACGTCGAGGCGCTGCGCGCGGCGCGTTTCGCCCTGGTGGTCGGCGGCGAGGGGCCCACGACGCTCCTGCACCGTACGACGCAGGCCCTGGCGGAGCGGGTCGGCACCGGGATCGTGGAGTTCCCGGGCGGGCACGTGGGTTTCCTCTCGCACGCGGCGGGCTTCGCCGCGGCGCTGCGCGGGGCCTTCGCGGACTGAGCCGGGCCGGGTGCGGCAGCGGAGCCTCGCGCCCGAGCCGGGCATTCCTGAGCCACCGTCACATCCCCTGGCCGGTCACATGAAGGGCACTGAGAAGCGCGGCAACCAGTTCCTTGTCCCGCTCCTGGGTGAGGTGGCGGCGGGCGGCCTCCGGGGTGGCCCACAGGAGACGGTCCACCTCTCTGTTGGGTACGAACGTGCCGCCGGTGGCCTCGGCCGCCCAGTAGCGGACTTCCTTGGGGCGGGTGCCGACCACGTAGCGGACGGTGGGGAGTTCGGAGCCGAGGGCACAGGTCAGGCCGGTTTCCTCGGACACCTCGCGGATCGCGCCGGACAGGGCGTCCTCGGTGCGCTTCAGCTTGCCCTTGGGATGCGACCAATCGTCGTACTTGGGGCGGTGTACGAGGGCGATCTCCAGGCCGTCACCGGAAGGCGCCCGCCGCCACAGCACACACCCCGCCGCCCGGATGACCGACTGCTCAGCCATGTGTGCCGCCTCCCCTGGCCCGCGGCAGCCACGCCCGGCCGAAGGCGTAGCGGGCCGCCTCCACCTCATGGCGCTGGTCGGCGTGCAGGACGCCCAGGGCGTAGGCGGTGGCCGGGGCGATGCGGGGCGTACGGGCGGCGGCGGAAGCGGCGGCGGCGGCCTCTGCGGCGTCGCGGTGGCGTTCCAGGGCATGGCCGGCGTCGGTCAGGCGGGGGTCCGGGTGGCCCGGGGCGATCACTTCCTGGGCGTAGCGGCTCAGCCGGACCAGCATCCGCACCTGGTGCCAGGGCGAGTCCTGGCGGGGGTCGGGGGCCAGCGCATCGGCGTTGTACGGGTGGCCGGCGCGGGAGAGCGGGAGGGCGGTGACCGCCTCGGTGAGGCGGCGGTGGGCCTGTTCGGCGAGGTGGGGCAACGCCTCGGCGGCCGGTACCTCGGCGGCCGCGCGGGTCGGCGGGGCCTCGGAGGCGAGGACCGCGACGGAGTCGGCGACGGCGTGGAAGCGGGAGGAGCCCAGCGCCTGCAGTGCGGCGGAGTGGGCGCGGGTGCGGGCGAGGGTGAGCTGCCGGTCGAGCAGTGCCCCGGCCCGCGCGGCCCCGGCCGACAGGGCGCTCTCCCCCTCTTCGGAGTCGGGGGCGGGGCTGGTGAGGCGTTGCAGGGCCGCCATCAGGCGGTCGCGGCGGGCGGCGCAGGCGTGTTCGCGGGCCAGGGTGCCGGACAACCAGCCCAGTTCGGAAAGGAGTTGGTCGGCCCAGGTCTCGTCGGTCAGCGGGCGGAAGGTGTGGAGGGTGGCGCTGATGCGGCGGGCGGCGGCCCGCAGGTGCCAGGCCGCCTCGCCCGCGCCCTCGGCGTCCGAGCCGCTCTCGCGGTGCAGTCGCAGGCCGCGCAGGAAGTCCGTGGACTGGTGGTGGAGGTAGTCGGCCAGCACCTCCCCGGCCGTACGGGCGCCGGGCCCCGGGCCCCCGGAGTCCCCCGTCACCCCCGTCACGCCCGAAGCCGCCGCGGCCCCCGAAGCGGCCGTACCGGCCGAGCCCCCCATGTCCCCCAACTCCCCCATGTCACCGGAACCGTACGGGCCGCACAGATCCCACAGATCCCCCTGGCCGCGCTGGTCCCTGCTGTCCCCCCGGCCCCGCTCCGGCCCGTCCACCACCGCGGCACGGGCTCCGGGTGCCCCGCCGGGCTCGTATCCGATACCGAGGAGACCGGACGGCCCCCCGGCCGGCTGGTCATGTCGCTGGGCCACGCCGGCGCCTCCGGGCGTCAATGAGCATTTCCTGTACGTTGCGCAGCGGCGCGCCGTCCGCGTCCACCGCCTGCCGGGTCCACTCGCCGTCCGGGCCCAGGTGCCAGGAGGAGGTGGAGTCCGAACTCCCGGTTTCCAGGAGCCTGTTGAGGGACGCGCGGTGCGCCGGGTCGGTCACCCGCACCAGCGCCTCGATGCGCCGGTCGAGGTTGCGGTGCATCATGTCCGCGCTGCCCAGCCACACCTCGGGCTCACCGCCGTTGCCGAAGGCGAAGATCCGCGAGTGCTCCAGGAAGCGGCCGAGGATGCTGCGGACGCGGATGTTCTCGCTCAGGCCCGGGACCCCCGGGCGCAGCGCGCAGATGCCGCGGACCCAGATGTCGACCGGTACGCCTGCCTGGGAGGCGCGGTAGAGGGCGTCGATGACGGCCTCGTCGACCATGGAGTTGACCTTGATACGGACATAGGCGGGGCGGCCCGCCCGCTGGTGCGCGATCTCCTTGGTGATGCGCTGGATCAGGCCGTCCCGGAGGGACTTGGGCGCCACCAGGAGACGGCGGTAGGTCTCGCGCCGCGAGTAGCCCGACAGCCGGTTGAAGAGGTCGGAGAGGTCGGCGCCCACCTGCGGGTCTGCGGTGAGCAGGCCGAGGTCCTCGTAGAGCCGGGCGGTCTTGGGGTGGTAGTTGCCGGTCCCGACGTGCGAGTAGCGGCGCAGCATCTCGCCTTCCTGCCGGACGACGAGCGAGAGCTTGCAGTGCGTCTTGAGGCCCACCAGGCCGTAGACGACATGGCAGCCGGACTCCTCCAGCTTGCGCGCCCACTTGATGTTGGCCTGTTCGTCGAAGCGGGCCTTGATCTCGACGAGGACCAGCACCTGCTTGCCGGATTCCGCGGCGTCTATCAGGGCGTCGACGATCGGGGAGTCCTCGCCGGAGGTCCGGTAGAGCGTCTGCTTGATGGCGAGGACGTTGGGGTCGGCGGCGGCCTGCTCCAGGAAGGCCTGTACGGAGGTGGAGAAGGAGTCGTACGGGTGGTGCAGGAGGACATCGCGGGCGCGGAGGGCCGCGAAGATGTCGGGGGCGGTCGCCGATTCCACCTCCGCCAGGTCGCGGTGGGTGCCGGCCACGAACTTCGGGTACTTGAGTTCGGGACGGTCCAGGGCGCCGATGCCGAAGAGGCCGGTGAGGTCGAGCGGGCCCGGCAGGGGGTAGACCTCGGCGTCGGAGACCTTCAGCTCCTGGACGAGGAGATCGAGGACGCCCGGGTCGATGGATTCCTCGACCTCGAGCCGGACCGGGGGCCCGAAGCGGCGCCGCATGAGCTCCTTCTCCAGCGCCTGGAGCAGATTCTCCGCATCGTCCTCCTCGACCTCGAGGTCTTCGTTACGGGTCACCCGGAACATGTGGTGCGCGCGCACCTCCATCCCCGGGAACAGCTCCTCCAGGTGGGCGGCGATGACGTCCTCGATGGGGACGTAGCGCTGCGGGGAGGCCTCCAGGAAGCGGGAGAGCAGCGGCGGCACCTTGACCCGCGCGAAGTGGTCATGGCCGCTGACCGGGTTGCGTACGACGACGGCGAGGTTCAGGGAGAGACCCGAGATGTACGGGAACGGGTGCGCCGGGTCCACCGCCAGCGGGGTGAGCACGGGGAAGATCTGCTGGCGGAAGAGGGTGAACAGGCGGGCCTGCTCCTTCTCGGTCAGCTCCGGCCAGCGGATGAGATGGATGCCCTGCTCGGCGAGCTCGGAGGCGATGTCCTGCTGGAAGCAGGCGGCATGCCGGGCCATGAGTTCGCGCGAGCGGGTCCAGATCAGGTCCAGCACCTCGCGGGGCTGGAGGCCGGACGCGGAACGGGTGGCCACTCCGGTGGCTATCCGTCGCTTGAGACCGGCCACCCGGACCATGAAGAACTCGTCCAGGTTGCTGGCGAAGATCGCCAGGAAGTTCGCCCGTTCGAGGAGCGGGGTCGCCGGGTCCTCGGCCAGCTCCAGGACCCGTTCGTTGAACGCCAGCCAGCTGCGCTCGCGGTCCAGGAACCGGCCCTTGGGCAGCTCCTGGCCATCGGCGCCGGGCACACCCGTCTCCTCGTACCCGTCCAGGTCGGCGTCCATCTCGGGCTCCAGCTCGGGGAGCGCGCCGCGGACCGCATTGGGGCGGTGTGCGGCGATGGAGCCCACCGAGGGCTGGACCGTGGGCCCCGTGGCCTCGGACGGGGCCTGCGACGGCGTCGGGGACTGCGTCTCGGGCTGGGCCTGGACCTGAGCGCGCGACTGCTGGTTCATGGTCCCATTCTTCCGCGCTTCGGGGATTCCAGGCTCGTCGGAACCCGGCTCGTCGGAGCCGGGGTCGCCGGAACCGGGAGCCGGCGCGACGCGGAGCCTCCGGTTCGGTGCGTTCGGCACAGCGGGCTGCATTCAGCGATGCTCGCAAGCGATATTGAATCGCCGGTAACGCGGATATGGCGGACAGGCAAGCGGGGGGCCACCCCCGGGGGTCGGGCCGGGGCCGGGGCGCCGGGCTGCGCGGCCGGGTCCGGCCCGGCCGGCCACGGGGACCGCGACACGGTACACATAAGCCCGGCATAAAATCCCCCGTTACGTATGAGAAATGCCCTCACGTTTAATTAAGCAAGACATCACGGGAAATGATGCCAGCCGCTCGCGTTTCTGCCGTAACGTTTTATCCGCCGCCACCGAGAGGGCGGAGTCTCACCCATCAATTCACCCATTAATTCATCGATCGACACATCGATCGACACATCGAAAGACGGAGAAATCCATGAGCTTCCGCAAGATCATCCCCGCCCTTCCCGCCGTCCCGGCCGTGCCCGCCCGTCGGGGCGTTCCCGCCCAGCACTGCGGCCACGTCACCACGCGCCCGGCGCCGGGCAGGGGCGGCGTCATCGTCTCGCGTCCCGCCCGCCGGGCGATCGGCGGCTGACGCCCGCTCAACTTCCGGAGGCGGGCCCCGGTGTGGGGCCGGGGCCCGCCGCCCGCTTCCGTACCCACAGGCCAGGAGAGGCGAGGAGAGGCAGCGGATGGCTGCGCACGACGACCAGGCGACGGTACGACTGCGGACCGTCCGCCCTCTGCCGGAATTCCCCGCACCCGAAGCATCCGAATTCACCGAGGGAAAAGAAAACAAATACCTCACCCCGCCCACCGGAATATCAAAAGGCGCATCCGCCCGCCAGGCGTTCCGCCGTTTCTGGCCGCTGACCAAGGGCGACCGGCGCCGGCTGGTGCTGATCTG
Organism: Streptomyces chattanoogensis; assembly: GCF_001294335.1. Lineage (GTDB taxonomy): Bacteria > Actinomycetota > Actinomycetes > Streptomycetales > Streptomycetaceae > Streptomyces > Streptomyces chattanoogensis. Next base: position 210,853 of record NZ_LGKG01000013.1, read on the forward strand.
CGTCTGTGTCGTGGTCGCCGCCCTCGCGGAGACCGGCGCCATTCTCCTGTTCGGTGAATTGACCGACCATGCCCTGCAGAAAGGGTCGCTCGGCGCGTTCTGGGGCCCGGCCGCGAAGTGGCTGGGCGTGGCGGCCTTCGGGGCCGCCGTCGGCTACCTGGGCAACTCCACGGCCGTATGGGTGGCGGAGCGGTTCGTCATGCGGCTGCGGGCCCGGGTCTTCGGGCATGTCCAGGACCTGCCGCCGCACTTCTTCCAGCGGCACCGGCAGGGCGATCTGGTCGCCCGCCTCACCGGGGACGTCGAGGCCATCGAGCAGATGGTCGTCTCCGGGGTGGTCCACACCGTGTCGGCGGTCTTCAGCACGGCCTTCTTCTTCACCGCCGCGCTCGTCCTGCGCTGGGACCTGGCCCTGGCGGCCTTTGTCCTGGCGCCGCTGTTCTGGCTGGCCGCCCGGCAGTTCGCCGCGCGGATCAAGGCCGCGGCGCGGCAGGAGCGGGTCGCCGACGGGGCGATCACCTCGGTCGTCGAGGAGTCGCTGGGCAACGTCGTACTGACCCAGGCGTACAACCGGCGGCGGGCCGAGGAGCAGCGGCTGCACACGGAGGCCCGCGCCTGGATGCGCGCGTCGGTGCGCGGCGCCCGGCTGAGCGAGATGTACACGCAGCTCGTCGAGATCATCGAGACGGTGTGTGTGCTGGCCGTCATCGGGCTCGGCGCCTGGGAGATCTCCCGGGGCCGGATGACGCTCGGGCAGCTGCTGGCCTTCGCCGCCTTCCTCGGCTACCTCTATCCGCCGGTCCGCTCACTGGGCCAGCTCGGGCTGACCGTCACCGCGGCCACCGCGGGCGCCGAGCGGCTGCTGGAGATCCTCGCCGCCCGGCCCGCCGTCACCGACCCTCCCCGGCCCCGGGTGCCCGAAAGGGTCGGCGGCGTCATCGACTTCGCGCATGTCTGGTTCCGCTATCCCGGCGCGGGCCCGGCGGAAGCGGGCCGGGAGGAAAGCGCCCCGTACGCCCTCCGCGACCTCTCCTTCACCGCCCGGCCGGGGGAACTGGTCCTCGTCACCGGCCCCAGCGGAGCCGGCAAATCGACGGTGTCCAGGCTCCTGCCCCGCTTCTACGACCCGACCGCCGGCCATGTCCGCCTCGACGGCACCCGCCTCGACGCGCTCCCTCTGGCATTCCTGCGCGACCACATCACCCTGCTGCCGCAGCAGACCCTGATCCTGCACGGCACCATCCGGGAGAACATCGCCTGCGGCCGCCCCGGCGCCACCGACGACGCGCTCGTACGGGCCGCCCGCGACGCCGCCGCCCACGACTTCATCGCCGCCCTCCCCCACGGCTACGACACCCATATCTCCCCCGGCACCGCCCAGTTGTCCGGCGGCCAGCTCCAGCGCATCGCCATCGCCCGCGCGCTCCTGCGCAACGCCCCGGTACTCGTCCTGGACGAGCCGACCGCCGGCCTCGACGCGCTCTCCGCCCGCCGGGTCATCGGCCCGCTGCGCCGTCTGATGTCGGGCCGCACCACCCTCCTGATCACCCACGATCTGCATCTGGCCCCGGACGCCGACCGCATCCTCGTCCTCGAAGAGGGCCGGCTGACGGAATCCGGCCGCCATGCGGAACTGCTCGCCCGTGGCGGTACGTACGCCCGCTTGAACGGCCACGCGGACGCGCCCTGCCCGGCGACCCGCTCATGAGAACATCCCGCCGCCGTGCCCCTGGCGGACGGTGTCGGCAGTCGTTCGCAGTGCCGGCAGTAGTCGCAGCACTCACAGCACTCGGGGAATCACTTCCGGAGCGGTATCACCCCGTCAGAGAATGGAAGGCGCACTCACCGGAGCCCGAGTAGACGAGGAGTGGAGCGGTTGTTGGACGAGATGGTGTTCCGGAGTGAGGACGTGCCCCCGCCGGACCGCTTCGACTACTGGGCCGCGCTTCTGCGCCGTACCCATGCGCCCATGGAGCTGCACAGCGAGTGCGCCGACGACTTCCGGGCCACCCAGCGCGTGCTGGACCTCGGTGCCGTCACCGTCTGGTCCGCCACGTTCCAGCCGCAGATGTTCCGGCGCACGCCGAAGCTGATCCGGCAGTCCGATCCCGAGACGTACAGTCTGTCGTTCGGCGTACGCGGGACCGGGGCAGGCGTGTGGAAGCACCGGGAGACCCAGTACAAGGCACACGACCTGTTCATCACCTCCACCTCGCTGCCGAGCGAGATCCACAGCACCGGGGTCACGACGTTGGCGGTGGAGGTTCCCAAGTCTCTGCTGCCGCTGCCTTATGACGTGGCCAGCCGGATCGTCGGGGCGCCGGTGACGGCGCATGAAGGGATGGGGGCACTCCTGGCGCAATTCCTCACCCAACTGACCGCGGACACGACCCCGTACCAGCCCTCCGACAGGCCCCGGCTGGGCATGGTCCTGACCGATCTGGTCGCCGCGCTCTTCGCCCACATACTCGAAACCGACGACTCCCTCCCCTCGGAAACCCACCAACGCACCCTCACCCTGCAGATCAAGGCATTCATCCGGGAGCACCTGCACGACCCGCACCTCACCCCGGCCACGATCGCCGCCGCGCACCACATCTCCACCAGCTATCTGCACCGCCTCTTCCGGGACGAAGACGCCACGGTCGCCGCGTGGATCCGCCGCCTGCGCCTGGAGGCCGCCCGCCGCGACCTCACCGACCCGGTGCTCCACGCCACCCCCGTCCACGCCATCGCCACCCGCTGGGGCTTCCCCCGCGCAACCGACTTCAGCCGCGCCTACCGCACCGTCTACGGCACCACCCCCACCGACCACCGGCACCGGGCGCTCCACGGCCACGAGTGAACGCATTGCCAAGGCAGGTGTGCACTCAGTGCTCATGACCCGACCGCCGCGTTCCGGCATCCTGGAGGAAGCCCGCCGATGCGCAACGGGAGAGCGCATCGGCGGGCCCTGTCACGTCACCGCACGTGGGGAGAACCGGCGTCAATGAAGGGCAACTTACGGACGACCCTGATGTCGGGGCTCGCCGCCACCGTGCTGCTCGGCCTCGCGGGATCCGTGACGGCTGCCCCACAGCCGCAGGACCGGCTCGGCAGGGTGATGTGGCACCCCGGGGACCGCGCCGTGCACGTCGAGGACATACAGGGAGACGGCTACACCTTCGAGGCCTGGCTGCACGGCCACGGACCCACCGCGCACACCGCGCACACCGCCGGAAGAGTAGGCCTTTAAGTCGGCTGCGCCCCCTCAACTCCCCTGCCTACTCTGGGCCGTATGCCCACACCCGACACCTCCACCCCACACACCCCGCCGCTCCCGTACACCCCCGCCTACCCGATACGTACCGAGCGCCTGGAACTGCGCCCGGTCCGCGCCGCCGACTTCGACGCGATGTACGCCTACCGAAGCCTCCCCGAGGTCTGCCGCTATCTCTACACGGGCCCTTATGAGGAGGACGAGCTCCGCGCCGACCTCGCCACCAAGGCGACCCGCACCACCCTGCGCGAGAGCGGCGACATCCTGAACCTGGCCGTCATCGTCCAGGAGACCGGCCAACTGGTCGGCGACGTCACCTTCGTCCTGACACGCGCCGAGCACCGCCAGGGCCGCATCGGCTATGTCTTCCACCCCGGCCACGGTGGCCACGGCTATGCCACCGAGGCGAGCCGCGCCCTGCTGAAGCTGGGTTTCGACGACCTCCACCTGCACCGCATCCAGGCCGAGTTGGACGGCCGGAACGCGGCCTCGGCCCGCCTGCTGGAACGGCTGGGCATGCGCCGCGAGGGCCATCTCCGGGAGAACGAATTCCTCGACGGTGAATGGACCGACGAGGTCATCTACGCGATGCTCGCGAGCGAGTGGCGCCGGTTGACGGCCCCCGGGGAAAATTGATCGCCCTTGTACGGTCACACTTCTCCGCCGCCATCCGTCAGGGCAGTGACAGCAACGTAAAGCCCGAAGGAGACGGCAATGGCAGCACGTTCGATCACTGCAGAGGTCCCGGCGGGTCCGCGGATGGCCCAGGACCCTCAGGAGCTCGTTCCCGAGCTGGCGGAGGTGTCCGCGGCACTGTTCAAGGCCACCGGCAACCGCTCGGTACCGCGGACCACGATCAGCCTGCTCCAGCTACGGGCCGGCCAGATCGTCAACAACACCTACCTGACCGTTCTGCACACGGGGTTCCTGCGGAAGGCCGGGGAGTCGGAAGAACGCATCACCGCGGTGGCGTCCTGGCAGGACGCGCCGTACTTCACCCCCGCCGAACGTGCGGCACTGGCGCTGGTGGAGGCCGTGCTCCAGCCGTCCGCCCACGGCGAGCGGGTTTCCGACGAGCTGTACGCCGAGGCGGCCGAGCACTACGACCCCAAGGCGCTTGCCACGCTGATGCTCGCGATCGGGCAGGTCAACTTCTTCATCGCCGTGGCCCTCATCGCCAAGCCGGTTCCCGGCCGGGCGTTCACGGATCCGTGGAACTGAGACCGCCTCGGTAAGGCCTCGCCGGTCGATGTAAGGCTCTACGGCTGCCGTCGACCGGCGGCCGTAGAGGCCCGCGCCGTGGATGGCTTTCTAGACCCAGAGCGAGGACGGAGTGACGAGCCGGGCACGCTCGTAGAGTTCCCGTGCGGCGTGATTCTTGAGGTGCGGGTGGACGAGCTTGAACATTGTTTGCATGCGCCGATCCACCCTTCCGCTCTGCAGCAGGGGATACTCCTCCAGTGCCTCCTGCCATGTCGCACAAGCCGCTTCCAGGTGTCCGACCTCAAGTTGGAATTCGGCGAGTGTGGCCCTTTCCTTCACCCGGGACCGACGGTAAATGTCGTAACACAACCTGTCCGATTCCCGCATGGCCTCAACGGCTCCAGGCACATCTCCCAGTTCGTGACGCACGTGACTGACGTGGTAATGCAGGGCTGAGGGATCGTAGGACCCGAAGGCTTTCGTTCGCGCCTCCGCCTTTTCCATGGAGATTTCGGCCTCTTTGAGATACGACAGCGCTTTGCGGCGGTCTCCCGTTTGTGCCGCGGCGTGTGCCTGCTGACCTGCAAGGAAGGCGCGCATACGCGGACCCGCTTGCGGAGAGGCGGCGGCAGCAGCGTCGGCCAGTCGCAAGGCCTCTCGGCTGTGCCCGAGATCAACTGCCTGCACACTCATGCCGCGAAGTGTCGTGCAATAGGTGAGGTGATCCTCAGAAGCCCCTGCCAGTTCCAATGCCTTCAGGTAATATTTCTGCCCCAGGCCCTGCACCCCTTCGTCCACCGCCATGTAACCGGTCAGATAGCACAGGTCGGAGGCTGCGGACATCATTGCTCTGCGCACCGTTTCTTGTGCATCAGCCCGTAGGTACGGGGCCACCGTGTTCACGAGAAATGCCGCAGCCATGGGGCGGGCATGACGTCCGCCGAACTGATCGTCAATTTCCGAGAGGCGCTCGGTCATGGCGATGACCGTGTCCACCTCGGACATGCCGATGCGCTGAGTCCGGCCGGTCTGGACGGCTTCCAATTTCCCCACCACGTCCGGCCAATCGGGCACGGTCAGCGCAACGGAGAAGAGGCTTATACCGAGGACGCTACGGCGTGAGGGGTCCATGTCCCCCCGGCCGAGATCAATCAGCCCTTCGACCGTACTCGGAGCGGTGCCCACGCTCTTGGCGGACGTCGGGAACCCGGCCTCGGCGTGCGTGACCGGACGTCCCAGCTGCCGCGCCAGCGCCTCCAAGATCAGCGGTCTGACCGTCTCCTTGGGCAGGTGACCCTGACGCCACTGGTGGGCCGACGGCTCGCGGTACTTGAGTGGAGTTCCTTGTTCGGCGCCGACGCGGTTCACGGCCTGGACGAACTGTCGCAGCGTCCAGCCGGTCTCCCGGTAGAGGCGTTCAAGGTGCCGGTTCGGTTCCCGAGTGCCCACTAGCTCTCAACTCCCCGGTGTGCACGAGCGCTTAAAGCTTTTAAAAGCCGCTGCTGCCGCAACGGTACCGCCGGCGGTAGCGGAGCGGTTGCCTAGAGCGAGGGCAGGTCCTCCTCTCGTGAGAGCCGCTGCGAGGTCGGCGAGACGACGAGAGGACCCCCGCGACGCGCTGCATGCGTCCGGGGGCGTGGCCATCAACTAACAAGGAGTTGACGACATGACTCACGCTACAGCTCGGCTCTTAATCCTGCTGCTGCAGCTGATGTTTCCGGGGCGGGGCCGCCACCGATCGGCCGGCGCACTGCCCGTTGCGCAGCGCGAGGGCACGGCGGCAACACCGGTGTCTTCCCGCCCGCCCGTCCGGCCGTCTGAGCTGCTGCGGGGCGAGGACTCGTACCTGATCCGTCCGTACGTCCTCACCCCGGAGGAACGGCAGGAACGACGGGCCCAACGCGGTCGGCGACGGGCTCTGTGGCTGGCCGTGCACGGGTACGACGCCGGGCCGCGCTGGATTCACGGTGTGGAGGTGGCGGGCTGATGGACCGCCCCTGTCACCCCGTTCACCTGGGGGAACCCGCGTCGGATCCCCGGCCGGTCGCCGGGTGCGACGTGTGCGGGGCGCTGGACGAGCAGCGCGCGAGGGCGTATGCCACAGGGGACAAGTCGAAGGCGAGCGACTGCAACGTCGAGATGCGCCGCCATTCCCACCGGAAGGCACGGTGAGCACGTGTCGTATCAGGATCCGCTCACCGCGCTGCATTCCTTCCTCGCCGACGCCGACCATCATGACTGCCCCGGATGCACGCTGCTGAAGGAGCAACTGAGCGAAGTCCTCCAAACGCAGAGCAACCTCGCTCTGTGGGACCTTCTCGGGAACATGACGACGCCCGAGGAATGACGCTCAAGGAATGACGCTCAAGGAATGACGCCCAGGGAATGACGCCCAAGGAACACGGGCAACCGAACGGCACACCGCCGCGCCAGTGGACCGGGCGGGGCCGCCATGCGCCGAACGCGACGACCCCGGCTCTCCCGCGGGAGCCGGGGTCGTCCGCACGCGCACACCAGTGGGTGGCCCTCAGGTCTCCGACCGGTACATCAGATCCGTCTCATGCGTGAGGAACCCCAGCCGCTCGTACACGCTCACCGCCGCCACATTGTCCGCGTCCACGTACAGCATCGCCGTCGGCAGGCCCTGGGCCGCCAGGTGGCGCAGGCCGATCGCGGTGAGGGCCTTGCCCAGTCCGCCGCCCTGGGCGCCCGGGCGGACGCCGAGGACGTAGACCTCGCCGAGGCCCTCCTCGGCGTGCACCTTGGTCCAGTGGAAGCCGACCAGCCGGCCTTCCTTCTCGGCGAGGAAGAAGCCCTTGGGGTCGAACCACGGCTCGGCCTTGCGGGCGTCGAGGTCGAGCTGGGTGAGGGAGCCCTGTTCGGGGTGGTGGGCGAAGGCGGCGGCGTTGGCCTCCAGCCAGGCCACGTCGTCGGTGCCGGGCTGGAAGGTGCGCAGGGAGACGCCCTCCGGGAGCGTCGGCTCCGGCAGTGCCAGGTCGGCCAGCGAGCGGCGCATCTGGCGGAGCTCGCGGAACATCGTCAGGCCGAGGGTCTGGGCGAGGTGGCGGGCGGCGGGGTGGCCGCCATGTGCCCAGACCCGCAGCCGGCGGCCGGACTGGGCCAGCAGCTCGGTGCCCAGCGCCCGGCCGTGGCCGCGGCCGCGGTGGCCCGGGTGCACGACCAGCTCGGCGGCCGGCGCCTCCACCGGGTCGGTGTCCTCCAGCTGCCCGTAACCGACCAGCTTCTCCTCGTCCTCCACCAGCGCATGGACGAGCACATGCCGGACCCCCGCGCGCTGTCCGCCGCGCAGCTGCAGCCGCCCCTGTTCGGACACCGCCGGCTGCCCGTCCGTCCGCGCGGCCTGTTCGATCAGCTCCAGTACGGCCGCGGCCGCATCCGGGGTCAGCTCCTCGACCACCTGGACTTTGCGGCCGGGCCGGCCCATCTCCTGTGCAGCGTCAGTCATGCCTGAAGCGTACGACTCCCCCGGGGGCGGGGGCCGGGTGCTGGGGCGTGAGGAAACGCACCGGGGTGATCTCCCGGAAGTGGAGGACGATGTCGAACCATTCGGCGAGCGACCCGCCGGAGAGGCAGTAGGCGGCGTTGTCGGCCGGGTCGTAGGCAGGACCGATCAGCCGTGTGCGGGCCGGGGCGGCGAGCCAGCGCCGTACGGACTCCGGGGCGTCCGCGCGCAGATCCAGCAGGTAGGCGTCGGGGCCGGCGCCCGCCAGGACCGTGTCGGCGAACCCGGACGGCGGGGCGGGGACGGGGTAGGGGGCATTGCCGTGGTGGAAGGTCAGGGCGACGGAGGCATAGCCGTCCCCGAAGTGTTCCCGCAGATGGCTGCCCACGTTCCGGTGAGCGGCGGGCGGCGTCGTGGGATAGGTCGTCCGGGCGCTGCCGCTGACGGTGTGTCCGAGGCCGCCCCAGTACACGATCTTGTCCCCGGTTCGCTCGTGCCAGCGGGTCACGTCCTGCGCCATGGCGCGCTCCAGCGCGGTGCGGTTCTGCGGCGGATACGGTGACGCCGCCACGAAGCGCACCGGGTCGTCGGGGTGTGCGCTGTTGTATGTGCGGAGCCATCGCACGGCGTCGGCGACCTCCTCCAGCCGCAGGAAGGGCCGCGCGTCGGCCAGCAGGTCGCGTGGATCGCCCTCGCCGGTACGCACGTACGCGCCCAGCCCGAGCCGCTCGGGGTCGTCGCCCTCCAGCACCACCGCGCGGAACCCCAGATGCTCGACCAGCAACCGCAGAATCCGGTGCGAGAGGGCGGCCAGCTCGTGGGCCTGGCGTGTCGCGGACCCGACGGCCACGACCTCGGCATCGCGTACGGCGTCGAGCAGGGGCAGCAGATCGGTCGGCGGGGCGCCGGGGTCCGTGGTGTTGAGGGGATGCGCGCATCGCGCGATCCATTGGTGAATCTCCGTCTTGGTCATGACACCGCAGACTCATCCATCAACCGTGGTTGAGGTCAAGGAAGGGTTGTGGTCAAGGGATTCGACCGCCCGTAACCCCCTCCCCCCCTGTTGCGCTACGCGCGTCGACCGTAGGCTGCCCTCCGCTCAGACCACCCAGGAGGGGAACCCATGCCATCCACACCTCAACCGCGCCGACTGGCAAGACGCTTGACGGCCGGGGCCGCCGTACTGGCCGCCGCCGTCGGGGTCACCGCGACGGCCCTGCCCGCCGGGGCCGAGAGCGCGCCGCCGCGGACCGACCGGACGGTCGACGTACAGCTCCTCTCCTTCAACGACTTCCACGGCAACCTCGAGCCGCCGCAGGGCTCTTCCGGCACGGTCGAGGAGATACAGCCGGACGGCAGCAAGAAGAAGATCCCGGCCGGTGGTGTGGAGTACCTCGCCCAGTCGCTGCGCACGGCGCGCAAGGGTCACCCGTACTCCATCACCGCCGCGGCCGGCGACCTGGTCGGCGCCAGCCCGCTGCTCTCCGGGCTCTTCCACGACGAGCCGACCGTCGAGGCCATGAACAAGCTGGGCCTGGACGTCACCTCCGTCGGCAACCATGAATTCGACGAGGGCAGGAAGGAGCTGACCCGGCTTCAGAAGGGTGGCTGTCATCCGAAGGACGGCTGTTATGAGGACGGGAAGAAGTTCCGGGGCGCCGACTTCCCCTACCTCACGGCCAATGTCACGGACGAGAAGACCGGGAAGCCGCTGCTCAAGCCGTACTCCGTCTGGCAGCGCAAGGGCGTGAAGATCGGCTTCATCGGGGTGACGCTCGAAGGCACTCCGGACGTCGTCAGCGCCGACGGCGTCAAGGGCCTGAAGTTCCACGACGAGGTCGAGACGATCAACAAGTACGCCAAGGTGCTGAACAAGCAGGGCGTCAAGGCGATCGTCGCGCTGATCCACGAAGGCGGGCTGCCCGCGTCCACCTCGTACAACTACAACTGCGACAGCCCGGGGCCGGGCGACGGCATCTCCGGTCCGATCACCGATATCGCCAAGCACCTCACCCCGAAGGTCGACGCCCTGGTGACGGGCCACACCCACCAGGCCTACACCTGCACCATCCCGGACCCGTCGGGCAGGCCCCGCACGGTGACGTCCGCGGCCTCCTTCGGCAAGCTCTACACGGATACCACCCTCACCTACGACCGGCGCACCCACGACATCGTGCGGACCAGCGTCAAGGCGCCGGGCACGGCCAACCACGTCGTGAACCGCGAACAGCCCAAGGCCGCGGACATGACCTCCCTGATCGCCCGCTGGAACAAGCTCGCCGCGCCGGTCGCCAACCGCCCCGTCGGCCATATCTCCGCCGATATCGCCGGCCGCGGCGCCAACGCCCCCGAATCGCCCCTCGGCGACGTCATTACCGACGCCCAGCTCGAGGCCACCAAGGCCGCCGACAAGGGCGGCGCCGAGCTCGCGCTGATGAACCCCGGCGGCATCCGCTCCGACCTCGCCTACAAGGCGTCCGGCGGGGAGGGCGACGGGGTCGTCACCTACGGCGAGGCCTTCACCGTCCAGCCGTTCACCAACATGATGAACGTCATCGACCTGACCGGCGCCCAGCTCCTGACCGCCCTCCAGCAGCAGGTCAGCGGCCCGAACGCGGCCGACCCCAAGATCCTCCAGGTCTCCAAGGGTCTGACCTACACCCTGGACATGACGAAATCCGGCGCCGACCGCATCGTCAAGGACTCGGTCAAGCTGAACGGCGCCGCCATCGACCCGGCCAAGACCTACCGCGTCGCGATGAACGAGTTCCTGGCGGGTGGCGGCGACGGCTTCCCCGTCCTCAAGGAGGGCAAGAACAAGTACGTCGGCGCGTCCGACCTGGACGCCCTCACCGCCTACCTCACCGCCCACTCCTCGGCATCCGGCCCGCTGGACCCGCCGAAGGCGGACCGGATCACGATCGTGAAGTAGGCCGCAGGTCTGCTCGCCGTCCGAGTCCGGGCAATGACGACGCCCCCTGTCCGGCCCGTGCGGCCGTACAGGGGGCGTGTCGTTGCGTGGCGGGGCGCTCAGCCGCCGTACGGGTTCCCCTGCTGCGGGTAGCCGGGCTGCTGCGGCTGGCCGGGGGCCTGGGGGTAGCCGTAGCCGGGCTGGCCGGGCTGGGGCTGTCCGGGCTGCGGGTAACCCGGCTGCGGGGCCTGGCGGGGGTCCTGCGGCTGGTAGCCGGGCTGGGCCTGCGGCGCGCCCTGCGGCTGCTGCGGCGGGGCCTGCTGGTAGCCGGGCTGCTGCTGCGGGGCGGCCTGCTGGTAGCCCGGCTGCGGGGCCTGCTGCGGGTAGCCGGGCTGCGGGGCGCCCTGCGGCGGCTGCTGGGGCGCGTACCCCTGCTGCGGAACGGCCTGCTGCGGCGCGCCCATCGGCTGCTGCCCCGGCGCCATACCGGGCTGCCCCGGGAACTGCTGCGGCGCACCGCCGACCGTGGCCAGCACCTGCTCCAGCTCGGTGCGCCAGAGCCGGTGGACGTTCAGCCGGACCGGCGCCGCCTCGCCCGGGAGGGCCAGCTTGACCGAGCTCCACAGCGGGTTCAGGTTCACGTCGGTGAAGGCGCCCTGAGCCTGGTCACGCGGGATCACATGGGTGATCTCCTGCGGGCGCTGGTTGAGCCGGTGCATCCGGTGCAGCACGATCGCCTGGTTGGTGACGGTGACGAAGTAGTACTTGACCAGCATCTGTCCGACGAAGCCCAGCGCCGCCATCAGCCACGGGGTGGGACCCGTGATCGACACGAACGTCGCCAGCGCCTGGTCCCCAGGATTCTGCTGGGCTATCGCCGCCGAGACCTGTTCCTTCATCGTGCTCTTGCGCATTGCCATAGCGGCTGTTCCCCAATTCCGTGACAGTGGACCGCCCAGCGTATCCACAAGACCTGTGGCCCCCATGGTGGCGTTGGGCACCGGCCCCCCGCCGCCTCCCGGGAAACCCGGCACATACTCTCCGCAAACGGCCTCAACCCGCGCCGAACCATCGCTCCGCCAGCGCCTCCAGCGTCGGCTGCGGCGGGGCGGGCAGCTCCCGCAGGTACCAGGGGAGGTCGGCGTAGACATGCAGCAGGGTGTGGGCGAGGAGTTCGCGGGCGTCGAAGCTGTGGCCGTATGCGCGCAGGACGCGGGCCAGGAGGCGGGGGTCGCCGCGGGAGACGAAGAGGCCGACGGCGACGAAGTCGTAGGCGCGGTGGCCGATCATGGCGGGTTCGAAGTCGAGGAGGCCGGTCAGCCGCCAGTCGTCCGAAGCGTCGATGAGCAGGTGCTCGCGCATGAACTCGGTGTGGAGCAGCACCCCGGTCCCCCCGGCCCCGTCGGCGGGCAGGGGTACGGAGTTGAGGAAACCGGGGATCTGCTCCAGCCAGGGCTCGGGCAGGCCGCGGTCGCGCTGGCGGTCCACGGCCGAGGCGCGCTGGGTGTCGAGGAAGGCGTTCCAGTCGCCGGGACCCAGGACATCGGCGAGCGGGGCCGGGTCCAGGGCGTGCAGTGCGGCGAGCGTCTCGCCGGCCTCGGTGGCGATACGGTCCTGCTCGGCGCGGGGGATACGGGGCCAGGTGACGGCCAGGTCGCTGCCGCGCAGCCGGGACATCAGGACGTAGCGCCAGCCGTTCCCGCACTCGCCGGCGTCGTGGACGTACGGGGTGGGGACGGGGAGGCGGCCCTGGAGATGGGCGAGGACCCGGGCCTCGGCGAGGCCGTCGGCGGCGCTCGCGGCCGGGAAGAGTTTGAGGACGTAGCGGTCGCCCACGGAATAGACCGGCTGGGAGCCGGCGGGATAGCGGGTCAGGGTGGCATTCCGCAGTCCGAGCCGGTCGCAGAGGGCGGCGGCGCCCGGCCGCATCACCGTTTCGTCGGGGACCACCGCGTCCCACTCGTCGTCCGTGTCCACGCTAGGCAGCAGAGGCAGCATGCGCGGACGGTAGGGCGGGAGGGGCGGGCGCATCAAAGGGTTTTCGGGCGGCCGTCAGGGGCGGTACGGCCCCAAGCGGCCGAGTGCCAGGGGGACATGGCCCTCCGCCGCACGGTGGAGGCGATGCCGCCGGTGGGACGACGCCCAGGGCCCGCCCGAGTTCGTAGCGTGCAGGCATGACTCCTGCGAGAAGTGCCACCGCGGTGCGCATCGGCCGGCCACCGCTCCGACGGCGCACGGAATTCTGGGCGTACGCCGCCTTCGGCTGGCTGACGGCGTCCTTCGTCTGGCATGTGGGGATGGGGGTCGACTACCGGTCGTCCATGGGGGACGGCAAGGGCGCTCCGGCCTGGGTGTTCCTCGCGTACGACGGGCTGGTCGCCGTCATGTCCGCGGTCGGCGCCGCGCTCGCCCTGGCGACGGTACGGCCATGGGGCGGGCGCCTCCCGGTGTGGCTGGTGCGGCTGCCGCTGTGGTGCGGGGCGGTGCTCCTGGTCGTACGGGGAGTGCCGGGACTCGTCGAGAACATCACGACGGCCACCGGGCTCACCCCGTACGGCCTGCTGGGGCTGGCGCACGAGCCGGTCGATCGCGCGTCCGGGGAATTCTGGACGTCGATGGCGATCAATACGTACTTCTTCGTGGGGGCGGTGGTGCTGCTGCCGCTCGTCGTGCTGCACGGGCGGCAGCGCCGTCACCCCGGTCAGGAGAAGTCGGCTGCGTGATCCCGGGCCCACTCGGCGAACGTCCGGGCCGGGCGGCCGGTGACCCGCTCGACGGCGTCCGAGACGGCCGGCGCGGTGCCGACCGTCCCGCCGAACATCCGGACCAGCTCCAGCGCGGCCTCCTTGGGGAAGTGCGGCCCGGACATCGCCTCGGCCGCCGCCTCCTCGGTGATCTGCTCGACCCGGGTCTCGCGCCCCACGGCCCCGCCGATCGCGGCGACCCGCTGGGCGACGGTCAGCACCTCCGGACCGGTGACGGTATAGATCTGGCCCTGATGCGCGCCGCTGCGGTCGAGCAGCGCGACGGCGGCGACCTCCGCGAGGTCGGCCTCATGGACGGGGACGCCCTGGGCACCCGGGTGCGCATCGCGGACCACACCGGACTCGCGGATCGACGCGGACCAGGCGAGCGCATTCGTGGCGTAGTCGCCACCGCGGACAAAGGTCCACTCCAGGCCGGAGTCGCGCACCGCGCGCTCCAGGGCCGCGTGCATCCGGGCGATGAAGTTCGTCTCGTCGGCGGGCGTACCGGTCACCGCTATCGAGGAGTTGAGGACGACACGGCGGACGCCGGCCTTCACCGCGGCGTCCAGCACCGCGCCGGCCGCCTCCTGGCCGCCCGCGGCGAGATTGAGGAACAGGGCGTCGGCGCCGGCCAGCAGCGGTTCGAGGCCCGCCGCGTCGGTGAGGTCCGCGCGGACCGTCTCGGCCTCGGGCGGCAGTCCGGCGCGGGCCGGGTCGCGAGTCAGCGCACGGACGGCCACGCCGTCCTCGAGCAGCCGGCCGACAAGTCGGCGGCCGATGTTGCCGGTTGCTCCGGTTACGACGATCATGGAAACCCCTTTGTCGCCAAGCGGTGGTCGTCAGCGCAACGCCTGGACGGCGTCACTTGTTCCTGTCGTACGGCGCCGGTTCGGACCACCTCAACGGCGTGACAAATTTGCGCCAAGCCCGCGGAGCAACTTTCGCGTACGTCACATACTGCCGGTAGGAGTTGCGGACAAGGGTTCCGCTCGTGGTGAGATGTTCGGATGCGAACCCCCACACGCATACCTTCACCCTCGCCCTCGCCTTCCCCGTCGCCCTCGCCCGGCGACACCCGTGAGATGGAAAAGATCAACCCTTACGCGGACCTCGCCGCCCTCGCCGACCCCGAGCCGGAACCGGAGCCGGAGCCCCAGCCGGAATTCGGGCCGATTCGCCGCACCTACCTCAACGAACGTGACGACAGCGACGATCCCCTGGGGCTCGGACTGCGTTCGGACGACGAGGACGAGCAGTGGACGCCGCCGAACCACCGCCGCAGAAAGCGCGGAATCAGCCGCTTCGCCGCCGTCCCGATCACCGTGAAGCTGCTGGTGGCCGCGGTCGTGTGCACGGCGTTCCTGGCCCTCTTCGACCGGTTCGCGGTGCTCTACGCGCAGAACAAGACCCAGGAGAAGCTGAAGGACGCACTGCATCTGACGGCCGCTCCGGAAGTCGAGATCCAGGGCTTCCCCTTCCTCACCCAGGTCCTGGACAAGCACCTCGACCGCGTGGACGTCACCATTCCCGACCTGGCCGCCGACCGGGTCTCGCTGGCGAAGTTCACGGCGACCGCGGACGACATCCGGATCGACGGCGATCTGCCCACCTCCATCAAGGGCGCCACGATCGGCCGTATGCACGGCAGCGTGCTGCTCGCCTTCGACGACATGAACCGCGAACTGGGCGCCTCGCAGGTGAAGTTCAGCGAGATGGGGCGCGACACGGTCCGGGCCGACGGGCAGCTGCCGATCGCCGGCCACCGCCTGCGCGTGCGGGCCGAGGCGCGGATCCGGCGGGCCGGAGACCGGGGGATCTCCACCGACATCAGCCGGATGCGCCTCGACATCGGCGATGTCGCCGTCTACCGCCCGGGCACCGGCAAGGAGGAGGGCCTCCGGCTGACCCGCAAGGCCGCCACCCAGCTCAGCCGCGAGGCCGCCAAGGCCAAGGCGATGCTGGGCATTCCAGCGATCGCACAGCGCATCGGCATTCCCCAGGCGTATATCGACCTGGCGCTGCACGACGAGGAAAAGCTGCACGAGCTGACCGGTTCGCCGCGCTTCATCGAGAAGCTGATGAAGGTCAATCTGGTGGATGTGGTGGTGGACCACCCCTGGCTGCTGGAGAAGGTCGGCATCGACCCGAAGATTCTCGGCACCCTGACCGGACTGACCAAGCCCCAGCTCGCCGACCAGCTCTCGCTGTCCTTCCAACTGCCCAAGACACCCGGCGACATCCGGCTGCGCAACATCTCCGTCGAGGAGGACGGGATCCGCGCCGATCTGGCGGGGGCGAACCTGCCGTTCGGGGATGCGGCCAAGAAGGGCCGGAGGTAGCGGACCCGGCTACCGGGGCATCTCCGGCGGCGGCGTCGCCGCGCCGGGCAGGGTCAGCACCGCCTCCGTACCGCCGAGGTCGGCGGACCGCAGCCGTACCGCACCGCCGGCCTGCTCCGCCGTACGCGCCACGATCGACAGGCCCAGCCCGCTGCCGGGGAGGCTGCGTGCGGACGGGGAGCGCCAGAACCGTTCGAAGACATGTGGGAGTTCGTCCTGGGGGATCCCGGGGCCGTGGTCCCGTACGGTCAGTTCACCGCCGGCCAGCCGGACCTCGACGGAGCCGCCGGGCGGGCTGAACTTCACCGCGTTGTCGAGGAGGTTGACCACCGCCCGCTCCAGTCCGGCGGGCTCGGCCCGTACGTACCAGGGGTCGAGGTCCGCGGTGATGCTCAGGGACGGGCCGCGCAGCCGGGCGCGCTCCAGCGCCGAGCCGACGATGTCGTGCAGGGCGACGACCTCGACGGCGGCCGGGCCGCGCTCCGGCCGGGACAGCTCCTGGAGGTCGCCGATCAGCGCCGCCAGCTCTCCCATCTGCGCCTTCACCGACACCAGCAGCGCCTCCTTGTCGGCGGCCGGGATCGGGCGGCCGGACTGCTCGCTGCGCACCAGCAGATCGATGTTGGTGCGGAGCGACGTCAGCGGCGTCCGCAGCTCATGGCCCGCGTCCGCGATCAGCTGCTGCTGGAGGTCGCGGGAGGCGGCCAGTGCGGCGGTCATGGAGTTGAAGGAGCGCGACAGACGCGCGATCTCGTCCTCGCCGTCCACCGGGATGCGGGTGGTCAGGTCCTCGGTACGGGCGATGTGCTCGACGGCGTCGGTGAGCCGGTCGACGGGTTCCAGTCCGGCGCGGGCGACCCAGAGTCCGGCGGTCGCGGCGCCGAGCACCCCGACTCCGGCGACGAGCAGGAGGACCAGGGCGAGCTGGTTGAGGGGCTGGGTGACCTGGTCCATGGGGGTGGCGATGGAGATGGCCAGCCGGTTGCCGTCGGTGTCCTGGGCGCTCCTGTCGTAGACCCGCATCTCGGTGCCGTTCTCGGCCCGGACGGTGCGCACACTGCTGGTCGGCTGCCGCTCGGCCACCAGTACGTCCGCCCGCTGGACCGGGATCCTGGGCTTGTCCGGGTCGTGGCAGACCGCGCCGGTCGCCGTGATCAGCCGGATGGTGTACGGCGTGGGGGCGTAGGACTGGGGCTGACCCTGGCAGTACGCGTAGAGCTTCGCGACATTCGCCTCGTCCGTGACCGAGCTGAGGGTGTCGTCCAGCTGCCCCGTGAGCCGGTCCCGGGTGATCACCCAGCACGCCGCGGCCGAGACGGCCACCGCCACCGCCACCGCCAGCCCCACCAGCATCGCCAGCCGCGACCGCAGCGGCAGCCGGCTGTACCAGCGCGTCATTCCGCGCCGCCCTCCGCCCGCAGGACATAGCCGACCCCGCGCACCGTGTGCACCAGCCGCGGCTCCCCGCCCGCCTCCGTCTTGCGGCGCAGGTACATCACATACACATCGAGCGAGTTGGAGGTGGGCTCGAAGTCGAAGCCCCAGACGGCCTTGAGGATCTGCTCGCGGGTGAGGACCTGCCGCGGATGCGCCAGGAACATCTCCAGCAGGGTGAATTCGGTACGGGTCAGCTCGACCGGGCGGCCGCCCCGGGTCACCTCACGCGTCGCCAGGTCCATCCGCAGATCGGCGAAGGCCAGTGTCTCGCCCTCGTCGGGCCGCGCACCGGCCGCCGTCGCGTACGAGCTGCGCCGCAGCAGCGCGCGGATCCGGGCCAGCAGCTCGTCCAGCTCGAACGGCTTGACCAGGTAGTCGTCGGCCCCGGCGTCCAGGCCGGTGACCCGGTCGCCGACGGTGTCGCGCGCGGTCAGCATCAGGATCGGTACGGTCACCCCGCTCGCCCGCAGCCGCCGGGCGGCGGTCAGCCCGTCCATCCGGGGCATCAGCACATCCAGCACGATCAGTTCGGGGCCGTAGGCGGCGACCTTCTCCACCGCTTCCAGACCGTCGGCCGCCAGCTCCGTCGTATAGCCCTCGAAGGCCAGCGAGCGCTGCAGCGCCTCGCGGACGGCCGGCTCGTCGTCGACGATCAGGATGCGGGCGGGCTGATCACCGTGCTCGGCGGGGCTCATGTGCGTGGTTACCTCGGGTGGAAGGGGGTACCTCCCATGCCCTTAAGGCACGGGGGAGGAACGGACGGCTGTCTCCAGCCTTGCACGGGGTGACCCCGGAGAGCCGTCAGACTCCGGTGTTGCTGCCGCCGCTCCCGCCGTCCCGCAGCGAGTCGAGGTCGGCCTTGACGGTGTTGACCGGTATGGCGAATCCGAGACCGACACTGCCCGCCGCGCCGCCCGACGCGCTGCTCGAGGCCGAACTCGGCGAGTACATCGCGGAGTTGATGCCGATGATCTGCCCCTGCAGATTGATCAGGGCGCCACCGGAGTTGCCCGGATTGAGCGAGGCGTCGGTCTGGATGGCCTTGTACGAGGTCTTCGACGAGCCGGTGTCGCCGTTGTACTCGTTGCCGCCGAACTCGAACGGCCAGCCGCCCCGCGGGTCCTGGCGGCCCTGGCTCTCCTCCTTGGGGACGGTCACATCCCGGTTGAGCGCGGAGACGATACCGCTGGTCACGGACCCGGTGAGCCCTTCCGGGGACCCGATCGCCACGACCGGGTCACCGACCGCGATCCTGTCGGAGTCACCGAGCGAGGCGGCGGTCAGGCCCTTGGCCCCGCGCACCTTGATCAGCGCCAGGTCCTTGTCGGGGTCGGTGCCGACGACCTTGGCGGTCTTCCGGCTGCCGTCGCTGAAGGTGACGCTCACCGTGTCCGCACCGGACAGCACATGGTTGTTGGTGACGATCTCACCGTCGCCGGTGATCACGACACCGGACCCGGTGGACACCCCGGTCGCGGTCCGCGCCTTGATCTCCACGATCGCCGGGCTGACCGCCTTGGCCACTGCCGAGACCCCGCTGCCGCTCTTCTGGCCCGCGTTGACGAGTGGCGTGGCGGCGCCGCTCTGGTTCTGCCGGGCGGTCGCACCGGCGATCAGCGCCGCGCTGCCGCCCCCGATGAGGCCGGAGACGAGCGCCACCGCCGCGATCAGCGCGACCGGCCGGCGCACCTTCCGCCGCGGCTCTGCGGGCACGGGGCCGGGCGCGGGTCCGGGCGCGTACGGGGGCGGCGGCGGAACCGCCCGTCCGAAGCCGGTGCCGTGCTCGGTGCCGTTTTCGCTGCCGTTTTCGCTGCCGTATGCGTACGGCCGGTCCTGTGGCATCTCATCGCCGCTTCGGCGGTAGCTGTCGGTCATGATGAATACTCTGCGCCCGGTCCATGAGAACCGTCTGAGAACGCCCTGAGAGTCCCAGCAGAAGTGGGTATGCCCGGTTTGACGTCTCCCCCGGCCTGAAGGTCGGGGGTTCCTGCCACGGTCGTGTGACCGTCTCGGTGTGTTCCTGCTTCACCGCGCTGTGCCGGGACTTTCGTCCCGGTCTTACCTGCGCTCCGCGAGGCGTTTAGCCTGTCCGCCCGTCCGGCGGCCAGGGTGTTCTGAGCAGCGTTGTCGTCACGGTCGTGGACGGTCCCGCACTCCCTGCACGTCCATTCCCGCACGTGCAAGGGCTTCGGGCCGTCCTTGACGCCGCATGTGGAGCAGACCTGGGAGGTCGGCTCGAAGCGTCCGATCTTCCCGAAGTACCGGCCGTGCTTGACCGCCTTGTACGCCAGCATGCCGACGAACGCCGACCATCCGGCATCGTGCACCGACTTGGCCAGCCGGGTACGGACGAGCCCGGACACCGCGAGGTCTTCCACATACACCGCTTGGTTGTCGCGAATGATCTGTGTGGAGGCCTTGTGATGCCAGTCCCGACGCCGATCGGCCACCCGGGCGTGCTGCCGCGCGACCTTGATACGAGCCTTGGCCCGGTTCTTCGATCCTTTCGCCTTACGGGATAACTCCCGCTGCAACCGCTTGAGCTTCTTCTCGGCGCGGCGCAGGAACTTCGGAGAGTGGATGCGGGTGCCGTCGGAGAGGACGGCGAAGGTGGACAGGCCCAGGTCGATGCCGACTTCGGTGTCCAGGGCGGGCAGGATGTCGGGTTCGGTGTCCACCACGAAGCTCAGGAAATACCGGCCACAGGAGTCCTGTGTGACGGTCAGAGACGTGGGCGCCGCCGGCAGCGGCCGGGACCACTTGACCTTGATGCCGCCGGCCTTGGCCACGAACACCGTGCCGTCGTCCCGTACGGAGAACGCGTTGGTAGTCAGGCGGATGGACTGGCGGGTGTCCTTCTTCGACTTGTATCGGGGCGGCGCGACCTTTGGTCCCCTGCGCTTGCCCTTGAGGGAGTCGAAGAAGTTCTTGTAGCCGGCATCCAGGTCCCGCAAGGACTGTTGCAGGACGACCGCCGACACCTCGGCGAGCCAGGCACGTTCCTCCGTCCGCTTGGCCTGGGTGATACGGAGCCGGGATAAGTCCGCCGACTTCACATACGGCAGCCCGGCCGCGTGCGCTTCCCTGCGGTCGCGCAGGCAGTCGTTCCACACCACACGAGCGCACCCGAACGCACGCGCCAGCGCACGACGCTGGGAGGCGTCCGGGTAAGCCCGGTAGGAGTAGCGCAGCTGCATGGCCAACAAGCTATCCGAGGCCACTGACAACGCTCCCGACCAGAACGAACGCTCACGCAACAGTGCAGGTCAGAGCAGTCTGAGAAGCATTTATCCCCGGCGTGAACGCCGGGGCCTTCTGCAAGAACCCCGGTAAGGAACCCGGCGGTCCGGTCAGGCGTCGCAGCCGCAGGACCGCCGTACGACCAGCCGCGACGGGAACTGCCGCAGCCGCTCACGGCGGGAGCCGACGATCCGCAGGCCGTCGTCCAGGACGAGGTCCACCGCCGCCCGCGCCATCGCCTGGCGGTCCGAGGCGACGGTGGTCAGCGGGGGATCGGTCAGCCCGGCTTCCTTCACGTCGTCGAAGCCCGCGACGGCCAGCCCGCCCGGCACATCGATCCGCAGCTCCCGGGCGGCCCGCAGCACGCCGATCGCCTGGTCGTCGGTGGCGCACATGATCGCCGGCGGCCGCTGCGGGCTTGCCAGCAGCTTCAGGGCGACCTGGTAGGCGTCGTAGCGGTTGTACGCCGCCTGGAAATAGCGGCCCTCCGGCGACTTCCCGGACTCCAGCATGGCCCGCCGCCAGCCCTCGACGTGGTCGGTGACCGGGTCGCCGGACTTCGGGGTCTCCTCCGTAGCGCCGAGGAAGGCGACGTACGGATGGCCGTGCTCGAGCAGATGCCGGGTCGCCAGCTGCGCGCCCCAGATGTCGTCCGTCATCACGGCCACGTCGTCGATGGCATCCGGGCGCCGGTGCAGCAGCACCACCCGGGCGTCCCAGGCGTCGATCTCGGCGGCGGCGTGCTCGCTCGGGCCCTGGCTGATCAGGATCAGCCCGGACACCCGCATCCCGAGGAACGCGCGAAGGTAGTGCACCTCGCGCTCGTCGAGATAGTTGGCGTTCCCGACCAGCACCATCTTTCCGCGCTCGGCGGCAGCCTGCTCCACGGCATGGGCCATCTCCGCGAAGAACGGCTGCCGGGTGTCCGGCACGATCAGGCCTATGAGGTCGGTGCGGCGGGACGCCATCGCCTGCGCGACCCGGTCCGGCCGGTAGCCGAGCTCCTTGATCGCGGCGAGTACCCGCTCGCGCGTGGCCGGGGCGACCGGCCTTGGTCCGTTGTTGATGACGTAACTGACGACGGCGGTGGACGTACCCGCCAGTCTTGCCACATCATCCCGCGTCACCTTGGCCACGCGCGGCAGTCTACGCGGGTGGTCCTACCGGGAGGCAGGCCCGCGGGTCACGGTTTCGGCAGGTGCCGCGGCGGCCTTCCCGGAGCCGCCGCCGTCCCGCGGCGTCCCCCGGTCGTCCGAGGCCGCCTTCGCGGCGCCGTCGGCGGCCTTCGCCCGGTCCTCCGCCGCCCGCTCCGCCTTCTCCGGCGTCACAAAGCGGTAGCCGACGTTACGGACCGTACCGATCAGCGACTCGTGCTCGGGGCCGAGCTTCGCGCGCAGCCGCCGTACATGCACATCGACCGTCCGCGTACCGCCGAAGTAGTCATAGCCCCACACCTCCTGCAGGAGCTGGGCGCGGGTGAAGACCCGGCCCGGGTGCTGCGCCAGATACTTCAGCAGCTCGAACTCCTTGAAGGTCAGATCCAGTATCCGGCCCTTGAGCTTGGCGCTGTAGGTGGCCTCGTCGACCGAGAGATCGCCGTTGCGGATCTCCATGGGGCCGTCGTCGGTGGTGATCTGCTGGCGGCCCATCGCCAGCCGGAGGCGCGCCTCCACCTCGGCGGGGCCCGCCGTGTCCAGCAGGACGTCGTCGATGCCCCAGTCGGCGGTGACGGCGGCCAGTCCGCCCTCGGTCACCACCAGCACCAGCGGGCAGCCGGGTCCGGTGGACCGCAGCAGCTGGCACAGGGACCGGACATGCGGAAGATCGCGGCGGCCGTCGATCAGTATGACGTCGGCGCCGGGGGTGTCGATCAGGGCCGGGCCCTCGGCGGGGGCCACCCGCACGCTGTGCAGCAGCAGGCCGAGCGCCGGGAGCACCTCGGTCGACGGCTGGAGTGCATTGGTCAGCAGCAGAAGCGAACTCACTTCCGACCACCTACCCGGTTTTCGGCGTGCTTCACCCTGTGCGGCTGCTCACGGTCCTGCCTGCTTCGCTTGCCCATGACGTCTGGTTCCTCCTCGGTCCCTGCGACGGGGGCACCACCCGGCCGGGGCCGGGGGAGTCTGCGGCACTGCTTCGTACGGATGCTCTCGGTTCACCAGTCGCGCGGCTCGTGACTGAAAGCACAAAAGGACCCGGGGGCTACGCTGCCCGGATCCTTCTTGCCCAGCAGAATAGCTCACATGAGTTCCGGACCCGAGGCCGATTTTGCGCGTTCTTGTGTTCCGTCGATCACTTCGAGTGGTCATCGGGCGGCACTGTTGACGGAGGACGGCGTCCGGATCGAGGCCGCGTACACCCCGCGCAGGCCCATGATTCCGGGCCCGGCGCCGCATACCCGCGCCGCCCGCGACGGGCTGGCCATCGTCCTCGCACACGGCTTCACCGGTGCCCTCGAACGGCCCGCACTCCGTCGCGCCGCCGCGGCGTTTTCCCAGCATGCGGACGTGATCTCGTTCTCGTTCCGCGGTCACGGGGGCTCCGGCGGCCGGTCCACCGTCGGCGACCGTGAGGTCCTCGACCTCGCCGCCGCGGTCCGGTGGGCCCGCTCGCTGGGCCACCGCCGGGTCGCCACCGTCGGCTTCTCCATGGGCGGCTCGGTCGTCCTGCGGCATGCGGCTCTCTACGGCCGTCCGGCACCGCTTCACGGCCAGGGGGCGCACGAGGAGCGCACGGGTGCGTACGCCGACACGGTCGTCTCGGTCAGCGCCCCGGCCCGCTGGTACTACCGCGGCACCGCCCCGATGCGGCGCGTCCACTGGGCCGTCACCCGCCCCGCCGGCCGCCTCGTCTCCCGCCTCGGCCTGCGCACCCGCATCCATTCCGAGGACTGGGACCCGGTCCCCCTCTCCCCCACCGAGGCCGCCCCCCTCATCTCCCCCACCCCCCTCCTCCTCGTCCACGGAGACCGCGACCCGTATTTCCCGCTGGACCACCCCCGGATGCTGATGTCCGCCGCCGACCCCTCGTCCACGGAGCTGTGGATCGAGCCGGGCTTCGGTCATGCGGAGAACGCGGCGGACGGGGAACTGCTGGCCCGGATCGCGGGATGGATCACCCGGCAGGCCGCTCCAGCACGCTGATCAGGCCGGTGAAGCTCCCCTCGCCGTGCCCCGCGGCCACGCCCCGGTGGAAGAAGGAGGCGAGCGCGGCGGGCACCTCCGTGTCCAGGCCCGCGTCCTTCAGGGTGTGCACCACGTGGTCGGCGCTGGCCGCGTCCATGGCCAGCCGGTCCGCCCCGGTGTTGTGCCGGTCCACGTCCAGCCGCGCGCCCATCTCGCCGATGAAGTACGAGACATCGGCCGCCTTCAGGGCGTGCGGCCGGAACTCCTCGGCCGTGATGCCGTTCGCCCGCATCAGCGCGACGGCGTGGAGATAGCCGGTCATGGACGACCAGAACATGGCCATCAGTGCCTGGTAGTAGACCTGGGCGAGGCCCGGATCCGTACCGCGGTAGTCGGCGGCGGTGAGCACCTCCAGGGCGGCCCGGTGGGTCTCGAACACCTCCCGGGGTCCGCTGTAGAAGGTCGCGGCGCCCTCCTGCCCGATGAGCGGCGGCGGGACCTGCACGCCTCCGGTGAGGTAGCGGGCGCCGTGCCCGTCCGCCCACTGCGCGGCGGCGCGGGCCTTCTCCGGGGTGTCGGAGGTGAGGTTGACCAGGACCCGGCCGGCCAGCGCGGCGGTGGCGCCGTCGAGCACGGCGTGGCACGCGTCGTAGTCGGTCAGGCTCAGCACCACCAGCTCGTTGGCCGCCAGCGCCTCGGCCGGTGTCGCGGCCCGTACCGCCCCCTGGGCCACCAGCTCGTCCGCCTTGGCCGTGGTGCGGTTCCACACGGTGACGGCGTACCCGGCCTTCAGATATGCGGCGGCCATGGCCCGCCCCATGGGACCGAGTCCGATGACCGTCACCGCCTGCTTGTTCGTGTTGTTCGTGTTGCTCGCGTGGCTCATGAATACCCCTCCCGGAGTGACTGGACGTCACTAGAACGAACGCTCTATCCAGAGCTGGGGTGAACCTAGCACAGCACTGGAACGATCGCTCTACTCAATTAGGGTGAGGGAATGCAGAAGACCCAGGACGACCGGGCCGGCGACGCGCGCGGCACCCGCGACCGCATCCTCGAAACCGCCGCCCGGCTGCTCCAGCACCAGGGCTACGAGGGCACCGGCATCAAGCAGATCGCCCGCGAGGCCAGGGCCACCCTGGGCTCCGTGTACCACTTCTTCCCCGGCGGGAAGCAGGAGTTGGCGATTGCGGCGATCCAGCACAGCGACCGGGAGTTCGCCGAAATGCTGCGCGCGGCCCTCGCCGTCAAGGAGGACCCGGCCGAGGCGGTCCCCGCCGTGTTCGACGCCCTCGCCGACGCGCTGCGCGCCTCCGACTGGGCCGACGGCTGCCCGGTCACCACCACCGCCCTGGAGACCTCCGGGACCAGCCCCGAGATCCAGCGCGTCTGCGCCGCGGCCTTCCAGAGCTGGCAGGCCGCCGTCCACGACAAGCTGCGCGCCTCCGGCATCCCCGACCCGGATGCCCGCGAACTGGCCGCCACCGTCGTCAACACCCTGGGCGGCGCCGAGGTCAGCGCCCAGGTGCTGCGCGACGACGAGCCGCTGCGGGTTGCCGGGCGACACCTGGCGCGACTGATCCGCAGCTATCGCTGAACCCTCCGCTGCCGGTCCGCTGCGCTTTGCCTGGGCCGTACGTTTTCGGCTGTCCCGCCGTGGGGGTTTCTCTGGTGCGCCTGCGGCGGGCGGGGGTTGGTTGTCGGCCGCGGTGCCGGCCCTCCGGACTCCGTCCTGCGGTCCCGAGCTGGTGGCCTCGTCCAGGACGAGGATGGCGGGTTCGGCGAGGAAGGCGCGGGCGATGGTGATCAGCTGCTTCTCGCCCACGGAGACATTGCCGCCCTCTTCGTCGATGACGGTGTCGTAGCCCTCGGGGAGGGTGCGGACGAAGCGGTCGACGTGGGTGGCCTTGGCGGCCTCGATGACCTTGTCGAGGGAGGTGCCTTCGGGGGCGCCGTAGGCGATGTTCTCCGCGATGGTGCCGCCGAAGAGCCAGGTGTCCTGGAGGACCATGCCGATGTTGGCGCGGAGTTCCTCGCGGGACATGGCGGCGATGTCGACGCCGTCGAGGGTGATCCGGCCGCCGCGGACCTCGTAGAACCGCATCAGGAGGTTGACCAGGGTGGTCTTGCCGGCGCCGGTGGGGCCGACGATGGCGACGGTCTGGCCGGGGTGGACGGCCAGCGAGAGGTCCTCGATCAGGGGCTTGTCGGCGGAGTAGGAGAAGGAGACCGACTCGAAGGCGACCCGGCCGGTGATGTGCTCGGGGCGGGCCGGGAGCTCGGCGTCGGGGTCCTGCTCCTCGGCGTCGAGGAGTTCGAAGACCCGCTCGGCGGAGGCGACGCCGGACTGGACGAGGTTGGCCATGGAGGCGACCTGGGTCAGCGGCTGGCTGAACTGGCGGCTGTACTGGATGAAGGCCTGGACGTCACCGATGGACAGGGCACCGGCGGAGATCCGCAGGCCGCCGACCACCGCCACCAGGACGTAGTTGAGGTTCCCGATGAACATCATCGCGGGCTGGATGATCCCGGAGATGAACTGGGCCTTGAACCCGGCGGCGTAGAGCGCGTCGTTCTGCTCGCGGAAGAGCTCGGCGGATTCCCGCTGACGGCCGAAGACCTTCACCAGGGAGTGGCCGGTGTACATCTCCTCGATGTGCGCATTGAGCTTGCCGGTCGTCTTCCACTGCTGGACGAACTGCGGCTGGGCGCGCTTGCCGACCTTGGCGGCCACCAGGACGGAGAGCGGGACGGTGAGCAGCGCGACCAGCGCCAGCAGCGGCGAGATCCAGAACATCATGGCCAGGACGCCGACGATGGTCAGCAGCGACGTCACGATCTGACTGAGGGTCTGCTGCAGCGTCTGCTGGATGTTGTCGATGTCGTTGGTGGCCCGGGAGAGCACCTCGCCGCGCTGCTGCTTGTCGAAGTAGCTCAGCGGCAGCCGGGCGAGCTTTTCCTCCACCTGCTCGCGCATCCGGAAGACCGTCTGCTGGACGACGCGGGTGGCGATCCGGGCCTGGACGAAGCCGAAGAAGGAGGCCACGGCGTAGAGCACCGCGGTCCACAGGAGGACCGTGCCCACTGCACCGAAGTCGATGCCGTGGCCGGGGACGACCGGCATCGCGTCGAGCATGTCGGCGAGCCCGCCCTGGCCGTGCGCCCGCAGCTGCGCCGCGGCCTGGGCCTTGGTGATCCCCTCGGGCAGCCGGCGGCCGACGATGCCGGCCATGACCAGGTCGGTGGCGTGCCCGAGGACCTTGGGTGCGACCACGGTCAGCGCCACGCTCGCCACGCCGAGCAGCAGCCCGACGGCCATCACGCCGCGTTCGGGTCTCATCTGGCGCAGCAGCCGCTTGCCGGAGCCCTTGAAGTCCATCGACTTCTCGGTGGGCTGACCGCCCATCATCCGGGCGGGCCCGGCCATCGGGGCGGGTCCGCGCCGGGGCGCGGACTTCGGCGCCTCCTGGTCCTCGGGCGCGGCCGCCTTTCTGTCCGCGGTGGTCACGCCGCCTCCTGCTCGGTGAGCTGGGAGAGCACGATCTCCCGGTAGGTTTCGTTGCCGGCCATCAGCTCGGTGTGGGTGCCGGTGCCGACGACCCGGCCCTCGTCCAGCACGACGATCCGGTCGGCGCCGCGGATCGTGGAGACCCGCTGGGCGACGATCACCACGGTGGCCCGGTCCGTCTCCCGGGAGAGCGCGGCGCGCAGGGCGGCGTCCGTGGCGTAGTCGAGGGCGGAGAAGGAGTCGTCGAAGAGATAGATCTCGGGCCTGCGGACCAGCGCACGGGCGATGGCGAGCCGCTGGCGCTGGCCACCGGAGACATTGGAGCCGCCCTGGGCGACGGCGGCGTCCAGGCCGCCGTCCATCCGCTCGACGAACTCGCGCGCCTGGGCGGTCTCCAGGGCGTGCCACAGGTCGTCGTCGGTGGCGTCGGGATTGCCGTAGCGAAGGTTGGTGGCGACCGTACCGGAGAAGAGATACGGCTTCTGCGGCACCAGCCCGATGGCCCGGGCGAGGGTTTCCTGGTCGAGGGTGCGGACGTCCTCGCCGTCCACCAGGACCGTGCCGCCGGTCGCGTCGAACAGCCGGGGTACGAGCCCGAGGAGGGTCGACTTGCCGGAGCCGGTCGAGCCGATGACGGCGGTGGTCTCGCCGGGACGGGCGGTCAGCGAGATGTCCTTGAGGACCGGCTCCTCGGCGCCCGGGAAGCGGAACTCGACGTTACGGAGTTCCAGTTCGCCGCGGCGGTGCAGCTCGGTGACGGGGTGCTCGGGGGCCACCACGCTGGTGTCGGTGGCCAGCACCTCCTGGATGCGCTCGGCGCAGACCTCGGCGCGCGGCAGCATCATCACCATGAACGTCGCCATCATGATCGACATCAGGATGTACATGAGGTAGCTGAGGAACGCCGTCAGCGCGCCGATCTGCATCTCGCCGCTGTCGATGCGCAGTCCGCCGAACCAGACGACGGCCACGCTGGAGAGGTTCACGATCAGCATGACCAGCGGGAACATCATCGACATCAGCCGGCCGACGCGCAGCGAGACGTCGTAGAGACCGGTGTTGGCCCCGGCGAACCGCTCGCGCTCGTACCGGTCGCGGACGAAGGCGCGGATGACGCGGATGCCGGTGATCTGCTCGCGCAGCACGCGGTTGACGGTGTCGATACGGCTCTGCACCCCGCGGAAGAGCGGGCGCATCCGGCGCACGACCAGGGAGACGAAGATCCCGAGGACCGGGACGATGACCAGGAGCGTGCCCGACAGCGTCACGTCCTGGTTCAGCGCCATGATCACACCGCCGACGCACATGATCGGCGCCGAGACCATCATCGTGAACGTCATCAGCACCAGCATCTGGACCTGCTGGACGTCATTGGTGGTCCGGGTGATCAGCGACGGCGCGCCGAAGGTGCCCATTTCCCGGGCGGAGAAGGACTGCACCCGGTCGAAGACAGCGGCGCGGATGTCGCGGCCCAGCGCCATGGCCGTACGGGCGCCGAAATAGACCGCACCGATGGCGCACACGATCTGCAGCACGGTGACCGCGATCATGAAGCCGCCGATGCGGAGGACATATCCCGTGTCCCCCTTGACGACACCGTTGTCAATGATGTCGGCATTAAGGGTCGGGAGATAGAGATTCGCCAGGGTCTGGATCAGCTGGAGCAGGACGATCAGAGATATCGAGCGCCTGTGGGGCCGCAGATGCGCCCGCGCTAGTCGGACCAACACGCAGTGAGCCTATGGGAAAAAATGCCTTGCGCAATTGAATATCCGGTTTTGCGCGAGGCGCCCCCACGCCTTTGCGCAGCCCTTGCCGAGAGCCGGGCCGGTCGCCGCGTACGCCATGATGGAGGCGGCAACGAAGGAGAAGGGGCCGTCGTGACAACAACAGGCACCGTGCGCTACTGGGCCGCGGCCAAGGCAGCGGCCGGTACGGCCGAGGAGCCGTATGCGGCGGGCACGCTCGCCGAGGCGCTGGACGCGGCGCGCGCGGCACACGCCGCGAACCCGGAGTTCGCGCGTGTCCTCATGCGCTGCTCTTTCCTGGTGAACGGCACCTCCGTCGGATCCCGGGACCATGCCACGGTCGAACTGTCCCAGGGCGGCACGGTCGAGGTCCTGCCCCCGTTCGCCGGAGGGTGAGCACACGAACATGAGCGACAACCAGCCGCAGCAGTACCCGGGATACCCGCCGCGGGAGCCGTACGGCTCCGGGTACGGATCCCCGTACGGCGAGTCGTACGGGAACAGGAACGGGAACGGCCAGTACGGCGGCGACGCGTACGGCCATCAGGATGCGTACGGCACCCCGCCGCCGGCCGACCCCGCGTATCTGCCGTCCCAGCACCACCAGGCCACCCTGGCGTCCGAGGAGCCGGAGGCCCGGCAGCACCCGCAGCCGGCCCGGCCCGCCGCGCCCGCACCCGGCCCGGCGCCCGCCTCCACCGCACATCTGGCGCCCAATCAGCGCGCCCGTCTCGAGGGCCGGTCCCCGATCATCCCGCCCGGTATGCAGCCGGCCGCGCTGACCGCCGTGCTCGCCGTGCTGCTCGGGCTGAGCGCGCAGCTGCCCCGGCCGGTGCTGGCCGTACCGGTGGTGCTGCTGCAGGCGGTCACCGCGGCGGGCTGGTTCCGGCTGAACGGCATGTGGCCCGCCCGCCAGGGCATCGCGCTCGCCTTCCTGGCCGGACTGACCACCGATGTCGCCCTGCTGGCCACCGAGCGCGCGGACGCGCCCGTGGTGGCCATCGGCACGCTCGGCGTGTGGTGTGCGTTCGTCCTCGTCCTCCAGCTGCGCAACCGCAGCAGCGCCGACGAGCGGATGTACGCGCTGACCGCGGGCCTCACCTCGACCGCGCTCGCGGTGCTCGCCTCCGGGCAGCTCGCCGCCGCCCCGGACGCGGTCACGGTCGGCGCCGCCGCGGTCGCCGTGGCGACGCTCGCCCGTGCGCTGCGGCTGCCGTCCTTCGTCTCGGTGGCCGTTGCCCTGGTGGCGGCCGCGGGCGCCGGGATCGGCGCCGGAGAGCTGACCGGCTTCGGGACGCCCGGCGCGGTGCTGGGCCTGGCGGCCGGCGGCTGCGCCCTGATCGGCCTGCGGGTCGCCAGCTACGACTACCCGTCCCGCTTCGTCCACATGACGGCCGGTGTGGCGCTGCCCCTGGCGCTCGCCGCGCCCGCGGTGTACGTCCTGGGCCGCGCGCTGGGCTGACGGACCGACGGCCCGCCACCGGGAGCGATCGGCTCTCCCGGTGGTGGCCGGACGCGCCGACCGGACGTACTCGTTTAGGGTCGGCGGTGCGCAGGCGGGGGCCTGCGGCAATTGCACGATGCGCAATTGCTCTGATGACGTGGCCGGGCGTCGGCGTCCGGCCCTTGCGTGGGGGTAGTGGTTCGATGCGTGCACTGAAGGTGCTGCTGTCCATCGTCGTCATATTCGGCGTGCTGCTCGTGATCGGCGACCGCGTCGCCGTGGGGTACGCCGAGGACATGGCCGCGGACAAGATACGCAGCAGTCAGGGGCTGTCGAAGACCCCGGAGGTCTCGATCAAGGGCTTCCCGTTCCTGACCCAGATCGCCGGCCGCAATCTGACCGAGGTCGACGCCGAGCTCGGCGGCATGTCCACCAGCGCCGAGGGGCGCACCCTGCGGGTGGACAAGCTGAGCGCGCAGTTCCACGACGTCACGCTGGGCAGCGACTACACCTCGATCCAGAGCGCCGCCTCGGCGACCGGGAACGCCCACATCACGTACGCGGATCTGACCAAGGCGGCGGGCGGCGGCGTCAAGATCAGCTATGCCGGTGAGAAGGACGGCCGCAGCCAGGTGAAGATCACGCCGAACGTCTCCGGCATCCCGCTCGTCAGCGACCTCCAGGTGACCGGCTCGATCACCGTCAGCGGCAACACCGTCAAGCTGCGCGCCGATGAGATCCCGGCGATGTGCCGGGCCCTTGCGGCCTGCCAGTCGGCCGTGCGCTCGCAGACCGACCATGTGTGGAAGCTGGACCAGCTGCCCGGCAACCTCGCGCTGGACAAGGTCGTGACCAGGTCGGACGGCATCTCGATCAGCGCCTCCGGCACGAACGTCAAGCTCCCCGGCTGACCCCGGCGGCGGGCGTCCGCCTGCGGAGTCCCCCCACGGGCGTCCACGTACTGAGACGACACCGTCCGTACGCCAGACCCCCCACCCGCGCACCCGGCGCGGCGGACCCGCCCGCACCCCCTCCTCCCGGCACCGCATCCCACAACGCGGACAATCACGTCTCGCCATTTGACACGCCGGTGACACGCCCGGCCGACCGTCCCTACGATCGGTCCCATGCAGAGCGCATTGAGCCGTCTCCGTCCACGGAGGCAGGCGGTACTGACGAAGCGGCGGGCAGTGGACCTGTGCCGCGTCGCCGCCATGCTCTGTCGCCCTGTCTGACGGGTAATCCGCTCCCCCGTCGCCACCCGGCGCGGCCCCTCGGGCCGTCCCTGCATGTCCCCGCGCAGCGCCGCGCGCAGCACCCCGTACGGATTCGGTCCGGCAAATGTGCCGCAGCGCATATACGGCGCACCCGCGGGCAATCTGCCACTGCCCCCCGCAACTGCCCCGGAGGAGAAGAAGATGAGCCGTAGCGACGTCCTCGTGGACGCCGACTGGGTCGAGGCCCACCTCGAGGACCCGAAGGTGGTCGTCGTCGAGGTCGACGAGGACACCTCGGCCTACGACAAGAACCACATCAAGAACGCGGTCCGCATCGACTGGAAGAAGGACCTCCAGGACCCGGTGCGCCGCGACTTCGTCGACCAGGCGGGCTTCGAGAAGCTGCTCTCGGCCAAGGGCATCGCCAACGACGACACCGTCGTCCTCTACGGCGGCAACAACAACTGGTTCGCCTCCTACGCCTACTGGTACTTCAAGCTCTACGGCCACGACAGCGTCAAGCTGCTCGACGGCGGCCGCAAGAAGTGGGAGCTGGACTCCCGCGACCTGGTCGACGGCTCCGAGGTCCCCCAGCGCGCGGCCACCGCGTACAAGGCCAAGGCGCAGGACACCTCCATCCGCGCCTTCCGTGACGACGTCGTCGCCGCGATCGACAGCCTCAACCTGGTCGACGTGCGCTCCCCCGACGAGTTCAGCGGCAAGCTGCTCGCGCCCGCTCACCTCCCCCAGGAGCAGTCGCAGCGCCCCGGCCACGTGCCCAGCGCCCGCAACATCCCGTGGTCGAAGAACGCCAACGACGACGGCACCTTCAAGTCGGACGACGAGCTCAAGGCCCTCTACGAGGAGGAGTCCGTCGACCTGGCGAAGGACACCATCGCCTACTGCCGTATCGGTGAGCGCTCCGCGCTGACCTGGTTCGTGCTGCACGAGCTGCTCGGCCAGACCAACGTCAAGAACTACGACGGTTCCTGGACCGAGTACGGCTCGCTGGTCGGCGTGCCGATCGAGCTCGGCGCCAACAAGTAATCACCGGAGCTCCCCCAAGAGCTTCTCCTTACCCCTCAAGGAAGTACCCCTATGTGTGGAGCACAGGCAGGCGGCCCCGACGCCTCGACCATCAAGCCCGGTGAGACGACCATCCAGGGAAGCGTGACCCGCGACGGCGAGCCCGTCACCGGTTACGTCCGCCTGCTGGACAGCACCGGCGAGTTCACCGCCGAGGTCCCCACCTCGGCGACCGGACAGTTCCGCTTCTACGCGGCCGAGGGCACCTGGACGCTGCGTGCGCTCGTCCCGGGCGGCACCGCCGACCGCACCGTCGTCGCCCAGAAGGGCGGCCTGGCGGAGGTCGCGATCGCCGTCTGACACACGGCATCACCACGGCCGGAGGGCCGCACCCCAGGGTTTGGACGCCTTGCGCGGGGTGCGGCCCTCCGGGCTGTTATCCGTCAGCCGGCGGATTTACCGTGGATGCATGTACGGGCACCGTCCGATGACCGCGCCGCAACGCCGTCATCGCAGGTACTTCCTGCTGATGGGCGTGTGCCTGGTGCTGTTCGTGCTGGCGTGGAGCGTGGTGCGGCTGTGGTCCGTACCGGCCGCGGTGGCGATGTGTGTGGCCGCCATGGTCATCCCGCCCGTCGCGGCGATCATCGGCAACCGCCGCGAGCCCGGGGAACGCTGGTGGGACGAGTGCGGCGACCCGGAGTCCGACCGCTGGTGGCGCGAGCTGGACGACCGGGACGACGAACAGCACCCCCGGTAAGCCGTCGGGGCCCTCAGTACACCAGCGCCTGGACGCCCTCCGGCATGATCTCGCTGACGAAGACCTGGGCACCGGCGATGCCCGCCTTGTCGATCAGATCCTTCTGCTCGATGCCGCGCCGGGCCGCGCACTGGCTGCACACCGTGATCGCCCCGCCACCCGCGAGGATCCCGTCGATCAGCTCCGGCAGCGGCGCCGCATGCGGCAGCTCGAACTCGGCCGCCCGCCCCGGCAGCGCGAACCACGCCGATTCCCCGGTCAGCCACAGCGACACCTCGACGCCGCTGGCCACCGCCACCGCCGCCACCGTGAACGCCTGCGAGCACCGCTCGGGCGCGTCCGCCCCCGCCGTCACCTTGATCACGAGCTTTTTCGCCATACGGCAAGAGTAGGCCGCGGGTCTGCGTGGGGTGTCCCTGCTCCTCCAGAACTTGGGGAAGACCTCACAGCGCCGCCGTGACGGGCGCCGACTAGACTCACCATCGGTCCCTCCGTTACACCTCACTCCCAGGAGCGCGCTCGTGCTTGAGGCAGTCTTCACCACCCTGCTCGTGCTGGTCGCCGTCGGCGTGATCGCCTTCGCGGGCCTGACCTGGAAGAAGCTGTACCAGGGCCAGCGCTGACCCCCTCGGCCCCGAGGGCCCTCGCCCCGAAAAGCCCCCTCCCCTCTCTATAGATCGCCTGAGCTGTCATGATCGAGATCCCGTCCGACCTGAACCCGGCCCTGGTGCCGCTCGCCTTCCTTCTCGGCAACTGGGAGGGCGCCGGCGTCGCCGACTTCCCCGGCGCGGAGAAGTGCAACTTCGGGCAGGAGGTCACCTTCACCCATGACGGCCGTGACTTCCTCGAATACACCTCGCACAGCTGGGTGCTCGACCACGAGGGCAAGAAGCTCCGCCCGCTGGAGACCGAGAGCGGCTACTGGCGCGTCGACGCGGACCGCAAGGTCGAGGTCGTCATGATCCGCGACCAGGGCGTGGTCGAGGTCTGGTACGGCGAGCTGGCCGACAAGAAGCCGCAGATCGACCTGGCCACCGACGCCATCGCCCGCACCGCGGCCTCCGGCCCGTACAGCGGCGGCAAGCGGCTCTACGGCTATGTCAACAGCGACCTGATGTGGGTCGGCGAGAAGGCCACCCCGGACGTGCCGCTGCGCCCCTACATGTCGGCGCATCTGAAGAAGGTCGCCGATCTCAAGCAGTGGGCCGAGAGCCTGCCCGACGACATGCCGGACGGGGTCTCCTTCTTCCGGCCCGACGGCACGCCCTACGAGGGCTGACGCCACCCCACGTTTGACGCGCCCCGCGGGGGAAGTCCGGTGAGAGTCCGGCGCTGACCCGCAACGGTGAAACGGAAGCCCCTTCCGTAAGCCCGATCGCCCGCGGGGACGCCGGATCCTGACAACTCGCCGTGGACTGCGAGGGGACGCCGCCGTCGCCGCCTCGTGCCGACGGCCCGCCGCTCCTTTGCGTACGGACACGGCCCGAGCCGATTGCGTACGCCTTGGCACGCCCCGTCCGCACCACCCCGCTGGTGGCCGCGCTCCTCCTCGCCCTCCTCGGCTCGCTGCTGTGCGGGACCGGCCTCGGCGCCGCCGGAATCGGCTGGCCGCAGGTGCTGCGCTATCTGGGCGCCGGGCTCACCGGCGGCACCATCGGGCCCGACGAGGTCTCCGCGTACACCATCGTCTGGGAGCTGCGCTTCCCCCGGGCCCTGCTGGCCGCGGTCGTCGGCGCCGGGCTCTCCGCCATCGGCGTCGCCGTCCAGGCCCTGGTCCGCAACGCCCTCGCCGACCCCTTCGTCCTCGGCATCTCCTCCGGCGCCGCGGTCGGCGCCAATGCCGTCCTCCTCTTCGGGGCGCTCGGCGCCCTGGGCGTGTGGGCGCTGTCGGTGTCGGCGTTCGTCTCCGCACTGATCGCCATGGCCCTGGTGTACGCGGCCGCCCGTACGGCCCATGGGCTCACCCCGCTGCGGCTGGTCCTGACCGGCACCGCGATGTACTACGGCTTCTCCGCGGTCACCACGCTGATGGTGTTCACCGCGGACCGGGGCGAGGCGGCCCGCTCGGCGATGATGTGGCTGCTCGGGAGCCTGAGCGGGGCGGGCTGGGGCTCGCTGCCGATCGCCGCGGCCGCGGTGACCGCCGCACTGGCCCATCTGCTGCTCTCGGCCGGCCGGCTGAACGCGCTGGCCATGGGCGATGAGACCGCCGCCGCCCTCGGGGTGGACGCCGGGCGGCTGCGCCGCGAGCTGTTCGTGGTCGCCGCCGCGGTCACCGGCGCGGTGGTCGCGGTCAGCGGCGCGATCGGATTCGTCGGACTGATGGTGCCGCATGTGACGCGGATGCTGGTCGGCGCCGGCCACCGCCGGGTGCTGGCCGTCGCCCCGCTGCTGGGCGCGGTGCTGCTGGTGTGGGTGGATCTGCTGTCGCGGGTGCTGCTGGCACCGGTGGAACTGCCGGTCGGCGTGCTCACCGCCGTGATCGGCGTGCCCTGCTTCGTGCTGCTGATGCGGCGGCGCGGCTACACCTTCGGAGGCGGTGCCTGATGCGGATCGACATCGAGGGGCTGTCCGTCGCGGTGGCCGGAAACCGCCTCGTCCACGACATCACGCTACGGGCCGACAGCGGGCGGCTCATCGGCCTGGTCGGCCCCAACGGCAGCGGCAAGTCGACCCTGCTGCGGTGCGTGTACCGCGCGCTGCGGCCGGCCGCCGGGACCGTACGGCTGGACGGCGCGGACCTGCACGCCATGGATGCGCGCGAGGGCGCCCGGCTGCTGGCCGCGCTGCCGCAGGAGGCGAGCACGGAGTTCGACTTCACCGTGGCCGAGGTCGTCGCGATGGGGCGGCTGCCGCATCAGCGCGGCTCCGGCCGGGCGAGCGCCGCCGACACCGAGGTGTGCACGCGGATGCTGGCCCGGGTCGGCGCGGCCCATCTGGCCGACCGCGGCTTCCTCGCCCTCTCCGGCGGCGAGAAACAGCGCGTCCTGATCGCCCGCGCACTGGCCCAGGAGCCCAAGGTCCTGGTGCTCGACGAACCCACCAACCACCTGGACATCGCCCAGCAGTTGGAGGTTCTGGCGCTGGTGCGGGAGAGCGGGCTGACGGTGCTGACCGCACTCCACGACCTCAATCTGGCCGCCGTGCACTGCGATGAGCTCCATGTCATCGCCCACGGCCGCATCGTCGCCTCGGGTCCGCCGCACGACGTGCTCACCGCCGGGCTGCTGGCCGAGGTGTTCGGCGTCCGCGCCCATCGCGTACGGCATCCCGAAACGGGCGCCCCGCAGCTGCTGTTCGACCGCCTGTCCCCGTCCGCCTCATGAGGTCCTTCATGCCCATCCGCCGCCCCGCCGCCCTGCTCGCCGTCCTCACCCTCGCGCTCACCGGCTGCGGCGCACGCGTGGCCCCCGGCACCGGGAACGCCGCCGACCGCCCCTCGGCCCACTACCCCGTCACCATCGACAACTGCGGCGTCAGGACGACGTACGACAAGGCGCCCCGGCGCGTGGTCACCAACGACGTGGGCATCGCCGACATCATGTTCGCGCTGGGCCTCGAGGACCACATGGCGGGCTACATCATGCCCGCCTACCGGGGCGATCTCGCCGCCGTCCCGTGGAAGTCCGCCTACGGCAAGGTCCCCTGGCTCTCCAAGAAGGCCATCACCAAGGAAATGGCCCTGGACGCCAGGGCCGATCTGGTCTTCGCGGGCTGGCACTACGGCTTCGGCGAGGAGAGCGGTGTCACCCCGGCCTCCCTCAAGAAGCTCGGCATCGGCAGCTACGTCCTGACCGAGTCCTGCCGCAACGGCACCGGCGACGGCTCACGCGGTGTGATGCCGCCGCTGGAGGCCCTCTACACCGACCTGGAGACGCTGGGAAAGATCTTCGACGTGGAGGACCGCGCCGCCGCACTGATCAAGAAATACAAGAAGCAGGTCGCCGACGCCCAGGCCAAGGCCCCCGAGGAGGGCGAGCGGCCGTCGGTCTTCCTCTACGACGGAGGCGAGGACAAACCGCTGACCTCGGGCCGCTACGCCGGACCGCACGACATCATCACCAAGGCGGGCGGCCGGCACGTCATGAAGGACCTCAAGGACTCCTGGACGACCGTCGGCTGGGAAACCGTCGTCGAACGCAACCCGGACGTCATCGTCATCAACGACTACGGCACCCCTTCCGCCGCCCGGAAGAAGGCGTTCCTCGAGTCCTACCCGCCCCTCGCGCACGTCTCGGCGATCAAGCACCACCGCATCTACGTCATGGATTACGCCGATCTGGTCGAGAGCCCGCGCAATCCCGCCGCGGTCACCGCACTGGCGGAGTATCTGCGGGACGTACACACGGGCTGACCGCCCTCCTACACTGGCTGTGTGGTGACCACCAACTGGCAGAGCGACCTCCGCAGGCGCGGGTACCGCCTGACCCCACAGCGCCAGCTCGTCCTGGAGGCCGTGGACAGGCTGGAGCACGCCACCCCTGACGACATCCTCACCGAGGTCCGCAAGACGGCGGGCGGCGTGAACATCTCCACGGTCTACCGGACCCTGGAGCTGCTGGAGGAGCTCGGCCTGGTCAGCCACGCCCACCTGGGCCACGGCTCACCGACGTACCACCTGGCCGACCGGCACCACCACATCCATCTGGTGTGCCGGGACTGCACCGAGATCATCGAGGCGGACCAGTCGGTGGCCGACGCGCTGACGTCCCAACTGCGCAGCCAATTCGGCTTCGATACGGATATGAAGCACTTCGCGATCTTCGGGCGCTGTGCGGCATGCACCGAAAAAGCCAATGCGAAGGCCGCTCGGAACGACGCATAGTCGCGCCGTAGGCTGGCTTCCATGAAGAGCCCACTGCTGTCGCTGCCCGGTGCCGTTCCCGCCGAGGCCCCCGACGAAGGTGTCGCCGCGCACTACGGCGATCTCTTCCGGGAGCAACGGACCCTCGCCGACGGCTCCGGCTTCGTGGACCTCTCGCACCGTGGCGTGGTCACCGTCAGCGGTCCCGAGCGGCTGAGCTGGCTGCATCTGCTGATCACCCAGCACGTCAGCGAGCTGCCGCCCGGCCGGGCCACCGAGGCGCTGATCCTGTCCGCGCACGGCCACATCGAGCACGCCCTCTACCTCGTCGACGACGGCGAGACGACCTGGCTGCACACCGAGCCCGGCGACCAGGAGGCGCTGATCGCCTATCTGGAGAGCATGAAGTTCTTCTACCGCGTCGAGGTCGCCGACCGCACCGAGGAGACCGCCGTCGTCCACCTCCCGGCGGGTTCGATCGCCGAGGTGCCCGAGGGCGCAGTCGTACGGGAGACCCCGCACGGCCGCGATCTCTTCCTCCCCCGCGCCGACCTGGAGTCCTTCGCGGCGGCCCACGGACCCGCGGTCGGCGTGCTCGCCCTCGAGGCCCTGCGCGTCGAGGCGCACCGCCCGCGGCTGGGCCTGGAGACGGACCACCGCACCATCCCGCACGAGCTGGGCTGGATCGGCACCGCCGTGCACCTCCAGAAGGGCTGCTACCGCGGCCAGGAGACCGTCGCCCGCGTCCACAACCTGGGCAAGCCCCCGCGCCGTCTGGTCTTCCTCCACCTGGACGGCAGCGAGGTCCATCTCCCCCCGCACGGCACCCCCGTACGCCTGACCGCCGACGGCGCGGAAGGCCGTCAGCTCGGCTTCATCACCACCTCGGCCCGCCATCACGAGCTCGGCCCGATCGCCCTGGCCCTGGTCAAGCGCAATGTCCCGGTTGACGCGCAGCTGATGGCGGGCGACACGGCGGCGGCCCAAGAGGTCATCGTCCAGCCGTGACGCCGGGGGCCGGAAGTGCCGCTAGACCTCCACGAGCACCGTGAAAGGACCGTCGTTCGTCAGCGACACCTTCATGTCCGCGCCGAAGCGGCCGGTCTCCACGCGGGCGCCCAGGGCGCGGAGTTGGGCGACGACCTCGTCGACGAGAGGCTCGGCGACCGGGCCGGGGGCGGCGGCGTTCCAGGTGGGGCGGCGGCCCTTGCGGGCGTCACCGTAGAGAGTGAACTGGCTGATCACCAGGAGCGGCGCCCCGTTGTCCGAACAGGACTTCTCGCCCTGCAGGATCCGTACCGACCACAGCTTGCGGGCGAGCTGTGCCGCCTTCTCGCGGGTGTCCTCGTGCGTGACCCCCACCAGCACGCACAGCCCTTCCCCGACGATCTCCCCGACCGTCTCGCCCGCCACCTCGACGCGGGCGCCGTCGACCCTCTGCACCACAGCTCGCATGGGGCCCATCATGCCGGGGCCCGGCCTCGCATCACACAGGCGGCCGGGTGCCCGGGCGGCCTTACCCCCTTTCGGGGCCGTTCGGGTGCCCTCGCCCTGCACACGGACCGCCCAGAGTGGCACGATGCGTGCACGTGGTGCGTTTCACGGACAACATGCCCTGGATGCCGCACCCGATGAGGGGACGGAACGCTTCATGACCACTGCCGGATCCGGGCGCACACCCGGTCCCGTACCACCCGCGCGTACGACGCCCGCCGCGCGTACGCCACCGGCCGCGCCCGCGCCGCCGACCGGGCCGTCCCCGGCCGCCCTGACGACCACGACCACGGCAACGGCTCGCGTCGAGCCCGTCCGCACCGAGGATTGCCCCATGCCCCAGGCAGGCCAGGCGCAGCACCCCCGCCCGCCGCAGCAGCGCGACCGGTTCCGCCCCGTCGCCCCGCCCGACCTGTCCGGTCTGACCCTGCCCGAGCTGCGGGTGGTGCGGCGCGACTCACAGCAGGAAGAGGCCGATCTGAGCTATCTGCGCCGGCTGCTGCAGGGCCGCATCGACATCCTGCGGGCCGAGATCGCCCATCGGGCCACCCCGCATTCGCCGCTGCTGGACCGCCTCCCGGAGATCCTCACGGACGTCCCGTCGCGGCACCGCTCCTCGGCGCGGCATGTGACGGTGGGCACGCCGCACAGCGAGGAGTACCGCCGGCTGGCCGAGGAGATGCTCGGCGAGGTGGAACTGTCCGACCTGGGCGCGCGGACGGACGAGGAGCTGGATGCGGCGATGGCCCGGCTGATCCGCTACGAGCGCCAGATCTCGCAGCGCCGCCAGTCCCTGCAGCGGATGGCCGATGATTGCAGTGGAGAGATTGCCCGCAGGTACCGTGAAGGCGAAGCACAAGTCGACGACCTGCTGTCCTGACCGGGCCACAAGCCCTCGGGCGGCGGGTTCACCTCATCCTCCGGAAGGCCGCCGATGACCTCGCCCACCAGCCCGGTATCTGCACCGGATTCCGCGCCCGTTTCCGCGCCGATATCCGCACCGTCACTTGCGCTGTCCCCGGAAGCCACCTCCTCCCCCGTCCTCGCCGAGGTCGTCCGCTCCGGTTTCGTCGAGGGCCGCCACCGCGGCTCCCTGGTGGTGCTGGCGGCCGACGGCAGCGTGGAGTGGTCCCTCGGCGATGCCGCCGCCCCCGTCTTCCCCCGCTCCGCGAACAAGCCGATGCAGGCCGCGGCGGTGCTGCGGGCCGGACTGGACCTCGCGGGCGAGCGGCTGGCGCTGAGCGCCGCGAGCCACTCCGGCGAGCCCTTCCACCTCGATCTTGTGCGCACCATGCTCACCGAGCACGGTCTGACCGCCGGGCAGCTGCAGACGCCCCCGGATCTGCCGCTGGACCCGGCGGAGGCGGAGGCCTACCTGGCCGCGGGCAACGTCCGCGAGCCGCTCACCATGAACTGCTCCGGCAAGCACACCGCCATGCTGGCCGCCAGCGCCCTCAACGGCTGGCCGCTCGACTCCTACCTGGCGCAGGACCACCCGCTCCAGCAGATGATCCTCGAGGGCGTGCGCAAGGCGAGCGGCGAGGAGGTCGCACACATCGGCACGGACGGCTGCGGCGCGCCCCTGATGTCGCTGTCGCTGACCGGTCTGGCCCGCGCCTTCCGGTACTTCGTCCTGGCCGAGCCGGGCACCCCGGAGCGCCGGGTCGCGGACGCCATGCGCGCCCACCCCGAGTACGTCGCCGGCACCCGCCGCCCCGACACCTGGCTGATGCAGGCCCTCCCCGGCACCCTGTCCAAGATGGGCGCCGAGGCCGTCCAGGCGCTGGCCCTGCCCGACGGCCGGGCCCTCGCCTTCAAGATCGACGACGGCGCGGCCCGCACCCTGGGCCCGGTGCTGGCCCGGGTCCTGCGCCGGATGGGCATCAACCACCCCGTGCTGGAGAAGATCGAGGACGTGCCGCTGCTGGGCGGCGGGGCGCGGGTCGGGGAGATCCGGGCCGCGGCGTTCTGACGGCAGCGGGAGACGGTCCGACGGCGACGGGAGACGGCGGGGCCGCAGCCCGTCACCGTCGGACCCCTTCGCGGGCGGCACACCGGGCCCGGCCTCCGGAACGCTGCCGCGCGGCCAATCCATGCGACGTTCGGGCACAGGTGTGATTACCGTGCCGTCATGAGCTTAGAGATCCGTACAGTCGGCGACGACGACCTCCGCGGCTGGGCCGTGGCGGTGGCAACCGGCTTTCTCAAACCTCCGGTGACCTCC
Source organism: Streptomyces chattanoogensis (assembly GCF_001294335.1). Classification (GTDB taxonomy): domain Bacteria; phylum Actinomycetota; class Actinomycetes; order Streptomycetales; family Streptomycetaceae; genus Streptomyces; species Streptomyces chattanoogensis. The sequence continues at coordinate 252,802 of NZ_LGKG01000013.1, forward strand.
GACGAGGACATCGCCTTCCGCCGGTCGGACTACGACCCCGAGCGGACGTGGGGCGCCTACGACGACGGGCGCTGCGTGGCCACCTTCCGCAGCTTCCCGCAGGAGCTGACGGTGGTGGGCGGCGCCCCGGTGCCCACCGACGCCGTCTCGGCCGTGACCGTGCTGCCCACGCACCGCCGGCGCGGCCTGCTGAGCCGGATGATGGCGAACGACCTGCGGGCCGCCAAGGAGCGCGGCGATGCCGCCGCCACGCTGATCGCCGCCGAGTACCCCATCTACGGGCGGTTCGGTTTCGGCCCGGCGACCTGGACGTCCGCCTGGCGTATCGATACGGCGAGGGCCGGTCTCGACCCGCGGCACGCCGCCCCGGAGAGCGGCGGCCGGATCGACTTCGCCTCCCCGGAGGAGGTCCGCGGGTTCGGCCCCGGCCTCCATGACCGCTTCCGCGTCCAGGTGCCGGGGGCGGTCTCCCGTAACGACAAGTGGTGGCTGCGGGCCACCGGCGCCGTGCGCCTGGCCCACGACCCTCCGACGGAGCGTCATCACGCCGTCTACCGTTCCCCGTCCGGCGCGATCGAGGGTCTGGCCAGCTACACGTACGAGGACCGGTGGGAGGCAAAGCGGCCGGACAACAGCGCGCATGTCGAGCGGCTCATCGCGACCTCGCCGGACGCCGAGCGGGCGCTGTGGCAGTTCCTGTGCTCCATCGACTGGGTGCAGTACGTCCACACCGGCCAGCGCGCGCCCGACGATCTGCTGCCGCACTTCCTGGGCGACCCGCGGGCCGCCGCCATCCAGGAGCACTCGGACTATCTGTGGCTGCGCCCGCTGGATGTGCCCCGTCTCCTGGAGGCACGTACGTACCCGGTGGCCGGCACCCTCGTCCTGGAGGTCGAGGACCGCGCCAGGCTGGCCGGCGGCCGCTTCCTCCTGGACGCGGGCCCGGAGGGCGCCACCTGTACGCCGACCACCCGTTCCGCCGAACTCTCCCTTGGTGTGGGCGAGTTGGCCGAGCTCTATCTGGGTGACGCGGCCGCCGCGCGGCTGGCGGCACTGGGCCGGGTCCACGAGGCGCGGCCGGGTGCACTCGCCACCGCCGACGCCCTGCTGCACACGGCGCGCCGGCCGTGGTGCCCGGACATGTTCTGACCGGGACCCGCCGTGTTCCGAGGGGGATCGCCCGGCCGGCCCGGTGGCGCCGTGCGATCCCTTCCGAAACGGCGGCCGCGACCGCTGCCCCACGCCCCCTGGCCTGCATAAGGTGGCGAGGACAGAGACAGCGCACGAGTGCCCCGGTGCACCTCCCGTGCATCGGGGCACCACCCACCACAGCAGGAGGCCGGCGACCATGAGCGACGCGAATTCCGAGCCGCAGGGGCCCGAGGCGATCGAGCACGCGCACGACCCCGAGGTGCTGCAGCTCGCGGCCAAGGTGTTCGACCTGGCGCGGCACGGGGACACCGACACCGTCGCCGCGTATGTGGACGCGGGCGTGCCCGCCAACCTGACGAACGACAAGGGCGACTCCCTGGTGATGCTCGCCGCCTACCACGGCCACCCGGACACCGTGGCGGCCCTGCTGGAGCGCGGGGGCGACGCCAACCGCACCAACGACCGCGGGCAGACGCCGCTCGCCGGGGCGGTCTTCAAGGGCGCGGACGAGGTCGTCAAGGTCCTGGTCGCACACGGCGCGGACCCGGCGGCAGGCGCGCCGTCGGCGATCGAGACGGCGCGGATGTTCGAGAAGACGGAGCTGCTGAAGCTGTTCGGCGCGGAGTGACCGGCGGCAGGCGGGAGGTGAGGGGCGGTCAGCGGGAAAGGACACGCCTTGACCTCAACATTGCTTGAGGTCTTAGCGTCGGGGACCGGACGGCGACACCGCCGCCCGCGCACTCCCATCCGTGCGCGCTCCCGCCACGAAAGGTCCCCGATGCCCGAGCCCCGCCACACCCTCGCCGTGATCGTCGGCAGCACCCGGGAGGGCCGGTTCGCGCCCGTCATCGCGAACTGGTTCACCCGGCACGCCGAGACCCACGCCCATATCGACGTCGACGTCATCGACCTGGACACCGTCCGCCCGTACGAGCTCCGCGGCGGCACCGAGGCGTACGAGTCCTTCGCCAAGCGGGTCGACCGGGCGGATGCGTTCGTCGTGATCACCCCGGAGTACAACCACTCCTTCCCGGCCCCGCTCAAGCACGCGATCGATCTGCTGCGCCCTCAGTGGCAGGCCAAGCCGGTGGGCTTCGTCTCCTACGGCGGGATCTCCGGCGGCCTGCGCGCCGTAGAGCAGCTCCGCCTGGTTTTCGCCGAGTTGCATGCCACCACGGTCCGCGAGACGGTCAGCTTCCCGCTCGCCGGCAACCTCTTCGACGAGCGGGGCGAACTGCACGACCCGGCCCCGGCGGCAACGGCCGCCGACGCCCTGCTGAAGCAGCTGACGTGGTGGGCGGTGGCACTCCGGGAGGCCCGGCTGGCGCGGCCGTACGGCGCGTAGCCCGGCCGCGCCCGTCGCTCCGGCTACTCGCGCTCCGGGCCGGTCGCCCGGTCGACCAGGGCGGAGACCAGTTCGTCCGTCCCCTCGGCCGGCACGACTCCCGGCAGCGTGAGCTGCTCCACCATCAGCCCGGTCATCGCCAGGTACATCAGCATCACGGCCGTACGGTCGCCCGGCAGACCGCCCTCCAGGTGGAAGCGGAGGTTCTCGTCGAGCGATTCCCGCATGACCCGGGTCAGCTCCGCCTGCAGCTCGGGCCGCCGGGTCGCCTCCAGGCGCAGCTCCAGCATCGCCAGATAGCCCGTACGGTTCTCCGTCACCCGGCGGTTGATCCAGTGCATCAGCTCGACCACCAGCGCCCGGCTCGGCGGGGCCGCCATCACCTCGGCGACCTCGTCCGGGTCGGGTGCGATGCACTGATGGACCCGGTCGGTGACCTGGCTCAGCAGGTCGTCGCGGCTGGAGAAGTAATTGGACGCGGTGCCGTTCGGCACCGCCGCGGCGGTGTCGACGGCCCGGAAGGTCAGCCCACGCGCCCCGTCCCGCGCCAGCACCTCGATCGCGGCGTCCACCAGTGCCGTACGCCGCTCCGGGTTACGCACCATCCCGGCCTCCACTTGATCAAAAACTCCGGGCCGAAACCCCTTGCAACCACTACAGGAAGAGTACTACAAATGAAGCACTACGACCGGAGTGGTTAGCCGGGGGCGGGTGATGTGCCGCCGTCGGCTCCGACCTGCACCGCACGAACCCGTACACAAGGAGCCCTATGCGCATCACCAAGACCGGCACCGCCCTGCTCGCCGACGATGTCGCCGCCAGCACCCGCTTCTACGCCGACCACTTCGACTTCCGGCCGCTCGCCGAGCTCGGCTGGTACGCCTCCCTTCAGCACCCTCAACACCCCGACTACACCCTCGACTTCGTGCAGCGTGGCCATGAGGCCATGCCGGCGGGGTTCCGCGGCCAGGGGACCGGCGGCGTACTCCTCGGCTTCCTGGTGGCGGATGCCGCGGCCGAGGAAGCGGCCCTGCGCGGCAAGGGCATCCCCCTCGCGGAACCGCTGCGCGACGAGCCCTGGGGGCAGCGCCGCTTCAACGTCTGGGCCCCCGAGGGCACCCTGATCGAGGTGATCCAGAACATCGATCCCGACCCGGAGTGGATGGCGGCACAGGGCCTGTGACGCCGGCCCGGGGCCGGGTGGCAGCCACCGCCGGACCGGACGACCCGGACCGGACGGCACCGGCGGCGTCACCCGGCGGAGGTCCGGCCGCCCGCACCGGCATGCCGCTTCCGCGCGGCGTCCAGCTGCCGGTCGAAGCCGTGCTGCGTGGCGTCGCACCACCGCATGAGGTCCACCAGCAGTTCCTGGAGGTTCTCGCTCGGGGTGCGCCGCCAGCCGCCTTCGGACAGTCCGTAGAGCTGCAACGCCTTCTCTGCACGCGCCAGTTGGTCGTCGGTCACCGTCATCGCCCCGCCTCTTCCGCTCGTCCCGACCCGCCGCGCACCTCGCGGCGGACGTTTCAATGCAAGCGTATCGGTACGCGATGCAAGCGCACCGGAACGCCCGGAGGCAACCGGAATTCCCTACCAGGACACCTCCCCCGCGACCTGACGCGTCGTCGCATTGAGGCGGTTGAAGAGGTTGGTCATGCCGATCCACAGGATCAGGGCGGCGAGCTGCCGCTCGTCGTAGTGGTCGGCGGCGTCGTCCCAGATCGCGTCCGGAACCGGGTCGGGACGGTCGGCCAGCCGGGTCGCGGCCTCGGCCAGCGCCAGGGCGGCGCGCTCGGCGTCGGTGAAGTACGGGGCCTCCCGCCAGGCGGCCACCGCATGCAGCCGCTCGTCGGTCTCGCCCGCCTTCTTGGCGTTTCTTGTGCCCAGGTCCACGCAGACGCTGCAGCCGTTGATCTGGCTCGCGCGAAGATGCACCAGCTCCAGCGTCGCCTCCGGGACACCGCCCTGCTTCGCCGCCTTGAGGACGGCCAGCATCGGCTGCATGGCCTCGGGGAGGACCGCGGCCGGGTTCTGCATACGTGCCTTCATCACTGCTCTCCTCGGGATTCCGTCGTCGCCTCTGCGTCGCCACTTCTGCGTCGTCATAGGTCTGACGGAACCCGAGGAAGGAATGTGACCGGCGGCGGCCGGGAATTTACGGAGCTACGCTTCCGCCCCCTCGGCCGGCCGCTCCTGCACGGCCCAGCCGTTGCCGTCCGGATCGCTGAAGTAGACGAACGAGTTCCACGGCTCACCGGGCCCGTCGGCCAGCGCTCCGTTCTCCACGTGCTGCACGGGACCGGCCGCCACGCCCCGCCCGACCAACTGGGCGCGGGCCGCCGCGATATCGGAGACCACCAGCTGCAGCCCCTGCACCGAGCCTGGCTCCGGCTCGGCGACGCCCGCCCCCACGGCGATGACGATGGAACAGCCCGACCCCGGCGGCGTCAGCTGCACTATGCGCAGGTCGTCCCCGACGCGGGTGTCGTGGTCGACCACAAAGCCCAGCTGCTCGCTGTAGAAACGCTTCGCCCGGTCGATATCGGACACCGGAACCGGCACCAGTTCGAGCTTCCAGTCCATGCCCATGGCGCGTCGTCCTTCCCTCGAAGGGCTCGAAGGGACGGACAAAAGTGTAGATACCGGGTGACGGATGCGCTTGCGCTCGGATCACCGGCCGTCCCTGGGCGGAAAAACCTTGACGGAGTGAGTACTCACTCCGTACCGTGAAGGTCATGACGCAACGAAGCTCAGGAACGCCGCACGCCGCCCCGGCTTCACCGCCGGCCGCACAGCCGTCCGAGACCCCGACTGCCGCCGCGCCCCGCCGCCGCGCTCCCGGTATGAGCGTCGAGCAGCGCCGGATCATGATCGTGACGGCCGCGCTGCCGCTGGTCGCGGAGTACGGAGCGGCCGTCACCACCAGCCAGATCGCGCGCGCCGCCGGAATCGGGGAGGCCACGATCTTCCGGGCGTTCAAGGACAAGGACGAGGTGCTGGACGCCTGCGTGGCGGAGGCGGTCGGCACGGACCATGTGCTGCGCGAGCTCGCCTCCATCGACCTGGCCGAGCCACTCGGGATACGGCTGACGGAGGCGGCCGAGGCGCTGCACGCCCATCTGGAGCGAGTGGGCGCCGTGGTCGGCTCGCTGCACGCCTCCGGTCACCGCCGCGGCCGCGAGCCCGCCCACCCCGCGGACCGCCCGGCGCCGGACAGCCGGGCACGGTCCATGACGGCCCTGCGCGACGGCGTCATGGACCTGATAGAGCCCGACCGGGACGCCCTGCGCCTGCCGCCGGAGAAGGTCGCCGCCGCCTTCCTCGGCCTGCTCTTCACACGGATGCAGGCCCCGGCCGCCGAGGCCGACGCCCCGCTGACGCCGGAAGAGCTCATCGCCGTACTGCTGCACGGCACCCTCAACGACCCAGGGAGCAGCCGATGACCGTCACCCTCAACCACACCATCGTCCCGGCCGTCGACCACCTCGCGGCCGCCCGGCGCTTCGCGACGGTCATGGGGCTCGAGGAGCTCCCGCCGGCCGGCCGCGAGGGGCACTTCGCCCCCGTCCGCGTGAACGACACGCTCACCCTCGACTTCATGACCGTGCCGGATCCCCAGGGGAGCCATCTGGCCTTCGACGTCGACGCCGAGACCTTCGACGGGATCCTCGCCCGCCTCCGGGCCGCGGGCATCGCCTACGGCAGCAGCCCCACCGAGCCGGAGAACGGCCGGACCGACCATCCGCTGTGCGCCCGCGGCCTGTTCTTCGCCGATGAGGGCCGGATTCTCTACGAGATAATGGCCCCGGCCTGACCGGGCCCGGCGGGGTGCCGGCGGCCGGGGCTCACCGGCCGCCGGCCTCAGCGGCCCACGAACGTCAGGTTCACCTCGTCGTACCGCGTGCCGGCGACCCGGCCGGCCGGGGCCGCCGCGTCGATGGCGGCGAGTTCCTCGGGGGAGAGTTCCACGGCCAGCGCGCCGAGGTTCTCCTCCAGGTACTTCTGCCGACGGGTGCCGGGGATCGGCACCACATCGTCCCCGCGGTGCTGCACCCAGGCCAGCGCGAGCTGCCCGGCGGTGACGCCCTTCGCGGCGGCCAGCTCGTTGAGCTTGTCCACGATGGCCAGGTTCTGCTCGAGGTTGCCGTCGGCGAAGCGCGGCTGGGTCCGGCGTACATCGGACTCCGGCAGCCCCTCCACCGAGGTGTAACGCCCGGTCAGGAAGCCGCGCCCGAGCGGCGAGAACGGCACCAGGCCGATGCCGAGCTCACGGCACACCGGTGCGATCTCGTGCTCCAGATCGCGGGTCCACAGCGACCACTCGCTCTGCAGCGCGGCGATCGGATGCACCGCATGGGCCCGCCGGATGGTGTCGGCGCCCGCCTCGGACAGGCCGAGGTGGCGCACCTTCCCGGCCGCGACGAGTTCGGCCATCGCGCCGACCGTCTCCTCGATCGGGACGTCGGGGTCGACCCGGTGCTGGTAGTAGAGGTCGATGTGATCGACGCCGAGCCGACGCAGCGAGGCCTCGCAGGCCTGCCGTACATACGCGGCATCGCCCCGGATCGCGGTGGGCTCACCGAGCCGGTTGGCGAAGCCGAACTTGGTCGCCAGCACCACCTCGTCCCGCCGCCCGGCGATGGCCCGCCCGATCAGCTCCTCGTTGTGTCCGGCGCCGTAGAAATCGGAGGTGTCCAGCAGGGTGACGCCGAGGTCGAGGGCCCTGTTGATGGTGGCGATCGACTGCGCGTCGTCCGATTCCCCGTAACCGTGGCTCATGCCCATGCACCCGAGCCCCTGCGCGGAAACCGCCAGCTCACCAAGGTGACGCGTGGAAATGTTGGTCATGCTGCTGCCTCCTGGCGCCGTACCGTGGACGGATTCCCGGGCCTTCCCCGTGATCCCGTTCCAGACGGTAGGAGTTGGAGCGCACTCCAAGTCAACCGCGCGGCGCGGAAGGCAGGGACCGGTGGCGGAGCCGGACCCGCGGCCGTCTTCGGCCACGGCTCCCATTAGGGTCGCGGCGTGAACGCGAACTCTCCGGTCCCGCCCGCCGCTTCCCCTTTCAGCGACGCCTTGGTGCACGTCGCCGCGCCGCACGCCGCCTGGGCCGTGGAACAGCTCGAAACGTTCAACGCCTTTATGCCGACCGGGCCGTGGACCGCGGACCTCGACCGCCGGCTCTATCAACAGGCGGGTCGCGACCTGCGCATCTCCGTCCTGGGCAGCTATGACGCGACCGATGGCTCATGGCTGTGGGGCTGGGCCAACCCCGGCTTCCGGGGCACCCCGGTGGTCGGTGCGGCGGAGTCCTTGCGGGAGTTCGGGCAGGCGCACGGGGTGCCCGAGTTCACCGAGGAGGTTCTCGGGCTGGGCGGGTGCGCGGACCCGCGGATGGCGGTGGAGACCCTCGCGTTCGCGGCGATGGGTGTGCTCGGTGCCGCCGGATACATCGGTGTCCAGGCCTCCCCCGACGCGCGGCTCTATATGGTCCCGGACGACCCGCAGGTGCCGAGGGCCGCACCCGACCCCGTAACGCTGCCGCGCATGCTGCTCACCGGCGCCGGAGTCCACCCGGGCGGCCCGGCACGGTCGGTGGTCTCCGGCTACTTCGACCGGCACCGTCTGCCGCAGCGCCCCGGCCCCGGCCGGATCAGCGCCGAACTGCCCGGCGGCGCCGCGGTCGACGTCTCCTTCGACGACGCCGGGCGCATCGCCTCCGTCGAAGTCGGGACCATCGGGGCGTAGAACGGGCCCCGCAGCCCGGCCCGTCGCCCACGCGCCATCAGATACTCTTGCCGTCCCCAGCAGTGGACCCACCGAGGAGGTGAGACCGATTCCCCGCCAGAGCAGGCAGGTGCTCCCGTCTCACGCCGTACGGTCCGCCGGACTCAGGTGACCGTCCGGCACATGTGACCCGGGAGCGCCCCGCAGCGTCCCGAAAGGCTCACCGCCGCATGTCGTACCACCGGTCGTCCTCCCACCCGTTCGCCGACCCGCTCCCCGGCTCCTCCCCCAGCGCGACCCTCCACAGCGCACCCCTCTTCCCGCTGACGGATGCACCAACTGCCCCTACCCGCACGTCACCGGACGGGTCCCCAGCGGTCTCCCGTCCCATGGTCATAGCCAGGCTCCGCGCCGCGGGCTGTGTTTTCGCGGAGGACGAGACCGAGCTGCTCATCGCCACGGCGCGCACCCCGGCCGAACTCGCCGCCATGGTGGAACGGCGGGCGCTCGGCCTGCCGCTGGAACACGTCCTCGGCTGGGCGGAGTTCTCCGGCCTGCGGGTGGCCGTGGACCCGGGGGTCTTTGTGCCCCGCCGCCGTACCGAATTCCTCCTCGGCCGGGCCGTCGCCCTCGGCCGCCGGGCCGCCCGCCCCGCCCCGGCCCCTGTCGTCGCCGTCGACCTGTGCTGCGGCTCCGGTGCGGTGGGCGCCGCGCTGGCCGCGGCGCTGGAGCGGGTCGAGCTCCATGCGTCGGACATCGAGCCCGCGGCGGTGCGCTGTGCCCGCCGCAATGTCGCCGCCGCCGGTGGCGAGGTGTACGAGGGTGATCTCTTCGCGCCGCTGCCCGCCGCCCTCCGGGGCCGTATCGACATCCTGGTCGCCAACGTCCCGTACGTACCGTCCGAGGAGGTCGGTCTGCTCCCCGCGGAGGCCCGTGAGCACGAGCCGCGGGTGGCGCTCGACGGGGGTGCGGACGGGCTCGACGTCCTGCGCCGGGTGACCGCCGCGGCGCCGCAGTGGCTGGCGCCCGGCGGCCATCTCCTCGTCGAGACCAGCGAACGCCAGGCCGAGCGGGCCGTGGAGACCGTTGCCCGCAGCGGACTGGTACCGCAGGTGGCCGTCTCCGACGAGCTCCACGCCACGGTGATCATCGGGACCCGGCCGGCGGAACCGGCAGCGGTCACCGTCGAGGAGTGAGCGGCTCGAGGAGTGAGCGGCTCGAGGAGCTCAACGCCACGTGTAGTTGCCGTCCGTGAAGGCCTCCAGCCCGGCGTCGGCGACGGTGGCACGCGGGTGCGGGAGCGCGGCGAGGGCCGGTCCGACCGGGGGGTAGACCGGCAGCCCGGCCGTCTTCCGGTAGTCGATCCACTCGATCGCGCCCACGTCGTGGGTCCCGTCGGGCAGCTCGTCGCACTCCTCGGTGGCCAGGTCCGCGCGGACGTCCCCGCCGATGCGCAGGCGGTGGATCAGATGCAGCTTGCGCGGTGACGGGGCGGGCCCGGGCCGGGTCACCCTCTGGTCGATCACCCACAGCAGCTCACCGCCCTCGGCCCGGTCCGTGTCGAGGGCGAGTTCCTCGGCCAGTTCCCGGCGGAGCGCCTCCGGCAGGCTCTCGCCGTCCTCGACGTTGCCGCCGGGAACGCTGTAGTGGTCCCCGCCGGGCCGCTCGCGTCGGATGAGGGCGATCTCGTCACCGCAGAACACCAGCGCGGCGGTACGGATCTTGACGTGGGAGAAGGGCGGTGCCGCCGCGGCGGCTCCCGGGGTGATCGTCATACCGCCATGATGGCGGGCCGCCCGCCAGGGGCCCGCCATCTCTGGACGTCAGTAGATCGGCTCTAAATGGCCAGCACAACGGCCGCGGCAGCGCCCCCCAGTCCCAGTGCGACGCCCGCCTCACGCCAGCCTCCCTTCCCCCACCGGAAGGGGCGGTCGAGGGAGAGTCGGCCGGGGCCGATGGCGGCGATGGCGAGGGCGACGGACGCGATGGACATGTTGTACTCCAGCCCCTCGGGCGCCCACAGGCCGTGCGCCGCGGTGACGGTGACCATGGCGTTGATCATCACGCCGATCACGGCCGCGGCCGCCAGCGGGGTGAACAGCCCCAGCGCCAGGCCGAGCCCGCCGAGGAATTCGGAAAGGCCGCAAATGACGGCGTAGACCTTGCCAGGGTGGTAGCCCAATGCGTCAAACCCTTTGCCGGTTCCCGTCAGGCCCATGCCACCGAATATCCCGAAGAGTTTCTGGGCACCGTGTCCCGCCATCACCAGCCCGAAGACAATTCTGACAAGGAGCAGACCGCAGTCACCGGCGGACACCGACGGCCGCGCCGCGGTGCCGGTGTCGGGCGGGGGAGAGGCGCGCAGTCGCTCGGCGTTGTGTTTCATCGGGAGCTCTCTTCCGCATCGAGATCCCCGGGCGGAGCCGACCGGCCGCCCTGGGACCGGCAGATCGGGGTGGTGCAGTCACGCGGCGTTCACCCTCGCATGCGATATGCGAAAGGCCACGGCACTGCCGGGCGGCGGCCGGGACGCGGTGGGTCGGAAAAGCGGCCGGGAAACAGCCGGAATATCGCCACCGTTGCCGTGTCGGTCCGGGGTCCCATATCGGTCCGGGCGGGCCGCCGGTATTCCTCACAATGAGGCGCGTCGGCTTGTGGTGATCAATTCGTCATTTCTTTGGCTTTCAGCTTCTCATGCCGACCCCGCGAGAGGGGAGGGCGTACGCGCACCGACCCTCCGACCGCTGCGTAGACAGCGTCTACGACCTCTGGTAGACACTGTCTATGCATGCCTCCACGCCACCCACCCCGCCGGAACCGCCCACGCCCCTGAGCGGCGATCAGGAACCGGGCCTGCGCGCCCGCTTGGTGGACGTCGGCGTCGACCTCGTGACCCGGGAGGGCGTCCAGGCCCTGTCCCTACGGGAGATCGCCCGCCGGGCCGGGGTCTCGCACGGGGCGCCGCGCCGCTACTTCCCGACCCATCTCTCCCTGCTGTCCGCCATCGCCCGCCGCGGCTTCGCCGACCTGGGCGCCAGAACCACGGAGGCGCTCGGCGGCCACGGCGGCGACGGCAGCCCCGGGGACAGCAGCCAGGACAGCAGCACCGACGGCCGGGCCGCCGCCCGCGCCCAACTCCGCACCCTGGCCCGGGTCTACCTGGACTTCGCGCTCAGCCACCGCGGCATGTACGAGCTGATGTTCCGTCACGACCTGCTGGAGAGCAATCAGCTCGGCCTGCGGGACACCAGCCTGCCGCTCTTCGGCGTACTCGTCGGGCTCGTCACCCGCGCGCGGACCTGGCCGGAGGGGGAGCCGGACAGGACGCCGGAGCTCGTCGCGGGCGCGCTGTGGAGCACTCTGCACGGCATCGCCCAGCTGTGGGGCTGGGGCAGCCTGCAACTCGCCACCGGCGCCGCCGATGTGGAGCCGCTGCTCCGCGCCGCGGTCGATGCGCACCTGGGCCCGGAGGAGGGCCGGTGACCTCGACAGCGAGCCCCGAGCGCCACCACCTGAGCCCTCGACGGCAACGCCACCACCGGCGCCTCGCCCTCACCGGCAGCATCGTCGGCGCCGTCATCGTCGCCCTCGACGGCACCGTGCTGACCGTCGCCCAGCCCACCCTGCAACGGGACCTGCACGCCTCCTTCGTCCAGGTCCAGTGGACCAGCACCGGCTACCTCATCGCCGTCGCGAGCCTGCTCGTCTTCGCGGGCCGGCTCGGGGACCGGTACGGCCATCAACAGGTCTTCGCCCTCGGCATCCTGGGCTTCGGCGCCGCCTCGGCAGGGATCGGCCTGGCGCCCGGCGCCGACTGGGTGATCGGTCTGCGGATCGCCCAGGGCATCTTCGGCGCACTGCTCCAGCCGGCCACCCTGGGCATGCTGCGCGCCGCATACCCGCCCGACCGGCTCGGCATGCCCATCGCGCTGCGGACGAGCGCCATCGGGCTGGCGGCCGCCGCCGGTCCGGTCATCGGCGGCGCGCTGACCGCGCACCTGGGCTGGCGGGCCGTCTTCTTCCTCAACGTCGCGCCCGCGCTGGTCATCGGCGTACTGGCGCTGCTCGTACGGATACCCGCGCCCCGCGGGGGCGCGACCCCCACCCGTCTCGACCTGCCCGGCGCCGGTCTGCTCGCGGTGGCCCTGGTGTGCCTGGTGCACACCCTCATCGGCATCCCGGACGCCGGCTGGACCGTGGGGACCGCACTCGGATTCCTTGCGATGACGGCGGCCGGCATCGCGTTCGTCCGGCACGAACGGCGCACCGCCGACCCGCTGCTGCCGCCGGACGTCCTCGGATCGCCGACCGTCGCCGCGGCCCTGGCGATCCTCCTCGCCGCCTCGGCGTCGCTGTTCGGCACCCTCTTCGTCGGCACCTATTTCCTGCAGAACGTCCTCGCCCTGGACCCGTTCCAGAGCGCGCTGCGGGTACTGCCCCTGGCCGTGATGATGGTGCTGAGCGCGCCCGCCTCGGCCGTACTGCAGCGCCGGTACGGTCCCCGGCGCACGACCGCCGCGGCGATGACCCTGCTGACCCTCGGAGTCCTCCTCCTCTCCCTCCCCGGTTTCGGGCGGTCGTCGACGACGGTGACCACGGTGGCGGTCAGCGGCGGTTTCCTGCTTCTGGGCGCCGGGTTCGGGACGGTGATGGTCACCGCGACGGCCGTCATCGTGCGCCATGCCTCCGCGGCCCACGCAGGGGTGGCGGGCGGCCTCCAGCAGACCGCGATGAACATCGGCCCGACGCTGGGCGTGGCCATGGCGACCATGCTGGTGAGCCTCGGCGCCGCGACGGGCGCCACGCTCCTCGTCCTGGCCGCCGTCGCCGCGATCGGTGCGCCGCTCGCCGCCGGACTGCCCGGCCGCGGCGAGAGGTGACCGGGCCGGCGGCCCCGGCTTCGGCCTACTCCTGCGCGGCCGGCCGGTAGGTGCACACCTGCACGCCCGTACCGCTGGTGACGGCCGAGACCAGCTCGAGCGTGCGCAGCGCACCGTCGCCGGGGAAGATCGTCTTGCCGCCGCCGAGGATCACCGGCTCGATCATGAGCCGGAGTTCGTCGACCAGGCCCTCGCCCAGGAGGGTGCGTACGAGGGTGGGGCTCCCCATGACCAGCAGGTCGCCGCCGTCGGCCGCGTGCAGCTCCCGGATACGGGCGACGGCCTCACCGCCGGGGATGCGCGTGGTGTGCGCCCACGTCAGCTCGTCCTCGCCCAGCGTCCCGGACACGACGTACTTCCGGATGGCGTTCATCCGGTCGGCGAACGGATCACCCGCCCGCTCGGGCCACGCCGCGGCCATCGTCCGCCACGTACGGCGCCCGAACAGCAGCGCCTCGGCGTTGTTCAGCGCCTCGTCGAAGACGCCGCCCATCACCTCCGGATCGAAGAACGGGTGCGACCAGCCGCCGTGGGCAAAGCCTCCGTCGGTGTCCTCGTCGGGTCCGCCCGGCGCCTGCACGACGCCGTCCAGGCTCATGAACTCACTGACCACGATGCGCATGGGTGCGCTCCTCTCCCTCTGTTCCGATGCCGGACGTCGGATGCCGGATGTCGGATGTACGGCATCGGACGTCGGCGGTACGGCGATGGAGACTGCCGCACCGCTCCGGAATCATCGGCGCCCTCGGGCCCCGGAGAGTGATCCGGCACACATAGCGGTACCGCCCGACGCACCGAAACAGCCCCGGTCAGCCGCCGACGTAGTCCGCCAGGTGCTCGCCGGTGAGGGTGGCGCGGGCGGCGACGAGGTCGGCGGGGGTGCCCTCGAAGACGATGCGGCCGCCGTCGTGGCCGGCGCCGGGGCCGAGGTCGATGATCCAGTCGGCGTGCGCCATGACCGCCGGGTGGTGCTCGATGACGATGACCGACTTGCCGGCGTCGACGAGCCGGTCGAGCAGGCCGAGCAGCTGCTCGACATCGGCGAGATGCAGGCCGGTGGTCGGCTCGTCGAGGACGTAGACGCCGCCCTTCTCGGCCATGTGGGTGGCCAGCCTGAGCCGCTGCCGCTCGCCGCCGGACAGCGTGGTGAGCGGCTGGCCGAGGGTGAGGTAGCCGAGGCCGACATCGGAGAGCCGGGTGAGGATCTTGTGCGCGGCCGGGGTGCGCGCCTCGCCGTCGGCGAAGAACGCCTCGGCCTCGGTCACCGGCATCGCCAGCACCTCGCTGATGTCGCGGCCGCCGAGGTGGTGGTCCAGCACCGATGCCTCGAACCGCTTCCCCTCGCAGTCCTCGCAGGTGGTGGCGACGCCGGCCATCATCGCCAGGTCGGTGTAGAGGACGCCCGCGCCGTTGCACGTGGGGCAGGCGCCCTCGGAGTTGGCGCTGAACAGCGCCGGTTTGACGCCGTTGGCCTTCGCGAACGCCTTGCGGATCGGGTCGAGCAGGCCGGTGTACGTCGCCGGGTTGCTGCGCCGCGAGCCGCGGATCGCGCCTTGGTCGACCGAGACCACACCCTCCTCTGGAGCCCCCGACCGCTGACCCAGCGACCCGTGCACGAGCGAGCTCTTCCCGGATCCGGCGACGCCCGTGACGACGGTCAGCACGCCGCGGGGAATGTCGACGTCGACGTCCTGCAGGTTGTGCGTCGACGCGCCGCGGATCGCCAGCTTGCCGGTGGGCTTGCGCACCGTCGACTTGAGGGCGGTGCGGTCGCCGAGGTGGCGGCCGGTGACGGTGCCGCCGGCCCGCAGCCCGTCGACGGTGCCTTCGAAGCAGACGGTGCCGCCCGCCGTACCGGCGCCGGGGCCGAGGTCGACGACGTGGTCGGCGATCGCGATCGTCTGCGGTTTGTGCTCCACGACGAGCACCGTGTTGCCCTTGTCCCGCAGCCGCAGCAGCAGGTCGTTCATCCGCTGGATGTCATGGGGGTGCAGGCCGGTGGTGGGCTCGTCGAAGACATAGGTGACGTCGGTGAGCGAGGAGCCGAGGTGGCGGATCATCTTGACGCGCTGTGCCTCGCCGCCCGAGAGCGTGCCCGACGGCCGGTCGAGCGCGAGGTAGCCGAGGCCGATCTCCACGAACGAGTCGAGGGTGTGCTGCAGCGCGGTGAGCAGTGGCGCCACCGAGGGTTCTGCGAGGCCGCGGATCCACTCGGCCAGGTCCCTGATCTCCATCGCGCAGGCGTCGGCGATGCTGATCTTCTTGATCTTCGACGAGCGGGCGCCGTCGCTGAGCCGGGTGCCGTCGCATTCGGGACAGGTCGTGAAGGTGACCGCGCGCTCCACGAACTCCCGGATGTGCGGCTGCATCGCCTCCTTGTCCTTGGAGAGCATCGACTTCTGGACCCGCGGGATCAGCCCCTCGTAGGTCATGTTGATGCCCGCGATCTTCATCCTGGTCGGCTCGCGGTGGAGGAAGTCGTGCAGCTCCTTCTTGGTGTACTTGCGGATCGGCTTGTCCGGGTCGACGAAGCCCGACTCGCTGTAGAGCCGGGAGTTCCAGCCGCCGCCCTTGTAGCCGGGGACAGTGATCGCGCCCTCGGCCAGCGACTTGGAGTCGTCGAAGAGCTCGGCGAGATCGATGTCGGAGACCGTGCCCCGGCCTTCGCAGCGCGTACACATGCCGCCGGTGCGCTGGTAGGTCGCCTTCACCGTCTTCTTGTCGCCGCGCTCGACCGTGATCGCGCCGCTCGCCCGGACCGAGGCGGTGTTGAAGGAGTACGCGCTGGGCGGGCCGATATGCGGCCTGCCCAGCCGGCTGAAGAGGATGCGCAGCATCGCGTGGGCGTCGGTGACGGTGCCGACCGTGGAACGGGGGTCGGCGCCCATCCGCTGCTGGTCGACGATGATCGCGGTCGTCAGCCCGTCGAGTACGTCGACCTCGGGCCGCGCCAGGGTCGGCATGAAGCCCTGTACGAAGGCGCTGTAGGTCTCGTTGATCAGCCGCTGCGACTCCGCGGCGATCGTGTCGAACACCAGAGAGCTCTTGCCCGAACCGGAGACGCCGGTGAACACCGTCAGGCGGCGCTTCGGTATCTCGATGCTGACGTCCTTGAGGTTGTTCACCCGCGCGCCGTGCACACGGATCAGATCGTGGCTGTCGGCAGCATGCGGTGCAGGCGGCTGCGCGTCCGTCCTCTTGGCCATGCCTATCGGGTCTCCATGGTCAGGTGGGTCAGGTGGGTCAAGTGGGTCAGCGGCTCTGGGCGAAGCGCAGCATGTTGCCCGCGGGATCGCGGAAGGCGCAGTCACGGACGCCGTACGGCTGGTCCATCGGCTCCTGCAGCACTTCGCCGCCCGCGGTGCTGATGCGCTCGAAGGCGGCGTCGACGTCGTCGGTCGAGAAGATGACGCCGCGCAGCAGGCCCTTGGCGAGCAGTTCGTCCATGGCCTGCTTGTCGGCGGGCGAGGCGTTCGGATGCGCCAGCGGCGGTTCCAGCACGATCTCCACGCCGGGCTGCGACGGCGAGCCGACCGTCACCCAGCGCATTCCCTCGAACGCGACGTCGTTGTGCACCTCGAGTCCGAGCACGTCGCGGTAGAAGGCGAGCGCCTTGTCGTGGTCGTCGACGGCGATGAAGCACTGCGAAAGCTTGATGTCCATGCGGCTCACGCTACGGGCGGGCCGCCCGCTGCGCTTCTCCGTTCCTGACCGGTTCTCCGTTCCCGACGGGTTCTCCGTTCCCGACGGGTTCTCCGTTCCCGACCGGTTCTGCGGCCCCGACCGGTTCCGCGTTCCTGACCGGCCGCGTGAAGATCTTGGCGACGCAGGCCGGGACGGCCGCACCCTCCTCGTGCCGGCGCGCACGGTAGGCGCTCGGGCTCTCGCCCACCAGCTCGGTGAACCGCGAGCTGAACGACCCCAGCGAGGTGCACCCGACCGCGCAGCAGACCTCCGTCACCGACAGGTCACCGCGCCGCAGCAGGGCCTTGGCCCGCTCGATCCTGCGGGTCATCAGATAGCTGTACGGCGTCTCCCCGAAGGCGGCGCGGAAGCTGCGGGAGAAGTGGCCCGGCGACATATGGGCGGCGCGCGCCAGCGCGGGGACGTCGAGCGGCTCCGCGTAGTCGCGGTCCATCAGGTCACGGGCTCTGCGGAGCCGTACCAGGTCCGCAAGCGGAAGCGTCACCGGACCAGCATCGCACGGCCGCCATGAGGCGCGGCGCCCTCATCGGCAGGCCAGAACACGCCACCCCCACTTTTGCTAGCGCTTGCTTGCAATAGTTAGCACAAGCGTGCACCATGGAGTCATGGCATCACTCAACGTCGGCAATCTCGGGGAGTTCCTGCGGGAACAGCGGCGCACGGCGCAGCTGAGTCTGCGGCAGCTCGCGGATGCCGCGGGGGTGTCCAACCCGTATCTCAGCCAGATCGAGCGCGGCTTGCGCAAGCCGAGTGCGGAGATCCTGCAGCAGCTGGCGAAGGCCCTGCGGATTTCCGCCGAGACGCTGTACGTCCAGGCCGGGATCCTCGATGAGCGACAGGGGCTCGACGGAGTCGAGGTGCAGACCGCGATACGCACCGACCCGTCGCTCAACGAGAAGCAGAAGCAGGTCCTGCTGCAGATCTACGAGTCGTTCCGTAAAGAGAACGGACTCGGAAGTGGCGCGGACCGCACTGCGAGCGGGCATGAGAACGGGCGCGGTCCGGACTCCCCAGAGTCAGAGGCCGACGGCGGCCCGCACGCCACCTGAGCAACCGATTCCGTTTCCAGGAGGAAGAACGCATGGCCATCACCGATGACCTCCGCAAGACCGTCACCGACGCGACCCCGCTCTACGCCCTGGCCGGGGCCGCCGATCTGGCCGTCGAAAAGCTCGGCGAGGTGCCGACACTCGTCGAGAAGATCCGTGCGGAGGCACCCAAGGCCTTCGAGTCGGTGAAGGCCACCGACCCGAAGGACGTGCAGGACCGCGTCACCAAGCAGGCCAAGGAAGCTCAGGACAAGGTGGCCGAGCTGCTCGGCACGCTGGACGGCGACCTGAAGAAGGTCCTCGACCAGGTGCAGGAGGTCGCGCTGCGGGGCGTCGGCCGTGCCGCCGAGACCGCCGTGCAACTGCGCGAGACGTATGACGAGCTGGCCAAGCGGGGCCACGGCGCGGTGGACAAGTGGCGCGGGCAGACCGCCGACACCTTCGAGGACCTCGCGGTGGCCATCGAGCCCGAGCCGGCCGCGAAGTCCGAGCCCCAGTCGCAGCCGACGGTGAACCACGACGCGAGCAAGCGGGAGACCGCCACCGCGAACGGCACCAGGACCGCGGACGACAAGCCGACCGGGGCGAAGAAGACCGCTCCGGCGGCGCGCAAGCCGGTGGCGAAGAAGACCACGCCGCCCGCGGCGAAGTGATGCGGCGCGTGCCGTCATGACGTCGTGACGTCTGTCACTTTGCGCTGAGCCGGCGAGTGGGCCGGGCACACTCCGGGTGCCCGGCCCGTTGTTCGGTTACGGTGGGCCCGCACAGGCCGGGACCGACAGAGAACGAACGGGTGGTGGCAGCGTGCTGGTGTTCGGCTTCATGGAGCTTCTGTACTGGGTCGGAAAGGCCCTGGGCGTGTACGCCGCCGTCATGCTGATCGATGCCGCGATGCGCCGCGAGGACGCCTACCGTGCGGCAGACAAGCAGAACAAGGGCATGTGGCTGATCTTCCTCGGCCTGGCCACGGCGCTGCTCCTGCTGATGCCCGTCGATGCCTTCCTGCCGGTCCTCGGCCTGATCGCGGTGATCGTCTACACCGTGGACGTCCGGCCGGCGTTGCGCCAGGTCTCCGGCGGCGGTGGCCCGCGCCGCGGCGGCTCCAGCTCGGACGGTCCGTACGGGCCGTACAACGGCGGGCGATAACCCCTTGCCCCCCGGCCGGGAGACCCGGCCCCGGCTATCTCCGGTCCAGCAGCAGGACGGCCACGTCGTCCGTCAGCTCGCCGCCGTTGAGATCGCGCACTTCGCGCACCGACGCAGCCAGCAGTTCCTCGCCCTGGAGGCCGGCCGCCATCTGGCGGCTGACCAGGTCGGTCATGCCGTCCTGGCCCAGGCGCTGGTTGCCCTCGCCGATGCGGCCCTCGATCAGGCCGTCGGTGTACATCATCAGGCTCCAGGAGCCGCCCAGCTCGACCTGGCGGCGCGGCCAGCGGGCGTGCGGCAGCAGGCCGAGCGCCGGGCCGCCGAACTCGTACGGCAGCAGGCGCGGCGGGCGTCCCGCACGGGCCAGCAGCGGCGCGGGGTGGCCGGCCAGGCACAGGCCCGCGCGGCGGCCGTCGGGGGAGATGTCCACGGTGCACAGGGTCGCGAAGATCTCGTCGTCGGAACGTTCGTGCTCCAGCACCTTCTGGAGGGTGGCGAGGAGTTCGTCGCCGCACAGCCCGGCGAAGGTCAGCGCCCGCCAGGCGATGCGCAGCTCGACGCCGAGGGCGGCCTCGTCGGGGCCGTGGCCGCAGACGTCGCCGATCATGGCGTGGACGGTGCCGTCCGGGGTGCGGACGGTGTCGTAGAAGTCGCCGCCGAGCAGCGCGCGGCTGCGGCCGGGGCGGTAGCAGGCGGCGAACCGCAGATCGGAGCCGTCGAGCAGCGGGGTGGGCAGGAGGCCGCGCTCGAGGCGGGCGTTCTCCTGGGCGAGCATCCGGGACTCGGTCAGCTGGCGCTGGGCGAGGTCGGCGCGTTTGCGTTCGACGGCGTAGCGGACGGCGCGGCTGAGCACGGAGCCGTCCAGCTCGTCACGGAAGAGATAGTCCTGGGCGCCGACGCGTACGGCGTCGGCGGCGCGCTCCGCGTCCGTCTCCGAGGTGAGGACGAGGACGGCCTGCCCGGTCGCCATCCGCAGCACCTCGTGCAGGACGCCGAGCTCGTCGCCGGGGCAGCCGTCATCGCCCGCATCGCACCCGGCGTGCTCGGGTGGAGCCAGGTCGAGCAGGATGCAGTCCACATCGTCGGTGAGCAGCCGCTCGGCCTCGGTGAGATTGCGGGCGGTGCGCAGCCGGGCCCGGCGGCCCGCCCAGTCCCACATGTCGGGGACGGTGCTGTTGGGGTCCTCGCCTATGAGGAGCAGGGTCAGGCCCTGGGGCAGCGCGCCGTGGGCGGAACCGTCCGCCGTCACCGCGGCGTCCATCTCCTGGGGAGAGGCATCACCCGACACCGGTGCGACGGCCGGCTGCGCGGCATTCGCGCAGGCGTCATCCACCGGTCCTGCCTGTGGCGGCAGCACAGCCGTCCGCTGGTGCGGTACGGGTACGGGCATTCCTCGGTTCCTTCCCTCCCCCCGAGGGGCTGGCGGCACGCCGAGCGACGCACCACCGTGCCCGTTTTCGCCCCGCTCATCGGACAAATGAGTCGAGACACCAACAGGCGCTGAGAGGCGACCATAGCGTCAGTGCCGAGCGGTTTGGAATGGCCGACGGCAATCGGCCAATGTCATATGCGGCGGCTCATCTGCGTGTTTGGGGCGGGGCGGGCGGAAAGCGGAATGACGAATATCACCCCGCCTGACCGAATCCTGACCGTGTGCAGTGACGGGCGGTTAACCGCCCGATACCGATCAATCCGGTCATTTATCGGTGGCCCAGATCACGATTCGGGCCGCCGCACTCCCCCGCTAATCGGTCCCCGGCTTATCGGTCCGGTGCTTATCGGTCCGATTCGGCATCCGGCCGTACGACCCCCAGGATCGGCATCGAACCGGCGCCGGTGATGGTCACCTGGCGGCCCGGACGCGGCGCGTGCACGATCGCGCCGTCGCCGATGTACATGCCCACATGGCTGGCGTCCGAGAAGTAAATGATCAGGTCACCCGGCCGCATGTCCTTGATCGCGACCCGGTGCAGCTGCCGCCACTGCTCCTGCGAGGTCCGCGGAATCGTCGTGCCGCCGGCCTGCCACGCGCGCAGCGTCAGACCCGAGCAGTCGAAGGTGTCCGGCCCTTCGGCGCCCCATACATAGTCCTTGCCGATCTGTGCCGTGGCATACGAGATCGCCTTTTTGCCGAAGCGGGACGCTTTGTTGTCGATCTCCTCCAGCACACCGGAGTCAAGCCATTTCTGCTGCTGCCGCAGCGCCAGCTCGTCCTCCAGCTTCTTGAGCCGTTCCTTTTCCTTGGCGGCCAGCCGGGATTCGAGTTTCTTCGCCGCGTCGATCTGTTTCTTGATGTCCCGCCGCGCGCCGTCCTTCTTCTTGCGGTTCTCTTCGAGCCGCTCCCAGCGGTCCGTGGCGGCCTGCGAATAGTCCTCCAACTCGCCCTTCGTCCGGGAGAGTTGGCCGATCACGCGCTTCGCCGCCTGCTGCGCCTTGCGCATCAGGGTGGCGTTGTCGAGGAATGCGCCGGAGTCGGCGCCGAGCACCAGCTTGGCCTCGGAGGGCATTCCGCCGCTGCGGTACTGCGCGCTGGCCAGCGCGCCCGCCTGGCGCTTGAGGGCGGCCAGCCTCTGCTGGGTGCGGTCGATGTTCCGGGCCAGCTTGACGATCTCCTTCTGCTGGAGCTCGACCTGCTCCTTGGCCCCGTTATAGGCGTCGGTGGCCCGCTCCGCCTTGCGGTAGAGATCGTCGATCTTCTTCCGTACGGCCTCGAGGCGCTTGAGCGACTCCCCGGCGGAACCGGAATCCACCGCCGCCGGTGCCGCGTTCCGTTGCTCCCCCGCCTTCGGATCCCCCGCCTTCGGATCCCGCGCCCCGGGATCCGCGTATGCCGCCGTCGCCGTTCCGCCGAGCAGGCCCATGGCACACAGGACCACCGCGGTACCCACGACGACCCGGCCGCCCCGCCCGGCGTTCCGGCCCCCGTTGCCCCGTACGTCCCGAACGCCCTGCCGTGCCCCCTGGCTCCCCACCAGCCACCTCCGGTCGTTCCGCACCGATTCGCGTGTTCGTCTCCGGCGCGGATGCTGCCATACCTGCCGGTAATTCAACAGGGCGACGGGCCGTCGCGTCGGGGTGCGGACGACATCACACGGGGCGCAGGCAGCCACGAAACGGAATTACCACGTCCATTTCACGGAACGGAATAACTCCATCCATTTTATTTTCCTTCCGGCCGGTCGGTTCTGCTGCTAAAGTCCCGGCCACGGGGGCAAAGTCCAGGAAAAGACCAGGCGATTGCGTCCCCACCCCTGCCCTTTTCCGGTCGGGGGAAAAACAGAAAACAGGGAGTACGGGGAAATATGCGAAGCAATTCGCTGAAGTCGCTGGCGGTCGGCTTTTCGGCCCTGGCGGTCACGGTCGGCGGGTTCGCGGGGACGGCCTCCGCCGACATCACTAGGCCGCAGCCCAAGCTGCACTGGGAGGTTTCGGCGGCGCTGGACGGGCAGCCCGGCAAGGCGGTGCGGTCCGGCTACCCGGGCGGAATGAACGAAGCAGAATTCCGGTTCTGTTCCGTGCCCAGCCACGTCAGCATCTGCAACAAGGCGAGCGACCACGCCAAGAAGGCCCTCGCCGAGGCACAGCGGCGATACAGCGGCTCTCTCCACAATGGCCGCGGAGATGCATTCCGGCACGCCTACTGGAATGCGCGCATGACCAAGGACATGGGCGCGGGAACGGCAAAGGGTTTTGCCGACCGTCATGAGCAGACCCCGGGCCAGCCGGCCATCGAAAAGAAGATGGACCTGTTCAACAACGACAAGGGCCGCTCGCTCGACCCGAAGCCGTCGTCGTACGCGGACGCCTCGGAGCGCTGCTCCTACAAGGCGCGCCACGGCCAGCTGCGCATCATCAGGAACGGCCGGCTGGTCCGTTCCTGACCGGTATCGTGCCGGGCTCCGCCGGCCCGCCTGATCCGCGGACGGTGACCAGGCCCGGGCCCGGGGCCGGGATCTCCCACGAGGTCCCGGCTCCGGGCCTTCCCGCGCACCCGTATCTGCGACCGGAGCACCACCGATGAACGCAAGCGCACCCCCGCCGACGCGGCCCTGGAGGATCCTCGCCGCCGTCTCCGGCGGCGTTCTGCTGGTCGAAGCCCTCTGGGGAGCCGTCACGCTCACCTTCCTGACCGGCTTCGTCGCCACGTCCTACGCGTTCGAGGGCGAGGAGGGCATGGCGAACGAAGCGGGGGTCGTCCTCCTCGGCGGCGGGGGCGCCGCCCTGCTCCTCTCTCTGGTGACCGCCGCCGTGCTGCTCTCCGCGGCGCTGCGCAACCGCGGACCGCTCGCCGGGGCAGCCAAGACCCTCGCGGTGGTGTGCACCCTGCTCCACCTCCTGGTCCTCGCCACCGCGCTCCTCCGCGGCCTCCCCGTGTTCACCGTCACGGCGCTGCCCGCACTTCTGCTGGCGGCCCTGTCGTACGGCCCGGGCGCCCGTACGGCACCGGCCGACCGGACCGCGGCATGACGAACAGGCCCCCGCTCGTACGCCTGCTGGTGTGGGTGGTCCGCCTGGCCCTGGCCGCTGCCGCCGCATCGCTGCTGGCCCGGCTACTCGGGGGCGGCACGGCCACCCCGCTCCCGCAGCTGGCGGTGTTCCTTCCGTACGCCGCCGCCGTCGCCGCCCTCGCCCTCCTCGGCGCCCTCGCCCTGCGGATCTGGCGCACCGCCGCCGTCGCCGCGGTGCTGGTGGCCGTCCCCGTCGCCCTGCTCGCACCCCGCTTCGTCACGGACCCCGGGCTGACCGTCCGGCCCGGTGCCCGAGCCGCCGGGGACACCCTGCGCGTGATGACGGCCAACGTGCTGGCGGGCGGTGCGGATGCCGAGGACGTCGTCGCCACGGTGCGCCGGGAGGCGCCCGATGTGCTGGCCGTGGAGGAGCTGACGCCCGCGGCGGTCAGGCGGTTCGACGCCGCGGGCCTGGCGAAGGCGCTGCCGCACCGGATCCTGCGGGCCGAGCCCGGGGTGGCGGGCATGGGCCTGTACTCCCGGCTGCCGCTGCGCGCCACGGGCGTACTGAAGGAGCCGACCACCTTCGCCATGCCCTGGGCCGTCGTGGACCTGCCGGGCGGGCCGGTGCGCATCCAGGCCGTCCACACCTTTCCGCCGCTGCCGCTGCGCGAGGGCAGATGGAGCGATGACCTCGCGGCGCTCGCCCGCCGGGCCCGCGTCACTCCGGGCCGGCAGGTGCTGCTCGGCGACTTCAACGCCACGCTCGACCACGGCCCGTTCCGCAAGGTCCTGGCGGCCGGACCGGCCGACGTCCACGACGCACTCGGCCGCGGCCTCGTCCGCACCTGGCCGTCCGGCCTCCCGCTGTTCCACCTGGACCATGTGCTGTTCGCCGGGGGCCTCAAGGCCGTGGACGTCCACGAGCGGACGATCCCCGGCACGGACCACCTCGCCGTCGTGGCGGAGCTGCGGGTCCCGTCCGCCGGGTCCGCCCCGGGCACCGGCAGCCGCCCCTGACGGCGCCGCGGCGGACCAGGCCCTCCCCTTCCCCTCAGGGGAACGGGAGGGTTTTTCGCATGGGCGGGCCGGGTGCGTAAACAGGCCATCACCCTCCGCAGAAACCGAACAAACGAGCCCTATACGGGCGCGCCGCCGGACTTTTTCGGACACGCCCGCCCCGCCCCCAGCTGACGGCCGAGGTTCACCTTGCGTTCACTCTCTTCCATCGGCCGCTTCACCTGATCTGCCTAATTTCGGCCGTACCGAGTGCGCATCACGCCCCGATGGCAAGCGCGACGCGGCGGGCCGACGCTGGAAGCAGCGCTGGTCATCACACCCCCGAAGGTCCCCCAGCTCGCCGGTGAAGCGGCGCGCCCCAGGAAGGAACTCCCGACAGTGAAGCTTCAGCGCAAGAACCGGGTTCGCGCCCTCGCCGTTGGCGCTCTCGCCGTCACCGGTGCCCTGGCCCTGTCCGCGTGCGGCTCCGACGACACCAGCGGCTCCAGCGGTGGCGGCGGCTCCGCCAAGGCCGCGGACATCAAGTGTGAGGGCAAGGGCAAGCTGCTCGCCTCCGGCTCCTCCGCGCAGAAGAACGCCATGGACGTCTGGGTCCAGAACTACTCCGGCGCCTGCAAGGGCACCGAGATCAACTACCAGCCCACCGGCTCCGGCGCGGGTGTGACCACCTTCCTGCAGGGCCAGACCGCCTTCGCGGGCTCCGACTCGGCGCTCAAGCCCGAAGAGATCGCGAAGTCGAAGAAGGTCTGCAAGGGCGGCCAGGCGATCGACCTCCCCATGGTCGGCGGCCCGATCGCGATCGGCTACAACGTCCCCGGCGTGGACAACCTCGTCCTGGACGCCCCGACCCTGTCGAAGATCTTCAACTCGGAGATCACCAAGTGGAACGACAAGGCGATCCAGAAGCTGAACCCGGACGCCAAGCTCCCGGACCTCAAGATCCAGGCGTTCCACCGCTCCGACGACTCCGGGACGACGGACAACTTCACCAAGTACCTCAAGGCCGCCGGCGGCTGGAAGCACGAGCCGGCGAAGAAGTGGGAGGGCGAGGGCGGCCAGGCGGCGTCCGGCTCGGCCGGCGTCTCCTCGCAGGTCAAGCAGACCAGCGGCGCGATCTCCTACTTCGAGCTGTCCTACGCCACCTCCACCAAGATCCCCACGGTCAAGCTGAACACCGGCGCCAAGGCCCCGGTCGAGGCCACCGTTGACAACGCCTCCAAGGCGATCTCCGAGGCCAAGCCCGCCGGCCAGGGCAACGACCTGGCCCTGAAGCTCAACTACACCACCAAGGCCGAGGGCGCGTACCCGATCACCCTGGTGACGTACGAGATCGCCTGCGACAAGGGCAACAAGGCCGACACCCTGCCCGCCACCAAGTCCTTCCTGACCTACGTCGCCAGCCAGGACGGCCAGAACGCCCTCAAGGCGCTCGGCTACGCCCCGCTGCCCACCGAGATCGCCGACAAGGTCCGCAAGACCGCCGCCACGCTCTCCTGACCTCCGGGCGGCGGCCGCACACACAGTGCAGCCGCCGCCCTTCCGGTGCACCGCCGCGCCAGGAGCCCCGGCCGGACGACGCCGTCCGGCCGGCTCCGCAGACCGGAGAACCAATGAATTCCTCCTCGCTATCCGATACGCCCCCGACCCCGGCGTCTACCGACAACTTCGCGTCCATATCGGGCAAGTCGGTCCGCCCCGGTGACCGGATCTTCCTCGGGCTCTCCCGCGGCTCCGGTATCGCCCTCCTGGTGATCATGGCGGCCATCGCCGCCTTCCTCACCTACCGGTCCGTGCTCGCCATCTCCGGCGACAAGGCCAACTTCTTCACCACCCTCGACTGGAACGCCACCGGCACCGAGCCCAAGTTCGGCATCGCCGTCCTGGCCTTCGGCACGGTCGTCAGCTCGGTGATCGCAATGGCCATCGCGGTCCCGGTCGCGGTCGGCATCGCGCTGTTCATCTCGCACTACGCCCCGCGCAAGCTGGCCTCCACGCTCGGCTACGTCATCGACCTGCTCGCCGCGGTGCCCAGCATCGTCTACGGCCTGTGGGGCGCGCTGTTCCTCGTCCCGCATCTGACCGGCCTCTACGGCTGGCTGGACGACTACCTCGGCTGGACCGGCATCTTCGAATACGGCGACGGGGCCGCCCGCTCGCTGTTCACCGTCGGCATCCTGCTCGCGATCATGATCCTGCCGATCGTGACCAGCGTGAGCCGCGAGGTCTTCCTCCAGGCTCCGAAGATGCACGAGGAGGCCGCCCTGGCCCTCGGCGCCACCCGCTGGGAAGTCATCCGCATGTCGGTGCTGCCCTTCGGCCGCTCGGGCATCATCAGCGCCTCGATGCTGGGCCTGGGCCGCGCGCTCGGCGAGACCATGGCCGTCGCCACGGTGCTCTCCCCCAGCTTCCTGATCGGCAAGAGCCTGCTGGACCCGGGCGG
This sequence comes from Streptomyces chattanoogensis, assembly GCF_001294335.1. Classification (GTDB taxonomy): domain Bacteria; phylum Actinomycetota; class Actinomycetes; order Streptomycetales; family Streptomycetaceae; genus Streptomyces; species Streptomyces chattanoogensis. The sequence goes on from NZ_LGKG01000013.1 coordinate 279,711, forward strand.
CGGCACCTTCGCCCAGAACATCGCCAGCAAGTTCAGCGAGGCCGATGAATTCGGCCAGGACGCCCTGATCGCCTCCGGCCTCGTCCTCTTCGTGATCACGCTGCTCGTCAACGGCGCGGCCCGCCTGATCATCGCCCGCCGCAAGGAGTACTCGGGAGCCGCAGCATGAGTGAGCGCAGCGAACGAATCATCAAGAGGCGCGCGCGTCGCGAATGCGGCGCCCCGCGAAGCGAGGTGTCGGCATGAGCACCCTGACTGACCGCACACAGGTCGCCAGTGGCGGCACCCCGCTGCCCGTCTCCCTCAAGCAGGCCCGGCTGCCCCGCTGGACCCCGCCGGTCCTCGCGCTGGTCGCAGCGGGAGCAGGCTGCGGCATCGGCCTCGGCGCCGGCCTGGACAGCAAGATCCAGTGGGGCCTGATCACCGCGCTGCTGTACATCTTCGGTACGTACGCGCTCTCCGCGGCCGTCGAAGGCGGCCGGCAGGCCAAGGACCGCCTGGCCACCAGCCTGGTCTGGACGGCCTTCCTGCTCGCCGTGATCCCGCTCGCGTCGCTCCTGTGGGAGACCGTCGCCCGCGGCATCAAGGTCCTGGACGGCTACTTCCTGTCCCACTCGATGGGCACCCTCCCGGACGCGATGCCCGGCGGCGGTATCTACCACGCGATCCTCGGCACCCTGGAGCAGGTGGGCCTGGCGACCCTGATCGCCGCGCCGATCGGCCTGCTCACCGCGATCTACCTGGTCGAGTACGGCCGGGGCAAGCTCGCCAAGACCGTCACCTTCTTCGTCGACGTCATGACGGGCATCCCGTCGATCGTGGCCGGCCTGTTCATCCTGTCCGTGTGGATCCTGATCCTCGGCTTCGGCCCGTCCGGCTTCGCCGGTGCGATGGCCCTGGCGATCCTGATGATGCCGGTCGTCGTCCGCTCCACCGAGGAGATGCTCAAGCTCGTCCCGAACGAGCTGCGCGAGGCGTCCCTCGCCCTGGGCGTCCCCAAGTGGCGCACCATCCTCAAGGTCGTCCTGCCGACATCGATCGGCGGTATCACCACCGGCGTGATGCTCGCCGTCGCCCGTATCACCGGTGAGACCGCCCCGGTACTGCTCCTGGTGTGGGGCGCGAAGACGATCAACAGCAACCCCTTCGAAGACGCCCAGCAGTCGCTTCCGCTGTATGTGTTCCAGCAGTGGCAGCAGGGTTCCGAGGCCTCCTACGACCGCGCCTGGGCCGCGGCACTGGTCCTCATCGCCTTCGTCATGATCCTCAACCTGGTGGCCCGCGGCATCGCCCGCTGGAAGGCCCCCAAGTCCGGTCGCTGAGGCATCCCTCAGTCGGCTCCGCCGACGGAGGCCAACCAGCGACCCCACAGACTTACCCCCGCGAAAGAAGCAGTGATCCCATGGCCAAGCGAATCGACGTCAGCGGCCTCTCCGCCTTCTACGGCAGCCACAAGGCCATCGACGACATCTCCATGACCATCGAGCCGCGCTCGGTGACCGCCTTCATCGGCCCGTCCGGCTGCGGCAAGTCGACCTTTCTGCGCACCCTGAACCGGATGCACGAGGTCACCCCCGGCGGCCGCGTCGAGGGCAAGGTGATGCTGGACGACGAGAACCTCTACGGCTCGGGTGTCGACCCGGTCGCCGTCCGCCGCACCGTCGGCATGGTCTTCCAGCGCCCCAACCCGTTCCCCACCATGTCGATCTTCGACAATGTGGCGGCCGGTCTGCGGCTGAACGGCTCGTACAAGAAGAGCGAGCTCAAGGACATCGTCGAGCGGTCCCTCAAGGGCGCCAACCTCTGGAACGAGGTCAAGGACCGCCTGAACAAGCCCGGCTCCGGCCTCTCCGGCGGCCAGCAGCAGCGGCTGTGCATCGCCCGCGCCATCGCGGTCGAGCCGCAGGTCCTGCTGATGGACGAGCCCTGCTCCGCCCTCGACCCGATCTCCACCCTCGCCATCGAGGACCTGATCGGCGAGCTCAAGGAGCGCTTCACGATCGTCATCGTGACGCACAACATGCAGCAGGCCGCGCGCGTCTCGGACCGTACGGCGTTCTTCAACCTCGCGGCGGTCGGCAAGCCCGGCAAGCTGATCGAGATCGACGAGACCGAGCGGATCTTCTCCAACCCGTCGGTGCAGGCCACGGAGGACTACATCTCCGGCCGCTTCGGCTGAGCCGCCGAGCCCGGCTCACGGCCGACGCCCCTGAGCGTCCTGCGGTGCTGCATGGCGGTGCCACCGCAAGGCGAAGGGCCCGCCCCTCTTCCCGGGGGGCGGGCCCATTTCTGTGTCTGCTCGGTGTCTGCTCCGTGCCTGCCGGAGGGCGTTACCCGAACGCCAGCCGGATGAGCCAGTACGCCAGCGCCGCGACACCCGCCGCCGCCGGCATCGTGATGAACCAGCCCATCACGATGTTCTTGGCCACGCCCCAGCGCACCGCGCGCGGGCCCTTGGTGGAGCCGACGCCCATGATCCCGGCCGTGATGACATGCGTCGTGGAGATCGGCGCGTGGAACATGAACGACGCGGTGTACATGACCGAGGCGGCCGTGGTCTCCGCGGCGAAGCCCTGCGGCGGGTCCAGCTCGATGATCCGGCGGCCCAGCGTCCGCATGATGCGCCAGCCGCCCGCGTACGTACCCAGCGAGAGCGTGATCGCACAGGCCAGCTTGACCCAGATCGGGATGGCGTCGTTCGGGCTCTCGACATCGGCGATGACCAGGGCCATCACCACGACACCCATGGTCTTCTGGGCGTCCTGCAGACCGTGGCCGAGCGCCATGCCCGCGGCCGAGACGGTCTGCGCTATGCGGAAGCCGCGCTTGGCCTTGTGCGGGTTGGCCTTACGGAATATCCAGAGGATCACGACCATCACCAGGTAGCCGAGCACCAGGCCGATCACCGGCGAGATGAACATCGGCAGGACGACCTTCTCGATCACCCCGGACCAGATCACCTTGGTGCCGCCGGCCAGCGCCGCGCCGACCATGCCGCCGAACAGCGCATGCGAGGACGACGACGGCAGCCCGAAGTACCAGGTGACCAGGTTCCAGACCACCGCACCGACCAGGGCCGCGAAGAGGATGCCCATCCCCTGGTTGCCCTGCGGTGTGGCGATCAGGCCCTCGCTGACCGTCTTGGCGACCCCGCTGCCCAGAAAGGCACCCGCGAGGTTCATGACGGCGGCCATCGCCAGCGCCGCCCGCGGGGTCAGCGCCCGGGTCGAGACCGAGGTCGCGATGGCGTTCGCCGAGTCGTGGAAGCCGTTGGTGTATGTGAAACCGAGCGCGACCGCAATGGTCACGACAAGCGCAAAGGTATCCATGGCCGGGGCTCAGGATTCCTTTACCGCGATGGTCTCGACGGTGTTGGCGACGTGCTCGAACGCGTCCGCCGCCTCCTCCAGGATGTCCACGATCTGCTTGAGCTTGAGCACCTCGATGGCGTCGTACTTGCCGTTGAAGAGGTGCGCGAGCAGCTTGCGGTGGATCTGGTCGGCCTGGTTCTCGAGGCGGTTGACCTCGATCCAGTACTCGGTGAGGTTCGACATCGTGCGCAGATTCGGCATCGCCTCGGCGGTCAGCTCCGCCGCCCGCGCCAGCACCTCGATCTGCTGCTCGATGCCCTTGGGCAGCTCCTCGACCTTGTACAGCACGACAAGATCGACGGCCTCCTCCATGAAGTCCATGATGTCGTCGAGCGACGAGGCGAGGTTGTAGATGTCCTCGCGGTCGAACGGCGTGATGAAGGACGAGTTGAGCTGGTGGAAGATCGCGTGTGTCGCGTCGTCCCCGGCGTGCTCGGCCGCCCGCATCCGTTCGGCGATCTCTGTCCGCGCGGAGGCGTCCGCCCCGAGCAGTTCCATCAGGAGCTTGGAGCCCGTGACGATGTTGTCCGCGGAGGCGGCGAACATGTCGTAGAAGCTCGTCTCCCTGGGGGTCAGACGAAAGCGCACGTGAAATCCTCGGGGTGCATCGGATTCGGTCGAGTTGATGCTAGGCGCATCATCCAGCCACTGCTAACCGGCATTCCTTCAGTGTCGCCCATCGGGCAGCATGCTCTGCACGGGGGACCGCCGAGGCTCGAACAATTCGGTACAATATACCCACCAGGGGTATACGGATCGCCTGCATGGACCGCTGTGATCACTGTGATCGCCGTATACGGAACGCCTAGATACCACGGGAGACGGCCATGACGACCACGGACGCCGACACCAGCGGCACCGCCGCAGCCCCCTCGGCCTGCCACACCGCACAGCCGAAAACCGACCCCGGCACCGTGACCGATTCCACTGCGCCGTCCCCGTCCGCCGGCGTCCACGGCTACGCCAAGCAGAGGGACGCCCACATCAAGCGCCTGCGCCGCATCGAGGGCCAGATTCGCGGCCTCCAGCGGATGCTCGAGGAAGACGTCTACTGCATCGACATACTCACCCAGGTCTCGGCCAGCACCAAGGGCCTGCAGTCCTTCGGCCTCCAGCTCCTCGAGGAGCATCTGCGGCACTGCGTCGCCGACGCCGCGGCCAAGGGCCCCGAGGCCGTCGACGCCAAGGTCCAGGAAGCGACCAAGGCCATCGAGCGGATGCTGCGCACCTGACCGGCCGGACACGGAGCCGGCGGCCGCTCAGCCGCGTCCCGCCGGACCGGCCCCCGGGGGCACCAGCTCCGCGCCCTCACCGCCGTCCGCGTCGTCTGCCCCGTCCCCGTCCACGTCCAGCACTTCGTCGATACGGTCCCGGCTGAGCCGATCCCCCGTGGCGGCCGCGGCCGCGATCATCAACTCACCAGTGAGGTCGATCTCGACGAGGGCTACGTGGTCCTGAACCGTTGGATGGCGGTGTCCGGCCACGTACCACACCTCCTCCTCCGAGCGCCTTCCCACGCTTCTGGTGGTTACCGCCCAGCGTAGGGAGGGGCACACACTGCGCGCATGGCACGGATGGACCATTTCCGCCATCCGGCATGCGCCCCCGGAAGATGCCGCGGCGCCGCCGCGTTACGGCGCCGCAGAAGCGATCTTCCCGGTGTAGATATCGCGCCGTTCGGGCAGCCGCACCCCGGCGGCCCGCACCCCGAAGTCGTAGAGCTCTGTGGTGGAGGTCACCGACGCTCCCTCGGGCGCCCCGTTGGCGAACTGGAACCGCTGGCGCGCCTTGCGCAGCCGTCCGACCTCGTCCAGATACACATCGAACGGCACGGCATCCGTGGTGAACCCTTTCTCCGCCGCGGTCAGCGCCGGTCCGCTGCGCCGCGACGCCGCCCGCGCGGCCACCCCGATGTCCGTGATGCCGCGATAGTGCCGCACCCGGACGCCGTCCAGCCGCTCCTCCCCGCGGTAGGCCACCTCCCGTGCGCCCCGCAGCAGTTCGGCGGCGGCCAGCGGATCGGTCGCACCGCCGGTGACCAGATTGCCGTCGGCCAGCGCGGCGGTGGCCATCCGTACCCATTTGTCGGCCGGTACCCCGGCGCCGCGGTTCTTCATGAACAGCGCGCCGGGCGCCAGGATCTCGGTGATCGGCTGACGGCCCTCGCCGGGCTTGTCCGCGAGATCCGGCAGCAGGACGCGCAGCTGCCCGCTGCTGGTGCGGAAGTCGTAGATCCCGGTGCCCCGGATGGCGACGCGGGTGCCGCCGCTCGCGGTCTCCATCGCCGTACGGACCCGGGCGGCGCCGGCCCGCACCAGCGCATCGGCGCTGCGCCGGACCTCGGAGGCGGCGGCCCGGGCGGTGGCCGCCTGGTCGTCGGCCGCGGCGCCGTCGGGGGAGCAGCCCGTCGCCAGCAGTCCCACGGCCAGACCCGTCCCGCACGCCACGGCCATGGAGACCGCGCCACCTCGTCTGTCCTGCACCACCATCGCGTACGAGCCCCCTCGGCCGCTGTGCTCCGGACGGCCTGTGCCGACCGCCCCGTTCAACGACCGATACCGGGGGCCCGTCACGCAAACCCACCCCGGGCGCGTAGCGTGGCCGGGTGCCCGACCGAGCCCCGCACACGACCTCCACCACCGAGCGTGGTTCCTTCTGCCACGCCCGCTGCGACTGCGGTTGGCGGGGGCCGGCCCGCCGCGCCCGCTCCCAGGCGCGTACGGACGCGGAGCGGCACCAGGTCGCCGCCGAGAGTGACGCGAAACACCCCCTGGAATAACTCGCTCCGTTCCGCGCGCCGCCCCTGGAACCTCCAACGCCCGCACGGCATCTGGGTAATGGGGAAAGCAAGAGCAGCGAGCAGCAGCGGACTTCACGGTCATCAACGGACGTCACCGGACAAACAGCACCCGGGCGACATCGACCAATTCCGGACACAGCGGTACGCACCGACTGTGGCGCCGGCCGTGTCCCGCCGTCCGATGCCCGCTCCCCATGCACGCGCCCCGTGACTGACGACCGGCGGGCGGGGCCGGACCGTACCAATCGAGGGGGACATCCCAGTGAAGCGGCGCACACTCCTGCAGGCGGGCGGCACTCTCGCGGCGACCTCGGTCGCCTGGGCCACCGGCTGCAACACCACGAAGGGTGGGGCGGACGCGGCGGCCACCACGGGCAACGCCGCCGGGACCAACGCGGCCTCCGCCCCGGCGGGCGCCCTCGGCAGGAGCCGGGCCACCGCGTCCTCCTGGACGGCGCTCGACAAAAGCCTGGACGGCAAGCTGATACGCGCCTCCGACGCCGCGTACGCCACCGCCCGCCGCCTCTACAACACCCGCTACGACAGCCTCAAACCGTCGGCCATCGCCTACGTCCAGCATCCGTCGGACATCGCCGAATGCCTGGCCTTCGCCCGCCGTTACGACACCCCGGTCGCCATCCGCAGCGGCGGCCACTCCTACGCCGGCTGGTCCAGCGGCAACGGCAGGCTCATCATCGACGTCTCCGCCCTCTCCAAGGTCGGCGCGCCCTCCGGCGGCATCACCCGCATCGGCGCCGGCGCCAAGCTGATAGACGTCTACGAGGGCCTGGGCGCGCACGGCGTGACGATCCCCGGCGGCTCCTGCCCCACCGTCGGCATATCCGGCCTCACCCTCGGCGGCGGCCATGGCGTCGCCTCCCGCGCATACGGCCTGACCTGCGACAGCCTGGTAGGCGCCACGCTCGTCACGGCCGACGGCAAGACCGTCGACTGCGACAAGTCCCAGCACTCCGACCTCTTCTGGGCGCTGCGCGGCGCGGGCAACGGCAACTTCGGCGTGGTCACCGAACTCCGCTTCCGCACGCATCCGGCGCCACGCGCCGTGATGGCGTATCTGACCTGGCCCTGGTCCAAGGCGGCGAAGGTGGTCGCCTCCTGGCAGAAGTGGGGCCCGACGCAGGCCGACGAGATCTGGTCCTCCTGCCATCTCGACGCCCGGCCCGGCGGCACCCCCGGCGTCTCCGTGGCCGCCTTCTCCCTCGGCTCCTACAGCGACCTCAAGAACGCCCTCGACAGACTCGCCGACCAGCCCGGCGGCCCCGGCCCCGCCACCAGCGTCCGCCTCACCCCCACCTCGTACCTGGACGCGATGGAGGCCTACGCCGGCTGCTCCTCCAAGTCCACCGCACAGTGCCATATGCCGGGCTCCCTCCCCGGCCACACCGGCTCCGGCCAGCTGGGCCGCGAGACCTACGCGGCCCGCTCCCACTTCTTCGACCGCTCGCTGTCCGCGGCCGGCATCCAGACCCTGATGGCCCAGATAGAGAGCGGCGGCCGCAAGGGCGTCAACGGCAATGTCGCCCTGACGGCACTGGGCGGCGCGATCAACCGCGTCGGCCGCACCGACACCGCCTTCGTGCACCGCGGATCCCGCTTCCTCGCCCAGTACTTGACGTCCTGGCCCGCCAACGGCTCGCCCGGCTCACGTACCGCATGGCTGAATTCCTTCCATTCCGCCATGCGCCGCCATTCCTCCGGCGCCGCCTACCAGAACTACACGGACCCGGCCCTCACCGACTGGAAGTCCGCCTACTACGGCCCGGCCGCCGGCCGCCTCGCCCAGGTCAAGCAGAGCTACGACCCGCAGCGGCTGTTCAGCACCTTTCCGCAGGCGCTCTGAGGGTGCCTACGCGGACGGCCCGGCCCCTCACAGGGGGCCGGGCCGTTTCGTGTCTCCGGGGACGGCGTCAGGCCGCCAGATCCTTGTCGCGGTCCCGGCGCCGCGACGGCGCCGCCGAACCGCCGGCGATCATCCGCTCGTCCTCGGCGCCGAGACCGCCGTGACCGCCCGTTCCCGTGCTCGTACTGCCGGCCGGGGCCGACGGCACCGCACCGGGCGCCTGCACGAACCACGCGATCCATCCGACCGGCGACCGTCCGACCGCCGTCATCAGCGGTACGAGCAGCGCCTGCGCGACCGGCGCGAGCAACAGCGCGACGGCCGTGCCCAGCGCGAACCCGCCCACCACATCGGTCGGGTAGTGGACGCCCATGTAGACCCGGCAGAACCCCTCCGCCAGCGCCAGCGCGATCCCGGCCAGGCCGTACTTGCGGCTGGCGACGAACAGGCCGACCCCGACCGCCATGGTCAGCGTCGCGTGGTCACTCACGAACGAGTAGTCGCTCTTGCCCGGAATCAGCACTTCCAGACCGGCATGATCCTTGAACGGCCGCGGTCGCTCGACGAACGCCCGGATCGGAATGTTGGCGAGCAGCGCGATACCGGCCGCCAGCGGCGCCCAGACCAGACCGGCGATGGCGGCGGGCGCATCGGACCTGCGCCGGGCACCCCACCACGCGATCAGACACAGCACCGCGAGCCCGGCGATGATGCCGTACTCGCCGATGTACTCCATCGCGCGGTTGACCCAGTGCGGCGCATCCTTCGCAAGGCCGTTGATGCCGTCGAGCACGTCGACATCGGGGTTCGGCCCCTCCAGTGCGAGTCCAGCCATCTGCCGCGACCCCTTACCTTTCGCGCGCGCGAGCGCCTGTGTGTGCTGCCGGCCCCCGTGTGGTGCGTCGAGCGTCTGCCGTGTCCCGTGTGTCCGGCCCGGATACGTCCGTACGTCCCCACGCAAGAGGAACGCGGCGCCCCCCGCCGCCGTTCCCCCCTCAACCGGATGATCACCAGGACGTTATCGAAGCTTGACTCATCACCGCAGTTCAGGCCTCGGTTCAGACCCCGGTCCCGGTACGCGCTCGCATCCCATCCTCACGCAGCGTCCTCCCGCGGCAGCGCTTTCGCGCCATCCGAGGTGACCCGGGTCGCCCCGATGTAGTCCGGGGTATCGATCTTGTCGAACCGGATCACGGCCCCGGTGTACGGCGCATTGATCATGTAGCCACCGCCCACATAGATCCCCACGTGATGAATCGACCGCGGATCCTTCAGGTCGTACGCGAAGAACACCAGGTCCCCCGGGAGCAGGGCGTTCCGCTCCGGATGCGGCCCGGCGTTCCACTGGTCGTTCGCGACCCGCGGCAGCTCGATGCCCACCGAGTGGTACGCGGCCTGGGTCAGCCCGGAGCAGTCGAACCGCCCGCCCTGCGCCGCCGTCCCGGTCCCGCCCCACAGATACCTCGTTCCCAGCTTCTTCTGGGCGTAGTAAATGGCGGCCGCGGCCTGCCTCGACGACGCCACCGGCCCCGTAGGCGCCTCAAAACTCTTGGCCAGCGTCGTAATCGTCTTCACATAGTTCTGCGTCTCGCGGTACGGCGGCACTCCGTCGTACTGAATCACCCGGTACGCCCCGGCGTTGTACGCGGCAAGCATGTTGCGCGTGGCGTCCCCCGATGCCCCCTTCACATACTTCGCCAGCTCACAGTCGTACGAAGCGGCCGACGGAATGGCATCCTCCGGATCCCATACATCCCGCTTCCCGTCGCCGTTCCCGTCCACCCCATGGGTCTCCCACGTCCCCGGGATGAACTGCGCCATGCCCTGTGCGGCCGCCGGGCTCTGCGCCTTCGGGTTCCACCCGCTCTCCTGGTACAACTGCGCCGCCAGCAAGGCAGGACTGATCGCCGGGCAGAGCGTCCCCCACTTCTGCACCAGCGACTGATATGCAGCCGGCACGGCCCCCTTGGCCAGCCCGGCCGCCCGTCCCGCGGCCCCCGCCAGCCCGGCGGCCGCCGAATACGTCCCCACCACCAACAACCCCAGCAGGCAGAGCACCAGCCCCACCCCGAGCCCACCGGCAACCCAGAATTTCCGCACGCCTCAACCCTCCCCCATCCGGGGTGGGTTCACTGCGCTTTCCCGTACCTACGCGCGATTTACGGCCGCGCGACGGCGCGCGAGGCGGCGCAGGGGGCAGCACACGAGGGGCGCAGCGGCACATGCCGGTCCGTCAGCAGCCATGCGCCCGCACCGCCTCCGGAACGTATGCCCGCAGAAACCGCCCGAGGGCTCTGCGCCGGGCCCTGGCGCCATACGGCGCATCACGCTCCGCCCGCCCCGGAGCCGCCCGCCCCGGCCCGCTGCACAGCACCCGGCAGCACCCGTCCGCGCCCTGCCCGCCCCCGATGCGGGACACTGGTCCGGACACCGACGACAGGACGCACCCCATGGACTCGAACAACCCGAAGCAGATGAGCCGCCACCTGTGGTGGCGCGTGGGGTACTTCCTGTTCGCCATCCACCTGGTGGCGCTCGTCATGATCTTCGCCATGTCCCACGCCCCGCGGTAACGCCCGAAGCGGGCGCGGCGCCCGCCCCACCACGTAAGGACCCCCATGTCCCTCACCTGGCACAAGGCAACCGACGACCCGGACGCCCCGGAGTACATCGAGGTCGCCTTCGCGGACGGCGGCGCGGTGCACCTGCGCACCAGCACCGACCCCGAGAACATCGTCACCACCACCCGCGCCAAGTGGGACGCCTTCGTCCTCGGCGTGAAGGCCGGTGAGTTCGACCACTTCGCGGGACTCTGACCGGGCGGCGACCGGCCGGCCGCCGCCCCTCGATGATCATTGCCCAGGGTTATCGGCCGTGATACACACAGTGAGACTATGGGTTCAGTGGACGGCGTGAGCGACCACATACACACCTCTCCCACGGGATCCGTCAAAGAAAGCCGCCAAGTCGACTTCTGACGGCACCCCCGTCGGCGAAGATAGAGACTGACGAGGCCGGCCGCGCCACCCGACGCGGCCGCACAACTACCCACAAAGGGCGGTGAGTTCACACATGGCACACATGTCACACATGTTCCTTGCGGCCGAAAAGGGCGACATCACCACCATCATCGGCGGAATCGCCCCGGACTGGGGGCCGTTCGGGAGCCTGGGCAACGAAGCCCGCGTGATGGTCGAAGTGGTCATGGCGGTCGCGATCCTGCTGTGCCTGGGCATCGCGATCTGGGGCGCGGCCAAACAGCGCATCGGCGCCACCGCACTACGCGACACCTTCAGCGCCGAACAGGGCAAGGGTCTGATCGTGGCCGGTCTGACCGGTGTCTTCATCATCGGATCACTGGGGACGCTCTTCACGATCGTCTACGGCATGGCGGTCTAGACCGCCCACGGCACGGCCCCAGGACCACCGCCCGGCCCCCACCGTCCCCCCACCATCCCGGCACACACCCGCCCCGGCACCGCCC